>RAYQ01000002.1 GCA_003612395.1 Parablautia intestinalis
GCCGCCAGATTGTCACATATAGACAAGTTTCTGGCGGTATTTTCTACGCTATTTTTTCTTATTTTTCGGACAGTCTCAATGGGAAAAGGAACGGATAGAGCGATACAGGCAGTCCTATGCGGATGCAGCAGATATGCAGCTGACAATCAGTCAGTTATCCGAAGACCCGGCGGCTATTGAAGCGTTTATTGAAGAAAACAGGGCATATTTTGATGAAGTACTGGATGAGGAGCTGTACGGGGAAGGCAGTCCGGATGGGGAAGCTAAGGAGGCGGCCTCCTTTGACGGGTCCCGGGATGATTTACCGGATAATGGAGAAGATGAGTCCGGCGATGTGGGAATGAGCAGTGTATCTGGCAATGAAGGAAGCGGCATAGAAGGAGAGTACGGGGAAGGACGGGAAAGCGTATCAGGCAATGGGACAGGGGATATATCGGAGAACATACTGCAGGATGTATCTGCCAATATGACAGGCGGAATATCCGGTAATATGCAGGCAGATGTATCTGCTAACATGGCAGGCGGGATATCCGGCAATATGCCAACTGACGTATCTGCAAACCAAATGGCCAGATTGGGCTGGTCAACTGTTTCCGGGAATTCTCTGCTGGAAAAGCGAAAAATCCGAGGCTCTTATATGGAGACCCAGAGGCAGAAAAGCATAGACAGGGAAGTCATTGAAAACAGCGAAGTGGACTTTTCCCACATTTCCATTGCCTGCCTGGGAGACAGTATAACCGAGGCGGCCAACCTTAGCAGCATGGAGGATTACCAGCAGTATGCTTATCCCACAAAACTTAAGGAAATACTGCAGGCGGAGAGTATAACCAATCTGGGAATTGGCGGATCTTCCATCGGAAGATATTGGGATAAGGCTTTCGTGGACAGGTATAAGGAAATTCCGGAAGATACGGATTTGATTATTGTGATGGGAGGAACCAATGACGGTTTTTGTCTGAATGAGGAAGACTTTGGAACAATGGACGAGAGAGCGAAAAACACCTTTATCGGAGATTTGGATGAACTGATGCGCGGCCTTAAGGAAAATTATCCGGAGGCGACTATTGTATTTTCAACACCGCTCCCTAATGTACTTCACGATGTGCTTAGGAAGGAAAGAGATTATCTTCTGCCGCAGGTGGTGATCGTAAACGCTATTAAAAAACTGGCGCAGGAGTATGAGATACCGGTAATTGACCTGTATAATTCCAATATACTGGATACCCATGATGCGGCCGTCATTTATAATTATATGCCGGACGGAGTGCACTGTAATCCGGCAGGCTACTCTCTTTTGGCAGAGCATTTTGCGGCGGAGCTTATAAAGCTCTATGAGGATGGGGAAGCAGCAGACAGAGCTTTTGCGGAGAGTGAAAGCGGGGATGCGCAAAAGGAAGAAAAGGAGCTTTTGGGAATCAATTAAGAGCAGGACGGTAAAGCTTGATGGAAAAGGATTATGAAAAGTATAGCGATGATGAGCTTATTTTAAGGCTGCGGGATGGAGAGGCGGCCATCACGGATTACATCATGGATAAGTATAAAAATCTGGTGCGCAATAAGGCAAAGTCTATGTACATTTTAGGCGCTGACAGGGAGGATCTGATACAGGAGGGAATGATAGGTCTTTTTAAGGCGGTCAGGGATTATGATACAGGGCGCGATGCCAGCTTCTTTACCTTTGCCGATCTTTGCATATCCAGACAGATGTACACTGCTGTGCAGTCAGCGGGCAGGCAGAAGCACACGCCCCTTAACACCTATATTTCCCTCTACGCCGACAACGCGGAAAGCGCAGGCGAAGGCGGAGAGTGGGAATTGCTAAACGCCATCAGCTCACAGCTGGAAAAGAGCCCTGAGGAGCTTCTTATTGACAAAGAAAATGTTGAAATTTTAGAAAAAATTATTGAGAAGGAATTAAGCGGCTTTGAAAAGCAGGTGCTGGATTTGTACCTGACAGGCATGAGATACAGCCAGATTGCAAAGGTTTTGGGCCGGGACGGCAAATCTACGGACAATGCCCTCCAGAGAATCAAGGCAAAGCTGAAAAAGGCGATTTTGAAATAATCCTCCTTTAACCAACATTTTGCAGCTGCGCGGCAACACAAATCCCGCTAACTTTCATCTGCCCGCCCTGGCAGGCATACAAATCCGGACGAAGAATGTCCGCCCTTTAGGGCTTTTTTTCAAGGCATTCTTTTTGTGTGAAGAAAGCTTGCTTTGCAAGCTTTCTTCACGCTATTCTATGGATTTTAAGGACTCCGCCATGTTGATTTTCTCCAGTTTAAAATACATTATTCCATTCACCAGCATAGCAAAAACAAAGGTAAGAATAAGGCTCCATACATAGCTGACAGGCGCAATAGTTGTCTTAAATGAAATCATGTCTATATTGATATTATACATCACAAACCAGTGGAGCCATTTGCCAAGCCACAGTCCGGCCGCAGCGCCCATCTGCTCTGCATAGGTTTCTTTATTCATATAGATATAGTTGTAGACAAAATTCTCACACAGCGCCGATACTGTCACGCTGGGAAGGGAAATTACCTGCCCTGTCTTTTAGTCCCGCCATCTCGAGTACGGTCATTGTATCTAACGGGTCTTTACAGATTTGGGCTGCAAGCTCCACATTTTCAAGGGCGGTCAGGTTCTGTACAAGATTATAAAACTGAAACACAAACCCAATATCAAAACGTCTGTAAGCTGTCAGCTTTTTCTTATTGAAAATGGAAATTTTCTCTCCGTCTAACAAAACCTCTCCGGATGTGAGAGAATCCATTCCGCCTAATATATTCAAAATTGTTGTTTTTCCGGCGCCGGAGGCGCCTACCACCACGCATAATTCCCCCCTTTATCAATGACAAAATTCACATCATTAAGGGCCTCGATATCCACCTCGCCCATGTGGTATATTTTCCCAACATTCTTAAACTCTACAAATGAACTCATTTTGGACTTCTTTCCCGTCAGGAACTGTAAATTATTTGTGCAGAACTGCCTGAAAACTGCTTTTGCCTGATTAAACACGCGTATGCCTTCCCTGACATAAATATTTTAGCATATGGCTCCTGACACTAAAATAATATAAGTGTAAAAAATTTGTTAAATGTATTTGCGAATATTGACAAAGTTTTCTTAAGCCAATATACTTTTGGGGATGGAATCGACCGACTGGTCGGACGGTTTTGTAATCCGGTGAAAAACAAAAAGGAGTAGAGCTTATGTTATCAAAATTCAGTGTGAAAAAGCCATATACCGTTTTGGTGGCAGTGGTGCTTGCGGTGGTGCTTGGTGTGGTATCCTTTACCAGAATGACCACAGATTTATTGCCAGGCATCAGCCTGCCCTATGTGATTGTAATGACTACCTATGCGGGGGCAAGTCCGGAGACGGTTGAAACAGTTGTCACAAAGCCTGTGGAGGCTTCCATGGCAACCGTAAGTAATATAGAGAGCATCAGTTCTGTTTCCAGTGAAAATTATTCCACGGTTATTCTGGAATTTGCCCAGTCAACGGATATGAATGCCGCATCGCTGGAAATACGTGAAAACTTAGACCAGATTAAGAGCTATTGGAATGATTCCGTGGGCAATCCCATTATCATGAAGCTGAATCCCGATATGCTTCCGGTTATGATTGCGGCCGTAGGCGGGACGGATATGGATGCTGGCCAGGTTACCAGTATGACTCAGGATACCATTATACCGGAGTTAGAAAGCATTGAGGGTGTAGCCTCTGTCAGCGCTACAGGGCTTTTGGAAGAAAGTGTAAGCGTGGTAATTCGTCAGGAAAAAATTGATAAGATTAACGAGCAGGTCTTCGGGGCTATAGATGAAGAAATAGATGAGGTAAAGGAAGAACTCAACGAAAATAAGCAGGATATTTACGAGGGGCAGTCCGAACTGGAAGATGCCAGAGTTGAGATGGAGGATTCCAAACAAAAGCTGACGGAGAGCCAGCAGGAGTTAGAGGACAGCCGCAAGGAAATAGAAGACGGAAAGCAAAAACTTGCGGACGGCAAAGCGGAGATCGCTGAAAATAAGGTGAAACTGGAGGAGGGAAAGACAGAGCTTGCCAGTAAAAAGGACGAGGCGGCCAGAGAGCTTGCGGAGGCGGAAACCAAGCTCCTTACTGCCAAGGCGGATGCGGAGGCTGCCAAGATACATATGACGCTTGAGTTAGAGCAGGCAAAGATGATGCTGGAGGAGGCCAAAAAGGGGTTAGAGGAAAACGGGGTCGTGCCGCCGGACGGGATAGAATCGCCGGATGTTATTGAGGCGGGGATTGCGGAAGGCAACAAATTGAATAATGATCTTGGCGCATATGGTGATGGAGATATATATAAGGATGTTGTCAATGATGATTTGCGGGTGGAGGTTGAGACTTATCTGGCCCCTGATTTTCCAAGTGACCGGGAAGATACTTTGACGGTGGGAGAAGTCAAAGGCTTAATTGATAATAAAATAAGCGATTATGAACGTATGCAGGGCATTCTGGATAATTTTGAGCAGCAGGCGGCGGCCCAGGAATTTATCAAACAGACAATTGCCACTTATGAACAGACAATTGCGGAAATGGCCGGAAAAATATCCGAGCTGGAGGATAACATTTCCAAGATTGACGATGGGTTAAACCAGCTCTACAAAGGAAATTTAAAGGCCGCATCAGAATTTGCCAATGCTCAGACCACCATCAGCTTAGGGGAGCTTCAGATTACCACCGCGGAGGCCCAGATAGAGGCCACCGAAAAACAGTTAGAAAGCGGCCAGGAGCAGTTAGAAGCGGGCCAGGAGCAGATTGACAGCGGATGGGAGCAGATTGCGGACGGAGAAGAACAGCTTAAGGATACGGCCGAGCAGCTTGCGGACGCTCTGCAGCAGATTTTAGACGGAGAGGAAGAATTAGAAGAAAACAGGGTGAATGCCTACGACAAGGCAAACATGAAAGGCATTCTGACCGTGGAGACGGTTGAAGCGCTGCTGCAGGCACAGAACTTTTCCATGCCTGCCGGATATGTGACGGAAGACGGAATTTCTTACCTGATTAGGGTGGGAGATAAGCCGGAAGAAATAAACGAGCTTAAGAGAATGCCTCTGATGAATCTGGAAATGGACGGGGTGGATATTATCACATTAGGAGATGTGGCGGATGTGTTCATGACCGATAATTCCGCAGATATTTACGCCAATGTAAACGGCGCGCCGGGTATTATGGTTACCATCCAGAAACAGACGGGATATTCCACCGGAGACGTGTCCGACAGGATTTTGGAAAAATTTAGGGAGCTTATGGATGAAAATGAGAATCTGATGCTGATCACCCTTATGGATCAGGGGATTTACATTGACCTTGTCATGGATTCTATCCTGAACAATATCCTTTTTGGAGCAGGTCTCGCCATCTTAATCCTGATTTTGTTCTTAAAGGATTTGCGGCCTACGGCGGTGATTGCCTGTTCCATACCAATCAGTCTTATCACAACGATTGTGTGTATGTATTTCAGCGGCGTGACCTTAAACGTTATTTCCCTGTCAGGTCTGGCTCTGGGAATTGGTATGCTGGTGGATAATTCCATTGTGGTAATTGAAAACATTTACCGCCTGCGCAGAGAAGGCTGTTCGGCAAAGGAAGCTGCCATAGAAGGGGCAGGGGAAGTGGCGGGAGCCATCATGGCCTCTACCCTTACCACAGTTTGTGTATTTTTGCCAATTGTATTTACGGAAGGAATTACCAGACAGCTGTTTGTGGATATGGGACTGACCATTGGTTATTCTTTGCTGGCCAGTCTGGTGATTGCCCTCACTGTGGTTCCTGCAATGGCGTCTAAAGCTTTGGTAAAGACCAGGGAAGATTCGGACGGGAAATTTTTTACAAAGGTGGTTGACCTGTACGGAAAGCTGCTTGGACTTTCGCTGAAAGCCAAGCCGGTGGTAATTTTGCTTGTAGTTGTACTGTTAGTGGTAAGCGCCATGGCTTCTTATGCAAAGGGAACCGCTTTTATGCCGGATATGGACAGCACCCAGTTCACCATATCGCTGACGATGCCGGAGGATGCGCTTCTAAGCGAAACGGCGCAGGTGACAGATGAGATAGTGGAAAAGCTGATTGCCCATGAGGATGTGTCGGATGTGGGCGCTATGGCCTCGGCATCTTCCCTTTCCATGCTGACAGGAGGCGGGGATGTTTCCCCTAACGAAACTGTTATATATGTCACATTAAACCGGGATAAAGAAAAGACCAATGAAGTGATTGCAGATGAGATTATGGAACAGACCGCAGAAATCTGCGAAAAAAGCAACGCGGAGATGGTCATTGATACTTCATCCATGGATATGAGCGCTATGGGGGGAAGCGGCGTCACCGTACAGATTCGCGGCCGGGATATCGATAAGCTGCAGGAGCTGGCCGTGGATATTGCGTCCATAGTAGGCGGTGTGGAAGGCACTGCCAATGTTACGGACGGGCTGGAAGACTCTATGGAGGAAATGCGGGTTATTATTGACAGGAATAAGGCCATAGAACATGGCATGACGGTTGCGGAGGTATTTAGCCAGGTGGCAGGAAAGCTTGCGGAAAGCGCCAGTGCAACAACCCTTGAGACCGAGGAAAATGAATACGGCGTTTATGTAAAGGATGCAAAGGATCTGGAGCTTACAAGAGCGCTGATTAAGGATTTGGAGATAGAAAGAACTACGAAAGATGATACAAAGGAGAAATTTCCTTTATCTGAGGTTGCCTCCTTTGAGAGCACAATTTCCCCGAAAGCGGTCAACCGGATTGACCAGAACAGATATATATCGGTTTCTGCCGAAATTGCGGACGGCTATAATGTAGGACTTGTATCGGCAGATGTGGAAAAGGCGCTGAAGGACTATAAGCTGCCTGCCGGCTATTATCTGGAAATGACCGGTGAAAATGAAACCATTACGGATGCAATGGAGCAATTATACCTGATGCTGCTGCTGGCTCTTATTTTTATGTACCTGATAATGGTTGCCCAATTCCAGTCACTGCTTTCACCCTTTATTATTATGTTTACTATTCCCCTTGCCTTTACAGGCGGCTTTTTCGGACTGGTAATCAGCAACAGCGAGCTTAGCGTAATAGCGCTGATTGGGTTTGTCATGCTTTCAGGTATCATTGTAAACAATGGTATTGTGCTTGTGGATTATATTAACCAGCTGAGGGCAGAAGGTATGGAAAAGAAGGAAGCGATTTTAAGGGCCGGAAGAACCAGGCTTCGCCCGGTGCTTATGACAGCTCTTACAACAATTCTGGCCCTTTGCACCATGGTTACCGGAAACGATATGGGCTCCGAGATGGGAAGGCCCATGGCGGTTGTAACAATTGGAGGACTGGTTTACGGTACACTGCTTACGCTTGTGGTAATTCCCTGTATTTATGATATTTTTTCAAGGGAAAAGAAGAGATGAAGAATGGGGGAGTGTTATGGGAAATACACATCTGGCGCCAAAGGTTAAGGCCACTTATGAGGCTGTTATAGCGCTTTTTATGGAAGGGGCTGACTTAAATAATCTGACGGTTGCGGAGATAACCGCAAAAGCAGGGATTGGCAAGGGCACTGCTTATGAATATTTTTCCAACAAAGAGGAAATGATTGCAGGGGCGCTCTTTTATGAACTGAAGGAGTCATGTGAAAGCTTATATGAGCATTTGAAGAAAGAGAAAGATTTGTATGGAAAAATGAATGCCATTTTGCTCAGCATGGAGAAAAAGCTGACCCAGACCAGCTGCTTTTTTCAGGCAGTCCATGTTATGACGGATAATTCTGCTATAAGCAGCAAGTTGAAAGAGATGGTGGATTCCAAAACAGAAAATGATCTGCTGCTGGTGGATGTACTGCGTAAGGTGGTGGAGGAAGAAATGGGTTGTGAGGATGAATTGTCAGAGGAAGATAAAGCCTATCTGGTGATGGCGGTGCTGTCCAGACTTATCTGCTATGCCATGTACCAGCTTGATATAAGCAGCGGAATAAAACCGGAACGGAAAGCTATGCGGGAGATGATCTGCAAAAGCTCCTGCCTGGAAATAGAAAGTTTTAAGACGGAGAAGAGAGCGGGATGGGAATTTGTTATATAGTCGGGGCAGGAGAATTTGGGGACGGCCTGCCCCTGCCTGGAAAAGAGGATATGTTGATTGCCTGTGACGGCGGATATGCCCACTGCAGGGAAAGAGGCATCCGGATGGATTTGGTGGTTGGGGACTTTGACTCTCTTAAAGAAGTGCCGCAGCATCCGGGGGTGATTGTGCTAAAGCCGGAAAAGGACGAGACGGATACAGGCTGGGCGGTAATGGAAGGTTTTCAAAGAGGATACCGGGAATTTGTAATTTACGGAGGAACAGGCGGAAGAATTTCCCATACCATAGCCAATATTCAAATCCTTGCGGATCTTGCAGCTAAGGGCGCCAGCGGTATTTTGATCGGATCCCATTCCTGGTACAGAGTGATCCGTGACGGAGAAATTCATTTCGGGGCCTGTGAAAAGGGCTTTTTATCGGTATTTTGCTTAGGGGACAGCGCCAGCGGCGTCTTTGAGGAGGGCCTTAAATATGATCTTAAGGATGCAGTCCTTCGGAAAGAATATCCTGTGGGTGTGAGCAACGAATTTATAGGAAAGGACAGCAGAATTTCCGTGAAAAAAGGAATGCTTCTGCTGATTCAGGAAGACAAATATCCGGAAGAATAAATCCCGGAAGATAAGTTCTTCCGGATAAATTGTCTGTGTTTAATGTATAGATTTATCAAGGAACTTTCTAAAAATATTTTTCATACTTACGGAAATTGCAAGCGACAGGGTACCGGAAAACAAAATGACGGCATATTCAAATCCCTTGCAGATTTCAAACAAAAGGCCGTACAATGCATTCCCCAGCGGCTGTGCGCACATGGAAACCGTAAGGCACAGGGCAATCACCTTTCCAATCAGATTCTGCGGTGTTTCGGCCTGGACAAAGGATAATATCTGTACGGTGAAAATGGTGGAAAAAAACATTACGCCAAAGCAGCAGATTGTGATGATGCTATAGTTCAGGACGCCTGAGGAAAAGAAAATCAGGGCGGCAGCCATAGGAAACACGCATATAACACATGCGGTAATCAGACTGCCTGATTTTTGAACGGAAAGCTTCTTTGCAAAAATACCTGCACAGATGCCTCCGGCCAGTCCCCCGGCAGCCAATGCGCCCTCTGCAAAACCATAAAGTCTGTTTGCCATAAGGGGATTAAAGGGCAGCACTTCCGTTACCAGATAGGGAAGCGCTACGGTAATCATGGAAGACAAAAACAGATTGATTCCACATACTGTCAGAAGGACTTTTCCGATCACAGGTTTACTTTTTACAATAAATCGAATACTTTCCGTAAAATCTTTTTTTACTGTGTTTAATATGGTGCCGTCAGAGTTCTGCTTCTGAAAAGGTATCTCTATAAAAAGTTCCATTACTGCTGATAAAATAAAACAGGAAGTGCAGGCCCATAACACAGGCCCAAGTCCGTAAGCGCTATATAAAATACCGCCCAGCACGGGACCCAGTAAGGAGGCAAAAGAGCTTATAATGTTGATGACGGAGTTTGCCGCTATAAATTGTTCCTGACACACCAGGGCAGGTATACTTGCCTGGACGGAAGGCTGATAGGCGCTTGCAATGCCATATAAAAGCATCAGCGTAACGGTCAGGAGAAGAACAAGGCCGGCTCCGTCCTGCAGCAGGGAAAACGTCAGAATAACCCCGGCTGTAAAGAAGTCCAATATGACCATAATGTTTCTCTTGTTTACCCTGTCCGCCAGGATTCCCCCTATGGGCGAAAGAAGGATGGCAGGAATAAAAGCACATGCCGTAACGGCTCCGTAAAGAGCGGACGAGCCGGTCAGATTAAGCAGATACAGGGGCAGTGCAAATCTTACCGCCGCATTGCCAAACAGAGAGATAATCTGCCCGATAACAACTAATGTAAAATCCTTTGAAAATAGTTTTTGATTCATTTTTTCCCCTTTCTGCACTGCAAAGATGAACAGAGCTCACCTTTGCCTTCATTATTTGTAATGATACCAAACGTTGGTATGTATAAAACTAAAATTTTTCTGCCCTTTTACAGGGCAGACAGGAAACATCTATTCCCGCGGGTAATGAGATGCAGCGCTATTTACTTTTCTGGTAGATGGATGTCAGCTCCGTTATTCTCTCCAATAATTGCTCATCTAAAACATCCAGCCCGAAGCTCTTCATCATTTGGTCCAGTACCATAAATTTCCGGTAGGTTTCTTCCACAGAGCTGTCAAAAATCATAGGGTTCATCCATACATTTGCCGCAAGTAAGATTAATTCGGCTAATTGCTCGGGATAATCTGTTTTGATGGAACCATCTGAAATCCCCTGTTTAAGAATAGGCAGAATATAATCCGGCGCAGTTTCCTTTACGGTGTCATGCATAATGCTGAAAAGCAGCTTCTCGTTATGGTGGAAATCCGGCGCCGCCGTAAATAAATCATTCTGCTCAGGCCGGTTAATGGATGCCTTAAACAGAACTTTCAGCTTTTCTTTACCGGTAAGGCCTTCGCTGTCGCGAATCTGAGCAAGCATTCGGTTGGAATCGGCCATCATCCGGTCCGTAACAGCCACCAGAATATCTTCCTTTGATTTAAAATGGTGGTAGATGGCTCCCTTGCTAAGGCCTCCTAAATGATCAATAATATCCTGAATGGAGGTATGCTCATATCCCTTTTCCATAAAAAAGCGGAAGGCAACATCCAATATTAAATTGACGGTCTGCTCCGGATGCTTATTTCTTGCCATGGTATATGTCTCCTTAACCTACCAGCGGTATGTAAAGATATTAACATACTGTCAGTAGGTTTGTCAATATTAAAATTCGTCTGTGCCAGGAGAAGCATGAGACACAAGTTTGTATGTTCCTTTACTTTGTTTCTCCAAAATTTTTCGTTCGGTCAGCGACTTTAGAATTCTTTGTAACTGCCGCCTGCTGCAGTGCAGATGAATAGCTGTAGTTTCAACCCCCTGAAACTGCTGATCAGGGCAATTGTATTTCAAATGATGAAGCAATTTTTCCTCAAGACCTGAAAAAGTGATTTCAGCCTTAGATACCAGAGTCATTTTGTGTGCGATGGAATGCAGAAGGAACCGGAGAAAGGTATTATCATTTAAAAGAATATTGCGGTATTCGTATAGGGGCAGTTCAACGCAGATCACTTTCCTATGGGCTTCGCTCAGAAAGGGAAGGGATGTTTCACCGCAGAATTCCATGTCGCCCAGCAATGTAAATTCTTCTGTCAGACACACCGGAGAACGCTGGCCGTCATCCCTGATAAAATAAATATGAACAGCTCCCTCCACAACAAACTGGAGAAAAAGAGAAGGGTCATGAATATTATTCAGAATCTCTCCCCGTTCATACTGACAAAGGCGGAAGGGAAGCCCTTTCGTGTCAAAAAGAGATGCTATTTTGTACTGCTCCAGATAGGAATTTAAAAGTATGTCATCATGGAGTTGTTTCATAGATAGTCTGCCCCGCATTCAAATTGTTTTTGGAAAAATTTATTATATTGTGACATATGACACAATGTAATGCAAGAAGATTTGCTAAAATCAAAAATGCAGCAACGTAAAACGCTCCTGAAACAGGAGGCAAAGGTGAACTATGTTCACCTCGCGGAAAAGGGGGAAAAAATGCAGAATTATTTATTTGAAAAAGCACCGGTTCACAAGGCATATTTTAAGTTTGCCCTGCCGGTTGTGTTTAGTATGGTAATATCATTGGTATATAATATGGTTGATACTTATTTTATAGCCCGGACCGGGAATACCAGTCTTGTGGCAGGCGTTTCCATTGGCGCACCGGTGTTTACTCTTATGATAGCGCTGGGGGATATTTTTGGCCTGGGCGGAAGCTCGGTTATTTCCCGCCTGTTTGGTCAAAAACTGGATGAGGATGGCAGGCGTCTTAGCGTGTTTTGCTTTTACGCGGCAATCGTATGCGGAATTTTCGTGGCGGCCGTGATGCTGCTGTTTAGGCAGCCAATTTTGTATTTATTAGGGGCCAGTGAAGAGACAATGGCTTACGCGTCCCAGTACTATACCTTTATCGCTCTTGGCGCGCCGTTTATTATTGTGGCGCTGACGCCGTCTAATCTGCTCAGAACAGAAGGATTTGCCACGGCGTCCATGGCGGGAACCGTATTAGGCTCTGTGGTAAATATCATTCTCGATCCGATCTTTATTTCCGTGCTGGGCTTGGGTGCAGCAGGTGCGGCTATCGCAACCGTGATTGGAAACATCTGTGCGGATATCTTTTTCGTATGGTTTCTGCTGAAAAAGAGCCAGCGGCTGTCCGTTAGCCTGGTTGGCTTTCACATATCTTATTCAGAAATCGGACAGATTTTTGCTATAGGAATTCCCGCCTGCATTACGAATCTTATGCAGAGTATCGGCATGACCCTGACAAACCGGTACCTTCTTCCCTATGGAAATGACAAGGTGGCAGCTATGGGAATTGTAATGAAGATTAATTTAATTGCGGTTCTTATCTTAGTGGGATTTGCCTTTGGAGCCCAGCCGCTGATTGGCTACAATTACGGAGCAAAAAATAAGGACAGATTAAAAGAAATACTGCGCTTTTGCTATGGATTTGAATGCATTACGGCGGTTGTCATTGCGGTGATTCTTTCTCTGGCGGCTCCGGCCATGGTAGGAATGTTCATGCCGGATGCTGCTATTATTGCGACAGGGGTTCCCATGCTTAGGATGCAGCAGATTGGAATGGTATTTGTAGCGGTTGTTTTGGTAACGACCTGTACATTTCAATCGGCAGGAAAGGCAGCAGGGGCATTCCTTTTATCCGTCAGCAGGCAGGGTGTGATATTTGCAATCGTAATCATTCTGGCATCGGAAATGGCAGGGTACTATGGCGTTTTGGCGGCCCAGGCGCTTTCGGATATACTCACTGCCATATTGGCTGTTATTTTGTTTTGGAAGGGGATTCGCAGGGAAATTGTCCGAATATGATTGGTAACAGTTCAGCCAATTATGATACGATTAGGCATAATGTATATTCTGGTGATTTATGAATGGAATGGCTGAACTGTTACTATGATTGTCAGGGCGGGAGATTGACGCATATCCTTATAGTGTGTTATTTTATAACATATAAAGCCGCGGGCAGGAACGCAGCATGGCGCTCAGGTATATTTTTGAGACATGCGGCAGAAAGAATGCCCGGTTCTTTCAGGCGAAAACAGGAAGGATAAGGAACACAGGGATGACCAAAGAAAAATTAGCTCTTGCAATCATAGACAGACTAAAGAAAGAATATCCTGATGCGGGATGCACCCTTGACTATAATCAGGCATGGAAACTGCTTGTCAGCGTGCGGCTGGCGGCTCAGTGCACGGATGCCAGGGTAAATGTGGTGGTGCAGGATTTGTACGCAGAATTTCCGGATGTGAATGCGCTGGCAAACGCCAGTGTGGAGGACATTGAAAAAATCGTAAAACCCTGCGGATTAGGCAGGAGCAAGGCAAGAGATATCAGCGCCTGTATGAAAATTCTAAGAGATGAGTATCAGGGGAAGGTTCCGGATGACTTTGACGCTCTGCTTAAGCTCCCCGGAGTAGGGCGCAAAAGCGCTAACCTGATTATGGGGGACGTATTCGGAAAACCGGCAATCGTAACAGACACCCATTGCATCCGCCTGGTAAACCGGATGGGACTTGTGGATGGCATTAAGGAGCCAAAGAAAGTGGAGATGGCCTTATGGAAGCTGATTCCGCCTGAAGAAGGGAGCGATTTTTGTCATCGCCTTGTTTACCATGGCAGAGAGGTGTGCACTGCAAGGACAAAGCCCTATTGTGACAAATGCTGCTTAAAGGACATCTGCGGTAAATGTGGTATATCGTAAAGGCCCATAACGGCCGGCCGAAGGCGGATTGTCAACGGCCGGCTTTCGTGCGGTATTCCACGGGCGTTACCCCGAATGTCTTTTTGAACCTGCGGCAAAAATAGCCGATATTTTCAAACCCGGTATCCCGGGCGATTGAGGAAACGCTGTTTTGCGTGGTGACCAGAAGCTTTGCGGCGCGTTTTAGCCTGTAATTTACCAGATAGTTTACAGGCGAGATATGGAGATTCCTGTTGAATATGGAAAGGGCGCTGCTTTTGCTGAGCATTACGGTTTTTGCAATATCTTCCAGAGAAATCTGCTGCGGATAGTTTTTATGAATATACTGCATCATTATCTGGAGCCGGGCCTGGGTATGGGCGGACGAATGGGGGGCTGGATTCTTTTCGGTTATACATATTTCTTTGTATATCATATTCCATAGCCTGAGAAGGAGCGCAACGGTTTCTATTTCATTTACATCTTCCGATTCCTGCATGTCAAATATGGACAGCAAAGTATTCAAAATATCATTTTGTCCTGGGATTTCGGAAGAAAATATCAGGCATTCTGCGCAGGACTCAAGAACCGGCCGTATGTACTTTTGATAGATCAGGCTTTCCTCCTGGGCAAGCACCAATGGAGAAAAGACAATATTTGGGATAACGGCGCTCTCCGAGGATTCAAATCTGTGAATAATCTGCGTGTTTATAAATATGCCTGTTCCGGCGCTTAAAGTATATTTATTGCTTCCGATTAGAAATTCTGCGGTTCCCTTTTTAATATAAACAAACTCAACCTCCGGATGCCAGTGCCAGTCTATACAGTGAAAGTCAAACAGCCAAATATCCTCAAGATAGTACCGGAAAGGATATTCCTCACTTCCATGCTGAACGGTTTCCCGCAGTGATTCATCGGTTATGGTTTTATTGTATCTTTCCTTCATTTGTATCCCTCCTGTATACCGCAAGCTGCGTCTGCGATACTGCTGCGAATACAAAGTTTGGAAGTTTGTTTCCGGACTTATGCCTGCCGCACAACGCAGACTATCTTTGCGGCAACGCTTATTTTGAAATATTGTGTAATAAAATTGTGATATAGTGCATTGATGCCTGGATTTCCCCGCTATATAATACAAATCATTGTAACAACGAAAGAAAGGACTGTCAATATGGACCAAAATCACAAAAATTACAAAAAAACATTGAAGGCCTGTTATCTGGGATTTATTACACAGGCGATAGCGGCCAATTTTGCACCGCTTCTTTTCCTGAAATTTCATATGGATTATGGTATTTCCCTAGGGAAAATAGCCTTTATCCCGGTGATGTTTTTTGTGACGCAGCTGATCGTGGATGTACTGTGCGCTTATTTGGCGGATCGCATAGGATATCGGAAATGTGTCGTGGGATCGGAATTGTGTTCTGCCATGGGGCTTACGGGCCTTGCGTTTTTGCCGGAGCTGCTGCCGGATCCTTTTTGGGGGATTATGATAAGCGTAACGATTTATGCGATTGGAAGCGGTTTAATAGAAGTATTAGGCAGTCCTATTGTGGAGGCGTGCCCTTTTGAACATAAAGAAGCCGTCATGAGCCTGCTGCACTCTTTTTACTGCTGGGGTTCGGTAGGGGTTATACTGTTGTCCACGGTTTTTTTTGCGGTTTTTGGCGCCGACAGCTGGAAATGGCTTGCCTGCATATGGGCAGTTATTCCTCTTTACAATATTTTCAATTTTGCAACATGCCCTATTGAGCGTCTGGCAGGCGATGAGGGGGGAATGAAAACAGGCGGACTTTTGCGGGTCCCGCTGTTTTGGATAGCCGTTATTTTAATGGTATGCGCGGGGGCAAGCGAACTTTCCATGGCCCAGTGGGCTTCCGCATATGCTGAAGCGGCCCTGGGACTTTCAAAGGCAATAGGGGATTTGGCCGGCCCGTGTATGTTTGCCGTAACCATGGGCATCAGCCGCGTTATTTTCGGGAAATATGGCGACAGACTGGATCTGATGAAATTTATGATTGGCTCAGGCTGCCTGTGTCTGTTTTGCTATATTATCACATCGGTATCAGACAATCCGGTGCTTGGGCTTACAGGCTGTATTTTGTGCGGTTTCTCAGTTGGTATTATGTGGCCGGGAACTATCAGTATCTGCTCGAAAAAGCTTTCGGATGGAGGAACGGCTATGTTTGCCTTGCTGGCTATGGCAGGAGACTTAGGCGGAGCCTTTGGACCGGGTCTGGTTGGCAACATTACGCAGAGATTTCATAACGATCTGAGAAAAGGAATGCTGGCGGGCTGTGTATTTCCATTGGTCTTAATAATTTCTCTCTTTATACTAAGAAGGATGCGGAGAGATAAAACAACGGATGACGGGAAAAGCCCGGCACCTTTATGTTAATAAAAACGAAAGGAAGGAATGTGTTTATGATGGAATTTAAGTGGATGAACGAAAGTGAGATTAAGAAAACGGAGAACAGGATAGAAATCACTGCTCCTGCCAAAACGGATTTTTTCTGCGGCAGCAGTGATGAATGTGAGGAAGGCTTTTTACCGGAATCACTTTGTAATGCGCCATACTATTACACGGAAATAGAAGGTGATTTTGTGCTGAAAGTGAAGGTTTCACATGATTTCAAGGATATTTATGATTCGGCTTCGGTTATGGTTATGAAGGACCTTACATGCTGGGCAAAATGCTGCTTTGAGCTCACGGATTTTTATACCCATGCGGCAGTCAGTGTCGTGACAAAGGGAGACTCCGATGATGCAAACGGCTGTAATCTTGAGGGCAATGAGGCCTGGCTCCAGGTTTGCCGTGTGGGAAATAACTTTGCTTTTCATTATTCTGCTGACGGAGAAAACTTTTATATGATGAGATTTTTCCATCTGCCCGCAGAACCTGTTATCAAAGCAGGGTTATTGGCGCAGGCCCCTACAGGTGATGGCGGAATCAGAGTTTATGAGAATTTATCCATTGAAAAGAAAACAGTAAAGAATATCAGAGCCGGCAAATAACATAAAAAACGGAGGACAAATAAATGGAAAAGCTTCTTTTTGGAGCAGCTTATTATGATGAGTACATGCCCGGTGAGCGGCTTATGCAGGACGTGGCTATGATGAAAAAAGCAGGGATTAATGTGGTAAGGATTGCGGAATCCACATGGAGCACCTGCGAGCCCCAGGAGGGCGTGTTTGATTTTTCCCATGTGGAGAGGGTAATGGATGCTATGGAGGAGGCGGGAATTTCCGTGATAATCGGTACACCGACTTATGCTATTCCCACCTGGATGGTAAAGTCTTATCCGGACGTGCTTGCCACAACGGTAAATGGGCGGGGAATTTACGGGGCCCGTCAGATTATGGATATCACCCATCCGGCGTACCGGTTTTATGGAGAGAGAGTAATCCGAAAGCTTATGGAGTGTACTGCTCACAGAAAATGTGTCATTGGTTTTCAGCTGGATAATGAAACGAAGTATTACGGGACAGCCGGGAAAAATGTTCAGGAAAAATTTGTTAAATATCTGCGGAAAAAATTTGACAATGATTTGGATGCCCTGAACAAAGAATTCGGGTTGGATTACTGGAGCAACAGGATTAATGCGTGGGAGGATTTCCCGGATGTGAGGGGAACTATCAACGGAAGTCTCGGGGCGGAGTTTGAAAAATTCCAGCGTTCCCTGGTGGACGATTTTTTAGGATGGCAGTCAGATATTGTAAAAGAGTATTGCAGGGAAGATCAGTTTATCACCCATAATTTTGATTTTGAATGGAGAGGACATTCCTACGGCGTTCAGCCGGACGTGAACCATTATCATGCGGCGAAGGCATTAAGTATTGCCGGGGTGGATATTTATCATCCTTCACAGGAGGATTTAACCGGAATGGAGATTGCCTTCGGCGGGGATATGACAAGGTCCTTAAAGCAGGACAACTATCTTGTTCTGGAGACAGAGGCCCAGGGGTTCCCGGAATGGACGCCTTATAAAGGCCAGCTGCGCCTGCAGGCTTACAGCCATATTGCTTCCGGTGCAAACAGCGTTATGTACTGGCACTGGCATTCCCTCCATAATGCCATCGAAACCTATTGGAAAGGGCTGCTCAGCCATGACTTTGCGGAAAATGATACTTATCTGGAAGCCTGTACCATAGGGCAGGAGTTTCAAAAGGCAGGCAGTCATCTGGTTAACCTGAAAAAGAAAAACGAAGTGGCAATTCTTGTGAGCAATGAGGCCCTGACAGCCCTAAAGTGGTTTAAAATCGGCGCGCAGACAGGAGAGAGCATTGTTTATAACGATGTTGTGCGCTGGATATACGATACCCTTTACCAGATGAACATAGAGTGCGATTTCCTGTGGCCTGAGTCAGAAAATTTCGGGCAATACAAAATGATTGTGGTGCCCGCTCTTTACGCCGCGCCGGACAGCCTGCTGGAAAGGCTGAATCAATATGTGGAGGACGGCGGCGTCCTGGCTGCCACCTTTAAGAGCGCCTTTACGAACGAAAATGTAAAGGTAAGCCATGAAATACAGCCCCACATTCTGCGGGAATGCCTTGGGACAAAATATCACCAGTTTACGGCGCCCAAAAACGTAGCGCTGTGTGGTGAGGCGGCGGAGGGAGCATCAGATAAAGAGGCAAAGATCTTTATGGAGATGCTGGTGCCGGAAGGAGCGCAGGTTCTTGCCTCTTACGACCACTATAACTGGAAAAAATATGCCGCTGTCACAAAGAACCGGTTTGGCAAAGGCTACGCTTTTTATCTGGGCTGCATGACAGGAAAAGAAATTCTGGAAAAGGTGCTGGAGGACGCCTTGCAGGAGGCCGGGGCAACGATACCTGCCGAACGGTTCCCGGTGATTGTAAGAAAAGGGAAAAACGATTTGGGTAAAGACGTAAGATTTTACTTAAATTATTCTGCGAAAGAACAGAGTGTTACAAGCGCAATTCCGGCAGGGTACGATTTGCTGTCCGGCGCCGGGGTGAAAAGCGGGGATACGCTTGCCATCGATCCCTGGGGAGTTAGAATTGTTGAGGCTGAATAATAAGCAGAAAGCCGGGAAACCGTATAAACAGCGGGTTTTCCGGCTTTTGATGTGGAGTGTGATACCTTTTTAATACCTGAATTTTTAATAGAAGTACTAAACATCAAATTTCTGTGGTAAATGGAGAAGGGAAATGGTATAATCAGAAAAATAATATTTGTGAGGGAATTACTTACATGAGTTCTTTATTACGAACAACAAAAAATACACGGGTGTTGCCGACAGGAACAAATCAATATTTTAGAAGCGACTTTCCGGAGAGCCTGACAGATGAGGAAATCCGGTGGTTGCTGGATAATGATATAATTACGATTGTGGACTTGAGGTCGGATGAAGAGGTTGCTCAAAAGCCCTGTGGCCTTAAAGACACAGAAGGATTCAGATATTTTCATCTTCCTGTTACGGGCGGTGGCGATACGCCGAAATCACTGGAACATCTGCATATAGTATATCAGCAAATGATAGACGATAAAATGAAAAATATTATTGATACAATCATGAATGCAGAATCTAAAGTGTTGTATTTCTGTACGGCAGGCAAGGATCGGACAGGTGTGGTATCTGCGCTCATTTTGAAACGTCTTGAAGTCAGTGATGAAATAATCATTGATGATTATATGAAGTCTAAAGATAATTTAATGGATATGCTTACCGCATATGTGAATATTCATCCCGAAGTGGATATAGATATTATCATTCCGCACAGAAGTAATATTGAACGGCTGCTGAAACATTTGTAATCCTTCCAAACGTTTTGCCGGTGTCAGTAGCACAGGCACATCTTGTGGTACATGACAATAAGCAGGACTTATTGAACGAGGGGTATGACAATGCATGATATTAAAATTAATACGGAACGTTTGTTACTGCGTCCTCTTAGAACAGCCGATGCCGAGGATGTGTTTGAGTGGGTTGGCGATGAAAGGGTAGCCAGATATATGGTTTACACGACTTATTCCGATATTGAACAGGCAAGAGAGTGGCTTGCTTTTGTGGAGAAGGATACAAGTACATATTATTTTGGCTTTGAGCGTGTTGCAGATGGTAAGCTGATTGGCAGCGGAGATATCGGGGTTGATTCCTCAAAGGACTGCTGGGGATTCGGCTATAATTTCCGATATGACTGCTGGGGAATGGGATACGCCACAGAGGCGGTAAAGGCAATGATACACTATGCCTGTGTAAATTTTGGCGCACGGAAATTTGCTTCCTCCCATTGCGAGCCTAATCTTGCTTCAGGGAATGTTATGAAGAAATGCGGTTTGCATTTTGTAGGATATGGAGAGTTTGAGAAGCTGGACGGAAGTATGAAAATGCGTTCAATGGAGTATGAAGGAGAAATCACTGAGTCCGTTTTTTAGGACACATATTCTGCTATCCTTTTCTTATAGGAAAACCAACCATAGGAAAGGAGCAAAAGGGTATGAGAATCATGAGCAGGGAATCGTCAAATATGGTTTATTACAGGGCGGCCAAGAAGCGGGAGGAGAGGCGGGGCGCTAACAGGCTGGACAGCCTGTTCCTGTTTTTAGAAAATCAGGAGGGAATAAAACAGCTGTCCTGCCGCTGACAGGGGATTAAGGCTAATCCCCTGGAGCGGGAAGTTTGCAAACAAAAGACTGAAAAGACTGTCTATGTATCTGACATAGCGTTCAAAAACAAGTCCCGGATGCGTTCTTTGGGATAGTTCCCTAACTTCGGTATGCTCTCCCTGGTGATGAAGCCGCCGCCCATAGTGGCATGTCCACCCCCGCTGCCTATGTCCGCTAACGCCTCGTGGAGCAGATTGCCGGCATGGATATCCGGATCCTCCGAGCGGACAGACAGCTTAATGCCGTCCTCCCGAAAAGAAGCCACGATGGCTACCTCCACTTCAATCAATGCGAGGATAAAGTCGGACAGGATTGCAACCAGTGCATCCGGACAGGAGAAGGGGACGCAGGATACCCCTATTTTATCATACAGTTCTATATTTTCTATGGCCGCGCCGTAGGCTTTCAGATCGCTGAACTCCATGTTGTTGCGCTCCAGGTCAGAGAGCATATCCGGGTCACAGTATGGGAACAGAAAACCGATCATGTCTACATCCAGCGCCGTGACGCCGCGGGTGAGATTCAAAGTATCCATCTTGATCCCATAAAGGAGCGCCGTGGCTGTGTCATTGTCCGGCTTATTCCCCGACAGGGAATAGTACTCCGCAATCAGCGCGGCGCAGGCTCCGGTAATGCGGATATCCTGATACCGGTACTTAATCGGGACAAAAGTTGGATGATGATCGATACAGGCGACTTCGTCTCCGATAAAATCCGTCACATTTCCCGCGTGCTTTTGCGTATCCACACAGATGATGCGATCCGTTTCCTTCATTTGCGCTTTAAGACTCTCATAGGGCGCCATGTCGATGTGAAAGGCATCCAGCATTTTGGAGGCGCTGAGCTTGTCGATTCTTCCATCATAGCACAATTTTGACTCCACTTTGTAAAGCGCAAGGAGCCTTTGCAATCCGAAGGCAGAAGCAATAGCGTCCGGGTCGGGGAAATTGTGAGTCTGAATATAGACCGGATAGCCCTGGCAGAGCGCAACCAAATCATCTAATTTACACATGATACCATTTCCTCCTTGTTGGTTTAAAGTTCTATGGTTTACCTTGCGGTAATGCTTGAAAATTCCAGAACCCGGGCAAACATACCGCATTCTGACAGGGATATGCCGCCGTCATGGTCAGCGTTGATAATATCAGTAAACACCCGGGCAAATTCACAAAAGCCGTCCTTTTCTTCTTCCCCCAGATCGCAGCGGGCAACGATATCTGATTCCCTGAGGCAGAGCCCTGAAAGCATATCAGGTGTTATAGAGGCTTTGATCCGCACAAGCTGCTCGTATACCTTGAGAAATCTCATCTGCATGCAGAGCAGGCCAAAGAGAATGAGCCGGTTATGCCTGTCCTCATAGATTTCCCTGTCAGCCAATGTTTTGAGCAGCTGAAAGGAATCAAACAGATGGTCAATGCTTTCCGGTTTACTGCCTATGGAACTTGCAAGGAGACTGCAGTAAAGTCCTGTCTCCGAGTCGTCAGCAGCCATCTCAATGTGCTCTAACTTATTTTTTACACAGTTTTCCAGCTGAAAATCAGAGGCAGGCGGCCGGAAAGATATGCGGAATATTTTGTTGAAAAAGGTTTTCCCATCGTTCTCGTCCTGACCGTAACGCTCTTTTATTCCGCGGATGACAGACGCATAATCTATGGCGATAACGAATACACATTTCTCACAGCCTAAGAAGTATTCCAGGGCCTCCAGGATTCCCACCGCTTTTGCAGGGGCAAGGCTGTCCAGTCCATCCAAAAGGACGACAACCCTGTTTTTTTCTCCGCCGCATTTTTTCTTTACCAGATCGGAAAAGGTTTTGAGCAGGTCTTCTAAGGGGTCAGCCGGATTATCTTTGGAAAATGCATCGATCAAAAGCTGCCCGTCTGAATTTCCCTGAGAGATCAGTGTGACCGCAAGGCTGATAAAAGCCTTGCCGAATTTGGCCGCCCGTCCATCGTTTGCACCGCCCAGCCGGCTGACAAGGCAGGCGCCTATAAACAGGGGAAGCTTTTCCCCCAGGTCTGGCCGGGAAAGCTGTCTGCCGTGAAGCCGGATCAAATTGCTTCCATACTGTGCCGCCAGGTTTTTTTCAAGCATTTGCATTCCTTCGCCGCTTTCGGAGCTTCCCTGGAATGCAATTACCCAGGGCGTTTGGCAGGCATGGATATACCCGGTTGTGCGCCGTATGTATTTGTAAATGTCAGAAACATTCTCATTTTCAGCTGAAGCCGTAAAAAGTGCGGTATCGGAGGAGTCCGGTATCTGAGCATCCATGTCATCAGGTGCGCTTGACGGTGTTTCTTTTGCTGAAATCCCCGGTGCAGGCGGTGCCGGTATCACCCGTTCACATTCCGGGCAGTTTTTCGCCAGATAGTCCATCAGCCCGGCAGCTTCGGCGGCATATTGGGCGTACTTGGGACTCGTCCTGCTCATGCCTAGCGGGAAGTCACCAAAACGGACCGTCTCTACCTGCTGGCCCTGCCCGGTACGAATGGTCAGCAGCATATCTGTCGAACGGATTGTTTCTTCCGTGTCTGCCGTCCCCTGCCTGCCCGCTGCTTTATTTGCAATGGCCTTGCTGCCCAGCCGGATACCGGAAATCATGGGATTAAGTCCGGCAGGCTCATCCTGCTGGCATTTGACGATATTTTCAAGGGAATACTCCTGTGTAATTACAGCCCCGCCCTGACGGATAATATGGAAGACGCCGCGCTCTTTATTAATTTCAATCCGCTCTGCCAGGCCAAAAGCTAATGAAAACCCTTCTGTCCGCTTTCTGACATAAGGCAGGATAGCCTTTTTCACAAAGGATAGTATCTCATTTTGTTCGTCTGTGTCTACACCAAACACTTTTGTCGAACCATCCACCAGGCAAAGCTCCAGCATCTCTGAATACAGGCCGGCAGTCCTGACATCTTTGAACATGGTAGAAACTGTCCGCCCCGAATGGGCCGTAAATTCCACCCGATCCTCATAAATATTTAGAGTTCCGCTTTCCTGATTGAAATTGCTGAGGAAAGAGTAGTAAATTCCCTTTGCCAGAAGCTCCGCCTTGCGCTTTGCAAGATAAGGTTCAAGCGCTTTTTTGATAAAAGGAAGGACATCATCCCGGGATTCTTTATCCAGTGCAAAAGTTCTCGTTCCCCCATCGAACAGTGAAAATTCCAGGGAGCCTGCATACAGGGAAACAGATTTGACATCCTGAAAAGACAGGGTTTCCTTTTTGCCGGATTTAGCATGAAATTCTACTTTATCGTCTGAAATGTTGAGAATACCGCCGGTTATCCCCATACTGCTGACGAGGGAGTATTTAATGCCCTGCGCCAAAAGACGTTCTTTCCTTGCCTCAATATAGGGTCTGACAGCCTGCTCAATATACAGGAAAACTTCGTGGATATTTTTTGAGGTTGCGGCGCAGGATTCCGTACGGCCATCCTCTGTGACAAAAAGGACGGCCGGGGTAGGAAGTACCCGTTTTCTCACCGCCACAAGAGAATCGTAATTGAAAACTGTTTTTTGGGCGCTGCTGGTACTGAATTCCACCCTGTCACGATATACAGCCAGCCTGCCGGCTTTCAGCAGGCCCCTGACCTCGGTCAGAAAGAGCGGTTCATCCGCCTCCTGGCTTTTGGCGGCGGCCTTTTCTCCGCAATAAGGACAGAAGGTAACGCCCTCCGGCAGGTTCTGTCCGCACTTTGTACATTGCATAGCGAGTTGTTCTCCTTTCTTCATTCCACTGAATCCCCTGTTGTTTCCGCGGGCAATGAGTAGGGCGGACATGAAGCGTCCATCGGACTCATTTGTTGCTATAATGTAAATATTATAATGTAAACCGGATAGGTTTGCAAGATGACCGCTTTGTTTATCAGCCTTCTTCCTTTACATTTTCTTTTGCGCCCCATGATATACCTGAAAAATTTGTTACCAGGACTGGAAAAGGGTTGACAGGAAGCAATTCTTCCTTATAATATAAACATATGAACAGTTGTTCAAATGACGAATAATCTAAAGGTGGGTGATGAATTGGCGATTAACGATGTGGAATGCTGTGATACGTTTCAGACACACGAGGAGCTTCTTAAGGTAGTCCATGCCAAGATGCCGGACGAGGATATGCTTTACGATATGGCCGAGCTCTTTAAAGTATTTGGCGATTCCACCAGAATAAGAATTCTGTATGTGCTTTTCGAGGCGGAGGTATGTGTGTGTGATTTGGCCCAGGCCCTTAATATGACCCAGTCTGCGATATCCCACCAGCTTAAAATTTTAAAGCAGGCAAAGCTGGTAAAGAGCAGACGGGAAGGCAAATCGGTTTTTTATTCCCTGGCGGACGGTCATGTGAGGACGATTATAGCCCAGGGATTGGAACACATTGAAGAATAGGAAAAGAATTTGTAACGATTCGGAATGGAGGGAAAAATGAAAAGAAAATTTAAACTGGAAGATTTAGACTGTGCAAACTGTGCTGCAAAGATGGAGGAGGCTATTAAAAAAATTGATGGCGTAAATGATGCTAATGTAAGCTTTCTGGCACAGAAGATGACAATTGACGGGCAGGATGAAAAGTTTGACGAGATTATGAAAGAAGTGGTAAAGGTCTGCGCGAAGGTGGAGCCCGACTGCAGAATACTTCTATAAAGCAGACAGTCTTAATGCGAAAGCGTAAGAGTATCGGATGCCGCGGCATTTTGCGGGATAAAAAGGGTTCACTGAATTAAGAAAATATATTTGTGACTACATCGTGCAACTTTGCTTATAAGTGTGAAAAGAGATGAAAATTTTCTCTTTAACATAAGGACAGCTTGCGGAGAGTGCTGGCTGTTGTTATGGGCTTTAGCCTGTTGAGCATGGCGGAAAGTGGAAAACGGAGCAGAAATGAGGGGTATTATGAATAAAAAGCAGAAAAAAATGCTCGTCCGTATTATCATTGCTTTTGTGCTGTTTGCAGGGCTGCTTGTCTGCGGGCACATGGGGCTTTTGGAGAGCATAGAGCATACATGGATTCTATTTGTGGTTTACCTGATCCCTTATCTGGTGATCGGGTATGATATTATTTTTAAGGCGGCAAGAAATATCAGCCACGGACAGGTATTTGACGAAAACTTTCTGATGATGATAGCAACCTTTGGAGCCTTTGGCGTGAGAGAGTACTCAGAGGCTGTTGCGGTCATGCTTTTTTATCAGGTGGGGGAGCTGTTTCAAAGCTATGCGGTTGGAAAATCGCGGCAGTCCATATCTGACATGATGGATATTTGTCCGGAATACGCCAATATAGAGGTGGATGGATTGCTGACCCGGGTTGACCCTGACGATGTGGAGATTGGCAGCATTATAGTCATTAAACCGGGCGAGAGGATTCCCCTTGACGGCGTGGTAGTGGAAGGGGAGTCGCTGATTGACACCGCGGCCCTTACCGGCGAGTCCGTTCCGCGCAGAGCTTCTAAGGGAGATGAAATTATCAGCGGCTGTGTCAACGGCAGCGGTACGCTTAAAGTTCGTGTATCTAAAGAGTTTGAGGATTCCACAGTGGCGAAGATTTTAGAGCTTGTGGAAAATGCCGGCTCCAAAAAGGCTAAAGTAGAAAATTTCATTACAAAATTTGCAAAATATTATACGCCGGTGGTTACCATCAGTGCAGTGGCGCTTGCTTTTGTTCCTCCCCTTATCTTAGGAGGCAGTTTTGGCGAATGGATACAGAGAGCCTGCATTTTTCTGGTAATCTCCTGTCCCTGCGCCCTTGTTATTTCCGTTCCGCTTGGCTTTTTTGGAGGGATTGGCGCATCTTCTAAGCTTGGCATTCTGGTAAAAGGGAGCAACTATCTGGAAGCGGTTGCGGAAATGACTACCATTGTTTTTGACAAGACAGGAACCCTTACCAAGGGAGAATTTAAGGTACAGGAAATACTTCCGGAGGGCTGCGGCAGGGAAGAGCTTCTTGAAATGGCGGCTTTAGGAGAGGGATATTCCAATCATCCTATCGCTGCTTCTATCAGAGAGGCCTATGGAAAAAACATAAATATGAACCGGGTAGGGCAGGCAGAGGAAATCGCAGGAGAAGGCATCCGGATTTTGGTAGATGGCAGAGAAGTACTGCTGGGTAATGAAAAGCTGATGACAAATAAAGGAATTGCTTATATCCCCTGTGAAAGCGCGGGGACGGTAGTCTATGGAGCATGTGAAGAAAGATATATGGGGGCAATCGTCATTTCAGACACCATAAAAGAGGGAGCTAAAAAGGCCATTCAAAGCATGAAGCAGGTAGGCGTTAAAAAGTGCGTTATGCTGACCGGAGACAGGCAGCAGGCGGCCCGGGCAGTGGCACGGGAAATCGGAATTGACCAGGTGCATGCCGAGCTTCTTCCGGGAGATAAGGTAACAAAGGTGGAGGAGCTTTTAAAGGAGCAGCAGGGAAAAGAAAAGCTGGCTTTTGTGGGAGACGGAATCAACGATGCGCCGGTGCTCACCAGAGCGGATATCGGCATCGCCATGGGCAGCATGGGCTCAGATGCGGCAATTGAGGCCGCAGATGTGGTTTTGATGGATGATGATGTAGGTAAAATTGCAGCGGTGGTAAAAATAGCCAGAAAGACTCTGAGGATTGTAAAGCAGAATATTATATTTGCGCTGTCAGTAAAAGCGCTGGTGCTGCTTCTTGGAGCATTTGGCCTTGCCAATATGTGGGAGGCTGTATTTGCGGACGTTGGTGTTTCCGTGATTGCAATCTTAAACGCCATGCGGGCGTTGAAAATCAAATAACAGCAAATATTTTTACACAAAATTCACATTTTTGGGAACTTGCTAAAAGGCATAATGTAAATATTGTAATTATTGATGATAGGTATGAAATAAATGTCGAATTGCAATAGCAAATTGGAATCTGAGATGAGAAAATAGCTATGGAGATGAGAAAATATCAGCCATCAGATTGTGAAGAATTGACAAAGTGCTGACCATCAGGGAAAAGGAATTGCTGCTGCTATTTGCGAACAATTGGAGAAAGCGGTTCAGGGAAATATTGTTATTAACGCGAGGTTAACTATGTGGAAATGCCCTAAATGTGGTAGAGAATTTAAGAATACAAATCAAAATCATTTTTGTGGAGAAAAACCAGGAACGGTTGAAGAATATATTTTGCTTCAGGATGATGAAAAGCAGGCAGATCTGTTTCTTGTCAGACAAATATTGAAGCAGTCACTTCCGGAAGCAGAAGAACGTATTTCATGGAGTATGCCAACCTACTGGAAAAATCATAATATTCTTCATTTTGCTGCATCCCGAAAACATATCGGATTTTATCCCGGCCCGGAGGCGGTAGAAGAATTTAAAGAAGAGCTGAAAGGATATAGTGTAGATAAAGGAACCATACGTATTCCGTATGGGAGAGTGGACATTGAGTTGATAAAAAGAATAGCTCAATGGTGTTGGGATACGGGTAATCACGCCTGAAGCAGAATGCAAGAAGACTTTTTATCCCACTTATGATCGGGTTTTACAGAACCATCAGAAGTGGCTTTTATGACAAATTCCGTTTATTTATACGAAAAATAGAATTGGGAACAAGGATGACCAGTTTAATCTTCTGGGTGCAAAAAATAACGATAGCCTCTCTGAAAGACAGGTTATCGTTATTTTTTATCAATCCGGGCACGCAATATGGTGTGAGGGGACAGACAGGTTGCTAATGACCAGCGCCCTGCCTGATTATAAGAATAATCCGCAAAGCGGACCAGGGGTAAGAAAATTTATTGTACGGAAAGTCAGCTTATGCTAAAATAATGCAAAACCCATTACCAAATGAAAAGGAAACCATCCCTAAAAATGGTGACAATTTTGAAGAACGCATTGATAAAAAAAATAATTTCAAAAGAAAAAGTATCTGTTTTGCTCTCAGGAGGCGTCTGTCTGCTGCTTTTATGCTGCCCCTTTTCTGCTTCGGCTAAGGAAACAGACGGCGGGAAAACACTCTTGATAAAGTACCAGAACTACCAGCAGCGCTTTTGGGAGATTGAGCGGCAGGAAGAAATTGAACAGGCAGGCTTTGGCGTTATTGAGGATCAGATTTTTCCCATAGAGACCAAAAGTTTTGGACAGGTTTACCTGGTGCCGGCCCTTGACAGGGTTTATAACAGGCTGGCGCTTTTTTTGGCAGACGAGGATGGGAATGTGGTGTACAAGACCGACCAGCTGGAAGCCAACAGCCGGAACACCGGTGAAATGAAGCAGCCCATAAAGGAGCTTAAGGCTATTTCCTTCCAGGAATTGAACGGGGACGGCCTGATGGACATTGTGCTGATCACCACCTGTGTCAATGACAAGGGTTCTTATGCAGGCAAGCCCTACAAGGTGGGGGATGTACTGTTTCAGGATGAGGAGCGGTTTTACCGGGATTATAGAATTTCAGACAAGATCAACCGGTTTGGCATGAACAAAAGTGTGGAAAGTATTGTGGCCTTTGTGCGGGATGGCTATTCTACGGAGTTTTTATACACGTCAGCCACGAAAAAGGAGCTTTTGGATAATGGCTTTGAGATTGCCGCAGAGCAGTGTCATTACCGGCAGTTTGAAAAGTTCGGACGGCTTGAGGTGGTGCCGGGCACTTACACTATGGCAAATTTTGCAACTTTTATGATTTATCTGGTAAACGAACAGGGATATATTGTCTGGAGTTTTCAGCCTATGGGGGATTTTGATAATCTTTATGCCCTGAAGGGGATTACCTGCAGGGATATTGACGGGGACGGGATGAAGGACATTGTAGTATTTGCCCGATACAGTTATGAGGGGAATGGAAACGAGCTGCTGGTAGAAAGCAATTATTCTATTTATTACCAGCGCACAGGGAGCTTTTATGAAGATACACAGATAAAGAAGCAATATCCCTGCGAAGAGGAGGATACTCTGTCAGGGATTGTGGAGAAGGCACGCAGCTACTGGGGATGGACAGCGTAAAAAAAGAGATGAAAATCATCTCTTGATGAAAATCATCTCTTGAATAGTGTATGTATTTTTAACATGTACCGCAGGGAAAGCCAATGGTGTATGACAATAATCTCTGCTTATTGGATGCAGGAGGAATACGAATGATCAAAATTTTAATAGTTGACGATGAAAAACCAATCTGCGATTTGATAGACTTAAATTTATCAGCATCCGGATACCGCTGTACGTGTGTGCAGAACGGCTTAGACGCTATTGATCTGATAGAAAAAGAAAATTACGATCTGATTTTACTGGATATCATGCTGCCCGGGGCGGACGGGTATGATGTGATGGAATATGTGAGGCCCTTAAAGATTCCGGTGATTTTTATTACGGCAAAACACGAGGTGAGAGACAGGGTAAAAGGGCTTAAGCTGGGAGCTGATGATTATCTGGTAAAGCCTTTTGATGTGGTGGAGCTGGTGGCCCGGGTGGAGGCTGTGCTGCGCCGTTATAATAAGGCAGATAAGATGCTGACTGTGGGAAACATTGTGGTGGACGTGGAGGCCCGCAGGGTTTTGAAGAACGGAAAAGAAATCGTTTTGACGAATAAGGAGTTTGGTCTTCTGGTTCTGTTTATGCAGAATAAAAATGTGGCGCTTTTTCGTGAGGCCCTGTATGAAAAGGTCTGGGGAGACGAGTACTTCGGGGACAGCCGTACGCTGGATTTGCATGTGCAGCGCCTTCGCAAAAAGCTGGGATGGGAACAAAACCTGGTAGCGGTATATAAGGTTGGCTATCGTCTTGAAGTAACCGAATGAATGCGGAAATCCGGTGCATTTGGGGACACGCTCCGGCAGCGTCTGCCTGGAAAAAATGCATTATTATGGAGAAGTGAAATGAAGTTTTCTTTAAAATTGCTCTTGTGGACAATCATTGTCATGGCAATCGCCCTTGGCTTTAGCGGGTTTTATTTTGTGAATTATGTGTTTGAAACCTCTCTGGCAAGGGAAGCGCGGCAGGCGCTGGATGAAAACAGCATTCTGTGCTTTGCCTTTGAGACGGCTGCTTTAAACGTGCCTGCCAAATATGATGTGTTGCAGGATAACACGGTGGAGCAGATTGCGGCAAATCTGGAAAGAAGCGGACAAAGCGCCGGCCGTATGCTGCGCCTTTCGGATGAAGAAAAGAGGGCGCTGTATGCCAGCGATGGGTTTGAGCCGGATGATGAGCTGTTAGGACAGATAGATGAAGCTACCAAGGCTTACCGGACTATCTGCTTAAACGGATACTATTATATCCAGACCGGCAGCGCGGTGAATGCGCTTGACAGAGTGCTTTACTTAGAAACCCTGCGGGATGTTTCGGAGGTGTTTAACGAGCGGGCGCTGGGATTTCGTGTGTACAGGCGTGTGACGGTGGTAATGCTGGTCTTTGGGACAGTTATCATGCATCTGATCGCTTCCTGGCTTACCAAACCAATCCGCCTGCTTACCAGAGCGACCAAGCGCATGGCGGAAGGCGACTACGATTACAGGGCCAGACAGATAAGCAGCGATGAGTTAGGGCAGCTCACACTGGACTTTAATCAGATGGCGGAGGCGCTTGAGGAAAATATTAATAAGCTTGAGGATGAGATACAGGCAAAGGAAGATTTTGTGGGGGCCTTTGCCCATGAGCTGAAAACACCTTTGACGGCCATTATTGGGTATGCGGATATGCTGCGTTCCAGAAAGCTGGACGAGGAGAAAAGCTTTTTGTCCGCCAATTACATCTACACGGAGGGAAAACGGCTGGAAACCATGTCCATAAGGCTACTGGACATTATGGTGACCAGACACGGACAGGCTCAGTTTCAGGATGTTACGGCGGAAAGCCTGTTTTTGTATTTGAAAGATATGTTTAAGACCAATGAGGATATGGAATCTGTCTATTCCATGGAATTTGTCTATTCCTACGACAAGGCTATGGTGTGGGCGGAGAGCAGCATGATTATCACGGTGCTCATTAACCTTCTTGACAATGCCTGCAAGGCATCGGAACCGGGAGCAGTGATAGAAGTGTCCGGAAAAAAAGAAGAAGCAGGCTACCGGTTTAGCGTAAAGGATCACGGGATTGGGATGCCAAAGTCAGAGATACAAAAAATCACGAAAGCTTTTTACATGATTGACAAATCAAGATCCAGAAGCCATAACGGGGCCGGCCTGGGGCTTTCTCTTTGTACGGAAATCCTGTCTTTACATAACAGCTCCCTTGAGGTAGAAAGCATCCTGGGAGAGGGAACGAAGGTAAGCTTTGTTCTTGAGGATAGAATGGAGGCTGGGAATGAAGAAATCCACCATTAATTTTGCATTGATTTTTTTTGCAGTTGTAGTTATGGCGGCGTCTATCTGGGGGCCCGAGATGCTTACCGGGTACCGGGACCGGACGGTACTTGACAGGATCAGCACGGAAATCTCGGAAGGAGAGGGACAGGGATACCGCTACCGGCTTGGAAGAAGTGAGAAGCTTTTTATTTTATCCCAGTGCTTAAACAGCCAGAGCCTTCCGCAAAGCGAACAAAGCGCGCTTACCAGGACGGAGGGGGAAGAAACAGACTATCAGGATCTGGAAGGCACTTATGCTTTTGTGGTAAATCACAGAGGGCCCACCGGGAGGGAAATAACCAGAGAGGAAATTTTTCATACCTGTAATGAAATGCTTTCTTCTTTAAAGGAATTTGGTATCCTTCCGGAAACGGTAAAAGAGGTAAACAGCAATGATTACGAGGCTGTGCTTTATTCTGCTATTGATGTATTAGAGCCCAGAAACAATGTGGCGGTATGGAAGGTTAGCCTTTCCAACAGCAAAAAGAATGCAGACAAAGCCAACCGGCTTTTAGACGCCTATGTGGATGCAGATGACGGAAAAATTTATGAGTGGTATGCCAGAACGGAATATACCTGGGAAGATATTGACACGGATGCGGTTATCGAAAAGTGGAGCGAGTATATGGGACTTGAGAGCCCCGAGCCTTATGAGACGGATAATCCGCTGCTTGAGTCGGCAACCTATTACAAAAAGTATATGTTTTCGGGAGTGGGAGAAGAAAAATGTATTGTAACCATAGGTTTTTATGAGGGGATAAACGAATTGTTTTTAAAGGTTTCAAGATGATGCAGATTTGATGCAAAAATAATGGAACAATGATGCAAGAATGATGATAAAATGATGCACCGTATGTGTAGACTGTTTATATAACAGTCAGCCGGGTAACTATACGGACAATCTGTTTTACACAAATCCTGTTAAGGCTTATCGCAGGATGGATTGTCCGGGTATAGGACATTCCCTGTCGCACGAAAGGGGCATCATTTTTATGTACACAAGACAAAAGGTAAGGCGGAGAAAAAGCCCAAAAGGCGTTTGGATAAAGACAGCCGGGAGAAAAAGGAGAAAGGGCTGGGAAGCGGTGGCAGGCGCGGCAGCGCTTTTGGCGATAGTGACAGGCATCTATGCTTTTATGGAGATAGTGGCGCAGGCTTCGCCGGAAAATCCGGTCATAGAGGCGGCGGCCCAGGCACAAAAGGAGACGGAGGAAAGAGAAAATACACAAAAGGAGCCGATATCCAAACCGGAACAATCTCCCAAAGAAAGCAGGTCAGTTGCGCCCCTTGTTGTGGTGGATGCAGGGCATGGAGGACTGGATGTGGGATGCATGGAAATGGAGGTGGTGGAGAAAGACATCAATCTCCAGATTGCACAGAGAGTAAAAAGACGATTGGAGGATGCAGGCTTTCAGGTACTGATGGTGAGAGAAGATGATGAGTATCTTGCCAAAGAAGAACGGGTTCAGATGGCAAATCATTATGAGGCGGACGCTTATGTGAGCATTCACCAGAATACATATGAGGGCAGCGATAAAAGCGTGGGAGGGATTGAAACATGGTATGACGGCACAGATACCGGAAGGGACAGTGAAAGGCTGGCAAGGCTGGTGCATCAGGAAACCATAAAAAGCACCGGTGCAACAGAAAGGGAACTGTGGGATATAGCAGATTTTTGCGTTACGGGCAAAACCCGGATGCCGGCCTGTCTGATAGAGACAGGGTTTTTATCTAATCCGCAGGAGAGGGGGCTTTTGGCATCACCGGAATATCAGGAAAAGATTGCGGAGGGTATTGCAGAGGGCATTCATCTTTTTTTCCAGCCCAAAGCCATGTATCTGACCTTCGATGACGGCCCTTCGGAGAGGTGCACGGATATGATACTGGATGTGCTAAAGGCAAATGACGTAAAGGCAACCTTTTTCCTGGTAGGAGAGTATGTGGAAAAGTATCCGGAGGTCGCAAAACGGATTGCAAGAGAGGGACATACAATTGGGGTTCACTGCTATCGCCACGATTATGGAGAGCTGTACGAGAGTACAGAGAGCTATCTTGCGGATTTTCAGAAAGCCTATGATGTGATTTTGGAGACAACCGGAGTTAAGGCAAGGCTTTTCCGCTTTCCGGGAGGGAGTGTTAACGCTTATAATGAGGAGGTGTGCAGCGATATCGTCCATGAGATGACCAAAAAGGGATTTATTTATTTTGACTGGAACGCAAGCCTTGATGACGTGGCGAAAGATTATGAGCCGGAGCAGCTTATTACAAACGCGCGAAAGACAACCCTTGACAGGAAAAAGGTGGTTATGCTGGCACATGACAGGGTTTTAAATACCGCGCTTTGTTTGGAAGAGCTGCTCCGGCAGTTTCCTGAGTACAGAATGAAACCTTTAAATGAGCATATTAAGCCGGTTCAATTTAACCTGCCGGAGGAAAAACAGAAATAAATTTTTCCCGGAAGGAAATACGCGTATAAAACTTTCCTTTCTATCCATAATATGGATAAGAATAACAAGTAAAAAGGAGAGTTTATTTATGGCAGTGGATTTTAAAAACAGTGAGACGAAAGAAAATCTGATGAGGGCTTTTGCAGGAGAAAGCCAGGCCAGAAACCGCTATGATTTTGCAGCCTCCAAGGCAAAGGAGCAGCATTTGCATGTGATAGAGGAGGTATTCCGCTATACCGCGGCACAGGAGAGGGAGCATGCGGAAATTTTTTATAAATATCTGAAAGATCTTTCAGGGGAAACCATTCATGTGGACGGCGGATACCCGGTAGATATTTCAGAGGATGTGGCAAGGCTCCTTCGTATGGCGCAGCATAATGAGTATGAGGAGCACGATTCGGTCTACAAAACTTTTGGAGAAAGAGCGCAGGAAGAGGGATTTGATCAGATTGCCAATACGTTTTTCAGGATTGCCGGGATAGAAAAAACCCATGGCGACCGGTTTGGAAAATTTGCTGAGCTTATGGAAACAAATAAACTGTATCAGGCAGATACGAAAACAAGCTGGATTTGCTTAAACTGTGGTTATATTTACGAGGGTGAGGCAGTTCCCGCAAAGTGTCCTGTGTGCTCTCACGACCAGGGCTATTTCATACGGCTTGAACAGTCGCCTTACGAAAATTAATATTATTTGGCGGACCTTCTGTTTGCAAAATTTTGTGAATTTATTCTTAACAGTCCGGCCCTGTAATTGACTTTTGGGTTGTGAGAAGAATATAATGTTAATGGCACAGGTAAAATTGTGTTTGACCCAAATTTGCAGATTGGGAAGGGAGCATGTTTTTGTATGAAGAAAAGCAGAAGATGGCCGCTTATAGTGTTTTTGTGGGTGATATTTATATCTATGGTGACTGTTGTGGCGTATCTTTCCTTTCAAAATGGGGAAGATGCGAAGATATTAGGAAAACAGCTTGTTAATAAACTGACGGAAACAAGCTATTTGCAGAAAGGAAACACGGAGGAAGAAATGCTGACCTTAACCTATCTGGTCAGACAGTTCGGACGCTTTTTTGCGTTCCTTGGGATAGGCGTTGTAGGCACGTTTACCATTCATGTTTCCTTTCCAAAATGCAACTGGCTTTTAAAAACGATTATAGCCCTGGGAATCATTACGGCAATCGCCTATTTCACGGAAAAGCTGAAGATGTATATTCCCAGCAGGCATTACAGCTATGAAGAAATGCTGATCAGCATAGCCGCAACAACCCTTGGGTTTTGCCTGGTGTCGATGCTGACCCTGGCTGTCAGAGCGGTGAAGGGATTCTTTCATCTGGTGACAGCCAGTCATGCATCGTAAGAAAATAGTAATATACAAGGGCAGGGAAAAATCTTCCCTGCCCGACTGTTTATCATGAGCTGACCTGCGAAGTATGGCAGCGTCTGCTAAAAATGCTCCGAGTATTTTTCTTCACAGTATTTACAGCGGTAAATTTCTTTTCCTTCGTCCGCCAGCACGAAAATATGGGGAAGCCCCTGTTCGATAGAGGTGATGCACCGGGGATTTTTACAGCGGATAACGTTTTTAATTTCTTTAGGCAGCATCAGTTCCTTTTTTGATACAATTTCCCCGTCCTTTACGATATTGACGGTTATATTGTGATCGATAAAGGCAAGAACATCCAGATTCAGCATATTGATGTCGCATTCTACTTTCACAATATCCTTTTTTCCCATCTTATTGCTTCTGGCATTTTTGATGAGGGCAACGGGGCAATCCAGCTTGTCCAGCTGCAAGTGATAATAAATGGACAGGCTTTTTCCGGCTTTGATATGATCCAGAACAAGGCCTTCCTCGATTTTTCCTACATTAAGCATATGAATCCTCCCTTTAATCTACAGTGATATTCAATAAGGTTAAAATAAGAGCCATCCTTACATAGACGCCGTATTGCACCTGCTTAAAATAGGCAGCTCTTGGGTCTTCGTCCACCTCCACGGAAATCTCATTGACTCTTGGAAGGGGATGGAGCACCAGCATATCGGGCTTTGCCAATTTCATTTTCGCCTTATCAAGGATATAAAAGTCTTTTAATCTGACGTAGTCCTCCTCATTAAAAAAGCGCTCCTTCTGTACCCTGGTCATATACAAAAGATCAAGCTTTGGCATTATTTCTTCTAAGCGGATGACTTCCTCGTAAGGAATATTTCTGTCCTTTAGCATGTCCGTGACATAATCGGGAACCATCAGTTCTCTGGGGGAGATAAAAATGAATTTTATTCCTTCGTAACGAACCAGTGCGCTGATCAGGGAATGGACAGTACGCCCGAATTTCAGATCTCCGCACAGACCAATGGTAAAGCGATCAAGGCGCCCTTTCAGGGAACGGATTGTAAGTAGGTCGGTAAGGGTTTGGGTAGGGTGCTGGTGGCCGCCGTCCCCGGCATTGATGACCGGAATGGAGGATCTGCCTGCGGCAACCATGGGAGCGCCTTCCTTGGGATGACGCATGGCGCATATATCGGCAAAGCAGGAAATCACCCGGATGGTGTCAGATACACTTTCCCCTTTAGCAGCCGATGAAGAACCGGCCTCGGAAAAACCAATTACACTTCCTCCTAAGTTTAACATAGCAGCTTCGAAACTAAGCCTTGTCCGTGTACTTGGCTCATAAAAGCAGGTAGCCAGCTTTTTTCCCGCACATGCGTGAGCATACTTGTCCATATTTGCCTCAATATCATTTGCCAGGTCAAAAAGCTGATGCAGCTCATCTACCGTGAAATCCAAAGGATTCATAAGATGTCTCATAATTTCAATCGTACTCCTTTCTCAGTATGGGCACAAACTTTTTCTTCCATAAAAAATCGAAGAGGAAAACTCTTCGATTTTTTTGTAAGGAGCTGTTCCCTGAATCGAGCTATTGGGTGGGAACCTTCCGGTGAAACTTTCCACCGGGGCTTCTTACTCTTAACTTTGAAATGATAATAATTCTTCCACAGGTTTTCTTCTGGGAGCTGCAGGAGCCTCATCAGGATATCCGATGGGTATGAGAGCCACCACATCCCTTTCCTCAGGGACATTTAATAAAGAAGCAGCTTTTACCTCATCAAAAATTCCCATGATTACACTGCCAAGGCCTTTATCCCACGCTGCAAGACAGAAGCTCTGGGATGCAATGCCGGCATCAAACATCTGCCAGGAATCACCGCGGGGAGTGGAATAGGAACCATCCCGTTCAAAACCACTTCTTCCCTTAATGATAGTTACTGCGATAAGTAGGGGAGCCAGGGCAATAATCTCCCCATTTCTGGGATATGCCAAAGTACATTCGGCAGCAATCTTATCTTTTAACTCTCCCTCCACTGCGATATAACGGGTGATTTGTGTATGCTTCCAGCTGGGAGCATAGGATGCGGTTTCAATAATTTCAGAAAGTAAAGCGTGATCTACAGGCTCAGCCTTGAACTTACGGATACTTCTGCGTTCTTTAATACAGTCTTTTGCGGTCATAAGCACACTCCTATTCGATTACAACCAGGCAATGGCACGCACAGGATGCGGCGCCCGGTACAATATGCCCGGCTTTAAAAAGCGGGCGCGTGACATTTGGCTACCTGAATTTATCATAGCATATTGAGGGTCGGCTTTCAATGAATTAGAAGAACTTAAAAGGAAAAAATTGATTCGTAAAAATTGATTCATATAATTTGCAATAGGAGTATGAATTTAGTATACTACAAATTAGAAAACAACATTTGTATGGCCAGGTGCTGACAGGTTAAGGTCAAATGGAGGTTTAGACTGAAAATAGAAAATTTATAACCGCGGGTTTTGCGGCGGCGCGCTGCCTGCCGCAAATCCGTTATATATAATGAGCGGCGCAGAAGTGAGGATAAATATGGCGGAATTTACAGAAAGAAAAAGATGGTTATTTTTAGGGCTTCCCTTTACTTTTACAAAGTATCATATTAAGGAAGATATGCTTACCATTGACAGCGGTCTTTTGAAAAGGACAGAAAACGACTGTTATATGTACAAGGTACAGGATGTGGAGCTGGTTGCCTCTCTTGCAGAGCGGCTTGTGGGAATCGGAACAGTGGTCTGCTATACCGGAGATACAACCCATCCCAAATTAATCTTATCTCATATTAAACACGCAAAAGAGATTAAGGATTTCATTCTTGAGGCATCGGAACAGGCCAGAATGAGGCGCCGCACGCTAAATACACTGAACATCGGCGCTGAAACGGATGATATGGAAGAGGAAGATTAAGCAGGGCTGCCATGAAACTGCTAAGAGGTCTTATCTGACAAAAGCTTCTCAAATAAAAGGCCGGCCAGAAACCAGTTAGGGAAATAGTCCAGCCTTACAACTTTGCGTATATGCCAGCGGGCGCGCTCGTAGTTCCAGGGACAGAGCCGGTGGGTATGCAGAAAGGTTCCGGTCAGATATTCTCCGGCAAAGATACACAGAGAGTAGATACTTCCCCTTATATAAGAGGGAAGTCCCTTTAGCATTTTAAATAAAGGACCAAGCAGGCAGGCACTGCCGTAGATGGGAAACATCCAAAGAGAAGTTTGTCCCAGCAGGCGCATATCTCTTCTCTGGAGAGATCCCAGGGCAGTAAATATAATTTCAAGGCACCAGCCAAGAAGACCGCATTTTAAGAAATTTTTCAATAAAGTTTTCATCATAGTATGAGTATGGGATAAAAAGGTATTTTTTATGCAGCAAACAGATAAACTCATGACTTTTCAGGAGGCTGTGGCGTATTTAGAGGAGCTGAAGGCAAAGGAAAGAAATAAGGAGCGGGGAGTCGGCGCTGATTTTCTTTGCGAAAAGTCCGGATACCCGCAAAAGGAGCTTTCCTTTATACAAATTACGGGATCAAACGGAAAAAGTTCCGTGCTTGCCTTTCTTTCCGGGGTCTTAAAAGCCTGCGGATACCGTACCGGAAGTTATATTTCTCCGGCATTATTTGAGCAGCGGGAAAAAATTCAGATAAACGGGCGCCCCATTAGTAAAAAGGAGTATTGCAGGCAGATAACAAGGCTGAGGGAAATGTGCCGGGATCTGGAGAGAGAAGGAAAGTCTGCTCCCACGGTTTATGCGCTGGAAAGGGCAATGGCTTTTCAATATTTTAAGGAACAGGGTTGTCAGATTGTGGTATGGGAAACAAGCCTTAATGAGTGGGCGGAGGATGACAAAAGAATTCCTAACGTTCTGGTGTATGTTTTTACTTGCACCGGCTTAGAACACAAAGGTATTTTGGAAAAAGGCCTGAGAAAAGAAGGAAAAGACAAAGAGGACATACAGGATCGGATAGCAGTGGCTGCGAAAAGCCGGCCGGAGGTAATGGAGCTTTTACAAAAAAGAATGGAGGATTTGAATATACCTCTTTTTGCGGCGGATTTATCTAAAGTGTCAGGAATTAGAAGAAATCTTAAGAGGCAGATTTTTTCCTGTCAGGAATATGAAAACCTGACAACTTCCCTTTTAGGGACCTGGCAGGTTGAAAACGGAGCGCTTGCAATTGCGGCTTTGAAGCAATTAAAGGAAAAAGGATTTGATATACCGGAAAAGGCCGTTTACAAAGGCTTTGCTGCGGCGGCTGTGCCGTGCCGTTTCCAGATACTTGCAAAAAGACCGTATTTCATTGTGGACGGAGCAAAGGATGGGGAAGGCGTGGAAAAGCTGGCGGAGACCCTTCGCTTCTATTTTACCGGCAGAAGATTGATTTATATCATTGGTATGCTGCGGGATATAAGGCGGGAAAAAGAAGGAGAGCCGGACTGCGCAGAAGAAAACAGACCGTTAGCCGGGAGCCTTTTAGGGGCTTGTCCGCCGGCAGAGCAGGTTTTGACAATTCCAACGAAGGGAGAAGGGGGACTTTCTTCTTATGAGTCGGCATGCATGGTAAGGGAATACCATGATCGCGTGACGGCAGCGGACAGCGTGGAAGAAGCAGCAGAGCTTGCTTATCTTCTTGCAGACAGGGATACGGTTATTGTTGCATTTGGCTGTCTTTGCGACATGGGAGACTTCATCCGGTATGTGGAAAAAAAGAATGGAAACAATATTGTGAATGCTCCGGCAGGGAGGAAATAATGAAAAAGAAAATAAAAGGTTCTACGGGAAACTGTGAACAGTGCGGCAACTATGTTTATGATGAAGATTATGAGTGCTATACCTGTGAGGTGAATTTGGACGAAGACGAGATGGCAAGATTCTTATCAGATTCCTATACGGACTGCCCATATTACCGACCGGGAGACGAATATCTGATAGTAAGAAAACAGATGTGATTGATAAAGAATGGTCTTATCAATCACATCTGTTTTTATATACACAGGCCTGTGCAACCTCAAATTATCTGGCGTTCTGCGCTGCAGCATTTTCCGCCGCGGCAAAAGCAGATACACTGATGGAACCGTTCACGGGCGTACGGTAAACAGGAGTAGGCTCGTTAAAAGCATTAAAGTAAGCATAGTTTGAGGTAAGATTGATTTTTTCGTAATTACCCATTGCCACAACTTCAGGATTGCTTCCATCAAGGCCCATACGCATCAGGGCAGGTTCAGTGGCTGAATTGCGCTGATAGTAAATACAGTTTTCTCCTACGTTAAAGGTATCCACACGGTCATTTGTGAGAACCTCCACCGCATTGTCGGTAAGGGAATAACGGCACAGGCGGTAGTCAGAAGACACATCCATATAATAAATATATCCATACTGGTAAGCGGGGTACCACAGATTCCCTTCGAATACGGTAGTTATGGTATCTGTTCTTGTGTCAAGGGCGTAGAGATAATGATCTTTATCCGTACCATTAAAATAAATAACACCATTGTAACAGGCCGCCGGATTAATAATACTGTCAGAGACCTTGATATTTTCAGATTTGTCAGTTTTTACTTTATAAAGCTTGGTAAACTCTTTGTTATTATAATGCTGGTAATAGATATAATCGCCTACAAGCTGCATGGTAATAGAAGCGCTGCGGTCTAAACATTCGATGCCCTTGCCGTTTAATCTGGTACGGTAAACGCCGTATGTACGGATAACATAGCCCAAACCCTTGCCGCCGCTGGAACTGTCCATGTAGAAATAAAGATGTTTTCCGCCAACATTTATAGAATTTACCGGCGAGGAAGTCAGCTTTATCAGGTCTGTTTCATCTGCATTCATAGAATAAAGACACCCGTTATCATATGCGTTTGAAAAGTAAACCTTGCCATTTGACTCCGCATAAAGACCGTTATTATTTAGGTTGCCCGCCGTGTTGCCGGTGACAGAGATATCGTTGGGAGGAACACGCTGGAGCAGTTCGGATATGAAAAAGGCTGTGAAGATTACCAGCAGTAAAGTAAACGCACCTATCAGTATTTTTGTATTTTTTTCCATAGAAATTACCATACTCCTTTCTCAATCTGCAAATTTTGGCACAGACACAAATTTTTAGATTGAAAAATCTTAGAATTTTAAGGTAAACAAAATATTTTCTTTACCTGATTATATTATAATAAGACAAAAATATTTGTGCAATACCAATCTCAGTGTTCTAAATAATAAATTTATTTTGGGCAATGGAATTGAAAGAACATAAAAAGCTTGATAACTAAAATGTAGTGTGATGAATTGTTTGGAAATTTAAAGCGATATATGAGAGGTATGGATATGTTTTACGACATCAGTGTGCTATCAAACGTCATTGAGATGGCACAGCAGATTTTTCATAATATGGCCATAACCTGAAAGGGTAGGGACCGGTATAAACTGATAAAACCGGATAACGCATGGCCATAGGATGGAAAGTCTTATTTGGCTATGCGGTGATCTACCGGTCTGTGGTGATGGAAAACCTGCAATATGCCGCTGATATTGCGCTGGGGTTTTTAAGTTATTTTATCTGTATTTTTGTATTTATCAATCTATGGGGTTATGTGTATGGGGAAGTAATGCCCTCATTGCCGGATATACCAGGGAACAGATGATTTGGTACGTGATGATTACGGAGATGATCTGGTTCGGGGCCCGCTCAGAGGCGGTCATAAGGCAGGTATCGGCGGATATAAGGGGTGGAAACATTGCATATCTGATGAATAAGCCTTATCATTACACCCTTTATATTCTGGCCAGGCATACCGGAGAGTGGTGCATCCGGATTCCTATGTATATGGTGTTTGTGGTGGCGGTTTTTTACAGAGGGCTGCGCAGATACACTTCCGGGAATTTGATGGGGCAAGAGTTTAGGTTGAAAAACCAGCCTGGCGGCTGATTATTATCAACCGCAAATTTGCGGGCTGCTGGAAGCATAGGGGATTAGACCGGAAATAACAATTTTATGGAAAGAAAACGAAAGAAATGCTATAATATACTTAGAAAAAATTTTATGGGAGGTGAAATTATATGCCGTCAAATGAAAAAGAATTAAATGCGACTCTTTTTGACCAGCTTACATTAGTTGAACGGATTGAACGAAAAGCAGAAAGCGGAGATATAGAAGAGGTCAGAGCTGAAATAGAGATTCTGAAAAAAGAAATTAATCGAAAGCTTTACCAAAAACCGCCGCTTGTAAATGAATAACAGAAAGATTTTGCCTGCGATACATGACAACAGGATATGCCTGTCGTATGCAGGCCGGGAAGGGAGCATGGCTATTAAAATGGACTTACTGGAATTACGGGGAAAAATTGATGAAATTGACGAACAGATAGTTGCGCTTTATGAAAGGCGGATGGATATATCCAGGCAGGTGGCGGAGTACAAAATCGGGACCGGCAAAAAGGTGTTTGATAAGGCCAGGGAGGAGGAAAAGCTCAGGAAGGTGAAGGCCTTAACCCACAATGAGTTTAACAGCCATGGGATTGAGGAGCTTTTCGAACAGATTATGTCCATGAGCCGTAAGCTTCAGTATGGTCTTTTGACGGAGCATGGAAGCATTGGCAGGCTTCCTTTTATAGGAGTGGATCATCTTTATGAGGAGAAGGCGAGAGTAGTATTCCAGGGAGCCGAAGGCGCCTATTCCCAGGCGGCTATGATTCAATACTTTGGAGATAAGATAAACAGCTTTCACGTGGATACTTTTCGGGATGCCATGATTGCCATTGACGAGGGCAGCGCTGACTTTGCGGTGCTCCCTATCGAAAATTCCACGGCCGGGATTGTCAGTGAAATTTATGATTTGTTGGCGGAATTTGAAAATTATATTGTGGGGGAGCAGATCATTAAGATTGAGCATTGCCTGATGGCTCTGCCGGGTACCAGAACGGAGGATATTGAGACAGTGTATTCCCATCCGCAGTCCCTGATGCAGTCCGCTAGGTTTTTAAATGAGTACGGCTGGCAGCAGATCAGCATGCAGAACAATGCTTTTGCGGCCAGGAAGGTTGCAGACAGCGGGGATAAGCATAAGGCAGCCATTGCAAGCGAATATGCGGCCGGGCTTTACGGACTTGAGGTCCTTGTAAAAGGGGTGAACCAGTCCAGCACCAATTCCACCCGGTTTATTATCGTGACCAATCAAAAGATCTTTTTGAAGGATGCAAAGAAAGTGAGCATTTGCTTTGAGGTCCCCCATGAGAGCGGTTCCCTGTATCATATGCTTTCCCACTTTATCTATAACAATCTGAATATGAACAGGATTGAGAGCAGGCCTATTGAAGGCCGGAACTGGGAATACCGGTTCTTTATTGACTTCGATGGGAATCTGTCTGACAGTTCGGTCAAAAATGCTCTGCGGGGTCTGAGAGAAGAAGCCCGGAACATGAGAATTCTGGGAAACTATTAAATATCGCGGCCTGGGCAGAAAGTGCTTCGGAATAGGGGGAAGGTTGAAGAAATTGCCTGATAGCAATTTCTTTAACCGGGAATTTGTGCCGGAGCGTCACAAATTCCATGATGGCAGGGCGAAATCTGACATTTCGCCGCCTCCTTCGCGTAAAACGCTTCGGAATGGGGGGAAAATGCGGGAACAGGAATTGATTATATACAGGGAATTTCAAAAAGAAGAAAGCAGCCTTCTGAAGGATATGGTATGGCTGATGGAACATTATAAGGAGGAAGGCAGGACCAAAAAGGAAAAGGCGGCTCTTTTGTACAGCTGTATCCACCGGATGCTGGAACTGGCGGGGAATCATGGATTCTACGGAAATTTGTGGCATTGTTATCTGGCAAATCTTCTTGTAAATAGTGAAAACAGCTACAGCATGGCCTGTGAAGTGACAGGAAAGACGGCAGGTACCATTAACAAGGCAGTGCTCCATGATATTACTATTTTTAAAGAGCTTTTTGACTATGATTTTTCCGATATGGTAAGAACCCTGTCGGTGGAGGCATTTGAACTGATTCTGGATTATGCAGGCGGCGATGATGCAGGCAGGGTGTACAACAGCCGTATCAGGGACAGGATTTGTGCTTTGGCGGTTCAGTTTACCAGGGACCATACGCCGCAGGAGATGAAAGATACGCTTACCGGATTTTATAAAGAATACGGTGTGGGGAAATTTGGACTGCATAAGGCGTTTCGGGTGGAACACACAGAAGCGGGAGTGGAGATTGTACCCATACAAAAAATTGCCCATGTATATCTGGAGGATTTGATTGGCTATGAAATTCCCAAGCAAAAGCTGATAGAAAATACGGAGGCTTTTGTGGAGGGAAGAAAGGCAAACAACTGCCTGCTTTTTGGAGATGCGGGAACAGGTAAATCCTCCAGTATAAAAGGAATTGCCAATGCGTATTATGAAAAAGGACTTCGCATTATAGAGTTGTACAAGCACCAGTTTCAGGACTTAAATGCGGTGATTACACAGATTAAGAACAGAAAATACAAATTTATTATCTATATGGATGATTTGAGTTTTGAGGACTTTGAGACTGAGTATAAGTATTTAAAAGCCGTGATAGAAGGCGGATTAGAAAAAAAGCCGCCTAATGTGCTGATTTATGCCACATCCAACAGACGCCACCTGATAAGGGAGAAGTTTTCGGACAAAAGTGAGGGAAGGGATGACCTGCATAAGGGCGATACGGTGCAGGAAAAGCTCTCGTTAGCTTCCCGGTTCGGGGTTACCATCTTTTTTGCAGCGCCGGACAAAAAGGAGTTTCAAAATATTGTGGAGGCGCTTGCAGAGCGTCATCATCTTGCTATGCCAAAGGAAGAACTTTTACTTAAAGCCAATAAGTGGGAGCTTGCCCACGGGGGGCCCTCCGGCAGGTGCGCCCAGCAGTTTATAGATTATTTACTTGGAAGGAAGGGGAATACATGTCAGTAAAAACATTTGCCGCCATAGATGTGGGGTCTTATGAGCTGGCCATGAAAATTTTTGAGGTTTCCAGGACAAGGGGAATGCGGGAAATTGACCATATACGCCACGGCATTGATATGGGAACAGAAACCTATACCAAAGGGAAGCTGTCCCATGCAAGGGTGGGGGAGCTGTGCCGGGTTCTGCGGGAATTTGCCGATATTATGAAATCCTATCAAGTAACGGACTACGTGGCTTATGGCACAAGCGCCATCAGGGAATCCGAAAACAGAGCTATTCTTTTAAACCAGATTGAACTAAGGACCGGCATACGTATCAGCGTGCTGAGCAATTCAGAGCAGCGCTTTCTTGATTATAAATCTATTGCTTTTCAAGGTGAGGACTTTTTAAAAATTATAGAAAACGGAACTGCTATTTTGGATATTGGAGGAGGAAGCATTCAGATTTCTCTGTTTGATAATGATACGCTGGTTTCCACCCAGAATTTAAAGCTCGGTGTCCTTAGAATACAGGAATATTTAAACCAGTTAGGGGTAAGCATCCGGCAATATGACAGACTGGTGGAGGAAATGTTAGAGGCACAGATGAATGTGTACAAAAAGTTGTATTTAAAAGACCGGCAGATAAAAAGTATTATCATAGTGGATGATTATATTTCCACGCTGGTAAAACGCAAGGTGGACAGCGATGTGGCGGGCGGTTATGTGGATAAGAAGAAAATGGAATATTTTCTGGAAATCTGTCAAACCAAAACCCTTACGGAGCTTGCAAAGATCCTCAACATGCCGGAGGAAAATATGCCTCATTTGTTTATTGCCCTAAAGCTGGTAAAGAGCATTATGGACGATATGGAAGCGGAGCAGCTTTGGGTGCCCGGCGTAACCTTGTGCGATGGTATTGCCTATGAGTATGCGGAGAAAAATAAGATTATTGCGTCCGCTCATGATTTCGAGAAAGACATTATTGCGTGTGCGCAAAATATAAGTAAGCGTTACAGGGGAAGCAAAAAGAGGAGCGAAACCCTTGAAAAAATTGCACTTACCATTTTCGACAGCATGAAAAAGGTGCATGGGCTTGGCAGAAGGGAGCGGCTTCTTTTGCAGATTTCCACTATTTTGCATGACTGTGGGAAGTATATCAGCATGGTGAATTTAGGGGAGTGCTCCTACAGCATTATTATGGCAACGGAAATCATTGGCTTGTCCCACAGGGAGAGAGAGATAGTTGCAAATGTGGTAAAATATAATCATTTGGAATTTGATTATGACGGGGAAAGCGGGAGCCTTAGCACGCTGGATGAGGATTCTTATTTGAAGATTGCAAAACTGACGGCTATTATGCGTATGGCAAACGGGCTGGACAGGACCCATAAGCAGAAATTCAGAAATGTAAAGATTGCCTTGAAAGAGAACGATTTATTTATTACCGTGGATACGGAGGCGGATATTACGTTGGAAAAGGGTTTGTTTGGGGCCAGGGCCGACTTCTTTCAGGAGGTGTATCATGTCAGGCCTGTTATCAGGAAGAAGCGTATGCCATAGGAGGGCAATGACATTTAGTAAACGGCTACGGACGCCGGGCGGAAAATATAATTCTCCGTTGCCGCGCTTTCGCTCCGTAAAAAGCGTAGCGGACACTAGGCTCGTGGAATACCTCACCAAGTGCCAACGCTTTTTAAGGGGCTCCTTGAGAATTTTATTTTCCGCCCGGCTGGACGGGGCGCTAAACCAAATGACATTGCCACAGAGGGTTAATGTTAACAAATGCTGTCACGCTTCGCGGGCCGGCTTATTGTAATAAGAAAAACGATTGAAATCAGGGGGTATATGAGATGAGTAAGGCGGGGTATGAAAGTCCGGAAAATTATAGTAACAGGGAATTGAGCTGGGTATTGTTTAATAAGAGGGTATTGAGTGAGGCCAAGGATAAAAATAATCCTTTGTTTGAGAGACTGAAATTTTTGAGCATTACAGCCTCTAATCTGGATGAATTTTTTATGGTCAGGGTGGCATCCCTAAAGGATATGGTGAATGCAGGATATACAAAGCCTGATATTGCCGGTATGACGCCCACGGAGCAGCTTCAGGCTCTAAATGAGGTGACCCATGATTTGGTGAATAAGCAGTATGCGGTTTACAACAGATCTATTATTCCCCAGCTTCAGGCAAACGGACTTAGGGTGATTGCCCGTCATGAGGATTTGACGGAGAAAGAAGCGGCCTATGTGGATGAATATTATGAGGAGAATGTTTATCCTGTTTTGACGCCTATGGCAGTGGATTCTTCCCGGCCTTTTCCGCTGATCAGGAACAAAACGCTGAATATCGGTGCTCTTGTGAAAAAGAAGGGCGGGAAGGGCGAGCTTGAGTTTGCTACAGTGCAGGTTCCCAGTGTGCTTTCAAGGGTTGTGCAGATTCATGCACAAAGCCCCTGCGGCAATTCGGATGAAAAAACCGTGATTCTCTTAGAAGAGGTTATAGAGAGGAATATTCATAAGCTTTTCCTTAATTATGATATTGTCTGTGCACACCCTTTCCGGATCATGCGCAATGCGGATCTGTCCATTGAGGAAGATGAGGCGGAAGATTTACTGAAGGAAATAGAAAAGCAGCTGAAAAAGCGTCAGTGGGGGCAGGCGATCCGCTTAGAGGTTGAGGAAGGAATTGACAAGAAGCTCTTAAAGATATTGGTAGAAGACCTGCATGTAAGGCAGGAGGATATTTACAGAATTGAAGGGCCGCTGGATTTGACCTTTCTTATGAAAATGTATGGACTGCCCGGCTTTGACCATTTAAAGGAAAAGGCTTATGCAGGCCCTCAGCCTGTACCGGAGCTTCCTGCAGACTGTGATATTTTTGAACAGATAAGGAAGCAGGATTTATTGCTGTTTCATCCTTATGAGACCTTTCGCCCGGTGGTGGATTTTATCAGGCAGGCGGCAATGGATCCGGATGTGCTTGCCATTAAGCAGACACTTTATCGCGTGAGCGGTAATTCCCCTATTATTGCGGCCCTGGCTCAAGCGGCGGAAAACGGTAAGCAGGTTTCCGTATTGGTAGAGCTTAAGGCCCGGTTCGATGAGGAAAATAATATTGTGTGGGCAAAGAAGCTGGAAAAAGCAGGCTGCCATGTAATCTATGGCCTGGTGGGCCTTAAAACCCACAGTAAAATTACGCTGGTGGTACGCCGGGAGGAGGACGGTATCAGGCGGTACGTACATCTGGGAACAGGCAATTACAATGACGCAACGGCCAAGCTGTATACGGATGTAGGATTGTTTACCTGTACGCCTTATATAGGTGAGGATGCAACAGCAGTGTTCAATATGCTTTCCGGCTATTCGGAGCCTCTTAGCTGGAACAAATTGTCCCTGGCTCCCCTGTGGCTTAAAGACAGATTTTTGTTCCTGATTGGCAGGGAAAAGGAAAATGTACTGGCCGGAAAAGAAGGCCATATTATCGCAAAAATCAACAGCTTATGTGACAAGGACGTGATTGAGGCTTTGTATGAAGCCGGAGCGGCGGGAGTGAAGATTGAGCTGATTATCAGAGGGATCTGCTGTCTGAAAACAGGTCTTCCGGGAATTGGAGAAAACATTACGGTTCGTTCCATTGTGGGGAATTTCTTAGAGCACAGCCGGATTTTTTATTTTGAAAATGGCGGGAAACCGGAATATTACTGTGCCAGCGCCGACTGGATGCCCAGAAACTTAGAGCGCCGTGTGGAAATTATGTTCCCGGTGGAGAGGCCGGAACTGCAAAAGAAACTGATGACGATTCTTGGCATGCAGCTTCGTGATACGGTAAAGGCTCATATTCTTACCCCGGACGGTTCCTACGAAAAAGTAGATAAGAGAGGAAAGGGATATTTTAATTCTCAGCTGGAGTTCTGTAATATGGCGGTTCATGCTGCCAAAAAGCAGGAGCTTTTGGTAAATAACAGAATTTTTATCCCGGAAATGCATCATGAATAATTCAGACTACCAATTTAAATCAGATCATAAATCAAATAAAACAGGTTATAACCTGATTCTGGCCTCCGCTTCCCCAAGACGGCGGGAGCTGCTTACGCAGATTGGAATGGAATTTGAAGTAATGCCAAGCGGTGTGGAGGAAGAAACAAAAAGTACAGTGCCATGCGAGATGGTCATGGAGCTTTCCGAAAGGAAGGCAAAGGATGTTTTTGACAGGCTTTCTGAGGAAAAAAAGTGCGCGGCCCTGGTGGCAGGGGCTGATACGATAGTTGCCGTGGAGAATAAAATTCTGGGAAAGCCCAAAAATAAAAGAGAAGCGGAGGAAATGCTTTCTCTTTTGCAGGGGCGGACGCACCAGGTCTATACGGGTGTTGCTTTAATATGGAAGAAATACGAAAAGCAGGCGGGGGGCGGAGAAATTTGCCGGACATCCTTTTATGAAAGGACTGATGTGACTATGTACCCTATGAGCATGGAGGAAATCCGCGCCTATGTGGAGAGCGGGGAACCTATGGACAAGGCGGGCGCCTATGGTATACAGGGGAAATGCGCCGCTTATGTCAGGGAGATACGGGGAGATTTTTATAACGTGGTGGGGCTGCCGGTGGCAAGACTGTATCAGGAGATAAAAAGGCATAAAATAATGCAGGGAGTATAAGAGTGAAAGATTTTTCAAATCTTTCCTCTGCAAGTTTGTGGGTGCAGCGCATCCACAAACTTGTAAGCTATATATGGCTTTGCGTAATCAAAGTAAAGGTGAACTTTGTTCACCTCGCAGAAATGGAGAAAAACATGGCGATTCGATTGATAGCATCTGATGTGGATGGAACTCTGATTCAGGATTCCACTCCGAATTTATATCCGGAGATGGAAGAGGCGATTAAAAGGTTAAAAGAAAGAGGAATTTTATTCTGTGCAGCCAGCGGCAGACAGTATCAAAGTCTCGAAAACGTTTTTCGGAATGTAGCGGACGACATTGCTTATATTGCGGAAAACGGCGCGCAAATCCGCTACCGGCATCGAAATGTTTCCGTAACACCCATGAAGCGGGAAGATGTAGAGGGAATTATCAAAATGCTGCGCCCTTATTACGGTGAATGTGAGGCGGTTATTTCTACGCCTGAGGGCAGCCTTGTGGAAAGCAGGAATCAGACCTTTATTGACCTGCTGACCTATGGCTACCACAATACCTTCAGGAGGGTGAAAGACGTTCTTGAGCAGGAGGATGAAATTATAAAGATTGCGGTTTACCACAGAGACAGCATCCGGGAACTGGGCGAGAGCCGTTTCATTCCTGCCTGGGAAAAAAATGTTAAGGCGTGTATGGCTGGAGAAGAATGGGTAGATTTCATGGACAAGTCTGTGGACAAGGGAAACGGACTTAAAATTCTGGAGGACTACCTGGGCATTGGCAGGCAGGAGGCCATGGCCTTCGGTGATAATGACAATGATATTGGCATGATGCAGGCAGCAGGAGAAAGCTACGCAGTGGATACCGCACCGGAACACGTAAAAAAGGCGGCTGGCGCAGTCTGTCCCGGCTGGCGAAAGAAAGGAGTTTATCAGATAATTCAGGCGAAAATTTTTGGTGAGTGATAATACAATAATATTACCCCGCAGCTTATTTCTTTCTTTGTCTCTCTGCTTTATATTAAATAGATTGATTTAAACATAAATAATGTACAAATGAGTGGTTTACAATCCCGATTATGAAAAATATTTTGCTTTTTTACAAAAATACTATTGATAAATAGTAAGCGTCAAATTTTCTGTATTTGTATTATCTTTTATCCATTGCCCTGGAAAGAAAAGAAGATGCGCTGCATGTGAAAATATTAGAAGCAGCAGGACTTATCAATGCGGAGGTGCAGCCCGGAATAAGAGGCGCGGTAAAACTTTGCAGCAGAAAAAGAGATACCATCAATATTGAGCTTACGGATGTGGCTCAGAATGTACATGATATGGTGACGGTGGATATGCCGGTGGGGGCATTTTCTGTTTGTGAAGTGCGGCCTGCCTGTGGAATAACAGATGAAAACGGTGCCATAGGAAATGAGGATTCCATGACAGGCTTCTATATGACGGAACGGTTTAAGGCCCGGCTTTTATGGAGTGCAGGCGGTTATGTGGAATACCGTTTTCCCAATAAGCTCCCTAAAAACAGAGAGTTACAGGCCATAAGCTTTGGTGCCGAGATCTGTTCGGAGGCGGCAAACTACCGGGAGGACTGGAAATCAGAAATTACACTGTGGATTAATGAGGTAGAATGCGGAACATTTCTTTCTCCGGGAGATTTCGGGGCAAGACGGGGGCGTTATACGCTGAAAACCCGGGCAGCCGGGGCTGCCCGGTATGGTTTACTTAGCTGCTGGAGTGTACGGCAGGACGGGTGTTACATTAAAGAAAAGCGGGTCGGAGATGTGACCGCGGAGGAATTTTTGAGCCTGGAGTATTGAGAGAAATAGAAATTTTTCCAGTAGGTATTGACTTATATAGCGGCATTACAGCATAATAATAGTAACAAGTTCAAACGTGAGGTACCAATAAATGTTGTCATAGGAGGAACGGGTATGCATGAATTTGATGATGCTGTATTACAGTGCTTTTTAGACAATCAGGGTCAGTTATTTCCAGAGGAAGATGTGGCTTCTAATTTGGAAGAAGCTGAAGCGTTTCTTGAGGAAAGTCTGGCAGTGGTGGTGAATTCTATTGATGAGGTATGGAATTACTTTGAAGAAGCGGGGGTTGATGTGGACGGCGCAAGAGGAGATGAGATTCTTGAGGCTGATGAAGTGTTCGATATTGGGGATGGCAGATATCTGATCGTTGAGGGATAAATTGAAAAATGAAAGGCAACCGCTAAACAAGGTGTAAAGTCTCGTGAGATGTCAGGGCTCTGCACCTTTTTTCAATAATATATTTTTACAAACGAACTTATCCGTTGTGTAAATATTATGCTTTTCGTTGCCAAAAACGCAGGTTAGGAAGGGAGTATGGTCATTCAATATGAAAGCAATTGGGATTGATATAGGTACCACCACAGTGAGTGCGGTGGTTTTTGACAGTGTACAGGATAACGTGGTTGAGGATCGCACGATTCAAAATGACAGTTTTATGAATACGGGGAATGAGTGGGAAAGAATACAGGATATGGATGTTATCATAAAAAAGGCAAAAAATGTACTGGACGAACTGCTGCGGCTCCATCCGGATACGGAAACGATTGGACTTACAGGGCAGATGCATGGTATATTGTACGTGAATGATAAGGGCAGCAGCTGCAGCCCTCTTTATACGTGGCAGGATCAACGAGGGAACCTTCCGGAATTTGACGGCTTATCTCTGACAGAGTGGATTGGGCATCATAGCGGCCTGCGGGTATTTACCGGATATGGGATTGTAACGCATTTATATCAGCACAAAAAAGGGTGGATCCCGGAAGATGCCGTGACTTTTTGCACAATTCCTGATTATCTGGGAATGGTCCTTACAGGGAATAAAGAGCCGCTTTTACATATCAGTATGGCGGCCAGTCTGGGCTTTTATGACAGGGAGAAGAAGAATTTTCAAAAGGATAAGCTTAAGGAACTGGGAATAGATGTGCAAATGCTGCCAAAGGTGACAGATACCTTTTCGGTTCTCGGCACTTATCGGGGAAGGACGGTTACAGCAGCGATTGGGGATAACCAGGCAGGCTTTCTTGGTTCGGTGGGGTTTCAGGAAAATACCGTATTGCTCAATGTAGGGACCGGAAGCCAGGTCTCTGTGATGTGCAGTCATTTTTTTGAAGGGAATAGTATTGAGATAAGGCCCTTTACAGAGGATAAATTTCTTCTGGCAGGCTCGCCCCTTTGCGGAGGAAGGGCGTATGCCATATTAGAAAATTTTTTCAGGCGTTATGCGGCGGCTGCAGGACTTGGAAATGTCAGCCAATATGGTATAATGGAAGAACTGGCCGGGAAGGGGATGGGGCTTAAGGACAACATGCAGGTTACCACCACCTTTAACGGTACCAGAGAAAATCCGGGGCTGCGCGGGAGCATCAGCAATTTAAGCAAGGATAATTTTACGCCGGAAGGGCTTACCTATGGCGTTTTAGTGGGAATTGCCAGAGAACTTTATGATATGTTTGATGTGATCCGAAAGCTTACGGGAATTAAGGCGGACAAGCTGATTGCCTCAGGCAACGGGGTACGGAAAAATAAAGTGTTACAGCATATTTTTGAAGAATTGTTTGAAACAAAGCTGTATCTGGCAAAATATGAAGAGGAGGCAGCCAGCGGCGCAGCTGTGAGCAGCTTGTATAAAGGGTAAGTAATTAGCTTGTTTTTTTGTTTGTGTCCAAATTTGAAGGTAACGGAAACAGAGAGGAGTAGAAATGTATCAGAGGAGATCAAGGCTGCAGAGTTTAATCATACTGATGCTGGATTGTATCTGTATTACGGTCAGTCTGGTGCTTGCCAATTATTTAAGGAATGGCAGGCTTTTTGGCAGTGACAACGCCCGGATGGATTTTGGTCTGCTTCTTGGCACCTGCCTGACGGTTTTCCTTGCCATGAATCTGTTTAGGAACACAAACAGGGATATTTTTTTGAGGGGACCGCTGCATGAGGTGGTTCATATCATACAAAATAATATCCTGATGTTTGCAGGCGCAGCGATTATTTTATATTTTCTAAACCTGATAGATGCTTATTCCCGTCTTGCCTTTTTGTATTTCTTATTATTAGACTGCGGGCTGATGTTTGCGCTGCATCAGCTCTGGAAAAAGATACTGCCTTTTCTTTACCTGCATTTCGGGGAGATGAGAAAGCTTTTGCTGGTGGCAGACGAGGAGTATGCGGATGCACTGGTGCAGGATATGAGGGGAATGAAAGATTTCAGGAATGAGATTACCGGGATTGCGCTGGTGGGAATGAGCGGCATGCCGGAGCGCATTGGGGATGTCTTGGTGGTAACGAAGGAAGAACAACTGGTGGAATACTGTAAGGGCGCTTCTTTGGATGAAGTGATTGTGGCGGTGGGAAGCGCCAACAAGAAAACCATCCTTTCTAAAATGGAACTTATGGCAGAGATGGGAATTACCATTCATTACCAGATCCCGGTGCCGGAGCTAAAGGGCGCCAGACAAAAGGTGCTTTCCCAATTCGGGCGTTTTTATACGGTGACTTATGCCAACAGAGTGGCACCGGTAGGGCAGATTATTTTAAAAAGACTGATGGATCTATGCGGAGGAGCAATCGGCTGCTCAGCTCTTTTGCTTCTTACACTTGTGGCAGGACCGCTTATTAAGCTGGAATCTCCGGGCCCCGTGTTCTTTTCACAAAAGAGAGTGGGACGCAACGGACGTATTTTTAAAATGTACAAATTCCGCTCCATGTATGCGAATGCAGAGGAACGGAAAAAGGAACTGATGGATCAAAATGAGATGAACGGCCTTATGTTTAAAATAGAAAATGACCCCAGAGTTACGAAAATCGGCCGGTTTATGCGAAAGACCAGCCTGGATGAATTTCCCCAGTTCCTGAACATATTAAAGGGGGATATGTCTCTGGTGGGAACCAGGCCGCCTACTTTGGACGAGTTTGCCCAGTACAGTCCTTATCACAAAAAGCGCCTCAGCTTCAGGCCGGGGCTTACCGGTATGTGGCAGGTCAGCGGCAGAAGCGATATTACGGATTTTGAGGAAATTGTAAAGCTGGATGTGGAGTATATTGATAACTGGTCTTTTATGCTGGATGTGAAAATCCTGTTTAAGACGGCCTTTGCCGTGTTTAAAGGGGATGGCGCGAAGTAGGCGGCAGACGGCAGGCATCTGGCGGGAGCAAAGCTTTGGTAATTACCTATAGTGGGCGAAAATGAAAGGAGAGACGTAAATAAATGAATATTATCTTGTTGTCGGGAGGGTCAGGCAAGCGCCTTTGGCCCCTGTCCAATGATATCCGATCCAAACAGTTTATAAAAATATTTAAAAAAGAGGACGGGGATTATGAATCTATGGTGCAGCGCATTTACCGTCAGATACGCGGGGTGGACAGAGATGCAGCGGTTACCATAGCGACCTCTAAGACACAGGCTTCTTCTATTCATAACCAGTTAGGAGAAGATGTGGGGATCTGCGTGGAGCCCTGCAGAAGGGACACTTTTCCTGCAATTGCGCTGGCAGCAGCTTATCTGCACGATGTAAAGAAAGTCTCCGGGCAGGAAAGTGTGATTGTGTGCCCTGTGGATCCTTACGTGGAAAATGATTATTTTAAGGCCTTAAAGGAACTTTCAGAAATTGTCCGGACGGACAGTGTGAATCTGGCATTGCTGGGAATGGAACCCACATATCCAAGTGAGAAGTACGGTTACGTGATTCCGGAAAATCAGGAAAAGGTAAGCCGCGTGGTTACCTTTAAGGAAAAGCCGAATGCCGGTACGGCTAAAGAGTATATTCGTCAGGGGGCCCTGTGGAACGGAGGGGTATTTGCTTTCCGGCTTAAATATATGCTGGAAAAGGCCCATGAGCTGATTGATTTTAAAAATTATGAAGATTTGTATACAAAATATGATACCCTGGATAAGATCAGCTTTGATTATGCAGTGGGGGAAAAAGAAAAAAACACCAAAGTGATGCGGTTTCGGGGACAATGGAAGGATTTGGGAACATGGAATACCCTGACAGAGGCGATGGAAGATCCTTATGTGGGGAATGCTATCTTAAATGAGAAGTGCGAAAATGTTCATGTTGTAAACGAACTGAATGTTCCGGTGCTTTGTATGGGCTTAAAGGATGTGGTGATCTCCGCAAGTCCGGAAGGAATTCTGGTTTCTGATAAAGAGCAGTCCAGCTATATAAAGCCCTTTGTGGATAAAATAAGCCAGCAGATTATGTTTGCGGAAAAATCCTGGGGGAGTTTCCGGGTTTTGGACGTGGAGGATGAAAGCCTTACCATCAAGGTGACTTTGAATCCCGGGCATAAGATGAACTATCACAGCCATCAGCTGCGGGACGAGGTGTGGACAGTTGTTTCCGGCCGGGGAAGGACAATTGTGGACGGCATGGAAGAAGTAGTGGCACCGGGAGATGTGGTTAAGATGCCGGCAGGATGTAAGCATACAATCATTGCAGATACGGAGCTTAAAGTGATAGAGGTACAGACGGGCAGAGAAATCAGCGTACAGGATAAACAGAAATTTCCGTGGCCGTAATAATTTCCTCATGAGTATATAAATACAGTGCATTCACATATTAAATGCGTAAAAGGAAGCGCAGAAATGAGGATATTCATGAATACATTTAGGAAGAAAGGCAATAAAATAAAATGAAAAATAAAAATAATATTGGCAGCAATGAAAATGACAGGGAGAAAGTTAATATCATGAAAGAAAATGAACATCCGGCAGATACAGGCGGCGGGACCCCGGGGGAAAAGAAATTAAACGACAGACGGATTATCCTTTATCTTGCCTTTACCTTCATTCTGACCTTTGCAGTGGAAATATTTGTGATTATGCCCATGGCAGGGGATACGGACATCAACAAAGCCTATATGGCTCAGTTATTGGTGGCAGGGGTTATGTTTGTTCCGGCTCTCGGGGTACTCTTTACCCGACTTATCACAAAGGAAGGGTTTCAGATCAGGGATCTGATGCTGAATTTAAAGTTAAAAGGTAATATGAAATACTACGCACTGGCATGGTTTGGGTTTGCGTTTCTCATTGTTTTTGGCGCTGCGCTGTATTTTATTATTTTTCCAAAGCATTTTGATCCGAATATGGGATATGCAAAAGCGCTCCTTGAAGCACAGAGCGGGGCAGGGGGTGCAAAGCTTACCGGCGGACAGATAAAAACAGTGGTTTATATACAGATTTTAACAGGGATCCTGCTCTCACCCTTTGTCAATTTTCTGAATTGCTTTGGGGAGGAGTGGGGATGGCGCGGTTATCTTCTTCCCAAGCTGCTAAACCGCTTTAAGACAGCTGCGGCCCTGCTTGTGGGAGGCGTTATTTGGGGACTGTGGCATACGCCCCTTATCATCATGGGACATAATTATGGTGTAGGCTATCGGGGGTTCCCATACCTGGGCATTTTTGCAATGTGTATTTTTTGCATTGTAATTGGAATTATTCTCTCCTATGTGACCATTAAAACCGGAAGCTGTATCCCGGCAGTCATGGGACATGGAACAATAAACGGCCTTGCCTCAGCAGGCATGTTGTTCACATCCCTGGAAAATCCCTACAATGTGTTTTTAGGACCTATGCCCGTAGGACTGGTAGGCGGCGCCGGATTTATTTTTACAGCAGCGTGGTTGCTTTATCTGTTATATAAGGAAGAAAAGGATAAGGTAGAAAAATAAGCAAAGCCTATTGCAATTTCCATTGTGGAGTGCTACAATACAGAGGATATAAAGATGATTACTAATCTAGAGTGGACTTGTCGGTCCACTCTTTTTTAAGGATTAAATAGCAGACAAAAAAGCAGTATTGCAGGCAGAGAATACATGACAACAGGATTTGCCTGTTGGATGCAGGAGGTATATGAATGACCAAGAGGGAAAGCTATGAAGCCAGAACGGAGGAGTTGCTTACGCCCATAGCGGATGAAAATCATGTGGAAATTTATGATGTAGAGTATGTGAAGGAGGGCAGCGACTGGTATTTGAGATGCTACATTGATAAGGAAGAAGGGGTCAGCATCAATGACTGTGAGGCGGTCAGCAGAGCCCTGTCGGATGAGCTTGACAGGACGGATTTTATTGAGGATGCCTATATTCTGGAGGTAAGCTCGCCGGGGCTTGGGCGGCAGCTGAAAAAGGATAAACACCTTCTAAAAAGTCTTTCATATCAGGTGGATATCAAATGTTACAGACCGGTTAACGGCGCAAAAGATTTTACGGGTATTTTGAAAGCCTTTGATGAAAATACGCTTACGCTTGAAATTTGTGATAATCAGGGGCCCAAAGGCAGGGGATCAAAAAAAGGCGCCGGGCAGGACAGCGCCTTACAGGATGCAGCCAAAGCAGATATGGTATTTAACAGAAAGGATATTGCCACGGTAAAGCTGGCACTGGATTTTTAGGCGCTGAGCCGTCATAAAGTTTTGCGCACAGAAGGAAAGTATAGTGATTACTGTTAACACAGGCTTATGCGGTAACTGCATAAATCATAACGGTTATGTTGGCCTAAAAGAGAATAAGGGGCAGAAAGGGATAAGGGAAAATGAACAAAGAATTGATGGAAGCATTAGATATTTTGGAGAAGGAGAAGGAAATCAGCAAGGAGACGCTTTTTGAAGCAATTGAGAACTCGCTGATTACGGCTTGCAAGAACCACTTCGGCAAGTCTGACAATGTGAGAGTGGAAATAGACAGAGAAACCTGCGATTTCCTGTGCTATGCGGAAAAAGAAGTGGTGGAAGAGGTGGAGGATGACTGCTTACAGATTTCCCTTCCCGATGCCCGTGAGATAAAAGGGGATGCAGCTCTTGGGGACATTATTCATGTGGAAATAAAGTCAAAGGAGTTTGGACGTATTGCCACACAAAATGCTAAGAATGTGATTTTGCAGAAGATTCGGGAGGAAGAAAGAAGCGTTATCTACAATCAGTACTTTGAGAAGGAAAAGGATATTGTCACCGGTATTGTTCAGCGCTATATTGGCAAAAATATCAGCATTAATCTTGGAAAAGCAGACGGAATTTTAAATGAAAGCGAGCAGGTTAGAGGTGAGGTGTTCAGACCCACAGAGAGAATTAAAGTATATATCCTGGAGGTGAAAAGTACCCCAAGGGGACCCAGAATTCTGGTCAGCCGTACCCATCCTGAACTTGTAAAACGTCTTTTTGAGGCGGAAGTTACAGAAATTAAGGACGGAACAGTGGAAATTATGAGTATTGCCAGGGAGGCAGGGAGCCGTACCAAAATGGCAGTAAGGTCCAACAATCCCAATGTAGATGCGGTAGGCGCCTGCGTAGGCTTAAACGGAGCCAGAGTAAACTCTATTGTGGAAGAGCTGCGGGGCGAGAAGATTGATATTATCAACTGGGATGAAAATCCCGGAAACCTGATTCAAAATGCGCTTTCACCGGCCAAGATTGTTGCGGTGTTTGCAGATCCGGATGAAAAGACCGCTAAGGTAGTGGTGCCGGATTATCAGCTTTCCCTTGCAATCGGAAAGGAAGGGCAGAATGCAAGACTTGCGGCAAGGCTTACCGGCTACAAAATAGATATCAAGAGTGAGACCCAGGCCAAGGATGCTCCCGGATTCAGATATGAAGATTATATGGATGAGTTTGAAGAGGATGAATTTGACGAGTACGGAGAGTATGAGAATGAAGCAGAGTATGAGGAAGGCTTAGAGGGCGATGGACAGGAGTACGAATTACCAGAATCCTTTGAAGAGGAAGGGCCTTCTAATCTGACAGAATAAGGGGGGATTTGATTGGCAAAAAAAATTCCCTTAAGACAGTGCATCGGATGCGGGGAGATGAAGAGCAAGAAAGAAATGATACGGGTGCTAAAGACCCCGGAGGAGGAAATTCTCCTTGATGCAACAGGAAAAAAAAATGGAAGAGGCGCCTATCTGTGCAGGGAAAAGGAATGCCTTGTGAAGGCGCGTAAGAATAAAGGATTGGAACGGTCCTTTAAAATGAAAATTCCAAACGAAGTTTACGACAATCTGGAAAAGGAGTTTGATACGATTGAAAAGTGACAGGATTTTATCCCTGCTGGGACTTTCGGCAAGAAGCAGAAATCTGGTAAGCGGCGAGTTTTCCACGGAAAAGGCGGTTAAGGCAGGGAAAGCAGAACTGGTAATTGTCAGCAGCGATGCCTCTGACAATACAAAAAAACTGTTTTCAGATAAATGCAGATTTTACAGGATACCTTTTTACCTGTATGGAACCAAAGCGGAGCTTGGCAGGGCAATCGGTAAAGATATACGATCATCTGTGGCGGTTATGGACAAAGGATTGGCGGAAACGATAATAAAACGTTTGGAAAATTCATAGAAATTAAGGCGTATATTAAAATTGAGGGCAGTTGGTAGCATTGGAGGATTAGAATGGCCAAAATTAAAGTGCATGAGATAGCGAAGGAACTGGGAAAGCAAAGTAAAGAAATTATTGCTTTTTTACAGAATAAAGGAATTGAGGTTAAAGCAGCGCAGAGCTCTTTGGAGGGGGATGTGGCCGATATGGTCAGAAAAACCCTTGGAAAAATGGAAGGAGTATCAGGTGCTGCCGGGCAGGCAAAACCTGTAAAAGAAATACAGGAGAAAAAAGAGGAAAAAAAGCCAGTGGAAGAAAATCAGGGTACAGGTACGAAAAAGCCGACTGCAGAGATAAATAATGCGGCGGAATCTGAAAAAACGGTTACGAAAGCAAAAGAAGGAAAAACCGGTTCAAACGGGGCAGCTCAGCCTAAGGGAGCGGAATCTAAGACGGCGGAAGCCAGGCAGACGGAACCGGTTAAGAAAAAGAAAAAAATTATTTTTGTGAGCAATCCGCATAACAGTAACATTATGGGACATCAGCGCCAGGGGCAGGGAGAGAGACGTCCGGCCCAGACAGAGAGACGTCCCGCCCAGGCGGAGAGGCGTCCTATCCAGGGTGAAAGACGCCCTGCCCAGGGAAATAAGTCCGGCAATGGAAATCGTGCAGGACAGGGGAGAGTCCAGCAGGAAGCGCCTCATAAGATCATAAGGCCGCTGACAGCGCCATCCATGCCTGAGAGCATGAATGTTGATTTTAAGCAGAATGCGCGAAAGCTGGAGAATGAAAGAATAGCCGCTAAGAATGCGGCTGCCAGGGCACAAAAGGCTGCGGAGGAGCAGGCAGCGAAAGAGGCTGCGGCTAAAGCGGCAGCGGAAGAGGCGGCAGCTAAAGCAGCGGCTAAAGACAGAGAAGATAAGCCTGCGGATGCTCTAAGCACACAGGGCAGCGTATCTGCAAGTGCGGCGTCATCAGGTGTATCTGCAAATACATCTGCGCCCGCACAGACGAACAGAAGGCCGGGCACGGCAGCGTCACAGGCTAACAGGCCGGCAAGAAGGACGGGGGACCAGCAGGGAGAGCGTCCTGCATATGCCGGAAGGGACAATAATAATTCGAGAGCGGCAGGTGCAAGGGATGACAGGCGTCAGAGGAATGAAAGAAACCAGGGAAATTCCGGAAACGGTCAGGGAGAAAGGAATAACAGAAATGACTCCCGCAGGTTTGAAGGCTCTAATCGTGACAGGAATCAGGGCAGCAGGAATGATTTCCGCGGCAATGGGTCTGATAAAAATGGTACAAGATTTGGTAACAATAATAACCGCTCTGAGAGAGGCGGCCAGGGGCAGGAAGGTAGATTTAAGCGGTCTGAAAAGCCGGGTAAGAGTTTCGCTGCGGAGGCCCCGGTTAAGGATGAGAAGCGCAGAGATGAGGAAAAGCGCAGAATCAGTCAGGAAAAGGATAGAAGGTCTAAGAAAGACTTTATCTATGAAGAGGACGATGCGGTTGTAAAGAATAAGAACAAAGCCGGCCGGTTCATTAAGCCCGAAAAGAAGGTAGAGGAGAAGGTGGAAGAGCAGATTAAAGTGATTGTTATCCCTGAATCCCTCACTATCAAGGAACTGGCGGATAAAATGAAAATGCAGCCCTCCGCTATCATCAAAAAGCTTTTCCTTCAGGGCAGAATTGTAACGGTAAATTCGGAAATTCCTTTTGAGGATGCAGAAAATATTGCCATTGAATATGACATTATATGTGAGAAGGAAAAGAAAGTAGACGTCATTGAGGAACTTTTAAAGGAAGAGGACGAGGAAACGGAAAAGCTGGTGAGCAGGCCGCCTGTTATCTGTGTTATGGGGCATGTTGACCACGGAAAAACATCTCTGCTTGACGCTATCCGCAAGACAAATGTTACGGATAAAGAGGCGGGAGGTATTACACAGCACATAGGTGCGTATACTGTAAATGTTAATGGACAGTCTATTACCTTCTTAGATACACCCGGGCATGAAGCGTTTACAGCCATGCGTATGCGCGGTGCAAACTCTACGGATATCGCTATCTTAGTTGTAGCGGCTGATGACGGTGTTATGCCTCAGACCGTAGAAGCAATCAACCATGCGAAGGCGGCAGGAACAGAGATTATTGTGGCGGTTAATAAGATAGATAAGCCGGGGGCTAATGTTGACAGGGTGAAGCAGGAAATGACAGAGTATGAGCTGATACCGGTGGATTGGGGCGGAAGTACGGAGTTTGTTCCTGTTTCAGCCAAGTCCGGCGAAGGAATTGACACGCTCCTTGAGACTATTCTGCTTACGGCAGAGATTATGGAGCTTCGGGCAAATCCTGACAGACGTGCAAGAGGACTTGTGATTGAAGCCGAGCTTGATAAAGGTCGGGGGCCTGTTGCCACTGTGCTGGTACAAAAGGGTACTCTTCACGTGGGAGATTTCATTTCCGCAGGCGCCAGCCATGGTAAAGTAAGGGCAATGATAGACGACAAGGGGAGAAGAGTGAAAGAAGCCCTTCCCTCAACCCCGGTTGAAATTCTGGGTCTTTCCGATGTGCCCAGTGCAGGCGAGGTATTTATCGCTCATGAAAATGACAAGACGGCCAAATCCTATGCGGAGACCTATCTTGCCCAGAATAAAGAAAAAATGCTGGAAGAAACCAAGGCGAAGATGTCTCTTGACGATCTCTTCAGCAAGATTCAGGCAGGTAATTTGAAGGAACTGAACATTATCGTAAAAGCAGATGTGCAGGGCAGTGTGGAGGCTGTTAAGCAGAGCCTTATGAAACTTTCCAATGAGGAAGTGGTTGTGAAATGCATTCACGGCGGCGTAGGTGCGATTAACGAATCCGATGTATCTTTGGCTTCCGCATCATCAGCAATTATTATTGGTTTCAATGTTCGTCCCGATGCAATGGCAAAGACGATTGCAGAAAGGGAAGGCGTTGATATCCGGCTCTACAAAGTAATTTATCAGGCGATTGAAGACATTGAAGCTGCTATGAAGGGTATGCTGGATCCTATTTTTGAGGAAAAAGTGATTGGTCATGCGGAAGTAAGGCAGATTTTCAAGGCTTCTGCGGTCGGAAATATTGCAGGATCTTATGTGCTTGACGGCATATTCCAGAGAGACTGCAAGATACGTATCAGCAGAGAGGGAAATCAGATTTATGAAGGCAGTTTAGCTTCCTTAAAGCGCTTTAAGGATGATGTGAAGGAGGTCAGGTCAGGGTTTGAGTGTGGACTTGTGTTTGAAGGCTTTGACCAGATGCAGGAGCTTGACATTGTAGAAGCGTATATTATGGTGGAGGTTCCCAGGTGAGAAAAAACAGTGTAAAAAACATCCGAATTAATGGAGAGGTGCAAAGAGTTCTGGCTGAAATTATAAGGGGAGAATTAAAAGACCCCAGAATCAGCCCTCTTACCTCTGTGGTATCTGTGGAGGTGGCGCCGGATCTGAAAACCTGTAAAGCATGGATTAGCGTATACGGGGATGAAGATGCCCGGAAAGCTACCATAGAGGGTCTAAAGAGCGCAGAGGGCTATATCCGCAGGGAACTGGCAGGCAGGATTAATTTAAGAAATACGCCTGAAATCCGCTTTATTGTTGATCAATCCATTGCATATGGAGTGAGAATGTCTAAGCTGATTGATGAGGTAAGCAAAGGGCAAAGCGGGGAGGAGTCATAAAAGCGGTCAGCACGCTCCCCGGACCGGCTTATCGTAACAAACGCTGTCACGCTTCGCGGACCGGCTTATCGTAACAAACGCTGTCACGCTTCGCGGACCGGCTTATCGTAACAAACGCTGTCACGCTTTCGCGGGCCAGCTTATTGTAAATAACGGACTGGCAGGGGCGGCAAAGCGCGGGCTGTACCGGAAACAGAAAATAACGGGGGATGAGTATGAATATATTTGAAGAAGTAAAAGGCGCCGGCTCAATTGGCATCAGCGGTCATATAAGGCCCGATGGCGACTGTGTTGGAGCGGTGATGGGACTTTATCTGTTTTTAAAAAAGGTATGTCCCGGTGCCAAAGTGCAGGTTTTGCTGGAAAAGCCGGCGGATATTTTTTCCTGCATAAAGGATGTGGAGGAAATACATACGGATTTCACCACGGATATCGCATGTTTTGACGTGTTTTTTGCGCTGGATACGTCAAAGGACCGGATGGGAGAAGCAGAGAAATATTTTGACAGTGCAAAGAAAAAAATCAACATAGATCATCACATCAGCAATAAGGGCTGTGGAGATGTGAATGATATTGTGCCGGATGCAAGTTCTGCAAGCGAGCTTGTTTATAACGCAATTTCAGACAAGAGTTTGCTGGATAAAGAGATTGCTAAGGCGCTTTACATAGGGATCATACATGACACGGGCGTGTTTCAGTATTCCAATACATCACCTGCCACCCTTAAAGCGGCAGCGGATTTGATTTCCTACGGGTTTGATTTTCCTCGTCTTATTGACGAGACTTTTTATGAAAAAACTTATGTCCAGAACCAGATACTTGGCAGAGCGTTACTTGAAAGCATTATGTTTATGGATGGCAGATGTGTGGTCAGCATGATCGACAGAAAGACTATGAAGTTCTACCGGGCCCGGCCCGAGGATTTAGATGGTATTGTCAATCAGTTAAGGAACACCAAAGGTGTGGAGTGCGCAATTTTTATGTACCAGACCGATACTTTAGAGTATAAGGTGAGCCTGCGCTCAAACGGGAAAGTGGATGTGGCAAAGGTGGCCGGATTCTTTGGCGGAGGCGGACATGTAAGGGCGGCGGGAGTGACCATGCAGGGAACTTTCTATGATATTATCAATAATCTGTCAGCCCGGATTGAGATGCAGCTGAAAGATAAAAAGTAAGGCAAGAGGGACTTTTCAAAAATGTACCATGGGATAATAAATGTGTATAAGGAAGCAGGCTATACTTCTCATGATGTGGTGGCCCGGCTTCGCGGTATCTGCAAACAGAAAAAGATTGGCCATACAGGAACCCTTGACCCGGATGCGGCTGGGGTTCTTCCTGTGTGTCTTGGAAACGGCACGAAGCTTTGCGATATGCTAACAGACCTGCGCAAGGAATATGTTGCGGTTTTGAGGCTTGGCATGGTGACAGATACCCAGGATATTTCCGGGAAAGTCCTGGAAGAGAGGGAAGTGAAGGCATCGCCCCAGGAGGCGGAGAAGGTTATTTTGTCTTTTTTGGGGGATTCCATGCAGATTCCGCCTATGTACTCGGCTTTAAAGGTGAATGGAAAAAAACTCTATGAACTGGCAAGGCAGGGGAAGGAAGTGGAGCGCGCTGCCAGACCCATTACCATCTATCAGCTTGAAATTCTGGAAAAGGAGCACCCTGTGTACAAGCTCAGGGTGGTCTGCTCGAAGGGAACTTATATCAGAACCCTTTGTCACGATATCGGACAGGCATTAGGGTGCGGCGGGGTGATGATAGACCTTAAAAGGACCCGGGTAGGGAAATTTGAGATAGAAAAGGCATATACGTTAGATGCTCTGGAGAAGATGGCTAAAGAGGGAGAATTTCCCGGGGTAATCGTTCCGGTAGAGCAGATGTTTGAGACGCTGCCTGCCTTAACGGTGAAGGAGGAAGCCTTCGGCAGACTGCAAAACGGCAATCAGCTTAGAGAGGAAGACCTTTTAGCCGGCTTTTTGGAAAAGGAAGGGAGCGATGTACTTTTAGCAGAAGGGAAAAAATTCAGGGTCTACAGCCACAGGAAAGTATTTTTCGGGGTTTACCGCTATGAGGAAAAATGCAGATTGTTCAGTGCGGTGAAAATGTTTTTGACGTAACAAGTCCTGGCCGGAAAACGCTTCGGCACGGAGTATAAGGTAGAGCGAAATCTGACATTTCGTTCGCCTCCTTCGCGTAAAACGCTTCAGAATGGGGATACAAGTTTGGAAGTAAACTTCCAAACTCTTTATCGGTGGCAGTATCGCAAGCACAGCTTGCGATACATGACAATAGGCTTTGCCTATTGTATGCAGGGGGTGTAAAATGGAAATTATTAAAGATACAACTGATTTTCAGTTAAAGTATGGGAGCGCTGCTGCAATTGGAAAATTTGACGGTATTCATAAAGGGCATGTGACGCTCCTTTCTCATATTTTAAAACAAAAGGAGCAGGGAGTAAAAGCGGTGGCGTTTACTTTTCACCCTTCGGCGGCTGCCTTTTTCGGACAGGCGAAAGGGGCTGAACTGACAACCCGTGATGAAAAACGAAAAATGTTTGAGAAGCTGGGAATTGATATTTTAATTGAATTTCCGTTAAACAGTCAAACGGCGGCAACCCCGGCAGAGGAATTTGTAAGGAAAATTCTTGTGCAGCAGATGAAAGCCGTTTATATTGCAGCAGGAGAGGATGTGTCTTTTGGCTATAAGGGGCTTGGGAATAAAGAACTGCTTTGCAAACTGGCAGGGGAGCTTGGCTATCAGGTCAGGATTATTGACAAGGTTTACTGCAGGGGGCAGGAGATCAGCTCAAGTCTTGTGAGGATGATGGTGGAAAAGGGAGATATGCCCATGGTCAGGGAGCTTTTGGGAAGACCCTATAGCTTTGACGGAGAGGTGGAGCCGGGAAACAGACTTGGGAGACGGCTTGGTATGCCCACGGTAAACCTCTATCCGGTGAAAGAAAAGCTGCTGCCTCCTAAAGGGGTTTATTTTTCACAGGTAATTTATAAAAACCATATTTACCAGGGCATAACCAATATAGGGCAGAAGCCTACGGTAAAGGAGAATGGAAATATTAGTGTGGAAACCTATCTCTATGGCTTTACGGGGGATCTGTATGGAAAGGAAATTGTGACGGAATTATTACAATTTAAAAGACCGGAACAAAAGTTTGAAAACGTGGAAGCGCTGAAAAGGCAGATGGAGAGGGATATCCAGGAGGGAGCCGTATTTTTCCAAAAAAAATAAAAATAGGAAATTGACAGTCCGGGGGTAAATTGTTATAATGATTACGTAAGAATTGTAACAAATTTGTAATAACCTTGGAGGATTTGTTTTGAAAAAGCAGATAAAATACGGAGTTTGTGTACTTGCATCGTTACTTCTTTTGGGAGAACCAATTGGCGCGCAGGCATCGGAGCAAAATGGCAGAAATGTTGCGGCATTAGATACGGAAGAACTGCTGACAGCCGGAATAGGGGATCTTTTTATATCAGAGCTTTCAAAGATTGAGTATGTGGAGATTGCCAGGGAGGCGGAAGGAGCCTTATGGGGATATACCAATCTTGGAATTTGCAATGTGGAAGAAAACAATTTAAATATCAGACAGGAGCCGGATGAATCGGGAAAAATGGTCGGCAAGCTGCCCAAAAATGCGGCCTGCGAGATTGTAAGCAGTGAAAATGGCTGGGCTTACATAACTTCCGGCAAGGTGGAGGGATATGTAAAGGAAGAATATCTTCTCACCGGCTATGAAGCGAAAAAAAGGGGAGGAGAGTTAGCCTCCGCTATTGCAGTGGCAACCACAGACGGCCTTAACATCAGGGAATATCCCAATCTGGATGCAGAGGTGGTTACCCAGGTAGCATCGGGAGAGTTCCTGGACATTGTGGAAATACAGGATGACGGCTGGATTAAGGTTTATCTGGATGATGAGGAAGTATTTGTTTCCGCTGATTATGTGGAGGTAAAATCAGATCTGGAAACAGCGATTACCATGACGGAGCTTATGTATGGACAGGGCGTCTCAGATGTCCGCGTGGATATATGCCAGTATGCGAAACAGTTTTTGGGCAACCCCTATGTATGGGGCGGTACCAGTCTTACAAATGGTGCGGACTGTTCCGGCTTTGTGCTAAGTGTATTCGCCAAATACGGGGTATCACTGCCCCATTCCTCAAGGGCCCAGGCTAATATGGGGACAGGCATTAACGCTTCCGAGCTGCAGCCGGGCGATTTGGTATTCTATGCAAAGGGCGGCACCATAAACCACGTGGCTCTTTACATTGGAGGCGGACAGGTTATCCATGCCAGCAGTCCGAAAACAGGTATTAAGATTTCTTCCTATAACTACAGAACACCTCATAAGATGGTGCGGATTTTACAGTAGTCAGGGACTGCAGCATTCAGGGTTTATACTAAAATATAAAAGAATTCCTCTAAAGCATCGGATAAATATAAAATCTTCCGCTTTAGAGGATTTTTTATACCAAAATCCGGCCTAAATATAGATTGCGGGCGGTGGGTAAATATTTTATAATCAGGAATATAAATTGTCGGAAAATAATGACTTATCACGTATTTAAGATATAAAACAAAGGAACAGAGATATGACGGCAGAAAAGATAAAATATCCTCTGAGAAATAAACTCATTGTGCTTGTACTGGTGGCGATGGTGCCAATTCTTTATGTGACAATTTACCTGATTATGTCGCTTTTAAACTACAGCCGCGCTTACGACCAGATTGTCAGCAGCATGACACTTGCCAATAATTATAATATGAACTTTAAGGATGAGATGGATGAGAGTCTTTATAAGCTTGTGGTCAGCAATGTTACCTTTGACACGGTGGAGGAAGAAGAGGCATTAAAGAACCCGTATACGCTGATTGATGACCTAAGAACAGAAGGAAATAATCTGCTTGGAATGACCATGGACAGAGAGAGCAGGATCTGGCTGCAGAGCCTTTTGCGTAATCTTGATACCTTAGAGGACAGGGTGGATGATATAAGGGAAAATCAGGAGATGGAAGGCCAGTATGAGAAAAATACGGATATGCTTAATAATGATATCTATATTTTGACAGAGCTGATACAGGATGATATCCAGCATTATATTTATTACCAGACCAGAAGTATAGAGCAGTTGAAAGTACAGTTGAACACAGAGGTTGAACATGTTATTTTCATCAGTATTTTGCTGGAAACAGGTATTGTTATTACGGTAATTTTAATTACTATAGCTATTTTAAGCAGCATCACAAAGCCGATTCAGGAGTTGTGCCGGATTACAAGCCAGATTGCGGAAGGCAATTTTTCGGACAGGGTACAAATGCAGACGGAAGACGAGCTGGAAGTTCTCTCGGACAGCGTCAATGGTATGTCGGAAAATCTGGAGGTTATGGTACATCAGATCAAGGAGGATGAGCGAAAAATGCGCCATGCGGAGCTGCGTCTTTTACAGGAACAGATCAATCCGCATTTTTTATATAATACGCTTGATACGATTGTATGGCTGATAGAGGGAGACAATCCGGATAAAGCGGTGGACATGGTAGTGGCATTGTCAGAATTTTTCAGGCTGGTGTTAAGCAAAGGAAAAGAGTATATTACAATTCGTGAAGAAGAACAGCATATCAGGGGCTATCTGGAGATCCAGCAGGTGCGTTACCGGGATATTCTGGACTATGAGATTTTAATAGATCCGGAGATATACGGGTACAAAATTTTGAAACTGACGCTGCAGCCACTTGTGGAAAATTCTCTGTATCATGGCATTAAATACAAAAGGGCAATGGGGAAAATCCGGATTACGGGGCAGCTGGAAGCAGGCAGAATTTTACTTTGTGTGGAGGATAACGGCGTTGGCATGGAAAAAGAGGAGGTAGAAAGACTGCAGGCAGAAATCAGAAAACCCTGTAAAGAAACGGAAAAGGGTTTTGGACTGGCAAATGTCAATGAGCGGATCCGAATGAATTTTGGTATGGAATATGGGATGACAATAGAATCAGAAAGAGGAATAGGTACAAAAGTAAGTATTGTTATTCCGGCAGTGGAATTTTTTGAAAAGACAATTGGAGAATCGGTAAAGGAAGGGAAAGAGACAGACGTCAAAGAGGAAGCGGGCTATTGAAAGTATAGAGGGTTAGTATGAAGAAAATGGTGGGAGAGTTAAAGAAACTGGTTTTTGGGCATGTAAGTATATTTATTGTACTTCTGTGCATTGCACCGCTTTTTTTTGTTGGCAGAGGCCTTTTTAAAGGGGTGGAAATAGAACAGGCGCAGGCGGAGCAGGAGGATTTGATTGTGGTGGGAGTTTCCCAATTAGGCAGTGAATCTGACTGGCGGTCGGCACATACGCTTTCTATCAGGGACGCCCTGACAAAGGATGCCGGATATTTTCTGATATGGAATAATGCCAGACAGATGCAGGAAAATCAGATTAAGGCAATTCGCGGATTCATCTCCCAGCGGGTTGATTATATAGTTTTTGCTCCGGTGGTAGAGACAGGCTGGGAGACGGTGCTCAGGGAAGCAAAAGATGCGCATATTCCGGTGATTATTATAGACCGTATGGTAGATGTGGAAGATGATTCTCTTTACACAACATGGATTGGAACAGATGCGCAAGAAGAGGGCAAGAGAGCCGGAAGGTGGTTAGAGCGGTATCTGCGGAAAAATGGGAGAACTTTGGAGGAGATTAATATTGTAGTGCTTCAGGGAACTATCGGATCAACGGCGGAGATTGGCAGAAGCAGAGGATTTCAAAATATTGCAGGATATCATGATAACTGGCATATCCTGGAACAGACAACAGGGGATTTTACGGCAACCAGAGGCAAAGAGGTTATGCGGGATATGCTCCGCCGCCATGGAGATATTGACGTGCTGGTATCCCAGAATGATGATATGACGATGGGCGCTATTGAAGCAATGCAGGAAGCAGGCGTCAGCTATGGAGAATACGGGGAAGTGACAGTCATTTCTTTTGATGCCATTTATGATGCGCTGCTGCTGATAAAAAAAGGGGAAATAAATGTGGACATTGAGTGCAATCCGGTACAGGGCGCCTATATTGATAATGTAATCCAAAGACTGGAGAAGGGAGAGCCGGTAGGGAAAAGCTATATTGTAGATGAAAATGTATTTACAAAAGAAAATGTGGAAAAATTTTTAGACGGCAGAACATACTGACTTCTGCGGCTGCTACGGGAGTCCGGGCTTTAGAAAGGAAAAAGTGATGCTAAAGGTATTTTTAGTAGAAGATGAAAGTATTGTCAGGGAAGGATTAAAAAATAATATTCCATGGCGGGAATATGGTTATGCGTTTACAGGCGAGGCAAACGATGGAGAAATGGCGCTCCCCATGATTCGCAAAATACGCCCGGATGTGTTGATTACGGATATCAGGATGCCGTTTATGGACGGATTGGCGCTTAGCCAGATTGTGGTGCAGGAAATACCGGAGATTAAAATTATTATTATCAGCGGTTATGATGAATTTGAATATGCGCAAAGGGCGATCCGGGTGGGCGTGGAGCAGTATCTTCTAAAGCCGATTACCAGGGGTGCTCTTAGAAAAGTGCTTTTGGAGCTTCGTGAAAAAATTGAGAATGAGAGGGAACAGAAAAATTATCTGGAGACATTTCAAAATGAAATGAAGGAATATGAGGATTATGCCCGCAGAAATTTCCTGGAAAGGGTATTTGGGGGAGTGCTTTCTGCCCGGCAGATTTATGAGGAAGCCGCCAAAATTTCTCTGAATCTGGACGGACCGTGCTATAATCTTATCTTATTGAATTTAATGGTAAAGCGTCAGAACCCGGAATTTGGCGGAGCGGAAGAACCGGAAATATATGAAAGGGTGAGGGAAGCGCTTCTGCGATATTTTATGCGTTTCCCGGAATATCTTACCTTCCATTGGAATATCAGTCTGCTTGGTATTTTAATAAAAGGGGAAGCAGAACAGATGGAGGAGCTGGCAAAGCGGTGTGTAGATAATATAGAGAGAATCTGCACGGAAGAAAATATTTCGCAGTGGCATGCAGCGGTAGGGGAGCCGGTTGAGAGGCTTTCACTGCTCTCGGAATGCTATACGAAAGCGAATCATATTTTGGCTCATCGCTTCTTCCATCCCAAAGAGCATATTCTGACTGAAAAAGATACGGAGGATTACCTGCTGGGGAATGATGCAAAAGGCTTTGAGGCAGTGGACAGTGCAAAGATGAATCCGGAAATTATCCAGCGTTTTTTACGGGAAGGTAAAAAGGAGGAACTGGATGACTTTGTCAAGGGCTATCTTGCAGGTGTGAAAGAAGCTCTTGGGTCAAGAATGTTTCGGGATTACCTGCTCTTAAATATACGGTTCAGCGTTATCAATTATATGGAAGATGCCGGGATAGATAAACAGGCAATTCTGCCGGAGGACGAGTATGCCATGGTGAGGGATGCTTCCGTAAACAGCGGGGATATTTATGAGTATATGAGAAAGCTGTTAGGGCAGGCGCTGGCACTTCGGGATAAAGAAAGTGTAAACCAGGGGAAGCGGATGTTGAAAAAGGGATTGGAGTATATTGAGGAAAATTTCAGCAATGAAAATCTTTCTTTGAACACTGTGGCCGGAGTAATCGGCGTTAGCGGAAATTATTTCAGCAGTGTGTTCAGTCAGGAAATGCAGATAACATTTATTGAGTATGTGACAAAGAAGAGGATGGAAAAGGCAAAAAAACTGCTGCGGCAGACAGAAAAACATTCCGGAGAGATTGCCGCGCAGGTTGGGTATAAGGATCCTCATTACTTTAGCTTTGTGTTTAAAAAGACAGTAGGATGTACGCCGAGGGAATACAGGAGCGGAAAGTGATATTTACCGGCAGGCACAGCTGCTTTGTCTTTTATGAAATTTCCAGGGTATTTTCCGGGCCGGCACGTAAACACCCTTCATGAGAGTTACAAGAGCTTCAGCGGCGGCTGTCCCTGTCTCGTGTCTGCTATGTGATAAAGATGTAATTGATACAGGAGACAGCTCGTTCAGATAAGAGCTGCCGAAGCAGACTACGCTGATATCCTCAGGAACGCGCAGGTTTTTATAGATGAATTCTTTTATAAGCCAGTAGGCGATTTCATCGTTGTGACAGATGACAGCGGTGGATTCGCCCAGCTGCCGGGTGATAAAATCAGACAAAAAGCTTGTGTCGTGTTTTTCCTGAAGGGCAGAAAGCTTTGCGGTATCAAAGTAACAGATATTTTCTTCCTGAAAAGTAACAGATTCGTCCCTCAGGGCAGAGAGAAAGCCATAGCACCGTTCCGGCCCCTGAATGTCATCGGATTTGAAAATGCCGGCTATTTTTTTATGTCTTAAAGAGACGAGATATTTTCCGAGAAAATAACCGCCTTCGTAGTTGTCATCCTTTATAAAAGGAAAATCCGGGAGGTTTGTATAATTTCCTCCCAAAAATAAAACGGAAACGCCCTTTTCCAGAAGACGCTGGTACAAATCCCGGTTTGGGGTTGGAAACGCCGTTTTGCATCCTTCGCTTATTATTCCGCGGACAGGATGTGCAAGTAAGTATTCTAAAACTTCCCTTTCTTTAGATACCTGGTTTCCTGTCACATAAACAGTGGAAGAAAATCCCTGTTTCTGTAAAGTATTGCGTATATCTGTAAGAAGGCCCGGATAAATATATTCCGTATCGGAGTACATTAAAATGGCAGCCGTATTTTTTTCGGCCCTGTCTGAAAGCCCTGTGGTGTAGGAACCGCTTCCCTGTCGTTTTTCTATCAGGTGTCCTTCCTCCAAAACAGAGAGTGCTTTTCTGACTGTCTGGCGGCTGACGCCATATTTCTTACAGAGCACAGCTTCAGTAGGAAGCTTGAAAATGCTTCCGCTCTGTTCCTCTATGAGATTTTTCAGCAATTCTGCAAGCCATACATATTTTGCGGACATAAAAGATTTCCTTTCTTTATAAATCAATATTATCCTATAAAGAATTTACATAAAAGGTGAAAATCCTTTACCGGAAACAGCCCCAAAAGTAAAAAATCAAATTTTTTTTCTTTTTGCTTTAAAAATTAGGCAAAATGGCACATATTTTCTTTATCAAATTTAGTGAAAAATATTCTCAGATATCTAAAAATCTTAAAAAATCTTACAAAATCCAAAAATATCCAACCTGCAATATGCAATTTGTATTGAAATGAGTAATGGTGCACAAAAATTTGTATTGTTCACTTGCACAAAACTGTAATAAATGCACAAAAAGTAATTGCCGTAAAAAAGTAAATCAGTTAAAGTAAAGTTACGGCAACAGAAAAACCTGTTTCAGCCGAAAATTTATTTTATGGAGGAAAGAAAATGAAGAAGAAACTCGCATTATTATTGGTTACAGCAATGACCGTTTCCGGTTTAGTTGCCTGCGGTAAATCTGAAGCCCCGACCCAGGAAGCAGCGGCTCCGGCACAGGAGGAGGCTCAGGCGGAGGATGAAGCGGCTGTGGCAGAGGATGAGACTCCTGAGCAGGAGGAGGCAGCTCCGGCAGCTGACGGCGAACTTATCACAGTTGGCTTCGCACAGGTTGGGCATGAATCTGACTGGCGTGCAGCCAATACAAAGAACTATCAGGACACATTCAGTGCAGAGAACGGCTATGAATTATCTTTCGTAGACTGCGATAATGACCATGCAGTCCAGATTGAGACGGTCCGCGGCTTCATTGAGCAGGAACTTGATTATATCTGTATTGCCCCTATCCAGTCGGCAGGATGGGATACGGTTCTTCAGGAAGCACAGGATGCAGGTATTCCGGTTCTCATTGTAGACCGTGCAGTGGATGCGGATCCTTCCCTTTATACAACGGCCCTTGGATGCGATATGATTGCCGAAGGCGAGGCAGCAGGCAACTGGCTTGCAGAATATTTAGGCGATAAGGAAGCAAATATCCTTGTAATTGAAGGTTCCGTAGGCGCATCTGCAACCCTTGGCCGAACGGAAGGTTTTGATAATATTCTTTCGCAGCATGATAACTGGACAAAACTGGATTCCCAGTCCGGTGATTTCACCCAGGCAGGCGGACAGGAGGTTATGGAGTCCTTCATCAAGACTTATGGCCAGGGCGGATTTAATGTAGTTGTATGCCAGAATGATAATGAAGCATACGGCGCAATGGACGCAATGGATGCGGCAGGTATTACATACGGTGTTGACGGCGATGTACAGATTATCTCCTTTGACGCTACACATGACGGGCTTCAGTATACATTAGACGGCAAGATTACCTGTAACGTAGAGTGTAATCCTCTGCAGGCAGGTTTTGCAGAAGAAGTTATTAAGAAACTGGAAGCAGGTGAAGCGGTTGACGCGTGGACACTGGTTAAAGATGAAGCTTTCGTAGCGCCGGGCATCGAGAGTCAGTATGCGGTTACCATGTCTCAGGAAGTTTTGGACGGTCGTGCATATTAAAGAACTGTCCTGAAAGAATGGGGGAGAGTATCCCGGGCAACCGGGGCTTCTCCCCTTTGTATATTATGGCGGTGAAGATTATTATCTGGGAAGGAAACTCTTAAAGGAGGCGTCTGAATGGAAAATAATGTTGTTTTAAGCATGGAAGGAATATGTATGACATTTCCCGGTGTAAAGGCATTGGAAAACGTGGATTTCCATTTGAAAAAAGGGGAAATTCGTGCGCTCATGGGGGAAAACGGAGCCGGAAAATCCACGCTGATCAAGTGTCTTACCGGGGTAAATAAATTTGAAGCGGGAGAGATTTATTTAGACGGTATAGAAGGACCGATTGTAAATAAAGATACGATGGATGCGCAGAAAAAAGGTATTTCCACGGTTTATCAGGAAGTTAATCTGTGCCCGAATCTTTCGGTGGCCGAGAATCTTTTCATTGGCAGGGAGCCTATGACAAAAATCAGGACGGTAAACCGAAAAAAAATGAATGAGATGGCAGCAAAGCTGATGAAGGATTTAAATCTGGAGATTGATGTGACACAGAATTTAGAGGAATATTCGCTTGCTTTGCAGCAGATGATAGCAATTGCACGGGCTGTGGACATGGACTGTAAAGTCTTGGTGTTAGATGAACCTACCTCATCACTGGATGATAACGAGGTGGAAAAGCTTTTTGGCATGATGAGAAAGCTTCGTGGCAGGGGCGTTGGCATCGTATTCGTAACACATTTCCTGGAGCAGGTATATGAAGTCTGCGATGGAATTACCGTTCTTCGCAACGGCACTCTTGTAGGAGAATACAGTATTGAGGAGCTGCCCCGCGTGAAGCTTGTTGCGGCAATGATGGGAAAAGATTTTGACGATCTGGCCAGCATAAAACCTGAAAGCAGCGGTGATAAGTCTAAGGAGCCTCTTGTGATTGATGCAAAAGGATTAAGCCATGCGGGTACGATTAAGCCTTTTGACATGGAGATACATAAAGGAGAGGTGATCGGCCTTACCGGACTTTTAGGAAGCGGAAGGAGTGAGCTGGCACGTGCCATTTACGGCGCGGACAGGGCACAGACAGGTACCTTAAAAGTAAAGGAACAGGAGGTAACGGTCAGGAACCCGATTGATGCCATGAACCTTGGCATGGGGCTTTTGCCTGACGACAGAAAAGCGGAAGGGATCATTGGAGATTTATCCGTGCGGGAAAATATTATTCTTGCTATGCAGGCAAAACAGGGAATTTTTAAAAAGATTCCCATGGCAAAACAGATTGAGATTGCAGACAAATTCATCGATCTTTTGCAAATTAAGACAGCCAGCAGGGAGACGCTTATCAAACAGCTTTCAGGAGGAAACCAGCAGAAGGCAATTTTGGCAAGATGGCTGGCAACGGACCCGGATTTCCTGATTTTGGATGAGCCTACCCGGGGTATAGATATCGGAACGAAAACAGAGATCCAAAAGCTTGTAATACAGTTAGCGGAAGAGGGAAAGAGTGTCATGTTTATTTCTTCCGAGATTGAAGAGATGCTCAGAACCTGTAACCGAATGGCAGTTTTAAGGGACGGAGCAAAGGTAGGAGAGATAGAAGGGGAAGAATTAACGCAGGAGGGCGTTATGAAGGCAATTGCAGGAGGTGCTAAATAATGGAAAAAATAAAAAAAATTACAAAGATGAAACTTTTCCTGCCGGTCTTCAGTATGCTGCTGGTTATGCTGATTAATGTTGTTTATGATATCGCTGCCGGAAACGCGCCTTTGGGATTTTTTGCGATTAGCATTAATAACGGCATTTTATATGGACGCCTGATTGACGTGCTTAACCGTGGCAGCGAGGTGGCAATTCTGGCAATCGGCATGACGCTTGTTGTCTCAGCCTCCGCAGGTACGGATATTTCGGTAGGATCCGTGATGAGTCTGTCAGGGGGTCTTTGCTGTATGCTGCTTGCAGGTTATGGTATGACGAACGTAAGCGAATATAATGTGCCTTTGTGGGTGGGGATGCTTGCAGGCATTGCAATTGCATGTGTATGTGGTTTGTTTAACGGATTTTTGGTGGCATATATGAATATTCAGCCAATGGTTGCCACCCTGATCCTGTGGTCTGCGGGCAGGGCTATAGGACTGCTCTTATGCAACAGCAATATCGTTTATGTACGGGTGCCGTCCTTCCAGTTTTTTGGAGGATACTGCGGTATTATCCCGACACCGATTATCATTGCAGCCCTGTGTGTGGCAATAGCCGGAAGTGTTTTGCGCCTGACGGCGTTAGGCACCTATATCCAGAGCGTGGGCATCAATAAAAGAGCTTCCAGAATTTCCGGCTTTAATTCTGCAAAAATTATTCTGTTATGCTATGTTATCTGCGGTCTGTGTGCAGGCATTGCCGGATTGGTGGCCACATGCAGGATTTATTCCGCCGATACAAATAATATCGGGCTTAATATGGAGCTTGATGCGATTCTCGCGGTGGCCCTTGGCGGCAACAGTCTCGGGGGCGGAAAGTTTAATCTTGCCGGCTCTGTTATTGGCGCATATACCATCCAGGCTATCACAACAACCCTGTATGCTCTGGGTGTTTCTTCCGCGCAGGCGCCGGTGTTTAAGGCCATCGTGGTTATCCTGATTGTGGTCATTCAGTCGGAGCCGGTGAGGGCATACTTTAAAAAGATGTCCGCTAAGAAGGAGGCGGTGAAAGCATGAAAAAACGGAAAATAGGTGGAAATAATATATTGCTGGCCATCACGGTAGCGCTGTTTGCCATAATGTATGCGGGAGGCTGTATTATTTACGCGGATAAGGGCTTTACGCACTTTCAGACATTTTTAAATGTGCTGATTAACAATGCGGGATTGATCGCAGTGGCGGCGGGAATGACCTGCGTCATGCTGACGGGCGGTATTGATATTTCCGTGGGCTCCCTGATTGCCATGGACTGTATGCTTATGGCAGTGGGCATGGAGACCTGGGGAATAAAGAGTCCGGTTTTGATGACCATGGTTCTCGTGATAGGTATTGTATTTGGGCTTGTGCAGGGGTTCTGTGTGGCATATTTAGAGATCCAGCCTTTTATTGTAACAATGGCGGGAATGTTTTTTGCAAGAGGTATGACAGCCGTTATTTGCAAGGATCAGGTTAGTATTGTTTCGGATAAAATTTTTACGGCAATCTCCAATGCAAAGATTCTGATTCCTTTCGGAGGATATGAAAATAAAAAAGGAATTTATCAGGTTCCCTTTATTCGTCCTACAGTAATTGTGGTGTTACTGGTTGTAATAATTGTTTTTTTGATGTTGAAGTATACAAAGTTTGGAAGAAGTATATATGCAGTGGGCGGTAATCAGGTTTCCGCAACGCTGATGGGCTTAAATGTAAAGAAAACAAAACTCCTTACGTATACATTGTGCAGTTTCCTAACATCTATCGGCGGTATCTGCTATTGCTTAAATACAATGTGCGGTACCACAACCCAGGCGGCGGGGCTTGAGATGGACGCAATTTCATCTTCGGTTATCGGCGGTACACTTTTAACCGGCGGTGTGGGTAATGTTTTCGGTTCCCTTGTGGGCGTACTTATTAACGGTACGATTTCGACTCTGGTAAAGACCAACGGCAAGCTGGTAAGCTCCTGGTCAAACATTATTACGGCAATCCTGTTATGCTTCTTTATTCTCCTGCAGGCAGTATTTGCCAAGATCAAAGAAAGTAAAAAAGTGTAAGGAATAAAGACTGTCCTTTTGCGGGCAGTCTTTGTATCCGCTGAAATAGAAATCTTTAAATTTATTTCTTTACATTTATCATAAGCCGTGCTATGATTAATCGGTATGAAGTTTGCCGCTGCTCAGAACTTTGGATTCTCCGACCGGTTCCTGGCAGCAGGCGTATGAAAATAAAGGAGGAAATTTCATGATTTCTAAAGAAAAGAAAACAGCAATTATGCAGCAGTATGCAAGGTGTGAGGGTGACACAGGTTCACCGGAGGTACAGATTGCGGTATTATCAGCAAGGATCCAGGAGCTTACAGATCATCTTAAGGTACATCCTAAAGATAATCATTCCAGAAGAGGTATGTTTAAGATGGTTGGTCAGAGACGTGGTCTTCTTAATTATCTGAAAGAGAAAGACATTGAAAGATACCGTGCTTTGATTGAAAAACTGGGACTTAGAAAGTAAAAATGGCAGTTTTAAGGCGGAGCATACCGATAAATTCGGTCTCCGCCTTTTCATATAACATTAGGATGGCCGGCAAGGCCCCATCCGTTGTTTTATGTCGGTTTGCGATAGATGCAAAACTGACTGGTAAGAAAAGAAAAGGAGAGAGAGTATGTACAAGACGTTTTCAATGGAGCTTGCGGGCCGCACCTTAAGCGTTGATGTGAACAGAGTGGGTAAGCAGGCAAACGGATGCGCGTTTATGCATTACGGCGATACCACGGTATTGTCTACCGCAACCGCATCAGACAAGCCAAGAGAGGGGATTGATTTTTTCCCGCTCAGTGTGGAGTATGAGGAAAAGCTCTATGCAGTTGGGAAGATTCCCGGAGGATTTAATAAGAGAGAGGGTAAAGCATCGGAGAATGCCATACTTACAAGCCGCGTAATTGACAGACCCATGCGTCCGCTTTTCCCGAAAGATTACCGGAATGATGTAACCTTAAACAATATGGTTATGAGTGTAGATCCGGCGTGCCGTCCGGAGCTGGTGGCTATGCTTGGAGCGGCCATTGCAACCAGTATTTCAGATATTCCCTTTGACGGTCCCTGCGCTATGACGCAGATGGGAATGATAGACGGGGAATTTGTCATTAATCCGTCCCAGGAACAGTGGAAAAACGGTGATTTGAATTTAACCGTGGCATCCACATCGGAAAAAGTGATTATGATTGAAGCAGGCGCCAATGAAGTGCCTGAGGATAAGATGATCGAAGCTATTTATAAAGCGCACGGGATCAATCAGACGCTCATTGCGTTTATTAATCAGATTGTAGCAGAGGTTGGCAAGGCAAAGCATACCTATACAAGCTGTGCTGTTCCGGAGGAGCTTTTTGAGGCAATCAAAGGGATTGTACCTCCGGCTGAAATGGAAGAAGCTGTTTTCACGGACGAAAAGCAGGTTCGTGAGGAGAATATTAAAAACATTACGGAAAAACTGGAAGAAGCTTTTGCTGAAAATGAGGAATGGCTGTCCGTACTGGGAGAGGCAATTTACCAGTATGAGAAAAAGACAGTCCGCAAGATGATTTTAAAGGATCATAAACGTCCGGATGGTCGTGAGATCACACAGATTCGTCCTTTGGCGGCTGAGGTTGACATTATTCCCAGAGTGCATGGCTCCGCAATGTTTACCCGTGGACAAACCCAGATCTGCAATGTATGTACACTGGCGCCTTTGTCCGAGCAGCAGAGGATTGACGGGCTGGATGAAAATGAAGTGAGCAAGCGCTATATGCATCATTATAATTTCCCTTCTTATTCCGTGGGAGAGACAAAGCCTTCAAGGGGACCGGGAAGAAGAGAAATCGGTCACGGCGCGTTAGCGGAAAGAGCCCTTATTCCCGTACTTCCGTCAGAAGAGGAATTCCCTTACACAATCCGTACGGTTTCAGAGACTTTTGAGTCTAATGGTTCCACATCCATGGCTTCCACCTGTGCATCCTGTATGTCTTTGATGGCGGCAGGAGTGCCCATTAAGAAGATGGTGGCAGGTATTTCCTGCGGTCTGGTTACCGGTGAGAGTGATGATGATTTCGTATTGCTTACGGATATCCAGGGTCTGGAAGACTTTTTCGGAGATATGGACTTTAAGGTGACAGGTACTACGGAAGGCATTACGGCTATCCAGATGGATATTAAGATTCACGGCCTTACAAGGCCCATGGTGGAAGGCGCTATTGCAAGATGCCGGGAGGCAAGGCTTTTTATCATGGATAATTGCATGAAGAAAGCAATTGATGCGCCCAGACCGGAAGTTGGCCCTTATGCACCTAAGATTATTTCCCTTCAGATTGACCCTGAAAAAATTGGAGATGTGGTAGGCCAGCGTGGAAAGACCATCAATGAGATCATTGCCCGTACAGGAGTCAAGATTGATATTACGGATGATGGAAATGTATCTATATGCGGTACGGATCCGGCTATGATGGATAAGGCTGTGGAATACATTAAGACCATTGTTACAGATTATCAGGAAGGACAGATTTTCCAGGGTATTGTGGTTAGTATTAAAGAATTTGGAGCTTTCGTTGAGTTTGCTCCCGGCAAGGAGGGGATGGTTCATATTTCCAAGATTGCCAAGGAGAGAATCAACCGTGTAGAGGACGTTCTTACTCTTGGAGATAAGGTGAACGTTGTATGCCTTGGCAAGGACAGAATGGGAAGAATGAGCTTCTCTATGAAAGATGTGGCGCAGAAATAAATCGTATGGATGATTTGCACTCATATATATAATACCAAAAAGCAGAATAAAGGCGCGTGGAACAATAAAAGTTTTCCATGCGCCTTTTTGCGTTTTGATAAATAAGCCGGCCCGCGAAGCGTGACAGTGTTTTATATTATCATAATTTTACATTTTTCACCACAAAACCGGGGGACAGAATTTGCAGGCATAACTTGGACAGTTTTTCATATATTGGGATAAGGAAAGATTTTTTATCCAGCCAATTTGTACTCGCGCCTTAATTTGAGCGTTACCGGAAACAGGAGGGACTATGATGACAAAAAGAGAAGAGATTATGCGCATATTTCCGGATTCCTTAAAACCCAGATGGGAGCATGCACTTTTACAGGTGGACAAACTACAGGAAATACGCCTTGCTATTGGACAGCCGGTGCGGATTATGACAGCCGGCGCAGAAAAATTTCTGTCCGATAAAGGGATTTCAGACTATTGTAATCAGGATATATGGTGCATTACGGAGCGGGAAATAAATGAAATTCTCCAAAATGTATGTCGTCATTCCTTATATGCTTTTGAGAATGAAATAAGGCAGGGCTTTTTGACTGTTCCGGGGGGACACCGGATTGGAGTGGCAGGACAGGTAGTCTTAAGCGGGGACGGATCTATTCGAAACATAACCCACATCCGGTTTATGAACATTCGGATTTCCCATGAAGTGATTGGGGCAGCAGATGAAGTTATGAATTTCCTGTATCAGGATACTTCTTTTTTAAACACTCTCATTATCGCTCCGCCCGGATGCGGAAAAACTACGCTGCTTCGCGATATTGTGCGGCAGGTATCGGATGGAAACCCTTATGCCGGGGGAAAACAGGTGGGAGTGGTGGACGAGCGCTCGGAGATTGCCGGGAGCTTCATGGGAATTCCCCAGAATAACGTGGGAATGCGTACAGATGTGCTGGATGCATGTCCCAAAATACAGGGGATGATGCTTTTGATGCGTTCCATGGCGCCTGCTGTGGTGGCGGTGGACGAGATTGGAAACTATGAAGATATGAAAGCGCTGTCCCGGATATTAAAGTGCGGAAGCAGTGTACTGGCGACCGTTCATGGGAACTCCATGGAGGATATATATAAATTTATGCATATGGATAAAGATGACCGGGATAACAGCCGGGCATATCGTCCTGAAATGATCTTTGACAGATACATATTTTTGGAGAAAAGATCAGGCATGTGCAAAGTCAGCGATGTTTTGGATAAACAGGGGCACAGACTGAAAAAACAGGAATTTTCAGACAGACAAATTTGTGCCTGAGGGCTAAATTGTAAGGAAAAAGGAGAAAAGAGAAATGCTTCATCTGGCAGGGTGCATACTGGTAATGGCCGGATGCACCGGGTTTACGGCAGGTATATGCAAAGATGGCGCAAAGCGCCTTTTTCTGCTGAAACAGATACGTATTGTTTACGAAAATATGAAATACTATATAGCCTATCAAAAGGCAGCGATTCCGGAAGCTTTATGGAGGTTATCGGAAAACAATGAGGAGCCGTTTAGAGGCGCTTTTAAAAAAATTTACAGAGAAGTTTACGAAGAAGGAAGAAATTTCCCCCTGACCTGGCAAAGGCATATGGGCGAAGTTTTGGAGAATCAGCCTCTTACCATAAAGGAAAAAAAGTTTGTGCTTGATTTTCCATCCTGTCTGGGATTCATGGAAGAAAATGCACAGGCGATGGCTTTAGACGGACTGCTTCGGGAAATTAACTTACATATTGAGGAGCTGGAGGCGGAGCGAAAGGGAAAAAATAAAATGATTATGAGCCTTGGGGTGGGCGCCGGAGTACTGCTATCTATTTTGCTCCTTTAACAGGTTTGTCTGCCGGAATGGGGATGGAAGCAGGTCTGTTTGCGCAGGGGCGTAATGTAAGATGTGGTGAAATGACACAAAAAGGCTGACATGGAGGGAAGATGGAGATAAATCTGATTTTTAAAATAGCGGCAGTAGGAATTTTAATAACCATTTTAGGTCAGATCTTAAAGCACAGCGGGAGGGAAGAACATGCCTTTTTGATTAGTCTGGCAGGGCTTATTTTGGTACTGACATGGATTTTGCCGTATATATATGACTTGTTTGTAATGATACAGGATTTATTTGATTTATAAACGGAGCTTTTCACCTTGCAGAAATGGAGATAAATTTGAGGGTCAAGTGAGTATGCAGGCATGTTCGCCTGACCCATGGAGGCAAAAATGGAAATTATTAAAATTGGAATTTTAGGAGTGGCAGGTGTGATGCTTGCGCTGCAATTTAAATCAAACAGACCGGAATATGGTTTGTATCTGGGCATAGTGATTTGCCTTGTGATTTTCACGTTTTCCTTAAATGGCCTCAGGGCGCTTCTGGCAGGGGTAAAAGAGCTGGAGAAGTATTTAAGCGGCAGCGGGGAGTATATGGGGTTTTTGCTGAAGGCTGTGGGAATCACCTATGTCTGCGAGTTTTGTGCTTCCATATGCAAGGATGCAGGATACGGGGCAGTTGCAGGTCAGATAGAAATTTTAGGAAAGCTGTCGGTGCTGCTTATGGGAATACCGGTACTTACGGCAGTGATAGGGAATATCAATGCAATTGGAAGTACACCTTAAAAAGCGTCATTCTTTATCCTGATTTATGCTGCTGTGTATGGGAGAGGTAAGAGGAAGCGGGAATGAAAAAGAGCCGGAGACTTTTGACTGTTTGGGGAATGGTTATCATATCCTTTTTTTTACAGGGAATAAAAGTGTATGCAAGTGAGGAAAAAGAAGAAAAAACTTCTGAGTATGATTATATAGATAAGTGGCTTTCATCAAATGATTTCAGCAAAGTCAATGAGGGAATGGACAGCCTTTTTCCAGATATGGAAATGGATTCGGGAGAACTTCTTGTAATGATCATGGAAGGAAATGTGCTGGAAGCAGTGAAAATGTTTGCAGGGCAGGTTAAGGATAATCTGGCAGGGGAATGGTCGGGACTAAGGCAGATTTTTATTTATATTCTGGTCTTGGGAGTGGTGTCGGCGCTTTTTGCAGAATTTTCCGATTTGTTTTCCGGAAGGCAGCTTGCACAGTCAGGGTTCTTTTTTCTTTATCTGTTCCTTATGGCAATTATGACAAAGGTAATTTTATTTGTATCGGATATTGCCACCGAAGCAATTGAAAATATAGTTTTGTTTGTGAAATTGTTTGTACCTACTTACTGTGTGGCCGTGGGGGCGGCCCAGGGGGCAGCTTCCGGTCTTTATTACTATCAACTGATGCTGGTAGTGGCTTATCTGGTGGAGAGCTTTTTGATTCATGCTATGGTGCCGTTTATTTACAGCTATGTGATATTGTCCCTTTTAAACGGATTTTGGGCGGAGGAAAAATTAACCCTTTTGCTGGATTTTATTGAAAAAGGGATTGGACTGGCTCTCAAAGTGGCTATGGGGGCAATCACAGGTTTAAGTCTGGTACAGGCTGTCATTGTGCCTGTGGCATCAGGGCTTAGAATTTCGGCAATGCGTAAAGCGGTATCGGCCATTCCGGGAATAGGGGGCGTGACAGAAGGGGTGGCGGAGCTTGTGCTGGGATCGGCTGTTTTGATCAAAAACAGCATGGGTGTTCTGCTTCTGACAGTGCTTTTTGGAGCGTGTTTAGTGCCGCTTGTGAAAATTCTGATTGTAACGGTGACCGTAAAGCTGGGTGCCGCCATTACGGGGATTATCAGCGACAAAAGAATTTCCCTGTGTGCGGACAGAGTAGGAGGAGGGTGTTTGTTGTTTTTGCGCTGCGTGGGCACCTCCATGATTTTGTTTATTATAGTGGTTGCGGTGGTATCATACACAATTTCTTAGTATTTTTCCCAAAGCGCCATGCCCGCATCCGGCAGACCGGCCAGCCAGATACCTGAAAGACAGAAAGGAGCACAATGGTTGGAATTATTAAGGAAATATGTATATTTATGATAATAGCCCAGGCAGTTTTGTTTTTTGTGCCGGGGAATTCTTATGATAAGTATGTGCGGATACTGGTTGGAATCATAATGATTTTGCGATTTATAGAGCCATTATTTCCTTTGCTGGCAGAAGATGGGATAAGGCTGGAAATTGAAAACCAGATGGCGATTTTGGAGCAGCAGATGGCCGGAATATATGATGCCGGCAGGGAAGATGGCGGGGAAATAAAAGACAGTGAAACGGAAGTTTATAAGAGTATGGAAGAAGAAATTAAAAGGCAGCTGAGAGCAGCTGAAAGCAATTATGATGTTACCGGCGTCAGATTTACAGAGAATGTGCGCCAGGGAAAGGAAGGGAGCAGGGGAGCGGATATTATCGTTACAGTAAAGGAAAAACAATCCGGGGAGGTGGGAAATATTCAGGTAGAAAAGGTAAAGCTTGGAGAAAATGAAGGGGAAAAAACGCCAGAGGAAGGGCTGAAAGAAATGTACGCAAACCGGCTTGGTATAGAAGCACAGAGACTTGAGATTCTTTTGGAATAGAAGCTTTGGAGGATAGGAACATGCAGGAAAAGGAATCTTCTAAAAAACTGAAAATGAAATTTACAAAGGATAATTTTGTAATTATGCTGCTGTGCGGTGTTCTTCTTTTGGTGATTGCCTGGCCCACGGAAAAAAAGGGCGGGAAGGAACCGTCACAGTCCGTTCAATTGGACAGTGAGAATGCTATACTGAATTTACGTTCGGAGAGCGCCTCAAATGCAGGGAATATGCACAGCGCAGCCGGCAGCGGAGATACGATACTGTCCTATGCCTCCTTTTTGGAGGAATCTCTGGAAGAGCTCCTGTGTACCATAGAGGGGGTTGGCAGGGTACAGGTGATGGTGACTCTGGAAAGCTCGGGGGAAGCCATTGTGGAAAAGGATCTAAATACGGAAAGAAATGGAACCACCGAAGTGGATTCGGCAGGAGGAAGCAGGAATACTACGGATATAAGCAGCAGTGAGCAGACCATATATTTAAAGGGGCAGGGAAGTGAGGATACGCCATATATAAAGAAAATACTCTCCCCTAAGGTGGAAGGGGTAGTGGTATCCGCCGAAGGTGGAGGAAACGCCCAAATTGTACAAAATATAACAGAGGCAATTCAGGCATTATTTGGCATAGAAGCACATAAAATTAAAATAGTTAAAATGATATCACAGTAAGAAGGAGAAGCGGATTTGAAAAATATGGTGAAGAAGAATCAAATTATGATCACAGCGCTGGCAATTATGATTGCGGTTGCAGGGTATCTGAATTTTGCCGGCAGCAGGATTACGGAAGAAGAAATTATGACAGCAGGATCGGATACGGTTGTGGCAGGCGAACAGGTGGTTACAGGAACAGATGAGGATGTGGCAGCATTATTTGAAATATCTGACGAGGATATTGAGCAGGCGGACACGTCTGAAATCCAGAGTCTGGATTCGGAAGTGGTGATTTCACAGGACAATTATCTGGATGAATCCATGGATGAGATCATGGCGGAGAATATGTCAGGAGAGGTGGCACAGAACATAGGAAGCGAACTGTCCGGAGATGAGACACCGGGGGAGGCGGTTTTTACTTCTGCCAGCAGTCTGGATACCCTTTCAGGAGCGAGACTTATGAAAGAACAGACCAGGGCCAGAAATAAAGAGACTTTGCTTGAAATTATCAATAATGTAAATATCAGCGAGGAACAAAAACAGGCGGCAGTGGATGATATGATTGCGATTACAGATGTGGCCGAGAAGGAAACAGCGGCGGAAATCCTGCTGGAAAGCAAAGGGTTTGATGATGTGGTGGTCAGCATAACCGATGATACGGTTGATGTGGTGGTGAATGCACAGGAGCTTACGGAGGCACAGCGTGCACAGATTGAAGACATCATTATTCGAAAAACAGGCGTCTCCCCGGAAGCAATTGTGATCAGCACTTTAAATGCACAGTGATATCTGCAGAAGGATATTATAACGGCTGTGGAATTAATAGATGCTATATTTTGAAAAATGTGGTATCCTATTGTAAGATTAGAGCAAAATTTAAATTTCACATATCCTGATTTGTATACCCGGCAAGGCGGGCAGATGGGGGTCAGAGTAAAAAGAGAGGGATACCTGATGCGATTAAAAATGCCGGCCTTGCTGCAGTCAGATTGGGTAAAATCAGAGATATTTTTGCGGGATACGGCATTACCTCTTGCGCATATACGAGGTGAGAGGGGAAGGTATTACAACTACACCTGCATATCAGAATGAGGATTTTGGAGAATTGTGCTTTATTAATCCGAAAGATTATGATATGCTCAATGAGCGTAAGAGATACCTTTGCAGATATGGGAGCGGCTGGGCTAAGGCCCACCGGTATAGAAAGAAACATTGCCAAAGAGATGGTTAAATGTAAAAATGCAGGAACCTGGAGGAAAAAAATTGAGTGACTATAAGCAGGAGATAAACAGAAGAAGAACCTTTGCAATTATTTCTCACCCGGATGCGGGTAAAACTACCCTGACAGAAAAGTTCCTTTTATATGGGGGAGCTATTAATCTTGCAGGAAGTGTAAAGGGCAAGGCAACGGCAAGACATGCGGTTTCCGACTGGATGGAGATTGAAAAAGAAAGAGGTATTTCCGTTACCTCATCGGTATTGCAGTTTGAATATGGCGGCTTTTGCATTAATATTCTGGACACGCCGGGACACCAGGATTTTTCCGAAGATACGTACCGCACCCTGATGGCAGCGGATTCTGCGGTGATGGTAATAGATGCCTCTAAGGGAGTGGAGGCTCAGACCCGTAAACTTTTTAAGGTCTGTGTGATGCGGAAAATACCTATCTTTACCTTTATTAACAAGTTGGACAGAGATGCCAACGATACGTTTGAGCTGTTAGATGAAATAGAAAAGGAACTTGGAATCGCCACCTGTCCTGTAAACTGGCCTATTGGTTCCGGAAAAAGGTTTAAAGGAGTCTATGACAGAGAAAGGAAATGCATTCTTACGTATTCTGATACGGAGAAAGGAACGAAGGAAGGAGAGACCACGCAGATCCCGGCAGAGGATTCGGACAAGCTTACAGAGGCAATCGGGCAGGAAGCAGCGGATACGCTCAGAGAGGAAATTGAGCTTTTAGACGGCGCCAGTGCGGAGTTTGATCTGGATTTGGTGCGCAGCGGTGACTTGACACCCGTATTTTTTGGTTCGGCTCTTACCAATTTTGGTGTGGAGTTCTTTTTGCAGCATTTCCTTAAAATGACTACCACACCGCTGCCAAGAAAGGCGGATACCGGCTTTATCGTTCCAGACGAACATGATTTTTCGGCTTTTATATTTAAGATACAGGCTAATATGAATAAAGCGCACAGAGACAGAATTGCATTTATGCGGATCTGCTCCGGAAAGTATGAAGCGAGCATGGAGGTAAAGCATGTGCAGGGGGGAAAGGTTATGCGTCTTTCACAGCCCCAACAGATTATGGCCAGCGAGAGGAAGATTTTAGACGAGGCTTATGCCGGGGATATTATCGGCGTATTTGACCCGGGTATTTTTTCCATCGGAGATACTTTATGTATGCCGAAAGAACAGTTTAGCTACGAGGGAATACCTACTTTTGCACCGGAGCATTTCGCAAGGGTGAGGCAGGTTGACACCATGAAGCGGAAGCAGTTCGTGAAGGGGATTACCCAGATTGCCCAGGAGGGCGCTATACAGATTTTTCAGGAATTTAATACCGGCATGGAGGAGATTATAGTAGGTGTAGTGGGCGTGCTGCAGTTTGATGTACTGAAATATCGGCTGGAAAACGAATACAATGTGGAGATTAGGCTGGAAAATCTGCCTTATGAACATATCAGATGGATTGAGAACAAGGAAATCGACTTAAACAGGCTGGTGGGCACCTCTGATATGAAAAAGATTAAGGATTTGAAGGGAAATCCTCTGTTACTGTTTGTAAATGCGTGGAGCGTTGGAATGACGCTGGATAGAAATGAAGGATTAAAGCTTTCGGAGTTTGGACGTGATTAAATGAAAAGAAAGAAAATCATATGGGCGGCTGTTTTTTGCATTCTGCTGCTGGCAGGCTGCAGCAATTTTACCGGGCCGGAGACGGAAAAAGATAATGACGTTTATGAGCAGGACATAACACAGGGCGAAAGGGACCGGCAGGGAGAAAAACAGGAAGCCCCGGCGGGGGAAGTGGAAGGAATTACAGGAATTTCCCCCCAGGAAACGGATCTTATCAGAAAACAGCAGACAGGGCTTTTTCATTATGACAGGTTAAACGGGGAAGAACAGATCGTTTACGCGGAAATTCTAAAAATATTGCAGGAATTTGAGGATGGCGTGGCGTTATCCTGTGTGGAGACAGAGATAATCGAAAAGGTTTTCCAATGTGTATTAAATGACCATCCCGAAATTTTTTATGTGGATGGCTACACCTTTACCAGATATACATTGGGGGAGGTGGTGAAAAAGATTACGTTTTCAGGCACCTACAATGTTTCCCGGCAGGAGGTGCAGGAGAAAGAGGCGCAGATCGATCAATATGTACAGGAGTGCCTGTCAGGGATGAACGCTGATTTAGATGAATATGGAATTGTGAAATATATATATGAATATATTATCAGCCAGACGGAATATGATGCCGCATCTCCTGACAACCAGAATATCTGCTCCGTATTTATTCACAAAAGAAGTGTATGTCAGGGCTATGCGAAAGCAACCCAGTATCTGCTCAGAAAGGCCGGAATTGAAGCCACTCTGATTATGGGCAGAGTTTACGGGGGAGAAGGACATGCCTGGAATCTGGTTAAAATGGATGGAAATTATTATTATGTAGATACTACATGGGGAGACGCCTCCTATCAGATTGTAGAAGGAAGCAGCGATAAAACTATTGGCAGTATTCCTCCTATCAATTATGATTATCTGTGTGTCACCACGCAGCAGATGGAAAAAACCCATGTAATTGAGCCTATTGTAGAGGTTCCTGCTTGTGAGAGCATGGAGAATAACTATTATGTGAGAGAAGGCCTTTATTTCACGGAACTGAATGAGGAAAAGCTAAAAGAAATGTTTCAGGCGGCCTACGGCAAGGGAAGCGCTTATGTGACATTAAAGTGCTCAGACGAACAGGTGTACAGGGAAATGATTGGATATTTGATAGAAGAACAGGGAATCTTTCAGTATCTGGATGCGCAGGAGGGAACGGTTTCTTATGCAGAAAACGAAGAACAGCTGAGTCTGAGCTTTTGGCTGTAGCAGCGTAAGTATAATTTAGACTATGCAAAAAGCAGAATTTTTGATATATTATCATTAACAGACTTTCGGCATAGGAAAGAAAGGAACGCTATTATGGAAAATACTTTTGAACAGAACACTTATGTATTACAGGAAGATGAGGATTTGGGAACAGTCAAGATTGCAGATGATGTGGTGGCAATGATAGCAGGCCTTGCCGCAACCGAGGTGGAAGGCGTTGCAGCTATGGCTGGCAATATCAGCAATGAGCTTATGAGCAAAATGGGAGTAAAGAGCTTGTCTAAAGGCGTTAAGGTGGAGGTTACCGGCAAGAAGGTGAAGGCGGAGCTTGCCCTTATTGTAGAGTATGGCTATAATATTCCCGTTACATCACAGAGAGTACAAAGCAAAGTGAAATCAACTATCGAAAATATGACAGGTCTGGAAGTATCGGATGTGAATATCCGTATCGCCGGGGTCAATATGCAGAAAAACGGATAAGTACGGGTAGATGCTTATGAGCAGAAGAGAAATGAGGGAGCGGCTTTTTAAGCTGCTATTCCGTGTAGAATTTAATCCGAAGGATGAAATGGCAGAGCAGGAAAACTTCTTTTTTGATTCGGAGGAAAATACCGGAAGCGAAGAAGAAAATGCCTGGATCAGCGGGAAATTTAACAGAATTATAGAGAAATTGGATGAAATTGACCAGGCTTTAAACGAAAGGGTACAGGGCTGGAACACAGAACGTATGGGCAAGGTGGACCTTACGATCTTAAGGCTGGCTGTTTATGAGGTTATCTATGACGAAAGCATCCCCACGGGTGTTGCAATTAATGAAGCGGTGGAGCTTGCCAAGAAATTTGGACAGGATTCCTCCCCTTCCTTTGTAAATGGCGTGCTGGCGAAATTTGCATAAGGCATTGCCGTGAGCGGTTTTTAAAAGCGACAGCATGAGGCTATAAATGCAGAATGTTTATACAGTAGGACAGATAAATTCATATATTAAAAATATGTTCGCGCAGGACTTTTTATTACAGGAACTGTCTATAAAAGGAGAGGTCAGTAACTGTAAATACCATTCCTCCGGACATATTTATTTTACTTTAAAGGACGAAAAAGGAACGATTTCCTGTGTAATGTTTGCGGGAAACCGCTCCGGCCTTCGGTTTCGTATGGCAGAAGGAATGCAGGTGGTGGTAAAGGGTACCATTGATGTGTATGAGCGGGACGGCAAGTACCAGATGTATACCAGAAGCATAACAAGAGATGGAGCGGGAGCCCTTTACGAGCGATTTGAACGTCTAAAGCAGGAACTGTTAGAACGGGGAATGTTTGCCCCGGAGTATAAAAAGCCCATACCGGAATACGTCAGAACGCTGGGAGTAGTGACGGCGCCTACAGGGGCAGCGGTGAGGGATATTATCAATATTGCATCCAGAAGAAATCCGTATGTGCAGATTATTTTGTACCCCGCAATTGTGCAGGGAGAGGCAGCAGCGGCAAGCATTGTGGAAGGAATACATGCCCTGGAGGCAAAGCAGGTGGACGTCATGATTGTAGGGCGGGGCGGCGGAACTATTGAGGATTTGTGGGCTTTTAATGAAGAAGTGGTTGCTCAGGCAGTATTTGACTGCAGTATTCCCATCATTTCAGCGGTAGGTCATGAGACCGATACAACGATCATTGACTATGTGGCTGATTTGCGGGCCCCGACCCCTTCGGCTGCTGCGGAACTGGCGGTATTTGATGTTTCCTTACTACAATCACAGTTAGATGGTATGCGCCTTACGCTGAACCGTCAGATACAGGGACGCTTGAGGCTTGAGCGTACAAGGCTTAAAGCTGTGGAAGCCAGACTAAAAATGAACAGCCCCGTAGGGAAAATCAGGGAGAAAAAAACCTATGCCATGAATCTGGAGGAGAGAATGACCAGTGCTATGAGAAATCAGATTACTGGTAAAAGGCACAGACTGGCAATTTATATAGAAAAATTAAAGGGACTTTCACCTCTTGATAAGTTAAACCAGGGATATTCCTATATTTCGGATAAGGAGGGAAGAACCCTGACAGATATCAATAAAGTGAAAATCGGTGATAAACTGCAGATTTACGTAAAAAATGGCAGGATGGAAGCTGAAGTGACCGGAAAATATCCAAAGATGCAATAAGTTTCTGATATGCTTGCAGGTAAAAAGAGGAATGAGGAAGATATGCCAGAACAGGACGAAAAAGAATTAAAGCTGGAAGAAGCATTTGAAAAACTGGAGGAAGCCGTCACGGCCTTAGAAAAGGAGGATATCTCTTTGGAAGAGTCCTTTCAAATTTATAAAGGCGGAATGGAACTTTTAAAAAAGTGTAATCAGGCGATAGATCAGGTGGAAAAAAAGGTACTGGTACTAAATGAGGATGGAGAAACCTATGAATTTTAAACAGCAGCTGGATGAAAAGACAAAGTTTGCGGAGGATGTTTTAAAAAAATATCTGCCAAAGGAAGAAGGCTTTCAAAAGAAGGTGCTGGAAGCAATGAACTACAGTGTTATGGCAGGAGGAAAGCGGCTGCGCCCTATTCTGATGAGAGAAAGCTTTCTTTTGTTTGGAGGAGAGGGGAACCTGACAGAGCCTTTTATGGCGGCGCTGGAAATGATACACAATTATTCTCTGGTTCATGACGATCTTCCGGCTATGGATAATGATGAGTATCGAAGAGGCCGTAAGACTACCTGGAATGTTTACGGGGACGGCATGGCAGTGTTAGCAGGAGACGGGCTTTTGAACCTGGCTTTTGAGAGTGCGGCTTCAGCCTTTGACCTTACCGATGATCCGGAGCTTACAAAGCGTACGGCAAAAGCGATTCAGATTCTCGGAAAAAAAGCCGGTATTTACGGGATGATTGGAGGACAGGCTGCTGATATAGAAGCAGAGACGGGAATCGGGGTGGATAAGGAGCTTCTTTTCTTCATTCACGAAAATAAAACGGCTGCATTAATCCAGGCGGCCATGATGATAGGCGCTGTCCTGGCCGGAGCCGGTAAAGAGGCTGTAGAAGCCATGGAAAAGGCAGCTTATAATATAGGAATTGCCTTTCAGATTCAGGATGATATTTTGGATGTTACCGGCAGTGAAAAAGTTCTGGGAAAGCCAATCGGAAGTGATGAGAAAAACCATAAGCTGACTTATGTATCCTCTCATGGACTGGACGAGGCTAAGAAAGAGGTAAGCCGCTTATCAGGGGAGGCGCTTTCTATTCTGCGTTCTTTTGAAAATCACATTGACAGTGGAGAAAATAAAATTTATAGAAATTTGTTTCTGGAGGAGCTGGTAACTGTGCTTATTACCAGAGAAAAATAATTGCGGCGGGCAATACGATTTTAGATGACCGAGGGAGTAACAGATAAACAATATTCTTACAGTAACAGTTGTTGGAGCGTAACAGAACATAAGAAAAGAAGGTTGAGAAAATGCTGCTTGATCAGATTAAGGGTGTTAATGACATTAAGAATATCAGTCCATCAGATTATCAGGAGCTTGCCCAGGAAATACGAGACTTCCTGATTGAAAAAATATCCCATACCGGTGGACATTTAGGGTCTAATTTAGGAGCGGTGGAGTTGACAATGGCCCTTCATCTGTCCTTGAATCTTCCTCAGGATAAGCTGATTTGGGATGTTGGACATCAGTCCTATACCCATAAGCTGCTCACAGGAAGAAAGGATGGCTTTGAAAATTTAAGAAAGTTTGGGGGAATGAGTGGATTCCCTAAAAGGAAGGAAAGCGAATGCGACTGTTTTGACACAGGACACAGCTCAACTTCCATCTCAGCCGGCCTGGGGCTTGTGAAAGCACGGGATATTCAGGGAGGCACTAACACGGTGGTTTCGGTGATCGGAGACGGTTCCCTTACAGGAGGAATGGCTTATGAGGCCCTGAATAATGCGGCTAAGCTGGAAACCAATTTTATCATTGTGCTTAATGACAATAATATGTCCATTTCGGAGAATGTAGGCGGTATGTCCAAATATTTAAATAATATCAGGACAGCAGACGCTTATTTGAATATCAAGGAAGGCATATACAATACATTAAAAGAAATTCCCAGAGGAGAAAAGGTGGTAAAGGGCATCCGCAGGGCAAAGAGCAGCTTTAAACAGCTGGTAGTTCCGGGAATGCTTTTTGAGGATATGGGCATTACGTATTTAGGGCCTGTAGACGGACATAACATTCCGGCTATGCTGCGTGTTCTGCAGGAGGCGAAGAGGACAAGAAATGCGGTGATTGTCCACGTGATTACCCAAAAGGGAAAGGGCTTTGCCCCCGCAGAGCGCCATCCGGCCAGATTCCATGGAGCGGAGCCTTTTGACATTGAAACCGGTTTGCCTGCAAAGCCAAGAACCACAGCCAGCTATACGGATATTTTTTCTACGGTTATGACCAAATTAGGGGCAAGGGATGAAAAGGTGGTTGCCATTACGGCCGCCATGCTGGACGGAACAGGTTTAAAGCGGTTCCGGAATATGTATCCGGAGCGCCTGTTCGATGTGGGGATTGCGGAAGAACACGCGGTGACCTTTGCGGCTGGTCTGGCAGCCGGGGGGTTAAAACCGGTGGTAGCGATTTATTCTTCTTTTTTGCAGAGGGGTTATGACCAGATTCTGCATGATGTCTGTATGCAAAAGCTTCCGGTAGTGTTTGCCATTGATCGTGCCGGGTTAGTGGGAAGCGATGGGGAAACTCATCAGGGAGTATTTGATTTATCTTATTTATCCAGTATTCCGGATATGTGTATTATGGCGCCTAAAAACAAATGGGAGCTTTCTGATATGATGAAGTTTGCCATTTCTTTTGGCGCGCCCATTGCAATCCGCTACCCCAGAGGGGAGGCTTATGCAGGACTCAGGGAATACCGCGCACCTATTGAACTGGGTAATGCGGAGCTTATCTGCGCAGAAGGAGACGTGTGCCTGATGGCTTTGGGAAGTATGGTAAAAGTGGCGGAGAAGGTAAAAGAGCTGTTAAATAAAGCCGGACATAAGTGCAGTATTATAAATGCGAGATTTGCTAAGCCCATTGATGCAGATGCGGTAAAGTGGGCGGTCCGGAATCATAAACTGGTAGTTACAATGGAAGAAAACGTTGCAATCGGCGGCTATGGAGAAAAGGTCAGGGATATAGTTGACGGCCTGAAAGCACCTGAGAAGAAATCTTATGCGAAGGTTCTGCAGATCGCAGTGCCTGACAGATATGTGGAGCACGGCAGTGTGGAACAGCTGATGCGGGAAATCGGCATGGACGCTGAATCTATTTTTAACAAGGTGAAGGAAAATCTCTGAGAGGTCAAAATATTGACCCAAACGTTGCGATAAAGGGCCTGCGGAGAGTAAAGAACAGTACGGTTTTAAGAAGAGCAGGGGAGAAATGGGAAAGAGCAAATGAAGGAGCGGCTTGATGTATTGCTTGTAAGGGAAGGGTACGCCCTTTCCAGAGAAAAGGCGAAAGCCATTATTATGTCGGGAAATGTGTTTGTGGACGGACAGAGGGAGGATAAAGCAGGCGCTTTCTTTGATCCGGATAAAATGCATATAGAGGTGAGGGGAAATACCCTGAAATATGTCAGCCGGGGAGGTCTTAAGCTGGAAAAGGCGGCCGCTGTGTTTGGAATTACACTGAATGGAAAGGTGTGCATGGATATTGGAGCTTCCACAGGGGGATTTACCGACTGTATGCTGCAAAACGGGGCCTTGCGTGTTTATTCTGTAGATGTGGGGCACGGGCAGCTTGCCTGGAAGCTGAGAAATGATGAGAGAGTTATTTGCATGGAAAAGACAAATTTCAGATATATGACACCGGACGATGTTCCGGAGCAGATGGATTTTGCTTCTGTGGACGTTTCTTTTATCTCATTGACCAGAATACTGCCGCCGGCCTGGGCGCTTTTAAAGGATATGGGACAGATGGTATGTCTGATTAAGCCGCAGTTTGAAGCTGGGCGTGAAAAGGTCGGAAAAAAGGGTGTGGTCCGGGAGCCGGGAATCCATGAAGAAGTGATACAAAAGGTGGCGGATTTTGCGGAGACTGCCGGTTTTGCCATTTTGAATCTGGATTATTCACCTATTAAGGGACCTGAGGGAAATATAGAATATCTCATTTATTTACAAAAAAATATGGAAGAACGGGAAGAAATCGTAGGTGAGAATGGAAAAACAGAAGGTGTATGTGATCGCGGCACCAGAAAATCCGAACTGGCATTGAATATAAGGGAAACGGTCTTAAAGGCGCATGCAAATCTGGATTAAAGGACTGACTTAAATTATGGAACATTTTTATGTGATAACTAATCCCATGAAGGATACGGGCCACAGGACGGCCTGCTCTATCAGGGATTATCTTATAAGTCATGGCAAGACCTGCATGATTGACATTGGTACGGCAAAGCCGGGGCAGGAGGGCTACACCTACAAGGATCAGGTCAGCGAAGATGTGGACTGCATTATTGTACTTGGAGGAGATGGAACCCTGCTGCAGGCAGCCGTAGATCTTGCGGGCAGGGACATTCCTTTTCTGGGAATTAACCTTGGCACCCTTGGCTTTCTGGCAGAGGTAAACAGGACAGATGTGGAGGAAGCATTAGGAAAGCTGATTCATAACGAGTATGTAATTGAAAAACGCATGATGCTTCTGGGAAAAAGCTATGACAGGCAGGGGATGAAAGATAAAGCAAGGGCTCTTAATGATATTGTTATTACGAGAAAGGGTTCTCTGCAAATCATAAATTTTAATGTCTATGTGAACGGACAGTTGTTACACCGGTATCATGCGGATGGTATGATTATATCAACTCCTACCGGTTCAACGGGTTACAGCTTATCAGCAGGAGGGCCGATTGTAGAGCCCAAAGCAAGATTGATTTTACTTTCCCCTATCTGCTCCCATTCCATGCAGAGCCGGAGTATGGTTTTGTCACCGGAGGATACGGTAATGGTGGAGATTGAAAGTACGAACAGTGGAGAGGTGCAGGAGGTGGAAGCCATATTTGACGGAAGCCACAAGGTTACCCTTTGCACAGGGGACAGGATAGAAATTCAGGAATCCAACAAGACTACCGGTATCGTTAAATTAAGCCAGGTGAGCTTTTTGGAAGTACTACATAGAAAAATGGGGGATTAGATTGAAAAATCAGCCTGTCGGCCGATTTTATCAATCACAAATTTGTGCCCCAGCCCAAATTTGCAGGCTGTTGGAAGCATGGGGGATTAACGTGAAGAAAATTTCTAAGCCAGCAAAGGACGCAGGCTAAGAAATTTTAAGGTTTGCGTTGCAAACCATCTTCATGTAAGAAGAATGCCTTGGAAAGCAGGCATTCTTCATTCAAATTTGTGTTGCTGCAAAGCAGCAACTTGGAAGTAAGTGTGAAGAAAAGTTCACAGGGGGAATAGTAATGAAGAAAAACAGGCATCAGAAGATAAAAGAGCTGGTGGAGCAGTTTGAAATTGAGACCCAGGAGGAGCTGGCAGATCGACTTAAAGAGGCGGGATATACCGTCACACAGGCCACGGTATCGAGAGATATCAGAGAGCTGAAGCTTTCCAAGGTTCCGATGGGAGATGGCAGACAGAAATATACGATATTGGTTCACAGTGACCATTATCTCAGCGATAAATATATACGAGTTTTAAAAGATGGTTTTTTGTCAATGGACATGGCCCAGAATATCCTTGTGGTGAAAACCGTATCCGGCATGGCCATGGCGGTCGCAGCTGCTATAGATGCCATGAAACTTAAGGAAATCGTAGGATCTATTGCCGGCGATGATACGATTATGATGGCAGTCCGGACTGTTCAGGATACGCAGGCTGTTATGGATAAAATCCGTAATGTGCTTGATGAGTAACCGACTATGCGCTTGAGAGAAGGGGCGTAAGGAGGAAACATATGCTTGAAAGTTTACATGTAAAAAATCTGGCACTGATTGACGAGCAGGAGATAACCTTTACGGAAGGGATGAACATTTTAACCGGTGAGACAGGAGCCGGAAAATCTATCCTGATAGGCTCTGTCAACCTGGCATTGGGAGCTAAAGCGGGAAAGGACTATATTCGCACAGGCGCTGATTATGCGCTGGTAGAGCTGATTTTTTCCTTAAATGACCAGCAGTGCAGCCAGATTAGGGAAATGGACCTTCCCATAGAGGAGGACAAAACACTGATCCTGCAAAGAAAAATCACTCCGGGGCGCAGCATCTGCCGGGCCAATGGGGAAAGCATCAGCGCCGGACAGCTGAAAAATCTGGCAGGATGTCTATTGGATATGTATGGCCAGCACGAGCATCAGTCATTGTTAAAGCCGGCCGCTTATAAAAAAATGCTGGACGATTACATCGGTGAAAAGGTGGTAAAACTTAAAACCGCTCTGAAGGACAGGCTGGCGCAGTACAGAAAATATGTGGAAGAGCTGGAAAATCAAAACTCTGATGAAACAGTGAGGACGAGGGAGGCAAAGCTTCTGGCATTTGAAATTGAAGAAATTGAAAACGCCGCATTAAACCCGGAGGAAGATGAACAGGTAGAGAAAAGATACCGCAGACTGGTGAATGCCAAAAGAATGAAAGAAACAGTCTATATGGTCCATGGCCTTACAGGCTATGAAAATGAAGGCAGTGCAGGGCTTACGGTGGGACATGCCCTCAGAGAAATTAAGACGTTAAGGGATTTTGATGAGGATATTGCTCCTTTGATTGGACAGCTTACGGATATTGATGATTTGCTCAATGATTTCAACCGTTCTATGGCGCAGTATGAGGACAGTCTCGAATTTGACGAGGAAGAATTCGTGGAGCTGGAAGATCGGCTTAATACACTGAACCATTTAAAGGACAAATATGGCGATACAATTGCTTCTGTTTTAAAAGCTGGAGAGGAAAAGCAGGAGGAGCTCGATAAGCTGAACAATTACGAGGCATATATGAGCGGGCTTCGGGAAAAAATAAATGAACGGAAGCAGGAAATTCTTACTTTGTGCGGGCAGATTTCAAAGCTGAGAAAAAAAGCGTCCGGGCCTTTAACAAAAAAGCTGAAAGAAGCCATGGTGGATTTAAATTTTCTGGATGTGGAGTTTTCCATATCGGTGGAGGAACAGGAGGAGGATTTTTCGGCTGACGGATATGACAAAGTGGATTTCCTCATATCCACAAATCCCGGCGAAGAGCTGCGCCCTTTATGGCAGATTGCCAGCGGCGGCGAGCTTTCCCGTATTATGCTTGCATTTAAAACGGTTTTTGCAGATAAGGATGAAACGGATACTCTGGTTTTTGACGAGATCGATACGGGAATCAGTGGAAAAACAGCCTGGAAGGTTTCGGAAAAGCTGGGAAGGCTTGCAAGAAACCATCAAATCATCTGTATTACGCATCTGGCGCAGATTGCCGCTATGGCAGATACCCATTTTATGATTGAAAAAAATATCGTAAAAGACCGGACGGTTACGAGTATAAGGGAAATTTCAGCGGATGAAAGCCTTGGAGAGCTTGCAAGACTTTTGGGAAGCGGAAAGCTGACGCAGGCCGTTTTAAACAATGCCAGAGAAATGCAGGAGACGGCGCGGAAGGTGAAGGAAGAATAGCGCCGCAGAGCAGATTTTAGCTTAATAGAAACATTTGGAAGTAAAAATATCAAAATTGTAAAGTAAAATTTAAAGTTTTTCACATACTAAAAAAGGCATGCAAGGCTGTATGTCTTTTTTTGTTCAAAAAGTCTGCCTGTAAAGGAGCAGGCATTGTGCTCAAAACAGTTTATACTGGCTGTTGGAGCGCTTTATTTTGAGATAAAGGATGTGAAAACTTGAATACACATTTAGCTGAAGGTTTAAAAGAAGCAGATCACAGCAGAATTTGGATTTACAGAAAATTTTTATATGTCTGTCTGGTATTTGGTGTAATTTCTGTGATGTTGTCCCTGTACTATTTTATGTGGCTCAGTGTACCATCTACAATTATGCTTAAGGTGGGAATGGATCAGGAGCTTAATTTTAAGGTGCCTGCCAGCGGCGAACTATATAAGGAAGCGGTGGAAGTAAGCGGAAATGCAAGCACCCATAAAGTGAAGAGCGGCAGCAGTATCCATATTGATTTGGGGCATGCCGTCACCTTAAAGGCAAATCAGATTGACCAGTATAAGCTTCAATTAAGACTGTTTGGCCTTATTCCTTTAAAAGAGGTTGATGTTGAAGTTATTCAGGACATCCAGCTAAAGCCTTCCGGAATTCCAATAGGTATTTATGTGAAAACACAGGGAGTTTTGGTGGTGGGGATTGGAGCGTTTGAGGGAGAGGACGGACAAGATGTTAATCCGGGGAAACACATTTTTCAGGTGGGAGACTATATATTGGAAATCAATGATGATGAAATCGGGAGTAAAAAAGAACTGATTGAAAAAATCAGGCACAGCGAGGGACAGGAACTTGTGTTTAAGCTGCAGCGCGGCGATATGGTGATCGATGTGAAGGCCCGTCCGCAGTTAAACCAAAACGGTGAATACAAGATGGGAATTTGGGTCAGGGACAATGCGCAGGGCGTTGGCACCATGACCTATATTGATGAAAACGGATGCTTTGGCGCTTTGGGACATGGCATCAATGATGTAGACACCAGTACTTTGATGGCCCTTAAAGCAGGAACACTTTACCACACGGAGATTATAGGAATTACCCGGGGAGCAGCGGGATCTCCCGGAGAGCTTACAGGCTATATAGAATATGACGACAGAAATATCATGGGTGATATCACGGACAATACCGCCCGGGGAATTTTCGGCGTATGTATCCCGGAGATTGCGGAGGATGATACCTATGATTATCTTCCTCTTGGACTAAAGCAGGAGATAAAAAAGGGCCCGGCGCAGATTATCTGTTCTCTTGGAGACGGCACAGAAGTTTATGACGTAGAGATAACGGATATCAATCTGGAAAACGACAATATTAACCGTGGAATCGTGATTAAGATAACGGATCCGGATCTGCTTACGGTAACAGGCGGAATCGTGCAGGGGATGAGCGGCAGTCCCATCATTCAGGATGATAAAATAGTGGGGGCAGTTACGCATGTGCTGGTTCAGGATCCCACCAGAGGATATGGAATCTTTATTGAGGAGATGCTGGTGCATTAACCATAGACAACGGCATTGGTGAAAACCAATGCCGCTTTTACATGATGGGGTAGAATAAAAGGTCATTGTTTTCCGGTGGAGAGGTTTCCGACACTTTTCGTTGGATATTCGTTACTTGTCGCCGGTACGACAGACGCATAACTCTAAGCTATAAGCCGGGATTTACGAAACAGGCGCTTAGAAATTCTTTTATGAAACTCTTAAATGAACGTCCGGTGAGCCAGATTACAGTGAAGGATATTGGGGAGGACTGCGGAATCAACTGCAATTCTTTTTATTATCACTATCAGGCTCTGCCTTCTTTGGTCGAGTAAATCATTTTAAAAGAAATTGATGAGATCATTCTGCCAACAGAGATCTGTTTGAACAGCATTTGTGGACAGTTCCATAGGGAAGGCGGATAAAGGTATCCTTATCCGCTATTATAAATGGGTATGCTTCGGCGCGGTTATGGATATGCCAAGAGGAGGGATGAAGGACGATATGCAGGCTATTTATTATAGAATGGGACAGCTAAAAGAAGGAATGCTGGAGGAAATGATAAACAGGAGTGTTCGCGAAAACGCGGATTAATAAAAACAGATGATACATAATAAAGTGATTTATATCTTAATGATCCTGCCGGGAAACTGGCAGGGTTTTGTTATTTTATATTTTTTACGCAGTATGTCAATACGGGAACGGCAGTTACAGTGATATTGGTATATCGGGTTTTCACGTGGATTTTTCCGGCAGCAGTGGGCGGAATAATGCTGGCGGCGGATAGAAAGTGGTGAAAAATTTTCTTATGCAAATTGTATTTGTGGAAAAACACCAAATTATGTTCTTAAAAATTAGTGAATAATGCTATTGAAAAAATGGTCGAATTGTGCAAGAATTAACTTGTCAGACAACTGATGAATAAAGTCTTATCACTAAAAGAATTATCGGTTTGGTGGTGGCAACACATTCAGAAATTTTATGAGTAAAAGAGAAGCAGATTTTCAGAAAGAGAACAGGCAGGATGATAAGTCAAATTAAGAAGAATTATGTGTCGGATCAGATATACCAACAGATGATGGAGATGATTATTAACGGGACTTGGAAAGAAGGACAGATGATTCCTTCAGAAAATGTGCTGAGTGAGGAATTTGGAGTCAGTCGTGATTCGATCCGGCAGTCCATCCATAAACTGAGCGCTTTAGGGCTGTTAAAATCAAGACAGGGGAAGGGAACATATGTGCAGAAAATGGATATCAGTTTTTATATGAATCTGCTGGTGCCATCCCTGTTGTTAAATGAGAGTGATAGTATTACGGTATTGTCTTTCACAAAAAGTATCCAGGTGGAAAGCACCAGGTTAGTATGTCGGAATGCAACACAGGAGGAAATTTCAAAGCTTCACATCTATCTAAATCAGATGGAGGCGGAAACGGATTATGAAGCTTATTTTAACGAGGATATGGGGTATCATAAGTACTTGTCTGTGCTGACGGGAAATGTACTTTTCATCAAGGCAATGGAAATCACAGAGGTACTGTTACATGAATATCTGCGAGATATTGTAGCGGTGCATGGCAGTAAAAGGAGTATTGAACAGCATATGAAATGCTATCAGGCGTTGTTAGCTCGTGATGAGGACTGTGCGATTCGAGTTATGAGTGAACATTATGATATGCTTATAGACAGAGTAATGCATTTCTTACAAAAAACAGAGACGACATAAATAAGGTGTGGGAAGGGAGGAGAAGCAGGATGTGGGAGTTGTAAGGCGGTATATCAATATGAGCGAATTCCGCATTACACTGCCGCAAAGAAGTGATCAGAAGAATTATTACGCATCAAGATGTCGGACAACCAACAAGTTAAAAGACATGCTGTGCATGATCGCAGAAAGGGAGAGAGGTTGAATAAGTTCACAAACTGAACAAATTCAGTTAGAATTTGCGCTGAAGCGTCACAAATTCTATGATGGCAGAGAGAAATCTGACATTTCGCACGTCTCCTCACCGTAAAACGCTTCGGAATGGAGGATAAAAATGATGAGAAAAAAAATTTTGACTGTGACAGCAGCAGTGATGATTGCAGCATTGGCACTGACGGGATGTGGGGACAATAAGTCAGAAGGAAATGCCGCGCCGACAGAAGAAGCATCCCAGGAAACAGATGCGGCAGAAGAGGAATCGTCTGAGGAAGAAAACCAGGAGGTGAAAGAATCGGAGGAAGACAGGGTATATGGTAAGCTGACGATAGGTGGAGTGGGAGCAAATCCGGATTCCTATATTGCAAATGTGGCGGATATGGTGACCCGTGAGCATCCGGAGGTGGAGGTGGAATATCCGCCAAGTGAAACCAATACCAGGGAACAGGTCCTAAAGACTGCTATCTCTGCGGGCGATCCGCCGACTTTGGGATATTATTGGGGAACCAGGGTAAACTCTTTCTATGATAATGGTATGTGTCTGGATTTAGCGGATTTGATTAATCCTGATTTGCTTGCAGGAATTAATCAGCAGATGCTGGAACCATGCAAAGGAGATAATGGTGAAATTTATGCGCTCCCGCTCAAGTGTGTCTATCATACCTGCTATTATAATAAAGATATTTTTGATAAATATGGCTTTGAGGAGCCCCGTACCTGGGATGATATGACTGAGATATTTAAGAGGCTTAAGGAGGATGATATCTTTGGTTTTTCAACCAATTCAGCTTCCATGCAGGACTGTCTGTACGGGATTACTTATGGAGAACTGGATGCAAAAGTTGGTTCAGGAACAGCCTATGGTGTTGCCAACGGCGAAGTCTCTGTGGCTCCTGGCACGGATGCAGGTAGTGTAATTGCAGACTGCATCAAACAGGTACAGGAATGGTATGAGGCGGGCTACTGGTATCCTGGTGATGGAGGCATTAACTGTACACCGGATGATGCAAATGCAGCTTTTGCCCAGGGCAGGTGTGCGGTCATCTTTAATTTCAGCGGTTCCCTTAGCACATTGGTTCCGGCCTGTGATTTTGAAATTGGTACGTTCTTAAAGCCCACTTCGGATGAGTCCATAGAACCTATGGAAAATACAGAGCCTGATGTGTTTTTTATCCCTGCTAACGCTACTCAGGAACAGATTAACACAGGAGTTGCATTTCTTGAGGCAATGCTGAGTAAGGAGAGCCAGCAGGCAGTAGTAGAGGGAAATCAGATTCCATCAATGACCATTTACGAATACAGTGCTGTGAGCCCGATTCTGGAGGAAGTAATAGATATCTTTAATACCAGCAAGATTGTAGCCGGTCTGAATCCTACCAGAACCAGTTCGGAAATGCAGACCTTTGTGAAACAGCAGATTTTTGCGGCGCCTTGTGGCGGGCAGATGACAATTGACCAGACGCTGGAAGAAATGGAGAGGATACGTCTGGCATCTGTCAGCCAATAGGACGTGAATTATACCGGGAAGCGGATATCGCTTCCCGGAAGGAAAGAATGTGAGGTTACAGTATGCAGAAAAAAGCAAGGAAAATACCCCGAAGTGTGCTCATAGGATGGATTTTTTTATTCCCGTCCATTCTTATGTATGTGGTTTTTATGATATATCCACTGCTTCGGACTTTCTATCTGTCCTTAACCGACTGGAGTGGCTTCGGCCAGGCGCGGCATATCGGCCTGAACAATTTCCTCTCCATATTTACAGATACAATGTTTCGAAAGGCACTTCAGAACACGCTGTATTTTGCAGTTGTGTCAGGCATCCTGAGTGTGATTGTGGGTATTGCGATGGCCTGGCTGAATCTTTATATCAGAAAAATGGAGGGACAGGTCACAAGAACAATGCTTTTCGTCCCCAATATGATAGCTCCAACTATCACTGGTCTGCTGTTTATGTTTATTTTTACGGAAGACATCGGCCTGATGAATAATTTCCTTCGTGCTGTGGGATTAGACGGGCTTACTACTGCATGGCTGGCTAATTCTGAGACGGTGCGGCCGTCTATTGTTGTTGCACAGATATGGAGACAGTTCGGTCTGACTATGATTTTGTGTTTTGCCGGATTTCAGGGAATACCGTCAGAACTAATTGAATCGGCGCAAATGGATGGGGCAGGAACCTTAAAGGTCCTTACGAGGATTATGCTTCCTCTGATTAAACCGCAGATTGAGCTGGCAACCATGTTTACTTTGTTGGGTGGACTTAAAATCTATGATTCGGTGGTGTCCCTTACCGGAGGAGGGCCTGCCCGCCAGACGGTAGTCCTGCCTATGTATATAATTGAGAACGCATTCACCTATTCCAAGTTTGGATATGCAAGTGCGATGTGTGTGGCATTCATTTTTGTCGTGCTTGTTTTCATTATTCTGCTGCGAATCATTTTTAGAGGAGAGAACTATGAATATTGAGCACAAGAAAGAAAAAAAGGGTATATTTATAAACTGGCGTCTTAGGCTGCTTTCCAGAATATTGACGGTTTTTCTGTGTATGATTGTAGTATATCCACTGCTCTTTACAATTCTGGTTTCTTTCAAAAATAATCAGGAATTCTATTCGAATATTTGGGGGGTTCCACAGATATGGAGGTGGGAAAACTACAGCTATGCATGGGTAGGAGGAAAGATAGGCCAGTATGCGCTTAACAGTGTAATTGTTACCTTTACTGCGGTGATCGGGTCGGTTCTTATCACAGCCTTTGGAGGATATGCACTTTCCAAGATGAGGATTCCCAAGGCAAATCTGATTTTGTCTCTGTTTATGGTATTTAACTTTGTACCTGGTGTGGCCTACTATATCCCGCTTTATTCACAAATGATAAAGCTTCATATTAACGGAACGCTGCTTATGCTGATCCTGCCCTATCTTACATGGCAGATTCCTTTCAGTATCTATATTTTTAAGAATTTTTTTGACTCCATTCCCTCCGAACTGATAGAGGCGGCAAGGATAGACGGAGCATCGGAGCTAAAGGCTTTCTTTCAGGTTATGCTGCCTCTGGTAAGGCCGGCGCTGGCAACAGTTACCGTATTTAACTTTATCAGCATATGGGGAGAATATATGTGGGCCAGTATTTCGGCGACTTCTTCTGCCAAAATACAGACTATTCCCGTAGGATTACTCTATTTCAGGGGAGAATACGGGATTGAATGGGGGCCCTTTGCGGCGGCAATTACCATTATTATTGTTCCACTCATTATTGTTTTCATTTATTTTCAGAAATATTTTGTACAGGGAATTACGTCCGGTGCCGTAAAAGGATAAGCAGGTGCCATAAAGGTTAAAGGACGTATGTCAAAGACCGCCTGCAGGCGGCAGAAAGAGAGGAAAAATGTATCTGGCAGGAAGAAGCCACATCATACAGAACCGTTCCCTGATTGATACCATGAGGATGTTCCACAGGATGGGATATGGCGGGCTGGAGCTGAGTCTGCAGCACGGTATGGGAAAGTGGCTGGATGTGAACTATCTGGAGGACTACGTGATTGAAAAAGTTAATGAGGTGAGTAGGGAACTTTCTTTTCCCATCACTGCACTGGCCTGTCATCAGAATTACGTGTGGGATGACTATACCTATGAGGTTGAAAAGAAGCTGCTAAAGAAGGCGGCAGGTTATCATCCGGTTTCCAACACCGTAATCTTATCTACTTTTATGGACTATGGACAGAGAGAACTGCACGAGAAGGAAGTATATGCCCAGCTGGTTGAGAGAACCAGACAGCTGTGCGCTATTGCAGAGGATCAGGGACTAAATCTGGCGATTGAGATTGAACCGAACCAGCTGGTACATAATCTGGACAGATTTTTAGAATTGGCTGATCAGGTGAAAAGCCCGGCTCTGAAAATTAATTTTGATGTGGGGCACTTTTATCTGTCGGAGAAGGATTTATATGCAGCTATGGAGAGGGCAAAAGATTATATCTGTTATTCCCATATCGACAATATGTGTATGGGGGAACATTGCCATAAGCTTCCATGGGAAGGTGACATTGATCTGCTGGCAGTTTACAGGAAGCTGAAGATGCTGGGATATGACGGACCGGTTTCCCTGGATATTTATCTTCAGGATTATGAAAGTGTGGCGCCAAAGTGCCTGTCCTATATTAACAGGAATATATTTGAGCTTTTGTAAAAGAGAGGAACCGCAGTCATGTACGCGGCAGCGGCTTCCCGGATTTGTAACTTTTGAGTATGCACTTTAGCTACAGAAAGGATTGGTATTAATATGAAAAAAGTAGTGAAGCCATATCGGTTTCAGGAATATAAAACGGCTGAGGAATTTGCAGCCGCCATGGCGGCGGACGGGTTAGAATTTCCGGTATCCAATGATTTGGGAGTATTATTTGAACCTCTTATAATCGGCAACAAGGTGATTCCAAACCGGCTCTGCTCACAGCCCTGTGAGGGATTTGACGGCGAACCGGACGGTTCACCATCCGACCTGGATTTCAGGAGATACATAAGGATAGCCGGAGGCGGCGTAGGTCTTTTATGGTGGGAGTCAATTGCCATTTCCGAGGACGGCAGGTGCAATCCCCTGCAGATGGTAATCCGCCCTTCTACGATGAAAAAAATCAGAAAAATGGTAGAGGCAGCAAACGCAGAGGCTGAAAAGAATTTTGGAAGAAGACCATACAATGTGCTGCAGCTGACACATTCAGGAAGGCGCAGCAATAATAAGAACTGGGAACCTACTCCGCTTGCGGTATGCGCCAATCCCTACATGGATTCCCATACAAGCATTGACGGAAGCAGAGGAGATATCCGAATTGCCACGGATGATAAAATTGAGGAGATTGTGAGAGGCTTCATTGATGGAGCAATTCTGGCCGCCCAGGCAGGATTCGATGCGGTGGACATCAAAATTTGCCATGAATATATCCTGCGGGAGCTTTTATCCGCCTTTACCCGACCGGGAAAATATGGCGGCAGCTTTGAAAACAGGACCAGAGCAATTTTTGAAATTATTGATGGGATACAGGAACAGCTGGGGAATTCTCTGGATATTTGTGTGCGGCTAAACGCCTATGACTGTGTGCCGTATCCATATGGTTGGGGGATGAAAAAGGAAGATGGCGTGATGGAACCGGATTTGACCGAGCCCATTGCGCTATGCAGGATGCTGGTAGAGAGAGGGGTGCGGATTATTGACATCACCACAATGATGCCCCGGTATAAACCCTTTGGCAGAGGGCTGATGGCAGAGCATGAGGAGGGACCTGAGGCACAGATTAATCCCTATGAGGGTGTATATGAGCTGATGAAGGCTACCAGAACAATTAAGCAGACAGTGCCGGAGGCATTTTTTGTGAGCACCGGAATGACCTGGCTGGAGCAGTTCGGGGGACATGTCACCGCCGGAGCGATAAAAGACGGATGGTTTGATATCGGCGGCTTTGGCAGACAGTTTATGGCCTATCCGGACTTCCCGGTGGATTTGAAACGGGAGGGCATCATGCACAGAGAAAAATGCTGTATGCTCTGCGATAAATGCTATGACCTGATTCAGAAGGGACACTGTCAGACGGGATGCGTTATGAGAGATCAGGAAATTTACCTGAAGCTGCTGCGGGAAAAAGTACTAAACAGAGCTTGACAGATGCAGGGGGTATAAGTTTGGAAATAAACTTCCAAACTTTCTATTGATGGCAGCACTGCAAGCTGTGCTTGCAGTATGCAGGAGGTATAGGAATGATGGATAGAATTGACCGTGGATATGAAATTGCAAAGGAAATGTATGCCGGGATTGGTGTGGATACGGACATGGCAATGGAAAGGCTGGATGATATTCCTGTAAGTATGCATTGCTGGCAGATCGATGATTTGAGCGGATTTGAAAATCCCCATAAGGGGCTGACCGGTGGGATACAGGCTACGGGAGGGGATACCAGCAGAGCGAAAAATAAAGAAGAATTCTTCAGAAATCTGGAGAAGGCGCTGGCATTGGTTCCCGGCAGAAAAAAGGTGGCGCTTCACGCGATTTATCGGGATGATTTGGGCAGTTTTGTGGATCGGGATGCGATTGAACCTGCTCATTTCGCTTCCTGGGCAGAGTGGGCGAAGGAGCATGGCGTGGGATTGGATTTTAACCCCACCTATTTCAGTCATGAAAAGGCAGATACGGATTTTACGCTTTCAAGCTATGACCGGCATATCAGAGAATTCTGGATTGAACATGGAAAACGCTGCAGACGTATCAGTGCGTACCTGGGTAAGCGGCTTAAGGAAGTCTGCATCAACAATCATTGGATACCGGACGGCTATAAAGATTTGACGGTGGACAGACAGGCGCACAGAGAATTACTCCTTGAGAGCATGAACCAGATAATGGCGGAAAAATATGATCCCGGTCATATGACCGACAGCTGGGAAAGCAAGTTGTTCGGACTGGGACTGGAGAGCTATACGGTGGGCTCCCATGAGTTTTATACCAACTATGCCATGTCCCATGAAAACTGCATGGTTTGCATGGATATGGGACATTTTCATCCCACAGAACAGATTGCAGACAAAATGACGTCCTATCTGGCTTTTGGAAAAGAGGTAATGCTGCATGTAAGCCGGCCGGTGCGCTGGGATTCAGACCATGTGGTCATCCTAAGCGATGAGGTGAGGGATGTGATGACGGAAATTTGCAGGCAGAATGCCTTTGACAGAGTACATATTGGTACGGACTACTTTGACGCATCAATTAACAGGGTTGCAGCGCAGGCTCTGGGAGCAAGAAGTATTAAACAGGCGCTATTGTACGGCCTGTTGGAGCCTGCAGAACGTCTGAAAAAATACGAGTTAGAAGGGGATTATACCCGCCGTCTGGCCTATATTGAGAGGCAGAAGGCAATGCCCTTTGGTCTGGTGTGGGATAAGTATTGCCAGAAAAATAATGTACCGGCAGGAGACTGGGTGGAGAGCGCTCTATACGGATAAGGCAGGAACAATTCTTTGATTTGAAAGCCGTCTGCTGACGGCAGAATGTGAGGAAATATGGATAAGAGAATACGGATTCCGGATACGGATCTGTCGGTTTTTCCAATTGGTTTAGGTACAGTGGATGCAGGCCTGTTGTGGGATGGAAAGGATGCGGATGCTATTTTTGAAACCTATCTGTCACAGGGAGGAAATTTGGTGGACTGCGCCCATGTCTATTCTGACTGGGTAATGGGAGAGACCGCGCGGGCGGAACGAGTGGTGGGTGACTGGCTGCAAAGGAGCGGTAAGCGAAAGGAAATTGTTCTGATTACCAAAGGCGGCCACCCGAATATGAAAGGGGAGAATGTGGATTTGCACTGCAGTCGTATGACCCATAAAGACATGGTAAAGGACTTGAACGAGTCCTTGATGCAGCTGAGGACAGATTACATTGATTTGTATTTTTACCATCGGGACGATCTGTCCCAGACAGTAGAGGAAGAAATTGAAACCATGGAAGAATTCGTGAAGGCAGGTAAAATCCGTTATTATGGATGTTCTAACTGGACGTCAGAGCGGATGCGCGAGGCCGATGACTACTGTGCCAGAAAGGGTTACCGCGGCTTTGTGGCGGATCAAAGCCTATTGAATCTTGGAATGAAATATTTCAAAGGTCTGGCGGACGATACTCTTGCGTATACCCGGGGTGATGCATGGGATTATCATGTGGAAAATTTGAGAAACCTGGAAATGCCCTATATGGGAAACTGCAGTGGCTTTTTTCACATTTTTGCCCAAAAGGGAGAAGCAGGCGTGAAAGAAAACCCCTATTATACACCCGGCAATGTTGCGGTGGCAGAAAGGATGCGCATTCTGCGCAAGAGATATGATTGTACAATTACGCAGTGTGTGTTGGGATTCTTTTATCACCAGCCTTTCCCCTGTGTGCCGCTTTATGGCCCGGCCCGGCCGGAGCATGTAAAGGACGCCTGTGGGACACTGGACATCCCCTTTACGGATGCGGATTATGAATGGTTATTGAAGCCGGATATCTGATAAAAGGAACGGCAATGGAAAAAAGTTCCCTATGATTGGAAGCTGCCTGTCGGCGGCAGATGGCAATACCGCAGGCAGAGCTTGCGGTATGCAGGAGGGTGTAAGGATGAAATATTGTATACCGGATTGTTTCTGGCCTGTGGTGGATAAGGGGAGTTATATGGGACATGAAGCAATCAGCATTTTGAACATGTCAGACCATGATATTGCAGCACAAATGACTATTTATTTTGAGGATCGTGAGAAGCTTGAGGGGTTCCGGCTGTCCGTACCGGCAGAACGGACGATTCATTTCCACACCTGTGATTTGAAAAACGGGCACAATATACCGATTCCCAGAGGAGTAGGTTACGCGGCAGTGATTGAATGTGATGAGCCGATTGTGGTGCAGTATACCCGTGTGGATACCACCCAGAGCGAATTGGGGCTGGCTACTACTATGGCTGTTGCTGTAGATTAAGAGGAATGCCGAAAGAATGGACGAGCACAAAAGAGGAATTGCCTGTTGGGTGCAGGGGGTATAGGTATGAGTGTAAGATATTTTCTGGGATTAGATAATGGGGGTACGAAAACAAAAGCTGCCGTGTTTGACAGAACAGGGAAAGAGATTGCCTGCTGCAGCGTATCTTCAGATGCTATCATGAACAGGCCGGATTTCGTAGAGCGTAATATGGAGGAAATGTGGCAGACAAACTGTACGGTGATTCGGATGGTACTTAAAAAAAGTAAAATTTCGGCCAGGGATATTGGCGGTGTGGGAATCTGTGGACATGGGAAAGGGCTGTACCTGTGGGGAAAGGACGGAAAGCCAGACGGCCTGGGGATACTTTCAGCAGACAACCGTGCCGTTTCTTATCTGGAGAAATGGAGAGCGGACGGAACCGAGCAAAATGCTTTTCAATTATCCTGCCAGCATGTCATGGCCTGCCAGCCTGTGGCTTTGCTGGCCTGGATACGGGATAATGAGCCGGAAAGGTATCAAAATATTCGTTGGATATTTGAATGTAAAGATTATGTTCGTTTCCGCTTGACGGGTGAAGCAAGGGCGGAGATTACGGACTATTCAGGGACAAACCTGATGGAGCTGCATACAGGACAGTTTTCTTACAGGCTTCTGAAACTTTTTGGTATCACTGAAGTGGAGGAGGCTCTTCCACCTCTGTGCCAGGCCGGAGAGATGGTGGGGCGGGTCACGCGGGAGGCAGCAGGGCAGTGCGGGCTGGAGGCGGGGACTCCTGTGATTGGAGGTATGTTTGATATCAATGCCTGTGCAATGGCAGCAGGTATTCTGGATTCCTCCAGAGTATGTATGATAGCCGGTACATGGTCTATTAACGAATATATCAGGAGAAAACCGGTACTGGATGGCAGTGTGCTGATGAACTCTTTATACTGCCTGCCCGGGTATTATCTGGTGGAGGAATCCAGCGCCACATCAGCCGGAAATAATGAGTGGTTTGTCAGAGAACTTTTGCCGGAGGCGGCAAAAGAGGCAAAGAGAGCCGGCAGGGATATCTACGAGGTTGTGGATAGCTGGGTTGAAGAGATATCACCGGAGGACTATGTGCCAGTCTTTCTGCCGTTCCTAATGGCTTCCAATGTGAACCCCAGGGCACAGTCCTGCTTTATTGGCCTGAAGGCAAGCCATACCAGAAAGCATCTGGCAAGGAGTATATTTGAGGGGATTACCTTCGGACACAGGTATCATTTAGAAAGGCTGCTGGCAACAAGAACACAGAGGCCGGAAGCAATCCGGTTGGTGGGCGGTGCCTCCAGAGCCAGAGTATGGGCGCAGATGTTTGCCGATGTAACGCAGCTTCCGGTGGAGGTAATTCCTGCCAGGGAGGCGGGGGCATTGGGATGTGCGATTCTGGCGGCCTGCGCGGTAGGAGAATATCCTTCCCCGGAGAGTGCGGTCGCAAATATGACGAGAGTTTCGGAAAGATTCCTGCCGTATATGGGGCGAAAAGCTATTTATGATGCAAAATACAGGATTTATCTGGACGCAGTTGCAGCGCTGGATGGCCTGTGGGAGCGAATGCGGTTTTCAGGAAGTCCCGGTGAGTCCGAAGCCGGGAACTAAAAGAGTCTGCTTCCTGATAAGAGAGATAGAGCCATATATATACTTCTCATAAGGTAAGGGAGATATTGGATGGAAAGGAAATCTGTCATGAGAGAATATGAGCTTGGATTGTACGAAAAGGCAATGCCTGCTCAATTGAGCTGGAAAGAAAAACTACGGGCTGCCGGAGCGGCGGGATACGATTACGTGGAAATCAGCATAGATGAAACAGAAGAGAAAATCAGACGGATATATATGAGCCGGGAGGAACGTCTGTCTATGATTTATGACATGTATGAAACAGGTACGCCGATTCGCTCCATGTGTGTCAGTGCCCTGACCAGATACTCCCTTGGAAATAGTGACAGTGAGCTCAGAAGCAGAGGGCTGGAGATTGCCCGGGGAGCCATACAGCTTGCTGAGGATTTGGGAGTACGGATTGTAATGATTCCGGGATACGATATTTACTATGGAGAATCTACGGTACAGACGAAACAGTTTTTTGAGGAAAATTTGGAAAAAGTCGTTTTGTTCGCAGCCAGTCTGGGAGTGCTGGTTGAAATGGAAACAATGGAAAATGCCTTTATGAATACGGTGTGGAAAGCAATGTATCATGTAAGAAAGATTCGATCAGCTTATCTGGGCGTTTATCCGGACTCCGGGAATATTACGAATGCGGCTGTATCTTATGGCTCAGATGAAGTGCAGGATATTCTCTCCGGAAGGGGGCATATCAGCTCATTGCATTTAAAAGAGAGCCGTCCGGGGAAATTCCGTGAAATTCCTTATGGAGAAGGACATGTGGACTTTGAAAAAGTTATCCGGGCTGCCTGGAGCATTGGTGTACGAAAATATGTGACAGAGTTCTGGTATCAGGGGAGCAGGACATGGGAGAAAGATTTGAGCAGCGTCAACGAGAGAATGCGCCGAATTCTGGACGGGCAGATAGGAGTATAAAAGATAAAACATAAAACATATTTATAATAGGGCGTTCCCACTATGGGCTCGCCCTTAAAACTACGCTTCTTTTTCTGCTTCTTTGCTCCGGTGTAATCGGAATAATAGAATTTACAGAACCATGATTTGGTTGATTCATCATAATATGACGGCATAAAATATCAGTCCTTTCCTTAAAATTGGGTGCATTTTATAAAGGGCTGTGATATACTGGTTTTGTTCAATGTTAGGTATATCATAATCCATTATGGTATCTATTTGAGATGCTCTGGCGGTGGTGCGCTGGGGCATTTTCAAATTATGGTTGAAAAATCTGTGCATATGGCATATAATATATTTAACAAGAGAGCCGAAAGCTAGAGTACACCTAGCCGCCGGAGTGATAATTTGTTACATGAAGTAGCGCCTTATCTTATCAGGACGAGGGCGCTACTTTTTGCGTTTGATATTGATAACAAGAGTTATAACGGCGCAAAGCATAATTACGAATGTGAATAAGTCACTGTATGTAACCATAGCACCAGCCTCCTTTCTTTCGTCCAGTGGCTGACGCAATCGCCCCTTCGGCTCCCCGGTTAAACATATTATATTGTCATGATGCAGTAATTCCTCGATTTGAAATCGGAGTAAACAGATCGCATTTAAAATGCGAGTGCTCAAGATTGCGCTGTCAGTAAAATGTCCACTATGGCATTTAACAGATTGATATTTTAGTTACGCTTTTTGTATAGCTTTAAGTCACTCTTGAATTGTGTTGTCAGGTTGAGCTTTAACATGGGCTGTTCCCCCGGAATTAATCGGTTGTTGGATATGTAAGTACGGTAATTACAAATAGACGTGGTGCCAGACTTCCAAATCCAAATGATTTTTTGATACACTTGAGTGGCTATAATAGAGGGGCATCAGGCGATATATATTTATTGTGCGGTGACGGAAATATGGAACCTATGGCACCTGCAATTAATGAAGCAGCATCTGCAAGAGCACTTACACCAGACGCACAGCCTTGGAAATAGGTAATTGAGATATTTAAGAAATTTATTGATAATATTGCAGATGGTCAAGATGATTGGATGGTCTTTGCAGATACGAATCCAAGTTTTAGTATTTATACGCAAATGGCAGTTGCGGCGGTAAATCTGAAAAAAGAATGTTTAAATGCAATTGATATGATTGTTGTTTCTAAAAAGTCTGCTAAATTTTGAATATCTGAAAAATGGCAGGCATCAAGCAATTTATATACTGTCTGTAAAATTTGCGGAGCAGATAATCTGCTTCGTAGTCGTATATATTCTGGTTGATATTCGACGCTTTTGCGCTTATGATATTAATGGAGTATTTTACTATTTTAGGGAGTGAAAAATGGAATATATTACAATTAAAGAAGCTGCAAAAAAATGGAATCTTTCCGTAAGGCGAGTACAGACTATATGTAATGAGGGTATGATACAAGGTACTATAAAATTTGGTCGGCTATTCCGAAAGACGCCGAGAAACCGGCAGATAAGAGGATTAAGTCTAAAAAATATATGAAGCGATAATTATAAAATATACAGTTTGAATTATCGTGAGGATAGAAATATAGAAGAATCACTTCAAACGAAGGACAAACAGACAATGCGGAATGTGCTGCAGGAGTATATACATAAGCATCCGAAATCGTTTACAATGGCTAATGGTGTGCAGCTTAGGCGGGTTGATGAAGACTTTTATAAAGATGTATCAGAAGAAGATGTGGCAAGACAATTGGAAATTGTGAGAGGGCTTATATATCTGAATGAAGCAAAGCATTGTGCGGCAAAAGAGACAACAAAGGCGTGTTTTAAGAAGTTATTAAAGCAATCAGGTGTATTTAGCGAGCATGAGATTGAAGTATTGCTTTTATAGAAGAACTCTATTTGTTATGATTGAGTTTTTATTTGAGTTTAATCAGGTATAAACTCGAAAAATACTCGAAAGGGGATTATGGTGGATAAAACAGACGCAAAAACAGCAATGGAAGAACTGTCTATGATGTTGATTTACTTATCTCATTTTACAGAGAGGGACACAATGGCGGATCCAAATAGCAAATATGCATGGAAAGGCTATGATTTTGATGTTCTGAACCTACTTGACGAAAAAGATTACATAAGGCAAGGTTCTCATCGGTCAAAATCTATGTATATTACTAAAGAAGGCGAAGCAAAGGCAAAAGAGCTTATGGAAAAGTATAACGTGGTGGATTGGTAAAGAGCTCGATAAATGCTGTGGAAAACATGGCAAATTATAAGTTAATTTGAATTGGGTAAATGCCATTTCCCTAATTCAACTGCCATAGTACCAATAATGGAGATGATTATATGATTCCAATAAAAATAGAGACCTTGTTAGAAGGGCGCAAAGTAGAGCAAAACCGGATAGAATACAAGGAAGGCTTTAATCCGTCAGAAATTGTGCACACCATATGTGGTTATGCAAACGATATTGCAGGGGTGGACGGCGGATATCTTGTGATTGGTGTAAAGACAGAAAATGGACTCCCTATTTTGCCGTTGATGGATGTATCGGACGAATTGCTTGATGACATTCAATTGAAAATATTCCAATACTGTAACAAAATTGAACCGCGTTATATTCCAAAGATTGAGATTGTGGAATATCAAGGGGCAAACTTGGTGTATCTGAAATGTGCAGCGGGTGATGCGGGACCATATCAGGCGCCTGTAGATGTTTATTCTAAAAAGGAAGCGGGTAAAGAGCAAGACCGCACGATGAAATATTGGATTCGTCCGGCACCGCTTACGGTAGAAGCTAAGCAAAGCGAGATAGCGGAACTTTTTGAAAAATTTGTTGCAATACCATTTGTTGACCGTATAAACGGGCGGGCTTCTATGGAACATATACGCAGGGGATATCTTGAAGACTTTATCAGAGAAAGTAACAGTTCATTGATAGAGGAACTTAATGTGCGTTCCTTGGAAGACTTATTGGTATCCGAGGAAGTGGCAGAGGAAAAAGATGAGAGAATAGCAATCAAAAATATTGGTCTGCTTATGTTTGGGGAAAGACCGGACAAGTTGATTTCAGGAAGTAAGATTGAGCTGGTGCGTTTTCATGATAAGGAAGCAGAGGCGTCTGATTTTACTGAGAAGACTTTTTACGGTCCGATATGGAAACAGGCAAGAGACGCGCTAGACTACATTAAGACAACTGTAATTGAGGAAAAGGTTGTAAAGGTCGATGGAAGGGCGGAAGCGGACCGTTTTTTCAACTATCCGTATAATGCTTTGGAAGAAGCACTTGTAAATGCGGTTTTACACAAAAATTATAAAGAGGATGTGCCGGTAGAGATTCGGATTTATTTGGATCAGATTCAGATTATCAATTTTCCCGGACCGGATCATTATATTGATATGGAAAAGTTTGCGGCGGGGAAAATCAGGGCGAGAAGATACAGAAATCCCAAGATTGGAGAATTTTTTAAAGAAATTGATTTGTCCGAGAAGAAATCGACAGGCATATCAAAAATTTTGCGCGAATTAAAAAAAATGGCTCACCGTTGCCAGAGTTTGAAACGGATGCAGACAGTGGAGAACCAGAGGTTTGAAATAAAAAGGTTTGTGGTGGAGAATGGATTTGAAATTGGAGGATGGATTGAAGAGACTGGGTTATCTGCAGAAATAGAAAGAAATCTGATAAGCCAAAGAACAAAAGAGGCATTGGCACGGAAAAAGGCAGATGGTGTGGTACTTGGACGTCCAAAAGGAAGCAAATCAAGTCATGTAAAATTATCAGGTAAAGAGCAGACAATAAAAGATTTAAGGGAGCAGGGTGTCACAATATCAGAGATAGCAAGAATATTTAAAGTAAATCGAGCAACTGTTAGCTTATTTATTAAAGAGCATTTGAATATAGGAGGAGAATAGAATGTCTGAAATTAAATTTGAAATTCAAGAAGAATTAGGAACACTGTCTGAAAGTCCGAAAGGCTGGACAAAGGAAGTAAATCTTATTTCATGGAATAGCGCCGCGCCAAAGTATGATATAAGAGATTGGGCGCCGAATCATGAAAAAATGGGAAAGGGGATTACATTAACGACAGAGGAGGCAAAGGCATTATATAGGATTTTAGCGAAAATAGTGAAAGAATAAATCGGTAAAGGAAAAAGCAGTTAGGAATAGCGCGAAAATGCGATAACTGAAAGTCTGTAAAATTATGATTAAGCTAATGATACTTATAGAAAGGACAAGAATATAAATGATACAACCTGATAAAATAAGGGCAGAAGCCAGGAAAAAAGAAAACGAAAATATTAAGTTCCGTACTTTCTTGAAATGTCATGCGGATGAGGACGAGTTAGACAAGCAATTTTTACGACTACATAAAGAACTTTTTGCAGGCTATGATTGCAGTAAATGCAGAAATTGCTGTAAGATGTATAAAGGAAGTATTCCGGCAGAAGATATTGATAAGGATGCACAATATTTAGAAATAACGCCCGATCAGTTTATTGATACTTACCTGGAAAAAGAAGAGTATGGCATGAATTATCAGACCAAACATAAACCATGCGATTTTTTACAGGAAGATGGCAATTGTAAATTGGGAGATTGCAAACCGGACAGTTGTAAAAAATATCCGTATACCGATCAGCCGGAAAGATTATCAAGTTTGCTGAGTATATTGGATACGATAGAAATATGTCCGGCAGCTTTTGAAATTTTTGAGAGATTAAAGATAGAGTACAGGTTTAGAGTGCGAAGATAAGGAAAGAAGGATATATGTGGTGTACTAATAACTGACAAATTTGTGCCCGGCCCAAATTCGAGGGCTGAGGGCAAGAATGGGGGTTTTTTTATGACAAAAAAAGAACGGGTATGGAGTGTAATTCAGGGGAAGGAGGCGGATCATGTTCCCACAGGGTTCAGCCTTCATTTTGCGAAAGAAAAAGCGTCAGGGGAAGAAGGCGTTAAATCCCACCTCAAATTTTTCCGGGAGACGGATACGGATATCATTAAGATTATGAATGAAAATCTGGTTCCTGATGTGGGAGAAATCAAAGTGCCAAAGGACTGGGATAAGATTCCCTCCTATTCCCTCAGGGATGATTTCATGCAGCGGCAGATTGAAATGACACAAAGAATTATGGAACAGGCGGACGGGGATGCATTTGCAATTGGAACTCTTCACGGTGTGTGTGCCAGCGCGATTCATCCCATAGAAGCCAGATATGGATATGAAAAAGTAAGGGAGCTGTTTTGCACCCACATCCGGGAAAACAAAGCTCCGGTGATAGAAGCCTTTAAAAGGATTACGGATGGCATGTGCCAGCTGGCGGCCAAATACAAAGAGCTTGGGCTTGAGGGAATTTACTATGCGGCTTTAGGCGGAGAAATGCGTTATTTTACGGATGAAGAATTTAAAGAATGCATTGAACCCTTTGACCGGCAGATCCTGAAGGCATCAAGAGAGGCAGGAGGAGTAAATTTTCTGCATATATGTAAAAATGGCCTGAATATGAAACGCTATGAAGGGTATGGTGATTTAGCTGACGTAGTGAATTGGGGAGTATATGAAACGGATTTTAGCCTGAAAGAAGGCCAAAGGATGTTCCCGGGAACTGCTATAATGGGCGGACTTGCTAATCGAAGCGGTGTACTGGTGGATGGCACAATCGGGGAATTACAGGATGCAGTAAAAGAAATTATACATACCTTCGGAAAGAAGGGATTTATTTTAGGGGCAGACTGTACACTTCCCACTGAAATTGACTATGCAAGAATTAAGGCGATGACACAAGCAGCCAGAGAAGCGTAAAAGAGCAGATACCCAAATTTACGAAAAACTGCCGGCAGGGAGATTTGGCGATGGAAAAAAATAATGTTGAAGATAATAATGCGCAGCGGATAGAACAACTGGAGCAGAAAGTAGCACAGCTGGAAGCGGCGCTGCAGGCGGCGGAGGAAGTAAATAAGGCAAAGAGCAGCTTTCTTTCTAATATGTCCCATGATATCCGTACACCCATGAACGCTATTGTGGGTATGACGGCGATTGGACTTTCCCATATAGATGAAAAGGCCAGGGTGCAGGACTGTCTGAACAAAATCCAGACGGCGTCCGCACATCTTATGAGTCTTGTAAACGATGTGCTTGACATGTCACGGATTGACAGCGGACGATTGGTTTTGAATGAAGAAAGTTTTTCCCTGGCAGACTTAATACATGATATTTCGGTTATTGTCCGGCCGCAGGCGGCTCAAAAAAAGCAGGACCTGCAGATTGAAATCGGAGAAATCCAGGTGGAAAATCTCCTGGGGGATTCCCTTCATCTACGCCAGATTCTGGTAAATATTATTGGCAATGCGGTGAAGTATACGAAGGAAAAGGGAAGAATACAGGTGAGGTTTTCACAGCTGACCGGGGATTCGAAGCCAGTGGATAACAGGGAGCAGACTGCCGGACAAAATTTTGGTCAAAACAAAATATGGCTGGATTTTTGGTGCAGGGATAATGGAATTGGTATGAGCAGCGAATTTCTGAAACGAATTTTTCTCCCTTTTGAACGGGTACATAGTGAGGCAACTGCGAAAATCGAAGGCACAGGGCTTGGCATGTCTATTGTGAAAAACCTGGTGGAAAGTATGGGGGGAGAGATTCGTGTGGAAAGCAGGGAAGGCGAGGGAAGCTACTTTTATGTGAGAATTCCCCTTGCCGCCTCACCGAATGAAAACCAGACTTTTGCTTTGCCGAAAGGGCGGACAGTACTTATTGCGGAGGCAGGAAAAGATCGTGCCGTACAGACGGGAGACTATTTGAAAGAGGCAGGCCTTATTCCGGTATACCAAAAAAGCGGTTCCCAGGCAGTTACATATCTGACAGAGGCCCGGTACGAGGAACAGATGCCATGCGCTTTGCTGCTGGGGGAGGAATTGTCGGATATGCCGGTTTTAAATCTTGCCTTTCATGTGCGCCAGCTGGCCGGACAGGAATTTCCGATTATTCTGGTATCGGAGGCGGACTGGGCGCAGTTAGAATACCGCGCGGTCCGGGCCGGCATCAATGGATTTGTGCCCTGTCCTTTGTTTAAGAGCAGGCTTTTGGGGGTGCTCTCAAAGCTGACAGGAGGAGACAGCAGCGAAGATGTTATGGCGCATCGGAAAAAGGATTACAGCATGTATCATGTTCTGCTGGCAGAGGATCTTGAACTGAATCAGGAAATTGCAGTGGAGCTTTTATCTGCAATCGGCGTGCCGGTGGAGGTGGCTGATAACGGCCTACAGGCAGTGGAAAAATTCGAAAAGTCCCCGGAAGGATATTACGGACTGATTTTTATGGACATTCATATGCCATATATGGATGGATATGAGGCAGCCAGGCGGATCCGAAAGATGGACAGGGCGGATGCGGAAAAGGTCCGGATTGTGGCTATGACTGCGGACGCTTTTGTGGAGGATGTGCGGATGGCAAAAGAGGCGGGTATGGATGAGCACATTTCCAAACCTGTGGAACCGAGCAGGCTGCAGGATATTATCTATAAGCAGTTTGTGTAACGGCAGGGTTTTTATTAAGAAAAACTTGTACTTGGCCAAATTTGCGCATAGCAGGATTTGTAACAGCAGATTTTATATATAGCAAAAGTAAGCGCCGGAAAGGTTGTAAGGGAAAATCATGCAGTCATATCAGGAAGAATATATTGCAAATTTAAGAGATATTGCTGCTTTGGCGGCGCGAAAAAAACCGGGCGGCAGTTCCTTTGAGGCATATCAGGAAAAGCTGAAGGATAACAGGCGGCTGATAGAGCAGAAAGTGGAACGGAATATGGAGCTGCTCAAAGTTCATTTGTTCCCGCTTTTGGATCATCTGCTGGAAGCTGACGGGAAGGAGGTTTATGGACTGCAGGAGTTTGCAGGAAAACTGTTCCAGGTAGGGGAGGAGTTAGATACCGGATTATTCTGCCAGATTCACCAGGCGCTCCTAAATGCGGCAAGGCTGAAAAAAGATCAAAAGGGAATGATTCGCGAGCTGTACTGGCTGGGATTAGGACGCCATAACCGCTGCAGCAAGCTTTTGGGGCTGGATATGTCGGTGGTAGAAAATTATATGTCCGAAATGCGGCTCTGCTTTACGGAGGCCGCCGCTTACCTGAAATATTATGAAAAGATAGACGATTTGGAGACCCGCGGCTATATGATTCGATCCCGTGCAAACATGTCTTTGGGGGAGTTTTCCAGGGCCAGTGAAAAAATTCAACGGGTAAAGCAGACATTGCAGATTTTACAGGATCGCTATTATCAGGAAATAGCGCCTGATCTCCCCTGGGAAAAGTATATCTTTATGACACACAGGCAGATGGCGGACAGTATTTCTTATAACAGGCATGATGTCATGTCACCGGAGGATATCGAAGTCATTATGGAATCTGTCTATATTGTGTATCAGACACGGGTCTTAGAGGCGGCTAAGCGAAACGACAGACCGCCCGTTCAGGCCGCTTTTTCCTATTATTCTATTTCCTATTATTGCGGGCTTGACACCTTAGATGGTCTGCTTGGCAAAATGGAAAGTCTGATGGACAGCACGGATGTTATGGATTTTTCGCCGGAAAATATGTATGGGCTTATATCCCTTCCCGCATTTTACTGCCAATACCTGCGTCAGTATCCGGAAAAAATAGAGGGACGGGAGAAATATATTGAAAGCCTTTATCAGCGAATTCTGGATTACGTGGAGGTTTTTCCTGACGCACCGGAAAATGAACAGCTTTTTCTCTATCTGCGGCAGCTGTCCAATCATTTTCTGGAAACGGAAAACAGTATTTCTTATGGGGGCTTTTTGCTAAAGCTTCTTAGCAGGTTTGCACCGGATATTTATATGCAGTCTTATATGGTGGCCAGGGCAGCAACAGCTTTGTGCCGGATTATTATGGAGGAAGAACCGGATTTTTTTGATGATATTGATTTTATCAGGGAATTAAAAAATCCGGAGGAAAAAAAGCAGACGGTACTTCATTATGCCATGAAATGCGGACTGCTCCATGATACGGGCAAAATTAACTTTATCAATCTGTATTTCCAGTCAGGAAGGCAGTGGTTTGAGGAAGAATACGAGATGACCTGTCTGCACACGGTGGTGGGAAACAGATGCCTGGCGCAGCGGGCGTCTACCCGCGCCTGCGCGTCCATTGCGCTGGGACATCACAGCTGGTATGACGGGTCCCACGGCTATCCGGATTCCTATAAGCGGCTTAAGTGCCCGTACCGTCAGATGGTGGATGTGGTCGGGCTTGTGGACTGGCTGGAAAATGTGACAGAAGCCCAGTGCTTATATACCGGTGTGAAGATGTCCTTTGATGAGGCGGTTTTAAAGGCAATAGACTTGGAAGGAAAGCGCTTTTCACCGCTCCTGACGGCCAGATTAAGGGATGATCGGATTGTAAAAGAGCTTCGGGAAGCGTTTAAGCAGGGGCGCCGGGAGGCATGCAGACAGCTGTATGAGTATGAATGATCAGGCGCTGATGAGAGCTGCATTTTAGGCTGCCTGATAAAAAGCAATATAAGAAAAGACAGTAAGGAAAAGGAGAAAGGGATTTTATGTTGCCTACAAGAGAAAAAGCAGAAGAATTATTAAAAGAGGCGGAAAAGTGCAATCCGGGACCCTGGGGAAATCACAGCCGCACGGTGGCACACTGTGCGGAAAAGATCGCTATGGAATGCAGGGATATGGATGGGGATAAAGCATATATCGTGGGACTTTTACATGATATTGGAAGACGGTTTGGCGCAAGGCATTTAGGACATGTGGCGGACGGCTATTCCTATATGATGTCTCTGGGGTATGATGAAGCTGCTAAAATCTGCCTGACACATTCTTTTAATACCCATACAATTGACGGATATATAGGAAAGTTTGACGTATCAGAGGAAGAGATGAAAATGATTCAGGATGCCCTTTTTGCTATTTCCATGGACGAGTATGACAGACTCATTCAGTTATGCGATTCCTTAGCGGGAGCGGAAGGGGTGCTGAATATGGAAGAACGGATGGGAGATGTGAAGCGCAGGTACGGCGGTTACCCTAAGGAAAAATGGGATAAGAATTTAAGCCTTAGAAAGCACTTTGAGGAAAAGACTGGCAGGGATATATATGATGTAGTGGAAAAAGATACTTTCAGGCCATAAAAATGTGGACCTGTCAAAGCGGGGAGAGGGAATATGATGAAAATCCGCTGCGTTGTGGAGAGAATCACTTATCAAAATCCTGAAAACGGGTATACTGTTTTGAAAACCCGGGTGAAAGGATATGAGGATTTGGTCACGGTTGTGGGGAACCTGTTAGAAGTGAATGCAGGCTCTGTCCTTTTAGTGGAGGGAAACTGGAAGGTGGATGCAAAGTATGGCAGACAGTTTACTGCGCTAAGCTGGGAGGAAACCCTGCCCGCAACCCTTTACGGAATGGAAAAATACTTAGGGAGCGGCCTCATTAAGGGCATCGGCCCTAAATTTGCAAAAAGGATTGTACAGAGATTTGGCATGGACACCTTTACGGTAATTGAGGATAACATTGCTCTTTTAATAGAAGTGCCGGGAATTGGAAATAAGCGGATTCAAATGATAGGGGAAAGCTGGGAGCGTCAGAAGGAGATAAAAAACATCATGCTTTTTTTGCAGGAGCATGGAGTCAGCACTGCCTTTGCCGCTAAAATATTTAGGCAGTATGGAAATGAAAGCATTCGCGTGGTAAAGGAAAATCCCTACAGGCTGGCGGATGACATCTGGGGAATCGGTTTTAAGACAGCGGATACCATTGCCGGGAAGATGGGGGTTTCCAAAGAAGCCTTTGTGCGTTTGCGCAGCGGCATCATGTATACATTAGGCGAGCTGGCGGATGAAGGGCATGTTTATGCCGGAAAGGAGCAGCTCGTCCAAAAAGCCTGCGGGCTTTTGGAGGCGGAGGAGCCTTTTGTGGTCATGACCCTGGATCAGATGATAAAGGATGAGGATCTGATTCGGGAGGTAAATCAGGTGGAAGCCATTTACCTGCCTCCTTTTTATTTTGCAGAGCTCGGTACGGCAAATAAGCTGCGAAAGCTTATGGACCGGCCGGCGCAGGACCGGCTTTGGGTGCAGCTTATGAAAGCAAGGAAGGAGAGCGGAAAAGAGAATCTTTCCGTGGATGTATCGGGAGTCGAACAGTATGTTCATATGGAGTATGACGAAATTCAGGTAAATGCCATCCGCCAGGCAGCCGTTTCCAAGGTGATGGTGTTAACCGGAGGACCGGGAACCGGAAAAACGACCACTACCCGGGGAATTATCACCGCTTTCCGTATGTATGGATTAAAAATTCTTTTAGCCGCCCCTACGGGACGGGCGGCCAGGCGTTTGAGTGAGGCCACCGGGCTGGAGGCAAAAACCATTCACCGGCTCCTTGAATGTAAACCGCCGGAAGGGTACCAGAAAACAGAAGAAAATCCCCTGGAGGGGGATGTGCTTATTGTGGATGAGTGTTCCATGATTGATATTTTGCTTATGAATTCCCTTTTAAAGGCTGTTCCGGAGAGCATGCGCCTTGTCCTTATAGGGGATATCGATCAGCTCCCCTCTGTGGGAGCAGGGAATGTGCTTCGGGACATCATTGATGCGGGCTGCTTTCCGGTGATCCGCCTTGAGAGAGTATTCCGGCAGGCAAGGGAGAGCCGGATTATTATGAGCGCCCACAGAATAAACAGGGGCATGATGCCGGACCTTTCAAACGGCAGGAATACGGATTTCTTTTTCCTTCAAAAGGAGCAGCCGGAGGATGCGGTTTCGGAGATTGTTTCTCTGGTAAAAAATAAGCTGCCGGGTTATTATAAAATTCCACCTGCCTCCATACAGGTGCTCACGCCCATGCAAAGAGGCGTGGCGGGTGCAACTAACTTAAATCTGGTTTTGCAGGAGGCGTTAAATCATGAGAGTGACGGACTGCGCCGCAGCGGCTTTATCTTTAAGCTGCAAGACAAGGTAATGCAGATTAAGAACAACTATGAGAAGGAAGTGTTTAACGGAGATATCGGGTTTGTGGAATCGGTAGATATGCAGAATAGGACCCTCACGGTAAGCTTTGACGGCCGGAGCATTTCCTATGAGGCATCGGAATTGGACGAGCTGGTTCATGCCTATGCAACTACGATACATAAGGCCCAGGGATCGGAGTACCCTGTTGTGGTGATGCCGGTGCTGATGAGTCATTTTTGTATGCTGCAGCGCAATCTCCTTTATACGGGTATAACCCGGGCAAAAAAGATACTGGTACTTGTGGGCACAAAAAAAGCGCTGGCCTACGGGATCCGTAACATAACTGTTACCAGACGCAACACCATGCTGAAAGAGCGTCTGGAAGGAAGTGTGAGTTAAGGGCATTGAGACTTTACACGTAAATCTTTTGTTGTTATAATACTTGTATCATACGAATAAGCAGATCACATGAAATGTGGCAAAGTTTGCATCTTTTGGGATTCCAGCTGAAAATCTTAAGATAAAGCAGTACATTATGAGGAGGAAACATACATGGAGAGCTACAAGAAAGAGTTTATCGAATTTATGATAGACAGCCAGGTGCTTAAATTTGGCGAATTTACATTAAAGAGTGGAAGGAAATCCCCCTTTTTTATGAATGCAGGCGGATATGTGACAGGAGCGCAGCTAGAGCGGTTAGGAGAGTATTACGCCAGGGCAATCCATGATAATTACGGACTTGATTTTGATGTACTTTTTGGGCCCGCTTACAAGGGAATCCCCTTAAGTGTGGCAACGACTATGGCGATTAGCAGACTATACGGAAAGGAAATCAGGTACTGTTCAAACCGCAAGGAGGTAAAGGATCATGGGGATACCGGTATTTTACTCGGCAGCCGGTTAAAAGACGGGGACAGAATTGTTATCATTGAGGATGTGACCACTTCCGGAAAATCCATTGAGGAGACCTGCCCCATTATCAGGGCCCAGGCGAAGGTGGAGATAAAAGGACTTATGGTTTCCTTAAACCGTATGGAAAAGGGACAAAGTGATAAGAGCGCCCTTATGGAAATCAAAGAAAAGTACGGATTTGACGCCAATGCAATTGTTAATATGCAGGAGGTAATAGAATATCTTTACAATAAGCCTTTAAAGGGACAGATTTATATTGATGACAGGATAAAGGAAGAAATTGACGCATACTATAAGCAGTATGGAGCAAGATAAGAAAATAGTATTTTGAGGACATAAATTTGCAGGTTGAGAAAGGAGCATGGCTGTTAAAATGGAAGAAAAGGTATATAAGACCATGAATGGAGCAGGGGCAATGTGCATCGCGGTAGGTGTTGTGATTTTGGTAACAGGTATTGTATGCGGAACATTGGCAATTATAGGCGGTTCAAAGCTGATAGCAGGTAAGTCAAAGATTTTATTTTAACAAATAAGCTGTCTCGCAAAGCGTGGCAGCGTTTTATGGGAGGGGCATTTTTCCGCAAAGGGAATGCCCTCTTTGCGATATGCCGCAATAGTAAAAGAAAAGAGATTTTGTCATGTTAAAATCCAGGGGATTTATTTTTACAAATAAGGAGCATACCAAAGCAGGGATTATGTCAACCATTTTGGGCATTCTGGCCAGCGCCACACTTGGGATTGCCGTTTATCAGTCTTATTTAAATGGCGGAGGAACCTCTGAAAGACATACGGCTGCGGCACTTCTGGCAGTGGTTTTTATGATAATCGGCATGGGTCTTGGCGTGTGGTCCACAACAGAAAAAGATAAATACAGAATGTTTACTGTGCTGGGGATTTTTGTAAATACCCTGGCATTTGGTATGTTAAGTTTAATTTTATATGCAGGAGCGTATGTAACGTGAACGGGCATCCATGGAGGATAGTGTGAAAAATAAATTTTTCACAAACGAACTTGTTCGTTTTGCAAATATTGTGCCTGCGCAATACATACTGCGTATGAAAGTTTGCAGGCTATGGAAAGGGCATGGTTAATAGTTTGATGGTGAAAGAGAGATTTTTGCTTGCAAAAGAACGAATATGGGGAATAGAGTCAGAAAGTATCTTACAGCCAAAGTGTCGGGCATATTTCGTGAATGTGGCGCAGTTTCTTAAGATGCTTTGTGAAAACTGGTCTTTTGTGGAGGAAGGGAAGATCAGACAGTGCCCGGCGGAGGAACTAAAAAGCAGAAACAAAGCGCTTTATGAGGACATCCTTCCTGAAAATTATGGGGAAAGCTACGGCAATCCGGCCCGCTGTGCAGAGGTGTTTGGCAGGGAATACGGGAGTATTCTTTCCTTTTTATACGCAGAAATGCGCAGCTTAATTCCCTATGTGTTTGAGCAGAGGCTGGAAAATGTGGTAAGGGGCATGGAGCTGTTTCTTGAGATGTACGGCTCTTTTTGCTGTGCCATGGAGGAAAAAGGAGAGCTGCCGGATTATGAGGCATTAAAGGAGATTGCCTACTGGTATGTCAGCGATTACACCAGAGCGGCAACAGAAGAAAAGCTTAAGGATATGCTGGACACAGACTCAGATTTTGCACTGCGTATCATAGAGGAAGACTTGACGGACGAGAGATATCTTTACTATTTTGGGGAGTATGTTACGGAGAATGAGATTAGGACCTTCCGGCATTTAAATTCCCTTTCAGAGGAAACCCTGCAGAAAATGGCAGATACCTACACGGAAGGGTACAGGATAGGTTTTCTTATGGGAAATAAGGATATTACCAAAAAGAAAACAGTAAATATCCGTTACTGTCTGGGATTTGAGCCCATGATAAAAAAGGCGGTGGAAAATTTCAGAAAAATCGGACTAGAGTCCACAATTTACAGGGCTTATTCCAGCATTTTGCAGGGAAAAAGCATGAACCGGAACGGCTACTATGGCGCAATTCCCAACAAACAGTTTGATTTTGACCATAAGGATGATCAGGCTCTTGTGCTGGATAAAAAGCTTATTCAGGTGCGCCTGGAAGCCCTGAAGGAGGGCTTTGAAGCTCATAAGAAGCAGGCTGCTGTGTTCGGAGGGCCGGCTGTTCAGGAGATTTTCGGGGAGGCGCTTATAGATCTGAAAGAAAAACCTCAGGCGCTGCATCTGTCCGAAGCCCAGCAGAAGCTGACAGTAGAGTATATGTCTGCGGCGGGAGAAATTCAAAATCAGTATATTAAAGGGGAAGAGAGGAGTTTTACTATCATTGCTTTCCCAGTGCCGGAAATCGGAAAGGATTTTGCGGAAATCTTTGATGAGGTGATCAGAATTAACACCCTTGACTATAAGCTTTACCAGAGGATGCAGCAGACCATAATAGATACGCTGGATAAGGGCAAATATGTGCTGATTAAGGGGATGAAGGGAAATAAAACCAATTTAAAGGTGATGCTGCACAATCTGGAAAATCCGGAAAAACAGACGAATTTTGAAAACTGTGTGGCGGATGTAAACATTCCTGTAGGTGAGGTCTTTACCTCTCCGGTGCTTGCCGGTACGGAGGGCCTTTTACACGTTAAGCGTGTGTATTTAAACGGACTGGAGTACAAAAACATTTCGGTGACCTTAAAAGACGGTATGGTGACAGACTATACCTGCGGAAATTTTGATACGGAAGAACAAAACCGTAAATACGTAAAAGATAATGTGCTCTACCACCATGACAGCCTGCCTCTTGGCGAATTTGCAATCGGCACCAACACCACGGCCTTTGCGGCGGCGAGGAAATACAAAATAGAAGATAAGCTTCCTATTTTGATTGCAGAAAAAACAGGTCCTCATTTTGCCTTAGGAGACACGTGTTATTCTCATGCTGAGGATGTGGCGGTTTATAACCCTGACGGCAAAGAGATTATTGCCAGGGATAATGAGTATTCTTTAAAAAGAAAAGAGGAATCGGGAAAGGCTTACTTTAACTGTCATACGGATATCACTATCCCCTATGATGAACTGGGGGAAGTCAGTGTGGTGACAAAAAAGGAGGAAGTAATTCCGGTTATTGAGGAAGGAAAGTTTGTGCTTCCCGGCTGTGAAGAACTTAATATTCCTCTTGAGCAGCTTTGATATCCCGCTCCTTTAAAATAGCGGCAATTACCGCCTGCTGCTTTTGAATTGTGGCAGAATATGGTTGCATAAGTAAAGGGATTTATAGTATGATGTTATAGAATGAAAGGCACAAAGAAAAAGGAGGTAATTGTTATGGCACAGGTAGGAATTGTAATGGGAAGCGACTCAGATATGCCGGTTATGTCCAAGGCAGCTGATGTTCTTACAGCGCTTGGCATTTCCTTTGAGATGAGAATTATTTCTGCGCACAGAGAGCCGGATGTTTTTTTTGAATATGCAAAGAGTGCGGAGGAAAAAGGATTTAAGGTGATTATTGCAGGAGCAGGCATGGCAGCGCATCTGCCCGGCATGTGTGCGGCAATTTTCCCCATGCCCGTAATCGGAATTCCCATGCACACCACATCCCTGGGAGGAAGAGATTCTCTCTATTCGATTGTTCAGATGCCTTCAGGGATACCGGTGGCTACCGTTGCAATTAATGGCGGAGCAAATGCCGGACTTTTAGCGGCAAAAATTTTGGCAACCTCTGACGGAGAGCTGTTAGACAGATTAAAAGCTTACAGCCAGAACCTAAAGGAAAGCGTTCAAAAAAAGGATGAGAGGCTGCAGCAGACCGGTTATGAGAATTATTAATAGATTTTAACATTATGGCAGCATGGCAGGCAGGATTTACCACAAAACTTATTATGCGCAAATAACAAACGCTGTCACGCTTCGCGGGTCAGCTTATTGTAAGCAAAGGAGAACAAAGTTCACCTCGCAGAAATGGAGATAAAAATGGATTACAAGAAAGCCGGAGTGGATATTGAGGCAGGCTACCGCAGTGTAGAGATGATAAAGGAATACGTTAAGGACACCGAAAGAGAAGAGGTATTAGGAGGGCTTGGGGGATTTTCAGGAGCCTTTTCACTTTCCGCAATTAAAAATATGGAAAAGCCCGTCCTGGTCTCCGGAACAGATGGCGTTGGAACCAAATTAAAGCTGGCGTTTCTGATGGATAAACATGATACGGTTGGAATTGACTGTGTTGCCATGTGTGTAAACGATATTGCATGTGCAGGCGGTGAGCCCTTGTTTTTCCTGGATTATATTGCGTGCGGCAGAAATTATCCCGAAAAGATAGCCGCTATTGTTAAGGGAGTTGCCAAAGGGTGTAAGATGGCGGGAGCAGCGCTGATCGGCGGCGAAACAGCGGAGCATCCGGGTCTTATGCCAGAGGAAGAGTATGATCTTGCAGGCTTTGCAGTAGGACTGGCAGATGAAAAGAACCTGATAACAGGAGCAGATATAAGGCCCGGGGATGTGCTTTTGGGAATAGCGTCCTCAGGTGTGCACAGTAATGGCTTTTCTCTGATCCGGCAGGTGTTTGAGATGACAAAGGAAAGCCTTGAGACTTATTATGAAGAGCTGGGCATGACCCTTGGTGAGGCGCTTCTTGCGCCCACTAAAATTTATGTGAAGGCTTTAAAGAGCGTAAAGGACGCAGGCATTACCGTGAAAGGGTGCAGTCATATTACAGGCGGCGGGTTTTATGAGAACATTCCCAGAATGCTGCCGGAGGGCGTAAGGGTTGTCATAGAGAAGGAAAGTTATCCTGTGCCGGCTATCTTTGATTTGTTGCAAAAGAAAGGCGGCATTGAAGAACAGGTTATGTATAATACCTATAACATGGGCCTTGGCATGGTTCTTGCCCTTGCCCCGGAAGATGCGGCAGGGGCAGTAAAGGCAATTGAGGCCGCAGGGGAAAAAGCTTATGTGGTGGGTAAAGCGCAGGCAGGAGAAAAAGGAGTGACCATATGCTAAGGGTTGTGGTATGCGTTTCGGGAGGCGGAACGAATCTTCAGGCGCTGATAGACGGAGTGAGGAACGGAAAGATAAGAAATACGGAGATTACAGGTGTTATTAGCAACAATCCCTGCGCTTATGCAATGAAAAGAGCAGAGAATGCAGGAATTCCGTCTTTTTGCATCTCACCTAAAGACTATGAAAAGCGGGTTGACTTTAACCAGGCACTACTTGATAAATTGGATGAACTGCAGCCGGATTTAATTGTCCTTGCCGGATTTCTTGTAATTTTGCCAAAAGAACTGATTCAGCAGTACAGGAACCGTATTATCAACATCCATCCATCCCTGATACCATCTTTTTGCGGAACCGGGTACTATGGGCTTAAGGTGCATGAGGCGGCTCTTGCTCGGGGGGTAAAGGTGACAGGCGCTACAGTGCATTATGTGGATGAGGGGACGGACACCGGTGAGATTATTCTGCAAAAGGCAGTGGAAGTTCTTCCGGAGGATACACCCGAAATTCTCCAGCGCCGGGTGATGGAGCAGGCCGAATGGGTGATACTGCCCGGGGCTGTGGACGCAATTGCCATGAAGCAGGGGAACTAGACAAGCGCTATTATATATTATATATTATATATTATATATCAGGAAGGGGGTCGTAAGTTGAAGGTTTTAATAATAGGCGGCGGCGGCAGAGAACATGCGATTGCCGTCAGCGTAATAAAAAGTGAAAAGGTAGATGAGCTGTATTGTGCGCCTGGAAATGCAGGAATTGGCCGGATAGCCAGGTGTGTTCCCATCGGCGTGATGGAGTTTGATAAAATAGCTTCCTTTGCAAAAGAAAAAAAAATAGATCTTGTGATTGTGGCACCGGATGATCCGTTAGTTGCAGGACTTACGGATGTGCTTGAAAAGGAAGGACTGCGGGTATTTGGTCCCAGGAAAAATGCGGCGATTATAGAGGGGAGTAAAGCATTTTCCAAAGATCTTATGAAAAAGTATCATATACCTACGGCAGATTATGAAACCTTCGATTCGGCTGAGGCGGCCTGTGCCTATTTAGAGAGAGCAGATTTCCCTATTGTCTTAAAAGCAGACGGACTTGCTCTTGGGAAAGGCGTGTTGATCTGCGGGAATTTACAGGAGGCAAAGGACGCTGTTAAGGCCATTATGCTGGATAAGCAGTTTGGCAGTGCCGGAAACCGGCTTGTAATAGAGGAATTTCTCACGGGAAGGGAAGTATCGGTTCTTTCTTTTGTGGATGGAAAAACCATAAAAACGATGACGTCCGCCCAGGATCATAAACGGGCAGGGGACGGAGATACGGGGCTTAATACAGGCGGTATGGGCACCTTTTCGCCAAGCCCTTTTTATACGGAAGAAATTGATGCGTTCTGCAGGAAATATATCTACCAGCCGACTGTGGATGCCATGGCGGCGGAAGGAAGAGAATTTAAGGGAGTTATCTTTTTCGGCCTTATGCTGACGGAAAAAGGGCCAAGGGTTTTGGAATACAATGCAAGATTTGGGGATCCGGAAACCCAGGTGGTGCTGCCCAGAATGAAAAATGATATTATTCAGGTGATGGAAGCGTGTATAGATGGAAAATTAGATGAAATTGATCTTGCATTTGAGGATAATGCGGCAGTATGTGTTGTTCTGGCTTCAGACGGATATCCGGTGAAATATGAAAAGGGATATGTTATCAATGGACTTGAAAAGTTTGAAGGCCGGGATTCTTATTTTTGTTTCCACGCCGGGACAAAAGAAAGTGAAGGCGGTATTGTAACAAACGGAGGAAGAGTTCTGGGAATTACCGCCAAGGGAAAGGATTTAAAGGAAGCGCGGGCCAATGCTTATGCTGCCACGCAGTGGGTAAGCTTTGAGAATAAATACATGCGTCATGATATTGGAAAGGCAATAGATGACGTGTAAAATCAAATGGGGGAATGAAGTAAAATGGCGGAAAAAATGAAAAAACCACTGTTATTAAAAGAAGTGGAAAGACCTACTTTCTGTACAAAATGCAGCGGTGTAATGGTGTACAAGGGACTGGGAGAGTACCGGTGCGAGGACTGCGGCGAAGTGGAGTATGATGATTATGGAAAGGTGAGAAAATATCTGGAAGTACATAAGGGAGCGAATGTTTCTGAAATATCAGGCGAAACAGGTGTTTCACATAAGTCCATACGGGATATGATCAAGGAAAAACGGTTTGAGGTCGTTGAGAACAGGGGAGGCTATTTGAGGTGTGAAATCTGCGGAGCAAATATCAGAAGCGGCCGTTTCTGCCCTATCTGTGAAGAAGCCTACCACAGAAGGTTAGAGGAAGAAATGCGCGGCGAGAGAAAGAATAATCTGGTAGGTTATGGAGAAAATATGCAGACAGAAAAGGGCAGTAAAAGATTTACAAGGGAAAGATGAGGAGAAAGTAAAGTGAGAAAAATAAGAGCACGTGTTTTTAAAGGAACATGGTTCAAAGGCGCGGTCAGTCTTTTTGTGATGTTTATGGCATTTAGTATGATGAGCTTTGTAAGTCTGGCGGCAGAGGGCAAGGTAAAGGCCAACACCAATATTCGTGCGCAGACAAGCACGGACAGCGAGGTGGTGGGCAGTGCCGTAGCAGGAAAAACAATTGATATTTTAGAGGCTGTAAAAGACGGTGCAGGCACCGTATGGTATAAGGTGGCGGTGGCCAATGGAGGATACGGGTATATCAGAAGCGATCTGGTGGAAACCAGTGAAAGCATCACGGTAAGTGCAGGCACTACAAGCACCCAGCTTACAGGAAACACCAGTAAACCGGCGGATACCCAGTCAACTGCCATCGAACAGCAGAAAGCAACGGTCAATTCTTCCAAAAGCAACAGTGTCAATATCCGTTCCGGGGCTTCCACCCAGCACAGCATTGTGACATCCCTCCCCAATGGGACCGAGATCACATTGATTGGGGAAGCCAATGACAGTTCAGGGAAAAAGTGGTACCAGCTTACCTGCAATTATAATGATAAAACCGTAGAGGGATATGTGCGTTCCGACCTTGTTGCTTCCGCCGGCGCACCGGCAGAAGGTTCCGAAGGCGGTGAAGGAGAAAACCCTGAAGAAGGCACGCAAGGCGGTGAGGGAGAAAATCCCGAGGGCAGTGCAGAGGGCGGTGAAGGAGAAAATCCTGAAGGTGAAGACCAGCCTGCGGAGCCTGAACCGGAGGAAGAAAATAACGATTATGATATCGCTTATATGCTGAATGAAAGTACGGGAGAATACGAATATTATTTCTTAAATTATACGGACGGTCCTACCGGTACCAAGACGAGAGTTACGGATATTTTAAACCTGATTAACGGTACCAATGAGAACACGGTGAAGATGGAGGAGCAGGTAAAAAATGAAAAAATTATCATTATTATTTTAGCTGTTGTGATTGTTGTTCTGTTTATCATCTTAACTATCCTTTTGTTTAAAATAAGAGATTTATCTTATGATGACTATGAGGATGATGATGACGAGGAGGAGGAAGAAGAGGAAGAACCCGAACCCGTCAGAAAAAAGGTAAAGAGGCGCGTAGCCGTGCAGGAGGAAGAAGAACCGGTTCCGGTAAAAAGGAAAAAGAGCCCTGCTCCCGTCCAGGAACGTGTGCCAAAGAGCAGGGAAAAAGCAGGCCCGGGCAAGGCAAGAGGTGAAAAGGAGCTTTATGCGGCGGAAAGAAAGGAGCCTGTCAGAAAGCCTGCGCCAAGAAAATCCCAGAATTTTCTTGTGGATGATGATGAGTTTGAGTTTGAATTTTTAAATATGGATGATAAGGATTTATAAATAAAGAGAGATGACAATGTTTTATGTTTACGCAAAAGAGGAATAGCACAGGCTATTCCTCTTGTACAAAATGGCACGGAAAAGCGTTTTGTGCAAAAAACTGCGTACTGGTACATTGCTGCATTCATCTTGAAGTTAAATCAGCTTCGGAATTAATGTAATGATGTATTATGGGCAGGCAGAGAGGATGAGAGGATGATATATGGTAATAGAGATTGATTTTAACAGCGGGGAAGCACTTTATTTACAGCTGCGAAATCAGATCATTCTTGGAATTGCAACCGCAAAATTTCAGGAAGGGGATGCCCTTCCGTCTGTCAGGCAGCTTGCAGATGATATTGGTATAAACATGCACACCGTAAACAAAGCTTACACGGTACTAAAGCAGGAAGGCTTTGTGAAGGTGGACAGAAGACGGGGAGCCGTAATTGCACTGGATATTGACAGAATAAGAGCTCTGGAGGAAATGAAGGGAGAACTGAAAGGCATTCTTGCAAAGGGAATGTGTAAAGGGATATCCAAAGAGGAAGCGCACCGGATGATAGATGAAATCTATGAAGGATTTGAGGGCAGAAATTAAAAGCTGAAATTAAGTATATTAAGTTTAACCTGTGAGATGTATGCGGGTAATAAGGAAATGAGGAAAATATATGCAGTCAGGTGGTTTTACGGACAGAGCAAAAATGGCGTTATCATTGGCAGAAAAGACAGCGTCCAGAATGCGTGCAGGGTATGTAGGCACAGAGCACATTTTGATTGGACTGCTTAAGGAAAATGCCGGGGTGGCGGCCAGAGTACTTAAGGAAAATGGCGCCGATGAGGCAAAGCTCATTGAGATGATACAGGAATTAATTATACCGGAAACACCGGTTATCATTAAGGAGAGGGAGGAGATATCTCCCAGAGCGAATGCGGTGTTAGAGGAGGCTCACAGGCAGGCGGATCGTTTTGGCGCAGAGGAAACCGGAACAGAACATATTTTACTTGCCCTTCTTAAGGAAGGAGAAAATGTTGCACTGAGGTTATTAAACACACTTGGCATATCTGTCCAAAAGCTGTATGTAGATACGTTAATTGCCATGGGACAGGACGCCGGTCTTTATAAAGAAGATTTGGGAAAAAAGCAGGGCAGAAAAAATAATAAAACCTCCACATTAGAGCAATACAGCAGGGATTTAACAGCTCTTGCAGCAGATGGAATGCTGGATCCTGTGATTGGGCGGGAAAGTGAAATAAAACGCGTCATAGAGATCTTAAGCAGGCGGACAAAAAACAATCCCTGTCTTATCGGGGAGCCCGGCGTAGGAAAAACCGCTGTGGTGGAAGGGCTTGCACTGCGCATTGTGGCAGGAGAAGTCCCCTTCACGGTACAGAACAAAAGACTGCTTACCCTGGATCTGTCAGGGATGGTGGCAGGATCTAAATACAGAGGGGAATTCGAAGAAAGGATTAAGCGGGTAATCAGAGAGGTACAGGAAGATGGAAACGTGATTCTTTTTCTGGACGAAATGCACACTATCATTGGTGCAGGCGGTGCGGAAGGTGCAATTGACGCTTCCAATATCCTAAAGCCGTCCCTGGCCAGAGGAGAATTACAGCTGATTGGGGCTACCACAGTGGCAGAGTATCATAAATATGTGGAGAGGGATGCCGCCTTAGAGAGGCGTTTTCAGTCTGTGTATGTGGAGGAGCCTTCTATAGAGGAAGCAATAGAAATTTTAAAGGGAGTTGCGCCGAAGTATGAGGAGCATCACAAAGTGACCATTACAAAGGAGGCAATCCGGGCGGCGGTAATTCTTTCCGAGCGCTATATCAATGACAGAAATCTGCCGGATAAAGCCATTGATTTAATTGACGAGGCCGCCGCGGCAGTGAGGCTTAAGAATATGCGAACCCCTGATAATCAAAAGGAAACTTTAGAACAAATCAGGGAAATGGATGTGGAAGTGGAGCGGTGCCTTAAAGAACAGGATTTGGAGAAAGCGGCTCAGGTAAGAAAGGATCAGGATAAGCTTATAAAGAAGTTTGAGCGTACAAAGGAAAGAAACCGCAACAGACAGGGGCAGGAGCGTTTCTCCATAGGAGAAAACGAGATTGCGGAAGTGGTTTCCTCCTGGACAAAGGTGCCGGTCAGCAAATTGACAGAAAAAGAAAGCGAAAGACTGCTTAAGCTGGAAAAAATTCTTCACGGGCGTGTGATTGGGCAGGAGGCAGCGGTAAGTGCCGTGTCCCGGGCTATCAGAAGGGGCAGGGTAGGACTCCAGGATCCGGACAGACCCATAGGCTCGTTCCTGTTTTTGGGACCTACCGGTGTGGGAAAGACAGAGCTGAGCAAAGCACTGGCAGAGGCTATGTTTGGTTCGGAAAATGCCCTAATCCGTGTGGATATGTCTGAGTATATGGAAGGGCATTCGGTGTCTAAAATGATTGGTTCGCCTCCGGGATATGTGGGGTTTGAGGAAGGCGGACAGCTCAGTGAAAAAATCCGCAAAAACCCTTACAGCGTGGTTTTGTTTGATGAAATTGAAAAGGCCCACCCGGATGTGTTTAATGTACTGCTTCAGGTGTTGGACGACGGACATATTACAGATTCCAAAGGCAGGAAGGTAAGCTTTAAAAATACTATACTGATCATGACCTCAAACGCAGGCGCACAGAGAATCATTTCCCCGAAAAATTTAGGCTTTTTCATGGAAAGCACGAAGGAACAGGACTATGAAAAGATGAAGGAAGGGGTAATGGAGGAAGTAAAGAGGCTTTTTAAGCCGGAATTTATTAACCGAATTGATGAAATAATTGTGTTCCAGCCTCTTGGAAAAGAAGAGATGCATGAGATCATCGGCCTTCTTTCGGGCAATCTGATAAAGAGATGCAAAAGCCAGATGGAGATAAAACTTCTGATCAGCAATGCCTTAAAAGAACATATTGTCACCAGATATGCGGATGATAAGATGGGAGCCCGTCCATTAAAGAGAGCCCTGCAGAGCGTGGTGGAAGACAAACTGGCGGAGGAAATACTGGAAGGCAGAGTCCTGCCCGGGGATACTCTGACGGCAGGTTATCGAAAAGGTCAGGTGGTTTTTGATTGTAAAAAAAGATAAAATATATTATACTAAATACTATAAAGAGAAGTTGAGTGGCATCAGAAAAGTGGTTTAAGATATGTCACTGTTCCAGGCTTACTACCGTGAATGGTGGCAAAGATAATTTGCAGGAGGACATAAGAAAATGGCTGTTGTTGATGAATTGCTGCGTTCAGAGGCGGATGGAACCATTAGTTTTGGAAATTATGCGCTTAAGGACAAGGCCAAACTGGAAAATTTTGAGCACTGCGGGGACTTGTACAAGGTTAAGACTTATAAGACAATGACCAGACTGGAAAAAAACGGAATGTTTGCTTATGAGTCAGTGCCGGGTACAAGTGTGCTGCATTTTGTGGAAAACGCCCGGGAAACCCGTTTCATAGTGGAAGGGGACGAGGATGCACAGATTACCGTAGGCCTGAATGAGGATACGGAGTACGAGGTTTTTGTAAATGAAAAGAGCATTGGCAAAATGAAAACCAACTTAAGCGGGAAACTGAACATCAGCGTGGAGCTTGCCGAGGCTGACGATGTCAGCGTGCGGATTACCAAATAACAGTTAATGATGCATGTTACAAGACAGGGAAGGCTGCTGCAAAAATATTTGCAGCAGCCTGATTTGTTACAATAAGCCGATTCACGAAGTGTATCGGCGTTTGTTACAATAAGACGACTCGCGAAGTGTATCGGCGTTTGTTACAATAAGACGACTCGCGAAGTGTATCGGCGTTTGTTACAATAAGACGACTCGCGAAGCGTGTCGGCGTTTGTTTGACAGATTGGAATTTACTGTGCCGATGGTATATTTATCATTTATACGTTGGCGGAAATGGAGATAAATGTGGCAAAAGGGAAAAATGCTACGGTATTTTTCTGCCAGAGCTGTGGATACGAGTCCGGCAAATGGATGGGACAGTGTCCGGGCTGCAGGCAGTGGAATACTTTTGTGGAAGAGACAGTTATAAGGAGCACCAAAAGCAGTATAAATATAGCCAGGCATGCAGAAAATAAACCTGCAACTTTATCGGAAATTTCCCTGGAGGAGGAAGACAGGATAAGCACCCGCATGAGGGAGCTTGACAGGGTGCTTGGCGGAGGGCTTATAAGGGGGTCTCTCACCCTGGTGGGAGGAGATCCCGGTATAGGAAAATCTACCCTGCTTTTGCAGGTATGCCAAAACTTTGCTCTGGATAAACGGGAAGTGCTTTATGTATCCGGCGAGGAATCCTTAAAGCAGATTAAGATACGTGCTAACCGTATTGGGGATTTTAACGAGTGCTTAAAGCTTTTGTGTGAGACCAGCCTTGAAGTGATCGGGGAAATGATACGCGCGCTAAAGCCTGACGTGGTGGTAATTGACTCTATTCAGACAATGTACCGTGAGGATATTTCTTCAGCTCCCGGGAGTATTTCCCAGGTCCGTGAAGCTACGGGTATGCTGCTTGGGCTTGCCAAGGGGCTTAATATTTCCATTTTTATTGTGGGACACGTGACCAAAGAAGGAACAGTGGCAGGGCCGAGAGTATTAGAGCATATGGTAGATACGGTGCTGTACTTTGAAGGCGACAGGCATGCATCCTACCGCATTTTGCGGGGAGTAAAAAACCGGTTTGGCTCCACCAACGAAATCGGTGTTTTTGAGATGAGAGCTTCGGGTCTTATGGAGGTTTCAAATCCGTCCGAATTTATGCTCGGCGGAAAGCCGGAAGGGGCAAGCGGCTCCATAGTGGTTTGTTCCATGGAGGGAACACGCCCTATGCTTATAGAGATTCAGGCGCTGGTGTGCCATTCTAATTTTGGCATTCCAAGGCGTCAGACTACCGGCACTGATTTTAACCGTGTGAATTTGCTGATTGCAGTTTTGGAAAAAAGACTCGGGATTTCCCTGGGTAATTGCGATGCTTATGTGAATATCGCCGGAGGAATTAAAATTCAGGAGCCGGCTGTGGATTTGGGAATTGCCATGGCAATCGTATCCAGCTTTAAAAATAAAGCCATAGACGATAAGATGATTGCCATAGGAGAAGTAGGGTTAAGCGGCGAAGTGCGGGCTGTAAATATGATAAAGGAAAGAGTGCAGGAGGCAAAAAAGCTTGGTTTTACAGCCTGTATAGTTCCATTTGTGTGTAAAGACAGCCTGAAAGAAGTCACCGGAATAAAAGTACTTTATGCAAAAAATGTAGGAGACGCCATCACATATTTATGACAAAAATGTTACAAAAAGGTATAATGAATTAACAATATCGACAAAAACTATTGTCCAAACAGACCATATTGTGGTAAAATAGAATCGGATTTTTTGTGGCAGTACTGCAGGAGCAGTCTGTGGTATGCAGGGGGTAAAAGATGGAAAAGAAAAAATGGATTAAGCATATTCCGTTATTTATCATAGAGCTGGTGGTTCTTGTTGCGGCGGCGGGCATTTTATATGTTACGCTTCGCGCCACAGATAGTAAAAATGGAGCGGAAAAGGACAACCTTAAGGAAGAAAATATTGCAGTTAACGAGGAAGTAAAGGAAAAAATAGAAAAGACAGAGCAGACGCAAGGCGATACAAACCAATATACAGGCATTTTTAATCTGGCCTTTTTTGGTGTGGACGCCAGGGACGGAAGCCTTGGAAAAGGAAACAGAAGCGATACTATCATGATTTGCTCCATTGATATGGACACCCATGAGATACGCCTTATATCCATATACAGAGACACTTATCTGAACCTGGGAAATGATACCTACAAAAAATGTAATACTGCCTATGCCCAGGGAGGGCCGGAACAGGCAATTAACATGATTAATATGAATATGGATATGTATGTAACAGATTATATAACGGTAGGATTTGAAGGGTTGAAAAAGGCAATAGATGCTTTAGGCGGTATTGAAATGGATGTAACAGAGACGGAGATTACCCATTTAAATAACTATCAAAGCACCATGGCAGAGGAGATGGGCATTGAATATACGCCGGTGACCAGGCCAGGTGTGCAGGTCCTTAACGGCTTACAGGCAACAGCTTACTGCCGGATCCGTTATGGAGGAGGGGATGATTTCAGGCGCGCCCAAAGACAGCGGGACGTGCTGGTTGCCATGATAGAAAAAAGCAAGAAGGCTTCCTTAGGAACCCTGACAGATGCTATGAACGCGGTACTGCCCAGCATCAGAACCTCCCTTGATGTTGGAGATATTCTTCCTGTGCTTGGTATGGTAGGAGATTATAAAGTGACCCAGAGTGAGGGCTTTCCTTTTAGCGATATGAGGAATGGAGGCATTATTGGAGCGGATGGCTCCTGTGTGGTTCCGATTTCGTTAGAGGATAATGTAAAAAAGCTCCATGAGCTTCTTTATGGGGAAAAGGATTATGAACCTTCTAAGGAAGTAAGGGAGTACAGCGGGATTATAGAGGAGCAGACGAAGGATTATCTGATGTATTAAGACCATTTTTGAAATCTTTAAAATAAAAAGTGTCAGAAAACAAAATCAAGTTTCCTGACATTTTTTATTGCATTTCTTCTTAATTAACAGGGGCAGTAGGAATCGAACCCACATCGACGGTTTTGGAGACCGCTGTTCTACCTTTGAACTATGCCCCTTCATTAGCTGCTTTAACCTGCCAAAAGTTATTATAACTCACTATGCTGCTTTCTGTCAATCATTTTTATCATAGAAATCTGCCGGCCGACAATCAAAACGCAGTAGGGTATAAAATATATAAAACGCAAAAAATCCTGAATTACTTCAGGACTTTTTGCTTGTGTAAAAGGGGAATTTTTCCGGAATTGCTAATTAGCAAAGTTGACTTCCGTAATCAACTTCGCTTTTTAGTATATTGCTTTAAAAAGTGAAAATCTATAAGTATATTGCTTGATACTAACAATATATTAGCACGTATAGTTATATTCAGCAATTTTCGACAAATGTTTACATAATAATTTATTTTTAATGGTCTTTTTTTGCGGCAATCACTACGGACGAATGCTCAGGGCATGAAGGATAACAATGTTACCTGAACAGAGATAACCGGCATTCCTGAACGTGACAGAGAAAACTTTTTATGATAAGATAAAATAAAATGGATATTTTGCACAAACAGGTATAATCATGAAGTTCGTAAGCCATATATGGCTTAGCGCAAATAACAAACGCTGTCACGCTTCGCGGGCCAGCTTATTGTAAGCAAAGGTGAACTTCGTTCACCTCACAGAAATGGGGTAAAAAATTGGAAAATGAAAACATTTACAGACAGGAAAAGATAGAGGAATATCGTTTAAAGATGGGAAAGATATTCCGTTATATTCCCTGGCTGGAGGAAAAAGCGGGGACAAAGCTGGTCCATAATTATGATGGGGAAAAAAGACTGACCCATTCTATTCAGATTCCGGTTTATGACAGCACGCTCCTTGCATTTGTGAAGGAAATGCAGGGAACCGGGCTTATGAGCCGCAATTATGTTTATGTTTATTCACGCTACGGTATCAAAAGTGTGAAGGATGAGCTTAAGCTTATTGAACAGGCGGAGTTTGGAGACATGGAAAATATACTTGGCATTATGGCCAAATATGTTTTGGGCGGCATGACCAAGGGAATTTTATGGTCAACAGCTGTTGAAAACGGGGTTTTTCTAAGCGGGCTTAAGCAGATGAAAAAACTGCTGGATTTCTGGGATCGATCCTGATAAAGGTATTGTATTTCCCGCAGAGTATAGATTACCCCAAAGCAGGTATTTTGCCCGGATTTAAGCTGCCTTAATGGGGCGGTGTGGAGGTAAGGATGAGTGAAAAATCGGTACAAAAGAAAAAATACATTGTAGAGACGGCACGGAATGTATTTATGGAAAAAGGTTTTAAAGCCGTTACCATGAAAGACATCGTGGAGGCGTGTGAAATCAGCCGCGGAGGACTCTATCTGTATTTTCAAAATACAGGGGAGCTTTTTGAGGAGGTACTTAAGTTAGAGCAGGAGGAAACGGATGATGTGTTTGAAAAAAGCATCCCGGAGGGCGCATCGCCCTCGGACATTCTCGCTTTGTTTTTAAAGGAGCAGAAAAAGGAGCTTCTTAATCTGAAACCATCCTTAAATATAGCCGTTTACGAATATTTTTTTGCCTGCAATCCGCCTTCAAGGGATAATCTTTTAAAAAAGCAGTTTGAACAGGCGGTATATGTGATTGAAAAGCTGATTCAGGCGGGAAATGAAAGCGGCGAGTTTTACTGCGGGGATCCGAGAGGGGCGGCAAGAAATATTATGTATGTGTTAGAGGGCCTTAAGATTGCTTCCCAGACCAGAGGGATCCAGGAAGCGGCGGTAGACCGGGAAATCCTGTATGTAATGCAGGGACTGATTGGCGAGGAGTATTAATATTGCCGCTTTTCCCTGTTTTCGTTGCAAAATGGGATAAATCCGGTATAATGAAAGTGTTGCTGCGTGTAACGGAGCAGTTTACGGATAGGGTATTGTCACATAACAAATTTGGTATGGCTCATACCAGTCAATAATCTAATGGAGGATGATGAACTTCAACATGGGAAATGTAAAACGGATTTATGTAGAAAAAAAGACGCCTTTTGCAGTGAAGGCAAAGGAACTGAAAGAGGAAATCGGCAGTTATCTTGGAATATCCGGTGTTCGTGATGTACGGGTGTTTATCCGCTATGACGTTCAGAACATTTCTGAGGAAACCTTTGAGCGGGCGGTAAACAGTGTGTTTTCCGAGCCGCCTGTAGACATTCTTTACAGAGAAGAAATTGAGATACCAGAGGATGGGCAGGTATTCGGAGTAGAATTTCTTCCGGGGCAGTTCGACCAGCGTGCGGACTCTGCCATGCAGTGCATCAAATTCCTGAAGGAGGATGAGGAGCCTGTCATAAAGACGGCGGTTACCTATCTTATCACAGGCAGCGTTTCCCCTGATGAAATGGAGAGAATAAAAGCCTACTGTATCAATCCTGTGGATTCCAGAGAAACAGGGATGGATAAGCCGGAAACGCTCATTACGGAGTATGAGGAACCGGCGCAGGTTGCATTCCTTGACGGCTTTCGGGATATGCAGGAGGAGAAGCTTGGGGAACTGTATGAGAGCCTGGAGCTGGCAATGACCTTTAAGGATTTTAAACATATTCAGAATTATTATAAAGGGGAGGAGAAAAGGGATCCGACCATGACGGAAATCCGTGTTTTGGATACCTACTGGTCAGACCATTGCCGCCATACCACCTTTTCCACGGAGCTTAAAAATATTGAATTTAAGGATGGTTATTATAAGGCGCCCCTTGAGACTACTTATCAAAGCTATTTAGATACCAGAAGCGAAATTTTTGCAGGCAGGGATGACAAATTCGTATGTCTGATGGATTTGGCGCTGATGGCTATGCGCAAGTTAAAGAAAGATGGAAAGCTGGAGGATATGGAGCAGTCTGATGAGATTAACGCCTGCTCGGTGATTGTTCCCGTGGAGATGGACTACGGAGATGGTCCGGTTACGGAACAGTGGCTCGTCTTTTTCAAAAATGAAACCCACAATCACCCAACGGAGATAGAGCCCTTTGGCGGCGCCGCAACCTGTCTTGGCGGCGCCATAAGAGACCCTCTGTCGGGAAGGGGCTATGTGTATCAGGCCATGCGCGTTACGGGAGCGGCAGATCCCACGGTGTCTGTCAGTGAGACACTGAAAGGAAAGCTGTCACAAAAAAAGCTGGTAAGAGGCGCAGCCTGCGGCTATTCTTCTTATGGAAACCAGATTGGCCTTGCCACAGGATATGTGAAAGAAATTTATCATCCTGACTATGTGGCAAAGCGTATGGAGATCGGCGCGGTGATGGGCGCTGCACCCAGAGAAAATGTAATCAGGGAAAATTCGGACCCGGATGATGTGGTTATTTTGCTTGGAGGCAGAACAGGGCGGGACGGCTGTGGCGGCGCTACCGGTTCTTCCAAGGTACATACGGAGCGTTCCATTGAAAAGTGCGGCGCTGAGGTGCAGAAGGGAAATGCGCCTACAGAGCGTAAAATACAGAGACTTTTCCGCAGAGGAGAGGTTAGCAGGCTGATAAAGAAGTGCAACGACTTTGGAGCAGGAGGCGTTTCCGTTGCAATCGGAGAACTGGCGGACGGCCTTATCGTTGACCTTAATAAAGTACCTAAAAAATATGCGGGACTGGACGGCACGGAGCTGGCAATTTCCGAATCCCAGGAGAGAATGGCTGTAGTGGTAAGCCCTGGGGATGTGGAGGCATTTCTCGCTTATGCTTCGGAAGAAAATCTGGAAGCTGTTCCGGTTGCTGTAGTGACGAAGGAGCCCAGGCTGGTGCTGAAATGGAGGGGGAAAGAGATTGTTAATATTGCCAGAGCTTTCCTTAACACCAATGGCGCTCATCAGGAAACCAATGTCATGGTGGATATCCCGGAGCGCGAAAAAAACTATTTTAGGCAGATTGCCGTTAAGGGAGTCAGAAAGCTTTTGGATGAGGGAGATATAAAGGGAGCATGGCTTAAGACATTGGGCGATTTAAATGTGTGCTCGCAAAAGGGTCTTGTGGAAATGTTTGATTCCTCCATTGGTTCAGGCAGTGTGCTTATGCCTTACGGAGGAAAATACCAGCTCACGGAAACACAGGCAATGGTGGCAAAGCTCCCTGTGCTTAAGGGAAAGACGGATACGGTCACTATGATGAGCTTTGGGTTTGATCCGTATCTTTCCTCCTGGAGCCCTTACCACGGCGCTGTCTATGCGGTGACAGAGTCCATGGCAAGAATTGTGGCATGCGGCGGCCAGTTCGATAAGATCCGTTTTACCTTCCAGGAGTACTTCAGACGTATGAGCAGCGATCCGGAAAGATGGAGTCAGCCTTTTGCCGCTCTGCTTGGCGCCTATGACGCACAGATTGGCTACGGACTGCCTTCTATCGGCGGTAAGGACAGTATGTCGGGAACCTTTAATGACATAGATGTTCCGCCTACGCTGGTATCCTTTGCGGTGGATGTGGCAAAGGGAAAGGAAATCATTACGCCGGAGTTAAAGAATGCAGGAGATGAGCTGGTTCAGTTCTGGTTTGATAAGGATGAATACGATATACCGGTTTATGAGCATGTTATGGAGACTTATCGCTTTATTACGAAGCTGATGAGGATGGGTAAGGTGAAGGCTGCCTATGCGCTGGATGCCAGGGGCCTTCTGGCAGGGGTTTCCAAAATGGCGTTTGGCAATAAGCTTGGCGTTTCCTTCGCCGGTGATCTGAAAGCGATGGATTTGTTTGAAAACTGCCTGGGCGATATTGTCCTTGAAATGACGGAAGCTGATGCGGCGGAGATCTTTGAACACAAAGGCGGGGAAGCGCAGGATCTTAATTTCAGAAGAGTTGCAAAGGTAAGAGAGGACGATGTTTTCTGCTTTGGAGACGTGACAGTTACAATGGGGGAAGCCTTAGATGCGTGGAAGGAAAGACTGGAAAAGGTATTTCCTACCAAAGCGGAAAAAAGCACCGAGCCTGTGGATTCTCCCGTTTACCGCACAGATAAAATATATGTATGTAAAAATAAAGTGGCAAAGCCGTTGGTATTCATACCGGTATTTCCGGGAACAAACTGCGAATACGACAGCGCCAGGGCTTTTGAGAGGGCAGGCGCAAAAGTGGTGACAAGAGTGTTTAAAAACCAGTCTGCGGAAGATATACGGGAGTCCGTGGAAATTTTTGAAAGGGATATAGACGGAGCGCAGATTATCATGTTCCCGGGTGGATTTTCCGCAGGGGACGAGCCGGACGGCAGCGCGAAATTTTTTGCAACGGCTTTTCAAAACGAGAAGCTTAAGGAAGCGGTTATGAAGCTGCTAAATCAAAGAGACGGACTGGCGCTTGGCATCTGCAACGGTTTTCAGGCGCTGATCAAGCTGGGACTATTGCCCTTAGGGGAGATTGCGGGACAGAAGGAGGATTCGCCGACCCTTACCTTTAACACCATCAACCGCCATATCTCAAAAATGGTTTACACAAAGGTGATTTCCAACAAGTCCCCATGGCTTAGGGGAGCTTTGCCGGGCGAGGTTTATGTGATACCCGCTTCTCACGGCGAAGGCAGGTTTGTGGCTTCAGAGGACTGGATAAAGAAACTCTTTGAAAATGGGCAGGTAGCTACACAGTATGCAGACGCAGACGGAAAGGTATCCATGGACGAGGAGTGGAATATCAATGGATCTTATGCCGCTATCGAGGGGATTACTTCTCCCGATGGCAGATGCTTTGGTAAGATGGGCCATGCAGAGCGCCGGGGTGATGGTGTTGCCGTAAACATTTACGGCCGGCAGGATATGAAGATCTTCGAGTCCGGTGTGGCATATTTTAAATAAAAAGTTGCTGCTATTTATAGAGACTGCACGATTATCTTTTAAAGATTGTTTGGCAGTCCTCCAAAAAGAATAAATGCGATAAAACGACCTTGAATTGAAATAGAAATTAATTTCAGGGTCGTTTTTAGTATGTTTAATTCTATAAAAGTCAAATTCTTTTTATATTTTTTTGTATTTGTATCAGGTAAGATATATTTGTGAAAAAAGACTTCTTTATTTCCGCGAGCAACGAGCCAAGCGGACATGCTTGCATGTCCATTTGACGACTGCCGCGAGGGTCAAATACCCCGCAGCTTGCTGCGTTGCAAGTTTGATGCCCCGTCAGCTTGCTGCGGGGTCTTTGACTGATGGCAGAGCGAAATCCGGTATTTTCGCCCGCCGCCCTGGCAATAAATGTTTCGGAATGGAGGAAAAGATGAGGAGAGAGCGCTATTTTATCCGCTATTTATACAAGTGGCTTATTTTGGTTTTTTTCCTGTTTACCATAGTCAGTATTAGCTTTAATATGCTGAATTATCAGAGGGAAAGGGAATATTACTCTGAAATTATTGAAAAAGAGCAGCAGGACAGAATCAATTATCTTTCCAAAAATATTGAGGATGGATTCATAAAGCTTAAAATTACCGCGAGTATGATTTTGAAAGAGGATGTGGTGAAAGAGCTGTACTGCAAGTGGGATTTTATCAACAGCTATGAGAGAAGCAAGCTGCTGGATAATATCAGAAGGCGCTGTCTGGAAATAGACAATTTGAACTCCTTTGTTTCTTCCAGCGCCTTTTACCTGCCGGAGCGGGGGCTTAAAATTGACGGCAACGGTTTCGGGATCGTTGGCAGACAGGCGTATGATTTTGCAAACCCGGACTGGTACGGGGATAGAATTATTATGAAGGACAAAAAAGCGTATATTGTGGAAATGTCCAGAAAAAATTATCTGAAAGGATGGGAGGAAGATAATATTCTGGGGATCTTTGTGATTGAGCTGGACGAGAAGGTGATTCGGGAAGAACTTGCCTTTGCCAAGATGATGGAAGGGGATATTCTCTTTATGACAGATTATCAGAAGAGCACGCTTCTTTTTCAGACAGCTCCAATAGACCTGAAAGAAATAGAGGTGCAGGAAGTACCGGGTGAGATACAGGTGGATAAGGAAAGCTATATTCTGATGCGTTCTAAAGGCGGTGGCTATTTTTTTGAGCTGTATTACATGCAGGATCAGACTTTTATCCGTCTGATAAGAGAAAGGATGCTCATCAGTATATTGACCTTTATCGGTGCGATAGTGCTGACCCTTCTGGCGGCCAGCGCCGTATTTTACAGGAGAATTTACCGGCCTTTGGAAATTCTTCTGGTGGATGCCTTTGCCCGGATTAAGGAATCTCATTTTTCCTACCGGATCCCTCTGCCGGAAAAGGAAAGTGTTTTCACCAATCTGTATCAGAACTTCAATTACATGGCACAGCGGATTGATACCCTGGTTTCCAGGGAGCTTCAGCAGAAAATTCTGGTAAATCAGGCAAATTTTAAGCATTTACAGGCTCAGATTAACCCGCATTTTATGTATAACAGTTATTTCCTTTTATACCGGATGATTAAGAAGGGCGATAAAGAAGGGAGCCTTTTGGTCTGTGAAAGCCTTGGAAAATTTTTTAAGTATATCACAAGGGATTCGGAAGAGAGCAAAAAGCTTGGGGATGAAATAGCTCATGCCCGATCCTATGGCGTGATTCAGGGATTCCGTTTTAAGAATATATTGCAGATGGATTTTGCGGAATTGCCGGAAAAATATGGATATATTGAAGTGCCAAGGCTGATCATTCAGCCATTAATCGAAAATGTCTTTAAGTATGTGGTAAATGAGCTGGATGAGGAGGAAAAAATTATCCTCAGGGTAAAATATGAGGAGGAAGGCGGGCATCTTTTTGTCTGTGTGGAGAATTCCGGAAATATTGAGGATACCCGGCTTGAAAGGATCAGAGAAAAGTTTGGAGAGCCAAAAGAAAATGAGGATATCACTGCACTGGCCAATATTTCCTTCAGGCTGAATGTTTTTTTTGACCAGGAGGATTCCGTAACCGTGAGCAGGTCAGAACTTGGCGGACTTAAGGTATGCCTGCGCCTTAAATTGTGAGGTGACGTATGAAAAAGGATAAAAAATATACCATGCTGATTGTGGATGATGAACCGATTATTTCGGACGGGATTAAGGATCTGTTTGAAGAAAGTTTTGGAGACATTTTCAGCATTTGTAATTGCTATCACCCCAAAAGAGCGTTGGAAATCTTTAAGTACCGCCTGCCGGATGTGGTGGTAAGCGATGTGAGAATGCCTAAAATGACAGGAATAGAGATGGCCGAAAAAATGCGAAGGGTAAAGCAGGATATTCATGTGCTTTTTTTGTCTGGATATGACGAATTTGACTATGTTTATTCTGCTATTAAGCAGGATGCGGATGATTATATTCTAAAAACAGAAGGGGATGATATCATCCTTGCGGCCATGAAAAAGATGGTGGACCTTCTGGAGAGTGAAAATTTGTTCAGGGAGGAATTTGAAAGCGCCAGAAGCAGGATATCTTATATGGCGCCTGCCTTTAAGGAGAAAGCCTTAGGGCAGCTTTTGGATGGGGATATTGGTTCGGAGGAAGCATGGAAAGAGCTTATGGCGGATTTAGAGAATCCGGTTTCCATGGAGGGACATCTTCTTATGCTCTTGGGCGCTGTGAAGAATAAAGTAGATCCGGAAACCCAGAAAAGAATTTTAACAGCTATGGAACAGACACTGATGAGAGTGTATGGGAATAAAATTGCATGTATTCACAAGATGATATACAGGCAGTCCTTTGTATGGCTTCTGGAAACAGAAGAAGGGGAGCTGCCGGAGCTTTTGCAGGTAACACTCTTAGACGTTCAGAAGATGCTGGAAGAAGAACTGGATACAGGTATTGCCTTTGGCATTGCAGGAAAGGGCGTAAAGTGGAATGAACTGGCCCAAAAGCACAGCAGTCTTTGGACAGAAATGTTAAGACAGACCGTAGATAAGGAAAGCGGTATTGTGATGGAAAGGGTGGAAGATGAGGCCGGCATTTCTTTTAATGGGGAAGAAACCGGCTTTGAAGAGATGGTGGTGCCTGTGGCGGAAAAAATTCATGTGATGGAGGAATTTCTTTCCGGTGGAGACAGGGAAGCTTTTATGGAAGAGATGGAAAAAATATTAAGTCTGCTCTCCGGCGCAAAAAGGCATTCTATGTATGCGCTGGAAATATACTATTCTATTGCCAACATGCTGATTGCCTTTATTAACAGGCGAAATTTAAGAGCCCGGCTTGCCTCGAAAATTCGGCTGATGGAATTGTTTGATCCGGGCTCCTTCGTTACATGGGAACAGGCGGCGGACTACATACGCGCTCTTATGGCGGCTGTTTTTGAGCTGAGTATATTTTCCGGACAAAGCGCAGGCGGAGGCATTACGGAACGGACGAAATCCTACATCCTCTCTCATCTGGGTGAGGACTTGTCTCTGACGGCAATCGGACAGGAAATCGGTTTTAATCCTATTTACCTGTCAAGAGTTTTTAAGCAGGCGGAAGGAATCGGTATCCGGGAGTATGTGGAGAATTGCAGAATGGATATGGCAAAGAGGCTGATCCTGCATTCCCGTATGAAAATTTATGAGATTGCAGAAAGATGCGGCTATTCCAACACTGCTTATTTTATCAAAATATTTAAGGCACATTTTGGCTTCTCACCCCAGGAAACCAGGAACAAAGAGTAAATTTTTTGTTATCAAAGTAAAAATAATATTATATCCCCCGCTTTTATGGATTGCTATAGTTACATTATAAAGGAAGCCGGATTGTAAAATCAGCCTGGCGGCTGACCTTATCAATCGGTTCCGACAAGAAGGGGGGACTTAAATGAACGTAAAAGAAAAGAAAAAAAGCTGGTTCCGGAAGGAACTGCCATTCCATCTCATGCTGTTTCCGGCAGTGATTCTTACCTTTATATTCAAGTATATTCCTTTTATAGGAATCTCTATGGCATTTGAGAGCTATACGCCGCTAAAGGGAATGTTTGACCAGAAATGGGTGGGAATGGAGAATTACAGGTATTTGTTTTCTTTGCCTGGCTTTGGGAGCGTGATTTGGAATACCATTTTCATTGCGGTGATGAAGATGGTGGGAAATCTGGTTTTTCCGGTACTGATTGCGCTTTTGTTAAATGAAGTCCGGGGAAGGCACTACAAGAAAACGGTGCAGACAGTGCTCTATCTGCCGCACTTTATCTCCTGGGCAGCTCTTGCCGGAATTTTTATTGATATCTTATCTCCATCGGGAGGAATTGTGAATCAGATTTTAAATTCCCTGGGAATGGACTCTGTGTTCTTCCTGGGAGATTCCAAAGTTTTCCCGTATACGGTGGCGGTGACGGATATCTGGAAAGAATTAGGATGGGGAACAATTGTCTATCTGGCGGCGATCACGGGGATCGACCCAACCTACTATGAGGCGGCAAAAATTGACGGCGCCAACCGTTTTAAACAGGTTTTGTATGTGACAATCCCAAGTATTCTGCCAATGATTCTTCTGATGATGGTGTTAAGCGTTGGGAATGTTTTGCAGGCAGGATTTGAGCAGGTATTCAATCTATACAGCCCTCAGGTATATTCCACTGGGGATATTATTGATACCTATGTGTACCGCATCGGCGTGATTGAGGCGAAGTTCGATTTGGCAACAGCGGTTGGACTGTTTAAATCGGCTATTTCCTTTGTCCTTATCATGATTGGTTATAAGCTGGCTGATAAGCTGGCCGGTTATAAGGTCTTTTAGGGAAGGATGGTGCGAAATGAAGGTAAAAGAATCTTTTTCAAGAAAAGTATTTAATGTAATAAATTATATTATTCTTGGCCTGCTGGGACTTTCCTGCCTGCTGCCCTTAATCAACCTGTTTGCCATTTCCTTCAGCGAAAGGGCTATGGTGGACGCTAATGCAGTCACTTTCTGGCCTAAAGGATTCAGTACGGCGGCTTATGAGTACATATTATCCAACAAGCAATATTACCAGTCTTTTGCAATCACCATCGGGAGAGTCCTCTTAGGATGGATTGTAAATCTGGTCCTGATTGTGCTGGTAGCCTATCCTTTGTCAAAAGATGACCCCAGAATTTTTAAGTGCAGAAAATACTACACCTGGTTTTTCCTGATAACAATGGTCTTTAACGGCGGACTGATACCCACTTACCTGGTGGTGAGCAAGCTCCACATGATCAATTCTTTCTGGGCATTAATTCTGCCGGAGGCCATGCCGATGTTCTGCGTGCTGATTACGATGAACTTCTTCAGGGGGCTTCCCAAGGCAATTGAAGAAGCGGCTCTGGTGGACGGGGCCAACTGGTTTGTCACCATGGTACAGATTTATCTGCCGCTGTCTAAGCCCTCTCTGGCAACGGTTTCGCTGTTTATCATTGTGAACCACTGGAATGCCTGGTTTGACGGACTGATTTACATGAATCTGCCGGAGAAATATCCGCTGATGACGTATCTGCAGTCGGTGGTTTTAAAGTTTGACGTAACCAAGATTACTTCCGAGCAGTTAATGCTAAATCCTAAGCTGGCGGAGGTGACGGGGCGCGGCATTAAGGGAGCGCTGATTCTGCTTTGTACGGTGCCAATCCTCATGATCTATCCCTTCCTGCAAAGATACTTTGTATCCGGCGTGGTGATGGGAAGCGTGAAGGAATAAAAAATAAAATGAATAATTTAAGAATGGAGGATTTTATATGAAAAGCAAAAAAATTTTAGCTCTGCTGCTTACGGGCGCTATGGTAATGTCCGTAGCCGCATGTGGAAAAAACGAACAGACTTCCGGCGGTGATTCAAATGCCGGCGGACAGGAAGAGACCGGCGCGCAGACGGCGGAAACAGAAAGCGGGAGTGATTCAAATGCCGGCGGGGGCGGGCTCACTGAAGTGACTTATATGCATAAGTTAAACGGAACGGAAAAGTATGTTGGAAATGGCGATATCAACAATAACGTTTATACCCGCTGCTATGAGGACGAGCTTGGGATTAAGCTTAATTTTACCGTTGCGGCGGCAGGAGACGATTATACCCAGAAACTGACCATGGCAATTGCATCCAATGATCTGCCGGATCTGATGGATCTTCCCGCAGAGGAATTTTCGGAGCTTGCCAATGCAGGAATGCTGGCAGACATCACGGACAGCTATGATACTTACGCGTCTGATTTGTTAAAACAGACCATTGAAGTGGATGGAGGAATTCAGCTTGCATCTGCCAAAGTGGACGGACGGCTGTATGGAATTCCCCAGTTATCCGCTGCAGACGGTACCTGCGATTTGCTTTGGATTCGTACGGACTGGCTGGAAAACCTGGGACTTAAGGCGCCCACAACCATGGACGAGCTGATTGAGGTGGCAAGGGCATTCCGCTATGACGATCCGGATGGAAACGGAGTGGATGACACCTGGGGCATTGGATTCCAGAAAGATATTGTGACGGAAGACGGGGCAAGCCCTGGAAGCTTTGAAGGATTTTTTGCAGCTTATGGCGCTTATGCCCGCGCATGGGTAAAGGATGAAAGCGGCAAGGTTACCTACAGCGGTATCAATGAAGGGATGAAGGATGCGCTGGCACAGTTAAACCAGATGTATCAGGACGGCCTGATTGACCCTGAGTTCGGTGTAAAGGATACGGTAAAGCTCTCTGAGGATATTGCAGCAGGAAAAGTCGGTATGTTCTACGGCTTAGAGGGTATGCCATGGGGCGCATGTAAGAGCAACATTGAAAACAATCCGGATGCGGACTGGCAGTGTTATCCTATCGTATCGGCTACCAGCGAGCCTGCAAAGCCCATCACTTATGTAAGGATCAGCCGGTACTATGCGGCAAATGCAAACTGCGAAAATCCTGAGGCGCTGATCAAAATTGCCAACGTATTTCAGGACAAAATCAATTCCCTGGAGTCTACGGAAGAAACCCTTAACACCTTTGGCGTAGACCCGGCAACAGGAATCAACTTTGCAGAATATGCGGCATTTGCAATGGACCCTGCTATTCAAAAATGCAATACTTACTATGCGGAGATTAAGTCAACCTTAGAGGGAGAGACCACGGTAGAGGAGATTCACCCTGAGGCGGCGCGCTACTACAAAGTTATCAAGAACTTTATTGACAATGGTATGGATAAGGGACAGGATTCCTTAGGATGGAATTATTATAAGTTTATCGGACCGGAGGGAAGCTGGAACACTATCATCAATGATTACAAGGCAAATGACAAGCTGGTGCAGTCCGTATTTTTTGGAGCTCCCACACCTACCATGAGCACGAACCTTTCCGCTCTTAATAAAATGCAGGCTGAAACTTGTGTAAATATCATCATGGGTAGCCAGCCGGCGGACAGCTTTGACGAATTTGTAAGCAACTGGAAGAGCTTAGGCGGCGATACCATCACGGAAGAAGTAAACGAGTGGTACAACACAACCTTTGGCAACTAAATTCCAAATTTCTCAGGGACTGTTAAGCAATATGAAAAGATATTTCTGAGCAGTTCCTGATTTCGTTAACAATAAGCCGACTCGCGAAGCGTGGCAGCGTTTGGTTAACATAAGGGCAGCCCGCGGAGCGTGCCGGCCTTGTTTATAATACTATATTTGAAAGAAAGGCAGCGAAATGAAAGGAAACAGAAATATTTTTTACACGCCGGAAAATCAATACCCTGGGATGCCACATGGGGAAATGTGCGGAGATTTTATGCCTTTTTTCTGGCAGGGAACATTTTATTTGTTTTATTTGTATAAATACTGCGTGTATGCGGTGGAAACAAAGGACTTTGTATCTTTTGGAGAGCCTTATCTGGTACTGCAAAACGGCTCCCCCGAGGATCAGGACTGGCATATTGGGACAGGCAGCGTATTTGAGCATGAAGGAATCTTCTATTTCCACTATACGGGATTTTGTGAGTCAAACCACGGCGTGGAAGAGAAAAATGAGCAGGTGGTTATGCGGGCGCTCAGCAGGGATTTAAAGACCTGGGAGAAGGACCTTTCCTTCTTTTTCAAACCGGATGCCAGGTATTATGGAAACCTTCACTGGCGGGATCCCCATGTTTTTTGGAATGAGGAGATTGGGAAATACTGCATGCTGATTACGGCTACTGAAAAGGAAGGGGCTTATTTAAGAAGCGGGTGCACGGCAGTATATGTATCGGAAGATGTAAGAAACTGGGAGCGCTATAAAACTTTGTATGCACCCCGCACCTTCATCACCCATGAATGCCACGACTGCTTTCAGATGGGCGGCAAGTGGTATCTGTCCTTTTCCAACTATTCCAGGTGGTGGGAAACAAGATATCGTATGGCGGATGCCTTTGACGGGCCCTATAAGGTGCCGGAAAAGGACGATATGTTTGACGGCCGCGAGTATTATGCGGCAAAATCCGTGACGGATGGGGAAAAACGCTATATGGTTGGCTGGGAGTCCATCCGTGAGGGATGCAAGGACAGCGGGAGGCACCTCTGGGGAGGAAATCTTCTTGTCCATGAGCTTACATTAAGAGCAGACGGCAGCCTTGGGGTGAAGCTGCCGGAAAAAATAGAGAAGTCTTTTAATACACCTCTTTCCATCTGGCCGACAGAAAGGCAGGGCAGCCTTAGTGGTGATGCGGACAAAATAGAAGTCTGTGCGGAAGATGGATTTGGCTGGGCGGAGCTTGGCAGGTTAAAAGAAATCTGTATGTTCCAAACTACTATAACCTGGGAGGAAGGAACCCGGGCGGCCGGACTTATGATCCACGCGGATGCGGATTTGAAAAAGTGGTGCCAGCTGAGACTGGAGTTTAAGCACGGCAGGATTGAGATGGACCGCTACAACAGAGTGGACGGCGATCAGCAGTATTTGGACGAAAGGCCTGTTACATTTAAGGGAAACAGCGCGCAGGTGAAGCTTGTGGTGAGCGGAAACATTATGCTTGTCTATGTGGACGATGTGGCGCTGACCGCTAGATGCTATGAAATCGGCGTTGGATCCATTGGAATCTTCACAGAATACGGGAAGATTGTCTGTACGGATACCCAATTGCTGGAGCAGGAAAAGTGTGAGAAGACTTGTGCTACTGCGTAGCGGAAAAATGTTGGTCAGGCTAAGAAATCTGTAATCGCGCCTGTATTGGGAAAAGGAATTCTGATGTTTGGGGATTCCTTTTCCTGCGTTTAATGCTTTTCAAAAACGTAAGGCAGGATATATACACAATGCTTTGACAGAATATGGCGGTGGCATTTATAATTTAGGATAAACAATTAAAACAAAACCTTTAACAGGAAAAAGGAGGGCGCTGTTATGTTTGATATGAGCGGGCTGCCTCTTTTCAGAAGAGGAAAGAGCAGGAGCATCAATTGGGAAAACAGGACGGGAGAAAAGGGCAAAGGCGGTATGGCAGCCAGTGATTTGGGGCCTTCCAGAAAGGGATCTCCCTGTATTCCGCAGATTAAGGCGGGGGAAACCGTTACCCTGGCTAAGATAGAGGGGCCGGGGACAATTCAGCATATCTGGATTACCGTTACGGATAAGGTAAGTGACAGGAATCGTTATATTCTGCGGGATCTGGTGCTGCGCATGTATTGGGACGGGGAGGAGAATCCTTCTGTGGAAAGCCCTCTGGGGGATTTTTTCTGCTGCGGGTTTGGGGTTTCTTATCCGGTCAATTCCATGCCGGTTGTTGTGAACCCTACCAGGGGATTTAATTCCTTTTTTCCTATGCCTTTTTACAAAAAAGCGAAAATCACCATTGAGAATCAGTGCGATGAGGATGTAAACGCCTTTTTTTATCAGGTGGATTACTGTCTGGAGGAGCTTCCTCCTGATATGGGGTATTTTCATGCAAAATGGCAGCGGCAGAGAATAACCGAAAAGGGACAGGATTATGTGATTTTGGATGGTGTTAAGGGCAGAGGGCAGTATGTAGGGACTTATATGGCGCTCACTACTTTGGAGCGTTACTGGTATGGGGAAGGGGAAGTGAAATTTTATCTGGACGGAGATAAAGAATATCCTACCATATGCGGAACGGGAACGGAGGATTATTTTGGGGGCGCCTGGAGCTTTGCAACCCAGGATAAGGGGCGTACCGTAGAGAACACTTATTGCACGCCATATATGGGGTATCCATACTATTCTCACCACGACACCTTTATTCACAATGACTATCACAACGATGACCAGATGCCCCAGCGCAGCTTTTACCGGTGGCACATTCCGGATCCTGTTTTGTTTGAAGAAGAAATAAAAGTCACTGTCCAGCAGATTGGGGTTTATCACGGCGGACTCTTTGAGAGGCAGGATGATGTGGCAAGTGTGGCTTACTGGTATCAGTCAGAACCCCATGCGGCTTTTGGAAAGCTGATGGAAAGGAAAGAGCGCTGGCCCCGCTGAAACCCCTGACATCTTCAATGCGGTGTTATTTGAAGGAAGGCAGGTCATCAGGCCGGCAAAATTGGAGTGGAAGGCTCTGAAATGGAAGTAATATTTCATTTCAGGGTCTTTTTATGTGAAAATTTAGTTGCAATAAGCCGGCTCGCGAAGCGTGACAGAGTTTGGATTGATCAAACTGATGCTTCTTTACATAAGTCCCGTATAAATGCCGGTCTGCAGGGGCGGCTGTAGCCGCTATGGGGAATGAATGACGGTGGATAAGCATATATTTCCATAGTGGGGTGCTTGCTGTGAACAGAGGTAAATGGAGACGAATTGTAAAAAGATGGGGCATGGCCGCTCTGGTGGCGGCCTGCGGCATATGCGGCCTTATTAGTTTTTTCAGGAACGGAAAGACGGATAGTGACGGGAATGCAGGCATAAAGGAATCGATTGCTGTTTTTTTCAATCATCAGATGGAACAAAGCTATTTTAAACTTCCCAGATATTTGGAAGAAAGCAGAGAGGAAAACAGTTCCCTTTTAGAGACAGAACAGCTCCTGGCAAGGCAGTTTCTTTTGTACGCTTATCTTTTCCTGGAGGGCGGGCCTGTAAAGGAACAGGAGGATCCTCTGATGGCGGAGAAAATCAGTTATCAGGAAGGGGAAGATGAAGATATTAAAAATATAGATGAAGAACACCTGGATTATGGCGAGGATGCACTTCACATTGAAGGCAACGTGTTAGAGGAAATGGAGCGGGAAAACAGTATGTATCACGAAGAAAATCCGGTGGAGGAACCGGATACGGAAATGGAGGAAGTGCAAATGGCGCAGGCGCAGGAATTTGAAGCGGCGGCCTATCCGGCTTATACTTATGACTGGTCAGAAAAATGGGACTATGAGTCGATTGTATCAAATTTTTATGCGGTAGATAATTCCACAATGCTAAAGGAAGAGTATGCAGATTTAAATAAGCTGCTTTATAAGGATTTATCTGTTAATAAACAGTCAGACGGCCCGCAGATTTTGATTTATCATACCCATTCAAGGGAGGGATTTGCAGACTCTGTGCCGGGGGATCCCTCCACGACCATTATAGGAGCGGGGGATAAACTGGCAGAACTTTTACAGGACAAATATGGCTTTCAGGTGCTGCATCATACGGAAGAGTACGACAGTGAAAGGGACGATGCCTATAACAAATCTTTACCTGCCATAACCCGGATTCTGGAGGAAAATCCTACCATCGAGGTGGTGATTGATCTTCATCGTGACGCGGTGGCAGGAGACAGAAAACTGGTGATGGATCTGCAGGGACGGCCGACTGCGAGATTCATGTTTTTTAACGGACTGAGCTATGGACGTAAAAGCGGCGATATTACTTATCTGGAAAATCCTTTTATACAGGATAATCTTGCCTTTTCCTTTCAGGCGCAGGTGGCGGCAAATGAATATTACCCGGGCATTGCAAGAAAGGTATATCTTAAAGCTTATCGGTTTAATATGCATTTAAAACCCAAAAGTATGCTTATTGAGCTTGGTGCACAGAATAATACGGTGGAGGAAATTATGAATGCATGTGATCCTCTGGCGCATATCCTTTCCATTGTCTTAGATGGCGGAATGTGATATGATAACATAAGAAAAAATGCTTATAACATTTCATTTACTGCGAAAGGGCAGTATAGAGGAGCGGAATTTTTAGGAGGTACCTATGAGTACAGATGCGGGCATAGCTCAAAGTAAGATCAGAAATTTTTGTATTGTAGCGCATATAGACCACGGAAAATCCACCTTAGCAGACCGGATTATAGAAAGAACCGGGCTTTTAACCAGCAGGGAGATGCAGGCGCAGGTTCTTGACAATATGGACTTAGAGCGGGAGAGGGGAATCACAATAAAGGCACAGGCTGTGCGAACGATCTACAAGGCAAGAAACGGAGAGGAATATATTTTTAACCTGATCGATACGCCGGGCCATGTGGATTTTAATTATGAGGTCAGCAGAAGTCTGGCTGCCTGTGACGGCGCTGTTTTGGTGGTGGATGCCGCACAGGGAATTGAGGCCCAGACACTTGCCAATGTTTATCTGGCATTAGACCACAACCTGGAGGTTTTTCCGGTGATTAATAAGATTGATCTGCCAAGTGCGGAGCCGGATCGGGTCAAAAACGAAATAGAGGATGTGATAGGGATTGAGGCTATGGATGCGCCATTGATTTCCGCTAAAAACGGGATTGGCATTGACGAGGTGCTAGAGGCCATTATCGAAAAGATTCCGGCCCCTTCAGGTGATCCGGACAGTCCGCTGAAAGCCCTTATTTTTGATTCCCTTTATGATCCCTATAAAGGGGTAATTGTCTTTTGCCGTATAATGGAAGGAAGGGTGGCTAAGGGGACAAGCATCCGGATGATGGCTACCGGTGCAAAATTCGAAGTGGTGGAAGCAGGCTACTTTGGTGCCGGGCAGTTTATTCCCTGTGACGAGCTGTCTGCAGGTATGGTTGGCTATATTACGGCTTCCATCAAAAATGTAAAGGACACAGCGGTGGGAGATACGATCACAGATGCTAAAAATCCCTGCGCCGAGCCCCTTCCCGGCTACAAAAAGGTTAATTCTATGGTATACTGCGGCATCTATCCGGCAGACGGCGCCAAGTATCCGGATTTGCGGGATGCCCTTGAAAAACTGCAGTTAAATGACGCTTCTCTCCACTATGAACCGGAAACATCCATTGCCCTTGGATTCGGATTCAGGTGCGGATTTTTGGGACTTTTACATTTGGAAATTATTCAGGAGAGGTTAGAGAGAGAGTACAACCTGGATCTGGTGACAACTGCTCCGGGCGTTGTCTATAAGGTGCGGAAAACTGACGGGGAAGTGATAGAGCTGACCAATCCTTCCAATCTCCCGGATCCTTCCGTTATAGAGTACATGGAGGAGCCTGTGGTTTCGGCGGAAATTATGGTGACCACGGATTTTATCGGTCCGATTATGGAACTGTGTCAGGAGCGGCGGGGGAGATATCTGGGCATGGAATACCTGGAAGAAACCAGAGCGCTGCTAAAATACGAGCTTCCTTTAAATGAAATTATTTATGATTTCTTTGATGCCTTAAAATCCCGTTCACGGGGCTATGCATCCTTTGACTATGAGTTAAAAGGCTATGAGCAGTCAGAGCTTGTTAAGCTGGATATTCTGATCAACAGGGAGGAAGTGGATGCCTTATCCTTTATTGTGCATAAAGAAAGCGCCTATGAGAGAGGCAGAAAAATGTGCGAGAAGCTCAAGGAGGAAATTCCGCGGCACCTGTTTGAAATTCCCATTCAGGCGGCCATCGGAGGCAAAATTATTGCCAGAGAGACGGTTAAGGCTGTCCGCAAGGACGTGCTTGCCAAGTGCTATGGCGGCGATATAACCCGCAAAAAGAAATTGTTGGAAAAGCAGAAAGAGGGAAAGAAGCGTATGCGCCAGATAGGAAACGTGGAGATCCCCCAGAAAGCATTTATGAGCGTTCTAAAGCTGGATGACAAATAAGCGCATAGAGCTGCGGGACTGCGGTATGCGGAGGATATGAGAATGGAGAAGGATGGTCAGAAGCATTTAGGGATATATATACATATCCCTTTTTGTGTGCGCAAGTGTTTTTACTGTGATTTTTTGTCAGCGCCTGCAGATGAGGAGGAAAAAGCACGTTATGTGGAGGCACTGCGTACAGAGATCCGGGGAGAGAGCGGAAAATACAGAGATTATACGATAAATACCATTTTTATAGGCGGGGGGACACCCTCTTTGCTGGAAACCGGGAGCATTGGCAGGATTTTAAACAGGGTTTACGAAAACTATAAAGTAAGCAGGGACTGCGAGATTTCCATGGAGGTAAACCCGGGCACGGTCACCTGGGAGAAGCTTGCAGACTTTAAGAATAGCGGGGGAAACAGGCTCAGCATAGGACTGCAGTCAGCGGTGGACAGTGAGCTTAAGGCGCTTGGAAGAATCCACACTTTTGAGGATTTTCTTATGACTTATGAACTGGCTTTAAAAGCGGGGTTTTGCAACATAAATGTGGATTTGATGACCGCCATTCCGGGGCAGAGTGTGGAGAGCCTTAAAAAGACACTGCAAAGAGTAACGGCTCTTAAGCGGATGCCGGCTCATATTTCAGCGTACAGCCTGATCATTGAGGAGGGGACGCCTTTTTATGAAAAGAGGCCGGAACTGCCGGATGAAGATTTGGAGAGAGAATTATATAAAATAACTGGCGATTTTTTGTTGTCAAAGGGTTACCGGCAATATGAGATTTCCAATTATGCACTGCCCGGATATGAATGCAGGCACAATATGGTTTACTGGCGCAGAGGCAGTTATGCAGGCTTTGGAACCGGGGCCGCATCCATGGTGGAAAATGTGCGGTTTTGTAATACCAGTGACAGGAAAAAGTACATGGAACGATTTTTAAATAACGATAATAATTTTAATATCATCCAAAATGATATGGATGTTAATCCGGATGAATTTCCAATTAAAAATAAAAATACATATGTTACTAAAGAGGACTTCCAAAAGAATTTGGAGGGGGACTTGGCAAAAGAAAATGTGCAGGCGCTTTCCATAGAGGAACAGATGGAGGAGTTTATGTTTTTGGGACTTCGAATGAAGGCAGGGGTTTGCAAAAATGAGTTTCTGCGTATCTTTGGAAAGACAATTGACGAGGTTTATCCGGGAATTGTGGAGGAATTTTGCGAAAGAGGACTGCTTGCGCTAAGGAAAGAGGGTGTGCCGGGGGAAGAATGGATAGCCCTTACACCTTTTGGAATGGATGTGAGCAACAGGGTAATGGCGGAATTTTTACTGACAGATACAGATATTTAAATAAATCCTGTGTTGGAAAGGCACTACAAAGCCCCGGAGGTCATAGAATATTAAAAATGACTTTGGGGGCGCCCTTTGAAGACCTTTCAAAAACCATTATCAGCAGCGGAGGAAGCCCATTATATACAGGCGTTACAGGAAGGGAACAGTGATGAGGCCGCTGCAGCAAAGGAAATACTGATTGAGAGGAACCTGCGTCTGGTGGCCCACATTGCCAAAAAATATCAAAATGTTGACGAGGATATGGAGGATTTGATATCCATTGGCACCATAGGACTGATCAAAGCCATATCTTCCTTTGACGCGGGAAAAGGGAAGCTCAGTACATATGCTTCCAGGTGCATTGACAATGAACTGCTTATGCTTTTGCGATCCAAGAAAAAGAGCAGAGGGGAGGTATCTTTGTTTGAACCTATCGGAACAGACAAGGAAGGGAATGAAATTAATCTGTTGGACATCATGGAGCACGAGCAGGTTGATATTACGGAGCAGATGGCGCTGTATGAAAATACCAAAAAGCTGGCTAAACTTTTGGGAGAAGTGTTAACCGACCGGGAGAGAGAGATTATTTGTCTAAGGTACGGCCTCCTTACAGGAAAAGAAGTGACCCAGCGGGAGATAGGGGAGCTTCTTAATATTTCAAGGAGCTATGTGAGCCGGATTGAGAAGAAGGCCTTAAATAAGTTGCGGGAGAAGTTTGAGGAGAGGTAGGGCGAAGGTACTTAAATTTAATAAAAATTTAATTGCTTTTTTCTTTGGTTTTAGATAAAGTAGACATATCTTATCAGGATATGTCTATTTTTTTATCTGGAATTCTGTTTTGGTTTCCCGGAAAGTTTAAAGAATTTATAATTTCATAATTTGGGAAAAAAGGGGGAGGCATTTTTGTTCAGTAGGGTTTTATCAGGAACAGTCTATGGCATTGAAGGCAATCTGATTCAGGTTGAAGTGGATATGTCATCGGGGCTGCCCTGTTTCATTATGGTAGGAAGCCTTGGCAGTGAAGTGAAGGAATCCGGGGAGAGGGTGCGGATCGCCCTTAAAAATGCGGGTATTAACATACCGCCCATGCATGTTGCGGTGAACCTTTCTCCGGCTGATCTGAAAAAAGAAGGCACAGGATTTGATCTGCCTATTGCAATTGGAGTGCTCATGGCCATGGAAAAACTGCCGTCTTTTGCGGCAGGAGGTATGCTTGTGATGGGAGAGCTTGGGCTAAACGGCGAAATCAGGCCTGTTAAGGGCGTACTGCCTATAGCGGCAGGCGCCTTTAAAGCAGGTATTCGAAAATGTATCGTACCAGAGGAAAATGCGAAAGAAGCTACGGCAGCGGGGCTTAGGACGACAGGCGTTTCGGACTTAAAGCAGGTAATAGATTACTTAAATCTGCCGGAAAAGGAGCAGGATATCTACCTGCCGCCAAAGCAGGCAGGCGTCTTTTCCTGTTGGGAGGAGCAGGAAGAGAGGAAAAATCACGAAATGGATTTTTCGGAAATTGCAGGCCAGGAGATTGTAAAGAGGGCTGCGCTGATTGCAGCGGCCGGATTTCATCATCTGCTCATTAAAGGACCGCCAGGGGCGGGAAAAACTATGATTGCCAAGCGCATTCCCACGATTTTACCGAATCTTACTTTGGAGGAAAACCTGGAGGTTTCCTCCATCTACAGCATTGCAGGAAAGCTTCCGAAAGAATACTGTCTTTTAAGGGAAAGGCCCTTTCTTAATCCACACCACACGATTTCTCCCCAGGCATTTGCAGGAGGCGGGAAGAATCCAAAGCCGGGCATTATCAGCTTAGCCCACAGGGGAGTTCTTTTTTTGGATGAGCTGCCGGAATTTAAAAGGCAGACTCTTGACCTGCTGCGCCAGCCTTTAGAGGAAAGGTCCATACAAATTGACCGCAGCGGCGGATCCTTTACTTTTCCGGCAGATGTGATGTTAGTTGGTGCCATGAATCCCTGTCCCTGCGGTTACTATCCGGACAAGAGCAGGTGCCAGTGCACTCCCTTTGAAATCCACAATTATTTAAGCCATATATCCGGACCGATTCTTGACAGAATCGATATTTGTGTGGACGCTCCTGGGATCAGGCTGGAACAGCTGCAAAAGGAGGATAAGGGTGAGAGCAGTGAAGATATGAGAAAAAAGGTTATGGCTGCCAGAGAAGAACAAAGAAAGCGGTATCAAAATACGGCTGTTCGGTTTAATTCGGATCTTCCGGCAGGGGAAATTGAAAAATACTGTTACCTTGAAAAGAAGGAAAAAGAAATGCTGGAAAAAATATTTGACAGTTTTCGTTTAAGTGTCAGGTCCTATCACAAGCTTTTGAAGATTGCAAGAACTATAGCGGATTTAGAGGGAAACGGGAAGGTTCTGACCAGGCATTTGCAGGAGGCAGCCTGCTATCAGGTGCGGGACTGGCCGTAAAGAGAGCGGCGCTAAGAAGGGAGCATGAATATTAATATGGTGGAAAATAAGGCATATGAGTACTGGATGCACAACCTGCCGGGAATCGGAGACAGGACCATAGAAAAACTGCTGAAAGCATATGGAAGCGCCAAAGCAGTTTACATGGCAGATGAAAAACTATTAAAAAAGGATCTCGGGGAGGATAAAATAAAGAAACTTAAAGATTTTTCAGAGAATTGGGATCTTGAAAAGGAGTATGGAGAACTTTTAAAAAGAAAAATTTCCTTTTATTCCTTGAGAGATGCAGAATATCCGGAAAGACTAAGAAGTATTCCGCATCCGCCTTATGCCGTTTACTGTATGGGAAACCTTCCGCAGGAGAAAAGTCCCTGCGCGGCAGTGATTGGTGCCAGAGAATGTTCAGAGTACGGCAGGTATATGGCCCGGGCCTTTGCAGGGGAAATGGCCGGCGCGGGGGTGGCGATTGTAAGCGGCATGGCCCGCGGAATTGACGGAATAGGACAGGAGGCAGCGCTGCAAAGCGGAGGAAAGACATATGCGGTTTTAGGGAGCGGTGTGGATGTCATTTATCCCTTATCCAACCAAAGGATCTATTATGAAATTCTGGAAAAGGGCGGAGGAATATTATCTGTTTTTCCACCGGGAACCGCTCCCAAAAAGCAGTATTTCCCGGAAAGAAACAGGATAGTGGCAGGGCTTTCGGATATTGTGCTGGTGGTGGAGGCCAAAATAAAAAGCGGTACGTGGATTACGGTGGATATGGCTTTGGAACAGGGAAAAAATGTTTATGCTGTGCCCGGACGGCTTACGGACCGGCTCAGTGATGGCTGTAATCTTCTGATAAGACAGGGGGCGGGCATTGCCCTGTCACCGAAGGATATCATGGCAGAGTTTACCATGCTTACCAACAGAAAAGGCAAGGAAGGAAAAGACCCCGGAAACGGGAGAAAAAAAGCAGAAGCTTCATATTATAATAGCGTTTTTAATAAAGTAGAAAAAAATAATTATATAGGTGAGGAAAAGGCAGAACAAACCGATCTGCAGTCGTTTTTGGATTTTTATCCCATGCCGGCAGATGAAATTCTGAAAAAAATGAAAAAGGCAGGAATAAAGATGGATATAACGGAACTTTTGCCAGGACTTGTGAAACTTTGCATGGAGGGAAGGGCAAAGCAGGCAGGAGGCGCTTATTTTTTCAGGACAGCGAAGGAGTAATGCGGGGATGACTTTCCTTCAGGAATATGGTACAATGTGGCGGCAGGAAAAAGAACCCTGTATCTGCAGTGAGATTTGTACCTGCGAAATACGAGCGCAACAGGCAGGAAAGTTTGCAGGCAAAGGAAAGGTATGGTTATTCATATGAATGTATTTTATTATGAGGTTGTAAGCATTGACGGAGATTATGCAAATTTAAGAAGAACGGACGAAGAAAACGATGACTTAAAGCTGGTGGCAAGGGCGCTTCTTCCGCCTGAAACAGCGGAGGGAACCCGGCTTAAATATGAGTGGATGCAGTATGAAATAATTTCCGGGTAAAAACAGGAAAGAAAATCCTTTCGAATTTTTTACTTGCAACCGCGCAGCAATTGGTGTATAGTTGTGCACGGCGATTCCCGTAAGCGCTGTGCCGGCGGATAAGTAAGAGCCTGTGCATATATATTCCGCATATTTGCGGTGCAATTGCCAAGGGAAAATAATCTGGAACTGAAAAAGGGGAAGTATTATGGCGAAATATCTGGTAATTGTGGAATCACCGGCCAAGGTGAAAACAATTCGAAAATTTTTGGGCTCTAATTATGAGGTGGCTGCCAGTAACGGACATGTCCGTGATCTGCCCAAAAGCCAGCTGGGATTTGACGCCGAGCATGATTTTGAACCAAAATATATCACCATCAGAGGAAAAGGCGATGTACTTGCAAATTTAAGGAAGGAAGTAAAAAAGGCTCAGAGAGTTTATCTGGCTACCGACCCTGACCGTGAGGGGGAGGCTATCTCCTGGCACCTTTCAAAGGCACTAAAATTAGAGGATAAGAAGGTCAGCCGGATTACGTTTAATGAAATTACCAAAAATGCAGTAAAAGAAGCTTTGAAAAATCCAAGAGAAATTGATATGGATCTTGTAAATGCCCAGCAGGCAAGGCGCATACTAGACCGTATGGTAGGATATCGAATCTCTCCCCTTTTGTGGGCGAAGGTTAAGCGGGGACTGAGCGCCGGACGGGTGCAGTCTGTGGCGATGCGTATTATCTGTGACAGGGAGGAAGAAATTAACAGTTTTATCCCGGAAGAATACTGGACGCTGGATGCATCGCTTTCCATGCCCGGTACCAAAAGGCCTCTGGTGGCAAAATATTATGGAAAAAGTACAGGAAAAGTGGCTCTTTCCTCAAAAGAGGATGTGGAAAGCGTTATAAAGGAAATAGGTGAAAATCCTTTTATTGTCAGCGAAGTAAAAAAAGGCGAGCGAATCAGGAAGGCACCCCTTCCCTTTACAACTTCCACACTGCAGCAGGAGGCCAGCAAGGTCCTTAATTTTACCACGCAAAAGACCATGAGACTGGCCCAGCAGCTTTATGAGGGAGTGGAAATTGAAGGCAGCGGGACGGTGGGAATTATCACATACCTGCGTACGGATTCCACAAGAATTTCGGATGAGGCTATGGGAGCGGCCGAAAGCTATATTAAGAAAAACTATGGGGAAGAATATGCCGGAGAGAAGGAGAGCATATCAAAAAGCAACAAAAAGATACAGGATGCCCATGAGGCAATTCGGCCTACAGATATCACCCGGACTCCGTTAGAGTTAAAGGACTCTTTAAGCAGAGATCAGTTCCGTCTGTATCAGCTTATCTGGAAACGCTTTGTGGCCAGCAGAATGCAGCCTGCCAGATATGAGACTACCTCCATTAAAATTGATGCGGGGGCTCATCGCTTTACAGTGGCAGCTTCAAGAATTGTTTTTGACGGATTTACCAGTGTGTATGCCCAGGAGGAGGACCGAGAAGAAGACAGCAATATGCTGTCAAAAGAGATAGATACCTCCACCCAGTTAAAGCTCATGGAGTATAATGAAAAACAGCATTTTACCCAGCCGGCGCCCCATTATACGGAGGCATCCCTGGTGCGGGAACTGGAAGAGCTGGGGATTGGACGCCCCAGCACCTATGCACCTACGATTACCACAATTCTGGCAAGGCGCTATGTGGTAAAGGAAAACAGAAATCTTTATGTGACAGAGCTTGGGGATGTGGTTAACCATATTATGAAGGAAGCTTTTCCAAGTATTGTGGATGTGAACTTTACCGCCAATATGGAAGCGCTTTTGGATGGAGTTGAGGAAGGGAATGTTAACTGGAAAACAGTGGTGTCCAACTTTTACCCTGATTTGGAGGAAGCGGTTTCAATTGCTCAGAGGGAACTTGAAAAAGTAAAGCTGGAGGATGAGGTTTCAGATGAGGTCTGTGAGGTCTGTGGAAGGCAGATGGTGATTAAGTATGGCGCCTATGGCAGATTTTTGGCCTGCCCCGGTTTTCCGGACTGCCGCTTTACCAAAGCTTATTATGAAAAGACAGGGGCTGCATGTCCTAAGTGTGGAAAAGATATTGTTCTGAAAAAGACGAAAAAAGGAAGAAAATATTACGGATGTATTAATAACCCGGAATGTGATTTTATGGTATGGCAGGCGCCTTCGAAAGAAAAATGTCCTGTCTGCGGCTCTATGATGCTTTACAAGGGAAATAAGCTGGTATGTATGGATATATCCTGTGGATACGTACTGCAGAATCCAGAAGCTGGGAAATAAGTCAGAATATTCAATTAATTTTGTAATATTGATAAAACTTTCTGATTGATTGTTGTAATTGCCTAAATTATATGGTACTATAGTTACAGTGAGCTTTGAACAAGATTACAGAGCGGAGGTATGGCATGGGCAGTGTACAATTATTGGATAAAACCAGGAAGATTGGTAAACTTCTTCACAATAATAATTCCAGCAAAGTTGTTTTTAATGACATTTGTTCGGTATTGTGTGAAATACTATCCTCCAATGTACTGGTGATCAGCAGGAAAGGAAAAGTACTGGGAGTAGGGGATGCCTATGGAGTGGATTCCATCACGGAGCTTATTGTGGACCAGGTGGGAGGCTTTATCGATTCCATGCTGAATGAAAGACTGCTTGCAGTGCTCTCTACCAAGGAAAATGTTAACCTTGAAACCCTTGGCTTTGAGGCGGCGGATGTGAAGCGGTTTCGGGCGATTATCACCCCTATTGAGATTGCCGGTGAGAGGCTTGGGACACTGTTTATATATAAGTGTGAGTATCAGTATGAGATTGATGATATTATTTTGTGCGAGTATGGAACCACAGTGGTGGGCCTTGAAATGCTTCGGGCAGTAAATGAAGAAAACGCCGAGGAAAGCCGGAAACTTGCAGTTATTAAATCGGCAATCAATACGTTATCTTATTCTGAGATGGAGGCAGTGGTTCATATATTTGAAGAGCTAAACGGCATGGAAGGAATTCTGGTAGCAAGTAAAATTGCGGACAGAGTGGGAATCACCCGTTCTGTTATTGTAAATGCTCTTCGGAAGTTTGAAAGTGCAGGTGTTATTGAATCAAGATCTTCAGGGATGAAGGGGACTTATATTAAAGTTTTAAATGACATGGTATTTGATGAGGTAGAAAAGCTTCGCAAGGAAAACATAAAGTAAACAGAATAAGGTAATAATGGATTATGGGCTAATAAAAGGATTTATGGGCATATATTTGCAGGCGTAAATCCTTTTTTTCTTACAATAAGCCGCATTGCGAAGCGTGTTTGAAAATTTTTTCCTACCAAACATGCACACGCCGATAACCGTTGTATTATCAGAAAATAAGGATGCTGGAAGATAATTCCCTGATAAAAAATGGTTTTTCGGGAATAAAATAGAAACAATTCCGTAGAAGATTTCTACAAAAAAACTCTTGTGTTTTTTAGCAAATAAATTATAATGGAATAGAGTGGGTTAAATATATCAGAATGATGTTTAAACTATCAAAATTGTGCCTGCGGTCCAGAGCGCAGGTTACGGAAAGGCATGGGGAATTAAAATGATTAACAGCAGTGTGTTTAGCTACGTGGATGTGCTTTCAAAGACTGCAGATGCTGCCTGGAAAAGGAATGAGATTATTGGAAATAATATATCTAATGTGGATACACCAGGATATAAGAGACAGGATATTGATTTCGAATCTCAACTGCGCCAGGCTCTTGGAAATTCCAGATATGAGACAGTGGATGCTAAGGTTGCGCATCTGAGCGGTACAGAGTTAGAGGCGAGAGTCTATACGGATTCTGCTAATTTTTCATACCGGCTGGATGGAAACAACGTGGATATTGACACAGAGGGTGTTACCCTTGCAGCCAATCAGATTAAGTACAATGGATTAATTGACAGTATTAAGCAGGAATTTGCTAATTTAAAAATGGTTATCAAGTAAGGAGAATAATAAACATGAGTATGTTTGGTGCTTTTGACATTAATGCATCCGGTATGACGGCAGAGCGTTTCCGGATGGATACCATATCTGAAAATGTGGCAAACGCTGACACCACAAGGACCCAGGATGGAACTCCCTACAGGCGTAAAGTGGTTACATTTGAACAAAGAGGAGAGCGTGCGCAGTCTTTTAGCAGCTTTTTGGGAAATGCCAGTAGCAGATTTAAGGGCCAGGGCGTCAGAGTGGGTAAGGTTATGGAAGACGAATGGACCCAGATGAAGATGGTTTATGATCCCTCTCATCCTGATGCAGATGAAAATGGCTATGTTACATATCCCAATGTAAATATAGTAACCGAGATGACCAATCTGATTGATGCAAGCCGGGCATTTGAGGCTAACGCCACTGCTTTTAATGCCAGCAAAAGCATAGCGGTAAAGGGTCTGGAAATCATAAGCCAGTAAGGAGGAACATTTAAATGGACATAGCATCACTTTATAATATATCCTCCGGCGCCATCAGGGAGGCGGCTGAGACTGCCCGGGCGGCAGGAGAAAGAGAGTCTGTCGGGGAATTTGGAAACTTTTTTGAAAAGGCAATTGAGAATTTAAATACCACCAATGCTTATCTTTCCGATGCGGAAAATGAAAAGCTGCGCTGGGCTTTAGGGGAAACAGATAACACCAATGAGCTTGGTATTGCACTTCAAAAAGCTTCAACGGCATTGCAGTATACTGTGGCGGTGCGTGACAAATTTATTGAAGCATATAGAGAAATTATGCAGATGCAGATTTAATGGTTAAAGCTGCCGGATAATGGCTTTGGGTGACAAAGCAGGAATTATCCCAGGGCAGTCTGTAGGGGAAATAAACGGAAGAAGGTTTAAGCGATGGCAGAGCGTGTTAAGGAACTTTTAAGTAAGATCCTTGAGTGGTGGAACAGGTTTTCTACCAAACAAAAAACATTTATCATTTCGGCAGGGGCGGCAGTTATTCTGGCCTTTGCAATTTTAATTACAGTGCTGACCAAACCGCAGTACACAGTGCTGCTCAACTGTGAAACCACAAAGCAGGCAGCGGAGGTGGCGGAGATCTTAGAGGGAGCAGGTCTGGACTATGAGGTTTCGGATGATGCCTATCAGATTAAGATCAATAAGAATCAGGAATCTCAGGCGAATCTGTTACTTGCATCAAACGATATCCAGTCTTACAGCTATTCCATAGACAAGGTGACGGAAGGCGGATTTAGCACAACGGAAGCAGATAAGCAAAAGCGATATGAGCTGTATCTGGAAAGCCGGCTGGCCAATGATATCATAGGAAAATTTACCTCCGTTAAAAGTGCGGTAGTAGATTTGTACATACCGGAAAAAACCGGAACCTTAATAGATTCGGAAGAGGAATCCGGCATATGGATTGTGTTAGAGCTTGATGGAGAGTTTACCTCGGATAATGCATCGGCTTTAGCGAAAGCAGTTGCGGTTGCAATTGGAAATAAAACCACGGAAAAGGTGGTGATTACAGATACGGCCAGCAACATCCTCTTTACAGGGGACAATGATTACAGTGTTGCGGGTACGGCCAGTTCCCAGATGGGTGTGAAGGCCCAGTGGGAAACCAAAGTAAAAAATGACGTCAGACAGGTTATGCTTGGAACCGGAAGCTTTGAAAAGGTGGAGGTGGCTGTTAATCTGGATATGGATTTTTCATCCACTAAAATTACGGATCACCAGTATTATGTGGAAGATGGAAATACCCAGGGGTACTTAGCTTCCCAGAGAACCTTCAGCTCAGAGTCATCCAATGCTAACGGGGATGTGCCGGGAACGGATTCAAATGGAGACCAGCCGGAATATGTTTACCAGGATAATGCGGAAAGTAATACCAGTACCACGGAGCAGGAAGATAAATACCTTCCTTCGGAACGTATTACTGATCAGAATATCCTTCCGGGAAGCATTAATTATGAGCAGTCCTCCATCTCTTTAGCCTGCACGAATATGAATGTGGTCAGGGAAGAGGATGTGAGAGCCCAGGGACTTTTAGACGGCGGGGTTACATGGGATGAATACAAGCTGCAAAATGCGGGACAGGAAATGGTGACGGTACCGGATGAGTGGTATCAGCTGGTAGCTAAGGCAACCGGTTTTCCTGTTTCGAATATTGCAATTATCGCTTATTCTGAAAATGTATTTTTTGACAGGGAAGGGCTTAACATTTCTGTATCAGATATTATGCAGATTGTCCTTATTATCGTTATTCTGGCACTTCTTGGTTTTGTAGTGTTCAGAAGTATGCGTTCGGAAAAGGAAACGGAGCAGCCGGAGGAATTATCGGTGGAAAATCTCCTTCAGTCCCAGCCCGAGGTAGAGGTCGGAGATATTGGAGTAGAACAGATCTCTGAGACCAGGAAATTAATTGAAAAATTTGTGGATGAAAATCCAGAGGCCGCAGCAAATCTTCTTCGCAACTGGTTGAACGAGGAATGGGGTTGATCAGTTGTGGACCTTTAAGGGAGGTTAGATAGATATGCCAAAGAATACTGAGGATAAAATACCAGGAATTCAAAAAGCGGCAATTTTATTAATTGCCTTGGGACCAGAGCGGTCAGCCATGATTTTTAAGCATTTAAAGGATGAAGAAATTGAAGAACTGACCCTTGAAATTGCAAATACAAGAAGCGTTACACCTCAGGTGAAGGATGAAATAATAGACGAGTTTTACGGAATATGCCTTGCACAGCAGTATATAGCAGAAGGTGGAATCGGTTATGCCAAGGAGCTTTTGGAAAAGGCTCTCGGCAACGAGCGGGCAATGGACGTGATTGGGAAGCTGACAGCGTCCCTTCAGGTTAAGCCCTTTGAGTTCGTACGCAAGACAGATGCGTCTCAGCTTCTGAACTTTATACAGGATGAACATCCCCAGACGATAGCGCTTATTTTATCTTATTTAGCGCCGCAGCAGGCTGCGCTTATTGTTTCGGCGCTTCCGCCTGAACAGCAGTCAGACGTGGCAAAGCGTATTGCCGTGATGGACAGAACAAGTCCGGATGTGGTGAAAGAGGTTGAGAAAGTGCTTGAATCAAAGCTTGCATCTTTAGTAAATCAGGACTACACCATTATTGGCGGTGTAGACGCTGTGGTAGAAATTTTAAATACGGTGGACAGAGGCACGGAAAAGCATATTATGGAGACTTTGGAAGTGGAGGATCCGGAACTTGCAGACGAGATCAGAAAAAAGATGTTTGTGTTCGAGGATATCCTTCTTTTGGACGATCGTGCTATTCAAAGAGTGCTGCGTGATGTTGACAATAACGATCTGGCGCTTGCGCTTAAGGGCGGCAATGAACAGGTGCAGACGTCTATCTTTAATAACCTGTCCAAGCGCCTTGCAGTTATGATAAAGGAAGATATGGAATTTATGGGACCTGTCCGTATGAAGGATGTTGAGGAAGCGCAGCAGAAGATTGTGGGCGTTATCAGAAGACTTGAGGAAGCCGGAGAGATCGTAATTTCCAGAGGTGGAGGTGACGAGATCGTTGTATAGCAATCTTTATAAGGCAGGCTGGGTCATGATGGACAGTGATGCCCGTGTAATAGATACCAATGAATTGGTAGAATCCAGACTTAGAGAGCAGGCAGCCCGCCAGCTCGCCGCTGAGGAGGGGCTCCGGGAGGGTGAAGACGGTTCAGAACCGTTTCAGCCGGGAATCAACCCGGAGGTAGTGGACGCCCTGCTAGCAAAGGATGGAGGAGAAAACGTACTTAAAAGTGTTTCCCAGAAGGAAAAGGCGGCTCTGGAACAGGAGATTGAGGAGGCCAGGGAGCAGCTTAAAGCACTTAAAGAGCAGGCAGACCAGATGCTTCAAAATGCCAGTGCGCAAATTGAAGAGATGCGGATGGAAACCCTGACCCAGGCAAAGGAACAGGGATACCAAAGCGGCTATGAAGAGGGGATGGCACAGGCACAGGCGCTGAAAGATGAGTATCTTCAAGAAAAAAAAGAACTTGAGAAAGAACATGAGCGTGCTATCCAGGAATTAGAACCACAGTTTATTCATAATATAACAGGCATATATGAGCATATTTTTAAGGTGGATTTAAGCGGACATGAGCAGATTGTCTCAAATCTGCTCATTGATGCCATGCAGAAAATGAATTATGCTAAGAGCTTTATCGTACACGTTTCCAAGAAGGACTACCCTAAGGTGAGTGCGCAGAAAGAGAGAATTCTGGAGGAAACAGGTACCCTGCCGGATAATCTGGAAATTATAACGGATGTGACGCTTTCACAGGCACAATGTATGATTGAAACGGAGGGAGGCATTTACGACTGCTCCCTTGGAACGGAGCTCGAGGAGCTTAAGCGGAAATTGCGGCTCCTTTCTTATAAAATAAATTAGGTGATTGCAACCCTGTTTGTGATATGCAAGGCTTTTGGCAGAACATATTGCCTGGATATCCGGTAAGGGCCGGAGGCTGTGCAATTACCTGTTAAGAGAGGGCGGGTATAAATTGATAACACCGAAAGTTAATTTTGCAAAATACATAAGTGTAAAGGATGATTCTCTTTTTAAGGTGAGTGGCAAGGTGGTCAATGTGGTGGGCCTTACCATTGAATCGGCGGGGCCGGCAGCGAAGCTGGGGGACATTTGCATGATTTATCCTGTGGAGGGCGGTCGTAATGAAAGCCCCTCCCCGGCAGAGGTAGTTGGTTTTAAAGAGGGAAAAAATCTTCTGATGCCCTACCAGAATGTGGTAGGAATAGGCCCCGGGAGTATTGTAGAAAATACCGGGGCTCCTTTAAAGGTACGGGTAGATGCGGGACTTTTAGGGCATGCCCTTGACGGACTGGGAATGCCTGATACAGGGCAGGAGCCGACAGGAGAGGAATATTCGGTTGAGGCAAAGCCGCCGGATCCTATGAGCAGAAAGATTATTGACGAGGTATTGCCGCTGGGGGTAAAAGCAGTAGACGGTCTTATTACAGTTGGCAAGGGACAGAGAATTGGTATCTTTGCCGGTTCAGGTGTGGGAAAATCCACGCTGATGGGTATGTTTGCCAGAAACACCAGGGCAGACATCAATGTGATTGCTCTGATTGGAGAGCGGGGCAGGGAGGTCAGGGAGTTTATTGAAAGGGACTTAGGCCCTGAGGGTATGAAGCGGTCGGTGGTAGTGGTAGCGACTTCCGATAAGCCAGCCTTAGAGCGTAAAAAAGCGGCGCAGACGGCTACGGCAATAGCTGAATATTTCCGGGATCAGGGAAAAGACGTTCTTTTGATGATGGATTCTCTCACCCGTTTTTCCATGGCCCAAAGAGAGATAGGCCTTGCCAGCGGAGAACCACCTGTGTCAAGAGGCTATCCGCCCAGCGTGTATTCCGAAATGCCAAAGCTCCTGGAGCGGGCAGGCAGATCGGATAAAGGTTCCATCACCGGTTTATATACTGTTCTGGTAGACGGGGATGATTTTAATGAGCCAATTACGGATACTGCAAGAAGTATTTTAGACGGGCATATTGTGCTGGACAGAAAGCTTGCCCATAAAAATCACTATCCGGCTATCGATGTTCTTCAGAGCATCTCAAGATGTATGAGTCAGATAGCGGACAGGGACCACAAAAGTTATGCGGGAAAACTGAAAAATGTTCTTGCAACTTACAATGAGGCTGAAGATTTGATTAATATTGGCGCTTACAAATCCGGCAGTAATCCGGATATTGATTTTGCAATCAGCAAAATTGGAGAGGTAAATCAGTTTCTGATGCAGGACGTGGAGGAGAAAGTATCGTTTGAGGAGTCAGTAGAGCTTTTAAAGGGAATTTTTGTCAGTGGAGCGGAAGCATAAATGGCGAGATTTAGATACCGGATGCAGAGTATCCTGAATATTAAGGAAAAATTGGAAGAGCAGGCTAAGATGGAGTTTGCCGCTGCCAGAATGCATCTGGATGAGGAAGAAGAAAAATTACAGGTGCTTTTTGACAGAAAAGAGTCTTACGAAAATAAAGGCAGGGAGCTTAGAAAAAGCAGCCTGAAGGTTCCGGATATCCTGGAAAACCGGGATGCAATTGCCGTGATGGATGAATTCATTTTTCTGCAAAAACGGCAGGTAAAGCTGGCTGAGGATGAACTTGAGGCGGCGCGATTGAAACTGCAGCTTGCCAGACAGGAGACCAGGACCCAGGAGAGACTGCGCGAGAAGGCTTTCGAGGTGTTTATACATGAGGAGAATGTCAAAGAAGCTAAGGAAGTGGATGAGCTAACCAGCTATACCCACGGACGGAAATAAAATGTCCCGCTGCTTGTAACGAAATTACTGACCGGGAGGTATGAAGATATGCCAATAGATGAGGAAATGAGTTTTGATGACGCGAAGCTGGAAAAGAAGCGTCTCAAAGAGGAAAAGAAAAAATTAAAACAGGAACAAAAAGAGCAGCGAAAAGCTGCAAAAGAAAAGGCAAGAGAAATAGCCGATCAGGAGGAAGAACTCATAGGCGCAGAAGGCGCAGGCAGCGGTTCCGTTTTTTTGGTCACGTTTATTATCGTGCTGATTTGGGTCGCTATTTTGTGCCTGGTTGTTAAACTGGATTTTGGCGGCTTTGGAAGTAATGTATTAACGCCTGTTTTAAAGGATGTGCCGGTGCTTAATATGATCCTGCCGGGCAGTGCTGATACAGAAGGAGGATCGGAAGGGGAAGAAGACGGCTACGGTGGTTACACAAGCATTGAGGAGGCAGTGGACTATATTAAGGAACTTGAGCTTGAGCTGGAGAGGGCCCAGTCCGCCCAGTCGGATAAAAACAAAGAGGTGGATGAGCTTAGGGCTGAGGTAGATCGCCTAAAGACTTTTGAGGACAGTCAGGTAGAATTCCAGAGAATTAAAACGGAATTTTATGAGGAAGTGGTTTATGCAGACAAAGGACCCGGCATTGAGGAATACCAGAAGTATTACGAGGAGATGGATCCTGCAACTGCGGAATACCTCTACAAGCAGGTAGTTGCACAGACCGCGGAGAGCAAGGAGATTGAGGAATATGCAAAAACCTATTCCGCCATGAAACCCAAGGCAGCCGCCGCGATTTTGGCGGAAATGACAGATAATCTGGATTTGGCAGTCAGGATACTGGGTGCAATGGAAGCAGATAGCAGGGCTAAAATTTTGGAGGCAATGGACCCCGAAATTGCGGCGCGGATCACAAAAATTATGGATCCCGAACCTTAAACAATCTGTTTCCTTAACCGATATAAATTATGTACCTTGAAAAAGAGCCTTAACAGGCTTATAAAGACAGGAGGGATGTGAATGACAAGCGCACCTGTAAAGGAAATGAATCCCCTGATGAATTTGACGGGAGGACGAAATTCCGTAAAAACAGGCAGTACGGTGGAACCCCCCGGGAGTTTTGGCGATATAATGAACAAAACAAAGGGCGGCAGTTCGTACAACCAATTTCAGTCGATTGCCAGTGGGAACAGTATGAAAACACCCGCACCGCAGACTGTAAACAGCCGCAGGGAGAGCATAAAGCCCCAGGAAGCTGTGAAAGAGCCGGCAAAACCGGATAACCTGACTAAAGAACAGGAACAGGCATTAGAGGAAGCCGGAGAAAAGGTTATTGATGAAATTGCGGAGGAATTAGGCGTTTCCAGAGAAGATGTGGAGAAGGCCATGGAGGCATTAGGGCTTTCGGTGTTTGCACTTTTTGAGCCGTCTAATTTAACGCAGCTGGTATTAATGGTGAGCGGTGCCGAGGATGCAACTGTGCTCCTTACGGATGGCAATCTTTTTGACAGTCTGCAAAATCTGCTGGGTGCTATGCAGGAGCTGAAGGCGGAGCTTTCCGGGGAACTGGGAATAACCCCTGAGGATATGCAGAGCGTGCTTGAAGAAATGCAAAACCATATGGAGCAGCATGTGCAGGATGCACCGGCCGCGGCAGAGACAAATGAGCCTCAAATTACAGTGGTGGTAAAGTCCGGGGATGATACGGTTAAGCTTGCAGCCGATGAAAACGGCAATACCGCCAAAGTTGTGGATGTGGTATCGGCAGAACCGAAAACACAGACAGATGCTGTGAGCGAACAGACAGGCAGCCAGGAACAAAAAGGTGATGAAGGCAGCCGGGATAAGTCTCAGGATGCCGGAACAGGAAATCTGCTTCTTAATACACTCTCAGATAACAGCCTTAAGAGTGCTGAAGTTTCCTTTGAACAGACCACAGAAGTTTTCAGCCAGCAGACAAGGGACATTATGGATCAGATTATGAACTATATGAAGATTCAGTTAAAGCCCGGTATGGAACAGTTAGAAATGCAACTGCACCCGGAAAGTCTTGGAACCGTACATATCCAGCTTACCTCTAAAGGCGGTGAGGTGACGGCACAGTTCCAGGTACAAAATGAAGCTGTAAAGGCAGCCATTGAAAGCCAGATAACAACGCTTCAGGAAAGCCTGCGGGAGCAGGGAGTAAAAGTGGAAGCGGTTCAGGTTAGTGTGGAAAGCCATGGATTTGAGAGTAATCTCTGGCAGGGACAGAAAAGAGAAGAAAACGCCGATACTTCATCAGAAAACAGCAGAAGGCTGCTTAGAAGAATCAATTTAAATGAGCCGGGAGGCGCGTTTGATGAGGAAGCAAGCGAGGAAGAAGTCCTTGCAGCCAAAGTGATGGAAATGAATGGCAATACGGTGGACTATACTGTCTGAGGCGTTCGCGCATTAGAGCACAAATTTGCAGTTCAGGAAAGGAGCATAGCATTAATATGGTAGATGCAGTAGTAAAAAATGGAGTGATTGAGGAAACCGCATCGGAAAGCTCCATTAAGAAAGCCGCTACAAAAAACGGCATGGACAAAGATGCGTTTTTACAGCTTTTAGTAGCGCAGATGAAGTATCAGGATCCCTTAGAGCCCACCTCTAATACGGAGTATATTTCTCAGTATGCAACCTTTTCACAGGTGGAGCAGATGCAGAACATGGCAGCGACCATGGAGCTTACAAGAGCTTCTTCCATGGTAGGAAAGCTGGTTGAAGTAAATACTGTGGACAGCGCAGGAAACGCCAAAGTAGTTCAGGGCACGGTGGAATATGTGGCCTATGAAAATAATAAGGCGTTTGTTTCCATTGATGGCGCTCTTTATTCCATAGACGATGTGGTTGCGGTTGTAGATGAAACTTATCAGTCAGCCCTTGATTTGGCGATATCATTTACGGCAGCTATGGATAAACTTCCCAGACTTGAGTTTATTACCCTTGAGGATAAGGAAAACATTGAAACCTTACAGAAAATTTTCAATGGTATGACAGCTTACCAGCAGTCCTTCATTGATAAGAAAAATGTCGAAAAGCTGCAAAAATATGTGGAGAGAATTGCTGAGCTTACAGAAGCAGCGAAGCCTGATAAGCCTGAAGAAGGTGATGACAAGGTTGAGGAAGGCGATGACAAAGTAGAAGAAGGCACAGGCGCAGGGGAAGAGGACAAAGAAGAAACAGGTGAAGGGAGCGGAGCCGGTGTGGAAGGCAGCGAATAAACAGCGCAGGCCTTATGAAAGATATTTTACCGCTTTATAAAAAGCCGGAACAGAAATTGCAGGATGCAGGATTAACCGCTACAAAAATATGCGCCGGGCAGGATTGGCGGCCCGAGGCGGGAATGGGGGATGAATATGCAGGTTCAAAACAAAGGATTTCTTTCTATTGAACAATTGCAGGATCAATACCTGAAACAAAATAAAAGCGGGACATCGCAGGTGGCCACGGAGGGTCAGTCTTTTCAGGAAATTTTAGAAAATAGCCGTGCCAGGGCACAGGGGCAGGTAAGATTTTCCAAGCATGCCGCAGGAAGATTGGCAGATCGGAACATTGAACTTACCACAGGCCAGATGGAACGCTTGCAGGAAGGCGCGCAGAAAGCGCAGATGAAAGGAATCAGAGAATCGCTTGTGATTGTTGATCAGCTTGCTTTTATCGTAAATATACCCAATAATACGGTAGTGACAGCAATGAATCAGCAGGACGCGGCGGAAAATGTATTTACTAACATTGACGGTGCCGTAATTATATAGCCGGACCTTAGGGAGGCAAAAAGTTCCTGAATGACAGAAGGAACAAAAGGCACGTGATTTTAAGGAGGTCATTTCATTATGATGAGATCATTATTTTCTGGTGTGGCAGGTTTAAGAACACACCAGACAAGGATGGACGTTATTGGTAATAATATTGCCAATGTCAACACCACAGCGTACAAATCACAATCCATGACATTTGCAGATTTGATGTACCAGACCACACAGGCTGCTTCCGGTGCAAACCCGGTAACAGGCGTGGCAGGTACCAACGCAAGACAAATCGGTCTTGGCGCTAAGACCAGTGCAATCAAGACAAATATTTCCGGTCAGGGTTCAGCCCAGAATACCAACGATCCCTTTGACATTATGATCAGCGGGGATGCATTCTTCGTAGTAAGCAATGGTTCGGAAAACTTCTTCACCAGAGATGGTTCCTTCTACATTGACGGTAAAGGAAATCTCGCGATGACCAGTACCGGTTACAACGTAATGGGCTGGGGAGTAGATCCTGAAAATCCAAATAACATTCAAAAGGCCCGTGTACAGCCTCTGCGAATCATGACAGAGCAGAATATGACATATCCTCCGGAGGCAACCTCAAAGGCTACCGTAGGCGGACTGGTTGATAAAAACGATAATGACATTAATCACGAAGACGGAAGAATACTTGACTTGGAATTTTTTGATAATCAGGGATATAAGTATACGGCCAGAATGAGCGTTCACAATATTGACGGCGATACAGGCCAGTTCTATGTACAGCTGGACGATATTATCAGCGAAGGATCAGGCAAATCTATTATGTACGAGTTAGACGCGAATGGCGAGCCTGTAGTTGATGCTAACGGTCAGAAGACTTTAACAGCTATTGGCCAGCAGGTTAAATTTAATGAAGGGGGAACAGGCTATACGCCGGCCGGCGGAACTGCAGCTCCCAGGACAGCATTGTTAAATTACAGAAACGGTAAAGGAACCTTCCAGAGTGTCGGCGAGGCACACAATGCGGATAAGGATTATACCACGGTAGGAAAGACTTCTATTACATTAGGATTGGCAGATATTCCCAATTTCGGTGATATCGAAATAGACTTCTCCACAACCAGCAACTATGATAACAACGGCGTTGCCACCATCAGCGCATATGCCGGAGATCAGACCGGGTTGGGTGAGGGCCGCAAAGAAGGTGAATTAAGCGGTATTTCCGTTCAGAGAGACGGTAAAATCTACGCATCTTACGATAACGGTCAAAGAAGGCTGTTAGGACAGATTGCATCCGCCACTTTTGCAAACCCTTCAGGCCTTTCCAAGGAAGGTGACAACCTTTATTCTGCAACCTTAAACTCAGGGGAGTTTGATGGAATTGGTGAGGACATCACCGCAGGCGGCGGCAAGATGGAATCCGGCGTACTGGAAATGAGCAATGTAGACTTAGCCTCTGAATTTACCGAAATGATTACAACTCAGAGGGGTTTCCAGGCTAACAGCCGTATCATCACGGTGTCAGATACCCTGCTTGAAGAACTTACCAACCTGAAGCGATAATTTTTAACATGCATTTGCCATTTATATTGGCATATGAAAGAATCATTTGTAATATAAATAGAAATATATTATGCATAAAAACAAATACTGCCGTACCTTGCGGGGCAGTTTATTGTAAGCTAAAGGGAACCGAGCCATAACCCGGTTCCTTTTAGCGTAAAGAAGGCATCCGGCAGAAAACCATAAAGAATTCGTTAATTAATATCACTGGAAAAAATTACAGTAGCGCAGGAGGGAACAACGTGATATGATAGAGGTGACTAAAATTAACGGGACTAAGGTTTTAATAAATCCCGATCTGATTGAGCTTGTGGAGGAAACGCCTGACACGGTAATCGCCTTTACCACGGGCAGAAAAATAATTGTAAAAGAAAGTAGACAAGACGTAAAAAATCTTGTAAAATCGTATAGAAAGGATTTTTTTGCAAATTAATGCAAAAGGGGTGAGGAATTGTGGATATTGCGTCAATTTTAGGGTTAGGGCTTTGTTTCGGCATGTGTGCATTTGGTATTATCAATGCGGCAGGTATTGCAAACATAGGCAGATACGTGGATGTGGCGTCTGCCGTTATTACTTTTGGCGGTTCGTTCTTTGCCGTTCTGGCGTCTAAATCGCTCTCTGATTATCTTGCAGGACTTAAAAGCTTTCTTCTGGTTTTTAAAGCGTCCAGTACAGATACCAAGGAAATGATACAGAAGATCATTGACTTATCCAATATCGCCAGGAAAGAGGGGCTTTTGTCACTGGAGGAAGCTGCATCTAATCTGGATGATGATTTTATGAAAAAGGGAGTGCTGCTTATAGTAGACGGGACAGACCCGGAATTGGTGCGTGGAATCATGGAAACGGAGTTGGTCAGCACAGAAGACAGACACAAAAGCAAGATTGCTTTTTGGGAGGACCTGGGATCAATGGGTCCTGCCTGGGGTATGATTGGTACCCTGGTTGGTCTGGTTAACATGCTTTACGAGATGGATAATCCTTCTACAATCGGACCTTCCATGGCGGTAGCTCTTATTACAACTTTGTATGGTTCCCTTCTGGCTAACTGGATATGTGCGCCGGTTGCAGGTAAGCTAAAATCAAATAACGCCAGTGAAATAATGCTCAAAGAAATTATGATTGAAGGTCTTCTCTCTATTCAGGCCGGTGAGAATCCCAGAGTAATAGAAGAGAAACTCAAGTCATTCATGGCACCGGGCGACCGAATGCTGGATGACGGAGGTGATGAGAATGGCTAAAAGAAAACCGGATGAACCACCAAAAGGCGCTCCGGCATGGCAGTCGACATTTGCAGACCTCATGAATTTGCTTCTTTGTTTTTTCGTCATGCTGTTTTCCATGTCAACGATGGATGCCCAGAAGTTTGAACAGCTGGCAGCTTCCTTTAACCAGACGTTCAGTATTTTTTCCGCAGGGGCTTCGGCTATTGGCGAGGGTATTTTAATCAGCAATGGAGTGAGCCAGTTAAATGAGCTGGATGATTACATAAACAGCACGGGCAGGGATGCGGAAGGTGATATGATACCGGAGGATCTGAAAACTGCCGTGGAGGTTATGGAAGAAGCCAAGCTCAAGGAATCCGAGCAATTGGCGGAGAAGGTGGAGGAAGCCTTAGAGGAGAGAAATCTGGACAAGGAAGTGGATATTGAGTTTACTTCCCAATATGTTCAACTCACGTTAAACGGTGCGCTTTTGTTTGACTCGGGCAGTGTGGAGATTAAAGAGGAAGCAATGCCTCTTATGCAGCAGCTTGGGATTATTCTGCAGAGATTTAGCGAAGGCGTCATAGAAATAGAAGGACATACGGATAACGTACCTATGTCAGGCGCTAAGTATTCCAATAACGATGAGCTGAGCAGTGGAAGAGCGTTATCTGTTTTCTATTATCTGGAGGAGAACACCACCCTGGATATGAGTAAGATCAAGCATTCGGGACGGGGAGAGTATATTCCTATTGCGGATAATTCTTCAGAGGAAGGAAGATCAAAAAACAGGCGCGTTGAAATAAAAATATATAATGCATTAAGTTCGTATTGACGGAGAAAGGCTGTATTTATTATGAAAAGAAATTTGATTTCAATTTTGATATTAGCGTTGTTAATTGTAAACATAGTTCTCACTGCAATCATGATGTTCAGTGTAACCAGCACCAACAAAAAGACAGCGGAGCTGGTAAGTGATGTTGCCGCGGCAATCAGTCTTGACATCAGCAGCAGCTTCACAGGCGGGGGAGCTGCAGCGGCCGTACCTTTGGAAGATACTGTGACTTACACGATTTCAGATTTGCAGATCCCTATGAAAAGAGCAGAAGGGGATGATAAGGATCATTACGGGGTAATTACGGTTACACTTTCCATGAACAGCCAGCATGAGGATTACAAGACCTATGGGGAAGGTGATCTCTCTGGCAGGGAAGATTTGATCCGTGGACAGATTTTTGAGCTGGTAGGCAAGTATACGATGGATGAGGCAAAAACAAATTCAGAACAGCTAAAGACAGAGATATTAGGAAGAGTTCAGGAGCTGTTCGGGTCAGATTTTATTTTTGATGTAACGCTGGTCGCACTTTATCAGTAATTGCCGTGTGAACAGAATATTTCGGCAAAGATGAAGGAGGTGTAAGCCAGTGGGTGATATTTTATCCCAAAGCGAAATAGACAGTCTCTTGGCAGCCATGAGCAGCGGTGAACTGGATGTGGAGCAGATGCCGGATAAAGATGATAGACAAGTGAAAAATTATGATTTTAAGAGACCTGCAAAGTTCTCCAAGGAGCATTTGCGGACGCTGGAAATCATTTATGAACATTACGGCAGACTGCTTTCCACTAATCTTCCGGTTTATTTAAGAAAGAGTATTCAGGTATCGGTGTCCAGTTCCGAGACTTTTACTTTTTCAGAATTTTCCAACGCGCTTTCAAATCCTGTAATACTTAGTATTGTGGATTTTCAACCTTTAAATGGGAATGTTATTATAGAGTTGTCTTCTAATTTGGGATTTGCCATGATTGACCGGATGTTAGGAGGCCAGGGCCTGCCACTTGAAAAGAGCAGGGATTTTTCAGAGATAGAGTTATCCATTTTAGACAGGCTGATGTCAATTTGTATACAGCATATGCGTGAACCATGGAAAAATGTGGTTGAGATCAATCCGGTGTTGGAGAGGATTGAGACCAATGCACAGTTTGCCCAGGTGATTGCGCCAAGTGATATGGTAGCCATTGTTTCCTTTAACATTAAGATAGGCGATGTGGAAGGGTACATGAATGTCTGTCTTCCCTATTTTACGCTGGAAGATGTAATGGATAAACTGAATACCAAATACTGGTATTCAACTATGCAAAAGGATGATAAGACAAATTACGAGCAGCAGCTTGAATCGCTTATTAAGAGAATAGATGTGCCTGTCAGAGCTGTACTGGGTAAGAGTCAGGTATCTGTAAGTGATTTTCTGAACCTGCAGATTGGAGATATCATAAGACTGGATACAAAGGTGGATTCGGAGATGAAAGTTTATGTGGGGAATATCAGAAAATTTACCGCACTTCCAGGCTCCAGCAGGGATAGTTACGCAGTTCAGGTGACAACGGTAATCAGAGAGGAGGAATAAGGCATGGACGGAGGAGTATTGTCACAAGATGAGATACAGGCTCTTCTTTCAGGTATGGATTTATCAGAAAATACGGAAACTGAGAAACCGGATGAGAATGCGGCGCCGGCAGCGGACGATGATAAGGATAGCCTGCTAACCGATGTGGAAAAAGACGCCATCGGAGAAATTGCCAATATCAGTTTAGGATCTTCGGCAACTACTTTGTTTTCCCTGGTAAATACAAAGGTGGATATCACGACACCTACGGTTATGGTGGCGGATTGGGAATCAGTTGTGGCGGATTATGAGCGCCCCTGTGTTTTTATTCAAATTCGTTATACCACAGGATTAAATGGATCTAACATCATGATTTTGAGGGAGCATGACGTAAAGGTTATCGCGGATCTCATGATGGGCGGAGATGGAAGCAATACGGATGGAGAATTAGGCGAGCTTCACTTAAGCGCTATTTCAGAGGCTATGAACCAAATGATGGGCGCTGCGGCTACTTCCATGTCTACTATGCTTGGAAAATTAATAGATATCAGTCCCCCGGAGGCTTCGCTGATAGATTTAAATGATGTCGCAGCAGCCGGAGACATTGATCCGTTTTTACAGGGTAATTTTGTTAAAATTTCCTTTAAGATGCAGATAGGGGATTTGGTGGACAGTTCCATTATGCAGTTGTATCCTATTGACTTTGCAAAGAGTTTGTTTGATACTTTTTCTGTGACAAAAGGAAGTGATCAGTCGGCAGCTTCTGCAGCGCCGCAGCCAGCTCCCTATACGCCACCCGCAGCAAATGAACCGATGCCTCAGATGAATACAGGACAGCCCGATACGGGAATGCCGATGGGAGGAGCGTCAATGATGGGAACGCCGGGAATGAATATGGGATATCCTCAAATGAATATGCAGGGAATGAATGCACAGCCTGCACAGTTCCAGAATTTTAATAACAATATGGGCGTCATGCCTGCACAGGAAAACATAGGATTAATCAGGGATGTACCCCTGGATGTAACAGTGGAGCTTGGCAGAACCCAAAAATCCATATCAGAAATATTGGACTTCGCACCGGGAACAATTATTGAGCTTGACAGGATAGCCGGTGAACCGATAGATGTACTTGTAAATGGCAAGTTTGTAGCTAGAGGCGAGGTTGTGGTGATTGAAGAAAGTTTTGGCATCCGTGTAACCGAAATAATTAATTAAAAGGTAGGAGAAAAGAAATGGCAAAAAATATTTTGATTGTTGATGATGCTGCGTTTATGCGAATGATGATCAAGGACATTCTTACAAAGAATGGCTATAACGTAGTAGGTGAAGCAGAAAATGGCGCAAAGGCTTTCGAAAAGTATAATGAGTTAAAGCCTGATCTGGTGCTTATGGATATTACCATGCCAGAGGTTGACGGTATTGCAGCCCTGAAGATGATTATGGGTGCAGATCGCGGCGCAAAGGTTATTATGTGTTCGGCAATGGGACAGCAGGCCATGGTTATTGAAGCAATACATTCAGGTGCAAAGGACTTTATTGTAAAGCCATTCCAGCCTGACCGCGTTTTGGAAGCGGTAAAGAAGGTTATCGGCTAATATGCTGCTGGCAACCGTTTCGAAAGCGGACAGTTATGTCCAGTTTATGACAGTACTCATTCTTTTTGTTTTTGTGCTTGCCATTACCTATCTGGTTACCAGGTGGATAGCCGGGTACCAGAAAGGAAAGATGGGATGCGGAAATCTGGAGATAATAGAGACCTGTCGGATTTCTCCCAATAAGTATATTCAAATCGTAAGAGCAGGGACAAAATACCTTGTAGTTGCTGTTGGGAAGGATGAGGTACACATGCTTTCAGAGCTTTCGGAATCTGAACTGGATTTTTTAAAAGAAACCAAAGGGCAGACAACAGACTTTGCAGGTATTTTTGAAAAGGTCAGAAAGCTAAAAGAAAAAGATAAGGAATAAAATTGTTCTGATGTTCAGATTTGCGGACTGCCGGAAATATGAAGGACAGCATCCGTTGTTTGAGCAGTATCGCAAGCAGGTTTGTGATATATGACAATAGGCTTTGCCTATTATATGAATGGGTATAATATGAAAAGTAGTTTTGCTGCAAAAATAATGAGGAAGATGGTATGCCTGCTGATGACGGTAGGCATATTGTGTATTATTCCCAATCTATCTGTACAGGCTGCCGCTGCGGACCCTGATCTTACAGGTTCGCAGGAGGAGAGAACCAATATAGATGAGCCTGGAAGTGCCGATTCAAGGGAAGATTTATCGGAACTGAATATTGCAAACAATCTGACGGTTACGGTAAATAACGGTAACGGTGAGGTCAACGCAAATCTTCGGATTCTGCTCACACTTACGCTGATATCTTTAGCGCCTGTGCTGCTTATTATGCTGACCTCCTTTACCCGAACCATTATTGTTCTGCACTTTACCAGAGCAGCTCTCAATACGCAGACAGCGCCGCCTAACCAGGTACTGCTTGGGATTGCTTTGTTTCTGACGTATTTTATTATGCAGCCTACGCTGACCCGGATTTATGAGGAGGCGGTAGTTCCCTTTGAAGCCGGAGAGATGACCCAGGAGGAATTTTTTGCGGCAGGCGCCAAGCCTCTTAGGGACTTTATGTATACTCAGACGCAAACCCAGGACGTAAGAGTGTTTTTGGAAATTTCCGGACAGGAGTGGGATGGGGAGTTAGACAGTATTCCATTTGCCGTGCTTGTTCCAAGCTTCATCATTGGAGAACTGCGGGAAGCATTTATTATAGGGTTTGTTATTTATATTCCCTTTATTGTAATTGATATGGTAGTAGCCTCCACACTTATGAGTATGGGTATGATGATGCTGCCGCCCACAACAATTTCCATGCCGTTTAAAATATTATTGTTTGTGCTTGCAGATGGATGGAATTTGATTATTGTACATCTGGTTGAAACTTTTTACTGAGTAAAAAACAACGGCCGGCATGTTTTGCAAGCTGTTCTTATGTTAAACAGGCGCTGGCATGCTCTGTAATTGGTTTATGAAAAGAAGAAATAGTTTTCCGGAAAGGATGACAGGCAATGACAGTTGATGAGGTTATGGCGATTGCCAGTTCGGCATTGTTCTTGGTTATAAAGGTGGCATCGCCGGTTCTTTTGGTGTCACTGGTTGTAGGTTTGATAATTAGTATTTTTCAGACAGTTACCTCTATTCAGGAGCAGACACTTACTTTTGTGCCTAAGGTAATTTCCATTTTTCTGGCTCTTATATTGCTGGGAAACTGGATGTTGACAGAGCTTTCAGGCTTTATGGTGGAGTTATGGTCCGATTTTAGCCGGTATGTAAGGTAAAATTTACCGATGCGGTATTGCAAGCCGGGCCTATGATATGCGGGAGTAAGGAATCATGTTGGAATATGCATTCACTTATGCAGATTTGGAGTATTTCTTTTTAATACTTATGCGGGTTGGAAGTTTTATATTTACAGCCCCTTTTTTCAGCATGAGTAATACACCCAGACGCGTGAGAGCAGCTCTTGCTTTTTTCATTGCGCTGCTGCTATATCAGGGTTTGCCCCGCCAGGCGGTCAGCTATGACACGCTGCTTGGTTATACCATCATAGTGATGAAGGAAGTCATAACCGGACTGATGTTGGGCTTTGCCGCCAATCTGTGTGCTACAATAGTCACTTTCGCAGGCCAGATTGCGGATATGGAGATGGGGCTTTCCATGGCGAGCCTGATGGATCCGGCTACAAGGCAGAATACCACTATCACAGGTATCTATTATAATTATATGATTATGCTTATGCTGCTACTTTCAGGTATGCACCGGTATTTGCTGAGAGCCCTTGCAGAGACTTACACACTGATCCCCGTAAACGGTGCCATATTCAGAAGAGACAAAATACTGGCAGCGGCGGTTGAATTTTTGTCAGACTATATTGTAATAGGTTTTCGAATATGTCTGCCGATCTTTGCGGTTATGATTATTTTAAATGCCGTGCTTGGTGTTCTTGCCAAGGTGTCGCCGCAGATGAATATGTTTGCAGTGGGAATTCAGATGAAAGTGCTGACGGGCCTTTGTATCCTGTTTTTGTCAACAGCCATGCTGCCGGGAGCAGCTAACTTTATCTATGATCAGATGAAACATATGGTGTCCGTTTATGCGGAAGTTATGATGCGGTAAAAAGAGATGAAGATGTTCTAAGGCATCAAAAGACGCTGCCTGAGAACATCCAGGTCATCAAAATGATTTATATATTGCTCCGGTTTGTTGCCTGCAGAAAGAAAGAAGGAGGCGGATTCGTGGAGAAAAGGAAAGTATTGCTTTTATATAATCTGCAGTTCTTTGCGAAGGACGGTCCTGGTGGTGAGAAAACAGAAGAACCAACCGCCAAGAAATTAAATGATGCGAGAGGTGAAGGACAGGTTGCCAAAAGTAAGGAAATTGCCAATGCCTTTGGTATGCTTGCACTTTTTATCATATTAAAGATATATTTGGGGATCATAGGGTCAAGATTTATAGAATTTTTTAATGTGGTTTATGGTCAGATACCTGATATAGTGAAAAGATATGAAGGCCAGACAGCGATATCCGCACTGCAGGTGGTCATTCGCAGTATGATGATTCAACTGCTGCTCCTGGTACTGCCGGTATTGGCAGTGGGGTTTGGCGTGGCCTTTGTGTGTGATCTCTGGCAGGTTAAATGGAGGCCTACCACAAAGCCCCTGCGTCCTAAATTTAGTAAATTAAGTCCTGTGAAAGGCTTTAAAAGAATTTTTTCAGGCGCTTCCCTGATGGAATTGCTGAAGTCAATTCTGAAGCTTTCTGTGATTGGATATGTGGTTTATTCCTTTTTAAAGGGCAGGGTGGATCAGGTTTTTACTTTGTATGATATCACCTTAAACCGTGCAATCAGCCTGATCGGAGAGATAGTTGTTGAACTCGGCATCAGAATTGCAGCGGTATATATGGTAATTGCCGTTTTGGATTTTGCATATCAGAAATGGAAATTCCATGAAGATATGAAGATGACCAAGCAGGAAGTGAAGGATGAGTATAAGAATACTGAAGGCGATCCTCAGATTAAGTCAAAGCAGAAGCAGCGTATGAGAGAAGCTTCCATGCGGAGAATGATGCAGCAGCTTCCTGAGGCGGATGTGGTAATTACCAATCCTACCCATTATGCGGTTGCCATTAAGTATGATCCGGATAAATATGATGCTCCTTATGTGGTGGCAAAGGGAGAGGATTATCTGGCACGGAAAATTAAGGAAGTTGCCAAAGAAAATCATGTGGAAATTGTAGAAAACAAGCCTCTTGCAAGAATGCTTTATGCTAATGTGGATATAGGCGGACTGGTTCCGCCGGAGCTCTATCAGGCGGTGGCGGAGGTACTCGCCTTCGTATACCACTTAAAAGGCAAGATATAATACACTATATTGAAAGAAAGGAGAATGGACATGAAAAAAGCGGATATTGGCGTTGCAATATATGTGCTTGCGGCATTTATTATGTTTATTGTGCCTATTCCAAACTGGCTTTTGGATATACTGCTTGCCTGCAACATTTCTATTGCCTTTACCATTCTCTTTGGCACTATGTTCACCAAGGAAGTTCTGGATATGTCTTTTTATCCTACCATGCTCTTATTTACCACCATATTCAGAATTGCCCTTAACGTTTCCTCTACCAGACTGATTCTTACTACAGGCGACCCTGGTCAGGTGGTCGCTACCTTTGGTAACTATGTAGGCGCCGGAAATCTGGTAGTGGGCAGTATTGTTTTTATTATTTTAATTATTATTCAGTTCATGGTTATCAATAAAGGTTCTGAGAGAGTTGCAGAGGTAACAGCCAGATTTACACTGGATGCCATGCCCGGTAAACAGATGGCCATTGATGCGGATTTAAATACCGGCGCAATTTCAGACGCGGAAGCGAAGGTGCGCAGAGATAAGATACAGGAAGAAGCTAATTTTTTTGGCTCCATGGATGGTGCAGTTAAGTATGTAAAGGGAGATGCCACTGCAGGCCTTATCATAACCTTTGTAAATGTTATTGGCGGAATTGCCATGGGTATGGTTTACCAGAATATGGATGCTATGGCGGCAATAGAAAAATATGTTATTCTTACCATCGGCGATGGACTTGTCAGCCAGATCCCGTCTCTGCTCATCTCTTTATCCACCGGTATTCTGGTAACGAAAGGGTCAAAGGATGCGGATTTTGGAACGGTGCTGGTGAGTCAGCTCTTTGGTATCCCTAAGGCTCTTTATCTGGTTGGAGCGGTGATTGCCGGACTGGGTATTGTGACACCGCTGCCGGATCTTGTTTTCCTGACCCTCGGCCTTATCTTCATAGTAACAGGAAGGATGGTTGCAGGAACTCTTGAGACTGCCCAGATAGAAGGGGAGATAAACGCAGATGAAATTGCGGCTGAAGAAATCAGACAGCCCGAAAATGTCAACAGCCTTTTGCAGGTGGATCCGATTGAGCTTGAATTTGGCTATGGAATTATCCCCCTGGCAGATGTAAATCAGGGCGGTGACCTTTTAGACCGTGTGGTAATGATCAGAAGGCAGATAGCCCTTGAGCTTGGTACGGTGGTTCCCATTATCAGGCTTCGGGATAACATTCAGCTAAACCCGAATCAGTATATTATTAAAATTAAAGGAATACAGGTCAGTGAGGGAGAAATTCTTTTTGACCACTATATGGCAATGAATCCGGGGTATGTGGAGGAGGAAATTACGGGTATCCCTACTTACGAGCCGTCCTTCCATCTGCCGGCAATCTGGATAACGGAGGGCCAGAGAGAACGGGCGGAAAGCATGGGATATACGGTGGTAGATCCGCCTTCCATTATCGCCACACACCTGACGGAAATCATCAGGCAGCATATTTCCGAGCTGCTTACAAGACAGGATGTACAGAACCTGACGGACAACTTAAAGGAGACAAATCCTTCTTTGGTGGAGGAGCTTGTGCCCAAGCTTTTAGGACTTGGCGAGATACAAAAGGTTTTGCAGAATCTGTTAAAAGAGGGAATTTCCATAAGAGATTTGCTTACTATTTTTGAAACTCTGGCGGATTATGCGGCAACTTCAAGGGATACGGATATTCTCACGGAATATGTAAGGCAGAGCCTGAAACGCGCAATTTCCATGAAGTTCTTTCCTCAGGGAGAAACTACCAGTGTGGTAACGCTTGATCCCAAGTTAGAGCAGGAGATTATGGCAAGTGTGAAGCAGACGGAGACAGGTGCATATTTAACCCTTGATCCGGAAAAAACCAGAGCAATTGTGAAATCTGTAGGAGATGAAATTGCAAAGCTGGAAAATTTGGGAAAGAGTCCTATTGTTATTACTTCCCCAATCGTGCGTATGTATTTTAAGAGGTTGACGGAAGATTACTATAGAGATTTAATCGTGGTTTCATATAATGAGATAGATAGTAATATTGAATTACAATCTGTAGGAATGGTGACGGCATGATAATTAAAAAATTTCAGGGAAAAACAGAAGCACAAGCAGTGGAAAGTGCCAAAAAGGAACTGGGCAGTAATGTGGTGATCATGAATGTCCGGAATGTAAAAAATAAAGGAATTTTGAGTTTCCTAAAGCCCCAGGTGGTGGAAGTTACCGTGGCGCTTGAGGATGAACCGGTAAATATAATTCCGCCTAAGAAGCCGGAGCAAAGGCCCCAGCCGCCAGCTAAAGACATTCCGGTTAAGGCACCGGAAGCGCCAAAGGAGGACGGACAGGAAAGGGAGAATGCGCAGGCAGGGAAAGAGGCGGACCCCCAGGCGGAGAACAAAAAGCTGGAAGAAAAAATAAATACGCTGCACTCCTTATTAGAGCAGCAGCTTCAAAAGCCGGAGGAGGCGAAAGATGAGTCGGAGGAGCAGGAGGAGACGGAAGTAGACCGTTTCATGAAGCTGCTTTATTATACTATGCTTGAGAATGAAGTGAACGAGCAGTATGCGAATCAGATTGTGGACGAAATCAAAAAGATCAATAAGCCTAATATGCCTTTTAACTATGCCCTTGCAAATACGTATCAGAAGATGATACTGAAATTTGGCAAACCCATGGAGATTGAACCTGCAGAAAAAGGGCCCAAGGTGATTTTCTTCGTGGGGCCTACGGGGGTCGGAAAGACCACCACAATCGCAAAGATCGCCTCCAAATTCAGTGTGGAGGGGGATAAGAAGGTAGCTCTTTTAACTGCAGACACTTACCGGATTGCGGCGGCGGAGCAGCTGCGCACCTATGCCAATATTATGGAGGTTCCTTTTCGGGTAATTTATTCCACGGAGGAGATAGAACAGGCTCTGCGTGATTTCAGGGATTATGATTTTATTATGGTGGATACCGCAGGTCATTCTCCCCAGAATGAAGCCCAGAAGGAGACAATGGTCGGGTTTATCCATTCGGTGGACGGATTAGCCGAAAAAGATGTTTTTCTTGTTCTGAGCGCAACTACAAAATATAAAGATCTGCTCAGCATTGCGGACAGCTACTCGGCTATGACAGAGTACAATCTTATTTTTACAAAGCTGGATGAGACCAGCACCCTGGGAAGTCTGTTAAACGTAAGACTCCATACAGGGGCGCCGCTATCCTATGTGACTTACGGACAGAATGTGCCTGAGGACATAGAGGTATTTAATCCACAAAAAACAGTAAAGCAGCTTCTGGGTGGAAAAAAGAAATGATGAGATAAAACCACGGATAAGTGAGGAAGATACATGGATCAGGCCGAACAATTACGAAATATTATCAAAGCAGGCTCTCCCCGCAGCAAACCATTAGCAAGAGTTATTACGGTTACGAGCGGCAAAGGGGGCGTGGGAAAGTCCAGTGTGGCAATCAATCTGGCGATACAATTCAGAAAAATGGGCCAGAAGGTAATTATCCTGGATGCGGATTTTGGGCTTGCCAACATTGAAATTATGTTTGGAGCAGTGCCTAAATACAATCTCAGCGATTTAATATACAGAGGAAAAAAGATCAGGGACATTATTACATGGGGACCTATGGAGGTCGGGTTTATATCGGGAGGATCAGGGATAACCGGGCTTTCTAATCTGGGCAGAGATTATTTATCGTACATTATTAATAATCTCTCCGAGCTGGATGCCATTGCAGATACCATCATCGTGGACACGGCTGCAGGAATTTCAGATACTGTTTTGGAATTTTTGGTTGCCAGCGAGGAAATTTTGCTAATCACTACTCCGGAGCCCACTTCCATTGCCGATTCCTATTCCCTTTTAAAGGCTCTTAACAGGCACCCCAGGTTTTCCAAGGAGAAAACGCTGGTCAAAGTTGTTGCCAATAAGGTGGATGCGGTCAAAGAAGGGGATGCGCTTTTTGGTAAGTTAAATGCAGTTGTGAGCAGTTATTTGAAAATTCCCATTACATATCTGGGAGTGATTCCAAGGGATTCCCAGCTGCCCAAGGCAGTGATGCATCAGATGCCGGTATCTTTAAAAGTGCCGACATCAAGGTCGGTGACAGCTTTTGAGAGGATTGCCGCTGATATTATGGATAAGGAAACAGATCAAAGCATTCCTAAGAGGGGAGTGGTAGCTTTCTTTTCGCACATATTAACAGGTAAAATTGGTTAAGCAGGAGGTAGGAGTATGCTATTGAAGTATGTGGAACCGGGAAACAAGATAGAAATGCAGGCAGTGGAGCGGGGAGAGGATGTGGATGTGCTTGAGGATGTAAAGGTGTATCAGACCCAGGTGCTGGATGTTCTCTCGGAAGACAGGCTTGAAATTGCTATGCCCATGGAAAAAATGAAACTTATTTTGCTGCCTGTAAATACGGAATATGATTTGTGCTTTTACACATCTTCCGGATTGTATCAGTGTCTTGCAAATGTAATAGACAGATATAAATCAGGCGGACAGTACATTTTACTTATGGAGCTTACCACAAACCTGCGAAAGCACCAGAGAAGGGAATACTACAGGTTAAGCTGCGCGCTGGATGTGGATGTGCGTCCTCTTGTAAAAGAAGAAATGATGGCGGTCACCAACAAACGTGATTATATTGCGGTTCAGGGGCTCCCCTTAAAACACGCAGTTATTGTGGATATCAGCGGAGGCGGTATTCGCTTTGTGTCGGACACTGTTTACGAGCAGCATAGTCTTATCTATTGCAAATATCAACTGACTGTGGATGGAGAGGAAAAGGAGTACCAGCTGGCAGCTAAGGTACTCAGGGTCAGAGAGCTTGACGATAAGCCGGGCATGTATGAGCACCGCATCCAGTATATAAGTATTGATACGGTAGAGAGGGAAGAGATTATCCGTTTTATTTTTGAGGAAGAAAGAAAAATAAGGAAACGGAAAAAAAGTTAGTGAATGATTACTTTGCACTCATGTGAAGAAAGATTTATGCTATACTGTGTATGTTAAGATAATGATGACGGTCAGGACTTGTCTGAACTGTTGCAAAGTGTTTAAGTTTGAAAAGGATTTGTTATGATAACGAAGGCAGATGAGATCAAAGCCGGTAGAAAAATTGTTGCAATTGCCAGTTCAACCGGCGGACCTAAGGCATTGCAGGGATTGATTCCGCTACTGCCAGCCAATTTAAATGCACCTGTTTTGATTGTACAGCATATGCCGGCAGGTTTTACAGAGGCTCTTGCGGCCAGGCTTAATACCTTAAGTCCGCTTGCGGTGAAGGAAGCGGCAGAGGGGGATGTGCTCAGGCAGGGGCAGGTTTACTTAGCCCGTGGCGGAAGGCATATGAAAGTTGTAAGAAGCGGGGCAAGGCATGTGATACGCTATTCGGATGAACCTCCCAGGGAAGGTGTTCGTCCCTGCGCCAATTACATGTATGAGTCTTTAGCCACATGCGGTTATGAAGAGATTGTATGTGCAGTCCTTACCGGTATGGGGGCAGATGGTACAGTAGGGATCAGAAATCTAAAGGAAAAGAAAAATGTGAAAGTGTTTGCCCAAAGCGAGGAGAGCTCTACTGTATACGGTATGCCTAAAAGCATTGTAGTATCAGGGCTTTCCGGCAAGGGAATATCACTTGAGCGAATTGCACAGGAAATTATAAGGAACGTGGGGGTAATTTAGATGGACGTAAATCAATATCTGGAGATTTTTCTTGATGAAACAAAGGAACACCTTGAAAGTCTGAACACTCAGATACTTAATCTGGAGCAGGAGCCGGAAGATGCAGATACAATTAATGAAATTTTCCGTGCGGCGCATTCGCTGAAGGGTATGGCGGGAACCATGGGTTATAAGAGGATGCAGACACTGACCCATGACATGGAAAATGTATTTTCAGAGATCAGGAACGGCACCATGAAGGTTAACTCTAATCTGATTGATACGCTGTTCCAGTGCCTTGATGCCCTTGAAGAATACACCAATAATATTCAGGAGACTGCCGATGAGGGAACCAATGACAATCAGCAGCTTATCAATCAGCTGAATGAATATTTAAATGGCAGCAAGGCAGGAAAAGAGGATGCTCCTGCAGCTCCTGAGAAAGAAAGCAAAGAAGCTTCAGAGAGCAGTAATTCGGACGAAAAATGGAAAGAGATCAAAATAGGCGAACCGGAGCTGGTTGTGCTAGAGGCAGCCAAGTCTCAGGGCAAGGGAATATTTGGCATAAGCGTGTTTGTAGAGGAAAGCTGTCTTTTGAAAGCAGCCAGAGCTTTTCAGGTATATAAGGAGATTGAGGAGAAGGCTGAAGTTATCGCCTGCAATCCCTCTGTGCAGGAGATTGAGGATGAAAAGTTTGATTTAAGCTTCAGTCTGGTTGTAATTTCCGATTACGAACTGGAACAGGTGATCAAAGAAGCCAAAAATGTATCGGAAATTGAAAAGATAGAGGCTGGTTCGTTTGAGTTTGAGGTGCAGGAGACTACGGAGATACATCAGGCACCGGAGGGAAAAGAGGAAACCGCTGTGGCAGCGCTGCCGAAGGAAACCAGTTCTGCGCCTGCTAAGCCGCAAAAGGCAGCTCCGGCTAAGACAAATGATAAAAAGCCTGCAGGAAAGCCTGTAGCTAACAGAACGGTCCGCGTGGACATTGAAAAGCTGGATGTGCTTATGAATCTGGTCAGCGAGCTTATTATCGCCAAAAATTCCATGGTGGCTGATTCCAGGGCAGAGGAAGGAACCGGCTTCAGAGAGCATATTGAATATCTGGAGAGTGTAACCACAAACCTCCATGAATCCGTTATGAAAGTCAGGATGGTTCCTATTGAGAGTGTTGTAAGTAAATTCCCAAGAATGATCCGTGACTTATCCAAGAAGTTAAATAAAAAAATGGAGCTGTATATGTCAGGTGAGGAGACCGAACTTGACAGAACGGTAGTAGATGAGATTGGCGATCCCTTAATGCACCTCCTTCGGAATGCTGCTGACCATGGACTTGAGTCAGGCGAGCTGCGTATTAAGAGGGGCAAGCCGGAAGTTGGTTCCATTTTCCTGAATGCTTACCAGGATGGTAATAATGTAGTAATTGAGGTTAAGGATGACGGTAACGGAATTGATGTAGAAAGTGTTAAGAATAAGGCGATCGAGCGTGGCGTTATTACGCCGGAACAGGCAGTAAGCATGAGTGAAAAGGATATTATTAATCTTCTTTTCCATGCAGGATTTTCAACTGCCAAGACCATATCAGATGTTTCGGGAAGAGGCGTGGGCCTTGATGTAGTGAAGTCCAAGATTGAATCCTTAAGCGGTGAGGTCGAGGTAAAAACCAGCCTGGAGGAAGGAAGTACCTGGACCATAAGACTTCCTTTGACGCTTGCGATTATTCAGGCGCTGATGGTAACGGTTGGCGGCGAAAAATATGCAATTTCTCTTGGGAGCATTCAGACCATAGAAGATATCAGCCCCAGCGATGTGAAACTTGTGGAAAACAAGGAAGTTATCAATTTAAGAGGCAGCGTTATCCCGATTATCAGACTGAGCAGAGAGCTGGATATAGAAAGCTGTAAGACACCGGATGAAAATATTATGGTAGTTATCGTTAAGAAGGGTGAGAGATACGCCGGCCTGGTAGTGGATGAGCTGATAGGGCAGCAGGAAATTGTTATTAAGTCGCTTGGCAAGTATATCAGTAAGTGTAGAATCATCAGCGGAGCAACCATATTGGGCGATGGTGAAGTGGCACTTATTTTGGATGCTAATGCTTTGATATAGAACAAGGGGATATTATTGGCAGTATCGCAGGCGCGGCCTGCGATGTATGACAACAGGCTCCGCCTGTTGTATGCAGGAGGTGTAAGAATGGATGAACTTAAAGTTTCCGGTCTGGACGGAACTGATGTAAAGTCAGGATATGATGCACAGCAGTATATTGTGATAAAGCTCGGACATGAGCAGTACGGAATTGACATTAAATTCATAGATAATATCGTACGGATGCAGCATATTACCAGAGTGCCGAAGGTGGCGGATTATCTGAAAGGGGTTATAAATTTGCGGGGAGAGGTCATACCGGTTATGAGTCTTCGGATTAAGATGAATTTGCCTGCGGATGAGATTACCAAAGCCACCAGGATAATTATTCTGAAACTGGAACAGCAGGGTACGATTGGTGTTATTGTGGACGAGGTGAGGGAAGTTGTAACGCTGAACCCAAGCCAGATCGAAAGAGCTTCCTATGATGGGAAAGAGGATAAAACCAGTTTTATTATGGGTATTGGCAAACATGAAAATGAACTGATATCTCTTCTGGATCTCAATGCTGTAGCTCTGGAAAAATGAATGGATGAACAGTAAGGGAATAATGTTTGTTATAGTATAGGAGGGACCATGAAGGACCTTAATATGGATCAATTATCCAATCAATATTTTGATGTATTAAAGGAATTAGGCAATATTGGGGCCGGAAATGCTACTACAGCTCTGGCACAATTAATAAACTGTAAAGTGGATATGTCCGTACCTCAGGTTAAGCTGCTTGATTTTCAGGAGCTGGGGGATGTTGTAGGTGGTGATGAACAGATCATGGTCGGCATATATTTCCAGGTTTCGGGAGATATAGAGGGGAGTATGATGTTTATCCTGTCTCAGTATGCTGCGGCTCATTTGGTAAATAAATTGATGTGCGGAATGCTTGGTATTGAGGAGGAAGTAAAGGATGAGTATGAATTCGGAGAGATGGAGTGCTCTGCAATCAAGGAAGTGGGGAACATTATAACCGGTGCATATTTAAATGCATTGTCCGGACTTACCAACCTGAAGATAGTCCCGTCCATACCTCAGCTTGGCATTGATATGGCAGGAGCGCTGCTGAGTGTTCCTGCAGTTGAATTTGGTATTTTAGGAGATAAAATTCTATTCATAGAAACGCAATTTTCAGATGATGTAGAGTTAGATGGTTACTTTATTATGATTCCGGAGATGGAGTCCTACGCAAAGATTTTGGAATCACTTGGTGTAATGTAGGCTCAGCGGAAAAGGCGGGAGACGGTAAGAACATGGGTGTTATTATAAAAGTGGGAATGGCGGATTTAAAAACATGTAAAGGTGAGGATGGAGTAACTACATTAGGGCTAGGTTCCTGCGTGGGAATTGCAATAAGGGATCCTATGACCGGAGTTGGCGGCCTGGCTCATATTATGTTACCCGACAGCACTGAAATCAGAAATAATACAAACAGACCCAAATTTGCAGATACAGGAATAGAAGATTTAGTTAGTGAAATTGTACGTTTAGGAGGAAGTCGAAACAGGCTTGTAGCCAAAATCGCCGGCGGGGCACAGATGTTTGCCTTTGGTGGGAAAAATGACAGTATATGTGTTGGGGAGCGCAATGTTCTTGCTACCAAGAAAAAACTAAATGCTATGAAGATTCCGATTCTGGCGGAAGATACAGGAAAAACATATGGCAGAACGGTGGTTTTTTTCCCAAAAACAGGGGACTTTCATATACGTTCCGTGGGTAAGCCGGAGAAAATACTGTAAATAAAAATATTTTTCTGAAATTTTCACAGGCAAATTTATGCTTGTGGCCTAAATGTTGTAGATTATTGAAGGACACAGGGTTTTTTATGAAGAAGGACAAATTATTTGCACCATTTTTAATGCTATTAGCAGGAGCAGTTGTCAGTTTAATGATGTATTTTTTCCATTACAGCACCAAAGAGATGTTGCCGATTCTTCTGGCTGTACTTTTGGTTTTTTACATAGCCGGAAGCTTTATTCAAATGAAGGTAAATTCTTTTGTCAGGCAGATCAAAGAGGAGATGGCGGCTAAGGTTGCGAAAGAAGCAGAGGAAGCACAAGAGATATCTGAAAGTATGGAGGCAGGAGAAAAGGCAGCAGATGACGGGATCCAAATGGACGGAGTGACTTAATTGACTTTAGGTGGTGGAGGTGGCAATGGACGAAGCGGGAAAAAATAAGCTTTGGGAGAGTTATGAAAAAACGAAATCGCCTGAAATCAGGGAGAAGCTAATTTTGGAATATGCGCCCCTTGTAAAGCTTGTGGCAGGACGTCTTAGCATGTATCTGGGCTACAATGTGGAATATGAGGATCTTGTGAGCTATGGTATTTTTGGCCTGATTGATGCGATTGATAAGTTTGATAGCATGAAGGCCGTAAAATTCGAAACCTATGCCAGCCTGCGTATTCGGGGAGCAATTCTGGACCAGATCAGAAAAATGGACTGGATTCCAAGAACCATCAGGCAAAAACAAAAGAAAATAGATGCGGCGGTAAAGGAAATTGAGTCTGCCACAGGCCGTACAGCCACAGATGAAGAAATTGCCGGGAAGCTTGGGCTCTCAGATGAGGACTATACGACATGGCAGTCCCAGATGAAGATTACCGGGGTGGTTTCTTTAAATGAGTTTATGGAATCCGGTGCCGAGATACCGACTCAGCAGACCGGACAGCATCGTTTTGATAGCCCGGAAGAGGTTATGGAAAAAGAGGAATTAAAGAAAGTACTTAATCAGGCATTAGAACTTTTGACGGAAAAGGAAAAGAAAGTTATTTTACTTTATTATTATGAGGATTTGACGCTGAAAGAAATCAGTAATGTATTGGAGGTATCCGAATCAAGGATATCCCAGCTTCATACCAGAGCACTTCAAAAAATGAAAACGAAGATGGGCAACTATATGGGAATATTCTCAGCATAAGTTACCTTTTAAGTACAGATGGAATAAAAATCTGACGGAAAGGGTATGGTATTTTATGACAATTAGTCGCGTAGAGCTTCAGGGCCAGGTAACAAGAGCACAGGATTTTACTACAATTAAACATAATGAAGATAATAAAGTAACAGTGGATCAGAATAATTTCCAACAGCAGTTCGGCCGGACAGTGGAGAACAGAGTCCGCCAGGTGCGTCAGGGCGATCATGCGCAGAAAAAGGAAAAACGTTTTGACGCTAAGGACGAAGGCAACGGAAAGTATGCCGGGGATGGTGGAAAAAGGCGTAGACGGGAAGAAAAAGAAACAGATGGAAAAGTGATCCTGAAAGCACAAAGAGGTTTTGACATCAAAATCTAAAAAAAGAAAAAAATATTTTTTTGCATAACAAATTTGTGCTTGTACGCAAATTTGCAGGGTATTGGAGGCATAGAAGTTTACTATGGGAGTAATGGAAGTAGTTCTTATTTTGTTAGGAGTTGTGGCTTTTGTAATCAGTTTTCTGATTCCGGCAGGGTCAAAGGATGATGCGGAGCAAAATGCCGGCCTGAGCGAGGATGCTGTCAGGGAGATGGTCGCAAAAGAAGCTGAAAATGTGAAATCTACGGTCAGTGACATGGTAGATGAGACAATTACCTATGCAATTGAAAAGTCGGAGCGCGCCATGGAACGGCTAACCAATGAAAAGATAATGGCTGTCAATGAATACTCTGACACTGTGCTGGAGGAAATTAATAAAAATCATAAAGAGGTTGTATTTTTGTATGACATGCTCAATGATAAGCATGATACTTTAGTGTCAACTGTCGGTGAAGCGATCAAAAAGGAAAGCGAGATCAAACAGACGCTAACGGATGCCGAGGTAACCGCAAAAGAAGCGGAGACAAAGGCAAATGAGATACAGAACGCTTTGGCCAGGGCGGTGGATAATACCAGAAAAGCCCTGCAGGAAGCGGCATCTGTGGACAGAGAAACTCAAGGTCCGGTATCAGCGCCTAAGACAGTGGTGGCTGAGCCGCAGGAAGAAGCGCCGGCAAACGAATTTAAGCCAATAAACGCGAAGAAGCTTGAGGTAATTAAACAGCAGGAAGAGATACCGGAGGAAAAGGAGACCGCTAATAAAGGAACCGGGAAGGGCAGAAGAAAGTCCAAAAATACAAAAGCTGCTCTTAAGGATATCCTGCCTGAGGGCATGATACCGGAGACAGTGCAGGCTTTAGAGACAGAGCCGGCTATAGCACCGGAGACGCTCTCAAAGGAAGATGGAAATCCGGATACAAGAAATAGCAATGAAAAAATACTGGAGCTCCATAAAGCGGGCAAATCTGATATGACAATAGCCAAAGAGCTTGGCCTTGGCATTGGAGAAGTTAAACTGGTGATTGATTTATATGAAGGAAATTAGCTGCTATGAGCGGAATTTAGAACGTGATTGGCAGCGGAAATGAAGGAACGCTGGTAAAATATGATGAACTTGAAATATTATTTGAGAGGCCTTGGAACAGGAATTGTTGTGACAGCCTTAATTATGGGAATTGCTGCCAGTGGCAAAAAGCAGGCTCTCACCGATGACGAGATCAGGGAGAGAGCAAGAGAGCTTGGCATGGTGGAAGAAAGCAATGTGCTGGCAGATACAGCGGCAGGGCAGTCGGCAAACGCGGCGGAAAAGGAGACAGACAAGTCAAATACGTCTGAGGCTTCCGCACCGCCTGAAAAGACAGCCCGGCCGGAAGGTACGCCGGAAAAAACACCTTCGGAAAAAAACGATGAAGCATCTGCAAAGGCCAGTGCCCAAAAGACAGCAGAACCATCCCCGGTAAAGACGCCTGAGCCAAAAGAAAAAACTCCTGCGCCTTCCACAAAAGAAATGACGGAGCAAGAGCCTCCTTTAACTTTAACAGAGGGAGAAGAAAATACGGCTGAAGATGCGGAGGCCATACCATCGCCATCTGATCCCGGTGCGGAAAATGCGCAGACGGCATCACCGGTACAGACACCGGAGCAAACACCGGCGCCTGCAGATGAAACGCCAAAAGCCGAAGCGGCTTTACAATCCGGAAACATTCAGGTTAACAGTGGTGAGAGCTCCTACACGGTGAGCGTGAAGCTTCAGGAAGCGGGCCTGGTAAGCTCGGCATCGGAGTTTGACAGATACTTATATCAGAATGGATATGATAAAAGAATCCGCACAGGGGTTTTTGAAATACCGGCAGGGGCGGATGCGGAAGAAATTGCAAAGATTATTACGAGAACAGAGTAGGTAAGCTGTTATCCTTTTACAGGGGTGGCAGCTTATATTTATTCCCGCGAACAATGAGTGGTGCGGCGAATGCAGCTCCAGGCCTTTGCCTGATTATCGGGATAGTTGACGGAACGGGTTGACCGGTGGTCGGGGAAATGTTATATTAGATGTATCATAAAATTCGACTGACGGTCGACAGGATAGGAGGATGCCTATGAACTTTGAAGAATTATTTGAAATGGTAAAAGAGAAATTTACACAGCTGGATATAAGCGGCATGAAAGAACATCTGGCTTATCAATTTAATATTGAAGGAGATGCCGAAGGGATCTTTTATGTGGAGGCAAAGGAAGGCAAACTGCATGTGGAGCCATACGAATACCATGACAGGGATGTATTGTTTACCTGCAGGGCGGAGACATTGCAGAGAATAGCAGAGGGTCATTTGGATCCTATCAAGGCAGTAAGCCTTAAGATGCTTAAGGTAGATGGAGATATCGGGAAGGCGCTTAAGTTTAAGGACCTGCTAAAATAGAGTCAAAGCAATTTTACTCTGCTTTTTTGCTGATGTAGTAATTAGCCTTATACTTTGAATACGTGATTTTCTGGCTTTGGTAAAGACTGTAATGGCCGGACGGCAATACAAAACAATACGCTTACCAGTGCAGACAGCAGGGAATTTTCACTGTGGAGCCGACAGTAAAGTCGGGAATTGCACTTAATAAAAAGATTTCGGGCCGGGCGCCAAAAGAGAACACAATTGCAAAGCGGCGCCCTCCCGTCCGACAGATCCTCCCAATAAGTAGAGCGATAGGGGGGATATAAAGATAAGGGGCGCCATACGCACAGGCAGCCTGTCGCCAGAATGAATGGAGGAAAGCACCAGATCGGTACCGGAATCCTTTTCATCATGGAGCAGATGATAGGCGCCGATAATGAAAAGACCGCCAAAGGGCAACAACAGGATAAGCCATGGATTCTCCAAACGCAGGCTTGTTACCTTTACCATAAAAAAGAAAAACAGTGTTCCCACAATTCCAATCACAATTCCTGATATTACAGAAAAAATAATCTATTTTACGGAACGTCTGGCACGTTGCAGATTATGCCGGAGCCTGTGCTTTATCCTGTCATCCATCACTTCCAATACCTTCCTAATTATATTTCACAGCAGGCAGGGCTTTTTCGCCTGTATTATTATAAAATGGCAACTCCTTTTCTGGTAAGCTCCTCCACTGCGGACGCAGGCCAGAGAGAAGACTGAACTTCACCGATATGCGCCTTACGCAGGAAAAACATACAAATCCTGGACTGGCCTATGCCGCCTCCGATTGTGAAAGGAAGCTCATCATTCAGGACTGCCTTTTGAAAAGGCATATCGGCGCGTTTAATGCAGCCGGCCTTTTGTAGCTGACTTGCCAGGGAGACTGCGTCTACACGGATTCCCATGGATGAAAGCTCTAAGGCGATATCCAGAACAGGGTAATAAACTAAAATATCCGCATTCAGCATCCAATCGTCATAATCCGGCGCACGCCCGTCATGGGGAATACCGGATGCAAGCAGATCTCCAATCTGCATAAGACATACAGCGCCCTTTTCCTTTGTAATCAGATATTCCCGCTCTTTTGGGGCGCAGTCAGGATAGAGATCTTCCAGGTCCTGGGTTGTGATAAAAAATATTTCTTCCGGCAAAATTTCCTTTATATAATCATAGCGGATGGACATATATTTTTCTGTTTTCCGCAATACTTTGTATACATTTCTCACAGTATCCTTAAGAGTGTCCATGCAGCGCTGATCCCGGGAGATGATCTTTTCCCAGTCCCACTGATCCACATAGATAGAATGGATATTATCGGTTTCCTCGTCCCGCCTGATAGCGCTCATGTCGGTGTAGAGTCCTTCGCCCATCTGAAAACCGTATTTTTTCAGTGCGTAGCGCTTCCACTTGGCAAGAGAATGAACGATTTCCGCAGGCGCATCATCCTGCTCCTTAATGCCGAAGGACACCGGGCGTTCAATCCCGTTTAAGTTGTCGTTGAGTCCGGAGGAAGGATCTACAAATAAAGGCGCCGATACGCGCAGGAGATTTAAACGTTCTGACAAAAGATTTTGAAAAAAATCTTTTACCGTCTTAATTGCAATCTGCGTCTCATGAAGATTAAGTGCCGACTGATAACCATCGGGAATGATACATTTTTTCATAAAGTTTAAATCCTTTCTTTGCATCTTTTCATTATGCCACTACCTATTATAATAAATATGGGGCTTTTCGCAAGATTAAAATAAATTAAAATAAAAAAATAAATAAAAATTCAGTTGTGGGAAAGTATTGAGAAGTAACGAAAAACAGCTTGCAGGCAGTTCCCCTTTATGCTATAATTTCTTGACGTGATAATAAACACGCATATTTATTGAATGCTGGTGCTTTCCAAATTTATTTCCGCGGGCAATAAGCGGGGCGGCTTTCTAAAGACGGCTGCCAGCGGGACCGGATATTTGAAGAATGCCGTAACTATATAGACTTACGAAGGATTCAGCGTACGGTTCTGGCAGGAAGGTCTGCAGGAGAGAGGAAAATATGCGGAAGAAAAACCAAATGGAGGTAGAATAATGAGCGTTATTTCAATGAAGCAGTTGCTGGAGGCAGGTGTTCATTTCGGACATCAGACAAGAAGATGGAACCCCAAGATGGCTCCTTATATCTTCACAGAGAGAAATGGTATCCACATTATTGATCTGCAGAAGTCCGTGGGTAAGGTTGACGAGGCTTACAGGGCAGTATTTGAGATCGCTTCACAGGGGGGAACAATCCTCTTTGTGGGAACGAAAAAGCAGGCACAGGATGCTGTAAAGGCCGAGGCAGAGCGCTGCGGTATGTACTATGTAAATGAGAGATGGTTAGGCGGTATGTTAACCAACTTTAAGACCATTCAGAGCAGAATTGAGCGTTTAAGAGTAATTGAAACTATGGCAGAAGACGGCACATTTGATGTGCTTCCCAAGAAAGAAGTTATTGCTCTTAAGAAGGAATGGGAAAAGCTTGAGAAGAACTTAGGCGGTATCAAGAATATGAGCAGAATTCCGGATGCTGTTTTTGTAGTAGATCCCAAGAAAGAAAGGATCTGCGTACAGGAAGCCCATGCACTTGGCATTACTCTGATCGGCATTGGGGATACCAACTGTGATCCGGAAGAACTGGATTATATTATTCCTGGCAATGATGATGCTATCCGTGCCGTAAAACTGATTGCTTCTAAGATGGCGGACGCTGTTATTGAGGCAAACCAGGGCGAGGAAAATATAGAGGCAGAAATGGAAGAAGCTGCAGCCGCGCAGGAAACCGCTGAACCTAAAGATATTGAGGAAGTCGTGGCAGCAGACGCAGAATAAACAGTTTTGACATTTAAATATAACGCATTTTGCTGATGCCCGATAGGGCAGGCATGAAGGAATGCTTGGAAATGGAGGAAAAAATGGCTAATATTACAGCGGCTATGGTAAAAGAGCTGAGAGAAATGACAGGAGCAGGCATGATGGATTGCAAGAAAGCTCTTGGGCAGACAGATGGAGATATGGATGCTGCGGTTGAGTTCCTTAGAAAGAACGGACAGGCAAAGGCTGAAAAGAAGGCAGGCAGGATTGCCGCAGAAGGACTTTGCAAAGTGGCTCTTAAGGATGACAAAACAGCGGCAGTGGTAGAGGTTAACTCTGAAACAGACTTTGTAGCAAAGAATGAAGAGTTTCAGACCTTTGTAGATGCAGTTGCAAATCAGGCCGTTGAATCTGATGCGGCCGATATGGAAGCATTTATGGCGGAAAGCTGGAAACCTGACAGCTCTAAGACCGTGAAAGATGCGCTGGTTGAGAAGATCGCAAAGATTGGCGAGAACTTAAACATCAGAAGATTTGAAAAGGTAACTGCTGAAAATGGCTGTGTGGTATCTTATGTACATGGCGGCGGAAGAATTGGTGTTATTGTTGAGGCACAGACGGATGTTGTAAATGATGGGGTTAAGGAGGCTTTGACAAATCTTGCCATGCAGGTTGCCGCTCTGTCTCCTAAGTATGTGTCTACGGCAGACGTTTCCGAAGAATATAAGGCGCACGAAAAAGAAATTCTGTTAGCACAGATTGCAAATGATCCTAAGATGGCAGGCAAGCCTGAAAAGGTAATAGAGGGCGCGGTGACAGGCCGTCTTAATAAGGAACTGAAAGAGGTTTGTCTGTTAGAGCAGATATATGTAAAGGCTGAGGATGGCAAGCAGACTGTTGCACAGTATGTAGCACAGGTCGCAAAAGAAAATAATGCGAATCTTTCCGTTAAGAAATTTGTCCGCTTTGAAACAGGCGAAGGCTTAGAGAAAAAAGTGGATGATTTTGCAGCAGAGGTTGCAGCTCAGGCAGGAATGTAAAAAGTATACGGACGGAGTAATTGATTATCAGATTTTTAAAATCGGGATTCCATAAGGAACCCCGATTTTTATAATAATAAGAAAAAAGTTAAAAAAAACCACAAAAAATGTAGATCGCAAATCTATAATTTAGTATAATAAAACGTAGTGGGTAAACCTGACCCCTTAAACAGGATATTGCATTTAAGGCAAAGCCGTAAAAAAGCACGGGTTTTACCAGGAATTAATTTAGCTCTTTCACATAGAGATATATTGTGTTACAATATGTGCAAGTGTATACAAGGAGTTAAGGGATTATGGCGGGAGGATATGATCGGCGTAAAAGGATTCGGCGGCTTAAAAAGATCATATTGGGAACGGTTGCGGCAGCAATTATTATTCCTGTTATCGTGAGCATTCTGCTCGGTGTGCGTGTTGTTTCTCTTAGAAACAGAGTGAAGGAATTGGAAGCCATGCTTTTAACAGAAAAAGAAAAAAACGCCGGAGCAGGCGTATTTACTCTGTCTTCTGTTGAAGAATCGGATCGAAATCAGGAAAAAGATACACAGGAAATGGAAGGTGAAGGTGCGCAGGCAGAGAGTACCGACATCCAAAAGGAAGTATATTTTACCTTTGACGATGGGCCAAGTGCAAATACGGATGAAATTCTGGATATTTTAAAAGAGTACGATGTGCGGGCAACTTTCTTTGTGGTGGGAAAGACAGATGAGCACTCTGTCCGTATGTACCAGAGAATTGTGGATGAGGGACATACACTGGCAATGCATTCTTACAGCCACAAATATGATGAGATTTATGCGAGCAGGGAAAGTTATGTGGAGGATTTGACAAAGCTGCAGGAGTATTTGTATCAGATTACCGGTGTCTGGCCCAGGTTTTGCCGTTTTCCGGGTGGAAGTTCTAACACGGTAAGCAACGTGGATATGACAGAGCTGATAGAATATTTAGATGAAAACGGAATTACCTATTTTGACTGGAATATTTCCTCAGGAGATGCGGTTAGAGAGGACTTAAGCGTAGATACAATTGTACAAAATTGTGTGGGCAAGCTTGATAATGTCAATATAGGTATGATTTTAATGCATGATGCCAATGATAAAATAACAACGGTGGAAGCACTCCCGGAAGTGATAAAGGCTATCAGGGAACGCGGAGATACTGCAATTTTACCAATTACGGACGAAACGAAGCCGGTTCAGCATGTTTTATCAAATAATATAAATTAAGCAAGATAGAAATGGAGGATTTTAAAGATGGGTTTTTTCTCAGATTTGAAGGATGATTTGTCACAGGCAGTCAATGAGCTTTTGCCGGAAGAAGGTTCGGAGGAAGTGTCCGGGAAGGCGGCTGATGAGGAAGCAGCAGCTGTTGAGGAAAAGAAGGATGTGACGGAAGAAATATCTGCAGATGCATCATCTGATGTACCGGAAAATACAACGCCTTATATGCCCGCAAAGGAAACAAGGTATACACCGGAGAGCGCGGCTTCGGTTACAGTGAACGATTTCGCCGCAGATTTAAGCCAGATGCTTGAAAATGTAGAGGATGTGAAGGTGCCTGAGGACCCGGAGCCGGTTTATGAGGCGCCTGTAGTAGAGAAGAAGGAGCCGGTTACAATGATAGAAATGTCTTCCAAAAAGCCTACTGATGAGACTTCCGTGCTTACGGAGTCCATGATTATCAACGGAAATATTGCGACAGAGGGCGCGCTTGATGTAAGAGGTAGTATTGTAGGAAATGTTGAAGCACTTGGAAAGTTAAATATTACCGGTATTATACAGGGAAATTCCCAGGCAGCGGAGATCTTTGCAGATGGTGCAAGAGTTACCGGAGAGCTTAGAAGCCAGGGAAGCATCAAGGTTGGGCAGAGCACAGTTATTCTTGGCAATATTTATGCCAACAGTGCAGTAATTGCAGGCGCTGTAAAAGGTGATATTGACGTAAGGGGACCGGTTATCTTAGATGCATCGGCAATTGTTATGGGAGACATCAAATCCAAATCGGTGCAGATTAACAATGGTGCGGTGATTGAAGGTATGTGTTCCCAGTGCTATGCTGAGGTTAATCCTTCATCCTTCTTTGAGGAACTGAAGAAAATGAAATAATATGTGGCGGCAAATTTGGCCTGTATAGGAATTTGTACAGATTAACAGGCGGACTATTGTATGAGGAGGGCTCTTATGCGGAGAGTTTTGCTGAAATTAAGCGGAGAAGCCTTGGCAGGCGATAAGAAAACCGGGTTTGATGAGGATACGGTGCGAAGGGTGGCCCTGCAGGTGAAACAGCTTCTGGAGGATGGCATACAGATTGGGATCGTCACTGGCGGAGGAAATTTCTGGCGCGGGAGAACCAGCGAGGCAATTGACAGGGTAAAAGCTGATCAGATTGGCATGCTGGCAACGGTTATGAACTGTATTTATGTATCAGAGATTTTCCGTAGCGAAGGGATGAAAACAGCTGTTCTTACGCCTTTTGAATGCGGCTGCTTTACAAAGCTTTTTTCAAAGGACAGAGCCGATAAATATTTTGAAAAGGGTATGGTGGTTTTCTTTGCAGGAGGAACGGGGCATCCTTACTTTTCCACAGATACGGGGGTTGTACTTCGGGCAGTTGAGGTGAGTGCCGATGTAATCTTACTTGCGAAGTCAATTGACGGTGTTTATGACAGCGATCCGAAGATAAATCCGGCGGCCAGGAAATATGATGAGATCAGTATAGATGATGTGATCGCAGGCAACCTTCAGGTGGTGGATATGACAGCATCCATACTGGCAAGAGATAATAAGATGCCTATGTGGGTATTTGGCTTGAATGAGACGGACAGTATTGTGAATACCATGAAAGGCAGGTTCAGTGGAACAAAAGTAACTGTGTGACGGTCGGGGCCGTATCATGAAAGGGGTTATAAAATGGATGAGAGATTAGAAACTTATAATAGTAAAATGCGGAAAACTTATGAGCACTTGGACGGAGACTATCAGGGAATCAGGGCAGGACGTGCCAATCCCCATGTGCTTGACAAGCTTCGTGTAGATTATTATGGAACGCCTACTCCTATACAGCAGGTAGGAAACGTTACGGTTCCGGATGCCAGAATGATCCAGATTGCTCCCTGGGAGAAGTCTTTAATTAAGGCTATTGAGAAAGCCATATTGGCTTCGGATATTGGCATAACACCTTCCAATGACGGAACGGTTATACGGCTTACTTTTCCTGAGCTCACGGAGGAACGCAGAAAAGATCTGGTGAAGGACGTAAAAAAGAAAGCGGAGGAATGTAAGGTTGCCATCCGCAATATCAGAAGGGACGGAAATGATTCCTTTAAAAAGCTGGCAAAAGCAGAGGTTTCAGAGGATGAAATCAAGGAGCTTACGGATGAACTGCAGAAGCTGACAGATAAATATATAAAGGAAGTTGATAAATTAATGGAGGAAAAGTCAAAGGAAATCCTTACCGTATAAGTGTAAGAGCTTTGAAGATTTTCCGAACCTGAATAGTTTATGAATTTATAGAGAAGGAGGGGCAGGCGATTATGGTTTAATCGTATTGCCCTTTATTACCGGAAAGGTATTGTCTTATGGTGGAGAAAAAGGAAATGGTAATGCCCAGGCATGTGGCGATTATATTAGACGGCAATGGAAGATGGGCAAAGAGTAAGGGAATGCCCAGAAATTACGGGCATATTCAGGGTGCAAAGACAGTGGAGGTCATCTGCGAAGAGGCTTACAAAATGGGAATCCAGTATCTTACCGTATATGCCTTTAGCACGGAAAACTGGAGCCGTCCCAAGGATGAAGTGGATGCCCTTATGAAGCTGCTTCGCAATTATATGAAAACATGTCTCACAACAGCCAAAAAGAATCGTATGTGTGTGCGTGTGCTGGGCGATAAGACAGGGCTGGACGATGATATTCGGACCAGGATAGCGCAGCTGGAGGAATCTACCAGGGATAATGACGGACTGCACTTTCAGATTGCGTTAAATTACGGCGGCAGAGATGAAATTGTCCGTGCAGTAAAAGAGATTGCAAGGCGGGTGGAAAAAGGGGAGATGGAAGTCTCGGATATTACGGAAGGCTGTTTATCGGATTTGCTTGACACAGGCGGCCTGCCGGAACCGGATTTGCTGATCCGCACCTGTAACGAACAGAGAATCTCCAACTTCCTTCTCTGGCAGTTAGCTTACACGGAATTTTATTTTACGCCTGTGGCCTGGCCTGATTTTTCAAAGGAAGAATTGGTAAAAGCTGTGGAAGCATATAATCATAGGGATAGAAGATACGGCCGGATAGAGGAGGAATAGGCCATGTTTATGACGAGGTTATTTAGCAGTATTGTTCTTGTGGTGCTGGCGCTTACCACTGTGTTTGCAGGAGGGTATGTGCTTGCGGCGGTACTTCTTATCCTGGCACTTATTGCTTTCAGGGAGCTGATGAAAGCCTGCGCTCTTACACATCCCCGGGGAAAGGTAAGCGGGATGGAAATCGTTGGCTGTGCAGGTATAATTGCTTATTATCTTCTGATGGCCTTTGGCGGGGAGACGCAGTATCTTTTTCTTGCACTGATAACCATTTTAGTGGCTTTTATGGCGCTCTATGTATTTACCTTTCCAAAGTACCGGGCTGAGCAGATTATGTGCGCCTTTTTTTGCGTTGCCTATGCACCGATTATGCTGTCCTTTATTTATCTGGTAAGAGAGCTCCCCTATGGAATTTACTCCGTGTGGATGATTTTTATCAGTTCATGGATTTGCGATACCTGTGCTTATGCGGTTGGCATTTTATTTGGTAAGCACAAGCTCGTTCCGGTTTTGAGCCCTAAAAAATCTATCGAAGGAGCTTTGGGGGGAATTGCCGGTTCTGCTCTGGTGGGAGCGGCCTATGCTTATTTTATTGTAGAACATGTGATAAGCGGACAGAAGGTCACATGGATTTTTGTATTGATCAGTGCAGTGGGAGCGGTGATTTCCCAGGTGGGAGATTTAGCAGCATCTGCCATAAAAAGAAACCATGAGATTAAAGATTATGGAAATCTGATACCGGGGCATGGAGGGATCATGGATCGCTTTGACAGTGTGATTTTTACGGCGCCTATGATTTACTTTTTAGCGCTGCTATTGATACACGGTTAGAGTGCGTTTGAAAATTCATTTCCGCGGGGGTGCTGACTTCCGCAATCCCCACGCCCCGCTTTGCGCGAGCGCTGCGGAGCAGAGAAAGGGGCTTGCAGGTCGAGAAGGGAGCAGGGTTATTTTATGAAAAAAATAGGTATTTTAGGCTCTACAGGCTCTATTGGTACACAAACTCTTGATATAGTGAGAAACAATAAGGATTTACAGGTGGTCGCGCTGGCGGCCGGAAGAAATGTCCAAATGCTGGAAGAACAGATTCGTGAATTTTCACCTGCAATTGCGGTGCTATGGGAAGAAAAAGCAGCGCAGGAGATGCGTGTGCGGGTGGCGGACACAAATACAAAGATATCCTGTGGCATGGAAGGACTTCTGGAAATTGCTGTCATGGAGGAAATGGACGTTTTAGTAACTGCTGTTGTGGGTATGATAGGTATAAAGCCGACCATAGCGGCAATTGAAGGGGGAAAGATCATTGCCCTTGCAAACAAGGAAACATTGGTTACGGCAGGGCATCTTATCATGCCTTTAGCTGCCAAAAAGAAGGTTCCCATTTTTCCCGTGGACAGTGAGCACAGCGCTATTTTTCAGTCCATGCACGGAGAAAACAGGGAGCGGATCAGCAAAATTCTGCTGACGGCTTCAGGCGGCCCTTTTAGAGGGAGAAGCCGGGAGGAACTAAAAAAAGTAACCATAGAGGATGCGTTAAACCATCCTAACTGGTCTATGGGAAAAAAGATTACGGTAGATTCTGCCACCCTGGTTAACAAAGGCCTTGAGGTGATCGAGGCAAAATGGTTATTCGGCGTGGAGCCGGAAAAGATTCAGGTGGTGGTGCATCCTCAAAGCATTATCCATTCCATGGTAGAGTACGTGGACGGGGGTATTATGGCACAGCTTGGTATGCCGGATATGAAACTGCCCATTCAATATGCCCTGTTTTATCCTGACAGAAGGCCCATGGAAGGGAAAAGGGTGGATTTTTATACGCTTTCCTCTCTTACCTTTGAAAAGCTGGACACAGAAACCTTTAAGGGGCTTGCAATGGCTTATGATGCCATCAGACTGGGCGGAAGTATGCCAACGGTTTACAATGCGGCAAACGAAAGAGCCGTGTCGCTGTTTCTTGACGGAAAACTGCAATTCCTTGAAATATATGATTTGATTCAGGGAGCTATGGAGCAGCACAAAACGGTTCTAAATCCGTCTGTGGAGGAAATACTGGAAGCAGAGGCGCAAGCCTATGAATATATAAACGCCCGCAGAAAAGTCTGAAAAGAAGTTCGACAGGTTTTTTTGGCCTGCATTTAGTATGCTGCGGGGTAAAAACGGGAGGTCCAAAGTGGCAGTTTCAATTATTTTGTTTTTAATCATTTTTTTTGTTGTGGTAATTGCGCATGAATTTGGCCATTTTATTGTGGCCAAAAAGAACGGGATCCGTGTGGTTGAATTTTTTATAGGAATGGGGCCTTCCCTGTTTTCTTTTCAAAGGGGAGAAACCAAATATTCCTTAAAACTTTTTCCTATTGGCGGGGCCTGCATGTTTGAGGGAGAGGATGGACTGGCGGCGGAAAAGGGGGAAATATCCGAGAGAGCCTTTCCCAATGCACCGGTGTGGGCACGCTTTGCAACAATCTTTGCAGGGCCCTTGTTTAATTTTCTGATTGCGTATTTGATGGCATTGATTCTTGTATCGGTTTGCGGCATTACAACCTCTGAAATCCAGGGAGTGAACGAGGGAAGCAAAGCACAGGAAGCAGGCCTACAGGCCGGAGATGTGATTACGGGAATGAACGGAAAGCGTATTCACTTAGGCGGAGAAGTCACTTTAATTTCCCAGCTGAATACAAAGGGCGAAAGCCTTTCGGTTACGTATGAGCGGGATGGGAAGGAAAATACAGTGGTCATAGAGCCCACCTATGATGAGGAGTCCCAGCGTTATTACATGGGAATTCTGGCAGGCGGTTATCTGAAATGCAATGTGCCCCAGACCTTTCAATATGCTTTTTACACCATGAAGTTTTATGTGGAGACCACCTTTCAGAGTTTAAAAATGCTTGTCACCGGGCAGCTTTCCAGGAACGATGTTTCAGGACCGGTAGGACTTGTAAAGGTGGTGGATGAAGTCTACGATTCTGCCAAGGCATACGGGGCAGTTGAGGTTCTGCTCAATATGATCAATATATCATTGCTGCTTTCCGTGAATCTGGGAATCATGAATTTATTACCGCTGCCTGCGCTTGACGGCGGCCGTTTGGTATTTTTGCTTGTTGAGGCTTTACGTGGAAAACCTATTCCGCCGGAAAAGGAAGGAATGGTGCATTTAGCCGGAATGGTGGCTTTGATGCTGCTCATGGTTTTGGTGTTTTTTAACGATATTACAAAGTTTTTTTAGTACTTAAAAACAAATAGGAAGGAATCCTTGTGCAAGATTGCTGAAGTTTCATTTTTGGCAACATTGTATAATGGATTCTTTTTTATTTGAGGCGTATAATTTATATCATCTAAACAATCTATAAAATTTATTGCATCAATCAAATTTATTGTCTTTTTCATATCTTTTCATATTTCATCAACAGAAAAGTAAGATTCGGGAGATGTCGATTGACTATTTTTACAGACCCGGGTGATAGGGAGGATGTCAGAATTGAAAATAATTTCAGGGATATACTGGGATCCGGGCAGAAGGGAGCTAAACCAGGATTCCGTTGCGCTTTTGCAGGTAGTGACAGGTGCGGGGCGCGTATTGTTTGCGGCAGTAAGCGATGGGATTGGAGGCCTTGCAGAAGGGGAGATTGCCAGCGGGTATATTACGGAGAGGCTCATTGAAAACTTTTATGATCAGATGCTTTCTCTGGCAGGAAGAAAAAAGGGAAAAAGGGCAATGGAAAGAAGCCTGCTTCGCTGTCTGTATGATATTAACAGTGAGCTTAAATTTTATGGGAAAGGGAAAGATTTGAAGCTTGGCGCTACATTATCCCTTTTGTTTGTATGGCAGAGGCGCTATGTTATTGTCCATTTAGGGGACAGCAGAATTTATTTATGCCATAAAAAAGGGGTAAAGCAGCTTACGGCGGATCATTGTGACGGGGGCAGGGGACTTACCAGATGCATTGGCAGTTTTCCCTTTCAGGCACCGGATATTCTGGATGGAAAAATTTACGGGAAATGCGGTTTTTTACTGTGTACGGATGGATTTTACAGAAAACTGGGTAAGGAGATTTTTGACGTGTTAAATCCGGATGACATTGAAAGTGAAGAACAGGTAAAAAGGCGGCTTCGGGAGATGGCAGCCATATCCTGTAAAAGAGGAGAACAGGATAATATGTCGGCGGTGTATGCTGTTTTCAGATAACCTTTTTGCCTGTTGGATGCCAGGCGCCTTTGGAAAAAAGATATTGTCACATTTGACAGAATGAATATAGGTACACTTACTTTGGAGAAGCTGATGGGAGAGATTTTATTTTATAAATATGAGTTGATACGGCTTTTAGGCTGTGGCGGGATGAGCAGGGTATATCTTGCGAGGGATCTGCATTTAAACCGGCTTGTAGCGGTTAAGGAAAGCGCGGAGGAATTTCCCTTTGAGGAGATAGCGCTCCTAAAGGAGTTAGATCACCAGGGACTTCCCGGAATATATGACTGCTTTGAACAGGAAGAAAAGATTTATATCGTAATGGAGTATGTGGAGGGTATGAGCCTTCGGCAGTATTTAAGCAGATATGGAGCACTAAAGGAGCAGCAGGCGGTAAAATGGGCTGTGGAACTGTGCAGAATACTTGGATATTTGCATACAAGGCATCCGGCCGTCATTTACCGGGATTTAAAGCCTGAAAATATTATGATTCGCAGGGACGGGGCGCTGAAGCTGATTGATTTAGGGGGCGCCCTGCGATATTCCTGCGGCAGTAAAAGGCAGACTCTGTGTGTGGGAACCTTTGGGTACTGTCCTCCTGAACAGTGGAAGGAGACGGAGGGAGATGTAACGTGGGATGTATACGGGACAGGTGCAGTGCTCCATGAAATGCTGACAGGTGCCAATCCCTCCAGGCCGCCTTATAAAAGGCTTCCTATAGAAGCATATAACAAGGGATATTGCAGTACTCTTGAAAAGATCATACAAAAGTGTACAAAAGAAAAGCCCTGCGACAGGTATCAGTCCGCGGCAGAACTGGAAAATGCACTTTTGCATTACCACAAAACCGGAATTTGGATAAGGGGAAAGAATATTGCGAAAAGGATTTCCGTTTTGCTTACGGGAATGCTTGGGGTGTTGTGCGGGCTGCTGCCCTTATGGGAAGGTGTGCCGGCAAATCAGATCCCTTTTCCGTATCTGGTAAAGCCCTTGTTTTTTATGCTGCTTTCATGGTTCTTATACCTTATATTTTACAGAATAAATCATCAACGGCTGCCGGGCTCCGGCGGACAAACTTGTGCAGATAGAAATATCCTGCGAAGGCAGGAAAAAAATATCTGGCTGACGGAGAAAAAATTTTCAGGGTTATTCGGGCTTTTTCTGTTTGTATTCGGAGGTGTGTTTATGGCGGCTTTTTTGGGGGCACCGCTGCAGCCGGTACAGGCTAAGAGCGGGGAAGAAAGTCTCTGGGTGGAAATGCGTGATGATCAGGGGAGGAAGATGCTTTTAAAGGAGGGAGCCGTTTATGCGGCTGATGAGTGTGTACGGTTTGAGCTGCCTGCAGGGAGACTTCCCAATAAGGAGCTTGCCCTAAGGCTTGTGGCGGAGGGGGAGGATGGGAAGAGGTACTGCAGCCGGGTTTTTCTTATCAGGGCGGAAAGGTAAGGAAAAGCTTTCAGACACATTTGGGCGTTCGTGTTGTACTTGCTATTCTTTTTTTGGTAGCATATAATGAATCTGGTGGTAACGGGAGGCAGTTTTTTCAAAAAGGCTGCAGAAGAAACAAAGGATGGAGGCATCCGTTCTTTGGGCTTAGAGTACAAATATGCAGGTTGGGAAAGGAGCATAATTATTAATATGACCAGAGAAAATACGAGAGTGATTAGGATTGGTGAGAGGGTAATCGGGGGCGGGAATCCGGTTTTAATACAGTCCATGACAAATACAAGGACAGAGGATATCAAAGGAACAGTGGAGCAGATTCACAAACTGGAAAAGGCAGGCTGTGAAATTATCAGATGTACGGTTCCTACGCCGGAGGCGGCGGCAGCAATTGGTGAGATTAAGAAACAGATTTCTATTCCTCTTGTTGCGGATATTCATTTTGATTATAAGATGGCGATTGCCGCCATGGAAAACGGCGCTGATAAAATCAGAATAAATCCCGGAAATATCGGAGGGAAGGATAAGGTGGCCCGGGTGGTAGATGTGGCGAAAGAAAGGAATATCCCTATCCGGGTAGGGGTAAACAGCGGTTCTCTTGAAAAAGAGCTGGTAGAAAAGTACCACGGGGTAACCGCAGAAGGGATTGTGGAGAGCGCCCTTGACAAGGTACATATGATTGAAGAGCAGGGATATGAAAATATGGTAATCAGCATTAAATCTTCCGATGTGCTGATGTGTGTAAAGGCACATGAGATTCTTGCGGCGAAAACAGATTATCCGCTTCATGTGGGAATTACGGAATCCGGTACGATTATCAGCGGCAATATCAAATCCTCTATTGGGCTGGGGCTGATTCTCCATCAGGGAATTGGTGATACTATCCGGGTGTCTCTTACGGGCGATCCGGTGGAAGAAATTAAGTCCGCCAAATTGATTTTAAGGACTCTGGGATTGCGCAGAGGCGGTATTGAGGTGGTTTCATGTCCTACCTGTGGGAGAACAAAGATTGATTTGATTGGCCTTGCCAATCAGGTGGAGAATATGGCGGCGGAGTTTCCGTTAGATATTAAAGTTGCCGTGATGGGATGTGCGGTAAACGGCCCCGGAGAAGCAAAGGAAGCAGATATCGGGATTGCGGGCGGGATTGGAGAGGGTCTTTTAATTAAAAAGGGCGAGATCATAAAGAAGGTACCGGAAGATCAGCTTCTTTCCGTGCTCAGATATGAGTTAGAGCATTGGGGTATGGAAAAGAAATAGCAAAAAATAGCAAAAAAATGGAGATAAAAATGGCAAAGCAGTTTTTTGAGGTGTTTCCGAAACTGAATTTGGATAAAACAGTGCAGGATTTATTTGAACAGGTTACGGTGGAGAAGGTTTCCGCTACAAAAAGCAGAGACTTTATTCGTGTTACCATCGCCTGTGATTATCTTATTCCAAAGGAAACAATTTTCGGGGTGGAGTCTGAGATTAAGAAACAGTTTTTTGGGATGCACAATGTGGCGGTTAAGCTTTATGAGAGATTCCATTTGTCAGAACAGTATACGCCTGAGAAGCTGCTGCATGCATACAAAGACAGTATTTTGACAGAGCTTAAGGCATATAGCCCCATAGAATACAATCTGTTAAAGAGCGCGGATATTACTTTTACAGAGGATAAGGCGTTAAAACTGGATATAGAAGATTCGGTACCTGCCAGAAGCAAGGCAGCGGAGCTTTCCAGGATACTGGAGAAAATTTTTAATGAGCGGTGCGGCTTTCATATTGCTTGCGAGGTAGATTATAAAGAAAAGAAATCCGGTAAATACAGGCAGGAGGATGATTTAAAAATTGCCCGCCAGGTAGCAGAAATTACGGCACGGGCCGTAAATGCGGAAAGTTATGGCAAAGGCGCCGGCATTACATCGGATGGGGAATCAGGAAGCGGGCTGCAGGATGGCGCACAAGGATTACAGGCCAAGGGACAAAAAGAAAATAATCCGGCAAAGGAGCGGGGCATAAAGGCCGGGAAAGGGAATACGGAGTCCTTTGAGGGAGTAAGAAAAGGCGGCTTTAAAGGAAGCGGCAGTGTGTCGGCCTTTGGCAGCAGAGAAAAGGGTGGTCTGCGCAGCGGAGACTTCAAAGGCAGCAAAGGGGATTACAGGCGCTCCATAAAGCGTTCGGATAATCCTGATGTGATTTACGGAAGGGATTTTGAGGAGGAAGCTATCCCGATAGAAGACATTGTAGGAGAGATGGGCGAGGTGACCATCCGGGGAAAGATCATCAGCTTTGATACCAGGGAAATCAGAAATGAAAGAACTATATTCATGTTTGACGTGACGGACTTCACGGACACTATGACCATTAAGCTGTTTGTGCATAATGATCAGGCAGATGAGATGAAAAAGGAAGTTAAGATTGGGGCTTTTGTGAAGCTTAAGGGTCTTACTTCCATTGATAAATTTGACAGTGAACTGACAATTGCATCTCTTATAGGAATAAAGAAAATACCTGACTTTACGGTTTCACGCAGCGATCACAGTGTACGCAAACGGGTAGAGCTTCACTGCCATACGAAAATGAGTGATATGGACGGCGTATCTGAGGCGAAAGACATTGTAAAGCGCGCCTACAAATGGGGGCATCCGGCTATTGCAATTACGGATCATGGAGTTGTACAGTCCTTTCCGGACGCCAATCATGTCTGGGAGGACCTATGGAAGGCGGAAAAGGCGAGACGGAAAGAGGCCGGAGAGGAGGAGCCCGATAAGCAGGATTTCTTTAAGATTATCTATGGCATGGAGGCTTATCTGGTAGATGATCTGCAGGAGATTGTGACAGGCGAACACGGGCAGGACTTTAATGGGGATTTCGTGGTATTTGACATAGAGACCACAGGGTTTTCACCGGTCAATAACAGGATAATTGAGATAGGAGCCGTGAAGGTACAAAAGGGGGAGATCATGGAGAAATTCTCAACCTTTGTGAATCCGGATGTTCCGATTCCCTTTGAGATTGAAAAGCTGACAGGCATCAATGACGGTATGGTGATTGGAGCGCCGGCCATTGAACAGGTACTTCCGGATTTTTTGGATTTTTGCGGCGATGCCGTATTAGTTGCGCACAATGCGGGCTTTGATATGAGTTTTATAAAAGAAAATGCCAGGAACCAGGGAATAAACCGGGAATTTTCTTATGTGGATACGGTGGGGATTGCCAGAATTCTTTTGCCCCATCAGGGAAAGCATACCTTAGATGCGGTGGCGAAAACTTTGGGTGTATCCTTAGAGAATCATCACCGGGCAGTGGAGGATGCACAGGCAACCGCCGAGATTTTTGTAAAGTTTATTCCCATGCTGAAGGAAGCAGGCGCGGACAACCTTGTTAAGGTAAACGCCCTTGGAGACGCCAGTCCTGAAATTATCAAAAGGCTGCCCTCCTATCATGCGATTATTTTAGCGGAAAATAACATTGGCAGGGAAAATCTGTATGCGCTGGTATCGGAATCGCACCTTACTTATTACAGCAAGCGGCCCAGGGTGCCCAAGAGTCTTTTGATGAAGCACAGGGAAGGGCTGATTTTGGGGAGCGCCTGTGAAGCAGGGGAGTTATACAGGGCTCTTTTGGAGGGAAAGCCGCAGACAGAGATAGCGCGGCTAATAAATTTTTATGATTATCTGGAGATACAGCCTCTTGGCAATAATAAGTTTATGATTGAATCTGAGAGGGTTACTGCCATAAACAGTATGGAAGATATTAAGAATATCAACAGAAAAATAGTCGCCCTGGGGGAGGAATTTCATAAGCCCGTGGTGGCAACCTGCGATGTGCATTTTTTAGATCCGGAGGACGAGGTCTACCGCAGGATTATTATGGCGGGTAAGGGTTTTACCGATGCGGATGAGCAGGCGCCTTTGTACCTGCGTACCACAGAGGAAATGCTGGAGGAATTTTCTTATCTTGGCAGTGATAAGGCGGAGGAAGTGGTGATTACCAACACCAACAAAATAGCGGACAGGATTGACGTGATGGCGCCTGTGCGTCCTGACAAGTGTCCGCCTGTTATCCCGGACAGTGATAAGACACTGACAGATATCTGCTATAAACGGGCCCATGAGCTATACGGAGAAAAACTGCCTGATGTGGTAAAGGAGAGGCTGGAAAAGGAGCTGCACTCTATCATTACCAACGGCTTTGCGGTTATGTATATTATTGCACAAAAGCTGGTGTGGAAGTCAGTGGAGGATGGATATCTGGTAGGCTCCCGTGGCTCGGTGGGCTCATCTCTTGTGGCATTTATGGCGGGAATTACAGAGGTTAATTCCTTAAGCGCTCATTACAGGTGTCCTAACTGCTTTTATTATGATTTCGATTCTCCTGAGGTAAAAGCCTATGCAGGAAATGCCGGTTGCGACATGCCGGATAAGCTGTGCCCTGTATGCGGGAAACCGCTGGTAAAGGACGGATTTGACATTCCCTTTGAGACTTTCCTTGGCTTTAAGGGAGATAAGGAGCCGGATATTGATTTGAATTTTTCCGGTGAGTATCAAAGCAAGGCTCACAAATATACAGAGGTAATTTTCGGCTCGGGGCAAACCTACAGGGCAGGTACAATTGCCACACTGGCTGACAAGACGGCCTATGGATATGTGAAAAATTATTATGAGGAGCGGGGAAAGCACAAAAGGGGTTGCGAGATCAATCGTATTGTAGGGGGCTGCACCGGTATCAGGAGAAGCACAGGGCAGCACCCAGGGGGAATCATTGTTCTTCCTGTAGGGGAGGACATCAATTCCTTTACGCCGGTGCAGCATCCGGCCAATGATATGAGCACAGATATTGTAACCACTCATTTTGACTACCATTCCATTGACCATAACCTTTTAAAGCTTGATATACTGGGACATGATGATCCTACCATGATTCGTATGCTGCAGGATTTAACAGGAATAGATCCCACAAGTATACCCCTGGATGATCCCCTTGTTATGTCCCTGTTCCAAAATACATCGGCTCTGGGCATTTCGCCCGAACAGATTGACGGATGTCCGGTAGGGTCTCTTGGAATACCGGAGTTTGGAACGGAATTTGTTATCCAGATGCTGCTAGACACCAGGCCGCAGCAGTTTTCGGATTTGATCCGGATTTCCGGCTTAGGACACGGCACGGATGTATGGCTGGGAAATGCGCAGACACTGATAATGGACGGAAAGGCAACTATTTCAACGGCAATCTGCTGTCGTGACGATATTATGATTTACCTGATTAATCAGGGGATGGACAGCGCTTTATCTTTTACCATCATGGAGAGTGTGCGTAAGGGCAAAGGCTTAAAACCGGAGTGGGAAAAAGCCATGGAGGAGCAGGGGATACCGGACTGGTATATCTGGTCCTGCAAGAAGATTAAATATATGTTTCCCAAGGCTCATGCCGCAGCTTATGTTATGATGGCCTGGCGTATTGCTTACTGCAAAATCAATTATCCTCTGGCCTATTATGCTTCTTATTTTTCTATCCGTGCATCGGCTTTTTCTTACGAGCTTATGTGTTTAGGGCAGCAGCACCTTGAAAATGCCATGGCGGATTACAAAAGAAGGAGTGATGGTCTGTCCAAAAAAGAACAGGATACCTTTAAGGATATGAAGATTGTGCAGGAAATGTATGCAAGGGGCTTTGACTTTGTACCGATTGATATATTTCTGGCCCATTCACGGAATTTTCAGATTGTAGATGGGAAGCTGATGCCTTCTTTAAGCAGCATTGACGGGCTGGGGGAAAAGGCGGCGGATTCCATTGTGGAGGCGGCAAAGGACGGCCCCTTTTTGTCAAAGGATGATTTCAGGGAGCGGGCTAAGGTGTCAAAATCAATTGTGGATTTGATGTACAGTCTGCATCTTTTGGGAGAGCTGCCGGAATCCAACCAGATCAGCCTGTTTGATTTTGCATTATAGAGATGGAAGCTGTGCCAAAGCGTCACAAATTCTATAAACGTGATTTGCGTCTGCGCACTGCGTGCCACAAACTTGTAAGTCATATATGGCTTTGCGCAAATAGCAAATGCTGTCTGTTACGTTTCGCGGGCCAGATTATTGCAAACAAAGGCGAACTTCGTTCACCTTACCAAAATAGGGAGAAAAATGGAAAAATATTTATATGTCCAGGGATTTTGTAAGGAAACACATTATATGGGACTACAGCCGGCAGCATACATAAGGGAAGAGCAGGATCCTTTTTATGTCAAATCCCATATGGCCTGCGACTGTGTGGGCGGGGAATGCAAAATGAGCAGGACATGCGATCTGCTAAAGGATGCGCCGGATGTAATAGAGCCTGAGAAAGAATGGAGGCTCAGGGAAAAGATGAAGGGAACAAAGCTTCTTTAAAACTTATGTTGTTGCAGTGAAAGACCTGCACCGCCAAGCGGCGCCATTTGGCCGGGCACAGGGGTTTTGATTGAATTTACACAGGTGATATGCTATGATAAATGCAACAAAAATGAGAAGTGGTCAGACAAAGTTTATTGCTGTGTAAGAAAATGTAAAGGAGAAAAGACTATGAATGTTATCGTTATAGGAGGCGTTGCTGCCGGCACCAAAACCGCTGCAAAGCTGAAGCGGCAGGACCGCAGCGCGAAAGTCACTGTTTATACCAAAGGAAAAGATATTTCCTATGCCGGATGCGGACTGCCTTATTATGTGGGAGGCAGTATTGAAAACCGTGAAGAATTAATCGTCAATACACCTGAAAAATATGCCGGTCTCACCGGGGTGGAGGTCAGGACCCAAATGGAGGCTGTGGGACTTAACGCGCAGGCGAAAACAGTCAGCTTTGAAAACGGTGAAACCGTTTCTTATGACAAGCTGGTGATTGCCACAGGCGCGGTTCCTTTTGTCCCGGATGTTGCCGGAAAGGACCTTCCCGGTGTATTTACCATGCGTACACCTGATGACGCTATTGACCTTCGGGCATATGCAGAAAGCAATCATTGCCGCAGCGCTGTGGTGGTGGGAGGCGGATTCATCGGGCTTGAGATTGCGGAAAATCTGCTGGCGAAAGGACTGAAAGTCACTGTTGTGGATATGGCGAATCAGGTGATGCCTAATCTGTTTGATGTGGAAATGGCTGCCTATATCCGCCGTCAGCTCCAAAGCAGGGGGATTCGGATTATCACAGGAGCCGGCCTGGAAGAAATCCTTGGAAATGAGAAGGCTGCCGGAATCCGAACCAGCGCAGGAAACTTTGACGGGGATCTTGTGGTGCTTGCCATCGGCGTTCGCCCTGCCACCGGTTTTCTTTCAGATTCGGGGCTTTTGATGAACCGGGGAGCCATTGTGGTAGATCAGCAGCAAAAGACAAATTTAAATGACGTATACGCAGTGGGCGACTGTGCACAGGTTTATAACCGCATTACAGGAAAAGGACAATGGTCTGCTATGGGCTCTACCGCCAATATTACCGGGCGCTGCCTTGCCAGAAATCTGACCGGGGATACGGCGGTTTACAAAGGCTGTCTGGGTACCGGTGTTGTGAAGCTTGCCGGGGATTTAAACGCAGGCCGCACCGGCCTGACCGGGGAACAGGCAAAGGAGGCAGGCTATGATGTGATTACCGTTACCTGTGTCACGGACGATAAAGCCCACTATTACCCTGATGCATCCGCTTTTGTCACCAAGCTGATTGCCGAGAGAAATACCCATAAGCTGTTAGGAATTCAGGTTGTGGGTGCAGGGGCGGTGGATAAGATGGTGGATATCGCTGTGACCGGGATTGCCATGGGAGCTGCAGTGGAAGATTTTGATACAATGGATTTTTCCTACGCACCGCCTTTTTCCACAGCCATTCATCCTTTTGTGCAGGCATGCTACATATTGGAGAACAAACTCTCCGGAGCTTTTGAGACCTTTACCCCTGATGAATATGCATCCGGAAAGGCTAAGGGATATAGGGTGATAGACGTTCATCCTTCGGCAGCTATTCCAGGAGCAGAGTGGGTGAACTTAAGTAAGGTTACCGCTCCCTTAGAGGGAATAGATTTGGAGGAAAAACTGCTGCTTGTATGTGCAAGAGGCAAACGCGGATACTTCCTGCAAAACCGGTTAAAGGCGCTGGGCTATACCAATACCCGGGTTCTTGAGGGGGGAGCATCTATCAATAATGTGAAGGCTGCGTTTGCAGGGGGCGTATTGCCGGCCGCAGAAATTAAGCGTGTTAAGGGACTTGGGTGTCTGCAGGATAAACGATATGCAGATGTTTTTAACGTCCGTGTCATCACCCGCAATGGTAAGATTACTGCCGGGGAGCACAGGGTTATTGCAGAAGCTTCCGAACGCTTCGGTTCCGGCGCGGTTACAATGACCACCCGTCTGACACTGGAGATACAGGGCGTGAAATACGAGAATATTCAGCCACTGATTGATTTTCTGGGAGAGCACGGTTTGTCTACGGGAGGAACGGGTTCGCTGGTACGTCCGGTGGTTTCCTGTAAAGGCACTACCTGTCAGTATGGTCTTGCCGATACTTACGGTTTATCGGAAAAACTGCATGAGCGGTTCTACGTAGGCTACCATGGTGTGACGCTGCCCCATAAGTTCAAAATTGCTGTGGGAGGATGTCCCAACAATTGTGTGAAGCCTGACCTAAATGATTTGGGCATTGTGGGCCAGCGCGTTCCTATGGCGGACTTTTCCAAATGCCGTGGCTGTAAAAAGTGTCAGGTGGAAGAAAACTGCCCTGTTAAGGTTGCTAAGGTAGCTGACGGTAAGCTTCATATTGATGCGAATGCCTGCAACAACTGCGGGCGCTGCAAAGGGAAGTGTCCTTTTGGGGTACTGGAGGAATACAAGGAGGGCTTTAAAATCTATATCGGAGGCCGCTGGGGGAAGAAGGTTGCCCATGGAACGCCGCTTACAAAAATTTTCGACAGTGAGGAAGAAGTGCTGGAAGTAGTGGAAAGAGCGATTCTTCTGTTCCGCGATGAGGGGATTTCCGGTGAACGATTTGCCGATACAGTCAGCCGGCTGGGTTTTGATTATGTGAATGAAAAGCTGCTTTCTGATACCATTGACAAGGCTGCTGTTTTGCAGAAAACCGTAAAAGGCGGTGCAACCTGCTAACGGATATCCTATAAAAAGCGGCAACATGGGGGATTAGAGTGAAAAATCTGATTTATATGAAAACAGCCTGCTTCGCCATGCTGTCCGGAATTTTGCTTCTGACCGCCTGCGGCGGCACATATCCGCCGCCCTGTGCGGAAGAAACGGAAATAAAATCCGGGGTATCAGATATGGATTCAGAAATACTACAGGAGGATTCGAAAACGGCAGTGACCTTTACGGACGATCTGGGCCGTCTGGTTACTGTGGACAGGCCGGAGAGGGTCGCATGCCTGATTGCCAGTTTTGCGGATATCTGGTATCTTGCCGGAGGAGCGGATCAGATTGTGGCAACAACCGGTGCCACCTGGACTTACTTTGATTTGCCCCTGAGGGAAGATGTTGTCAATTTAGGGGCTGCAAAGGAGCTGAATCTGGAAGAATTGATTGCCTGCAATCCGGATTTCATTCTGGCAAGCTGTGGTACGGATCGAAACAGGGAATTGGAATCCTCCTTTGAAAAGATGGGGCTTACCGTGGCATATTTTCAAGTGGATACTTTTGATGATTATCTGAGAGTGCTGAAGGTGTGCACAGAGATTACCGGTTTTACGGAAAATTATAAAATTTATGGCAGCGATGTCAGGGCGCAGGTGACAAAAGCGCTGGAGCGGGCAGACGGTTCTCGGCCAAAGGTTTTGTATATTCGTGCCACAGGAAGCAATTGCAAGGTGAAGGGCAGCAGGGAGAATGTTCTGGGAGAAATGCTGGCCAATTTGGATTGTGATAATATTGCGGACAGCGAAAACAGCCTTTTGGAACAGCTTGGCATGGAAGCCATATTGGAAAGCGATCCGGATTACATTTTTGTGGTGCTGCAGAGCGCAGATCCTGCGGACGCGCAGAAAGTGCTGGAAAGTACGCTTCTTCAAAATCCTGCCTGGAATACATTAAGAGCTGTGCGCGAAGGAAGATATTATGTGATGGATCCGGGTCTTTATAATCTGAAACCGAACGAACGATGGGGGGAAGCTTATGAAAAGCTGGCGGATATTCTCTACCCGGTACAGTAAAAGTATCTTTTGGTTTGGACTGGTGCTTTTGCTTCTGGCAGCAACGGCACTTAGTCTGTGGACGGGCTCGGTGGCCCTTTCTCCTGCCCGGGTGCTTGATGTGCTGACAGGGAAAGACACATCTTCCACCGCTGCCCGGATTATATTTTACAGCCGGCTGCCCCGTACCTGTGCCGCATTTTTGGCGGGCGCTGCACTGGCGGTTGCCGGTATGGTAATCCAGACGGTACTGAATAATCCGCTGGCCTCCCCTGGCGTGATTGGAGTTAATTCCGGCGCCGGATTTGCCGTGGCGCTTGTGTGCGCTGTCTTTCCTGCCGCCAGGCAGTATACGCCCCTTGTGGCGCTTAGCGGCGCTCTTATAGCGGCTCTTTTGGTAACGGGGCTGTCTTGGCGTACCGGAGCATCCCGGATAACCGTGGTTCTTGCCGGAGTTGCGATATCTGCTTTGTTTGGCGCAGGGATTGACGCGGTGGTTACGCTGGTGCCGGAGGCTTTAGACGGCGTGGCGGATTTTCGTGTGGGCGGTTTTACAGGCGTTACCATGGCCCGGCTTGTCCCGGCCGGGGGATTGATTTTTGTCTCTCTGGCAGTGGTGCTTTCTCTTGCCAGGCAAATGGATGTTCTTAGGCTGGGCAGTGATACCGCGCAAAGTCTGGGGCTTTGTGTGGGAGTGGTTCGTTTTGTATTGTTGTTTCTGGCGGCGGTGCTGGCAGGGGCAGCGGTGAGCTTTTGCGGTCTGATGGGCTTTGTGGGTCTGATAATTCCCAATACCATGCGCCGTCTTCTGGGGGAGGGCAGTCTTGAGCTGACGGCGGCGTCGGCCCTGGGAGGAGCCTTTTTTGTGATAGTGTGCGATGTACTTTCAAGAATACTGTTTGCTCCTTTTGAGATTCCGGTGGGCATTATACTGGCATTTGCAGGAGCTCCTTTTTTTCTGTGGCTTTTGCTCCGGCAGAAAGGAGTGCGCGTATGATACAGTTAAAGAATCTCTCTGCCGGATATTTTGGAAAGCCTGTGATAAAGAATGTAACCATGGAATTTCAACCGGGGAAAGTGACGGTTTTGGTGGGGCCTAATGGCAGCGGAAAGTCTACTGTGCTGAAAGCAGCGCTTGGCCTTTTGCCGGCTATGGAGGGCGGGGTCTGGTACGATGAAACGGATATCCGCCTGCTAAAGCGAAGACAAATCGCCAGGAAGGCGGCGTTCCTTACCCAGAGCAGGAACACCCCTTCTATCCGGGCCCTGCAGATGGTGCTTCACGGGCGTTTTCCCTATTTGTCCTATCCCAGATATTATGGCAAAGAGGATTATGATGCAGCCCGCAAAGCTATGGATGCCACGGGATGCCAGCAATACGAAAACACAAATATTACCCGGCTCAGCGGCGGCCAGAAGCAGGGCGTCTATCTGGCAATGGCACTGGCCCAGGATACCCCGGCTGTTTTTATGGATGAGCCTACCACTTATCTGGATATCGGCCATCAGTTTGGGCTGATGCAGACAGCTAAATCGCTTGCCCGGGAAGGGAAAGCGGTGGTTTTGGTACTTCATGATATCTCACTTGCGCTGCGCGAGGGAGATTTAATCGGGGTATTTCAGGAAGGAAGGCTGCTTTGTTTTGATACGCCGGAGCTTGTTTATCACAAAGGAGTCATGGAGCAGGTATTTGGCGTAGATATACATCGTATGGATACCCCGCACGGTACACAGTATTACTGTACTTTGAAGGAGGCAAAAGATGCCCTGGTTTCCCATATTCATTGATTTAAAGGATAAACCGGTTCTGATTGTTGGTGGTGGGGCCGTGGCGCTTCGCAAGCTTGAGAAGCTCTTGCCCTACGGTGCGAAAATTACAGTGGCAGCGCCAAAGATTCTGTCCGGTTTTGAGGACTTTCCCGGTATAAAACTAAAACGGAAAAACTTTACGGCTTCTGACTTGCGGCCCAGGCCATCGATGGTGATTGCTGCTACAGACAGTGAAAAGATAAACAGCCGGGTATCTTTTCTTTGCCGCAAACATCATATTCCGGTCAATGTGGCGGATGATCCGGCTCTGTGCAGCTTTCTGTTCCCTGCACTGATACAGCGCGGAGCTTTTTCGGTGGGGATCTCCACCGGGGGAGCCAGCCCTGTGGCCGCGGCTTATTTCAAAGCACTGATATCAGAGATGCTTCCCAAAGGGCTTGAGGAGCTTCTTACGTGGCTGGAAGCCCTGCGCCCGCAGGTGAAAGCCGCCATGCCAAAGCAAAGTGATCGAGGGGCAGTATTTCAAAGATTGTTTGATGCCGGTATGGCTAGGGGGGCGCCGCTTTCGCAGGCGGAAACGGAAAAATATATAGCAGGTGAGCATGGTAGAAAGACAAGGGAAAAAGACACTGCCTGCAAACCGGCAGGCAGCGTTGCCCTGGTGGGAGCAGGGTGCGGCAGGGCGGATTTAATTACGGTTCGGGGATTGCGGCTGCTTGAGCGGTGCCAGGCGGTGGTATACGATGACCTGATTGATACTGCGCTTTTAGACGCAGCTCCGGAATTCGCAGAAAGAATTTATGTGGGAAAACGAAATGGAGCGCATGGCGCGTCCCAGGATGAAATCAATCAAAAGCTGATGGAACTGGCGCGCCGTGGCCTTAAAGTGGTGCGCCTTAAGGGGGGAGACCCTTATCTGTTTGGCCGGGGCGGCGAGGAGATGATGGCGCTTTTAGCTGCCGGGATTTCCTGTCAGGAGGTTCCGGGAATTCCTTCACCTATAGGCATTGCAGCACAGGCAGGCATTCCGGTAACTCACCGTGGGATAAGCCGCGGCGTGCATATTATTACTGCCCACACTGCGGACACCGGAGATGGTCTGCCTGAAGATTTTGACACTCTGGCAAAGCTTTCGGGCACATTGATATTTCTGATGGGTCTGGAGCGCCTGTCGGTGATAACTGCCCGGCTGATTGAAGCCGGCAAGGATCCTGATACCCCTGCGGCAGTGGTTTCAGGCGGCAATGCCCCGAAACCTGCACAGGTCAGGGCTCCGCTGCAGCTTCTCGGGCAGGCGGCGGAAGATGCCGGAGTGTCTGCACCTGCCATCATCATAGTTGGCGTTGTTGCGTCCATGGATTTATCCGCTGTCAGCCATGAACCGGAAGAAGGTATGAATCTGTCCGCTGCCAGCCATGAACCGGAAGAAGGTATGAATCTGTCCGCTGTCAGCCATGAGCCGAAGGAGGTCATGAATTTATTCGCTGTCAGCCATGAGCCGAAAGAGGTAATGAGTCTATCCGCTGCCGGTTACAGGGCGGAAGAAGTTTTAAATGGGATTCGGATTGGTATTACAGGAACACAGGAAATTGCGGAAAAACAACGGCTTGCTTTAAGTGCTCTTGGGGCAAAAGCGGTGTGGGTGATGCGCTCTGAGATAAAGGAACTGTCTGCTGCGTATGACAGACGGATTTTTGGAAAGGATCCCTGCTGGATAGTGTTTACCAGTGCAAACGGCGTGAAGACCTTTTTTGGGCAGATGGCCGCAAAGGGTATTGATATGCGTTCCATGAAGGATATTTTTCCAAAGGGAGAGAAGTTTGCGGTCATCGGTCCGGCCACGGGAAAAGCTCTTTTGCAGTATGGTATAGCAGCTGATCTGTGCCCGGATGTTTATACCAGCGAGAATCTGGCGGCCGCCATTGCAGCTTCGGCAAGGGTGGGAGAGAGGGTGGTTTTGCTCCGTTCGGCTCTTGGCACCCGGACTCTTCCCGAGATGTTAATAAAGGCTGGTTTTGCCGTGGAAGATATTCCTGTTTATGACTTGGAGTACAAGTTTTGTGATGAAACCCTCTCAAAGCTGGATTACCTGACCTTTTCCAGCGCAGAAGGCGTAAAAGCCTTTTTTAAGCGATATGGCGGGGTTCCGGAAGGCGTATGCTGTGTCTGTATCGGCAGTGTAACCGCTAAGACGCTGGCACAGTATGTATCCGCCCCCTTTCTGATCTCCCTGGAAACTTCCGCGGAGGGTATAGTGGAGACTATTTTACATGACAGGAAAAAATAATAAATTTTTATATAATATAAGGGACTGCCGGAAAAGACAGTCCCTTGTTTGTAATTTATGACAGCAGTTTATCAAGAGTCTTAAACAAAACATTTATATCGATAGGTTTGGCAATGTGTCCGTTCATGCCGCATCTTAGGGCTTCCTGCTTATCCTCCTGGAAAGCATTCGCAGTCATTGCAATAATTGGAATGGTGGATTGAGGGTTATTCAGCCCACGAATAGCTTTGGTTGCTTCATAGCCATCCATCTCAGGCATCTGGACGTCCATCAGAATAAGCTGATAATAGTCAGGTGTGGAATTTTTAACCATATCTACGGCAATTTGTCCATTATTTGCCACTTCTACGGAAAAGCCGGCTTCATTTAAAATTGCGGTGGCAATTTCCTGATTTAGCTCATTATCTTCCGCCAATAAAATCCGTCCTGTGTAATGGGAGGGGGGATTAGAGGCGTCACTGTCTTTAGGATTTTCGTCTTTGCTTACGATGGAATGCAGGCAGTTCCTCAAATCCGACATAAATAAAGGTTTGCTGCAAAAAGCGGTGACTCCGGCTTCTTTTGCCTCTTCCTCTATGTCTGACCAGTCATATGCGGTTAAAACAATGATTGGTGCATTATCACCTGTTGCTTTCCGGATTCTGCGGGCAACCTCAACTCCGTTCATATCTGGCAGACGCCAGTCAATGATATAAGCGCAGTAATCGTCATTGCGCATAAGGGCCTGACGGGTACGCAGCACGGCTTCCTTGCCGGACAGGGTCCACTCTGCACGCATACCAATTTGCTGGAGCATGTAGGTTACGCTGTCACAGGTGTTGAAGTCATCATCAACCACAAGAGCCCTTCCATCCTTTAACTCTGGTATGAGCAACGGTTCTTTTACCCCGGAATAGAGGCGGAAAGTAAGGCGGAGAATAAATTCCGTACCAATACCCTGCTCACTTTTGACTTCAATTGTACCGTTCATCATATCTACAATATTTTTGGTGATAGCCATTCCAAGCCCTGTTCCCTGGATACCACTGATGGTAGAGTTCTTTTCTCTTTCAAAGGGTTCAAAAATATGGGCAACGAAATTTTCACTCATTCCAATTCCGGAATCTTTAATATGAAATTCGTAAGTGGCATAGCCTGCAGGGGCTCCGGGTTTTTCCGTAACACGGATGCTGATGGTGCCGCCTGCGCTGGTATATTTGATTGAATTGCTGAGCAGGTTTAAAAGCACCTGATTGAGTCGCAGTTTGTCACAGTAAATATTTTCATCCAGAACATCTACGGCATCCATAAAAAGCTCAAGCTGTTTGGCATAAATATCCGCCTGCACAATATTGCGGAGCCCGTGTAAAATATCAGGCAGAGAGCAGAGCTTTTCGTCCAGATGCATCTTACCGCTTTCGATACGGCTCATATCCAGAATATCATTGATCAGGCTAATCAGATGGTTCCCGGAGGTCATTATCTTTTTCAGATATTCTTCCACCAGTTCCTTTTGCTCAATGTGGGTGATAGCAAGTGCCGTAAAACCAACGATAGCATTCATGGGCGTACGGATATCATGGGACATATTGGAAAGAAACGTACTTTTGGCTTTGCTTGCCCGGTTTGCCTGCATAAGTGCGTCCTCAAGCAGGGTTTTCTTTTCCAGATCCCGGCGTGTTTCCTCGTCCACGCTCCTAAAGCCCATAACGGCGCCATAATTTTGGGATTCTCCCCCCACAAGAACCAGCTTTATCTGGAAATACTTTAATTCGCTCTTGTTGCCGCAAAAGGTACGGTAATTGATATAATAGGTTTTACGTTCAATCAGATCCTTTCGCAGCTGTCCATTCATAAAAGAACTCCGCAGCATATCGCGGTCATCAGGGTGAACGCAGGTCTGTATGTAGCGCTCCATACTTTCTTCCAGTGATATTTTACCGGAAAAAATAGAGCTTAATATATGATGTTCGCAATCTTCAAGCCGGAGGGCATTCCCCATACCGGTTTCAAGATTGAAAAAGCAGACGAGGTTGTAGTCAATGCTGAGCGCACGAACCAGTTCGGCCTGACGCTGTTCCTGCTCGATTCTGGCACGTTTTTCCTGCTGTTTCTGTGCGGTACAATCTAAAAGGAACCGCTGATAAAACAGTTCGCCGTGTTCCTCTATTAGTTTAACATTGCCTATTACATGCAGAATTTCACCGTTGCTGCGGCGCACCCGGTATTCCACACTGACATTGTCATCCACCTTTTTTAAGGATTGGATAGAGGCGCGCAGAGCCTCTTTATCCTCATCAAATACGGAGGTTGCAACCAAATCAAAGCCATCCTTTTCCATTTCCTCTAAAGATTCATAGCCCAGGATTTTAAGGGCGGCTCTGTTGACGCTGATAATACGTGAACCATCTATGGAATGACACATGATACCGCAGTCCAGTGTTGTGAAAAGAGTTTCCAGAGAGTGGTTCTTTTTTATGATTTCCTGCTCATAAGCACGTTCCTGGGTTATATCAATAGCCACTCCGACAGTGCCCATAACACTTCCATCAAGGTCATACAAAGGTGATTTGTAGGTGGTAAGCAGCCTTTGCCCCCTGCCGGTTTGAATGGTTTCTTCTGACACACAGGTTTTCCCGCTGCGCATAACGACATTTTCGGATTCAATGCAGGCAGGATCGTCCTGCTCTACATCCCATATGTAAGCATGGCCGCGTCCCTGCACCTGATCTTTGGCTTTACCTACTGTTTTACAAAAGCTGTCGTTTACCTTCTCATGTATCCCTGTTTTGGTTTTATACCAGACAAGGTTTGGAACGCTGTTAATGGTGGATTCCAGATATTGGCTGGTCTGCCAGAAATCTTTACTTTGCTTGTAGCTTTGCTGCCATCTTAAAAAGCGGAAACTGATCTCAGCTTCGGACATGGGCAGCGTCCAAATGTCGTCAATTTCAGTCAGGTAATCTGAAAAGAGAGGAAACTGTTCCTTATGCGCTAATAAGATTAATTGGGTTTCCTTACGCTTACCGCTGATAAGGGGCTGCAGCATTTGCACTGCATCCTGCTCCTGCAAATTTACCAAAATTACATCTGCTTTTGCAGCAGATGCCCTGTCCGGTTCATCACTCTCAAAAAAATCATGAGTAAAACTATCAAGAGAAGGCATTCTCTTAATGAATTCAAACAGAGTGGACTGACGACCTGCTAAATAGAAATGAACGTGACAACGATACATTTCTGCTTCCTCCCTTTATGCAAAATTGATACCCTGCTTCCGGCAGAGGTATATATGATTAACATAAGGATAGCCTGTAAGGCATGCCATCCGTTTCCGAAACGAAAGGATGGTTAAAAAAAATCATATACTTATATATTTTACAATGTAAATCCCTGTTCTGTCAATTGTATGGAGGTGTATTTCCGCTTTGGGAGACAGATTATTGGCTAAAATACACCTGCAATAAAGATTTCCAACCCAATGACAATCAAAATTGAACCGCCTAAAATGGCTGCCTTGTCGGAAAATCTTGTACCAAATTTTTTCCCGATTAGAAGACCGGCCATACAGAGCACAAATGTTACAAGGGCAATTATGAGCACACAGACACCTGCCATATAAAAATTATAGTCTGCAATGGTAAAGCCAACGGATAATGCATCTATGGAGGTGGCTACAGCCTGTATGAAAAGAGACAGCAGGCCAACCCTGGCAGCAGGGGCGTCCGGCTCATGATTCCGAATGCCTTCCAACAGCATTTTACCGCCTATAAAAAGAAGCAGGGCAAAGGCAATCCATGGGACAAACTGTTCGAATGCCTGAATGCAGCGGACAATTGTGTGCACGCATATCCATCCTGTCATTGGCATTATGGCCTGAAAAAGGGCAAATGTGCCGGCAATTCCCCACATTTTGCGGCGTTTCATTTGCGGCTCATGCAGGCCGTTTGCAAGTGATACGGAAAAGGCATCCATGGCAAGTCCGATCCCTAAGAGAATACTGTTAAAGAAAAATAATAAATTCCATTTCATACTGATAACCATGTTTCCTTTAAGAAAGAGCAAAAAATGCAACTGCAATGGCACCGGGGCCTACATGGGTTCCGATGGTGCCGCCGACAGTGGCAACAGGAAGGCTTTCCACATGTTCTTTCCACAAAGCTTCGCTGTCGGTAATATATTTTTGCATCAGAGTATCACTTAAACCCGTGTAGCCAAGGAAATAGGGCTTTTGAAAATCAATGCCGCCGGAAGTTTTGATATGCTGGACAAGAAGATTGTTTCCCTGCTTAGACCCCCGCGCTTTGCCGAGCATGACAACCTCGCCGTCCACAACGCCAACCACCGGTTTAATGGATAAGACATTGCCGGCCAAGGCTGCGGTCTTGGAGATACGGCCGCCTTTTTTCAGATATTCTAATGTATCCAGAAGGGCAATGAGTCTGATTTTCTTTTTGTCCTCATTAAGCTTTTTTACAATTGTCTGTGGATCCATGCCCGTATCTTTAAGCTGCAGCGCATATTCAACCAGTGCTCTTTCCCCTACGGTGGCATTTTCACTGTCTACTACAAATGCATGTCCTTCAAATTCTTTTGCGGCAATGCATGCACTCTGGTAGGTGCCGGAGAGTTTGCCGGACAAGGTGATAATAATGGCAGTACCGCCGGACCCGGTCACTTTTCTGATAGCTTCCCCAAATTCATAAGGGGGGATCTGGCTGGTAGTGGGCAGAGCGTCACACTCAACCAGTCTTTCATAAAATTCCTGGTGGGATAAATTTATCCCATCAAGGTATTCCTCCTCATCAAAGGTGATTTTCATGGGAAGGATGGTAAGATCCTCACGGGATATGTTTGTAATGTCCGATGATGAGTCGGTAATAATCTGGATATTCATGGTTTCCTCCTTTTACTGTATGGGTATAACTTCATAATGGTAAGCTGATTCTACAAAGGAAGTATACCATAGTTTTTCTTTAGAACAAACCATAATTCTTGTTTTTTAAAAGAAGAAAGTATTTTTGTAACACGCTCTGGTGTGCTATTATATAAAAGGAAAAAATATACAGGCTGACGGGAGAAATGAGGGCTATAGATGAAGAAAGAATTTTATCAGGGAAACAGGAATCGGATGTATCAGAAAATGAAACCATATTCTTTACTTGTGATGTTTTCAGGCAAAGAAGTGCGTAAAACAAATGATGAGTATTACCCTTTTTATGCGGACAGGAATTTTCTGTATCTTACAGGGCTGGAGAGCAAAGAATTTATTTTGCTTGTGAGAAAGGATTCCGGGGAAGAAATTAACGAGAAAGTTTATATTTTACCGCCTGATCCGCTAAAGGAGCGGTGGACAGGCAGGCGGATGAAGCCACAGCAGGTGGAGGAAATGTCGGGAATAGGAAATCTGTCCTATGTACAGGAATTTGAAAAGGATTTCCATAAGCTGGCTTCGGAGGGAAATTATCAATATTTGTATCTGGATCTTTTTAAAGAAGACTTTGAGGACAGAGACCTGCCCGCTCATCAACTGCTTCTTAGGGCGGCAGCAGCATACCCTTATCTTCAGATTGAAAATGCCAATGCGATTGTGCGCGAGCTAAGGACAATCAAGCAGCCCTGCGAGATAGAAGCCATGCGGGAGGCGGAAAAGATTACCAGAGCGGGTATTACTGCCATGATGAAGGCTTCTAAGCCGGGTATGTATGAATATCAGTATAAAGCTGTATTTGACTATGTTTTGGGGCAGTACGGACCCCAGGGGCCGGCTTTTCCGTCCATTATTTCTGCTGGGGAAAATAATTTCTGCATTCATTATTATTCCTATACAGGGCAGGCTAAGGATGGCGATATGGTACTGAATGATGTGGGGGCCTGGTATGATCACCTGATGAATGACGTATCAAGAGGCTGGCCCTGCAATGGAAAATACAATGAAAAGCAAAGGCTGCTTTATGAATGCGCTCTTAAGACCTCAAACCATATGTTTGGCATGATTAAGCCCGGTATGCTTATGGCGGAGGTAGATGCAGAAATCAGAAGGTATAACGGGCTCATGCTAAAAGATGCGGGTGTACTGGAAAGGCCGGAGGAGACCGGTGCTTATATGTGGCATGGCGGGGCCCATCATGTGGGATTTGACGTGCATGATGCCATCTGCCCGCCAAAGCGTATTACCCCCGGGATGGTTTTTTGTGTGGATGTGGGAATCTATCATGAGGAATGGGGAATCGGTTTTCGGCTGGAGGACAATTGCCTTGTGACAGAGGACGGATGCGAAAACCTCTCCGCAATTACCCCAAGAACCATAGAAGAAATAGAGGATACTATGCAAAAAGGGTATTTTGCGGCAGATTATGGGAAGGACATGGAACATATATGAATCGGGTATTGATGCTGATTATGGCAGCAGGAGCAATCGGAGGAGGAATAGACAGCATCAGAGGAAACAGGCGCGGTTATGGAGCCAGATTTGAGGAAGGATTTCTCCTGCTTGGCCCTACGGCTTTGTCTATGGCAGGTATGATTTGTCTGGCTCCCGTATTAGCAGATATACTGGGGAGCTTTGTTGTGCCCCTCTATCGGAAAATCGGCGTGGATCCTGCCATGTTCGGCAGTGTGCTGGCTATTGATATGGGCGGGTATCAGCTTGCGAAGGAGCTGGCATCGGATGCAGGGATTGGGCGCTATGGGGGAATCGTGGCAGCCGCAATTTTTGGATGTACCATTGTATTTACGATCCCGGTAGGTATGGGGATAGTAAGAAAAGAGGAACAACAGTTTTTTGCAAAAGGTATGATGTACGGGTTAGTTACCATGCCGGTGGGGCTTATGACCGGAGGCATGCTTGCGGGCATTTCGCCCGGGGTCTGTGCTCACCAGAATCTGCCGACCTTCCTGCTTGCCGCCCTGCTGCTGGCAGGATTATGGAAAAACCAGGAGAAAATGGTCCGGGGATTTTGTGTGTTTGCCAAAGCTATTGATATCGTGATTAAGACAGGGCTTATACTGGCGGTGACAGAATATATGTGCGGCTTTAATCCGATAAAAGGGATGGCGCCTGTAAAGGAGGCCATGGAGGTGGTAACTTCTATTGGAATTGTTATGCTTGGGAGCCTTCCGGCAGCGGAATTTCTTAAGAGGCGGCTGCAAAAGCCTTTTACAAGACTGGGAGGCAGGCTTTCCATGAAGCCGGAGAGTATGGCAGGGCTTTTGGTGGGCAGTGTAAGTGTTATACCGGCCCTTTCCATGTATTCGGATATGGATGAAAAAGGGAAGGTGGCAAATGCCGCTTTTTTAGTAAGTGCAGCAAGTCTTCTTGCGGCACATATGGGATTTACAATCAGTATGGAGCCGGAGCTTTTAGGCGCTCTGATTGGCGGAAAGCTAAGCGGGGGAATAGCTGCTTTTGCGCTTGTGATTTTCCTGTACCGAAAGGGCAGATGACAGAAAAGTGATTATTCGATGCCACTGGTGCTTACCGCCTGGTTGTCTGCTCTGCAGTTTGTCTGTCAGGCGAAGGGTTCAAAGCTTGTCAAAAAGAGTTTTCATATGTTAAGATAGCGGTGAAACAAGCAGTGGAAAACTGAGATATGTTTAAATAACAGGTATATGCTGTTCTATCATATACAGGGTATGTTCCAAACGGATGTTTTCGTAATGACTGTGTTTACAGAAAAGTCCGGCGGGATATGGGGAACGGCAGGAATGGAGGAGAAAATGAGATATCCTGCTTCTTTAAAAGAAAAGATAGGATTTGTGGCGCCTTCCTTTGGCTGCGCTTCGGATCCTTACAAAGCGGCTTTTGTAAATGCCCAGAAGAAATGGAAGGAAATGGGCTATAAGCTGGATCTTGGGCCTAATTGTTATGAAGAAAAAGGGGTCGGCATCAGCAATACGCCAAAGGAATGCGGAAAGGAACTGACAGAATATTATCTGCGCCCGGATAATGAATGTCTGATCTCCTGCGGCGGTGGTGAGATGATGTGTGAAATCTTAGAGCATGTGGATTTTGAAGCGATCAAAAAGGCGCCTGCCAAATGGTATATGGGCTTTTCGGATAACACGAATGTGACTTTTTTGCTCACAACCCTGTGTGATACGGCTTCCGTTTACGGTCCCTGTGCGGCGGCCTTTGGGATGGAGCCATGGCATCCGGCTCTTTCGGACGCTATGGAAATCCTGCAGGGAAAAAGAAAAGCGGTGGAAAGCTACGGAATGTGGGAAAAAGAAGGGTTGGAAGACGCGCTGGCGCCTTATCAGTGTACGCAGGAGCTCGCCCTAAAACTTTATCGGCCGGATCCGGCGGGAAATATGGTGAAGGCGGACAGCATTTCCATGGAAGGGCGTTTGATTGGAGGCTGCATGGACTGCCTGGTGAACCTTTTGGGAACCCGCTTTGACAACGTTAAGGCGTTTAACGAAAAGTATAAGGAGAATGGGTTTATCTGGTTTCTGGAGTCCTGCGATTTGAATGTATTCAGCATCAGGCGGGCTATGTGGCAGATGGAGCAGGCGGGATGGTTTGAGCATGTGAAGGGATTTTTAATCGGACGTCCTCTCTGCCATGGGCAGGAGATGATGGGACTTGATCAGTACCAGGCAATTCTTCCTACGGTGCAAAGACATAAGGTGCCTGTGATTATGGATGCCGATATAGGACATTTACCGCCTATGATGCCGCTTGTGACGGGAAGCATGGCCGCAGTCGCGGCAAAGGACGGGAAGATGGAAGTGAAAATGAGATTTGAGTAAACAGTAAGGAAGTATGGCGGCAGCCTCAGAGTGTATTTGAAACGTGAATAAGAGTTAAAAAAATTGAAAATGATTTAACAATGCTTCAGTTGTGGGAGCCGGGCCGGTTTGGTATGCTTATGTGAGGAAACCATCAGGAAGGGAGCATTGTTGTGAATATGTCAATAGGAAAAGTAATCAGAAAGTATCGAAAAGCTCAAAATATGACCCAGGAGGAAATGGCCGGCAGGCTGGGGGTAACGGCGCCGGCCGTGAATAAATGGGAAAATGAAAATTCTTATCCGGATATTATGCTGCTTGCGCCGATTGCAAGGCTGCTTGCCATTTCACTGGATACGCTGCTGTCCTTTCAGGAAAACCTGACGCAGGAGGAAGTAAACGCAATGGTCCGCCAGGCGGAGGCCATGCTGAAGGGAAAGCCCTACGGGGAGGCTTTGGAGTGGGCAAAGAAAAAGATAGAGCAATACCCTAATTGCGAACAGCTCATTTTATACATGGCAGTGATCTTTGACGCACAGCGCATTACGCAGGAGATCCCTGACGGGGAGAAATATGACGATTATTTCTGTTCTTTGTATATCCGCGCCCTGGACAGCAGGGAGGAAGCAACGCGGATCAGGGCGGCTGATTCTTTGGTCGGATTTTATATGAGAAAAGAGCAGTATGAAAAGGCGGAGGAATATCTGAAATATTTATCCCTGCAAAATCCGGTAAGAAAAATAAGGCAGGCGGAGATTTACGGTAAGACGGACAGAAAAAGGGAGGCTTATAAAGCTTATGAGGAGCTTTTGTTCTCCGACTATCAAAGAGCCAGCGCAGAGCTTCACGGAATGTATATGCTTGCCCTTGGAAGCAATGACATGGAAAGAGCCCGAATGCTGGTTGATAAGCAAAGGGAGTTAGCCAGATGCTTTGAGATGGGGAGCTATCATGAGGCTTCCTGCGGAATGGAGCTTGCAGTGCGGGAAAAAGACGCTGATACGGTGCTTACAATCATGGAGGAAATGCTTGCAGGCATTGGGGAGATTTGCGGTTACCGGGAGTCCCCCCTTTATGAGCATATGGAATTGAAGGCTGTGAGTGAGGAATTCCTGAAGGAAATCAGAAAAAACCTGCTGGAGTGCTTTCAGGATGAGGAAAGCTACGGCTTTTTGAAAAACGATAAGAGATGGCAGAATATCCGGAAGATGCATTAAAAACTTTGGCGGTCAGTAAAAAGCGGGTGGATTTACTCCACCCACTGCTTTTAACCGATTGTTTTGATTGGACAATCTAACCGCTTTTAACTAATCGATTTTACGTGGCGGAGGCATAAAATGGTACGAATATACGTTTGCAGACTATGATTGCAGCAAATGCAGAAGCTGCTGCAAGATGTAGAAGGGAGCATTCCGGCAGAAGATATTGACGGCGATGCACATTATTTGGGGATCTCACCCGAACAGTTTATTGATACTTACTTGGAAAAAGAAGAGTATGGCATGAACTATCAGACCAGGCATAAACCATGCGATATTTTACAGGAGGGCGGTAACTGGCTTGCTGTAACCACGTATATTGCTGTATTTCCTTCTTTTAGCTCAATCCATTTCTGTAAAACCAGAAAATCAAATAGCTCCGCACCCAATTTTTACAACGGCACAGGTTTTCTGTATTCAAAAAAATAGCAATGATTTTGAAAAAAGAATCTATATTCATTCTTGCCCGATATAGTAATCCTTTGATTCACCGAAAGTTTTCTTGACATAGCCAAAAAACAGCCATTTCGCATACGTATGATATCTTCACCTGCCTGTACTTCTTCAATAATATATTCCGTAGGATTCACAAGCAATTCTCCGCCTTTTTCCAGTTCTTCTATGTTATCAGCATATGTTATTTTTTGACGAATATCTTTTCTCTGTGACATTCTAAATTCTCTCAACTCCCAATATTCTATTTTCTGTGCATGAACATTATTTGATGGATTGAATTTTGTGATGGTATGAGATAGAATAAGTTGAAAAATCAAGATTTCTCAACTTTCTATATTATTTAAGCAGTATCGCAAGCAGGCTTGCGATATATGACAATAGGCTCTGCCTATTGTATGCATGGAGGATTAGCATGCAAATGAAAATTCTGACCGACAGAAAATCTTCCGTGGATTTGCTCCACGGATCCATCTTAAAATCTATGATTGCTTTTGCCATACCGCTTTTCTTTTCCAACGTTTTTCAGCAGCTCTATAATACGGTGGATACGGTTATTATTGGATATACCTTAGGAGACGAAGCGTTAGCGGCCATGGGAGCCGCCGGGGCGGTCTATGATCTTCTGATAGGTTTTTGTTTCGGAATAGGCAATGGACTGACCATTGTGACTGCCCGCAGCTTCGGAAGCGGAGATGAGGGACGGCTGAAAAAATCAGTGGCCTGCGCCGTGTCCCTGGGCGCAGGGATTATGGCAGGTATCACCATACTTTCGCGGTTTATTCTCTATCCCTTTTTAAGGGTGCTGCATACGCCGCCGGAAATCATGGATCAGTCTTATGCCTATGTATCTACGATTACCCTGTTTATCGGAGTGATGTTTGCCTATAACCTGTGCGCAGGGCTTCTTCGTGCAATCGGAAACAGCGTAATGCCGTTGGTTTTTCTGGTTTTGTCATCGGTTTTAAACATTATATTGGATCTGTTTTTTATTACCGGACTTGGTATGGGGGTCAAGGGAGCAGCGGTGGCAACTGTGATTGCCCAGGGAGTGTCGGTGATATGCTGTCTTATTTACATAGGGTGGAAAGTAAAGATTTTGATTCCCCAAAGGGCACATTTTACCTGGGATAAAAAGCTGTATAAGGAAATGCTGGCCCAGGGGCTTTCCATGGGACTTATGAACTGTGTTGTCAGTGCGGGCACGGCGATTCTGCAGGCTGGCATCAACAGTCTGGGGTATCTGGTGATAGCGGGGCATACGGCGGCCAGAAAGCTGGTTCAGTTTCTAAATATGCCGTTCATTGCCGTGAGTCACACTATGAGTACCTTTGTATCCCAAAATTATGGAGCCGGGCAGGCCGGGAGGATCCGTAAAGCCATGAAGTACAGCTACCTTTATGGGGCGGCGCTTGCCGGCGTGGTTACAGTGCTGATGCTTTTCTTTGCACCTGCGCTGGTAAGACTGCTGTCCGGTTCTTCGGAAAAAGTGGTGATTGAAAACGGCGCGCTGTATCTGCAGGCGGTGGCGCCTGCGCTGGCAATTCTGGCAATGATCAATCCTACCAGATTTGGGCTGCAGGCTATCGGACAAAAAATGCTGCCTCTCTATTCCAGTCTGATTGAACTTGTTGGAAAGATCTTGTTTGTGGCATTTCTGATACCGAAATTCCAGTATATGGCGGTTATCTTCTGCGAGCCGGTGATTTGGTGCTTTATGGTGACGGAGCTTCTTTTTGCTTTCTGGAGAAATCCATTTATAAAAGAAGGGAAATGACTGCGATTTATACAAATATATATAGAAAAAACATCTGGAATATTATATGATAAAGGCAGCGATATTTTGGAGAATCGGATAAAAAAAGGACTGTCCAAGCCATTATAAAATTTGAAAGGAGAATAGGATTTATGGCGAATTATACACTGGATATGGACAAATACCGTGCCCTGGCGCGTCAGGTTGCGGCTGAGAGCTGTGTGCTCCTGAAAAACGATCATCAGACCCTGCCGGTTGCAAAAGGCAGTAAGGTTTCGGTCTTTGGGAGGATAGCGCTCCATTATTATAAGAGCGGAACAGGTTCAGGCGGTCTGGTAAATGTAAAACGGGTGGCAGGCATTTTGGACGCTTTGAAAGAAACTGAGGATATTCTTCTTAACGAAAAGCTGGCGGACGTGTACGAGGCGTGGGTGAAAGACCATCCTTTTGACAAAGGGGCCGGATGGGGACAGGAGCCCTGGAGCCAGGAGGAGATGCCCCTTACGGACGAACTTGTATCGGAGGCGGCGAAAGAATCCGAACTTGCCATTGTGGTGATTGGACGAACCGCAGGGGAAGATCAGGACGCTAAGGCCATACCGGGAAGCTATCTGCTTACAGAGGCAGAGGAGGAGATGCTAAGGAAGGTATGCGGCGCTTTTGAGAAGGTTGCAGTGCTGTTAAATGTGGGAAACATCATTGACATGAAGTGGGTTCAAAAATACAATCCTTCGGCGGTTATGTATGTATGGCAGGGAGGACAGGAAGGCGGCAGCGGCGTAGTGGATGTGCTGAGCGGAAAGGTATCCCCCTGCGGAAAGCTTTCGGACACCATTGCAGGGGATATTGAGGACTATCCTTCTACGAAAAACTTCGGGGACGCCAAAGAGAATTTGTATCAGGAAGATATTTACGTGGGCTACCGGTATTTCGAAACCTTTGCCAAAGATAAGGTGCTATATCCCTTTGGGTTTGGCTTATCCTATACCGGTTTTCAGGTTGAGACAAAGTCTTTTCAGGAGAAAGAGGATGCTGTTTATGCCCAGGTGGAAGTAATAAATACAGGAGACTTTGCGGGAAAAGAGGTAGTACAGCTCTATGTATCAGCGCCCCAGGGAACCCTTGGAAAACCGGCGCGAGAGCTGAAGGCTTACGAAAAGACGAACAGGCTTTTGCCGGGCGAGGCGTGCACCCTTACGTTTTGCGTGTCAAAGGCGGACATGGCTTCTTATGATGACGGCGGATATACAGGATATAAATCCTGTTATGTTTTAGAGGCAGGCAGATACGGTATTCACATAGGAACGGATGTGAGAAGCGCCGGGCTTGCAGGTACGTTTGAAGTAAAAGAGACCGTGATAACGGATCAGCTGCAGGAGGCCATGGCGCCGGTTCAGGAATTTACCCGTTTTAAGCCCCAGGCGGATGGGGAAGGATACCGCTTAGACTATGAGGCGGTACCCCGTAGGACCATAAATCCTATAGATAAAATTGTAAAGAGACGTCCGGTGGATATTCCCTACAGCGGCGATCAGGGCTATCAGCTTGGGGATGTGTACGAGAACCGTATCAGTATGGAAACCTTTCTTGCCCAGTTAAGCGATGAAGATCTCGCCTGCATTGTCCGCGGGGAGGGGATGTGCAGTCCTAAAGTAACACCGGGAACGGCGGCGGCCTTTGGCGGCGTTACGCAGCAACTTAAGAAATTTGGCATTCCGGTTGGGTGCTGTGCGGACGGGCCTTCCGGTATCCGCATGGACTGCGGCACCAGAGCCTTTTCCCTGCCAAACGGCACGGCCCTTGGCTGTACCTATAATATGCCGCTGGTGGAAGAACTTTATCAGATGGAAGGGATGGAGCTTCGCAAAAATAAGGTTGACACCCTTTTAGGCCCCGGAATTAATATTCACCGCAATCCATTAAACGGCCGGAACTTTGAATATATTTCGGAGGATCCCTATCTTACGGGAACCATGGCGGCAGCGCAGATTAAGGGTATGGGTTATGCCAATGTTACAGGGACCATTAAGCATTACACGGCCAATAATCAGGAGTTCCACCGCCATGACTGCAACAGCGTTGTCTCAGAAAGAGCCCTTAGGGAAATCTATTTAAAGGGTTATGAAATTGCGGTAAAGGACGGCGGCGCTTATTCCATTATGACTACCTACGGTGCAGTCAACGGCATCTGGACAGCAGGCAATTACGACCTTGTGACAGCCATTCTGCGTGATGAGTGGGGCTTTGACGGAATTGTTATGACAGACTGGTGGGCGAAAATGAATGAAGAAGGAGAGGATCCATCCATAAAGAACACAGGCATTATGGTGCGGGCCCAGAACGATTTGTTTATGGTAACCTCCGATTCCGAATCCAATGCGGCCAATGATAATTCTGTGGAATCTCTTGCGGAGGGCAAAACCACCAGAGGAGAGTATCAAAGGTGCGCCGGGAATATCTGCCGGATGCTCATGCGCTCGCCGGTGATGGATCGTTTCCTTGGAAAGACGCCCGAGGACGACCTTGTTGTGATTGGAAATGAGGATGATGAGGACGAGGAAGTAAAGAATATTGTATACCACACTGTGGGAAGCGATACTAATCTGGATATGAGCGCGGTGAACACGGATCGGGGAAACAGTGAGATTTTCGGAATCCAGATGAAGGAACCGGGACTCTACGGGCTGTCTGCAAAAATGCGCTCAGGCGCAGACGCGCCGGAGCTTTCCCAGTTGTCCATGTCCGTGTTTGTGGACAATCAGCTTAAGGGAACCTTCCAGATTAACGGCTCCGATAAGGAGTGGACAAATCAGTCGCTGGATTTGGGCTTTGTTATGGGCAACCATTATATTAAGCTTTATTTTTCCGTAAGCGGAATGGAGCTTGCATCCCTCCAAATTGAAAAGACGGGCGAGATGAAGATGCCCTTTTAGAGGATAAAAACAAACGCTGCCACGGTTTGCGATGCAAATAAATACCTTCTCATTCAATCAGGTATTAAGGAGACTGCGGAAGATTATATCAGGAAAAACGGAGGGGGGAAGAAACATGATGGTACGGCGTTCAGCGGAGGAAGATTTCCCCCGCATCATGGAAATTTATGCCCATGCCCGCCGCTTTATGGCGGAGCATGGCAACCCCAATCAGTGGGGGCCTACAAACTGGCCCCCTGAGGATTTGATTCATTTGGATATTGCGGATGGCAGCAGTTATGTCTGTATTTCCGATAACAGAATTGTGGGCACCTTTTTCTTTACCCAGGGTGAAGATATTGAGCAAACCTACCGGGTGATAGAGGGCGGTGAGTGGAAAGGCGGCAGCGCCTATGGGGTGGTCCATAGGCTGGCCGGGGACGGAAGCGAAAAGGGAATCGGGAAATTTTGCATTGACTGGGCTTTTGCGAGATGCGGGTACCTGCGCATGGATACCCATGGAGACAACTATGTGATGCAGAGCCTGCTCAAAAAATGCGGGTTTACTTTCTGCGGAACCATACACGTGACGGAGGATAATTATCCCAGGCTTGCATATGAGAAAATAGTGTGAGAAGTACTTCTAATTGCCTTTGGCAATTTTCACTCGCAGCAAAGGCTGCTTCGCGAAGAAGTACTAAGTCTGCTGCGCAGACGATTCTCACACAGGAGAATGCCCCAAATACGGGCATTCTCCGCATAGATTTGAGTCATGGAGGTTAGGTTGTCATGAATATTTTTTTACTGCGGCACGGCGAGACGGACTGGAATGGACAGAGCGCCTGCAGGGACACACGGATATTCCGCTAAATCAGAATGGAAGATTACAGATAAAGCGGGCGACCGGCGGGAACAAGGGATTAAAAGGATGGAAAAAAAGAAAGTAACCAATATGGAAGTAAAGAAGAAAAACAGGAACAGGGTTTTTCGATATATTTGCAGGCACGAGACTGTGTCAAATCCGGATATTTCTTATGATCTGAAAATTAGTCTGCCCACGGCAACCCAGATTACAAAGGAGTTGATCGAGCAGGGACTGGTGGAAGAAAAAGGAGAGCTTGATTCAACCGGAGGGCGAAGGGCGAAGGCTTTGTCTGCGGCAGCGAATGCGAAACTGGCGGCGGGGCTGGATATTACCAAAAACCATATCACCTTTGCGCTCACCAATATCAGGGGAGAGCTGATAAAATATGAGCGCATTTACCAGCCGTTTATGCCGGAGGATACTTATTATTGTAAGGTAAATGAAAAGCTGGAGCACTTTCTGGAGGAAAGCGAAGCCGGGCGGGATAAGATTCTTGGCGTGGGAATCTCCTTTCCCGGCATTATTAATCTGGACAGGGAGCTGATCACTTATTCCCATGTGCTGGGGGTGGAAGTTGTGCCGCTTGCTTCGGTGAGCCGTTATTTTTCTTATCCATGTACTTTTTTAAATGACGCCAATGCGGGGGCTTATGCGGAAGGGTTTGGCGGGGATAAGACGGAAGAATTTTTCTACCTTTCCCTGAGCAATACGGTTGGAGGCGCGGTTTTTGGCAAGAATGAGCTGGTGCAGGGAAAAAATTTCCGGTGCGGGGAAGCAGGGCACATGACAATAGTAGTAGACGGAGAAAAATGCTATTGTGGTAAAAAGGGATGTCTGGACGCTTATTGCTCGGCCCTTCGCCTGTCAGATGCGGCCGGCGGAAAGCTCGAACAATTTTTTTCTTTATTGGATCAGGGGCAGGAGCAGGCGCTGAAAATATGGGACTTTTACACAACCTATCTGGCTGTGGCAGTAAATAATATTCATATGATTCTGGACTGTGACGTGATCCTTGGGGGATATGTGGGGAGTTATATGGGCGTTCATCTTCAGGATGTATGGGAGAAGGCTGCGGAAAGGAATACCTTTGAAGAAAAGAGCTCCTATATAAGAGTCTGCAATTATAAGGTGGCGGCCGCCGCTTTGGGGGCGGCGCTGAAAGTGATGGAGGGATTTATCAGCGGCGTATGAGACAGACGGGAAAGCTCAAAAGGACTTCGCTAAGCGCAAGCCCATAAATGGGCTGGCATTTTCATTTGTTCAAAGCTATGCTTCTGGAAAACCTGTGTAAAGTAACCAATAGTCCGTTTGGAGCGAATAGAAATGAAAAATGTATTGACAGACACAGAGGTAAGATATAAAATCAAAAACATAATAAAACTATTTAATTAAGTGCAAAATGAAGTAAATAGAAATGAAGGAGGAAACGGGTATGGAAGGCAAAATGAAAGTTGCTGTAATGGAGGGGATCGGAAAAATTGGTTTCGAGGAACGGGATATCCCTAAAGCAAAGGACAACGAAGTGCTGGTTAAGCTGGAGTATGTGGGTATCTGCGGAAGCGACCTGCATTATTACGAGTCGGGCGCAATCGGAGATTATGTGGTGAAGCCGCCTTTTGTGCTGGGGCACGAGCCAGGCGGAACGGTTGTGGAAGTGGGGAAGGAGGTAAAGCATTTGAAGGTTGGGGACAGAGTGGCCTTAGAGCCCGGAAAGACCTGCGGACACTGCGAGTTCTGCAAGACCGGACGCTACAACCTTTGCCCTGACGTGGTCTTTTTTGCAACGCCGCCGGTAGACGGGGTGTTCCAGGAATATGTAGCACATGAGGCGGATTTATGCTTTAAGCTGCCGGATAATGTGAGCACTATGGAGGGAGCTTTGATTGAGCCTCTGGCGGTTGGGTTCCACGCGGCCATGCAGGGAGGCGCAAGGGCAGGACAGATGGCTGTGGTTATGGGATCAGGCTGTATCGGCCTTGTATCCATGATGGCTTTAAAGGCAATGGGTGTTTCCAAAGTATATGTGGTGGACATTATGGAAAAACGTCTGCAAAAAGCGCTGGAATTAGGTGCGGACGGAGTCATCAACGGCAGTGAAAAAGATGTGGTGGAGGAAGTAAGGAAGCTTACAGGCGGCAAAGGCTGCGACTTGGCCATAGAGACGGCAGGCACACAGGCCACAACCGTTCAGACAATCCATATGACCAAAAAGGGCGCAAACATCGTGTTAGTTGGCTATAGCAAGAGCGGAGAAATGACGCTGCCCATGAGCCTTGCGCTGGATAAGGAGCTGACCTTCAAAACCGTATTCCGTTACCGTCATATTTATCCTATGGCAATTGATGCGGTGGCAGCAGGCAAGGTAAACTTAAAGGGGATTGTAACAGATATCTTTGGACTTGATGAAGCGCAGAAAGCCATGGATTACAGCGTAAACAACAAGGCGGATATTGTAAAGGCGGTTATCCGTATAGCAGAATAATTAAATACGAAAATAAAAGCTGAATTACAGCTCTGCGCACTTGCTGTGCTGAGCGTACACGCGCCATGCAGCCTGCTGTATGGCGCATCTTAAACCTGTGCCCTTTTTATACTGTGTTTGTGCCGGGTGGGACACAAGTTTGATGCTTTGTACTATATCCGTTGCTCTTTGCCGTAAAATGCAGGCAGCTTACAGGGCAGGCTTTCACGCATTTACCGCATCGAATACATTCCGGAGAGCGGGATATTTCCTGCACGGTAAGGGACAGGGGACATGCGTTTTCGCAGGCTGCGCAGGAAGTGCACAGATCCTCATCCCAATGGATTTGGAGCAGGCTGAAGCGGTTAAACAATCCGTAAATTGCGCCTAAAGGACATAAGTATTGGCAAAAAGGGCGGTAAACTATGATGGATAAAAAAAGGATCAGCACAAGTATACCAAGCTTCCAGCCAAACAACCCGCCAGTCTGGGAGCGCAGCAAGGGGTTTGCAGTAAGCAGGGGCAGAGCGCCAAAGAGTGTACCTGAGGGGCACAAATATTTGCAGAAGGCGGGAATTTTGGCGAAGCCCCCAAACAAAAACACGGAACCAATGAATACCAGAAAGAACAAAACAGCATATTTTCCAAATTTTAAAATATGGTGAAGGGGAAGTCTCTTTAGCTTGCGGAAAAGAGGAATTTTGTGTAAAAGATCCTGCACCAGCCCAAAGGGGCACAGCCAGCCGCAGACAAAACGTCCCAGCAGACTGCCAAATAAAAAGAAAAAGCCAAGGACGGCAAAAGGAACATGGAATCCCTCACGGTTTAACAAAGCCTGAAGAGCTCCGATGGGACAGGAGAAGGCCGCACCGGGACAGGAATAGCAGTTAAGCCCCGGAACACAGGTATATTTCAAAGGTCCCTGATATATTTTGCCTTTCAAAAAGCCATAGACATATCCATTTGTAAGGATGGTAAAAAGAATTTGTACTCTTAGTCGTAATTTATTCATAACATGGTTTCCTTATTTTCTATTTGCAGATCAGCCAATTCCAATGCATTCCATGCAGATCATCACAGCTTTTCTCCATATCACCCCAAAATCTCCACACAAGTAGCCGGTACCAAGAAAAAAAATTCCTATAAGCACCCCCCAAAGCCAGAGGGATTTATGATTTCTGTAAAAGTCCATTGATTTTTTCCTCCCATGCAGATTTATCCATAGCACCGATTACCACATCCACTATCGTTCCGCTGCTGTCAATAAAAAAGGTGGTAGGCACAGCGCTCACATCGGTGAGAAGGGCATGATAAATGGATGCATTTAAAAGTAAATGGGGATAATCTGCTCCGGTCTGTTCAATCAGGTCTGCAGCAAGATCAATTGCTTTCTGGTCCCCGCCTTCTAATGCATCGCTGATGATGCCGATAATCTGGAAGGTTTCGGAATCATATTCACCGGCCAGTTCGCCAAGCTCAGGCATCTCGCTTAAACATGGATTGCAGTAGGTTGCCCATACATTTACCATGGTAAGCCGGGATGTGGAAAAGATGTCGGAAGAAACCGGATTGCCTTCTATATCCTGTCCCTCAAAAACGATTTGGGAAGATGTATCGCCTTCATCTGCCGTTTCTGTATTATTTATGTTAGTCTCTGATCCGTTTTCATCCCCTGATGCCTTTGCACATCCGGATAATAAGGCAGCCAGAAGGATCAGGCTAAAGATGTATTTGCCATAATTTTTTTGGTGTTTCCTGTTTGCTTTCCTATTTACTTTCATATTTATTTTTATACCTTTCTGAGAACTGAAAATTTTAATTGCCCATTCACCTAAAGGATACGCCTGTTTGATTAATTTGTCCAATAGTTTTTGAAGAATGATTCCCGAAAAAACATCAGTGCAGACTGAGCTGTTTGTAAAAAAATTGTACCTTGAAATTTCGTATATTAACCTATTGTATTTTTCAGATAAAGAGAATATAATAGGCGATACGCCCCATGAAATGAAAGCTCATCGGGCGGAAAGGGAGACAAATATTCTCCGCCCGATTATGGGACTTAAGGGGGCATATGATATGAAAACAAACAGGTATAAGCTTTCCAATCAGATAACGGAAGGGGTAATCTGGAAGCAGCTTCTCTTTTTCTTTTTTCCAATTTTGTTTGGCACCTTTTTTCAGCAGCTTTACAATACAACAGACGCTGTGATTGTGGGAAAGTTTGTGGGCAAAGAGGCGCTTGCGGCAGTGGGAGGACCGGCAGCTACCCTGATTAACCTGCTGATAGGATTTTTCACAGGGCTCTCTTCCGGCGCAACCGTAATTATCTCCCAGTATTATGGTGCTAAAAAAGAAGAAGATGTAAAAAACACAGTACATACCGCAGTGGCGCTTTCTATCGCAGGGGGCGCTGTAATTATGGTGCTTGGGCTTATTTTTTCCGGGGCGGCTTTAAAGGCGATGAATACGCCGAAGGAAATATTAAAAATGTCCGCAACTTATATGCGGATCTATTTCCTTGGCGTTATTCCCTCCCTTATTTATAATATGGGTTCAGGCATTTTAAGGGCCGTGGGGGATTCGAAGCGTCCTTTGTACTTTTTAATTTTATCCTGTATAACGAATATTATCCTGGATTTTGTTTTTGTGACAGGGCTTAGAATGGGCGTGGCAGGCGTGGCGGTGGCTACAATACTGTCCCAGCTTATCAGCGCGTTTATGGTATGCGTTGCCCTTATAAGGGCAGATGACTGCTACAGAATGTACTTAAAAGAAATTCGTTTTCACCCCATGCTTTTGCACCGTATTGTGCGGATTGGCCTGCCGGCAGGCATTCAGTCCACTATGTATTCCCTGTCCAACCTGATTATCCAGTCAAGTGTCAATTCTTTTGGAACGGACACTATTGCGGCATGGACGGCTTATGGGAAGATAGATGGTATTTTCTGGATGATCATGGGGGCATACGGCGTGTCAATCACCACCTTTGCGGGACAGAATTTCGGAGCAGGGAAGTATGACCGGATCAAAAAAAGCGTACGCATTTGTCTTGGTATGGCTGCGTTTACCAGCTTCCTGCTGAGTTTTGTAGTGCTTACGGGCGGACGGATGTTTTTCCATCTGTTTACGAACGATGCGGATGTGGTTGCCATTGGCCTTGGGATGATGCGGGTGATTGCGCCAAGCTATGTGACTTATATCTGTATTGAAATATTAGGCGGAACTACAAGGGGCTGCGGGGATGCGGTTTTTCCTACGGTGATGACAGGAATTGGAATATGTGCCCTGCGTGTGGTATGGATCTGGGTGGTGGTTCCCTTAAGACCGGAGATATCTACCGTGGCCTTCAGCTATCCTCTGACCTGGGCAGTGACTTCCGTTTTCTTTATAATTTATTATTTAAAAGGCAACTGGTTAAAGCGCTGCCTGTACACTGCCGTTCCAAAATGAAAATAGTTTACCGGCTTTATTCTTTTATACAAAACAGTAAGGACAAGCCCGCCGAATAAAAAAAACGATGTATCGGCGGGCTGATTCTCTATACTCTAAACACCCTCCGACTTCGCTTTTTGAAGTTTGGAGAGATTTTTTATGTCCTTTTTTCGGGCTGTAATCTATCTGCTCATGCAACGCAGATTTAATCCATACATAGCATATCAGGGAATGGCAGAAAAGCAGTTAAAAAAATCTCTGTTTATGCAACGCTGCGTCTCTGAAAAAACCGGACACGAACCACAGCCAGCTGTCATTGGAAGGATTTACGGACAATGAGGGAAATGTGATTGACTTCGTTGTTGATGAAGCAGAAACCGTTGTCCAGGAAAAAATTAAAGCAATATGTAGAAAAAGCGGGGCGTTACAGGTAGAAAGGAAATATAGTGAAAGAGATATAAGGTTACGGGGGTGGTGTGTATAAATTGTCAGCAATAGGAACTGCATTTGTTCGCAGTTCTTATTGCTTTAATGCAATAATGGTATGAAAAGTGAGTGTATCATCATTATAGTACATCTGCAAATTGCCATGATATTTGCTTACCACTTTACGAATGCTTTTTAATCCAAATCCATGTCCATTTTTATTTACGGTTAGCTGCCTGTCCTTACAGAGAAAAGGGTTTTTTCGGCAGGAATTGATAACTGTTATAACAATAAATGGTGTTTTTTCACGTTTGCTTGTATTAATCTCAATAAAAGAGTCAGGAATAATGCCTGCTGCCGTTATAGCATTATCCAGCAAATTGCAAAACAGAGAGGTAAGGTCATTGTCTGCAATAAAATCCGTTGTCCCACTTCGTATGTCGGCATGAAAAGTTATATGGCTGTCAGTGCATCGCTGCATATAGCGGCATAGGATGGAATTCAGCATTTCATGGTCACATAGTCTGGAAAATTCTTTCAGGTCTGGAGAAAGTACCAATTGCCGGATATAGGCGCTTATTTTAGCATACTCTCTTTGCTCATTCAGCAGGTCAATGGATTGCAGGTGCTTTTTTATGTCATGGATTAAAATACGCTGGTTTTCATTCTGTGCATTCAGCATTTTATAGTATTGGGCTGAATCTGATTCTTTTTGAAGCAATAATTGTATTTCTGCAAATTCCATGTTTTTTTTCTGATGATAGTGGTTGATTTCAAACATGAGCAGATTTGCTGCCAGCAAAAGAACAGCACCCATGGTAACCATCCAGTCAAGTGACGATGGGAGCAAAACAGATTCGCCAATGCTTACGAAAGTAAGCATAATAAAGATTGAGGTCAGGGGAATGAAAACAAGAAGAAAAACAGACTGATCATGCTGCCCTGCATCCTTCTTTGAGTTTTTCATTAGGTGTATCAGTATATAAGTAACTGCAAAAAATATGAGTTTACTAAAGAACGAAAAAAATAAAAGATGATAAAATTCCCTGCCGTTATCAAGAAAGCGAGGGGCAAAGTGCTTAGCAATTCCATAAACGACTAATTCACTCATTGCCATAACAGCCGTCAGTATGGAAGAATGGAATAATGCTGTATACCAAATCAGATAATATTGTGTCAGCAGGAAAATGAAATTCAGCAAAAAATATAAAATGATATTGATCCATATAGAGTCGGACAGTGACACGCAAAACAGGATAAAATATAAACCGCATAGCACGGCAAGTTTTCTCTGCGGGGTGCGTCTGGCAGGAAATAAATTGGAGGAGTATTGCCAGAGTATAATTGCTTCTACAAGAAAACTGAAAAAATAACAGATTGTATTTATCATTTGCTTTACCTCGTACTTTCCAAATAAAGGAGATAGGCTTCCTTAAATGCGCTGTATTTTCTTTTTGTCAGATAAGCAGACTGATTATCTGACATATGGACAAGATTACGGTCAAAATCCGTGACATGTTCAAGATTGATAATGAAACTGCGGTGTGTCTGGAAGAAACGGTTTTTAGGGAGAAGTTCCAGCCAGTACTGCATATTGTGAATGGATTCAAAATCACACAGAGTGGTATGTACCGTTACTTTTCTGCCCTGCGCTTTCACTGCTATGACGGAAGATGCAGGCAGTGTATGCACACCTTGTTTTGTTTCAACCGGGATTTTTACTGTCATAGTGTTATACAGGTCAACCGCATCTTTCATATTACGGAAAAACCGTTGTTTAGCCAAAGGCTTTGAAAGATAACGGAAAACATGGAATCGCATTGCATCATCAAGATATTCAGAATAAGAGGTCACAATAAAAATAATAATTTTATCATTCTTCTTTTTTAATTCTTTTCCCACATAGATACCATTCATTCCGGGCATTTCTATATCAAGAAATAGAATGTCTTTTTCACCTTTATCTGCCAGCAGGGATTCCCCGTCAGAAAAGCAGACCAGTTCGGGGCATTTTACGCTTATGTTTTCAAAAAAGTTTCTGATATATTTTTGAAGCTGTTCAATTATCAGCGCATCATCGTCACAGATTAGTATTCGCATTTTTATACCTCTTTTCATGTAATTTACTACATATTTACTCTCTGCATTATACAATATAGATCAGGAAAATACAAAGGCATATCAACCCAAAGCGCCAAAAGAATTAGCAAGATACAGGAGAAGGAAATCATTGAGAAATGCGCAAATATAATAGCAGACTGGCTGATAAACTGTAAGGTTGTGGAGGAAACGGATAAAGAATTATACAGTTATGCCGTATATAGTATTCTTTTGTCATTATCTCCATTGGCTTTAGCTATAGGATTGGGAATCTGCATGGGCTGTGTTGGGCGAAGTATCATGATAATCATACCGTTTGCTATAATCCGAAAGTTTTGCATCAAATGTGGCTGGAAAATTGCTTTGATAAATGACCAAAAAAGGGCAAAAAATGTCGTTTCATGCAAGAAAGGTTGAAATTATGGCAAATATAGGGATAATGGAAATTGTCACTGAAAGGCACTGAGAAGCTGAACCCTTGCTTTTTACAGGGGATGAGGCGATTTGGGGTATTGATTTTGACACTACCAATCTGATGGAAAAAGGAGATATTATGAAAAAGAGAGTTTCAAAAAAGATGTTTGCGTTGTCTGTGCTTATGTCTGTCGGTATTCTGTTGACTGGCTGTTCCGGTACAAAAGCAGAACCCTCGGAGAGCACACCGATAGAAAGCAGCACAGAGGCGATACAGGGGAGTGTGGGAGGGGCAGAATCTGGAACAAACCATATCAGCGAGAAGTTGTCCGATATGTTGGTAATTGATGCGGAGGTAGTTTTGCCGAAAGAGCAGATATATAGCGTGTATGCGTTGACAAAGCAAGCATTTCCGAGAGAAGATTTAGATGCTTTTTTCGGAGTGTCGGAAGCAGTCGTAACGGATCACCCGGAATGGGTGGGGGCATATTCTGCAAAAACGGAAGAGGGCGGATACTTTAGTACGGATCCCTATGGAAATTTTACATATACTAAGGACGAGGAAAGGGACGACTACATCGTATATTTGGTGGAATCCGCATATTATAATGCCGCCAGTTGTTCTTTCCAGAAGGAAGAAATACCGGATTTGTCTTTCCTAAACGCAGAGAATGCCATTCAGATGGGAAAGGAAAGGATTAAGGAACTGACCGGACAGGATTCGGAGGTTCTTGCTGCTTATGCTCTGAACCGGGAAATACTAACAGAGTTGGAGGAGGAGTATAGGCAGACTCAGAAATACCAAGAAGATGCACAGAGAGGGAAAGAAACTACGGTCGATGACTGGTCGGACGCAGATGAGATATACTATATGGAGTATGAACTTAAAAAGGATGGTCTGCCAATTTATAGCGGCATCAATGAGCCGGGCATATCCATGGCAGTGGAAACCTTTTGGACGGCAGAAACCCGAATCACTATGTTGCTTGATAAGGATGGGATTCGCTATATAGTCAGTAGGGGTGGAATTTTTGACGCCAGCCTGGAAGCAGAGGCGCAGACGATTATCTCAGCGGAGACAGCACTGGAGGCGGTAAAGGAAATTTATGTGAATACCATATTGAGCTCGCAGGTTACAATCTCCCGGATATGGCTGGAATATGTCGTTGTACCGGACTGGGAAGAGAAGGAACAGTATAAGCTGGTGCCTTATTGGTGTGTGCAGATAGATTCGCCTTCGGGAAACAGCAGTGCGGAGCGGATCAATGCGATAACGGGAGGTAATCTATCCTATGGAGAATAAAAGGGTACTGCCCCGTCTGTTTGGCGCTGAATTTAAGCGGAGTCTGACGGTGAGATTTCTCCTTGTACCGGTTGGCGTGGTGTTGTGCATCTGCCTGGATACCTGGAACCAGATACCATTTATGTGGACATCTCCTGAGACTATGGATGTATACTATTATTGGTGTAATTCTTTTATATTTGGAGGTTTTTATGGTATCTATGTGGTTCCGATGCTGGCGGCGCTTCCCTATGCAGTAAGTTTTTGCGAGGAATACAATACGAATATGCTGAGGGTGCTGCTTATGAAAGCAGGAAAGAAGAAATACTGCATGTCCAAGGTGCTTACGACATTCCTATCGGGAGCTCTTTCGGTATCGGCAGGTGGGATTACTTTTATCCTCCTGGCAAATTTTTTTGTTCAGTTGTTCAATCGGACTAGATTGCCGGAGACAGAAGCCTTTCCTTATTATGAATTTTTGCTGCAAGGTAATGTTGCCTGCTATTTTACAGCGGTTATCTTCCTTTTGTTTTTGACCGGAGGGTTATGGGCAACGGTAGCTTTGCTGGTATCGTCATATTTCCCTAATATCTATGTGACGGCGGCGTCTCCTTTGATTCTATCTTTTTTGACAGGTCGGGCTTATTTGGTTTTGAAGATTCCTGTCAGACTTCGGCTGGATTTATGGCTACAAGGTAGAAGTTCCGCCGGTACAGATCAGCTCACCATTTTGTGTTCTGCGTTGGTGGTGCTGGGACTGACTGTGGGATTTGGTATTCTGTTTTACCAGAAGCTGAAAAGGAGGGTGGAGAATGAGTAAGGGACTTCGGGTTTTTTGTTTTCAGCTAAAGCAGGAATTGGTGCAAGTCAGGGTGCTGATCCTGTTCATGATTCTTGCTGTGTTTATCTATTCCTATCTGGAGCCGGTGGCTAATCTGGCACAGGCGGTTGGCGAGAAAGTGAGCCCGTGGGCTTTTCCACATCTGATGAATGATTACATCTGTCAGATGGTTTTTATGGTGAGTGCAGTCTTCCTGTTTAGCACAGCACCCTTTGAGGGGAAGGCTCATTACTATATCATTCAGCGTTCCGGGAGCCTTTCCTGGCAGTTGGGTAATGTACTGTATATTCTGGCATCTTCGTTTTTGTTTGTGGGGTTTATATGGGTATTGAGTGTTATTAGCCTGCTTTCACGAACCAAGTTTAGTGGCGATTGGGGAATCATCTGGGGGACATTGGCAAGGACAAACACAGGGAATCAGTATGATGTCCCGTTTACAGTGTTTGCTTATATTGTCGGTGTATTTTCGCCGATGGAGGCGACTGCAATCAGCTTCCTGCTTGAGTGGGCGTGTGTCTCATGGATGGGGTTGGTGGTCTATTTGTTCAACTATATCACAAAAAAGATGACAGGGATATTGGTGGCATCACTCTTTGTATTTTTGGATGTGATGATCTACAATTCATGGACACCCAAGGCATATCTTTTCTCACCGGTGACGTTGGCACAATTGAAGGTGATGTCAGGGAACAACTTATCCTATGGCGTATCTTTGAAATATGCGGTGGTGTTCTTTGTGGTGACAATCACATTTTTTATTGTAATATGCCTGGGACAGGGAACAAAAAAAGTAAAGAAATGGGGACTGAAAAAATGAATGACAGAAGGATTCTTTTTAAAAATGTCTCTAAGACAATAGACGGTCAGATGATATTGAAGGATATCAATCTGGAGATACCTAAGCAGGGGATATATGGAATTGTGGGCAGGAACGGCTCAGGAAAGACGGTGCTGATCAAGTGTCTGTGCGGGTTTATGCCTGTCACGGAGGGCGGGATATGGGTAGGAGAAAAACAGATCGGGCGCGATGTGGAATTTATTGAGGATACCGGGTTCATCATCGAGACACCGGGATTTTTGCCCAGAGAATCCGGATTTCGCAATTTGAGATATCTTGCCTCCATCCGAAATGTGGTCGGAAAGGAGCGCATCAGGGAGTGTATCACCTTGGTTGGTCTTAATCCTGATGATAAGAAATGGGTAGGGAAATACTCATTGGGGATGCGCCAGCGGCTGGGTATCGCACAGACTATCATGGAGAATCCCAGTCTGATTATCCTTGACGAACCCATGAATGGGCTGGACAATCATAGCGTGGAGGAGATACGAAAGCTCCTGCTTGGACTGAAGGAGGAGGGAAAGCTAATTCTTATCATCAGTCATAACCGGGAGGACATCAACCTGCTTTGTGACAGAGTATATGAGATGGATATGGGAGTGCTGACACGAGTAAGGTAAAAATAGCAGAATACAGCAATTATTTTTTATATGTGGTAGTTTTTTCCAATGTCAAAACCATATATGAAAGTTTTGGACATGGAAATATGTCACTAAAGTACTTCATCGGTGGTGCACGAGTAGCGTAGATAAATCTTCCCTGCTTAATTTGTGAAATTTGGCTGAGTTATTGCTTATTTTAGAAAAAAGTTTACAAACACACTTGACAAAACTTCTCTGATGGAAGGGCTTTATGCTTTTAAAAAATTCAGGCAGGAGTGAACTGTCGCGAAAAGTAAAAATTTTAGGAGTGTAAAAGTTTCAAATCTTATGATATACTTAGAACAATTGTGATTGAACTTAGGAGGACATAGGAAGTGGAAAGAGAAAAGCTTGGCTCACGGATGGGTTTTATTTTTTTGTCGGCAGGATGTGCGATTGGAATTGGAAATGTATGGAGGTTTCCTTACATTACAGGACTGTACGGAGGAGGCGTATTTGTCCTTTTTTATCTGTTTTTTCTTATTACTATGGGTATACCTGTGATGACAATGGAGTTTGCAGTAGGCCGCGCCAGCAGGAAAAGTATCATTAAAAGCTTTGCCGAATTAGAAAAGCCGGGCCAAAAGTGGCATCTGCACGGATACCTTGGCATGGCAGGCAATTATCTTTTAATGATGTTTTATACAACTGTGGCAGGATGGATGCTTTATTATTTTTATTTGATGCTGACAGGTAAGTTTGTGGGGAAAGACCTGGAACAGGTAAGCGGTATGTTTCAGGAAATGCTGGGCAGCCCGGGTGTGCTTACCACTGTAATGGCGATCATTGTAGTGGCAGGTATCCTCATTTGTTCCATGGGACTGCAAAACGGTGTGGAGCGGATTACAAAGGTCATGATGAGCCTTTTACTTATTATCATTGTTGTTCTTGCCGTACATAGTATGATGCTGGAAGGCGGAATGGAAGGATTGAAATTCTACCTGTCTCCTGACTGGCAGAGAATGAAGGAGGTTGGCGTCTGGGAGACGGTTACAGCAGCTATGAATCAGGCCTTTTTTACACTTAGTCTGGGAATCGGCGCTATGGCGATATTTGGAAGCTATATTGATAAGAAACACACTCTGCTTGGAGAATCCGTGAACATTGCCGTTTTGGATACCTTTGTGGCGATTGTATCAGGACTGATTATTTTTCCCAGCTGCTTTGCTTTTGGAATCAGCCCGGATATGGGACCAAGTCTTATTTTTGTCACACTGCCTAATGTATTTAACGGTATGGCAGGCGGGAGAATCTGGGGAACGTTGTTTTTTATTTTTATGACGTTTGCAGCATTTTCCACCATACTTGCCGTGTTTGAGAATATTATTTCCTGTGGAATGGATTTATTTCACTGGAGCAGGAAAAAATCCTGTATTATTAACCTGGCAGTAATTTTTATTTTGTCGCTGCCCTGCGTATTGGGATACAATTTATGGTCGGCAATTCAGCCTTTAGGGGAGGGAAGCACTATTCTGGATCTGGAGGATTTTGTGGTCAGCAATGTGATTTTGCCAATCGGTTCCTTGTGTTATCTGCTCTTTTGCGTGTCGCGTATGGGATGGGATTTGACAAGTACCGGAAGGAAGCCAATACCGGGGATGGACTTAAGGTACCCGGATGGATTCGGATTTATGCGACATATATTTTGCCGGTATTGTTACTGATCCTTATTATTTTAGGGTGGATTGGGTAATAAAAATGAATCGTCCGGTATACACAAAAACGGAAGCGATAAAAGAAGTACAGGCAACAATGGCTTGATATTGCAAAAGGGAATATGTTCTGTAATGTAAAATTCATAGAAAGCCAGGCGGAAGAGATTTTGGAAAAGCTGAAAGAGGATGACAAATCAGCAGTCCCACCTGCATTTTTTCATATTTACGTGAAGGCTGTCCTTAAATTCCACATTTTCCTTGAGCAGGAGATTTTTTTGTTCGGGGAAATGTGGCGCTAATCTTCCCGCATGATTTACCACCCGGTGGCAGGGGTATTTACCGTAATAGCCGGATATGCTTAAGACCTTTCCCACCAGCCTGGCGTTTTTATCCCGGCCAATCAGCTTTGCAATCTGCCCGTAGGAGGCAACCTTTCCTTCCGGTATTTCTTCTACCACGGAAAGTATTTCGTATATCAGATCTTTTGTGAGAACTGCAGACATAATGACTCCTTCATATATTCTATTTCCCCTGATATCTCTGGAGAGAGGCCCGGAGACTTTAAATGCTCCTTAGAAACACATACCTGTCTCTGCAGGATAGTCCTTCGGAGAAGGAAAAATCAAGGGCATGGAATTCTTTTAATCCCTCTAAATCTTCTATTTGATTTTCTGCCATAAAGCGCACCATCTCGCCTCTGGCCATTTTAGCCAGAGTTCCTTTTTGTCTTACTTTTCCGTTTAGCAATTCCCCAAATTCAAGGGTAATAAATTGATCTCCCGGCATAAGATACTTTTCAATGCACTGTGCGTATTCCTTTGAGGCCAGATTGACAATGATCCTGTCTTTATCCGTCAGGCTTTTATAAAGGCGCCCGCTCCAGAACTCATACAAATTGCGGCTTCCATTTACGGACAAGGCGGCCTGCATTTCCAGCCGGTATGGAACTACACCGTCAAAGGGCTTTAGCAGGCCGTAAAACCCTGATAAAATACGGAGATGTTCTGTAATATAGGAAAGCGCACGGGCGGTAAAAATGACCGGGGCCATGTGCTGGTACTGTAATCCTTCGTATGAAATCACTGCCGGTGTCAGCGCTCTTTCCGGATTCATATTTTGAAAGCGCTCATAGTTTAACCTTGCCAGCTTATCATTACATTTCCACAGTTCCTTTGCCTGCTCATAGGTCAAAGCTTTTACTGCATTCATCAGAATTTTGGTATCTTCAATGAATTCGGGCATTCCACTGACAGGTAAGGTGTCGGTGTCTGTGTTCATTTTTTTAGCGGGTGAAATAATAATTTTCATAACCAACATTATAGCAAAGTATTTTTTTGCCTGCAAGAATGAGAAATAGGAAGCGGCTGCATTTGAAATGGAGATGAAATGATGTTTGATATAGTCGGCGTATAATATCGTAGAAAATGACAAATAATATTTAGAATGGGCAAAGACAGACAGTGAAAAACATATTAAAATAGTATCAGAAAGAAGAAAAAATTGTCTATTATGTCGAAAAAAATATAAATATTAGTAAATTTGTTTTGATAGAAGTAGACAAAATCACAAAGAAAGGCAGGAGGTTTTTATGAGAAAGAAATACTTGGCGATTCTCTTGGCAACAGCAATGACAGTGTCTTTAGCAGGATGCGGCGGTTCATCGGATCAGGGAAAAGAGCCCGCACAGGAAGAAAGCACGCAGACTCAGGAAGAAAGCACACCGGCTCAGGAGGAAGCTCCGGACGAGAGCCAGGAAGCAGATGCCGGTTCCTCAGAAGAAAGCAGCGAAGGACTTTCGGGATCATTTTCCATTTATCATATGCACGGGGAAGATGATACCACAGGAACAGCTGCAGCATTCTGGAAAGCAGCGGAGAAATTCCAGGAAGAAAATCCCAATGTAAACATTGAGTTTGTCTTTACCGCACATGACGGATATCAGCAGAAGCTGACAACAATGATGGCAGGAGAAGAGCTTACGGATGTCTGGATGACAAAGGGCGATATGCTTCCCTCCTTCGCAGATACCGGTACAATTCAGGCTGCTGACCAGTATATCAAACAGGATTCGGAATGGGCAAACGCTTATCTTGACGGTGCCTTCGCAGATTGTACATACGATGGAACCGAGTGGGGCGTTCCCATGCAGATGCAGGCAAATACCATTGGTATTTATAATGAAGCAATTTTCGAAGAATGTGGAATTGATGCATGGCCTGAGACATGGACTGAGCTTTTAGAGGACTGTGAGAAGATTAAGGCAAAAGGTTATATTCCTATCGCAATGGGAAATAAAGAGCAATGGGTTGCAGAATCGACTGTTTTCAATACCTATGCTTACAAGTATGTGGATCAGGAATGGTTTAACAGCCTTGCCAACAATCAGGGCGCTAAATTTACGGACGAAGCGTTTGTAAGAGCGCTTGCAGGATTTCAGGAGATTGCACAGTATTTTAACGAAGACATGAACTCTCTCGATCAGGATGAAATGTATGCCCTTTATTACAACAAACAGGCAGCTATGTTCTTTAACGGAGCATGGGGCGTGGGAAATGTAATTGGCAATTGTCCTGAAGATGTACTGGCAACCACACACGTAGGTTTAATGCCGGCAGTGGAAGGCGAAGCAGGTACGAAGTATGATACGGCAGCTGGTGCAGGCTGGAACTATGTAATTCACAGCAGACTGCAGGGTGATGACCTTACGGCATGTCTTGCTTTCCTTAAGGCAGTATCGACCGGTGACTATGCAAATGATGCATTACAGCTTGGTTTTATTTCCTCAGGTAAGACAACAGATGTAGACGTTTCTACCTTACATCCACTGTTTGCAGAGTATTATGAGCTGGCAGCAACTATGAATAACTGTTCTATCTTTGACGTGGTTCTTCCCGCAGAGGTTGGCTCGGGCGTTCTTTATGCAGATACACAGCAGCTGATTGCAGGAACCATGACGCCGGAGGATATGGCGGCTGACTGCCAGGCAGTTATGGAGGCAAATTATTAAGAAGCATAAACATAAATTATAATAAGTAATTAAGCCGGTGAGCCATTGCGAATCTGCTGAAGGTCAGTAGGAGCAATGGCTCCGGTTTTATAGATTTATGTGGGCGATGGAGTACTTTGTACGCATCTGATTTACGGGTATTGGCAGGAATGGGGGATTTCAATGAACATTCGTGAAATGCGGAATAAAAAACAAAAAATAGGAATTTATCTGTTAGTCATGATTCCATTTATCTATTTTATCTACGTTATGATCGTTCCCTTAGGTACTTCGATTTACTATAGCCTTACAAAATGGAAAGGAATCGGAGAGGCGCAGTTTGTGGGACTTAGCAATTATGCCACATTGCTTAAAACAGGTGACTTTTGGCTGGTAACGAAAAATACTTTGTTTTTAAGTCTGGTGTGCACATTAGGACAGGTAGGAATTGCATTGCTGATCGCATTTCTTATGACGATTCGAAGGTTAAAGCTTAAGGCATTCCATCGGGCAGTTATTTTCTTTCCGGTTGTAATGGCGCCCATTGTAGTCGGGTATGTATGGCGCTTTATTTACAATTCAAATTATGGCCTTTTAAATGCGTTTTTGAGAGCAATTGGACGTGAAGACTGGATCCGCTTCTGGCTGGACGACCAGAACATTGTTCTTAAGGTGGTGTCTATACCTGTAATCTGGCAGTACATCGGCCTTTATATGGTTATCCTTATGAGCGCTATCTCAGCGATTCCCCAGGAGGTTTTTGAATGTGCGGAAATTGACGGGGCAACAGGTGTAAAAAAGTCTGTTTATATCACGCTTCCAATGGTATGGGATACTTTAAAAATCTGTATTATTTTATGTGCAGGGGGAACCATGAAGATATACGATCACCTTGTTGCACTGACAAACGGAGGCCCGGGCAGAGCAACGGAATCACTGGCAATGTACTCCTATGAATATACTTTTAAATTTGGAAATTTTGGAATGGGCGCTACAATTGCCGTTTCTATTTTAGTACTTGCACTTTTGATCAGCGGACTGGTGCAGATCCTGATGGGAAGGAGGAATAAGGGTGAATAGATTGAAAAATCAGCTCATCGGACGATTTTATCAATCACAAATTTTGTGCTAAAGCGTTTTCAACGCTGCCCAAATTTGCGGGCTGTTGGAAGTATGGAGGATTAAAATGAATAAACTGGATAAATTAAAACGATATGCGGCTAATTTTATTGTAAATGTCCCGATTATGATATTGTCTCTTACCTGTATTTTCCCTGTAGTATGGCTTTTATATTCCTCGGTAAAAACAGATGTTGAATTTAACAGAAGTCCGGTCAGTCTGCCTTCCCAAATTCATTTGGATAATTATATTGCGGCTTTCAACAAAGCAAGCTTTGGAACATTTACCTTTAACAGTCTGTTTAACAGTGTGTTATCATTGCTGTTAGTACTTATCATTTCTTTTATTATGGGATATCTTTTATCAAGATACCGGTTTAAGGGTAGAAATCTTATCTACGGAGCACTTATGGCGGCAATGATGATTCCCATTTATGCGCTGTTAGTTCCTATTTTTATTCAGGAAAAGCAGCTGGGCTTATTAAATACACGTTTTTCGCTGATTCCTATTTATGTGGCGGTGGAGCTGCCTACGGCAGTTTTTCTGATTGACAGTTATATCAGGGGGATTTCCGTTGACATGGAGGATGCCGCATCTATTGACGGCGCAAGCCTGCCCAGAATTATGTTTACGATTATTATGCCGATTTGTAAGCCGATTTTATCGACAATCGTGATTCTCACTTTCATGCATGTGTGGAATGAATTTGCATTTGCACAGGTGTTGATTTCCAAGGAAGCATTAAAGACCATTCCTATTGGCCTTACCTATTTTACAACACAGTATTCTACCAGCTATACGCTCCTTTTAGCAGCCCTGGCAATGGCAACAATACCGGTACTTGTTATTTATCTCTTTTTCTATAACAAAATTATGGAAGGAATGATGGCTGGGGCCATCAAAGGCTGACACGAAGAAATTTTCTAAGGCGTCAGAGGACGCCGCCTAAGAAAATTTAAGGCTTCATGTTTAGAAAAATGCCTGAAAAACGGCATTTTTAATACAAGATTTATCTGTTAAAGAACGACAATATGGGGGATTAGAATGATTGATATATCCCGACTTTCACCAATCGATCCTTATGTGCGGATGATGAAGCTGCAAAAGGAAGCATCTTTTTCCGGGAAATGGGAAGATATTGATAATGTGTTTACGTATATTGCCGTGGGAAATGCTGATTTTATTGTAAACGGAATCAGCTATCATCTTCATGCGGGAAATATTATTATTATTCCGCCCTATATGACACATGTGATTATATCAAACAGTATGGAACCTTTTGTTCAATATCTTATGCATTTTGATTTTTATGAATGTCCGGAACGCAAGGGGCTGGTGCATAAAAATATGCTGGAGGAGCAGCAGCCTGTAATTCCCGAGAGAGAATGCGTTTTGGATGATAATGTAATTATTTCTGAAATACCGGAGGCGGAGCGTAATCAGATTGTCCTGCGCTATTTAAATCTGCTGCAGGAATTTAATGAGGAAAGACCCGGAAAAGAGCTGATTATGAAAGCCGGCTGCATAGAGCTCTTGGTGAATGCACTCAGAAACCGCATTGAGGTAAAAGAAAAAAGCAGCAGAAAAAAGTCTAAATCATGGATTCATATTGAAAATGCAATGGAATATATTATGAATGCGGATCTGTCAGAGGATTTAACCAATGAATCAATCGCGGGGGCCATTGGTGTATCTGCTAACTATCTTACCAGTATTTTTCAGATGTACCTGGGTATCCCCCTGCACAAATACATTGTAAATGTCAGAATCGAACATGCCCAGCAGCTGCTTTTATCCGGAAAGGTAAATGTGACGGAGGCTGCTGATTTAACAGGATTCTCCAGTATCCATGTATTCAGCAAAACGTTTAAGAGCATTATGGGCATTTCGCCCAGCCAGTTTATGAATGAAACCGTAACCAAAAAAAAGGAGGTAAATTTTTATGTGGATTGAGGGAAATTACAGACGAAACCTTATGGACATGCATATTGACGACTGGAATCCTGAATTTTTAAGCCGTCTTGATGTGGACGAGTATATTGAGGCGCTAAAGGATGCAGGGATACAGGCCGCCATGGTGAAAGGGAGACCTCATACGGGGCTTGCCTATTATCCTACAAAGGTGGGAAGAATGCATAAAGGTCTGAAGGGCTTTGATTTCCTTGGAACAATGGTGCAGAAATGCCATGAAAACGGGATAGCGGTGGTTGCCTATTTCACACAGATTTTTGATAACTGGGCGGCCGATAATCATCCTGATTGGCGGATTATCACCTCAGAAGGCAAGGGAATGCGGGAATTTCATGAAAAAGAAAATATGAAAACAGGCCGCTACGGGATTGTCTGCCCTAACAATAAGGAATACAGGGAATATGTGAAAGCCTGCTTAACAGAGATGAACGAGTTGTATGATTTTGACGGAATGTTCCTGGATATGACCTTTTTCCCGGAGGTATGTTATTGTCCCAGCTGCCGGAAAAGATATATGGAGGAAACAGGTAAAGAGCTGCCAAGGGTAATTGACTGGCAGGATCCCGACTGGAGGGCCTATGCCTATAAGAGGGACGAATGGATGGCGGACTATGCTAAATTTGCAACGGACTGCGTAAAGAAAATTAAGCCCCATGTTACCATTGAGCATCAGTTTTCCAGCATTGCCGCTTCCTGGATTACCGCTAATTCGGAGCTGCTTTTAGACGCCATTGACTGTGCAAGCGGTGATTATTACGGGGGCTTTTTACAACAGACATTTATCAACAAATATTATAAGAATGTTTCTCCCAATCTTCCGTTTGTTTATCATACGTCACGGTGTGACCCTGAGCTGAAATATCATACCACAACAAAGACGGAAGAAGAAATGCTTTTGCATGTTATAACAGCTCTTGTACATAACGGAGCCTTCCTGCTTGTGGATGCCATTAATCCGGACGGCAGTATAGTGCCTGAGGTTTATCACGGAATCATGAAGCGGGTTTATGATAACACCAGGCGGTTTGAAAAATATGTAAGCGGGGATATGTACCATGACGCGGCAATCTGGTTTGCCACACATGCCAAGTACGATCCTAATGAGACGGGGATAGAAGTGCCCCAAAAGAGCTTTCAGCCCGCTTACTACCTGCAGGCCCCTGTGGCGGCGTCTTCTGTTCTGCGGGAATACAACGTGCCCTTTGAGGTAATCGGAACAAAGAATATCCGTCAGGAAAATGCAAAGGTGTTAATCCTTTCCCATGTTGCTGGCATTCGGGACGAGGAGATGGATGAGATAGAGGCTTATCTTGCAAAGGGCGGCAACCTGTTTATCAGCGGTCCCATTGGAAACCAGCGCCTGCAAAAACTGCTTGGAATAAAGATAACCGGACAGACGGGTCATGATTTTACATACATGAGTCCTACAAAGGAAGGGGCGGAATTGTTTGAGGGATTTTCTCATTTGGTTCCCCTTACCATAGACGGACATCAGATGGAGGCTGAGATTACAGATGATACGAATCTTACGGTGCTTGCAACTAAGACTCTGCCTTATACCATGACAGGCCGCTGCGAGTTTGCGGCTATTCATTCCAACCCGCCCGGTATTTATACGGACAGCCCGTGTGCGGTACTGAAAGAAGTGGGAGAAAGTAAGATCATCTGGACGGCTGCGCCCATTGAAATGTCGAGGCCTTATATGAGCCGGAAAGTATTTTTCCGTATGATAGATTTTCTGCGGGGAGAGGCATCTTTTACATCCAATGCGCCTAAATTTGTGGAAGTGTTAGGATGGCGGAAGGAAGGAACAGATTATTTTGCAGTGATTAACCAGCAGGAGGAATCTCCGGTTGCGCCTATGTATGATATCACCATTGAGGTAAAGGGGAAAGCCGGTAAGAAGGCATATCTCCTTCCGGAGCACACGGAATTGAAGACAGAAATGACAGGAGAAGATATGCTTAAGATTTACCTGCCGAAGCTGGAAATTTTCCATATACTTTGCTTAGAGTAAAAATATGCGCCCTGGGATTTCCATGGCAGAAAGCTTATGGGAGCTGACTGCCGGAGATTCTCAGGCTGAGAAGGGAGTATGGTTATCAGAATGATGAAATATGGTATTTATTTTGCTTATTGGGAGCAGGAATGGGGCGTTGACCAGAAACAGTATATTGAAAAAGTGAAAAAACTGGGATTTGATGTTCTGGAAATATCCTGTGCCATGTTGAAAAATATCAGCACGGAAGAATTACATGAAATAAGAAAACGGGCTGAGGATGCAGGGGTGATTTTAACTGCGGGGTATGGGCCTGCGGCAGGAGAAAATCTGGCAAGCTCCGATCCGGAAGTGGTTAAAAATGCGATTGCTTTTTATACGGACATTTTAAAGAAGCTGGAGATTCTTAATATTCATACATTGGGAGGCGGAATTTATTCCTACTGGCCGGTGGACTATACAAAGCCTGTTGACAAGGCAGGAGACTGGGCAAGAAGCGTGGAAAATGTGCGTAAGGTAGGTAAAATTGCAGGCGAGTGCGGGGTGGATTACTGTCTGGAGGTGCTGAACCGGTTTGAAGGCTACCTGCTTAATACCTGCGAGGAATGTAAGAATTTTGTGGAAGAAGTGGGTGTGGATGCAGTAAAGATTATGCTGGATACTTTCCATATGAATATTGAGGAGGACAGCATAGTGGAAGCAATTTTGCTTGCGGGCAAAAGGCTGGGGCATTTCCATGTGGGAGAAAATAACAGACGGCTGCCGGGCAAAGGGGGATTCCCCTGGTATGAGATCGGCATGGCGCTGCGGGCCATCGGCTATGAGAAAAATGTTGTGATGGAGCCTTTTGTCAGAAGCGGGGGCGGTGTGGGAAGCGATATCAAGGTGTGGCGCGATTTAAGCCGCGGCGCATCCATGGCACAGCTTGACGAGGATGCGGCAAATTCGGTGGATTATCTGCGCTATGTGTTTGGCGGTCCTAATTCTGACGGCAGGAGCGTGCTCAGATAGAGATGAAAAGAGATGAAAAGAGATGAAGATTTTCTAAGGCGCTAAAAGACAGCGCCTAAGAAAATCTAAATCATCTCTGGAAGAATCGCGGTGCGATTCTTTTGAAATGGTTCATGTATTGATTGTGCCGCAAGTAGCGTTTGCGGTATGCAGAGGGTACAGGTTTGGAAGTAAACTTACAAACTCTTTATTACAATAAGCCGATTCGCGAAGCGTATCGGCGTTTGTTGGCGGCAGTATCGCTGGCGAAGCCTGCGATATGAAGCAGGTATAAGAATGGAGGTAATATGAAGAATTATCCGGCAATAGGAATACGGCCTATCGTGGATTCCAGGAGGCTTGGCATTCGGGATGCATTGGAGGGAAAGGTCAGGGAAATGGCGCAGTCAGCGAAAAAGCTGATAGAAGAAAATGTATTTTATGCGGACGGCACTCCTGTGCGGGTTGTGATTTTTTCAGGAAGTATTGCAGGGGGAGAGGAGGCGGCAAGATGTGAGGCGCAGTTTGCGGCAGAGCATGTGACGGCCACCTTAAGTGTGACGCCAAGCTGGTGTTATCCTCTTGAGACCATTGATATGAATCCTCTGACTATCAAGGCTATATGGGGATTTAACGGAACAGAGCGCCCGGGAGCCGTGTATTTAGCGTCCGCCATGGCAGCTCATAACCAGATGAGAAGGCCCTGCTTTTCTATCTATGGCAGGGATGTGCAGGATATGGAGGAACAGGAGATTCCGAAAGACGTGCAGGAAAAGATACTGCGGTTTGCCAGATGTGCGGTTGCGGCAGGAGAAATGCAGAATAAATCTTATGTGGGTTTTGGTGCGGTTTCCATGGGAATTATGGGCTCCTTCTTAGATCCGGCCTTCTATGCACAATATCTTGGAATGCGATCGGAATGGGTGGATATGACGGAGATTTTGCGCCGCATGGATTTAGGGATTTATGATCAGGAAGAATATAAAGAGGCTCTTACCTGGGTTTACGCAAACTGTAAGGAGGGCTGCGATCCCAATCCGGATGAGCGTGCCCACAGCAGAGGGCAGAAGGATGAAGAGTGGGAATTCGTGGTGAAGATGACCATGATTATCCGGGATATCATGCTTGGGAATGAGAAGCTGGCCGGGATGGGATTTGCGGAAGAAGCCCTTGGCAGAAACGGACTCTTTGGCGGCTTTCAGGGGCAGCGTATGTGGACAGATTATAAGCCCAATGCAGATTTTACGGAAGCCATATTGAATTCATCCTTTGACTGGAATGGAAAACGTCAGCCTCTTGTTTTTGCAACAGAAAATGATAATTTAAACGGTCTGTCCATGCTCTTTGGCAATCTGCTTACCGGAAAAGCAAGCGGTTTTTCTGATGTGAGATGCTATTGGAGCCCGGAGGCTGTAAAGCGGGTAACAAACTGGGAGCCGGAGGGGAAGGCGGCGGAGGGATTTATTCATCTGATTAACTCCGGTTCCACCTGCCTTGACGCTTCAGGAAAAGCAAAGGATGAAGCAGGAAAGGGCGTGATGAAACCCTGGTGGGAGATGAAAGAGGAGGATATAAGAGCGTGCCTTGATGCAACGGACTGGTGCCCTGCGGAGCTTTGCCAGTTCAGAGGCGGCGGTTATTCTTCCCACTTTAAGACGGATGCGGAAATGCCGCTTACTATGGTGAGGGTAAATTTAGTGGATGGCTTAGGTCCGGTGATGCAGATTGCGGAAGGGTGGAGCATTGTGCTGCCTGAGGATGTGCATCACAAGATCGATATCCGTACGGACCGCACATGGCCCACTACCTGGTTTGTGCCAAGGACAAACGGGAAAAAGGCGTTCCGGGATGTTTACAGCGTGATGGCAAACTGGGGGGCTAACCATGGGGCATTTATACACGGGCATGTGGGCGCTGATCTGATTACGCTTTCCTCCATGCTGCGGATTCCGGTAACCATGCACAATGTGGATGAGGAGAAAATTTTCCGTCCCCATGTGTGGGCCAGCTTTGGGACAAATGATTTGGAAGCGGCGGACAGGGAAGCGTGCAGGGCGTTCGGACCGCTGTACAGATAATGGGGGAGAAATATAAAGCTTGGTTGAGATATTGAAAATTTTGTAACAAAGATAATGGAGAATTACCACCTCGGTACTTGTCAAAGTTCTGGGGTGGTTTTATGTTTATGCGTTATTTTCAGTCTTTTTTGAGATTTTTGGCCTTTAAGTTAATGAAATCTTAAAGAAATTGAAACGGTTCAAAATGGCAATTACGGCAAATCAAATGGTCAACACACACTGTTTTTATGAGAGAATCCTAATATATCAAATAAAGCAATAGAATAAAATTGTTCCTGTTTACCGACTTCCTTGAGACGTGTTCCCGTTTCTATTTGAGAAATGCGTTCATGAGTTGGTTGATGAATTATTATTTTATGCTACTGGACAGTTACTATCAACCAGCTGTAGGAAAATTAAAAAAATTTCGATATATCATATATGAATTGCCTGGCCGGAAAGTAATGAATACACTACACAAATAGACATGTGCTTGTAAAATCAGGAGGTCTATGGTAGTATGGAGATACGAAAACGGAAGGGAAAGCAGATGGGAAGAACGACAGTGACGCAGCAGATAGACCGGAAACATCAGGAAGATTTACAAAGGCTGAGAGATTTTCGCCTGCTTGATGATGATTTCCTCACAAAGTGTTTTGAGGGAGATACAGCAAGCATAGGGCTGGTATTGCAGATTGTACTGGAAAAGCCGGATTTAAAGGTGCTGGACGTCCGCACCCAGGTATTTGTGGAGAACCTGCTGAACCGTTCAGTAAGGTTGGATATCCTGGCTACGGACAGCACAGGAGCGAAACTGAATGTGGAAGTACAGCGCTCCGACAAAGGAGCCGGGAGAAAAAGAGCAAGGTACAATGCAAGCATGATGGACGCAAATCTTTTGAAGAAAGGCGAGGACTTCGACAAGCTGCCGGAAACATGGGTAATCTTTATCACAGAGAATGATGTAATGGGAAAGGGGCTGCCGCTCTATCCGATTGAGAGGTGCTTTTTAGGAACTGGGGAAAGATTTGAGGACGGTTCGCACATACTGTATGTAAACGGCGCTTACCGCAGCGATACGCCAATCGGGAAGTTAATGCATGACTTCTCTTGCACAGACGCAGCGGATATGTACTATGGGATACTGGCAGACAGGGTGAGATTTTTTAAAGAGAGCAAGGAGGGAATCGAGATTATGTGCCGGGCTATGGAAGATATGAGGAATCAGACATTGAAAGAAGGAATGAAAGAAGTTGCGCTCCGTATGTTGGCGGCTGGCAAATATGCTTTAGAGGAAATCGTTAATATTTCAGGACTTTCTCTTGAGGAAGTCAAACAGTTGAAAGCTGATAGAAGCGCATAGGCAGAGTTATAGAGCTGGGAATCTAAAAAACAGGTTCCTGTCTCTATTTTTTTTCCTGAAAAGTAAATTTTTTGTAAATTTACTTTGAATCAATACCCTTCGGGTAGTCAAAAAAGTACAGACTACCTCTATCAGGCTTTTTTCATACGTTTTTAAGCCGGTCGAAAAATCTATGCGGCAACTACAGGAACAGGGTTGCCAAAAAGCTAAGCTTAAAATATAATAAGTATAAATTTATTTATATATGTTGTATAAGAAAAATTGAATATTACGAAAGGGCAAGCTTATGGAATCAATAATTGACAAGATGACGAATAATGCATACAAGGTTTTGAAGTATATGTATTCCTGTCAGATTAAGCTGCCAGATGGCAGAAAATATATTCCCCTCTCCCAAGCGGATATGGCTCCTTTGATCGGTGTAAGCACTATAACCATGAATAAGGTATTTAAACAGCTAAGAGATGATAATTTGTTACTTCCGATTGAGGGAAAAAGAGGAAAGTATGAGCTTACGGAAAAGGCGATTATCATTATAAAGGATATGGATAAACTTGAAGATAAGATAGGAGAAATAGAATAGATGACAGTGTTTAACGAAGATACCAGAGTGAAGATTCCAGCTACCATCCAATTTCTTAGGCTTAACTATAATTACCAGTCGCTCAAAGCAGATGATATTGATATAGATTTCAATACAAAGATTTTTGTAAACAGGTTTAAGCCAGCACTTGAAACAATTAATGGCAGGAAATTTACTTATGACGAAATTAAAAGCATTATCACAAATATTTATAGCATCCTAAAAAATAATGACCTGGGGAAAGAGTTTTATAATTGGCTTATTGATCCAAAAGACAAGGTGAAACTTATTGATTTTGAAGATGTTTCTAAGAATGATTTTGCTGTTGTGGATGAACTGCCATTTAGTGTGGTAGAAGGAACAGAGGAAGGATCCTTTAGACCAGACATAAATATTCTCATTAATGGGATGCCGCTTGCATTTTTGGAGGTTAAGAAACCCAACAATGATGGCGGAATACAAAAAGAATTTGACAGAATGATAAATAAGCGATTACAGAATCCAGACTATAGGAAATTTTTCAACTTTATTCAATTTGTTTCTTTTTCTAATAATATGGAGTATGAAGAAGATGACGATGCGGAGGATGTAAAGGCTGGCTCATTTTATACAACGTCAAATGGAAATAATACCAGCTTTTCATTTTTTAGGGAAGATGATGAGCAATATCACTTATCATATCCTTACAAAGAAATTGATATGGATACAATCAAGTATGTAATGAGGGACTGCGGATATAATCCGGCCGAAACAGATACTCCGGAGTTTGCAGAGAATCTAAAGACAGCAACACCGTGCAATAGCTTTGTGACTTCCGTATATGATAAGGAAAGATTTTTGTATTTTTTGCAGTATGGGATCATGTTTATAAACAATAAAATTCCAGAGAAACATATTATGCGTTACCCTCAGTTTTTTGCTACCAGAAAAATGATTGAAAGGTTAGAATCAGGCGGCAAGGGTGGCATTATCTGGCATACACAGGGATCTGGAAAGACAGCAATAGCAGCCTTTTCTAATCGTGTGATCAGGGATTATTATTCTAAGAAAAATATCAGCACAAGGTTTTTCTTTGTAGTGGATCGGCTCGATCTGCTAACACAAGCCAGTATTGAGTTCACCAATAGAGGGTTGAATACAGTTAATTGTGAGAACAAAACTGCTTTTAGCAAAGAACTGAATAAGTCTCTTTCAACGGATGTGGGAAGTAAAGCTATTGGCGAAATATGTGTGGTAAATATACAGAAATTTGAAGGGAAAATGCCGGAAGCAAAGAATGACTATAATGCAAAAGTACAGCGTATTTTCTTTGTTGACGAAGCGCATAGAAGTTATTCATCCACAGGGGAATTTTTTAAAAACCTTATGACTTGTGATTTGGATGCCGTTTATATTGCTCTTACCGGAACGCCTTTACTTTCAAAGAAAGAGCGTTCTAATTTGAAATTTGGCGACTATATCCACAAATATTTTTATGATAAATCTATAGCTGATGGATATACGTTAAGAATTAAAAAAGAAAATATTGATACAGTAGCAAAGTCGGAAATCAAAAAGAATCTGGAAATAGAAGATAAGCAGCTTGAGGATAAAGATGTTTATGAATCGGATGCCTATGTAAAGGCTCTGGGAGAGTTTATTGAAAAAGATTTTATCAATTTCAGGCTTCAGAACTCAGATACGTCCATTGGCGGCATGATTGTTTGCAGGACAAATCCGCAGGCAAAAAAGGTGCATCAGTGGTTCGAAGATAATTCCAAACTGAATACCGGGCTTGTTATTACAGATACGGACGACCCGAAGCAGAAACAAATTAATAAAAATAATCAAATGGACTTTAGAGAAACGCTTGCCCCTGATATTTTGGTAGTGAATTTTATGCTCACAACAGGCTATGATGTGAAACGTCTTAAAAAGATGTATCTTCTTAGAGGTCCGCATGCACAGTCGCTTTTGCAGACTATATCAAGAGTAAACAGACCTTATAAATCTCCGAACGGAAAGATTTATAAGTATGGCTATATTGTTGACTTTGTAGATATAGAGCAGGAATATGACAAAACGATAGAAGCCTACATAAAGGAGCTTGAAGCAGACCTTAACGAGAACGGAGAAAATGAAGGCTCTCTTTCCGGATTGGTTGTTGATAAAGAGGACATCAACAGGAAATATCATAAGTATGTTGATGAACTGGAGGATATTATTTCTACGGATAATTTGGAGCGTTTTTCAAAACAGCTTACTTTTTACAATAAAGAAACGCTGCTCAAGATCAGGAGACTTTTAAATGGTATTAAAGAGTGCCAGACTGAGTTTATTCTTTCAAGAGCGATGGACTATGCAGCACAGATTGATTCCGACAAGAATAAGAAGCTCCTGAAATCAACACAGGAGAGAATTGATTTTATAAACCTTTCCCAAAATACTGTTGATATGATGGATGTTATCTCAAATGATGATGTGGTGGAAATTCTTTATGAGTTTATAAAAGTAAAGATTATCATTATGGATCTGGGACAGATGACGCAGGACAATCCTAAGTTCCAGAGGTTCTCAAAAGTTGTCAGGGATATCCAAAATGAGATTAAGAAGAACAAAAACAAAAGCGATATTAAAATCAGAAAGCTGGATGAGCTGTTACAGAAGATTTTCAATGATTTATCCATTTCAGACTTAAATGACCTGGATTCTATTACGGATGAACTTTTAGAAGCTCTTGAAAGGGCAAGAAATATCAATTATGAAAACGAAAGATTATCGAAAATATACGGTGGTAATTATGCTTTTGTGAAAACATATCAGGATGCAATAGAAACATATCCTGCCGATAAGTCAGAGATAGAAAGAACATTGGTTATTATTTATAAAGCGATAGAGGATGCCTTAGATAAGGAAATTGTGACTATTCAGGGAAGAAAGAACTTTGCCGATTCCATAAAATCAAAAGCAACAAAGATTCTTCTGAAAGAGAAATTATATGGGGAAATTAAAGGTTTCTATGCACAATTATTAAATGATCTTTACACGAATATACAGATATTCAAATAGGAGAATTACAATGCCGGATATTTTTAAATTAGAAAACAAAATAAAACAGATGATTGACGAAATGAAAGGACTCTGCCAGACGAATGGGCTATCCAATCAGGCAAGCGAAGAAGTAGTTATTACTTCTGTATTCCTTTATAAATTTCTGAATGACAAGTTCATGGCAAATATGAAAGATTTTGCAAAAGATATGGATATGAGTACAGAAGAAGTGTTAAAAGATAAGGATATGTTAGCGGGATTTTATGATTCCTTTCCTCAGGATGTAGCTTTTAAATACGAAGATACGATAGAGTGCCTGATTAATCAAGTTGGAAATAATGATTTTTACAGGCTTTTTGATGATGCGCTGGAGAGAATTTCTAATTATCCGGAGAATGAAGAATTTAGCATTGATACAGCAGATGGTGGAAGAAAGCCGTTGTTTACCAGAGTTACAGAAAATGTAGAAGCATCCAAAAGAAATAATTTTGCTAAAAATATCTTTGGCATTATCAGCCAGGATAAATTTGATTTTGGAGAAGCCTTTAAGAATAATTTTGACTTTTACAGTGCCATTTTTGAGCATCTGATTAAGGATTATAATGTTGCCAGCGGCGTATATGCAGAGTATTTCACGCCACAGGCTATTTCAGCTATTATTGCAAAGATTTTGGTGGAGATGTCACCAGTAGAAGATAAGATATATGATGTGTACGACCCGTCAGCAGGCTCTGGATCGCTGGTACTGCACCTTGCTAATGCTTTAGGAAAGGGGAGCTTCGGGGATAAAGCGCAGGTTTATACTCAGGATATTTCAGGCAAGTCATCCAGATTTTTGAGGACAAATATGTTGCTTAACGGCCTTACAAACAGCCTGGACAACATTATTGAGGGAGATGCACTTGAAACACCAGCACATTATAAAGTAGCGCACGATCCAAGTTCAGGAGTGAAGCAGTTTGATTATATCACGTCAAATCCTCCGTTTAAAATGGATTTTTCGTCTACCAGAAACACCATCGAACAGAAATGGGAGGATTCCGAGATAAGGGGTGGAATCAAGAGATTTTTTGCAGGTGTGCCAAAGATACCGAATAAAAAGAAAGAATCAATGGGAGTATACTTGTGCTTTATTCAGCATATCCTGTGGAGCTTAAAGGAGGACGGAAAGGCAGCTATCGTAGTGCCGACAGGCTTTATAACGGCGCAGTCAGGCATCGAAAAGACAGTACGCCAGACAATCGTAGATAAGCGCTGGCTAAAAGGTGTAATTTCTATGCCTTCAAATATTTTTGCAAACACAGGAACAAACGTATCAGTTCTCTTTATTGATAAATCCAATAAAGAGGGAAATATCATGCTTATTGACGCCTCCAAGCTAGGCGAAAAAAGGAAAGAGGGGAAGAACCAAAGGACTGTTTTGCGTCCTGATGAAGTAGAGAAGATAGAGGATACTTTTATTAATCAGGATGTAGTGGAGGATTTCAGTGTTTCCGTTACCTATGAGCAGATAGCGGAGAAAAATTATTCTCTATCTGCGGGGCAGTATTTTGAAGTGAAGATTGAGTTTGTGGAATTGTCACAGGAAGATTTTGAAAAAAGGATGCTGGCATATTCTTCAAGAATTGAAGAATTATTCAAGGAGGGGAAATCTTTGGAAGATGAGATAAAGCAGAGATTGGGGGAATTGAAATATGAAAAAAAACAATGAAATAATGTTGAAGGACTGTATAAAACTTATTATCGATCATAGGGGGAAAACTCCATCAAAACTAGGCGGAGATTGGGCAAAAACAGGCATTAGAGTTATATCTGCCCTAAATATTCATAATGGAACTATAGATAATGAAAGTCAAATTAGATGTGTTGATAAAGAATTATACAAAAAGTGGATGCCTGATGATATAGAAAGGAATGATTGTTTTATAGCATCAGAGGGAGCATCACTTGGTGAGAACTGCATATGGGATTCTGATGAAAAAATAGTTTTGGGGCAACGATTATACGCAATAAGAGCAGATGAAAATGTTTTAGATGCATGGTATTTTGCCGCATATATGCAGACTTCAACTTTTAGACAGCAAATAGAACAAATATCAACAGGATCGACTGTGTTTGGAATTAGTCAGCCAACATTGTTGAATGTAAAGTTAAAATTACCTGATATTGTTATTCAACAATATGTTGGCGCCTTATATAAGTCAATTAAAAGGAAAATAGAAAACAATAATAAGATTAATGTAGAATTAGATTCAATGTCGAAAACAATTTATGATTATTGGTTCTTGCAGTTTGAATTTCCGAATGAAGATGGAAAGCCTTATAAATCTTCTGGTGGAAAAATGGTTTGGAATGAAGAATTGAGAAGAGAGATTCCAGAGGGATGGAAATCGGGGAGATTAAATCAATTTATTAAACAGGATAAAGGCGGCGATTGGGGAAAGGAATTTCCAGAGGGGAATTATATAAAGAAAGTTACTTGTTTGAGAGGAGCAGATTTTCCATCAATATGCGGAAATGCTAAATTAGAAGCTCCCGAGAGGTTTATTAATGAAAAGAATGCATTTAAAATATTGAAAAAAGGGGATTTAATTATAGAAATTTCGGGTGGAAGTCCAACCCAATCTACAGGAAGAATATGTTACATAAATACAAATGTTTTAAGAAGATTTAGGAATGAATTAATTACATCAAATTTTTGTAAAGCAATTAATTTAATAGATGAAGATTTTATGTATTGGTTTTATAATTTGTGGTGTAAATTATATGATAGCGGAGTGTTCTTTAAATACGAAGGGAAAACAACAGGAATTAAAAATCTTTTATTTGAAATGCTTTGCAGAGATTATCCGATAATAATACCTGATGCAGATGTAATAAAAAAATATAATAACAAAATAGAAAAATTATTTGAGGTAATCCAGCGAAACTTATTAGAAAATGAAGAACTTTCATCATTAAGAGATTTTCTGCTGCCTTTATTAATGAATGGCCAGGTTGGATTTAAAGAATGAGTATGTAGAAAAAGATTTTTACGGAGTGAGATATGTCGTATCATGGAGAATGTGAGAAATAAATCCACTGAAAACAGGGAGGTACGCATAAAGTGTCGCCATAGAGCCAGGAATCCTGAAAACAGGTTCCCGGCTCTATTTTTATCATTTTATCTTATCATGGATATGATTTTTTGTGGTGGATTCTCTCTTGACAAACGTACGAAATCATACTATACTACAAAACGTACGAAATCATACCATAAGGACGTAGGTTTGAAAGTAAATTTCCAAACTCTTTATAAATAAGCTGGCTCGCGAAACGTGGCAGCGTTTTATTATCATAAAGACAGTGAGCGCTCTGATTGTTGTTTGGGCAGTACCGCAGGCAAAGCCTGTGATACATGACAACAGGCTTTGCTCACTGTGTAAGGAGGCATGAGATGAATCATTACGAAATAGCAGCCATAAACAAAATCAATTACCTGAGCACCGAAATAGAAGCCTTATATCACCAGGCGTCCTTAAAGCTTGGCATTTCAGACAGTGTTTCCATTGTTCTCTATACAATTTATGACGAAGGTGGGAGCTGTCTTCTCAGTGATATTTATAAGAAATCCGGTATCAGCAAGCAGACCATAAACTCTGCCGTCCGCGGTCTGGAAGCAGACAAGATTCTCTATCTGGAGCGGTATACGGGCAGGGCAAAGAGAGCTGTTCTGACCGATAAAGGAAAGGACTTTGCCAGGCAGACGGTGGGAAAGCTTTTTGAAGCCGAGGTGCATGCATTTGACGAATGGTCAGAGGAAGAAATCAGCGTTTATATTCGACTGATGGAAAAGTATAATCATTGTTTTCGTAAGCAGATTGAGGAGATGGAAGGGAGGAAGTTTGGAAGTAAATTTCCAGACTCTTTATCGATAACAAACGCTGCCACGCTTCGCGAGACAGCTTATTGTAACAGTATCGCAGGCGGCGCCTGCGATAGGCAGGGGGTATAACTATGAGAACGAATACCATCAGGGGTAAACTGCGGCTTTCAGATCATTTCACATACGGTAGACTGATAAAATTTACTTTTCCTTCTATTATTATGATGATATTTACATCGATTTACGGTGTAATTGACGGCTTTTTTGTGTCAAATTTTGCGGGCAAAACCCCTTTTGCGGCAGTCAACCTGATTATGCCTGTACTCATGATTCTGGGCACGGTTGGTTTTATGTTTGGTACCGGCGGCACAGCCATTGTCGCGAAAACATATGGTGAAGGGGATATAAAAAAGGCAAATAGTTATTTTTCCTTGTTTGTATATGTTGTTTTTGGAACGGGGATTTTACTGGCAGCGCTCGGTTTTATTTATATCCGGCCAATTTCTTTGCTGCTTGGCGCATCCGGAGGACTGCTTTCAAATTGTGTTACCTATGCCAGAATTATCCTTGCCGCTTTGCCGTTTTATGTTTTGCAGGTGATGTTTCAAAGCTTTTTTGTGGCGGCTGAGAAACCGCAGCTTGGCCTTACCGTAACGATTTTGTCCGGCGTCACTAATATGATATTGGATGCCCTATTGGTAATTCTTCTGCCAAAGGAATTGAAATTGGCGGGAGCTGCCATTGCCACGGCCATGAGCCAGGTGGTGGGCGGGATAATCCCTCTTTTTTATTTTTTCAGGAAAAACAGCAGTATTCTTCGTCTTGGAAAAACAGAATTTAACGGCCGGGCTATTCTCAAGTCCTGCATGAATGGTTCATCGGAGTTTATGAGCAATATCTCCATGAATCTTGTGGGAATCCTTTATAATATGCAGCTTATGAAGTATGCGGGGGAAAACGGTGTTGCGGCTTATGGCGTAATGATGTATGTGAGTATGATTTTTTCGGCTGCATTCGTTGGGTATTCTATTGGGACGGCGCCCATTGTCGGTTACCACGATGGCGCAAAGAATTATGCGGAGTTAAAGAGTCTGCTTTTTAGAAGTTTGATTATGATAGGCATATTTGGTATTGGTATGGTAATATTGGCCGAATTGCTTGCAGTCCCTCTTGCAGGTATTTTTGTGGGATATGACAGGGAGCTTATGAAACTGACGGTGTCAGGCTTCCGCATTTTTGCGCTTTCTTTTGTATTTATGGGATTCGCTATTTTTGCATCAGGCTTTTTTACCGCCTTAAATGACGGGGTGACATCCGCTATTATTTCTTTCCTGCGAACCATGGTTTTTCAGGCTGCGGCAATTATGCTGCTGCCGATGATTTTCGGAATTGGCGGAGTCTGGATTTCCATTGTGGTTGCGGAAGTTATGGCGGTTGTATTCAGCGCAGGATTCCTCATTGCAAAACGGCAGAAAATTTTCTCAGGCGGCAGGGTGTCTCCTGCTTTACCGGCAGTGGCAGGCAGGCGCCGAAAGCCTGAACAGCAATACTAAGCAGTTACCTGAAATGCTCTGATATTATATATTTTTATTGCGGTTTACCCGGAACACAGATATAATGACTTTAAATGTTCCAGGGATAAATGCGCTTCAAAGGAGTAGGTGGTAATGAAAGAAAAGAAGTTGATTGAGTTCCGCAATATTGTGAAAAGCTTTGACGGGCAGATTGTGCTAAAAGGAGTTAATCTCGATATCTATGAAAATGAATTTGTGACGCTCTTAGGACCCAGCGGCTGTGGAAAGACAACGCTGCTGAGAATCCTGGGCGGGTTTATAGATGCGGATGAAGGCAAGATTATTTTTAAAGGGGAGGAAGTCAATCATATACCGCCTTACAGGAGAGAGCTGAATACAGTGTTTCAAAAATATGCGTTATTCCCTCACCTGAATGTATATGAGAATATTGCTTTTGGTCTTAAAATCAATAAGCTCAGCAAGGACGTAATTGATCAGAAGGTTATGAAGATGCTTAAGCTGATCGGTCTGGAAGGTTTTGAGGGAAAGAATATTACCCTGCTGTCAGGAGGACAGCAGCAGAGGGTTGCGATTGCAAGAGCTCTTGTGAACGAGCCCAAGGTTTTGCTGCTGGACGAACCCCTTGCCGCCCTTGACTTAAAGCTGCGCAAGGAGATGCAGTATGAGCTTAAGAGAATTCAGCAGGAGGTGGGAATTACCTTTATTTTTGTAACCCATGACCAGGAAGAAGCGCTGACTATGTCAGATAAGATTGTGGTTATGAAAAACGGGGAAATTCAGCAGGTGGGAACGCCCCAGGAGATTTACAATGAGCCGGCCAACCGGTATGTGGCGAACTTTATCGGTGAGAGCAATATCATTCCGGGGGTAATGCTTAAGGATTATAAGGTTTGGTTTGACGATATTGCTTTCGAGTGTGTGGACTTTGGTTTTAAGGAAAAAGAACCGGTGGATGTGGTCATCCGTCCGGAAGACATAGACATTGTAAGCAGGGAAAACGGGAAGATGACAGGGGAGGTGCTGAGCGTCCTTTTTAAAGGGGTGCATTATGAGGTTATGGTGGAGACCATACCCGGTACCCAGGTAACCGTTAACATGCAGGTGGTCAAAAGCCATGATGTGATAAGTGCAGATGGAAAAGAAAAGATCAGCGCAACGAACTTTTATGTGGATTTAGAGGATGTCAAAAAGCTGGATGACAAAGAGGTGGTGGCCCGTTCCAATGCCCAGGCCTGGAACCCGGAGACAGATGATTATATTTCCATTTCCAAAATAGAATTTGATGTGAAAGAGGAAGAAGGACAGTATCCGGTTTTGTTTTCCACTTCAGGCGGAACCAGCATAGAGAGGACAATTTTCGTAGTCAATCAGCCTTTTGTGAGCAACGAAAAGGCAAATGAAGCGGTTATGGCTTTTAATTTCCAGACGACAGTGGAGGAAATTAAGGAGTCCCTGGCTTTAGATACAGATATCAAAACATGGGCAAACGCCCAGGCCTGGAAGCTCAGCGATGAAAGCCAGAGTGTGGATATCAGCGCATACTATGATTTTGAGCCCCAGAGCGTGACAGAAGGGACTTACCGGATCACCTTTTCCACAACAGGACGGGTATTTAAAATTCATACCACAGATTATATTAAGGAAGGGCAGGAGGTTGGCCTTACATTCTTCCCGGAAGATATCCATGTCATGTCTAAGATGGTGTTTTAAGTGTGAAAAAGAGATGAAATCATCTCTGGAAGAATCGCTTTAGGGCGATTCTTCTGAAATTACGCCCGGGCCGGAAACGGCACAGGGCACAAATTTGCAGATTGAGAAGGGAGCATGGTTATTATAATGAAGAAATTTTCACAAATGGCGATTCCCTATATTGTGTGGTCAGTCCTGATGCTGGTGCTGCCTATGGCGCTGATTGCGTTTTATTCCATCACGCAGCAGGGGAACAGTATTATTTCCTTTTCCATAACGCTGGAGCATTACATAAAATTTTTTACCGATGCGGATTTCCTAATTATTCTCTGGCGTTCCCTTTGGATTGCGTTTAAAACCACGATTATCTGTCTTCTGATAGGTTATCCTGTAGCGTATTATATTTCTCATTGCAAGGAACGGATGCAGAATATTCTGGTGTTTTGCATTACCATGCCCATGTGGATTAATATGCTGGTGAGAACTTATGCTTGGATTGGGCTTTTGAGCAAGGACGGACTTATGCAGAAGCTCCTTAGCCTTCTTGGACTGGGAAATGCAGAGCTTTTGTACACCGAAGGGGCTGTGCTTCTCGGAATGGTGTATAACTTTCTTCCGTTTATGATTTTGCAGATAAATACGACTCTTTGTAAGATGGACGATTCCCTTTTGGAGGCATCCGCCGATTTGGGGGCGGATCCGGTGCAGACCTTTTACCGGGTTACGCTGCCTCTTTCCATTCCGGGCGTTATCAATGGGATCACTCTGGTATTTTTGCCCGCGGTCAGCTCCTTTTTCATCCCGAAGCTCTTAGGGGGAGGAAAATACTTCCTGATAGGCAATGTGATTGAAAATCAGTTTATCACCGTAGGGGAATGGAACTTTGGCAGTGCCATATCCATGATCATAGCGGTGATTATGATGGTTCTTATGATGTGCGTACATAAAGCAGAGGTGCGTAATAACGGCGGAAAGGGGGAGACATAACTGTCATGAAAAAGAAGAAACGTCCGGTTTTAAAGGCTTTGATGATCTTAATGATTGTCTTTTTTTACCTTCCAATTTTGTATATGATCGTGTTTTCCTTTAATGACGGGAAATCCCTGACGGCCTTCACGGGATTTTCCCTTCGCTGGTATCAGCATATGCTGGAAACAGGCGGTATGCTGGAGGCGCTGTATACCACGTTCAGCGTTGCGGTTATCGCTTCCGTTGTGTCCACTGCCGTTGGAACCTTTACGGCAATAGGGCTTAGCAAATCCAAAAAGATTATACGGGATTTGATGGAGCAGGTGGATAATCTGCCCATGATGAATCCGGAAATTGTGACGGCCATAGGGCTTATGCTGCTGTTTATTACCTTTCGGGTGGAGAAAGGGTATATGACCATGCTGCTTTCCCATATTGCCTTCTGCATTCCCTATGTGATCCTTTCCGTCATGCCCAAGATACGATCCCTGGATCCGGATCTTGCGGACGCAGCCATGGATTTGGGGGCCACGCCCTGGCAGGCCCTTATCAAGGTTATCATACCCCAGATTATGCCGGGAATTGTATCGGGTGGACTGATTGCCTTCACCATGTCAGTGGATGATTTTATTATTTCCTATTTCGTTACGGGAGGCGGGGTGAAAAATTTAAGCATTATGGTTTATACCATGAGCAGGAGGATAAACCCCAGCATCAATGCGGCCTCAACCCTGATGATAGGCATTATCACCATCGTGCTTGTGACGATCAATCTTGTTCCCCTTCTTGCCGCTAAAAAGCAAAAGAGCATGAAAGCCGGGAAAAAGATTCTGATTCCCGCCGCCGCAGTGTGCGCATGCGCGGCAGGCTGTATTTTGTTTTTCAGATTTGGCGATATGCAGGGAAAAAGGCCCTTTGAAGGGCAGATACTGCATATCTATAACTGGGGCGAATATACCGGCGAAAATATCATCGGAGACTTTGAGGAATATACCGGCGCGAAAGTCATTATGGAGAATTATGATTCCAATGAACAGATGTATATTAAGGTGGCCAATGAAGAACCCTACGATATTCTTGTGCCAAGTGATTATATGATTCAGAGATTAATTGCAGAAGGATATCTGCAAAAGCTGGATCAATCAAAGCTTAACTGTATGGATAAACTTTCGGATGCGGTGAAAGGTCTTCCTTATGATCCGCAAAATGAGTATTCCATTCCCTATTTCTGGGGAACGGTGGGGATTGTGTACGATAAAAATAAGGTAGACTTAGAGAGCCTTGAACAGGAGGGGTATAATATCTTTTTAAATGAAAAATACCAGGGAGATATTTACCTGTATGATTCCGAGCGCGACAGCTTCATGATGGCGCTGAAAGCCCTGGGATATTCCATGAATACGGAAAATCCGAAGGAGCTAAGCGAGGCGTATGAATGGCTGGCAGGCTGCGTAAAAACTATGAAACCGGAAATTGTCACAGATGAAATTATCGACAATATGGCTCAGGGCAGAAGAGCGTTAGGACTTATGTATTCCGGCGATGCGGCTTACGTGGTATCCGAAAATGAAAATATGGGCTTTTACCTTCCAAAATCAGGGACCAATCTATGGTCGGATGCCATGGTAATTCCAAGGAATGCCAAAAACCCTGAGCTGGCTCATGCCTTTATCAATTTCGCCTGCGATTATGAGGGTGCCTATGACAATTCCAGTTACGTGGGCTATACTTCGGCAAATCAGGAGGTTATGGAGGTTCTGTCCGGCCCCGGAGGGGATTTTGAGGGCATAAACGCTTATATCCCCAGAACCGGCTACGGGTTAGATGAGGTTTTTGTTTATAATGAGAAAACCAGAAAAGAGATCAGCAATATGTGGAGCAGGGTGAAGATAGTGGCAAGCAATGCGAATTAAGGGCTGTTTATAGCGGCAGTCGGTTTTGCAAACACAATGTATCACCCCAGTCCTGGCCTGCAGATGAATTGTATGACTGCCGTGTCGATGAAACATGGCTTCAGGTACAGCCTGTTGACAGCAATACTATTACAATTACAAATTTGCAACCTATCCGTAGTTTTCCTGCATCATCCTTAAAAATTTTTCCGCAGGTTTGGAAAAGATCTGATATTTTTTCCAGATCATGTACATTTCAACTTCTACCTTAGGGGACAGGGGGCGGAAACAGAGCCTGCTGTCACCGGTGGTATTGATAATGCCATCAAGGCAGACGGCGTATCCCAACCCTTCCTCTACAAGCAAAGAAGCATTAAACAGCAGATTATAGGTCATGATGATATCCAGATCCGACAGGCGGCATTTCATCCATCTGGAAAGCTGCCCTTCTTTCTGTTCCTGCTGGGATATCAGTAATGGCTGCCCATACAGATCTTCCGGGGATATGGTTTCTTTACCGGCCAAAGGAGAATCCTTCGGCATTAAAACGCCCCAGATATCCTTTGAAGGGAGTTTTAATGCATCATATTTAGTCAAATCCGGTGCCCCGAAAATAATCCCAAAATCAATCAGCCCCTTATCTAACTGTTCTCTGACAAAGAGGGCATTGCCGCTGGAAATATGGTAATGGATTCCGGGATAAAGCTTTTTCAGCTTTCCGGCAGCCTTTGCCAGCAGGCGCATTCCGTCTGTCTCTCCGGCGCCGATATATACATCTCCGATAATGATATTGTCGGAGCAGGTAATTTCATTCTCGGTTTTCTTTACCAGGTCTAAAATTTCTTCAGCTCTCTTGCGGAGAATCATTCCCTCTTCTGTCAGCGTAACCTTGCGGGATCCTTTGGTGCCGCGGATCAGAAGCTGCTTTCCCAGCTCTTCTTCCAGATTTTTAATCTGTGTGGAAAGAGTAGGCTGGGAGAGATGAAGGGACCCGGCAGCCCGTATAATGCTCTGCTCTCTTGCAATGGCAAGAAAATATTGAAGTACCCGTATTTCCATATTTTTCCCCATTTCTGCGCTGATCTATTGCACAAAGCCATATATGGCTTACAAGTTTGTGGATGCAGCGCAGACGCAAACTTGCAGAGGAAAGATTTGAAAAATCTTTCGCTCTTACCCCCATACCGCCCTGGGGCACAAACAATTACCTCCATGCCGGGACGTATATAATTGCATTTGAAAAATTGCAATTATATTTAAGCTTAGTTTATAACAAATTTCAATAGCTTTCAACTATAAAAGTGAATTATTTATAATTATTTGCTATTATACAAACAAAGGATTATAGTAGAACTATCAAAAGAATGTGAGGTGGAGAGATGGCAGGTATGGGCAGCAGAGAATCGGTGATACAGAATCTGGAGGATGCCGGATGTGAGGCTGGGACAATAAGGGACTTTCTCAAATGGTTCGAGCAGGGGCGGAAGGAAAAGCAGCTGGAAGTGTTGGAATATCAGAGAGAATATCTGCTTGACAGAGTACATAAGGATGAAAGACGGATCTCCTGTCTGGACTATCTAATCTATCAGGTTCAGGAAAAGCAGGACGGGAAAGGAGTATAGTTAATAAAATGAAAGTAATGGAAACGAAAGTAATTGAAAATCAGTCATTTGATGGGGAACGTGCTCTTTATGGAAGCAATCATATACTGGTACGTAATTGTTCTTTTGACGGGCCGGCAGACGGAGAGAGCGCATTTAAAGAGGGAGGGGATATTGAAGCGGCCCACTGCTTTTTTAATCTGCGCTACCCCTTCTGGCATGACCATGGACTTGTCATCAGAGATTCGGAGATGACGCAGGCCTGCAGGGCAGCCCTGTGGTATTCTGACCGTGTGGAAATTATAGATACAAAGCTCCACGGGATCAAGGCTCTAAGGGAGTGCCGTGATGTTACACTCAGAAACTGTGATATTGTTTCCCCTGAATTTGGCTGGTCCGTGCGGGAAATACGTATGGAAGATACCAGGGCAGTCAGTGAATATTTTATGATGCGTTCAGAGAATCTGACGTTTCGCGGTGTGAAGCTTACCGGCAAATATTCTTTCCAGTATATCAAAAACGCAACATTTGAAAACTGTGTGTTTGATACGAAGGATGCTTTCTGGCATGGGGAAAACATAATCGTTAAGGACAGCGTAATAAAGGGAGAATATCTGGCATGGTACTCTAATGATCTGACACTGATCCGCTGTAGGATTATTGGAACACAACCTCTGTGCTACTGCAAAAATCTGAAACTGATTGACTGTGAAATGACAGACACGGATCTTGCTTTTGAAAAATCGGAAGTGGAGGCTGTCATTACAACAAAGGTTGAGAGCATCAAAAACCCCCTGTCTGGACGGATTTGCGTGCCGGAACTGGGAGAACTTATTTTGGATGACGAAAATGCCAAAGGTGAGGTCATGATTGGCGAATCAAAAGGGGGCACGGCATCATATGCCGCCTGTTCTGACAAAATAGCCTGATATATGAAAGTAAACGTTTTATCATTTTATGGAAAAAGCTATACGACAAAAGACAAAAGGCACACAGAAAAAGATATTGTCAACAAAAGGAGAAGCATGTATAATTTAAAAAGTATAGAAACAAAGACTCTTTTTGAGAGAAGTGAGCAGTTTTGGATAACACAAAGACGCGAATAATTACAGCTGCGATGAAGGCTGTGCGGCGGTATGGCTTAGAGGGCGTGCGTATTCAGAACATTAGTGAGTTCGCGGAAATTTCCCCCGGAGCAATCTACCGGTATTTTGACAGCAAAGACCAGTTGATGGTAGAATGTTTCACTTACGTGGATAAGCAGGCCGCAGAGATTTTTGAGGATTTCAAGTTGGAACCGCCAGCTATGATTACCGATCCTGTGGGAACAGTGAAATCCCTGTGGCAGCCCTATTTTCGTTTCTGGGTGATGCACCCGGATGAAACAGTATTTTATCATCGGTTTCGTGACAGCGCTTTTTTTCCTGAATATGATAAAAGCAGGGATGTATCTTATTTTGAAACATTTATAGATATGGTTCATGCTTTCAAAAATGTATTTCCCGGTCTGCAGCGGATCAACCAGGATTTGCTATGGCTTCATGTGCTTACATGCACTGTATTGTACGCCAAATATGTGGTTGAGGGCGTGCTCCCGGATAATCAGGATACTGAAGATACGGTATTTCAGTTGTTGACCACAGGACTTGGCGGTTATTTAAAGAGAGAAAAATCCGTAAGGTGATAAGAAGAATTTGTACCGCTATAAAGCGGCAGCATGGATGTCAGGATGGAATATAAAACGCATTCCGGAAAAGAAAGGCAGGCAGGAGTATGAAGATTGCAGTTACCTATGAAGACGGAAATGTATTCCCGCATTTTGGGCATACAGAGCAGTTTAAGATTTATGAAATTGAAAATGGGAAGGTGGCGGACACACAGATGGCAGACACAGAAGGAAGCGGTCATGGGGCTCTGGCCGGAATGCTTTCCGCATTAAAAGTGGATACGCTGATCTGCGGCGGGATTGGGGCAGGCGCACAGGCTGCGCTAAACCAGGCAGGAATCCGCCTTTACGGAGGGGTGTCCGGCAGTGCGGATGAAGCAGTGGCAGCGTTTCTTGCAGGAAATCTTGCATTTAATCCGGATGTCCACTGCGATCACCATGGACATCATGAAGAAGGTGATCACCATGGAGGCCATCACTGTAAGGAGGATAAGCACGGCTGCGGCGGTCATAGCTGTCTGTAATGGATGACAGGGATATCTGCCACTACATGTTTATAAGGGGAACGAGTCAGCGCACCATACTTTCATACTCCCGCAAAGAGCGTATGGCCTGGGGAGCTAAAGGAATCAGGGCTATCATGTTAAATACCGTCATCAGTCCAACGCCAATATCTCCCAAATCCCAGACAAATGTGTAGGCGGCCAGCCCGCCGATATAGAGCATAACCAGGGCCAGAACTTTATAAAGAGTCTGGGAAAGCCAGTTATCCCCAAACAGATAGGCAACATTGGAACGTGCATAAAACAAAATCCCTATAAAGGTTGAAAAGCTGAACAGCCACAGGATAGCGGCAATAAAGATCACTCCGAACCCACCCATGTGATGTTCCATGGCTGCCTGTAATAGATCCATACCCTCCAGACCGTTTGTAAGGCTGGCGGGGGCAAGCAGCATGATCATGGCGGAGCAGCTGCAGATAACAATAGTGTCAATAAATACACCGAGGGCCTGCAGAAGTCCTTCCTTGGCAGGATGGCTGATGTCGGCAGCGGCGGCGGCACAGGGAGCGGATCCGGAACCCGCCTCATTGGAAAAGAGCCCTCTTTTGGCACCGTTCATAATAACTGCGCCGAATCCTCCGGCAGCTGCCTGACGCAGTCCAAAGGCTTCGGAAAAGATACGCTGGAATACCGATGGCAGCAATCCTATATTTTTAAAGATGATAAATAATGTAATCACAAAATAACACACGGCCATGACAGGCACCAGAACATCAAGAACCCTTACGGTTGCATTTTTGCGCAGTACAATAATGGCGGAAATAATCACCAGAATGATGGTAGTATAAAGCGGCGGAATATGGAACGCATTCTCGAAAGCGGAGGAAACGGAATTGCCGATTACCTGACTGATGCCGCACCAGCAGATCAGACCGGAGACTGCAAACAGTATCGCAGTGACAGAGCGTTTACGGGAACTGCCTTTTTTCACAAAAAGGCGGTGGATATAATAAGCGGGACCACCTCTGTACCCACCATAGAGTGGGTCTTTTTCTTTATAAAGCTGCGCTAAGGTCCCTTCAATAAAGGCGGTGGAGGAGCCTAACAGCGCAATAATCCACATCCAGAACACGGCACCTGCGCCGCCGGCAGATATAGCCGCCACAACACCTACCAGATTGCCCATGCCAACCCGGGTGGCGGTAGATACAATCAGCGCCTGGAGACCGGAAATAGCATCTTTTTGTCTGACATTTCGCTTCTCAGCCGTAATTTTTATCATTTCGGGAAATAACCGGAAAGGAAGAAAGCGGGTGCGCAGCGTAAAATAAATTCCGGATGGAATCAAAATCAGGACAAGCAAAGACAAGCCAAGTGAGCTTCCGCCCGGCAGGGGAATCGTAATAAGGTCACCCCATAAAACATGATATATGGCATAGAAGATAGTTACGATGGTATCTGTGGTTTTGATTAAGATGTTCATGGGGGCAATCCTTGTCTTTTTGTGTGGTAACCCTTATATGGAAAGTGATAATGCTCTGTGCAGCAAATATGCTTTGGCAGAATGTAAGGGTTTGTGAATAGTTTTAAATTCAGTATATCGTGTAAAAGAAGGGATGTAAACACATATATAGAAAATTTTAAAGGGGCTGTATCGGAGTTTGACCCAAAATATTCTGGCGGCTTTGCAGGATGGGAAAGGAGCCTGGAGAATCGCAAAAGGCAGGGGTAAGCTCAGATAAACGGGACAATTCTGTGCAGGCATGATGAATCTGTAAAAAAATTTGATTCGGGTTCCAGGACAGGGCGGAGAAGCAGAAACGATTTATCAATGATATATTTAATGGAAAATTTTTGAATAAAATGTTATCATAGAACTATTAAAACTATAAATGCTGTCAAGCTTCGCGAGCCAGCTTATTGTAAAAAGAATGGAGGGTTAGATGTTATGAACAAATTAAGGATTGAGGCACCGGAAGTCCAGGCCTTTGAAAAGGAGCACATTGCGGCGGCGCGTGAGCTTGCGCCGGAGTGTATGGTGCTTCTTGAAAATGACGGAACACTTCCGCTTAAAGGAACAGGAAAGCTTGCACTATACGGAAGCGGCGCAAGGAATACCATTAAAGGCGGTACCGGCTCAGGGGATGTGAACGTACGTCATTTCGTGACGGTGGAGGAAGGCCTTAAAAACGCCGGATTTGAAATTACCACAAAAGGCTGGCTGGACGCTTATGATCAGGTGAGGGAAGATGCAAAGAAAGCATTTTTCGGAGGGCTTAGAAAAGAAGCGGAGGCAGCAGGAGTGACGGGCGAACGCATGATGTTTTACGCTATGGGGAAAGCGTGTCCTGAACCGGAGTATGAGCTTGCGCTTGAGGGGGAAGGCGAAACGGCAGTTTATGTGCTGGCGCGTAATTCAGGAGAAGGCGCAGACCGCACGCCTGCGGCGGGAGACATTAACCTGACTGAGACAGAAATACGGGATATTCTGGCTTTAAATGAAAAGTATGACAAATTTGTGCTTGTTTTAAATGTAGGCGGCATGATTGACTTAAAGCCTGTGAAGGCGGTAAAGACAGTGCTGATTTTAGGACAGCTTGGCTCGGCGACAGGAGATGCTCTGGCGGATGTTCTTTTGGGCAAATCCTATCCTTCAGGAAAGCTTACCATGACATGGGCGCCCATCGGGGACTATGCATCCACAGAAGGATTTGGAGATCCCAACGATACATATTATAAAGAAGGAATTTATGTAGGGTACCGCTATTTTGATACAATTGGTTATGTACCCACCTATCCTTTTGGTTATGGCATGGGTTATACTACCTTCAATGTGGAACCGAAGGAAATGACAGCGGATGCATCTAAAGTATCTGTTACGGCAACTGTCACGAACACAGGATCCGCAGCAGGAAAGGAAGTTGTTCAGGCTTATTATTCTGCTCCGGCAGGAAAACTGGACAAACCTTATCAGGAACTGGCAGGTTACGTAAAGACAGGGGAGCTTGCACCGGGAGAAAGCCAGGATGTGACGGTGACATTTGACACGGAGTCAATGGCATCCTACTGTACCGGGTGTGCATCCTATGTGATGGAAGAGGGCACCTACTATGTGCGTGTTGGAAACTGTTCAAGGAATACCCACATTGCAGGGGCCATCGCGCTGGATGAGTCAAAGGCAGTGGAAAAAGTGAAAAATATCTGCGGCGAGAGCGGATTTGAAGATTTAAAACCGGCGGGAACCCCTATTACCTATGCAGGTGAGGAGGAAGAGAAAGCAAACGCAAAGGTGATCGCGATTAAGGCATCGGATCTTACCGTAAAGGAAGTAAGCTATCAGGAAGTTCCGGCAGAAATTCCCGCAGGCCCTTCCGTAAAATGGGAGGAAGTCATAAGCGGAGCTAAGTCAATGGATGAATTTGTAGCCGGGCTATCGGATGAACAGCTTGCTTATCTGTGTATCGGAGCCTATAAGGAATCCGATGATTTTATGGAAGTAATAGGAAATGCTTCAAAGGGTGTGGCAGGTGCAGCAGGCGAGACTACCCGCAAGCTGGAGGAGCTTGGAACACCGGCCCTTGTAATGGCAGACGGACCGGCAGGACTTCGTCTGGCACAGTCTTATAAAGTGGTGGACGGAGCGGCCAAAGCGCTTTCATCCAGTCTTGCCGGCGATTTTATGGCAATGCTGACGCCGGAAGAAATACAGGCTATGGCAGCGAAAGCGCCCCAGCCCAGTGAAGAAGAAAAAGCAGCGCCGGTTTATTATCAGTACTGTGTGGCAATTCCTATTGGCACGGGCATTGCCCAGTCCTGGAACGATGAACTGGCAAAGAAATGCGGCGATCTGGTAGGAGAAGAGATGGAAATGTTCGGAACCCATCTGTGGCTTGCTCCGGCTATGAACATTTACCGCTCTCCGCTGTGCGGACGTAACTTTGAGTATTATTCGGAGGACCCGCACCTTTCAGGATGCATTGCAGCAGGCATTACGGACGGTGTGCAGGTACATGAAGGCTGTGCAACCACTATCAAGCATTACGCCTGCAACAATCAGGAAACCAATCGTTACTTCTCTAACAGTAATGTGGGAGAAAGAGCGCTGCGTGAGATTTATCTGAAAGGCTTTGAGATTTGTATCAGGAAATCACAGCCGCACTTTATTATGACCTCCTACAACCTGATTAACGGCGAGCATGCATGCAGCACAAAGGATATCCAGACCTTTACCCTGCGTGATGAGTGGGGCTTTAAGGGAGTGGTCATGACAGACTGGCTGGTAACAGGCGGCATGGGACCGAAAGGGGATAAATGGCCATGTGCGTCCTGTGCAGGAAATGTGAAGGCAGGTAACGACATTACAATGCCGGGCATTCCTTCCGATAAAGCGGATATCATGAAGGCGCTTACGGATCCAACCCATCCCTATGCGCTCACCAGGGCGGAATTACAGCTGTCGGCAAAACGGGTGCTTGACATGATACGGAAACTGGCATAAAGAAAGAAGAAGAGCATTCTAAAGAAAACCCGGGCCGCAATCTCTTGTTACAAGAGGTTGCGGCTTTTTATACGGACTGTCTCGCGAAGCGTGGCGTTTTATATACACGGGCTCCTAAAGGAAGATTGCCGGCATAGCCGCCGGATGCCCGGCGCGGTGAGCAGGGAAAGGCTTTTTCCTGTCCGAATATTATGGTTTCCCATTATGAAAAGATGTGATATAGTTTCTTTATAATACAAACTGGCTGAGGAGGCGTAATTATGAAAAAAAGAATTGGTTTGTGTACTGCTTTGGCGTTTGTCATAGCGCTTACTTTTTGTGGATGCGGGAAGCAGAAAGAAGAAGCGCGGGGGGAGGCCGTAGGCAAAGAGGAAGAGGATGCAGGTGAGGATGGATATGTCTATGTGGCGCAGTACCATCCCCTTGGAGGAGCCGGAGAGCAAATTGGGATGGCGGTAATTGGAGGTGACAGGGACGTTTTTTACCTGGAATATGGGAATTCACAACCCAAGCTTGTTTCCATGGATATGGACAGCCAGGAGAGCGTGGATCTTCCGGTGGAGCTGGGGGAATTTCAATATATTACCAGTCTTAATTCAGACGGAGAAGGAAATCTTTTGGTGAGTGTGACAGGCTATACGGACGAAACCGCTGCCCAAATAAAAGAGATACTCATTAAAACACTGGATGCTGATGGAAAAGAATTAGCGTCCTTAGATGTCAGCGAGGCTTTTTTGCAGTCGCCCGGTTTTTATATTGCAAATGTTTTGACGGACGGGGATGGAAATTATTATGTTTGCGATGGACGGGAAATTTACATTTTGAAGCCGGACGGCAGTGTATATAGCCAGATGAGCCCGGGAGAATATATAAACTGCTTTTTCCGCATGAAGGACGGAAAAATAGGTGCGGCATATTTTGATGATGCCCGGGGCTTTATCGTAAATGAGGTTATTCCGGGAGAAAAAGAGTTAAAGCAGGTAAACAGCTCTATTTCATTTGATTATGGAACCTATCAGGGCGGAACGGACACAGATTTGCTGTACACAGAAAACGGAGTCCTTTTATCCTGTAATTTATCAGATGAAAAGCCGGAGGAAATTTTGCGCTGGACAGATTATGATGTCAATTCCACCAACCTTACTTCGGTGGCCTTCCTTCCTGACGGAAGGATTGCGGCGCTTACCGCGGATTTCATGAGCCCGGAGGGAGGCATGGAATTGGTGGTTCTTACAAAGAAACCGAAATCAGAAGTACCGGAAAAGATTATATTGACCTACGGAACCTATTACCCTTCCTTTTTTGCAGAGAGGGATATCACAGCTTTCAACAGGCAAAGCCAGAAGTACCATATTATGATAAAAGAATACGGGGATGCCTCCATGGACTACCGCGAAAAGTCTGACCTGTATTTAAAGGATCTGGAAAGCGGGCAGTTTCCGGATATCATAGATTTAAGCTATTGTCCGATGTCTTTGGAAACGTTGATTTCAGCGGGGGCTATTGAGGATTTGAATCCTTATTTGGAGGCGGATGAAATCATAAACAGAGAAGATTATGTGGAGAGCGTTTTGAGGGCTTATGAGAGAGAGGGGAAGCTGTACGCAATTATGCCCTATTATGGCGTGGAGGCTCTGATAGGCAAGGTTTCGGAAATTGGAGATGCCAAAACATGGACTGTGGAGGATGTTATGGAACTGATGGCATCTGCAGACAGCGGCGTGGAGCTTTTATCCGGTATGGACAAGTCAGATATTTTGTGGACTATATGTACCATGAATCAGGATCTGTTTGTCAATAAGGAAACAGGTGCATGCAGCTTTACGGGAGAGGAATTTAAAAAAATCCTTACATTTGCCAATGGCTTTGCCGATGAAGCAGGCGATGAAGCCACACTGGATGATTTAAGAAGCGGCAGAACATTGCTGTATAATGGACATGTCACTTCTGTTTCCCAGTATCAGATGTATGAGTTTATGTTTGGCGGGCCGGTAAATCTGATTGGCTACCCCACCTTCGGCAAGGGCGGCGTGACACTCTTTTCTAATGGAACAACTGCCGCCATGAGCTCTAGCTCTGAAAACAAAGAAGGGGTATGGGAATTTATCCGCTTTAATGTGACAAAGGAACGGCAGGAAAATATAGGCTCCCCTAACGGCGGCTTTCCTGTCTTAAAATCCGCTCTTGAAAAACAGTTTGAGAAGGATATGGAACCGGAATATGGGAAAGAGGAGAATGGCGGTCAGACGGAAATACCCAAAATGACATGGGCCGGCAATATGGGAGGCGAAGAATATTCCGTAGAGGTTTATGCCGCCACTAAAGAACAGGTAGACCGCGTAAGGGAAGTGATTATGTCAACGCAGGGCACAGAGCGTATGGACGAGGAAGTGATGCATATCATTTTGGAGGAGGCAAACGGATATTTCAGCGGGCAAAAGAGTGTTGAGGAGGTGGCATCAGTTGTCCAGAACAGGGTACAGCTTTACTTAAATGAAACACAGTAAGAGTAAAGTGCATTTTAAAACGATTAGATGTCATTCCAGAGAGAATGCCAGACTGGTTGACTTTTTCCCGGGAAAGTTGAAACTCTTTTCCGGGATATTTCAAGTTAGAGGTATTAGGTAGAAAAATCAGAGATTTTTCTACTTTCTATTTAAGCAGTATCGAAAACATGCTTGCGATACATGACAATAGGCTTTGCCTATAGTATACATGGAGATTAGTACAATATTCTTGAAAGCAGTATGGAGGTTATAAGTGGTGGAAATTTCAAAGCAAAAACCAAAAGACGGGGTAAACCTGACGAACGGGTCTGTGGCAAAGGGAATTTTAGCTTTTGCAATACCGATTTTCTGGGGACAATTGTTACAGCAGTTCTATAATATGGTGGACGCCTGGGTTATCGGAAATTATGCGGATAATGCATCCTTTGCCGCAGTCAGCTCCGCAGGAAATCTTATTTTTTTAATTGTGGGGTTTTTTAATGGAATTGCCGTAGGCGGCGGTGTGGTGATTTCCAAGTATTTTGGTGCAAAGGATGAGGAACATGTAGAATACGCAATCCATACAAATTTTATGTTTGGTATTTTGGCCTCAATTGTCTCAACAATAGTGGGTGTTCTTCTGGTGCCTTCTATCTTAAGGTGGATGGGAACGCCGGATAATGTGCTGCCCCAGTCTCTTGCCTATTTCCGCATTTATTTTGGAGGAGTTTCAACGGTAATTATGTACAATATCTGCATGTCTATTATGCAGGCTGTCGGGGACAGCAGACACCCTTTGTATTATCTGATTTTTTCTTCTATTGTCAATATGATTCTGGATATGATTCTGGTGGCAGGATTCCATACCGGAGTGACAGGAGCGGCAGCTGCAACTGTTCTGTCACAGGGAATCAGCGTGGCGCTGTGCGTTTCCAGAATGTGCAGGGGAAAAGACAGGGCAAGACTGGATTTCAGGAAACTCCGGATCCATCCGGACATTATCAGAGAAGTGATAAGTCAGGGCATACCCACAGGCATTCAAAATTCGGTTATCAGCATTGGAAATATTGTGATACAGTCTAATATCAATTCCTTTGGAGAATACGCCATGTCCGGAATCGGAGCTTATTCCCGTATTGAAGGCTTTGTTTTTTTGCCCATTATGAGCATGTCTATGGCGCTTCCCACCTTTATCAGCCAAAACCTTGGAGCAAAGAAATACGATCGGGCCAAAAAAGGCGCTATATTTGGTATTGCATCAGGTGTGATCATTGCAGAGCTGATCGGCCTGGTAATATTTTTTTGCATATCTCCGCTCCTTAAAATATTTGTTAGTGCGCCAGAGGCTATTGCATTTGGAAAAATACACGCCAGAACGGTATCCCTGTTTTTTTGTATTTTATCTTTTTCCCACTGTGCTGCAGGCGTGATCAGGGGCTGTGGAAAATCAGTGGTGCCCATGGTTGGAATGCTGTTTTCGTGGTGCGTTCTTCGAATTCTTTATGTGACAATTGCACTGAAAATCATACCGGAATTCAGGATGATTGCCTGCGCCTACCCTATCACCTGGTCCGTGACAACCGTAATATTCTCTATCTTCCTGTTAAAAACAGACTGGACGCACTCGTTTGAGCGCTGAATTTTACCAGAGCATAATTGGTTTTATATGCGTATCCCCGCAGCTAATATGCTCAACTTTTCATCCTCAGGAGCCGGTGGCGGGAGTGAACAGACAGCCGCGCAGATACATCCGTTTAGGGGATATCAATGCCCTGCATGAGGCAGAGGAAATCAGAACGATTCGGAAATATTGTGCAGGATGTTTTGAGGTGAATAAGGCCGCATCAGGGCAGCTTCCTACCATCAAATTAAATGCGGATAAAAGGTATATATAGTTGATTATATGTCTGGCGGGAAGTATAATAATGTAATAAAAGGAGACATTGACAGATTTTTATCGGGACGGTTTGTAAGGTGTTTAAAATGGCGGCATTCGGAAGGGTTGCTGCCATGAAAAGGAGGGGTATAGTCGTGAGCAGGAAAAAATCAAAAACCTATGCTTATAGCTACGAGCAGTACGAGGAGCAGGGCAAGGGGCCGAAAAATGTAGTTGAGGATATTCTTGCAGATAAAGAATTTCCTGATTTGACGGAACTGGTTATTGGATGCTGGGGAAATCCATGGGAGGAGAACTGCCAGGAGGTCATAAACGGGATTGTGGCCAATGCAGGGAGATTTTCTCATATTGAAAAGCTTTTTTTGGGAGATATGAATTTTGAAGAATGTGAAGTATCGTGGATTATGCAGGGGGATTACAGCACCCTGTGGGCGGCTATGCCGCAGCTTAAGGAACTGACCATCAAAGGCAGCACGGATCTTACATTAGGAGATATTTGCCATGAAGGTCTGGAGTCTTTGACGATCATATGCGGCGGACTTCCCAGGTCTGTAATGAAATCCATCCAGAATGCCAAACTTCCTAATCTGAAGAAACTTCTTCTTTATGTAGGGATTGAAGATTATGGGTTTGACGGCAATGAAAGTACGGTGAAAGAGCTTTTAGAGAAGTCAGATTTTCCTAATCTGGATTATCTTGGAATTGTGGACAGTGAAATTCAGGATGAGCTGACGGAAGTTGTTCTGGGAAGCAAGTATATGGAGCAAATCAGAGTCCTTGATTTGTCACTTGGTACTTTGACAGATAAGGGAGGCAGGCTTCTTTTGGAAAAGATAGGGAATTGGCCAAATATAAAGAAGCTGGATATTCACTATCATTACCTGTCGGATGAAATAAAAGATAAGCTTGAGAAGCTTCCCATAGAAGTAGATACTTCTGAGGGGAATGAAGAAGATGCGTATGATGGTGAAATATACAGGTACGCTATGCTCACAGAATGAGGCGTGCAGTGGTTTTAGGGAATTTGCATACCAAACGAACCGGCTACTTAAGGCAGGCAGCAGTACAGGCAGGGCTGCCTGTCTTTTTTGATAAGAAAGCAGCCGGAAACGGGAAAGGTCTCATATTTACTGACTGGAGCAGATGGCGGGAGGAACTGACAGAAAATGAAATATTTTTAAAAATTGAACCTCCCTTATGGAAAAGCAGTTCTCTAAAAGAATTAAATTATTTGACAAAGGAGTATGAAAGGACGCTTGAGGAACTGGCCCTTATGGAAAAGACTCATGGAATCGTCTTTTTTAATCATCCAAGCGCTATTGCCCGGCTTCTTAATAAAAACTTGTGTAAGCAAAGGCTGAAAGAGGCGGGGCTGCCGGTGACAGAGCAGCTGGAAACGGAGACAGGGCTGACGGCAACAGGGAAACAAAAATCGGAAGTTAATTTGTCAGCGGCAGAGCAGCTTCTTAAAATAATGGGTGATAAAGGGATTTGCCAGATTTTTATAAAACCGGTAAAAGGTTCCGGGGCAGCAGGCGTATCGGCCTTTCGCTACCAGCCCTCCACAGAAAGAATGGCCCTTTATTCCTGTGCCATGCTTTGTCTGGGAAAGAGTCTTGTCAATACCAAACAGCTGCGGTGCTATACAAAGCCGGAGGATATTTTTCCGCTTTTAAATCAAATTCTGGCGCTTGACTGCATTTTGGAGAGATGGTATGCGAAGGCGGAATATCAGGGATTTTCTTACGATTTAAGAGCCGTAATGCAGGACGGAAAAATGGACTTTTTGCTGGCGAGACTTTCCAAAGGACCGATTACCAACCTGCATTTAAACAATCGTCCCTTACCAATAGGGGATTTGCAGCTTCCGGAGTCGGTTTTATGCAATATTACTTCTGTCTGTCAGGAAGCAATGGCCTGTTTTGAAGGGGTAAGGTGTGCCGGGATTGATATTCTGCTGGAAAAAGGAAGCCTGAATCCCAGAATTATTGAGATGAATGGACAGGGGGATTTGATTTATCAGGATATTTATCACGATAATATAATTTACCGTCATCAGGCGCAAATTATGGCAGACTGGTTAAAGGACGGAACATAAGATAATAAATAAAAGGGGTATAAGGTTGAAGAGAATGGAGTAAAAAACAGGAGACGAAGAATGAGTAATGAAATAAAAGACAGTCAGGCTTTGGGAGAGCGTCCGGCTAAAGAAAATGCAGCAAATGAGGTTCCGGTGCGCTTATTTGCTTCCGGAAAGCGTAAGAAACCATCCGTAGATATGAATAAAGTGGTTGGCACTCTGGATATTTTATTTATTTGCTTAGATACTCTGCGCTATGACGTGGCGGTGAAAGAGGAAACTGACGGCAAAACACCGGTTTTAAACAGATATGGCAAATGGGAAAAGCGCCAGGCACCGGGGAACTTTACCTACCCTTCCCACCATGCCATGTTTGCTGGCTTTCTTCCCTGCAGCTTTGAGGCCAAAAGCTTAGCGGACAGGGAGCTTTTATTTTTTCCCAAATCAATCGGCCTTGGAAAAAATGCGCCGGAGGGCGTTTACGCATTTTCGGGAAGTACCATTATGGAGGGACTTGAAAAGGACGGCTATGAGACCTGGTGTGTAGGCGGGGTATCGTTTTTTGACAAACGTTCGGATCTCGGCAGAGTTTTCCCTTCCTTTTTTCAAAAAAGCTATTGGAATCCTTCGTTTGGCTGTCCAGTTAAGGAAAGTACCAAAAATCAGGTGGATTTTATTTTGAAAAGAATATCTTCTGCAGAGCCTGATAAGAAGATATTTCTATATTTAAACGTGGATGCCATTCATTATCCCAACAATTTCTATTTGGATGGTGTTTCTTTTGACAGCGTGGAAAGCCACGGGGCAGCTCTTCGGTATGTGGACGGGGAGTTAGGACGGCTGTTTGCGCAGTGGAAGGAGAAACGGGACGGCGCTTTTGTGATTTGCTGCTCTGATCACGGCACCTGCTACGGGGAGGATGGCTGTCAGTTTCACGGGATCAACCATCCGGTGGTCAACACGGTTCCTTATAAGCACTTTTTCCTGTGACAGACAGATATTTTATGTTTAGGCAGATAAAACTCTTGCATCATACAAACGCCGGGGATTGTTTCTGCCATCTGTGACGAACCGGAAAAGATTTATGCCAGATACGAAAGGAAGCTTAAAGTAATAAAATGAATACGGGTTTATATTATCAGGAAAAGGGAAACCAGGAGCCATTTATTCTTTTACACGGAAACGGTGAGGACAGTTCGTATTTCAAGAATCAAATAGCTTATTTCAGCCGGAAATACAGAGTGATTGCCGTAGACACGCGCGGGCATGGAAGATCACCAAGAGGCACCGTGCCTTTTACTATTGAGCAGTTTGCCTGTGATTTATACGGTTTTATGGCAGAGCTTGAAATTTCAAAAGCAGTTATTTTGGGCTTTTCGGATGGAGCAAATATTGCAATGAAATTTGCGATGAAATACCCGGATAAGGTAAAGGCGCTGATATTAAACGGAGGAAACCTGAATCCGAAGGGGGTTAAAAGAACGATACAAATCCCCATTGAAATAGGGTACAAAATAGCAAAGCGATTTGCATCACAATCGCCTGATGCAAAAAAGAAAGCTGAAATGCTTGGCCTAATGGTTAATGAACCAAATATCAGTCCTGACGAATTGTCAAAAATAACGGTTCCCACGCTTGTAATTTGCGGAAAAAACGATATGATTAAGGAATCTCATACAAGGGAGATTGCAGAAAATATACCTGATGCAAAGTTATTGATTATTAAGGGTGATCACTTTATTGCAAATAAAAGATATATTGCATTCAATAGCGAGGTTGAAAACTTTTTACAGACGGTTTAGTATTTTTTAATTTATGGATATGGTAAGAGTTTATAAGGAATAGAAAAAGGAAACGGGCAGGAAGCCAGGGGAGGAACAGATGGGCAGATTAAAGGAATTTCGGAAATATGTAGATCACGAATTAGATAAAATGGAAAATGCTGACAGGAAAAACAGCGCAATCGTACACCTTTACGGAGTATCTCTTGCAGCAACAATGATTGCAAAGAAGCGCGGGGGCTTGATCCGGAGCTTTCCTCGATGGCGGTAACCTATCCCGATATGGATACGGAGTATTTTCTGTATACGGACCGATATGAACTGAAAAAGGGAATAGCTATGGGCGGGTTTATGCCCGATTGGATTGGCGAATTTTATGCTTACTATCAATGGCAGTACAACATTCCGAGTTGTGAGGTTATCAAAAAAGTACCGCTTGCATATTTGAGAAAGGCGTATGCCGGACTGCATGATCTGGAATTGGAGCTTGCTGTAAGAAAAGTGGGGATTGTATGAATCATATCATTTGTTTTCATAACCCGGATGAGGAATACGGTTATCTGAGCAATTGGTATCCTTCCTGTTTCAAGATAGATGGGATAGTTTTTTCATCTATGGAACAGTTTATGATGTACCGCAAAGCGATTTGCTTTTACGACAATAATATAGCTGTCAAAATCCTGGAAACGAACGATGCTGCCCGCATTAAGGATTTAGGACGGCATGTATCAGGATATGATGAGAACCATTGGAACGGTGTGCGTAAACTTGTTGTTTATGAGGGATTACTTGTAAAATTTTCGCAAAATACGAAGCTGAAAGAACAGCTTAAAGCAACGGGAAATGCTGTTTTAGCAGAGTGTGCAGTAAAAGATCGCATCTGGGGCATTGGATTGTCAATGAATGACCAGGACAGGCTTGACCGGGCAAAATGGAAGGGGCAAAATTTGCTGGGATAAGCCCTGATGATGGCGCGGGACAGGTTGAGATAAAAGAAAGCATAAATGGTATGGAAAAAGCGGTTTTTATACAGGAGGTATGCAGGAAGATGAGTTCTGCACGCACAGATTCACAAAATTTAAAACCTCTGAATCCGAATACTTTGAATCCGGATACTGAGAATTCCTATATGAAAGTCCCATGTATGGAGAATCTATATGTGGAAGAATCCTATGTAGAAAATCCAAATGTGGATACCCCATATGTCCAGTATATGTACAGTTATCCCCATAAGACCGCCTACCGGCCGCTTAAAGGCGTTTCCCTCAGAGAATATGCGCCGCTGCTTAAGGGGGCGGGGCATGGGCTGTACCTGCACATCCCCTTCTGCGAGACCAAATGCGGCTACTGCAATCTTTTTTCCGTTACCGGACAGGGAAGCGGGGCTTTGGATCGGTATTTGGAGGCAGTGGAGCGGCAGTGCGGCCAGTATGAGAAGCTTTTGACCCCTCAGAATACGGAGTTCTCGGCCCTTACCATTGGAGGAGGTACGCCCTTGTATCTTACGGGGGAACAGTTAGAGAGGGTGTTTGGGCTTTTGGAAGCACATTTTCACTTTAGCAGGGAAAGGGAATTTGTGATAGAGACCGCGCCGGAACAGACTACGGAAGAAAAGCTTGCACTTTTAAAACAGGCGGGCGTGACAAGAGTTAGTATGGGAATTCAAAGTTTTTCCGATAAGGAGCTTTTAACGCTTAGGAGGCGGCACAGCGCCCAAAGGGCCAGAGAGGCGTTAAAGCTTCTTAAATCCTTTGAATTTTCCTGTGTAAATTTGGACTTTATATACGGGATCCCGGGGCAGACCAGGGAGAGTCTGCTTAAGTCTTTGCAGGAGGCGATATATTATGATCCGGATGAAATCTTTTTATACCCATTATACATAAAACATGGCGTGAGATTGGAAGGGGAAGGGGTAAAACCCGACCGGAACGGGGCGCTAAGGCAGTATCAACTGGCCAGCCGTTTCCTGAAAGAGAAAGGCTTTCGGCAGGATTCCATGCGAAGATTTGTACGGAATAAGGGAGAACGCGAATTTTCCGAATGCGGCTTCGGCACATCCCTTGCATTAGGGTGTGGGGGACGAAGCTATTTAGGCGGACTGCACTTTTGCAGTCCCTACGGGGTGAGCCAAAAGGAATGCCTTGCGCACATAAAGAAATATGAAGGGTGCAGGGATTATACGGAGATTACCCACGGGATTTTATTATCTTCGGAGGAAATAAAGCGGCGTTTTGTAATCCGCCATCTGCTGATCCGGCCGGGGCTTCCTGTTAAAGAGTATCGGATGCATTTCGGAAGCGATGTCATGGAAGATTTTCCTGTGCTAAAAAGCTGGACGGAAGACGGATATGTCCGAAAAAGCAGGAAGGAGCCGGAAATTTCGTGCGGGGATCGGAAAAGGAGTGAAGGGCCGGATAAAAATAACGGAGAGACGTATCTTACTTTGACGGAAAAGGGCCTTGCATTTTCGGATTATTTAGGCCCGCAGCTTATTTCACCTCAGATTCGAGGAGCCATGAAAGAATGGGAGGAAAGCCATGGGCGGATATATGATGCTGTACCGGGGGAGCCTGAAAAGCTGTAATTACCATTGCTCTTATTGCCCTTTTTCCAAACATCCCATGTCGGAGCGGGAGCTTGAGAGGGATAAAGAGCAGTGGCTTTCTTTTCAGGCTGATTTAGAAAAATGCGCGGCAGCGCTTCAGGTGCGCGCCTTGATGGTGGCGCCCTACGGAGAAGCGCTGATCCATTCGTGGTACTTAGAAGGGCTGGCACATATCAGCTCTCTGTCAGAGATAGATGCTGTGGGAGCCCAGACCAACTTAAGCTTTAACGTTCAGGAATTTCTTGCCTGTTTTGGGAAAGCGGGAGGCATAACGGATAAATTAAGGCTTTGGGCTACCTTTCACCCGGAAATGACCACAGTTTCGGAATTTGCCAGAAAGTGCCGGGAGCTTAAGCAGGCGGGTGTTATCTTTTGTGCAGGGGCTGTGGGAGTGCCCGAAAATGCAGCGCTTTTAAGAGAGTTCAGGAAAGAGCTGCCCCGGGATATTTATCTTTGGATTAACAAAATGGACGGGCTTAAAAGGCACTACACCCCGGAGGAAGAAAAAGTTTTTTCGGATATAGATCCTTATTTTTTCAGGGAACTGATACCGGTGCCTGCCGATTCTACAAAATGTGAAGGACGGGTCTTTGTGGAGGGAAACGGCGCAGTTCATACCTGCAATATCAGCAGGAAAATGGAAATAAGCTGGAAAGAATGGGAAAAGATTTCTTTTTCCGCTCCTTTATGCGGAAGAAAACAGTGTTCCTGCTTTCTTGCCTATGGAGGGAGAGAGGACTTTATCAATAAGATGCTGTTTGGGGATTATCCTCTTTTCCGTATTCCGAGGCATCCTAAGGCGGTCTTTCTGGACATAGAGGGGACATTGTTTCCGGAGAAAGGAACCCCGCAGACAGTATTGCCTGATGAGAGGCAAGCGGCAGTACTGCAGGCAAAGGCTGTGACAGACAGAGAGCATAAGGAAGAATGTCCGGCATACATTTTAACCGGATTAGAGGCCCTTTACAGGGAAAAGACCAGACTTTTCTTTGCCACCACCCTGCCTTATAAAGAAGCCATGAAACGCTGCCGTGGGTTCAGGCGTCTTTTTCGGGGAGGGGTCTTTGCAGGGGGAGCCCATCTTGTGTTGGAGGATCAGACAGGGGAAAACTCAGAAGAAAATTCCGGAGAAAACTCCCAGGGAAACTTTAAAGGAAACTCCCGGGGAAACTCCCAAAGGGAGGGAAAAAAGAGGGAGTATTTTTCTTTTTTGGACGGGCAATGGACTGAGTGGCTGGCGCCTTTTAAAGGAAAATATTCTTTTTGGATATTGATCTGCAGGGAGAAGGGGCGTCCGTATAAAATAACGCTTTTTCGTTCCACTCACAGGCCATGGGAGGAGCGGGAGGCAGAGGAGCTGTTTGCCGCCCTGCCGGATGCAGGGAGGAAAGAGGCCAGGTACTTTATAGAGGGAAATTGTCTGGAAATCGTATCTGCCAAAGCGGATAAAGCGCAGGGGGTTAAGACTTTGTGCAAATGGATAGGCATTTCTCCTAAGGATGCTTTTGCGGCAGGGGATTCCAGGGAAGATGAGGGGATGATTCGCCTTTGCGGGCAGTCTGCGGCCCCAGGTTTTGCGGTTGCGGAAAGGTATGGGGATTAGGTTGCTGCCGGCACAAAGTCTGCAGGTTATGGAAAGGGCATGGTTATTAGTATGACGGCACACATTTCAGATGACGGACTCGGCAGAGAAGAATCCGTAGCGGAGCATACGGAAAAAACAACCTTTCTGTGCGCCCAAAAGGGGAAAAGATGCGGACTTTCGAAGGTTATGTCATTGTGCGGGCTTTTCCATGACTTAGGGAAGAACAAACAAAAATTTCATGATTATCTTCATGAGGACGAAAGCACAAGGCAAAAGCTACGGGGAAGCATCGCCCACGCGTCCACGGGGGCTAAATATATTTATGACAGGTATCATGGGGAAGAAGGCTGCAAAAAGTATATGGCTGAGATGATTTCCTATGCGATAGCCGCCCATCATGGCTTATTTGACTGTGTGGGTGAAGTATTTAATTTAAAGCGAATTTTATAAGGATATTTTGGGAGGTAAATATGCAGAGTGATTTTCATTTACTTTATCCGGCAGGATATGACAAAGAAAAAGAAGTTCAGATGAAGGATTTTGATTTTATTCATTCCTTAAAAATTGATGAAATGGTGGTGCTGATCAGGGAAAGCCATAGAGGGCTGCGGGATCTTTTTCTGGAAAATTTTTATACTACAGACACGGCAGTTCTGGAATATCGCCTTAGTGTGGTGGAGGATTTGGTGGAGAATCCGAAGCTGTATGAGATTTTCTGTAAAGCAATTCCAAGCATTCATAATGTTTACGACCTGAGCCGTTCTATGAGCAGTGATTTCACCGTTGAATCGGCATTAAGCTCTATCCGTTATCTGGAAATGTATCTGGAAATCGTAAACCTATTTGCAGACGGATTAAAGGAGCTTGAACTGCGTTCGGAGGGAATGAGGGCCTTTCGGGAGCATGTTTCTGCTATCGTGGAAAGCGATGATTTTAAAAATTTAAGCAGCGAGCTCTCCAAAACGGAAAACAGCTTCAGCTTTATTAAGGGGCTTACCATAGGTGTAAACCTGGACGAGACCCTGCGGGTGAAAGAGGCCGGCGTTATCTCAATAGAAGACCAGCCTTTTCACGAGGGAACCATCATGGAAAAGCTGTTAAAGAAAAATCCCAAAGATACCCATGCTCTGATTTCTCCTTTATATCCATTAACAAGAGGATTGCATGGGGAGGAACTTAAAGCTCTGAATTCCTCTGTAAGATCCTCCTTAAACACGATATTTTTAAAATCCCTGCGTAGCTTAGAACCCCTTATTCAAAAATATTACAGGGTAAATACTACTTTATTTGTGTTGCTTTTGGACGAGATACGTTTTCTTACGGCAGGGGTAAAATTCATATTGCATATGAAAGAGCTGGGATTTCCCATGTGCAGGCCGGTAATTGCCGGGATGAAGGAAAAAAAGTGCGAGCTTAAAGGGGTTTACAACCCGTCCCTTGCAAGGCAGGAGATAGAAGATAGTATAGTGTCCAATAACTTCTGTCTGGATGAAAAAGGACGATTTTATCTGGTAACAGGTCCGAACCATGGAGGAAAATCTATTTTTGCCTATTCTGTGGGAATGGCTCAGGCACTCTTTCAGCTGGGGCTGTTTGTGCCGGCAAAGGAGGCTTTGATGAGTCCGGTTGCCGGGATTTATACCCACTTTCCCTCATCGGATGAAGATAATTACGGGAAAGGGAGGCTGGAGAGCGAATGCGCCCGTCTTTCAGAAATTATGCGGGAGCTTACGGATACGGATATGCTTCTGATGGATGAGTCTTTTTCCAGCACCAGCGGTTTGGAGGCGGGATATATTGCCTCAGAGGTTTTGACGGGGATTGGCATTATAGGGTGCTGCGGCATTTATGTGACCCATATCCACGACCTGCCCCAGAGGATAGGGGAATACAATTCCCACCCTGACAATAAGGGTAAAATTGATAATCTGGTGGCTCTAATGGAAAATAAGGCAGATGGAACAAGAAGCTATAAAGTCTCAAGGACAACGCCGGACGGACTGAGCTACGCAAAAGATATAGCTAATCGCTATGGGCTGGACCTTGAAACCATTCTGCAGGGGACGAAAAGGAAATAAAATAGCAACTATCGTTGCAGATCATAGAAAGGCAGTGAAGTACATATGGAAGCTTTGTTAAATCTTGACGGAAATATCTTAATTTGGATACAGGAGTTTTTAAGAAATCCGATTTTAGACCCCTTTTTTAAGGTGATAACCTCCCTTGGGAATGCAGGTATCTTTTGGATTATCGCCACCATCTTTCTGCTCATCCCCAAAAGGACAAGAAGAGTGGGAATGATAAGCGCCTTTGCACTTATTTGCTCTTTACTGATTAATAATATTTTGCTGAAAAACCTTGTGGCGCGAACCAGGCCGTATTATGTGGTGGAAGGGCTTATCCCGCTGATAAAAAAGCCTGTGGAGTTTTCTTTTCCGTCAGGACATGCAGGAAGTTCCTTAGCATCCGCCTGTGTGCTGTACCGGAACCTGCCGAAAAAATATGGGATCTGGTTTCTGGTACTTGCCATTCTCATATCTTTTTCCCGACTGTATGTTGGCGTGCATTACCCAAGTGATGTGTTAGCAGGGGCAGTAACAGGAATTGTCTGCAGCTATCTGGGGCAGTGGGTGGTAAATCGGTTTTTTGCTGAAACCAAAGACCCGAAAAATGCATAGTTGTTATTCTGATTTGCAATAATGCTGATGTAATTGACGCAGGAATAGGGTATGTTCCTTCCGAATGGTGACAGCCCTTGTCACTATTTTATGATAAACTATTTATATTTCAAATTCAATATGGCGCTAATACGAAACCATGCACGCCCTATGTGGGAGAAAAGAGGAAAATCGTATGGAAAAATTGATGTACATGATGATGATTGAGAAAAGCAAGACCTATAATAAAATGACAAAGCAGGTAGTTATGGAACACGTTGAGAACATAAGAAAGCTGGACGATGAAGGAAAGCTGGAAATCTGCGGTGTCTTTAAAGGCTATCCGGGAATGGCAGGTATGTATATCCTAAAAACAAAGAGCCGTGAAGAGGCAGAAGATATTTGCAAATCAGAGCCTCTGGTTATGGGAGGATATGCAACCTATAAATTAGTCGGTTTACAGATTGCAAACCGGGAAAATAATTACTTGCTGTAATTGAGGCAGGGAACAACCTGGGGTATTTTCAAACTTCCCAACATCCAAAGCCCGACCTGTCCGGCAGTCAGCCGGATAGGGAAAGGCAAATTTTTTACACTTCCTTTCCTTTCTTATCTTACATGAACAAATACAGAATGCTTATGCTCACAAGTGTTGTATTTAAAAAAATACATAAATACAAAAAAAATTCTTGTGTACCTGAAAAATGTATAGTAAAATGACATGAGCATTAGATTGTATACAATTATCCAATCATACCACAAAACGCTGTGCGCCTTACAGAATAGATTATTACAAAAGCCGGTTTACGGAGCTTGGCAGCGTTTGTTATTTTTAGAAATGTTAAGATAAGATCAGGAGGGATATGCGCTATGAAGGCATATAAGGAACTTGGCAAAGAGGAATTGCTTGCATTACGAGAGGATTTGAACAAACAATATGAGGAAGCAAAAGCAAAGGGATTAAAGCTGGATATGTCCAGAGGTAAGCCTTCATCTGCACAGCTGGATATGGAGAAGGATTTCCTTGGTATGGTTATATCTGATGCTGATGTGACCACAGAGACAGGAGTGGATTGCAGAAACTACGGGCTTTTGGATGGTATTCCGGAAGCGAAAAAGCTCCTTGCCGATATGTTGGGTGTTTCACCGGATAATGTGATAGTGTTTGGCAATTCCAGCCTTAGCGTAATGTACGATACAGTTGCCCGTTCCATGGTGCTTGGCGTGCTTGGAAATACGCCATGGTGCAAATTAGATAAAGTGAAATTCTTATGTCCTGTGCCGGGATATGACAGACATTTTGCCATAACAGAGCAGTTTGGAATTGAGATGATTAACATTCCCATGTCGGAGAATGGGCCGGACATGGATTTGGTAGAAAAGTATGTAGAGGAAGATCCGGCCGTAAAGGGAATCTGGTGTGTCCCCAAATACTCTAACCCGCAGGGATATACTTACTCAAATGAAACGGTAAAGAGATTTGCAGCATTAAGGCCTGCTGCAGAGGATTTCAGGATTTTCTGGGATAACGCATATGCAATCCATGATTTATATGAAGATAAAAGTGATGACCTTCTGGAGATTTTAAGCGAATGTGAAAAAGCAGGAAATCCGGATATGGTTTATGAATTCTGCTCAACCTCCAAAGTAACTTTCCCGGGAGCGGGTATAGCTGGAATTGTGGCTTCTGCTGCTAATATTGCGCAGATTAAGGCAGTTATGACCATACAGACAATTGGTTACGACAAATTAAACCAGCTCCGCCATGTGAAATATTTTAAGAACATTGAGGGAATGCGAGCCCATATGATGAAGCATGCGCAGATTATACGTCCTAAATTTGAGGCAATAGAAAATGTCCTTTCAGAAGAACTTGGAGAGCTTAAGATTGGTTCCTGGACAAAGCCGGTCGGAGGTTACTTTATTTCCTTTGATGCCATGGAAGGCTGTGCAAAGGAAATTGTGCAGAAATGCAAAGAAGCAGGCGTGGTACTGACAGGGGCCGGCGCTACCTTCCCCTATAAAAAGGATCCCCAAGACAGCAATATCCGTATTGCACCCACTTATCCTTCGGAAGAGGAATTGCGTGTGGCAACAGACCTGTTTGTACTGTGCGTGAAACTGGTCAGCGTGGAAAAGTTGCTGAAAAGTATGGAAGCATGAAGATATAGCAGTAACAGGAAGTAGGAGCGGATATGGAAGAATTCAAACGATTAGAGAGAAATTTGGTGGCCCATGGCGCAATTTTAGATTATTATCAGGATACCATACAAATTCCAAACGGCAATGTGGCTAAATGGGACTTTATCAAACATAAAGGGGCAGCGGCGATAGTCCCTGTAGATGATGAAGGACGTCTTATTATGGTAAAACAGTACCGCAATGCTTTAAACCGGGACACTTTAGAGATACCGGCAGGCGGTCTTAACAGTGAGGATGAGCCCACATTAGATGCGGCTGTCAGGGAGCTTAAAGAAGAAACCGGCTTCACAGCCCGGAATGTCGAGCTTTTGCTGACACTTTGTACAACGGTTGCTTACAGTAATGAAAAAATAGATATATATCTGGCAACAGGACTTTGTGCCGGTAAGCAGCATCTGGATGAGGATGAGTATGTTCAAATCGGTGCTTATACCGTAGATGAGTTGACGGAAAGGATTTATGCAGGGGAGATTCAGGATGCCAAGACGATTGCGGCGGTTCTTGCTTACAAGGATAAATACTGCAAGGATAGATAAGAGATAAGAGCAGACTCTTTTGAACAGGCAGTGCATATGCACTGCCTGTTTTTCATATATTAGAGGGTATAAATTGAAAAATCAGAGATTTTTCAATTAGCAAATTTTAGCTTAGCGCTCAAATTTGCGGGGCTATGGAAACATGAAGGAAAAAATGAAAAATCAGAGATTTTCCAACTACCAGGTTTGAGCAAATTTGAACGAATGTCAAATGCGTGAGGTTATGGAAATGTAGGGAAAGGGTGGAATAATTATGCTGGTTATGAATAAAGCCGAGAGAAACAGCACTTATTCATTTTGGTTTTACCTGTTTTTGGGGAGTTTTCTAATGGGCGTTCTGATTATGAACGTAGGAAATGAGACTCTTCTTTCAGAGGGAGGTATTTTCAGTCAGACGTCAGTAGGAAGACTAAGATATATGGAAATTGACAGCGGGAGATTTTTCCGTTATGTGTTAGAGCACAGAATGGGAGAGGGAGCGGTGCTGCTTTTGCTTTCCAGTACCTGGATAGGGGTGATAGCAATCTATGCCTGCATTGTCTGGCAGGGAATACTGGCAGGCATGACAATTACAGCTGCGGTAATCCGCTATGGAATAAAGGGTCTTCTGCTTATATTGGGAAGCCTGTTTCCCCACCAGCTGCTGCTTATTCCGGCAGAAGTTATGCTTCTTGGATGGTGCTATGAAAATTGTGGGAAAAGCCGACTGTCGGGAAAATATGCGGCTTCTTATCATAGAAATATGCGTCAGCAATATTTAAAACAGGCGATTGGGCTTTTGTGGATTGTGATGGTAATTTTTATCGGATGTATTTTGGAAAGTTATGTAAACCCAATTCTCCTCTCAGATTTGGTAAAAATTTTTTGAAATATATTAAAAAATATTTTTACCACATATAGTATTAACATAATTTGGTTTTTGCATATATTGTATTTCAAAGCATAAAAAAAGAAAAATTATAAAGAATCCGCATAAATCAAGGGAAAAATGCATTTGATTTCCTAGTGTTTTCTGATTATAATAAATTTTAAAAGAAATTATCAGGGGAAGCATTTTCAAAATGGAAACAGAGATTAACGGGTTCATCATTTATTTACATAGTGTCAAAAAAACCTCCGAAAATACAATGCTCTCATACAAAAGGGACTTGGTAAAGGTAAAGAGGTATTTAGAAGAGCAGGGGATTAAGGATGTGAGGAAGGTTACCTCAACAAATTTAAATTCCTATGTGTTATATTTGGAAAAGAACAAATTTTCGGCGGCCACCATATCAAGAAATATCGCCTCCTTAAAGGCTTTTTACCACTATATGTATAGAGAAGGAATAGTGAATAAGGATGCGGCACAGGGGCTTCATGCACCGAAAATTGAGAAAAAAATGCCCGAAATCCTTTCAACCCGGGATGTGGTAAAATTACTTGAGCAGCCTGAGGGCGACAGTCCTAAAGAAATCAGGGACAAGGCTATGCTTGAACTTTTATATGCTACAGGAATCCGGGTGACCGAGCTGACAAATTTAAAGACGGGTGATGTTAACATGCAGGTGGGCTATATCCTCTGCAGAGATGGTGAAAAAGAAAGAGTGATTCCATTTGGGAATTCGGCAAAGAACGCGCTTATGCGGTATTTGGAGAAAGCACGGACAAACCTGATTCCGGATGGAAAGTCAGAATACCTGTTTGTAAACTGCTCCGGCCAGCCTATGAGCAGGCAGGGATTTTGGAAACTTCTCAAATATTATGCGAAAAAAGCCGGAATTGCAGGAGATATCACGCCGCATACCCTGCGTCACTGTTTCGCTGCCCATCTGGTGGAAAATGGCGCGGATTTAAGAAGCGTGCAGGAAATGCTTGGACACTCTGATATCTCAACAACCCAGATTTATGCAAATATGAATCAGAACAGGATAAGGGAAGTATATGCAAGAGCCCATCCAAGATATTGACATAATGCATTTGCATCCGTTATATTCCGGCAGAACGGTACTGTGAAATATAATTTGAAAAGATATAAAAATTAAAAATGTTTAAAAATTTTAAGTGCAGCAGGAAAAATTCCGCTGCACTTATTTGATTACAATAAGACGACTCGTGAAGCGTGTCGGCGTTTGTTCCCACTGTATTAATCTTTATAAAACAACAAAATGTCGCATGTCTTTTGGAACTTCGAGTGTCAAAAAGTGTACTTTTTGACATTTTATTATCAATTTTATATTATCATAATTCAACCTTATTTTCAAGGATTTTTCCACCATTATGCACAATAAAAACAGCATTATTCATAAGCACAATAGCTCCAAACGGATGTATCAAAAAGTACAGTTTTTGATACAGGGGAATTGGCGGAGGTTAAGCACTATATGAGACATTCAACCAAAAAGCTGGAGCTGACAGGACAGAAATATGGAAAGCTGACCGTCATAGGTCCGGCACAAAATATCGGAAGCAGGACAGCATGGCGGTGCCAGTGTGAATGTGGAAAAGAAACTATTGTCAAGACAAACTGCCTGCGGAGCGGGCATACCACCAGCTGTGGATGCATGTCGCCGGGCGGAACACCTGGCAAAGGACCGCTGGGGCTTACCTATATAGATGGTACTTGTGTACAGATGCTTCAGGCAAAGACAATAAGATGCAACAACACCAGCGGTGTAACGGGCGTAGACTGGATGCCGGGTAAGCACAGATGGAGGGCAATGATCTGCTTTAAGGGAAGGCGCCACTATCTGGGAAGCTATACGAATTTTGAGGATGCAGTAAAAGTGCGCAGGCAGGCGGAGCACGATTTGCACGATGAATTTCTTCGTAAATTTGCAAAGAGTATGAAGGAGTCCTGATGACGATCCATCCATAAGCCGGTTTTATGAAGGGAGGGAGCTGTATGGCAGAGGCGATTCCACCTTGGAGGCCGTCCCACCATCAGAAGCGTTCCTGATGGCGGGGAAGGCAAAGAACGCAGGCAAACCATTGGAAACAGTGGGACGCAAAGCCAGAGGCTGTGGTGTGGAATCCACACTATGTTCGTTCGGTTGCACTTATGGCAAACCGCCGGAAACGGCGGGACAGCAAAGCCAGAGGCTAAGGGGCTCGGTACGCTCTATGCTCGTTCGGCTACCGGATACTTTGCGTCCGAAGGATTGGCAAAGAAAGGATGAGAATAATATGAAAAAAGGAAATTTAATAAAACGCGGCTTTTCTTGGTTCATTGTGATGATTATGTGTTTCAGTCAGCCTATAAGCGCTTTGGCCGCTGATGAAATTCCGATAGCAGCAAAAGAAGCCGGAGCGCAGGAGCAGGAAAAGTTTTCTGAAAACGAGGCCGGCCCTGCAGAGTCAGATATATCCGATAATTCAGAAAGTTCAGAAGAAGCGGAGGCTTCCACGGAGCCTGAGGCTTCTACGGAGCCCGAAACTTCGGTTAAACCTGAAACTCCGGCAGAGCCAGCGGCCCCGTCAGCACCTGACACTACAGCAGAACCGGTGAATCCGGCAGAGCCTGACACTACAGCAGAACCGGACGCTTCTACAGAGTCTGGTACTACAGCAGAACCGGACGCTTCTACAGAGCCTGACACTACAGCAGAACCGGACGCTTCTACAGAGCCTGGTACTACAGCAGAACCGGACACTTCTACAGAACCGGATGCTTCGGCAGAACCAGTGACTCCGGCAGAGCCGGTGATCCCGGTTGAACCGGAAGTCACGGAAGAACTGGAAACTCCGATTGAACCGGAAACCCCGGTTGTAGAAGTGCCTGACGAAGTAAAGGCATTTTTAGAGGCGGTAAGTAATATTCCGGAAATCAATGGGGACAATCTGGAAGAAGCCGGAAACCTGATCAATGCGGCAATTGATGCCTATGAAAGGCTGATTGACGCCGGGCTGACCGACTTCGAAGGTGTAGAAGCGGCTTACGCACAGACGGAGAGTGCGTTCCTTGCTGTTACTGAGGCATGGGGGCAGGACTCTGCGACCTTTGAGACAAAACCGATTCCAGGTACGGGTTTTGAAGGTACCACAGGACATGGCGTAACCATTGACCCCAGCGGAAACAGTTCCTATGGGAATATTGGTTCGAATGGAAACCTGACAAATAATGGTGGTACCATAACCAAAAAGGTTGGCGATGACGGATTTTTCCTGCGCCTTCCAACCAATACAATTGTGGGTAAAAACTGCGGCCACGTGGTAGCGCAGTACACTCCGGATAACTACGCAGAGATTAATGCTAATCTTGAAAATGAAAATGGTAATGTCTCTGTAGAATTAACGGGTTACAGTGTTGCTGAGAAGTTCGATAGTAAGAACCCATATCCTTGCATGCAGACAAACTTTCAGGCTGTCAGGCCTGGCATAACCACAGTGGAAATTGAGTACTATGTTAATTACCATGTACAGTATGAATCGGGTTACTGTAGCTGCGGCCGATACACAACAATCTCTTCAGATCATACCTGGCATAAGTATAAGGATACCTTTACCGTTGAATCTACCACGGATTACCGTCTGAATTACGATTTGAATGCAAGTGGTGCAACGGGCGGGCCGGGTAGTACCTTAAAGCCAAATGTGGCGGATGTTACACAGAGCCTTACGGTTTCCTCCGATCAGCCTTCCCGCGAAGGGTATAAGTTTTTAGGCTGGTCAACCAATAAAGATGCAACATCAGCGGATGTTGGCGTTGGCAGTAATGTTACTCTGGATTGGGAAACAGAGAAGAACGAAAAAGGCGATGAAGTCAGCCGTACACTTTACGCTGTATGGGAAAAAATTGATGATGATGGCGATGCGGACGCTGATGCCGATGCAGACGCTGATGCCGATGCTGATGCAGACGCTGATGCCGATGCTGATGCAGACGCCGATGCAGACGCTGATGCCGATGCCGATGCCGATGCGGACGCTGATGCAGACGCTGATGCCGATGCGGACGCCGATGCCGATGCGGACGCCGATGCCGATGCGGACGCCGATGCAGACGCCGATGCTGATGCAGACGCTGATGCGGACGCCGATGCCGATGCAGACGCCGATGCTGATGCTGATGCCGATGCAGACGCAGACGCCGATGCGGATGCAGATGCTGATGCGGACGCCGATGCCGATGCGGACGCTGATGCCGATGCGGACGCCGATGCCGATGCCGATGCGGACGCCGATGCCGATGCCGATGCGGACGCCGATGCAGACGCCGATGCCGATGCAGACGCTGATGCCGATGCCGATGCGGACGCCGATGCTGATGCAGATGCCGATGCCGATGCCGATGCAGACGCCGATGCAGACGCTGATGCTGATGCCGATGCCGATGCGGACGCTGATGCTGATGCGGACGCCGATGCAGACGCCGATGCCGATGCGGACGCCGATGCAGACGCCGATGCCGATGCAGACGCCGATGCCGATGCGGACGCCGATGCCGATGCTGATGCCGATGCAGACGCCGACACTGATGTAACGGATGTTCCTGATGGAAATGTACCCCGGACATACAGGCGGGGAATAAGCACCCTTGTGGATATGCTTTTTGAGGAAATTCCTGTGGAAGTTTTGGACGCGGACGTACCGTTGACGAATCTTCCTGATGAAGCTGTACCGTTGGCGGATATTCCCGATGAGGATGTACCGCTGACAAATATTCCTGATGAAGCTGTGCCACTTGCAGATGTTCCGAAAACCGGTGATAATTCCCGGATTTGGATGGCTCTTGCGCTACTTTCCGGCGCTGGTCTTGCAGGTATGTTTCTTAAGGATAAAAGACGCGAAGAAGAAGTGAAGTAAATAAATCATTGTTATGACTTAAAAGCAGCTCTGCGGTTCGGCTTGCCGACCGCAGAGCTTGTTACAGTCAAATATCATTTTTATAAGCGGAGGAATCTGCATGAGCAAAAATAACTCCAAAAGGAAGAACCAGTCTTCGAAAAACAAGACGGTTCTGACAGTAAAAACACGTAAGCATTTGCTCCTGACCGGCGCAGCAGTTTTGCTGTTAACTATAGCAGGGCTGTTCATTCAAACCCAAAGGCACACGATGTTCAACACGGAAGTTTATCAGGGAAAAATCGCGTTGTTGAAAAGCAATGTACTGGCAGAGGAAGAAAGCCTGCCTGCAAGTCCTGCCGGAGGACAGGCCGGGTATGCGGTATTTCTTTCTATATGTAATACCGCAGAGCGTGCCAGCGTTTTTTGCGGAACCGGGGTGACCCTGGAAACGGCATGGGATAATGCGGATAAAAAAGTTTTAAAATTTTTGGGACAAAGTAATTATGAGCCTGTCTGGGTAAAGGCAGACGTTGTCTGTTCCTCTGATACACTGGATGAGGCGGAATTTGCCCGGGATGTCAGGGCGGCCCGGCATGAATTTTACCGCTTCGGTGTAGCCTTTGATAAAAAATACGAAACTGCGCTTTTAGAAGCGGAGCTAAATGGAGCAAAAATCTTTGACTGTGAAAACGGCGGGATTGATTTGGAATATCTGAACCGGTATCTGGTCAAGGCAGAGCGCAGCCCGTTAGAAGAACTGCCTGCAGCCTATACGGTTTTTCAGTGTAAAGGCTGGTTTTGTGATGAAAACAATGCTGTCTATGTACTCAGCACAGATGGTCTGGATTATGGGAGGCGGCAAATTGATACGCTTGACGGGGCTTATGCAAAAGAGCTTATATTGAACGCTTCTTCCTTCCTCTTAGAGCAGACAGGTGAGGATGGTTCGTTTGTCTATGGCATATATCCCCGGTTTGACAGGGAAATTGAAAATTACAACATTGTCCGTCATGCAAGCACACTCTGGTCGCTGATCTGCCGGTACCGCTTATTGCCGGATGAGGAACTGGCGGAAAAAATAGACCGCACAATCGACTATATGCTTTCACAAATTGTTTATGACCCGCAGGGGCGGGCATTTCTTTATGAAGAAAAAGATGACGAAATCAAGCTGGGGGGATGCGGCATCGCTGTAGTTGCTCTGACAGAATATATGGATGCCTTTCAGAATGAAAAATATGTAGATATCTGTAAAGCACTTGGAGAAGGAATTCTTTCCATGCAGGATTCAGATACAGGCGGATATTATCATGTTTTGAACGGGGACTTTACCCCGAAGGAACGAATGCGCACGGTTTATTATGATGGGGAGGCCACCTTTGCCCTTTGCCGTCTGTACAGTCTGACAGGCAGCCAAATCTGGCTGGATGCGGCTCAAAATGCCGTAGAATATTTTATCCGGAAGGACTATACGCAGTATAAAGACCACTGGGTAGCCTACAGTATGAACGAGATCACAAAATATATAACAGATCATAAAGAGTACTATGATTTTGCCTTGAAAAACGCACAGGTAAATCTTAATACCATTTACGAACGCGATACCACGTATCATACATATCTGGAACTGCTGATGGCAACCTTCGAGGTTTATGACCGAATGTGCGAGAGAGGTATTACGGCAGAGAACTTTGACCTGCAAATGTTTTTGGATACGATTTATACCAGGGCGGACAGGCAGCTGAACGGATATTTTTATCCGGAATACGCTATGTATATGGATAATCCCCGGCGGATACTGGATACTTTTATGGTGCGGCACGATGGCTACCGTGTGAGGATTGATGATGTTCAGCACAACATTGGCGGTTATTATCTTTACTACAAAAATTATGAAAAAATGGTGGAATACGGACTGCTTAACGCCCGCGGCATAACAGCCCAAAGAGCGGAAAAGGATCAGAAAGGGCAGGGGAGAGCATGAAAAGAAACCGGAAACGTACCATATTGTTTATCCTTTTGACCGCCATATTTACGTTTAGTATAGGAATGTTTGTCCGTCAGCAAATTCTTTATAAAAAGAATATTGCCGGTTATGAAAAAGCGCGTCAGATTGCCGGTGTTTGGAAAAATCCGGATATGTGGTATAATCCTGAAGAATCTTCCGTACTGCCAGCAGATTTTCCAATACAGACAGATTTGGATTTAGAGGCCCTTCAAAGCATCAATCCGGATGTATTGGGGTGGATTATGATTCCTGATACGGAATTGTCATATCCCCTGCTTCAGGGGGAGGATAATCAATATTATCTTAAGAGGGACTGGACCGGTGCTTTGGATACAGGAGGCGCCATTTTTCTGGAAGTATCCAATAACCGGGATTTTTCCGATTTCCATACAATCATCTATGGACACCGCATGCGTAACGGTACGATGTTCGGCACTTTAAAATATTATAATAGCCCGGACTTTTGGCAGGCGCATCCCAGTATATATATTGTCACTGAGAGCCATATCCGTCAGTATGACATTTTTGCCGCTTATGAAACTCCGGTGAAAGGGATCGTATTCCAACTGGAACTTACGGGCAGGGAAAAGGAATTGATACAGTTCTGTGTGGAAAACAGCGATATTCAAACCGGACTTGTGCCGGAAGAAGGCACTCAAATCCTGACGCTTTCAACCTGTTCGCAAAATGGTTATTCGAAGCGCTGGGTAGTACAGGGGTATCTTGTGGAGACTTATGAATGGTATGGCTGAGCGTTTACGAGTATGGTTACGGGAATGCTAAGAAAATGCTAAGAAAATTTTAAAATAGTATTGACATTTAACTGGCCGAATGATACAGTAATAAAGCATGCGGGAATCGCAGAGATATGAAAGCAGAGTATCCACTCTCACCCTGTGGCAATAGAGCTTACAGGCGTCCATATTTTTTTATCTTTTACACGGCGTTGCGGATGTGTAAAGAGATGAGCTGGAATTTGGTGGATAGTTATGCTGTCCACTTTTTTTATGCGCAGGGGCGTGTGAGAGAAACTTTAAGAAACCCGCAAGTCGGCCATAGGGCCTGAAAAGTTGTAGTTTGTTTTATGTAGGGAGGACACAGCCATTAGCGAATTATTCATTAACGAACAAATCAGGGATAAGGAAGTACGTGTTGTCGGAGAAAACGGAGAGCAGTTAGGCATCATGTCTTCAAGGGAAGCACTGCAGATGGCGGAGGAGGCAGGCGTTGATCTGGTCAAAATTGCGCCTACGGCGAAACCGCCTGTATGTAAGCTGGTTGACTACGGGAAATTTAAATATGAACAAACCCGTAAAGAAAAGGAAGCAAAGAAAAAACAGAGAACCATTGAAATCAAGGAAATTCGTCTGTCGCCAAATATCGACACGAATGATCTTAACACGAAGGTTAATGCGGCGAGAAAATTTCTCTCCAAGGGAGATCGGGTAAAGATCACACTCAGATTCCGTGGGCGTGAAATGGCACATATGGCAAACAGCAAGCACATCTTGGACGATTTTGCACAGGCACTTTCCGATATATGTGTTGTAGAAAAGGCTCCTAAAGTAGAGGGCAGAAGTATGACAATGTTTTTAACTGAAAAGCGTTAGCCTGCCAGTTAAAATAGATGACAGGGAATGCCTGTCGGCAGAAATCAAATATTAATATACAGGAGGAATCAGTTATGCCTAAAATGAAAACAAAAAGAGCTGCTGCAAAGCGTTTTAAAGCTACAGGAACAGGTAAATTAAAGAGAAGTAAAGCTTATAAGAGCCATATTTTAACCAAGAAGTCGGCTAAGAGAAAGAGAAATTTAAGAAAACCTGCTATCACCGATCAGACCAATGTAAAAAACATGAAGAAGGTAATGCCTTATTTATAAAAAGATAAGGTACACTCAATGGTTTATTTCAATTAGATTTCAAAGACATTTATCAATTTAAGGAGGATTAGATATGGCAAGAATTAAAGGCGGTATGAATGCCAGAAGAAAACACAATAGAGTATTAAAGCTTGCAAAAGGCTACAGAGGAGCACGAAGCAAGCAGTACAGAGTGGCAAAACAGGCTGTAATGAGAGCATTAGCTTCTTCTTATGCAGGACGTAAAGAGAGAAAACGCCAGTTCAGAAGACTCTGGATTGCACGTATCAATGCAGCTGCAAGATTAAATGGACTATCATACAGTAAATTTATGTATGGACTTAAACTTGCAGAGGTTGAAATCAACAGAAAAATGCTTGCTGAGATGGCAGTAAATGATGCGGAGGGCTTTCAGACACTGGCAGAAGTTGCGAAGAGTAAGCTTGCATAGCGTTAGCAAAAAACAGGAGACCTTATTTGCATGATAAGGTCTTTTTTCTTACAATAAGCTTACACGCGAAGCGGGAAAGCGTTTGTTGCGATAAGCTTACACGCGAAGCGGGAAAGCGTTTGTTGCGATAAGCTTACACGCGAAGCGGGAAAGCGTTTGTTAGGGAGGGACAACATGAGAGCACGAAGCAATTTAGAGCCCGGGGACGTGTTTTATTTCTTTGAGGAAATTTGTTCTATACCCCATGGGTCCGGAAATACTGACGGGATTAGCAGTTATCTGGCATGCTTTGCCAGACAGCGGGACTTAGAGCATTATCAGGACGGGATCGGAAACGTTGTAATTATTAAAGATGCTACTCCTGGCTATGAAAACCATGAGCCTGTTATGCTGCAGGGACATATGGATATGGTAGCAGTAAAAAAGCCGGACTGTCCGATCGATATGGCTAAGGAGGGGCTGAAACTTTTCGTGGAAGGCGACTGGCTGATGGCTGACGGCACCAGCCTTGGCGGCGATGACGGAATAGCAGTAGCCTATGGGCTGGCGCTTTTAGACAGCAACAAATATAAACACCCCAGAATAGAGCTGGTTATCACGGTAGATGAAGAAGTGGGCATGGATGGTGCGAGGGCACTTGATGTAACGCCCCTTAAAGCAAAGCGTCTGATTAATTTAGATTCGGAGGAAGAAGGAATCTTTCTCTCAGGCTGCGCAGGGGGCGCGAGGGTCAATTTAAACCTTGCTCACGAGACCCAAAAGCGAAAAGGGATATTATGCGAGGTTAGTATAGCGGGTTTAAAAGGCGGGCATTCCGGCGAGGAGATCAAAAAGGAACGTGGTAATGCCATATGTCTGCTTGGCAGAACCCTTTATAAGCTTTCTGAAAGATTGGATATCTGCATAAAGGCCCTTGAAGGAGGTGTTGCAGACAATGCAATTCCCTCTCAGGCAAAGGCGTATATTTTGATTACAGGGTATGAAAACGGAGATAACAGATATAAAATTATGCAGGGAGAATTCTCAGAACAGGGATGTGTCGCACTGCTGCGGCATACCTGCGAAAAGCTGGGAAGGGAATTTAGAAGTGAGTTATCTGATAAAGATGCGGATGTGAAGCTGGAAGTGGTTTCTGCAAAACTGTCAGAGGATATGGTAATTGAAGAACAAAACAGCAAAAAGGTAATCTGCCTTTTAAACAGTATCCCCCACGGCGTTCAGGCCATGAGCAGCGTGATGGAAGGATTGGTGGAGACATCCTTAAATCCCGGCCTTCTAAGTACGTCAAATGGCCAAATCAGCATTGGAATATCGGTGCGCAGCTCTGTAGAAAGCTCTAAAAAGGCTTTGATTGGAAAACTGAAAAGCATGGCGTATCTGGCAGGGGCACAGATAGAGGTAACTGGCGATTACCCCGGCTGGACCTATAAAAAGGAATCTCCCCTTCGCGACAAAATGGTGGAGATATACGAGGAAATGTACCATGAGAAGCCGGTGATTAAGGCAATTCATGCGGGAGTGGAATGCGGACTGCTGGCGCATAAGATACCTGAATTAGACTGTGTTTCCATAGGACCGGACATGAGGAATATACATACGGCGGATGAAGGACTTTGTATTTCATCTACAGAAAGAGTGTGGCATTACCTGCTCAGTCTCCTGGAAGCGTTATAGAGAGAGCTTTAAGGGGGCCAACTTAAAGTATATATTAAAATGGTATGACCATAAGCCTGCAGCCAAAGACTCCGCAGTAAGATGCGGAGTCTTTGACTGTAATAAAAAATGATAAACCCTGATTTTATCAGTGTTTATCATTTTTTCGTAAATCGGAGTGACAAGACTTGAACTTGCGGCCTCTACTTCCCTAAAGTAGCGCTCTACCACCTGAGCCACACCCCGAAGTGCTTATTTGTAAACCACGCATTTTATAATATCATTGAGGGGCACATTTTGTCAACTCTTTTTTTAGATTATTTTCAACGGAATTTTTAACGAAAAAGAATAGTAAAATTCTACTTCAAAATTATAATTTTTAGTTGAAAAAATCAGGGGGTATGAATTATAATACATTTAGTTAACATAATTAAGTCCGCACTCATTTAGTTGCGGGTTTAAAAGAGCGGAGAACTGTTATGTCATCATTTTCTTTCAATTCAATTACGTTTAACAGAGAGGTATCCTTTTGCAGGGGATATAGTATGGACAGCAAAGAGAAGCTGGAGAAGCTTTTTTTAGCAAACAGAATATCTTATTTTATAGAATGGCAGGAGCGTTCTTTTTTATCCAGGCTTTTTGGCGGCGGCAGGAGAAAAGAAAAAAGTATGTTTACGGTTCGGATTAATGAGGCTGATGTAGAGCGGGCAACACAGCTGGTACAGGATATGGATTCAATCAGGCTTAAGAAACCAAAGGAAGATACGTAAATAAGAGAGGTAGAATAAATGAACAGAGTAGTTGCAGTTGTAGGAATGTGTGGTTCAGGTAAATCCGTAGCCACCGATTTGTTTGTTGCAAATAATTGGGAGAAGGTTTATTTTGGAGGCGTTACACTTGATACCTTAAAGGAAAGAGATATGGAAATTACGCCGGATAATGAAAGAACGATCCGGGAGGAATTAAGGGAAAAGTATGGACAGGCCGCGTATGCAGTGAAACTGCTGCCTAAGATAAAGGAGCTCCTTTTAGCAGGAAATGTGGTTGCCGATGGGCTGTATTCCTGGTCGGAGTATAAATATCTACAGGAAAATTTAGAGGGTGCCCTGACGATATTGTGTATTATTTCAGATCGGAAGAGCAGATACGGCAGGCTTGAAAACAGACCGGTGCGCCCTTTAAGTGCAGGCGAAGCAACAGGGCGTGATATAGCCGAAATCGAAAATCTTGAAAAAGGCGGCCCCATTGCAATTGCGGATCACTATATTGTAAATAACGGGACAAAAGAAGACCTGGAAAGCCAGGTTATGGAGTATATACGTTCCCTTGACTAGAATATAAGAAAACTTAAAGACCCGGCAGGGTTTTCAGTTCCTTTTTCCAGCAGAGAAATCAATCCCGTAATGGTGTCTTCGATTTCCGACGGAGAGGAAGGAATCAGAGAGTTATCCAGTTTAATGGCGAGAACAATTAGCACTATTTCTGCTAAAGCGGCAGGATGGTCAAATTGGATATCGCCATTTTCAATTCCCTGTTCAATGATCAATGCCAGTTCAGGCTTAAGTTCAGTGATTAAATAGTTTAAATATTTTTGGTGTAAGAGAAGCATATCCTTTGTGCTGATTCCGGAAATCTTTGTATCCTGCCTTAAAAATGCTTTGGAAGAGTTCCGGCAGGCTTGAAAGAGCATAGCCATTCGCATAAAAGGAGAAACTTCTCTCTGCCCTGCCAAAGCTTTGGCAGTGTTTAAGGTAGTCTCATAGTTCCGTTCTATTAAGGCCTCTAAAATCGCTTCCTTGGAGGGAAAATAATAATAAATACTTCCCTTGCCGATGCCTGCTGACCGGGCGATTTCGCTGACGGAGATTTTACCGATATCCTTATCCTCTAACAGACTTTGAAGCGCATCTAAAATTTGATCATATTTAACCGGGTTTGACATATTGCAGCCTTTCTCATAAGTCATTTTCAGAAAATAAGAGGAATAATGTGCTGTATATACAGATTTATTTTTGAGCTTATGATTTCATAAAAATTGTTTAAATAGTATATCACAGAAAAAAGGATAGTGGCAACAAATTTCAACTATCAAAGAGCAAACGTAGATTAAAATTAATTAAATTGTTGACAAAAACCAATAAGCAATGTAGAATAAGTACAACGTTGTACTATAAGAGAACTGTTGACAAAGCAAGAATCAGAAGGAGAATGGTTATCAGGATGAAGAAAATAGCAATTGGCGGGGGCCAGGGCTTTTGGGGTGACAGTCCGGATGCGGCAATTCATATGATCCGCAATGCAGATATTCAGTATATGGGGTGTGATTATCTGGCGGAGCTGACACTGTCCATTATGGCCAAGCAGCAGATAAAAGATCCGACCAAAGGATTTGCGCCGGATTTCGTGACACGTATTTTAACGGAGGCGGGAAAAGAAGCCTGGGAGAAGAAAATCCGTATTTGTACCAATGCAGGCGGTATGAATATCGCAGGGTGTGTGAACGCGATTTATGACTGGGCCCTTTCAGAGGATATGAAGGGATATAAAATCGGATATGTTACAGGAGACAATATCAAAGATAAGATTCCCCAGCTTTTGAAGGATGGATGGACATTCCCCAATTTCGATTATGACGGCGACTTCCATGATATTTTGGATAAAATTTATAATGTAAATGCGTATATCGGCCATGAGGGTATAGAAGGCTGCCTGCAGCAGGGAGCGGATGTGGTGGTGACCGGACGAGCAGCAGACAGCGCTCTTTTCCTTGCACCCCTTAAATATGAGTTTGGCTGGGCAGCTGACGACTGGGATAATCTGGCAAGGGGTATTATGGCAGGTCATCTTCTGGAGTGCGGCGGTCAGGGAGCAGGCGGAAACTATATGTACGACTGGCGTGGCGTGCCCCGGATGGATGAGCTGGGATTTCCCATTGCGGAGCTGACCGAAGATACCATGGATATTACCAAAGCGCCGGATTGCGGCGGCATTATCTGTGAGCAGAGCTGTAAGGAGCAGTTTTTGTATGAGGTGCTTGATCCGGCAAATTATTGGACGCCGGATGTAAATGTGGATGTGAGCAGGGCGACCATTACGCAGATTGGAGATAACCGCGTAAGAATTGGCGGCATTAAGGGAAAGAAGCGCCCGGATGCCTTAAAGCTCTGTGTGGGATACCACAAAGGATGGAAGACAGTCAGCATGTTAAGCTTTGCCTGGCCGGATGCCTATGAAAAGGCTCAGTACTGTGCGGAAGTGATTATGAAGAAGATGCAGCGCCGGGGCATGAAAGCGGATGATATTCATATCAGCTACATTGGCCTTAACAGCCTGCATCTTGGCGTTGCGGATATGAGCGGGGAAACCCTTAAAAATCTGAACGAATGCGTGCTTCGGATCGCGGTATTCAGCGAGGATAAGAGTCAGTGTGCGAAGATTATACCGGAGATAAGCCCTCTTCAGTTAAACGGACCTCCGGGAGCCTCTTTCTTTGGCGGACGCGCTCATGTGCAGGAGGTTATGGCCCTTTGGCCCACTACTGTGCCGAGGGATGCGCTGGAAATCGAAAGCCATATTCTGGAGGTGAAATAAATGGCGGAAATTTATTTAAATGATATAGCCCACGGGCGCAGCGGAGATAAAGGAGATACCAGTAACATATGTGTGTATGCCAGAAAACCGGAGTATTATAAGATTATTGAACGGGAGGTAACACCGGAAAAGCTGAAGGAATTTTTTGGTGATATGGTAAAGGGTGAGATTATCAGATACGATGTTCCCAGCCTTGGAGGATTTAATTTTGTGATGAAGCATGCCTTAGGAGGCGGCGCGACCATGAGCCTTAGACTGGACAGCCTTGGGAAATCCATGGGCAGCGCTGTCATGCGCATGAAAATCCATGTGGAGGAGGGCGAGCTATAAAAGGAACAATTAAGACAGGCTGGTGTGAGCTGCAGCAGATCATCAGTTCCTTCCTCCATTTTTGGTCTGATGCAAATGTAAGGCAATGATTGCGCACTGGGTATTTGATGGCCGGTAAACGTGTGGAGACACAGTTTACCGGCTAATTCATTACAATAAGCTTCTCCAGGAGCAGGGAAAAGGCTTCTCTTTTATCCGATTTATAATTAGGCTGCGAACAGGGCTTATGGCGGACGGTTTTTAAAGGGAAATGAGAGGGGGACAGCTTTTTATGGCAGACTGCGCTTTTACAGTAGAATTCCAATTTAATCATTCAGGTAGTAAATTATTCTAAATAAAACCGTTTTATAATGATAACAATGGTATGAATCATATTTGTTTTTACAATCTTTTGTAAAAAGAGATTGTCTAAAAGCCAAGTTTGAAATATAATAGATATAAAAATATTTATATATATTATACAAGTAAAATGAAATATTGTGAAAGGGCAAGCATATGGAATCAATAATTGACAAGATGACAAACAATGCATACAAGGTTTTGAAGTATATGTATTCCTGTCAGATTAAGTTGCCAGATGGCACAAAATATATTCCACTCTCCCAAGCGGAGATGGCCCCCTTGATCGGCGTAAGCACTATAACCACGAATAAGATTTTTAAACAGCTAAGAGATGATAATTTGTTGCTTCCGATTGAGGGGAAAAGAGGAAAGTATGAGCTTACGGAAAAGGCGATTATCATTATAAAGGATATGGAAAAACTTGAAGATAAGATAGGAGAGATAGAATAAATGGGTTATCAGTCAGAAGCACAGCTTGAGGAACAGCTTATTAAGAAGCTCGGCACTTTGGGTTATGAATTTGTAAAAATAAAAGACTATGATGAGTTGGTAGCAAATTTCCGCAAGGAATTAAATCTTTTCAATAAAGATGCTCTTGAAAACAGGGATATGTCAGATACTGAGTTTAATCGTGTCATGGTAAAGCTTACTGGAAAGACAGTCTATCAGTGCGCCAAAATTCTTAGAGATAAAATAGTTTTGGACAGGGATGACGGGAGCAGAATCTATCTGGAATTTATAAGTAAATATCCAGAAAATAACCATTATCAGGTTACGAACCAAGTAACTGTGGTCGGCAAATATAAGAATAGGTATGATGTAACAATTCTTTGTAATGGACTGCCGATTGTGCAAATAGAGCTTAAAAGGGCAGGAATTGATATAAAAGAAGCAATCAACCAGATCGATAGATACAGGATTCATAGCTATAAAGGGTTATTCCATTTCGTACAGATATTTGTTGTATCTAATGCGGTGGAAACAAGATACTTTGCAAATACAGATTCATTAAAGATATTGAAGTCACTTACATTTTATTGGACGAATGAAATTAATGAGAGAATCAATAATCTCAATGACTTTTCAGCGGTATTTTTTAACCAGTCCAGACTATCAAGGATGCTTAATAAGTACATGGTTATAAGCGACACAGATCAGTTTTTGATGGTTATGCGCCCATATCAGATATATGCAACAGAAGCACTGGTAAGAAAAGCACTTGACACTAATTCTGGCGGTTTTATCTTCCATACAACAGGATCGGGAAAGACCTTGACCTCATGGAAGTGCGCCCAGTTATTATCACAGGAAGATAGAATAAAAAAGATATTTTTCCTTGTAGATAGAAACGATCTGGACACGAAAACGATTGATGATTTTAATTCTTATGAAGCCGACTGCGTAGATATGACGGAGCGTACCGATAAACTGGTAGAACAGGTACAGGACAGAAATAAGAAGCTCATAATTACCACGATCCAGAAGATGACCAATGCAATTAAAAAGCCCAAATATCAGGCGATTATGGAGCAGTACAGCGATGAAAAGGTAATCTTTATCTTTGACGAGTGCCACAGGAGCCAGTTCGGGAAGATGCACAGCAAGATTAAGAAGTTCTTCAAGAGAGGGCAGTATTTCGGTTTTACAGGCACTCCACGCTTTAAGGAGAACAAGTCTCAGGACAGCAGAACGACAGCGGATGTCTTTGGAGACTGCCTGCACCAGTATCTTATCAAAGAAGCTATTTTTGATAAGAATGTATTGGGATTCAATGTTGAGTATATTAGCACCTATAAGGGGCAGTATGACGAAACAGACGAGACAATGGTGGAGGATATTGATAGGAAAGAAGTATTAGAATCAGATGACAGGGTAGCTTTAGTAGCGAATCATATCATAAGTCATCACATAGGAAAGACAAGGATAAAGGGCAATAAGTATACAGCCATTTTTGCTGTTTCCAGCATTCCTATGCTTGTTAGGTATTACAATGAATTTAAGAAGATAAAGCATATTTTCAAGATTGCTGCCGTCTTTTCCTATGGAGCAAATGATGAGCTGGATAGGGCAGACAAGCATAGCAAAGACCATCTTGAAAGTATCATAGATGATTATAATAAAATGTTTGATACAAATTTCTCAATGGACACATATGACGGATACAACAGAGACATATCAAAGCGAATGCAGATAAAAAAGATTCCTGAGATTGATATTCTTATTGTGGTTAATATGTATCTCACAGGATTTGATTCTAGACCGCTGAATACTTTATACGTTGATAAGAATTTAGAGTGGCATACACTTCTTCAAGCCTTCTCCAGAACTAACAGAGTGGAAAAGGAAACGAAGCAGTTTGGGAATATTGTCTGCTACAGAAATTTGAAGAAAAAGACAGATGATGCCTTGCGCCTGTTCTCTGGCGGCGGTGATATTTCGGAGATATTACTCAAAGATTATGATTATTATTTGGATAAGATAAAACAGCTAATTGCAGAACTTTTCAAAGTAGTATCGCATCCAGAGGAAGTTGATAACCTTCAGTCGGAAGAAGATCAGGCGAAGTTTGTGATTGCTTTTAGGGAACTTTCCAAAATGCTTTTGGTTCTTGAAACCTTTGTGGATTTTTCATGGGATCATTTAGATGATGTTTTGACACAGCAGGAATATGAGAACTTCAAGAGCAGATATTTTACTATCCATGACGATATAAAGAATAAGAGAGATGCTGAAAAAGTATCCATTTTGGATGATATTGATTTTAGTATTGAGATTATCCAGACGGACAAAATCAACGTGGCATACATAATGAATCTTCTTAAAAATATGGACAGGAAAGACAAAAAGCAGCGTGAAAAGGACATTAAACATATTTACGATGAATTGGATAGGACAGATAATCCAGAGCTTAAAAAGAAAGTGGAGCTTATCAAGCGTTTTATCGGTGATGTTTTGGTAGGACTTCCAGAGGATGCATCTGTTGAAGAAGCCTATGTTGATTTTGAGGACAAAGAGAGGAATGAAGAAATAGAAGCCTTTGCTAAGGAAAAGGATGTTGATGCCGATAAGATAAAGCAGATTATATCCGAATATGAGTTTTCTCATACTCTTACAAAGGATATGATTAAAGAGCAGATTCCTATGGCATTACCATTCAGAGAGCGCAGGGCATTGATACAGGCTATTATAGACTTTATTACACAGAACTGTGATAAATACCAGTAGGACAGGAGAAACAAGATGGAATGTATTATTTCAAAATCCTCCATCATAAACAGATGTAATGAAGATGGAGAGATTCATTTACTTTTCGCAGAAAGAGAGAAGCCCTGTGAAGAAGCGTATTTAAAAGAAGTTTTAGATCTTGAAGGGAACAAGTGTAACAGATATTTTATTAATTTAGATACAATCATTGAACTGGACAAGCTTAGTGAGAAGTATGATACAGATGTTTTAGTGACAAAGAATTTGGATTTTCCAGAATATACAGCACTTATACTATATGATGAAGAAATCAAACAGGAGGATTAAAATGTCAGATATAAATGAACAGAAGAAATTAGCCAGTGAGCTGGCGGCAAAATTGTGGGCAATGGCAAATGAATTAAGAGGGACAATGGAAGCGTATGAGTTCAAGAACTATATACTTGGACTTATCTTCTATAAGCATTTATCAGATAAAACAGAAGCATTTCTTATAGAAGCCTTTGAACATGATGAAATGACTTATGAAGAAGCGTGGGAAGATGAAGAACTAAAAGAAGAGCTTGCGGATGACATGCTTGAAAGTCTTGGATTTGTGCTGGAGCCAAAATATTTATTTCCAAACGTAATAAAGATGGTAAATGCTGATACATTTACGATTGATTATATGGAAGAAATTATTGCATCTATTACAGAATCAACCATTGGCAGAGATTCGGAGGAAGATTTTAAAGGCTTATTTGAGGATATGGACTTAAAATCTTCTAAACTCGGCAGGGAATTGAAACAGCGAGGAAAGCTGATCGGAAGGATATTAAAACAAATCGACAGTATCAGCTTTGAAATGGGCGGTACGGATGTAGATATTTTGGGAACTGCTTATATTACGCTTATCGGTAATTTTGCTTCAACAGCAGGCAAAAAGGGTGGGGAGTTCTATACGCCTACCAATATGAGTAAGCTCGTTGCCAGACTTGCTACAGTAGGACTTACGGATGTTTTATCAGCCTTTGACTGTGCCTGTGGTTCTGGATCACTTTTGTTACAGGTAGGACAGTTTGCAAAAGTGCGTAAGTATTACGGACAGGAAAAGGTCAGCAGTACATATAACCTTGCCAGAATGAACATGATCCTGCATGATATTCCCTACCAGAACTTTAATATTATAAATGTTGATACGTTGGAGAATGACAAGGAATTTGAGGATGAAAAGTTTACTGTACAGGTAGCCAATCCGCCATATTCCACAAAGTGGAGTGCCGATCCTAAGTTTATGGAAGATGAAAGGTATTCTCCATATGGAAAACTTGCGCCATCTTCTAAGGCAGACTTTGCTTTTGTACAGCATATGATTCATCACATGGATGAGGGGGATAGCAGAATAGCTGTACTTCTTCCGCATGGGGTATTATTCCGTGGAGCCGCTGAAGAAAAAATAAGAAAATATATCATTAAAGATTTGAATTATTTAGATGCAGTTATAGGACTTCCTGCGAATTGTTTTCAGGGAACAAGTATCCCTGTATGTTGCTTAGTATTCAAAAAAGAGCGTAACGGAAACTCTGATAATATTTTCTTTATTGATGCCAGTAAAGAGTTTGTGCCTGGGAAAGCTATGAACTATATCAATGATGAGCATATTGATAAGATTGTAAATGCTTATACCAAAAGAGAAGATATAGATAAATATTGTTACAAAGCATATATGGATGAGATAGAAAAGTATGACTATAACCTCAATATTCCTCGTTATGTAGATACCTTTGAGGAAGAAGAAGCTGTTGACATAGCTGCAAATAAACAAAAACTTGCCGAGTTAGAAGCTAAAGAAAAAGTGGCTTTGGATAAAGTCAATTCTTTTCTTGCAGAGCTTGGATTATAGGGAGGGCTGATATTATGGCAAAACCCAAATTGAGATTTCCTGAGTTTGCGGAAGAATGGGAAGAAAAAACGATTGGAAATATTTTTGAGTTTACAAATGGAAAAGCACATGAACAATGCGTCGATGAAAATGGAAAATATGTAATAGTAAATTCAAAATTTATTTCAACAGAAGGAAAAATAAAAAAATATACAAATGATCTGATTTGTCCTTTGAAAAAAAATGATATTGTAATGGTTATGAGCGATGTCCCTAATGGACGTGCGATGTCGAAATGTTTTTTAATACAAGAAGATGATAAATACACTTTAAATCAAAGAATTTGCGGATTAAGAACCAGTCAAAATTCTGTTTTTTATATTCATCAAATAAGCAGAAATAATTATTATCTTAAATTTGATAATGGAGTGAGTCAAACAAACTTAAGAAAAGAAGATGTTTTAAATTGCCCAATATTTGAAGCAGAAGATGGTGAACAAAAGAAAATTGCTAACTTTTTATCCTCCATAGATGATGTTATACAAGTACAGGAAGAAGAAATTATCGTATTTGAAGAACAGAAAAAAGGTATAATGCAGAAACTCTTTAATCGTGAAGTGAGATTTAAAGCGGATGATGGAAGTGAGTACCCTGAGTGGGAAGAAAAATCTTTTGATGAGATATTTTATATTGTACAGAATAATACATTTTCAAGAGACTACTTAAATTATGAAAATGGGACTGTGCTAAATATCCATTATGGGGATGTTTTAATTAAGTATGGTGCATTTATTGATGTTGGAAAAGAGCAAATTCCTTTTATCAATGGAAACATTCAATTAGATAAATTTGATATGGAAAGTTATTTGTGTGATGGCGATATAGTTATTGCAGATACGGCTGAGGATGTGACAGTTGGAAAAGCAACAGAAGTTTGCGGAGCTATAGGAAAAAAGATTCTTTCTGGTTTACATACGATCCCTTGTAGGCCTAAAGTAACTTTTGTATCAAAATACTTAGGATATTTTATTAATTCGGAGAAATACCATAACCTATTAATGCCACTTATTCAAGGAATAAAAGTTTCGTCAATAAGCAAAGGAAATATTGCTAAAACAATGATTATATATCCATGCAGGAAGGAACAACAGAAGATTGTAGATTGCCTGTCCGCATATGATGAAGCTATCCTGATAAAGAAAGAAAAGCTGGAAGTCTGGAAAGAAATAAAAAAAGGATTATTACAGCAGATGTTTGCATAAAAAGGATTTGAATTATATGGAGAATTATGGTAATGGCAAACAGGTTTATATCAGAAAATTGAGCGAAGAAGATTACTCAGTATATAAAGAAGTCAATTATTCACGTTCTTTATTACGGAAAGTATTTGATGATAATATGATGCAGGTATTTGGAAGATGGCAAATGCCGGAGATATTCTTGTGTGTACCATTATTGAAAAGGCTGGCAAAGGAATATGCAGATTCTGCCAGTTGATCACATAGATACGGCTACTCACTATAATATAAGGGATGGCTATATGGGTAGAGGGTATGCATAAGAAGCCGCAAGGCTATTAATAGATTATGCTAGTAGGGATTTTGGTGTGGAGCATTTTATCTGGAAAGCAAATGAGGCAAACGCTGTCAGCAGACATATAGCCGAAAAGATGGATGGTGAGCTTATTTCGGAAGAACCAATGATGGAGCAGTGGCTTATTGACTATGGCAGAGAATTAGGGGCTTTGAAAGAGGAAGATATATCTTATATTTGTACATACAGGATAGGAAAAACGAATTAGCCAAGAATTTATGCAAAATATGTATTTATATAGTAGAAAGCATTAACAAAATATGGTATGCTTAATCAGTATATGTCAATATATGGAGGTGAGCCAATGCCATCATTAAGTGAGTCTATAGTAGATAATGTGGGAGAGAGCTATATTTCAACTTATCTGAAAGGGAAAGGACATACTCAACCTGACGAAAAGAAAGGACAGGCTTTAAAATATTGGGTAGATGATTTATTCAAGGAACAAAAGATAGATATTGATGATTTTGAAAGTTTTCTTTTTGATGAATTGTTTTTTGGAAAAAGGAAAACTATCCGCATGTATAGACTCGAAAAAACGAAAGAATATAAATTCCCTATAGATTGGGAAATGCCTCTAGATGAACACTATGGTCTGGATTCTATTGATTTTTGCAATATTTTGAATACTATTCCCAATGAAAAAGATGCTAGAAAAATTGCGGCGATTCGTTCGGAAGAAAATGTTAGAGAAGAATTAGTAAAAATCAAGCTCCTTTTTGTGTTTTATATAGAAATTAATGAAGATAGGAATATTAAAAGTACATCTGCTTATATCCCTGTAGAGATTAATTTTCAAACAAAAACTATGCTAATTAAAGCATGGACAAGACAATATGTGGACTATGATCCTTATAAAGCAGGAAAATTAATTCAGCATGTTAAAGACTTGCTAGAAATTGAGTTTAAGGTTTCTACCCCAAATTATGGGATAGCACATAAAAAAATTCTTTTTAATATGAGTAGAAATCTTATTTATGAAGCGTATTCTAAAGTTCCTGCTTATAATAAAATAGAAAATATGAAAGATCCCATTAGAAACTTTATAAAAGAAACTTATGAAAAGTTATCACTATGGAATACTGAAGAAGATGATAGTGGTGAACAGTTTTTGGCAAAAGAAGTATTGGATTATGAAGGCGAATTAAAAAATGTGTTAGAGAGTTTGGCTATAAGCGATCATTTTTTTAATAGAAGCTATGATGAAATATGGGAGATGGGGTTAGAAGCGGTAATATCAAGAATTAAATTTAATGATAAAGAGAAAGTTCTTGCGTCATTAAAAGCTGAAGATACTGAAACGCCTATTTTTTGTACAAAAACATTTATGTCTCTGAAAACGAGAATGCAGGAAACGAAAAGAATAGAGAGTCTGTGGATTGCAATGGATAGAGAAAAAGGACAGAGAGGGCATTTGAATGTAAGGTTTGATGCATCGGATCAGGAGTATCTTGGACTGTTGGTTACAAATTACAGTATTCGATTTAATGAATCAGATATGAATATAATCTTGAGGATATACGATAAATATGAAGCAAAATCTAATAAAAAAGATACGGGAAAAGGTAAAATGGCAGTCGGTTAATAGTTTAGGGAACTTATATCCAGAAGATATTATTGAGTGGCTAGAAGTTTCTGAAGAAGAAGCTAAAGAATTGATAGAGTGTCTGCATAATCAAAGAGTTCTTTTTTACAAGTATAGAATTAAATGTAACTGTGGAGAATGGAATACTGTATACGAAAACACATTGAATAGAGGAAAGTCATTATATTGTAATATATGTGGTCATGATTTTTCTAGGAAGGATTTAGAAAAAAGTGCAGAAATCATTTATGAGATTGATAAAGAGGAACTATTGAGTTTAGAAGATAAAAAAATAGAATTTAGGGTATTCCCAAAATCAAGAACTAATATCGTATGTATGACACAAAAACAGGAGGAAATAAAAGTTATGGAAATTTTTATGGGAAGTTCATCGGATGCTAAAGACTACATGGATGAAATTGCAGTGCAACTTGAAGAACTAGGAGCAAAAACACTGCCATGGTATTCTTCTGGAAAAGGGATATTTGTTCCGGGAGATAATACCATAGATGCATTAATAAAAATAACAAAAAGAGTACAAGCGGCAATATTTATTTTTAATGCTGATGATAAAGTATGGAATGATAAATCCGCCTTAGAAATTTCCGATGCCGTAAGGGATAATGTATTGTTTGAATATGGATTATTTGCAGGAGCATTAGGTAAAAAGAAAGTTTGTTTTGTATGTAAAGGGAAACCTCGATTAGCAACAGATCTGCAGGGAATTACATATGTTGATGGTGATAAAGGGGATTTAACTGTTAAGTCAAAATTGAAGGATTGGCTTAGTGAAATAAATTAAAAATGGGCTGAGAGAAATCTCAGCTTCTTTTTTTGTAGTGCGCCTTGCGGCGCACGTTTCTAACGGGTGAAAGTCCCTAATCCGCCCTAGTAGTGGGAAGGGTACA
>RAYQ01000031.1 GCA_003612395.1 Parablautia intestinalis
CAGCGTTTGTTACAATAAGACGACTCGCGAAGCGTGTCGGCGTTTGTTTTCCTCTTATAAAATCCCTAAATTTCTGGCCGCCAGCACCGCGTCCGCCTTGCCGGAGACGCCAAGCTTGCGGTAGTTCTCCTTCGCGTGATACTTCACCGTGGCCTCCTTCATGGAAAGCTCCTGGGCGATCTTTCCCACGCTCTTTCCCTCCGCCTGTAAGCGGAGGACGGATAACGCCGCCTCACAGAAATCCGGTGCTTTCGCAAGCTGCCCCTTTAAGTACACCGGGTAGCGCACCGCCACCTTCCCCGTTTCCTCCGTCAGCCGGGAAAGCCACTTTTTATCCGGTATCTCCTTTTCCAAAAGGTTCTTCCCCGCCGCCGCAAACAGCTCCTGGGCCGCCGCACCTTCCTCGCTGATAAGACGGATAAAGTGATAGCCGCAGGCTTCCTTCAATGCGGAGAGAAATTCTTCCTTCCACGCCCCGCCCGTCCGGTATTTCGCTATGGCGCTGAGGAGGCTCACTTCCATGCGGATATAGGTACGCCTGCATTTCTCCGTATAATAACGCAGCTTCTCAAGCAGCGCCTGTGCTTTTAAATATTCCCCAAGGGAAAGGTAGCAGCGCACCTTCGTAAGGTAACGGTAACGCTCCATGATACAGAATTCCCTGTCCTCATCCGGGGCCTGCGCCATCCACGCCGACACCGCTTCCCTGTCCCCCTGGTAAAGCGCAAGCCGGCATTTCAGTGCCCCGATATTGGGAAGGAGCTGCACCGCCCCCTGCTCCCTGACGCCCTTTTCAAAGGAGGCGAGGACTGCCGATGCCGTCTGTATCTCCCCCTGCAGGGTGTCAAGCCGCACCTGTAAGCCCACGGCGGCAAAGGCGATCTCCGTCATGCCGCCGCCCTCCGCCTCCAGCTTCGCGCGGGCAAGGAGCGTCAGTACTTCGTAAGCGTCCTCCCCTTTTTCATAAAGACTCTCACCTAACGCCACCTTCACAAGCCCTTTGCCGTACCGGCCAAGCACCCGCTCCACCAGCTTTCCGATGGTGGCGGCCAGCTTCCTGTCCTCCCGGCTCCAGTGGCAGAAATCCTTGCCCCCGTTCATGGTGCTGGGGTAATTGCTGGTGACGGAAAACTCCGGCAGGCTCATGCCACGGTCAAAGATAAGGGCGGGCATCCTTTTCATAATATCAATCATGTCCGCGCTTCCCCGGTGGGGCAGAGCGATGTCAAGGTAAGCAAGGCGGCTTACGGCCTCCCGCTTCTGCCCGCCCTTTGCGGAGGATGCAAATTTTTCCAGCTTCCGGTACCAGTATTCGCTTTCCTCCTCCTGCATCAGCAGGGAATAAAGCATGCTCATCCCCGCCATCAGCACGGGGCCTTCTTCCAGTTCTTTTTCTTCCATCTGTAAATAGTAACGGCGCAGTTCAAAGTAATGGCCGTTGCCTGGATTTAAACGGGCATTCCGTATTAAAAGCTCCCTGATCCGTTCCTTATTTCCACACTTCTCATACATGATGAGAGCGGGCACAATCTGCCCCTGCATCTCATAATAAAGCCCTGCATTGTAAGCATGGTCTGCCCGTTCCTGGGCGCTGTATTCCTTCGCCGCCCGCCTGCGCAGCGCCCGGATAAGCTCCGGACGCAGGCGGTAGGTTCCGTCTTTGCAGGAAAGGAAGTTCCCGGTCTCCACTGCCCGCTCCAAAAGCTCCGGCGCGTGGCGGTTGCCCGTGATCATCTCCGCAAGGGGCAGGGTAAACTCATCGGTGACACTTACCTGCATGAGAAATTCCAGCAAATCGCAGGCCCACTGCACCATCACATGGCTTTCCAGGTATGCGGCAAAAGCCTCCACAATTTCCTCCGCCATCTCCGGGCCGGGACGCATGCCCTCCAGCATCTTAAGGGCGGTGTGCCGCACCGTGTAGGCGTTGCCCTGGCTCCTTTCCGCTACAAATGCCAGTTCTTCCTCCGTGACAGGAAGCCTTTGTGATTCCATGTAGGAAGATATTTCCTTTTTCCCAAGCCGCAGATCCTCCTCTGTGATGACAAGAAAACCGCCTTTTATATAAAGCGGCATCAGCCATGCCGGTATGGGGCTGCGGCAGATTAAAATAAGCCAGATGTCCGAACGTCCCGCAAGGGAAAGGACAGCCCTGCGCCCCTCTGCGTTTTTCAGCAGATGCATATCGTCCACTACAATGACCATCCGGGGCTGCGCCTCTTTTTCCTTTCTAAAACCCTGTGCCGGTGCACTCTGTACCGTTTCCTCCCGTACTTCTTCCGCCATTTCCAAAAGTCCCGTGGCATCTTCCGCGCAGGAAATGTAACGGTATCTGCGCCTTGACAAGTACTGCCTTACCAGCTCCGTCTTCCCGTAGCCGGTTGCTCCGCAGATATAGACTGTCTGCCCCAGCCCCTTTGCCGCACGCAGCTTTTTTAAGGCGGTCTGTGGCGCTATATATCCTTTATCCAAATGTCATACTCCCTTTCTAACAATAAGCCGGCTCACGAAGTGTGACAGCGTTTGTTACAATAAGGATGTCTGGCGAAGCCTGGCATCCGTTGTTTTTATAACCGCCATGCGCACTTCGGCTCCGGCTTACGCCTGCGCCTCAGTCGCGGGCTTCGCCCTATGAGTTCAGACAGAAACAGCCTTTTGTAGGCAAGCCTCCAACGTCTGTTTCTGTCTGAACCCGCATGGCTCATTGCCTGCGCGCAAAAAGAAGCCGGTTAAAAGGTATAGAAATATTCATACCTCTTAACCGGCTCTGCCATTTTTCGTGTATGTATAAATAAGAACGGGGTAAAAAAGGGCGCAACTATGCCTGCCTGCCTGCCTGCCTGCCTGCCTGCCTGCCTGCCTGCCTGCCTGCCTGCCTGCCTGCCTGCCTGCCTGCCT
>RAYQ01000032.1 GCA_003612395.1 Parablautia intestinalis
AACAGATTGTACGCTTTACCCATCTTTTTGCAACCCCTTTTCCGTAAATTTACTGTAAAATCCCCGGAGCAATCGGCTTTCCTGTTGCGTAAGGCGCGCCGTGCGTCCGCAGACATGCCTTATTTTACGCCATTTCTTCCGTCAAGTCCACTCTCCAAACGGATAGTCCGGGGCACTTTTTTCGGTTTTTCCAGAAAAATTTTTTATACCTTTATAGCAGGCTTATCAAATATGGAAAAAATATTTTGGGGGAAATGATGTGATAATCAATATTATGCGGACTCACACTCAATGTTTGCATTTAAAGATACAAGGTCCTGTCCTTCATACTGCATTACTAAGAAAAGATGACTTTCTTCCGCCGTCTCCAGCAGTTCCTTTGTCTGAACCGGACTGATGCAGGAGGAATTTTCAAGTATCACGTTTCTGCCGTCAAGGAGCACATCTTTCACCTGCTCATAGTCCGGATGAGCCGAAGCGGCAAAATACAATGTATTTATTTCTTCGTCCCCAAGAAACCAGTCCATATCCGTGTAAACTTTGTTGCATCCGTACGCTGCTGCCAGCTCATGCCCTTTTCCGGCATCTTTCGAGTAAATTGCTTCCAGCTTAATGCCGGGAGTTTCCTTCACCTTGTCCAGTATGTGTTGTACGGTGCGGTCTGAACCAACTGTGCCAAGTCTGATTTCCTTCATAAATACCCTCTTTTCCATTAAATAAACTCTTTTACGCTTCCATGTATGCTGCCCCGCTCTGGTACGGAGTACTGGTTTTTATCTGCTTTTTCAAAAACCGGAGCCGGCCTCCGCCAAGCACTATCTGCATTTCACTTTCGGAAAGGTCAAGCCTTACCATAAAGGAAAAGCCTTTGGTCATATTTATGACCTCTGCTCTTTTAGCGGGAATACGGGCCGGCAGATTATGAATCACAAGTTCGTCTCCCTGATCAATTTTTTCATAATCATATATTTCTTCAAACAGCATGGGAACAATCCCGTGATTTACAAGATTACCCTTGTGAATACGTGCAATGCTTTTTGCAATTACACATTTCACGCCCAAATACATGGGAGTAATTGCTGCATGTTCCCTGGAGGAACCCTGTCCGTAGTTTTCTCCCGCCACAATTATGCTGCTGCCCATTTTCTCCGCCCGCGCGGCAAAGTCAGGTGCATAACGGTGATAGCAGTACCCGGACAAAAGCGGAATATTGGAACGCATACTGGAAAATTCCGCGCTGGCAGGTGTTATGTCGTCCGTGGAAATGTTATCGCCTCCTTTTAAGCTCACCGGTGCGCATAAATCCTGCGGCAGTATCATGGAATCGTCCACCATATATTTTTCCGGTTCGTGTACACTTAAAAGCAGTCCGATGTCTTTCCCCATAATATCCTCAGCGGATGCAAAGGTTCCTCTGATTGCAGTGGCCGCCGCACTTTCCGGGCTTACCAGATAAATTTGAGCATTGGGATTACCTGACCGCCCCTTAAAGTTGCGGTTGGAGGTGCGCACTGCTATTCCTTCCGTAGCGGGAGCCTGGCCAATCCCACAACAGGGTCCGCAGGAAATTTCCAGCATACGGACCCCCGCCTCTAAAAGCATGTCAATGTAGCCATCTTTTAATAATTCCCGATAAGTCCCCTTAGATGCAACCGTACAGGTACAGCTTACGTTTTCATTTACCTTTCGTCCCTTAAAAACCAAAGCGGCTTTCGCCACATCCGAATAGCTTGCATTTGTACAGCTCCCAATAAACACCTGCTGTACAGGTCTTTTCTCCACATTTTTTAGCAGGCGCACCTGATCCGGCTGATGGGGACAGGCGGCAAGCGGTTCCAATTCACTTAAGTTTATAGAAATGGTCCCGTCATATTCCGCATCTTCATCCGGCAAAAGCTCCCTATAGGCATCCTCTCTCCCCTGGGCTTTTAAAAATTTATGTACCTGTCCATCAGCAGGAAAAATCGAACTGGTTGCCCCAAGTTCCACCCGGCTTCATACTGCCAAAGACAAAATGTGATTCTATTATTTTTCTGGTTAAAGATTTTCCCAAAGTATGCTCTCCGAAACTTCTTCCATAAACACAAACAAGATTTCTGTTCTATACTCTCTTATTTTTCACTGAATTCAAAAGGCTTTATCTGCCGCACCACATCCATAATGGTGCCGTCACGGCTTTCTATGATGCCAACGATACGCTCTCCAAATTCCACCTTCTGGGGTTTTCCGGCAATACTATAGGCCATATCCCGCAGCTCCTCTATGGTTTTAAAGGGAAGAGCTACCTCTTTCTCCTTCATACAGGCAATCAAGTCCTGCCTCCTGGGATTAATGGCAATTCCATAGTCGGTGATCACCACATCCACGGACTCGCCGGGGGTTGTCACCGTTGTGACCTCGCTGCACACTGCCGGCGTCCGCCCCTGCAAAAGAGGGGTAATGACAATGGTACATTTTGCCCCGGCCGCCGTATCCGGATGCCCGCCCTGGGCCCCTGTAATCATGCCGTCAGAGCCTACCACAACATTGCAGTTAAAATGAACGTCCACCTCCAGTGTCGCTAAAATGACGAAATCCAGTTTGTTTACCACTGCTCCCTTATTAAAAGGGCTGGCATACTGGCCTGCGCTGATTCTGAAATGACGCAGATCCTTTACGGATTCCACTGCCGCCAGGTCAAAATCCTGGGTGTCCAAAAGGGCATCCACCTGATCGTTGATCAAAAGGTCGCACATAGGCTTTGTCAGACCGCCAATGCCGAAGCGCATCCTTATCCCCCGCTCTTTCATGATCTTTGCAAGGGAAATTGTGGATGCGATGGAGGCGCCCCCCACGCCCGTCTGATAAGAAAATCCATTCTTAAAGTAAGGTGTGTTAACAACGAACTGCGTACAGTAATCCGCCATCATCAGCTTTCTCATATCCTTTGTGGGTTTCGCCGCCCCGGTTGCAATCTTTTCCGGATCTCCAATTTCATCCACCACTACCACATAGTCCACCTTTGTCATGGAAATGTGGGCCGGAAAGTTGGGAAAAGGCACCAGGCAGTCTGTTATGGCTACCACTTTGTCGGCATAATCCCCGTCCACCATGGAATAAGATAGTACGCCGCAGTTTGATTTGCCGCCAATTCCCCGGCAGTTCCCATAATCATCGCATGTGGGAGCGCCGATAAAGGAAATATCCAGATGAACCTCTCCGGTTTCAATGGCCCGTACCCGCCCGCCGTGGGAACGCATAATGGCAAGCCCCTTCAGTTTTCCATTCGAAATCGCCTCTCCGATTTTACCTCTTACGCCTGAGGACTGGATGTTGGTGATGGTGCCGTCCTCAATATATTTAACCAGCGGGTCGTGAGCCTTTCCAAGGGAGCTGGCACAGATGGTTATATCTTTAATCCCCATCTCATGGACTTCTTTCATTACCATATTTACAATGTAATCCCCATCCCTGAAATGATGGTGGAACCCCAGCGTCATACCGTCCCTGATTTCACATTTCACCAATGCCTCATGGATGCTTTCTATCACTTTACTGCCATTGGAATTAATCACACATTTTGTGCTGGGACTTGCCTTTTGAAACACGTATCCGTCAAAATAATTGTTGCCGTGAAAAACCTCTTTTCCGGTCATTTCTAAAATTTCCTCCGGAATGTCCCTGCCTACCGCATTAATCATTTCACAAGTCCCCCTTATATACGCCTGATGCCTTTGCCAGTTCTATGGTCCTCTTTGCACCGTCATAGAATGCAATATCAATCATTTTCCCATCTACCGTAAATACACCGATGCCCTCGGCTCTTTTCCTGTCAATTTCTCTGACCACCTTTTCAGAAAAAATGATTTCCTTCTCAGACGGTGTGAAAATTTCATGAACAATATTGATTTGCCGGGGATTTACAATAGATTTCCCGTCAAACCCCATCAAATGAATGGTTTCCACATCCTGCCTGAAACCTTCCATGTTGTCAAGGTCAGTATATACGGTGTCAAAGCACTGTACCCCTGTGGCCCGGGCCGCAATCACCATATTCTGCCTTGCCCCCATCAGCTCAATTCCTGTCCCTGTGATATGTGTATGTAAATCCTTTGTATAATCTCCCCCGGATAAGGCAATGCCAAAGAGTCTTTCAGACGCTTCGCAGATTTCCATGGCACGCATTACACCTCTTGCAGACTCAATAGCGGCCATAATTAAAACCTTTCCTTCCGGAATCGAAAACTCTTTTTCCGCCTCCTCGACAGCTGACTCCACCCTTTTCACATCGGCGGCGCTTTCTGTTTTGGGAAGGCGTATGGCATCACAGCCGCCTGCTACCGCACAGCGGATATCCTCCTGCCAGAAGGGCGTCTCAAGTCCGTTAATTCTGACCACCCTCTCACACCCTCTGTAGTCAATATTTTTCAGGGCATGGTACAAAGAAAATCTGGCCGCATCCTTCTGGTTTTCTGCCACTGCATCCTCCAAATCCAGCATAAGGCTGTCCGGTCTGTAAATGTATGGATCCTTAATAAGAGCCGGCTTTTGTGCATTTAAAAACATCATTGTTCTTCGTAATCTCTTTTTATCCGGATTCATGGTCTTATGGCACCTCCCCAGGGTAAGTGCTCCATCTGTCCTGCTGATCGGAAGACTGCTCCTTCCACCCGCGCCTTTATGGTACAGTCCAAAGCCCCCTTATCCACAATCGAAATCTTTACACTGCCAACTCCCAGACTTTCAAGGGTCTCAAACACTACCTTGCGGATCTGGTTCCCATATTGATTTATAACAGAGCTCTTTAATGTAAAATCAATCTCCCCATCGCCCGGTTCAACTGTAACCTGACAATCACTGGATTCCAAAGTTCCGGCTATCGCCGGTTTCACGATCTCCATCTTTATTCCTCCCTCCTCCGAATATGATTTTCATCTTGCTTTCGCGCTTTTAAACCACCGTCTCCGGCTGCCAAATCAACACCTGAACTACTTTAGAAAAGCTTCATCGCTTTGGGCCTCCCGCAAATTCCATCCAGTTTAAAATCTTCTGTATATATTCATCAAAGAAAACTGAATCATGCCTTCCCGGCCCGTGTTCAAATTTAAGAGGAATCCCAAGCTCATCCGCAAATTCCTTTAAATCCACGGAGTCCTGATACCTGCGGTCTTCCGTCCCGCAGCACGTATACATCCGCGGCAGCTCCACGCCCTTTTCCTTAAGATTTTTCATCATGGTAAAAATATCATGGATTTCCGGCGTGATCGCCGGGGGATCTCCATAAAGGGCCTCACACAGGGTGGATACGGTATTTACCTTTCCCTGATAGCGGTACTCGGCATGATAGGAACCGGCCACTCCGCCGATGGCGCAGAATTTATCCGGGCAGGCAAGGCCGAACTTGTACGCCCCATAGCCGCCCATGGACATACCTGCCACAAACCGGTCCTCCCTCTTTGGAGAAGAGGGAAATGTTCTTTCAACAAAGTCCATCAGCTCTTCGGACAAATAAGTAAAATAGTCAAGCCCGTACTTCATATCCGTATACGCGCTGTTGTAAACACTAGGCATTACCACCATAATCTGATGCTCATCCGCATACCGCTCGATATTGGACGTGCGCAGATAAGTCATATAATCTCCGGTAAATCCATGAAGCAGATAAAGTGTCTGATACTTTACCGGATTTTTGGTCTTTTCTTCAAATTGTTTCATTCTGTCCTGCTCGGGAAGAAGAATCGAAACATCCACATTCATCCTGAGCACACAGGAATGAAAATTACAATGTACATACGCAGCCATAACATCCCTCCATTCTTATACAATATCATTTCGTTCAGCACCTAAAGCCAGCCGATAAATAAGTGAAATTACATTCTTATAAACCCGTCAATTATTTCAGAAGAATCGCCTTACGGCGATTCTTCCAGAGATGATATAGCTTTTCTAAGGCGGCGTCCTTTGACGCCTTAGAAAAGCTTCATCTCTTAGCCTTTCACGGCTCCAACCACAACGCCCTTAATGAAATATTTCTGCAGCATTGGATAAATAATCACGATAGGTAAAATTCCCACAAAGGCCAGGGCCATCCGGATGGAATTGCCAGGCAGGGTAACCGCCTGTCCCTCCGCCGACATCTCCGCCGCTCCGGTCCGCAGGTACTCGATATTTTTCATGATCCGCATCAGCAGGTTCTGGATACCAAAGTACTTGGGATCCGTCACATAATACAAGGCATTTGTCCAGCTGTTCCAGTAAGCTAAGGCAACGAACAGTCCCACCGTAGCAATAACCGGCTTTGACAGAGGAAATACCACTTTGGTATAAATGCCGAACTCCGATGCCCCGTCTAACTGGGCGGCCTCAAAGAGAGCCTCCGGCAGGCTGTTGCTGTAATAATTCCTCACCAGGAAGATATTAAAAGCCGTCATCAAAAGATTGGGGATGACCAGCGCGAAATATGTATTTTTGATATGGAAAAAGGTTGTCCACATAATATACTGAGGCACAAGTCCTCCGTTAAACAGCATTGTAAAATAAACAAAGAAGGACAATGCATTCCGGTATTTAAAATTTTTCCTGGCCATGGGATAAGCAATAGAGGAAGTCAAAAAAATACTTAAAGCCGTGCCTGCTATTGTTGTTCCAATGGTTACCAGATAGGCCCTTATAATGGTTGACGCCTGTTTTACCATATAGCTGTATGCTTCCAGACTTAATTTGCGCGGCAAAATCTGATACCCGTGGGTGATCAGTTCATTCTCATCCGTAAAGGATGCCACTACCAGCAAAATCATTGGGAACAATGCAACGATACTGAACAGGGTCAGAATTATTGTTACTATCAGGCGGAATCTCTTTTCATCCGACATACTTTTCATTTATATCCGTTCTCCTTTCAAATCTATTGTTTTTCGCCGTTCAGGTTTTTCTTAGCCGGCGTGTTCCCGTCTTTAGAACAGTGCGTTTTCCGGATCCTTTTTCTTCACAATAAAGTTAGCCAATACCACCAGCACAAAGCCTACCATGGACTGATACACCCCTGCTGCCGAGGACATGGCGATGTTCCCCTGCTCCATAAGACCTCTGTACACATAAGTGTCAATGGTCTGGGTCACCTGGAACAGCGCCCCCGAATTCATAGGCACCTGATAAAACAGTCCGAAATCCGAATAGAATATTCTTCCGATTGACATCAATGTCATGATAATCACCGTAGGCCGCAGCATAGGCAGTGTGATGGAAAAAATCTGCTTTACCTTACCTGCCCCGTCAATCTGGGCAGCCTCAAAAATTTCTTTGTCTATGCCTGCGATACCGGCCATATACACGATCGCCGTATATCCCGCATTTTTCCAGAGATATACAAGCACAAGTATCACCGGCCAGTACGCCTTGGCAGAATACCAGTCAATTGCATTGTCTTTCCCCAGCAGAGTATTGTTGACAAAGCCATTGCTGCTTCCAAGAAGGGCGTAAACCAGGTACGCAGTTACAACCCAGGAAAGCAGGTGGGGGAATAACAGGGTAGATTGGAAAAATTTCCCCCGCAGCTGCTCTCCCAGCTCATGAAGCAAAATGGCCAGAAATACTGACATAATCGTTCCCAGAACAATAAATGCCAGGTTATAAAGCAGTGTATTTCTGGTAATGGTCCATGCATCATTGGTAATAAACAGAAACTTAAAATTACTGAAACCGCACCAGGGGCTGTCCCATATTCCTTTTGCATAGCTGTAATTCTTAAAAGCCACAAAAATACCCATAATCGGAATATAGTTGTTGATAAGCAGGTACAGACACCCTGGCAGCGCAATCAGAAAAAGGGATAGGGTATTTTTGTTAAACTTTTTATTCCTTTTTTTCGTCATATAAATAACCATGCCTTTCTCTCTTTATTTTTTTAAAAAGAGGACGCCGAAAGGCGCCCTCTTTCAACGTGAAGATGCCTCCACGATTCGTAGTATAATTCGCTTTCATAAACCTTATGTTTATTGCTGGCTCAGCCATTCATCAAACTGTGCCTGTTTGGATTCAATAAGCTTATCCATACCTGCAGCATATAATCTTTCATTTAACTCGCCCAGTGTCTGCTCAACATCCACAGCTCCTACCCAGAGTGCCTTCTTATACTCATTGGCAATGTTCTGGCAGGCCGTATATTCTGCCTGCAAATCACTGAAGTCAAATAAGAAACCATAGTAGTTGGAAAGCTTGCCTGCATAGTTAAGGGCCATCTGCTTTTCCGCTTCTTCGGCGTTAAGTCCGCCCGGAACAGGGTAGGTAATCCACTTATTTCCCCAGAAATAGTAGTTCATGTTGTCCGTATAAGCCACGCTGTTTAAATCCGTATAGCCTTCCGGCGCTACTGCAAAGCCTTCCTCATTGAGGACATAGTCAACGCCCTCTTCCCCGTAAACCAAGAGATTATCCAGATAAGCGTCTGTGTAAAGCAAGTTCATAAATTTGCACGCCGCCGAAGGGTTCTTGCAGGATGAATTTACCATCCACGCATTGTTGCTGCCTGCCCAGACCAGAGACTCGCTGATCTGAACGTTGTCAAAGCTGTGTCCATAGTTGGTGGTGTACTGCGCCGCAATCTTGGGATTTCCCAGGCCGCAGAAGGTGCCGAAGCAGTTTCCTGACATAAGGAGCTCTGCTGTGGTTGCTGTTGTGGTAGCCGCGTCAGATGCAAAATAACCCTTTTCATACCAGCTGTGGGTCAGGTTGCACAAGTCAATAAAATCCTGTGTCTCAAACATATTCACTACCGTAGGATCATCCTGATAAGCCACTCCTGAGAATGCGCTTGTGATATCCCCGCCTAAGGGGTCAATACAGGCAATTTTTCCAAGATAAGTCTCGAACAAAGCGTTTGCCCTGTTAGGATCAATGACGATCATATCCGGATATGCTTCCTTGACAGTTGCGAAAACTTCTTCCAGATCTTGGGGAGAGCTTACCTTGGACATATCAATTCCCAGTTCTTCGGCAATGTCTGAGCGGTAAGTAAATCCTCCCGGTACATAATTAGATCCCATATTCAGGATGCCATACACTTTTCCATCTACTGTGGTGGGTTTTAAGAAACCGTCATAAATGGTTTCCTTTGTCTCTTTTAACTCATTGTCAAGATACCCTGTGATATCCAGAGCCGTTCCGTCCTGAATATAAGGCAGGTGAGAAGTTCCGTAAGCCTGGAAGATGTCAATCTGCTCTCCTGAGGCCAGCATCAGATTCACCTGATTCATATAATCCGCATTGGAAAAAAGTACAAGGTCAACCTTTGTATTAATCTTCTCAACGGTATACGCATTAATCAAATCTTCAATTCTCTGTAAATCCGCTGCTTCCGGAATGTTATTCTGAGTCATGTAAGCAAATACAATCTCTGCTGTCTCCCCGGAATCCGCAGCAGCATCAGCCTCTGCAGCAGAACTGTCCTCACTGCTTTGTGCTGCATCATCCGTGCTTTCACTGCTCTGTGACTGTTCTCCGGATCCGCTGCCTGCCGAATCATTTCCGCCTGAGCCGCATCCGGTAAGAATCGTGCCGATCATCATAACAGCCATAAAAGCCGCTAAAACTCTTTTTTTCATATTTTATCCTCCATTCTTTTTTGTAGTGTTACCATTTTATCAATAAAAAAATGAAAGTTCTTTTACAAAGAAGTACAAAAACTTTCATTTTTAAGCATATATTTTTTTATTTTTTGTGTTCCAGGAGCTTTTTATACTCCGCTGGGGATATGCCCTCATACTTTTTAAACACACTGGAAAAATAAGACATATTTTCAAATCCCACCATCAGCGCAATATCAACGATTTTATAATTGGTAGATGCAATCATATTTTTTGCCTTGCTCACGCGCAGGGTGTTAAGGTAATCGTTGATGCTCACGCCCATTTCCCTTTTGAACATTTTTCCCACATATTCCGGAGAAAAATGTACCAGCTCCGCCAGGGTATTTCTTGTAAGGTTTTCCTCATAGTGGTTGCGGATATAATCTACCATTACATCCACCAGCCCCATACCCTTTTTCCTGTTCTCCACGCTGTCAAATACCTTATTAATCACGTAAGTGTTCCAGCGAACCATGTCAAACTCCGAAGTCAGCGCTTTCTTTTGAATGTCCATGTAAACAGTGTCCGAATAGAGAAATTCCAAATCCATCTCATATTTGTTTAGGAATATGCCCACAATCCGCAAAAGCTCCATCTGCAGATACTGCATATTCGTCAGGCTGTGATTTTTCTTTCTGGCTAACGACATTGTCTTTTGCAAATATTCCAGCAGCTTAACCCGCTCCCCCTTTTCAAGGCACTGCAGTATCAGTTTCTGATCCAGCAGCTTTTCCACCTTACCATCCTGTTTGTTAAGCTCAGAAAAGAAAAAAATCTCACCGCCGTCATAGACGTGGGCTCTGTCATAGGCTAAAATTTCACTTCGTATCTCTCCTAGTCTGAAAATTTCACATTGCCCGGAGACATAACCCACATAAAAAGGATTTTCATAATACCGTCTCAGCACATCTTTTAGCTCTGCTATGCTCTCCTTCAGGCTTTCACAATCCTTATCTGACACCACTGTCACATAGATTTCGCCTCCGTCCTCCCAGCTTGCGACATTTTCCACTTGTAAAGAGGAGGTAAGGAGCTCTGCCAATATATTGCTCAGAATAAACCAGCTTAGATCCTCAGGCGTTTCCCTGTCAGAGAGCACCTCTTTTCTTAAATGAAGTAAAATTAATATATATTTGTCATCAGTTTGAAAGGCCAGACCCATGCGGATGATTTCTTCCTGAATATCCTCTTTTTTACTGCTAAGGACATTTCGCAGCACGCTTCGCCAGAAATTCTGAATCATCTTCTTTTTACCCTGGTTCCAGTACTCTTCAATGTCACTTATCTTCTTTTTTCTCCGTATTTTCTCTACCACCGTAAAAATTGCACGGTTAATTTCCGCAATATCTATGGGTTTTAGAAGATAGCTTGCCGCTCCGTATTTCACAGCTCCGAAGGCGTACTCAAATTTCTCATGGCTGGTCAGAAACAGAAATTCCGTTTCTTCCTGCTGTTCCCTTACCCATTCCAAAAGCTCCAGACCATTTCCCCTTGGCATTTCTATATCGCAGAGTATAATCTCAACCTTTTCTTTTTTGAGGATTTCTTTTGCCATATCAACATTGTAGGCAGTATAAATCTCATCCAAATCCAGATACTTTCTGTCAATCCGCTCTTCCAGCACCCGGGTTGTAATAACCTCATCGTCAACTATCAATAACTTCATTTTGTACCTCCCCAGGTATCCAGACGGTTACCTTTGTTCCCTCAGGCTCTTCATTTTCCAGCAATAAAAGGTGGCTTTGTCCATACAAAATCGTCAGTATTTCTTTGATATGGGACAGACCGATTCCCCCGCTCTCACTTTCTTTCCCTTCTCCGTCCTCATTGATCTGCCTTAATATATCTTCCTTAAAATATTTCCCTGAATTGTGGATCTCAATTTTCAGCATCTCCTGGCCGTTATGCTTTTCGAAGCAGCAGCGCATGAATATTGTAACAAAGGAATTGATATCCATCACATGCTTAAAAATATTTTCGATAAAGGTATGCAGAATCATCTGGGGAATCATGTAGCTTTTTGCTTCCTCCGGAATATCAAAGTAATAATAAAAACTGTTTTTATACAAAAACCTCTGCATCTCCAGATACTCCTCAAGACTTTGTATCTCTTCTGCCAGACTTACCGTGTGAAGTCCCACGCTGAACATGTACCGGATTGTTTTTGAAAAGGCCCTGATAAACTGATGAATATCCTCATTTTCATTCTGGTATGCCATGCTGTTAATAGTGGAGAGGGCATTTAAAAAGAAATGCGGCTTCAGCTGCATATGCATATACTTTAATTCAGAATCCTTTACCTGAATAATTCTTTCATATTCTTGTACCTTTAACTCCATAATCGTATCTAACATTGTCACATAGGCTTCCCGCAGCTCTGACATTTCTTTGTTCTTGCAGGCATACCCGGGACGAATGGTCATATTTCCCTGACAAATTTTCACGGAAATATCCGACAGTATTTTTACCGGCCTCAGGACCTCCCTGTTTACAAACCGCAGGATGACAATCAAATACACCAAAGACACCAAAAGCAGCCCCAGTATCATGAAGAAATAGGGATTTTCTACAAAAAAATTTTCTCTTTCTATACTGCCTCCCACATAATAGACTCCTCCCAGAACTTCCTGCGCACGCAGCAGTATCTTTGGCCCAAAAGGTTTTTCATCAAAGAGCAGTTCCTCCCCATATTTCCATTCTTGATTGGATGAACAGATGATCCTTTTGCCGGAATCCGCAACATAAAAATCCACCACATGATCCCCGCTCTGCCCGTGGGACAGAACCTCCTGTATTTTCTGCTCTGTCATAAAAGCCGCAATGATAACGCCTCCATAGTTGTAGTATTTCAGCAGACATCCGAGCTCACCAATCTGAGCGGAAATCCATCCTGAACTTCTGATGTCCTGCTGCGCCATCCCTTTGAGACATTTTTTGATTTCTCCCAGATCCTTATACGAAATATTAGAGCTTCTAGCCAGAATAAAACCTTCATAGACGCTGTCCATCACCGCATATCCATCCACATCTGATGTGGAGCTGCGCTTTTCCGTAAGCAGAGAAGACAGGCTGTAGCTTCCCTGCCATCTCCGCAGGCTTGACCTGTCAAGCAGCATTTGAAGGGTGGACTGACTGGCTAAAATATCCTGAAGGTCCCCTTCTATCTTTTCCAGCGCTCCGCTTAAATTCCGGTTGTACATATTTAAAATATAGTCCATGGATTCCCTCTCCCTCCTTTGGCTTACCGACACGCCATAGCTTCCAAAAAATCCTGACAGCAGTATCAGTATGACCAGAAGTATTAACAGGGCACTGGTTAAAAATCTGTTTAATTTTATGGTTCTTTTTTGTACATACACGCTCATTCATATACCCCCGCATACCGCAGTTTATACTTGCGCCGCTATATAACAAACACTGCCGCGCTTCGCCGGCTGCCTCTGCACCAGTACGTAGTACCAGCAAATAATTTAGACGTTTGATCGATAATTTATAAATTTGCATCTTGTATATTACAACATGATTTTGCTCATATTTCTTTTTTATAAACACTAATAATCGTTTATTATTCTAAATCTTATTATTACCATAACACGAAATAAAAAAATTTCAACCATAGGAATTTGCCTGAACAGCCAAATTCATGTATTATGATAATAGCGCAAACGCTGTTATAAAAGCTTTTTTTAATGAAACTCCGCGAAAACGACGCAGTACCCACGATTACATTATCTGCAAGTTACGGAAAGGAATATGGCTATGAATACGGAGCAGCAGATTACTTTATCACAAATGCTCATTGCAAGGGAGCGGCGCGCACAAAAGCAGCAGGAACTGCTTAAAAAGTACCATGCGTCCCTTATCTGCTTTACTATGAACATTGCCGGACCAGTCAAGAATAATCCCTTAATCAGACAGGGCTTTTCCCTGGGGAACCGCTATTTAAAGCAAAAGCTGTCCGCACAAAAAATCAAATGTATTCATCAGGAAATCATAGATAAAGTAACCGGAAATGAAGCATATTATGTGACGGATACAGATCCAAAAGTCCTGAAAAAGCTTACCGTGGAAATAGAAGATGCATCCCCCATCGGCAGACTGTTTGATTTGGATGTTCTAAGTTCAGAGGGATTAAAAACAGAACGCACGGATCTGGGACTTGCGCCGCGCATATGCCTTATCTGTAACAAGCCGGCAAAGGAGTGCGCCAGAAGCCGCACCCATACGGTGGAGCAGCTGCAAAGCACGATCCGGCAGATATTGACCCGGGCCATTAATGAATCCGATAGCAAGGACGCCGCTTCTTACGCTTTAAGGGCCATCCTCCACGAGGCCTGCACCACCCCCAAGCCCGGACTGGTGGACCGGCTGGATAACGGAAGCCATAAGGATATGGATATCTTTACCTTTATGGACAGCGCCAGCGTTTTGTGGCCTTATTTTGGATCCTGCGCGCGACTCGGCAGACAAACCGCTTCTCTTTCTGCCACGGAGACCTTTTTCGCCATAAGAAAAGAAGGCAGGAAAGCTGAAGAAGACATGGTCGGGGCCACAGGCGGTGTCAACACCCATAAAGGCGCCATTTTTACTATGGGAATCCTCTGCGCCGCATTAGGGCGCCTTGACAGGAAAAGCTGGAAAAAACCGGAAATTATCTTACAAGAGTGCGCTGAAATGACAAAGGGCTTAACCGCCCATGATTTTGCGGGGCTCACCATTAAAAACGCCCGCACGGCCGGGCAGAAGCTGTATCTGAAATACCACATTACCGGTGTTCGGGGACAGATGGAAGAGGGGCTTCCCGCCGTGCGGTATACAGGACTGCCTGCCCTTAAGGCCGGAGTTGCCCGCGGCCTTAGTCTGAATGAGGCTGGCTGCGGCGCCCTGCTTGCCCTAATGACTGCCGCCACCGATACCAACCTGATTGCCAGAAGTAATTTAAGGACCTGGCAGGAGACTATCTCCCGGCTAAAGACCCTGCTGGCTGAAAATCCATACCCTGATACAGAGACCCTGCAGCAGCTGAATCAGGAATTTATACAAAAAAATCTTTCACCGGGAGGCAGCGCCGATCTGCTGGCCGTATGCTATTTACTATATTTTTTGGAACAGGACTCGCTGCTTTCGTAAAGAACAGCTCCGGAATCGGGGTAAAAGGTTGAAAAATCACACTGATGTGCTGATTTTTCAACCAAGAATTTGTGCCGAAGCGTCACAAATTCCATGATGGCAGAGCGAAATCTGACATTTCGCTCGCCTCCTCAGCATAAACGCTTCGGAATCGGGGTAAAAATGTCAGACTACATCATCTCACAAATTCATTTCACGGACCGCTGCGCCCTTGCAAAGGTTGACGCGCTGCTTGTGCAGGAGGGACTTCGCCGGGATGCAAACCTGGATTATACCTGCGCCATGTATGACAGCCGGGGGTGTGTCATTGCCACCGGAAGCTGCTTTGGCAATACCCTGCGCTGTCTGGCTGTCAGCAAATCCCATCAGGGAGAAGGACTTTTAAATGAAATTCTCACACACCTTATGGATGTGCAGTATGAACGCGGGAACATCCGTCTGTTTCTTTATACGAAAATAAATTCCGCAAAATTTTTTGAAGATCTGGGATTTTATGAGATAGCCCGGGTGGATGATGCCCTTGTTTTCATGGAAAACAGGAAAACCGGGTTTGCAGATTATCTGAAAGGATTAGTAAAGGCAGCGGATGATGCGCTTCCTGCTCAGGCCTTATGCGCTAAGACAGATATCTCCCGGCCGGGAAAGGCATCCGGAAAGTCAGCGGCGTTGGTTATGAACGCCAACCCCTTTACTCTGGGGCATCAATATCTTGTGGAAAGGGCGGCTTCCTGCTGCCGTATACTTCATTTGTTTATCCTAAACGAGGACACAGGCCTGATTCCCTTTTCCATCCGCAAAAAGCTGGTACTGGCGGGCGTGTCCCATGTTCCAAATGTAATCTGCCATGACAGCGGGCCATACATCATCAGCGGCGCCACCTTTCCCAGCTACTTTCTGAAAGATGAGGACATGGTAATAAAGAGCCATGCCGGGTTAGACATAACCCTCTTTATCCAAATCGCCAAAGCCTTATCTGTCACCAGCCGGTTTGCAGGGGATGAGCCCTACAGCCATGTAACCCGGATATACAATCAAATTATGGCAGAAAGACTCCCTGCTGCCGGTATTGATTTCACTATATTTCCCCGAAAGGAGGCGGACGGCTCCCCCATCAGCGCATCAAAGGTCCGCCAATATCTGAAAGAAAAGAATTTTGATGCCCTGGACAGGCTCGTCCCGCCGTCCACTTTGGATTATTTTAAAAGCGATGCCGCCGCGCCTGTTCTTGAGAGGATTTATCATGCGGAAGATGTCGTGCACTATTAAAGCGCAGATCAGACCATATCCCATTCATCACCTGAGCGCAGATAATTTCCCATATAGCATTCCCCATTCAAAATCACTGTAAGGTCCCAAGTTTTCTTCTCCGTACTTTTCTATAACTTTCCTTGCCGAGTAACCGTTTCCAGAGGAAACGGTTACTTTTAAGCTCTAAAGGCTGGCAAAAATGCAAACCGCTATTCTACGTTTTTTATCTGGAAATCTCCCCATACCTGACTGCCAGTTTAATCAAAAGCTCCGTTACCTTCTCCATGGACTGCACGCAGGCATACTCAAAGCGGCTGTGATAATTAGCGCCTCCCGTACACAGATTCGGGCAGGGAAGCCCCATATAGGACAGGCGCGCCCCATCCGTACCGCCGCGGATAGGATTCACCTTAGGCTCCGCTCCCAGCTCCTTTAAAGCAGCCGCTGCATTTTCCATAAGATGACCATAGGGCACAAGAACCTCCTTCATATTGTAGTAGGAATCCGTGATGACAGCCTCCAAAGTCCCTTCCCCATATTTTAGATTCAGGAACTGCACACATTTTAAAAACAGCTCTTTCTTTTCCTCAAAAAGCGCCCTGTCGTGATCCCGGATGATATATTCCGCAGTAGTTTCCTCCACATTTCCGCTGATGCCGTCCAAATGGAAAAATCCTTCGTACCCTTCCGTATACATGGGGTTTTGGAATACCGGCAGAAGACTCTGAAACTCCTGGGCCACCAAAATAGAATTGATCATCTTTCCCTTAGCGCTGCCCGGATGGACGCTGCGCCCGTGTACAATAAGCCTGGCCCCTGCTGCATTAAAGGTCTCATGCTCCAGTTCTCCTAATTCTCCTCCGTCAACCGTAAATGCAAAATCTGCGCCAAAAAGTTCCACATTAAAATGATCCGTCCCCTCCCCGATTTCCTCATCAGGCGTAAAGCCCAGCCGTATCTTTCCGTGCTTTACCTCCGGATGGGTAAGCAAGTGCTCTGCCATGGCCATAATTTCAGCAACTCCCGCCTTGTCATCAGCTCCTAACAGCGTGGTGCCGTCCGTGACGATCAGATCCTGCCCTTTAAGTCTTTTAATCTCCGGAAAGTCCGCTGTCCTCAGCACGATATTTTTATCCTCATTCAGCAGAATATCTTCTCCGTCATACTGCTCTACAATTCTGGGTTTTACACCGGCTCCGGTCACGGCCGGAGAGGTATCCATGTGAGCAATAAATCCCAGCACAGGCGCATTTTCACATCCTGCGCTTGCCGGAACAGAAGCATAAACATAGCAGTGCTCCTTGTCATACGTAATTTCATCCGCTCCCATTTGACTTAGCTGCTCCGTCAAAAGCTTTGCAAGATTATGCTGCCCTTCCGTGCTGGGCGCCTGGCCGCTGGTTTCATCGGACTGTGTGTCGATCACAGCATATTGCAGGAAGTTTTCAATTGTCTTTGTCATTTTCTTTCCTCTTTTCTTTTTTATTTTTAAATATTCAAAATAAACAAATAACCCGGCCGTCAAAGCCTGTCAGCGTTTGTTCGCATAGACAAACTCCCGCTGAATCACAAAGCTTAAAAAAAACAGCAGTATATCCACCGGTATTTTCACCAGCACCTCTGCCCCGCCAAACAGGGGGTATAGCCTTCCCACCAAAAAGGCGCTTAAGGACATCTGTATTACCGCCAGCAAAATATACCGGGGCAGGGTGTTCTTTACAGGACTGTCACTTTGAAATACCATCTTTAAATTCAGCAGGTAATTATAAAGAGCTGATAAAATCCTTGCAAATACGGTTGCTGCCGTAATGTACGTAATGCCTCCCCGGCGCATATCCCTCATCAGAAAACAAAGCATGGAAAAAAGCACCAGATCCACCACGCTTGAAGAGAGGGAGGAAAAAAGAAACTTTCCAAATATCATATAAATTTTCAGAGAATCCTTAATGGGATTGAAATGGCTTGTCTTATTCTCCTCAATATAAATTGTCTGAATCGGCACCTCTAAAATAGGAATATGTCTGCTTTTGGTCTCAAGGAGCATATTGGTCTCAAATTCAAAACGCTCTCCCTTCACCATCAAAAGTTCTTCCATAAAGGAAACCGGAATACCCCGAAGCCCGGTCTGGGTGTCGGATACGGTAATTCCGGTCAGATATCTCATTACAATCCGGGTACATTTGTTTCCAAATTCCGATCGGGCCGGCACATCCTTTCCCTCAAAACACCTGCAGCCCAAAATAAGACAATCCGGGTGGGCAATCAGCTCATCCGCACATGCCAGTATGCATTCCGGCGAGTGCTGACCGTCTGAATCTGCCGTTATGACCCCTGGCAGAGCGCAAAATTCCCGAAGGCAATAATTAAACGCCGTTTTAAGCGCACGGCCCTTTCCCTGATTCACCGCATGATGCAAAACCACACATCCGTATACTTCCTTTGCTTCCTCAAAAAAATGTGCATATGCTTCTCCGCTTCCGTCATTCACCAGAATTATATTTTGGAAGCCTGTATCTCTTAAATTTCTTAATAATCCGGGCAGCTTCTCATCCGGCTCATAAGACGGGATGATAATTGGCACTTCCCATCTTAATTTATTCTGTTCCATCCTGATAACCATGCCTTTCCTCAGTCTGCACCATTTGATCCTGCAGGTATCTGCAAATTTACAATTGATTCCCGCAAGCAATGCGTTGGGCGGCGCCCAGTCTGATTTCCTCTGCTTTTATAAGCCGCATTCTGCCGCTTTCCTCTGTCACCTGATATAAGCGCTCAAATTCAAATTTTTCTCCGTCCAAAAAAGGGGCAAGCAATTCTTCTCCATCCCCGTTTAGTTCCTCTACATACAAAAATCCCGCATGGGCGTCTCTTATTGCATTTGCGATATCCTCACTGTCCATAGACAACGTGTCCACATTTCCATACATAACCGAAACCGGAGCTGCCTCAAAGCTTATATAGGTGTTCCTCACCCAGCTTATATCCGAAACATCCCGCAGATACAGCACTCTCCCAATGCTCTCCTGACTGCCGGCCCCAACTTTTTCCAAAAAAGTCTGCGCACTTTCATCTATGATTTCTTCCCGCTCCGCAAGTATTTCATTCACATTTTCCCTGTAACCGATAAGCCCCCGGTATGCGCTTACATAGTCCGTGGTCAATAAGACAAAGGCCATGCAAAGGGCCGCTCCCACGCCCGGCTTCGTCCCGTTTAAGATAAAATATGCCACCAGATACAGACTGCCTATGGTAAAGGGCGCTCCATACCGCTCAATGGAAGATATCATGCCAAAAGGCTCCAGATACTGGGTTTCCACTGCAAATATAGTTAAGTGTCCCAGGAGATTAAAGGCATAAAACACTGCCCCTGAAAGGGCAAAAAATATGCCCGTATAAACCGCCCTTTTCCTATCCAGTATATGAAATCTGTAAAGGAGATACACAAATAAAAGCAAAAGCAAATATAACCCCAAAGGGCTTAAGTCCACCGCTATGGTTTTCCACCTGTGAAGGGGCCAGCAAAGGAATGCTTCCCCAAAGGCCTTTACCATATCTTCCTGATAAGCGGGAATGTTCATGCTGCCTGTGGCCATCTTAAGAGCCGTTCCCGTAAGCTTCGCCACCCGTCTGTTAAGAAGGCAGAAGGAAAGCCAGGAGCCTTCCGCCAAAACAGGCAGAAAAATAACTGCCAAAAGCCCTTTTGCGTCCGTCTTTTTTCTTTCTTCTTCCTGCTTCCCCGTGCCATCTGCTTCCTCTGTCCGGGTATCCTCACAGCTGGCCCGGACGGCTCCGGACAGTTCCCGGTCCGCGGCTTCTTTCCTGCGTGCCAGATACTGATATCCGCAGCTGAATATCATACCAAAGGCCGCCCAGATGAAACCTGTATTCTTGCACAAAACCAGCACCATCAAAAACAAAGCCTGTCTGCCATAGTAAAAAAGGCTGCCGTGGTTTTTATCTGTCACGGCACACAAAAAGGCTCCGTAAATTACTGCCATGGCAAGATCCGCACAGCACCCGTCAAGCCAGAAACCCTCAGCCACAGCAGGGAAAAGCCAAAGAGCTGCCGCTCCCGGGACCATCATAAAAAAATTTCTCCTTTTCATGGTCTTAAGCAGCGGGAAAAGAAAGGCAAGAATCATAAAATAATAACCCGCAAACATCAGCCCTTCCTGAAATTCCCCGGGATAAAAATGCAAAAACCACCATTTCATCATCTGGGTGCCCGGCGGGTAGTCTCCGAACTCCGCAGCTACATTGGCATACTTATGGGCAAATCCGTTTAAATAAAAAAGAGACTTTACATCCGTTGCCCAAAAATTGTAGTCGTCCCACCAGCTCACCGCCTTGCCCCCCACACAAAAGCACACGATAAGCGACATCCCAAGAGCGGTTAACGTACCTGCACCAAAAAGCTCCTTCCTAGCAAAGCCCATAATCTGCCTGCGCTGCTCCTTCGGCTTTTTAAGCAGAAAAATTACGGCAGCGATTCCCCCTGCCGCTGCAATATAATCAGAAAAAGAAAGCGCCCTAAAAAAAGAAAGCACGTAGAGAACAAGAACCAGCAGGCTGCACCCCACCGGAAATGCTTCCACAAACCGCACCTTAAACTTCCAGGCAATATATAAGATTAGAATCAAAAACGCTATTATATGAATTCCGGCCATGTACCTATTCCTCTCATCCAATCCTATTATACCAGACCTGACGGCTTTGTCTACCTCTGCACAGGGGACGTCTTTTCCATTTTCCCTCCGTTATTTTTCACTGGTACGCCGGAAACATAGTATGGGAATAGCAAAAAATTCCGGCCCAAATTCAGCAGTGCAATTTCTCTCCTCCTTCATTTGAGCCAAAACCAGTGTTTTCTATCTTTCGTTTTTCAAAACCTTCAGCAGCATAATATGATATTCCTCATCCAGAATAATTCTCTTTAAAACAGAGTTTACGCAGTCATCATTTATCATCTTTATGTGCATCTCGTACTGGCAGATGGCCTCCTTTTCAGCCTCTATATCATCTTCCAGCATCTTATCAATATTTTCAGAAATCGACAGATATTCCGGCGTCCACAATTTAGAACAGCCATTACGGGTCTTGGCTGTAAAGTCAATATCCCCGCCTAAAAGAACAATCAGTTCTCCCAGCTTCTGCAAATGCATCATTTCCGCTACAGCAATCCCAAGAAGCGTCCTGGCCAGGGAACATCTTTCGCCGCATATGCGGGTTTCATTGTTAATGTACTGTGTGATGGCGGACAGCTCCGATACGAAACCGCAGTAATCAACACTCAGCAAATCCGCATAGTCCCTGTTTCTTCTGCGCACCCTGATTTCCGGGTAGGGCAGATCCGCCATAACCGGTTTTACGCCTGCAAAGCTGCAGTCGTTTGTCAGACATCTTTCTTCCATATATCATTATCTCCAAAGCATATTCTTATAAGATAATATACTTTGAATTTCATGTTTTGTTACCGCTTCCTGCCGCAGACATTATTTCTAAGCACAGCTTTTTTGCTTCTCGTTTAGAACCTTATTTTCAGTATCCGGCAGGTGATGTCACCTCTGGTATATCAGTCTCTCCAAAATCTCCTTCGCCATAAGGATATCCTTCTTTTGTTCTTCTCCCGATATCTCTCTTTCTATGGTGATATCTCCCTCATATCCGATTTCCTTTAGTCTGGCAATAAATGCCGGATAATTTACTTTACCCTGCCCCAGCGGCACTTCCGCCCCCAGGTGGTGGCCGTCTGTGGGATATAAACCGTCTTTACCATGAATGCCTCGCACATACTCTCCAAATACATCCAGCGCATCCACGGGATTTGCCTTTCCGTACATAATCAGGTTGGCCGGATCCAAATTGATTCCCACATTCCCTTTTCCCAGCTCCTTTTCAATATCCTGAATCGCCCTCTTTAACGTAACCGGCGTTTCCTGTCCGGTCTCAAACAGGAAATTTTGTCCGTTTTCCTTACACTTTTCCACCACGGCTTTGCACGCCAAAAGCACCTGCGCATACTTGGGATCATATGGATTCTCCGGCATATATCCCACGTGCGTGGCAAAGTCCGTCACATGAATTTTCTTTGCGAAATCCGATCCTTCCATAAGCATTTTCACCCGTTCCACACGGTAATCCGAAGGCACCAATCCCAGCGTAAGCTGTCCTTCATAAAAGTCCCATACCTTCCGTCCTTCCCAGCCGCACCAGAAAGCGCTGATTTTCACGCCGTGCTTTTCCACAGCCCTGTTTACCGCCTCCGCCGCACTGTCATCGTGAAGGATTCTGCGGTTCCAGCACACAAGCTGACAGCTCTCCATTCCCATGAGGCGAAGCTCCGCAAATTTCGCATCAATATCCGTATCCTCAAATAATTCAATCAAAACGCCTATTTTCATTCCGTTCCTCCATCTATTTCTGCAGACGCTCTGCAAATTTGCCGTCTAAACCGGCTTTGATTGTTCCGGTTATTTCCTATACGCAATGGTTCTTTCTTCTCTTCCTTGTCTCTGCCATAAGATTTCCAGCAGACGGTTCGCTCTGTTCATTGAAACTGATTTATATATGGATGCCTTTTCACAAAATCCTTAGCCGCCTCCCACTCCCTTAAGGCAAGCTCCACGGACTTCACCCCTTCCGCCAAAGGCGCCGCTTCTATGGGCTTTCCGTCCATCACGCACTGCAGGAAGTATTTAATCTCTGTATAATAAGGGCCCAGATTTGATATATTAATGCCTGCCGTATCATCCTGCCTCTCAAACTCCGCCGTAAGCTTTGGCGTCTCCACTGTTCCATCCTTCTTATAGACCGTAAGCGATGGGCTCTTCTCCCCGTCATAGACCACCGTTGCTTCCTCAAAGCAGGCACGGAAACCGGCTCTGAACTTTAAGGCAGGAGACACATCCCATAACCCTTCCGCTGTCACAAATATATTCCCAAACTGGTAAGTCGTGATAATATGGTTAATCATTCCGCTTTCAAAGGCTGCTGCCCGCACATCAAAATGATCCGGCTCGCCCAGCATATACCGCAGGAAATCCAAATCATGTATATGAAGATCCATTACCACCGACCCGCTCTTTTTTTCATCATGGAACCAGTCCTCAAATCCCCATCTCACATCACCGCTTATCCGCTCCATTACCATCGATTTAAGCTGCCCGTAAATCTGCTTATCATACACCCGTTTCAGATAACGGTATTCCTCAAATAACCGGACCACCTGTCCGACCATAGCTTTCCGTCCGGTGCGTTTTTCTGCTTCCAGGATCTGCTTTCCCTCCTCATGCGTCAGGCAGACCGGTTTTTCCACAAGCACATCCATTCCCTTTTCCATAGCCGCCACCACGTGGCTGGCATGCAGATAGGTGGGGACACAGATATGTACGATATCCAGTTTTTCCTTTTCAATCAGTTCCATGCCTGAGCCATAGGCTTTTGCTTCCGGAAAGTAAGAAGACGCCTTTTCTAAATACTCTTTCCGACAGTCTGCCAATGCCGCCACCTCAATATTCATCTTTGTACTAAGCGCTTTCAAAGAAAGATAGTGGGTTGTGCCCATACCCCCGCATCCAATTACGCCAATTCTCATTTTTACCTCATTTCTGCGCTGCTTTATTGCAGAACAATATCTTTTCCATGGGTTTCCCTTTCGCCAACTCATCCACCAGCTTGTCCAGATAGCGTATCTCCCGCATCAAAGGTTCTTCAACATCCTCCACCCTCACGCCGCAGACCACGCCCTTTATCAGTTTCCTCTTCTCATTTAATTTTGGTGCATTCAGAAAGAAATTCCCATAGGGAACTGTTTTGTCCAGCATTTCTTTAAGCTCTGCCTGGCTGTACCCGTTAAGCCACCGGATCACCTGGTCAACCTCCTGTCTGGTTCTCCCCTTTCTGACTGCCTTACTGACTAAAAGATCGTATACTTTTGAAAAATTCATCTGGTAAACCTTTTCATTTTCCATATAATAAACTTCCTCTCTGCTCCCACAGTGTACTCCCGGAACTCTTTATAAATAATTGTACCATAAAGCATACGTTAAAAACAACACGCACTGCCGGACTTTGCCTGTCAGCTTATTGAAAAAGTTATTTTTCACGCAGCAGACAAAGGACGCAGCTCAGCGCAGACTCCACCATGTGAAAAGTAACTTAAAAAAGCCCGGAGCTGGTCAGTCTGTGCACTGTTCCATACTCCGGGCCATACAAATATCACTTATCAGATAATTTCCTTAAAAGATAGCTATCACCCCTCAATGGCAATATATTTCTTTTCTTCAAACTCAGGCTTTTTCTCCTGCACCTTCGGAATGCTCAGCTTTAATACCCCGCTTTCATACTTCGCATGGATATCCTCCTGTTTTACATCCTCCCCTACATAAAAAGTTCTGCTCATGCTTCCTGCATAGCGCTCCTGACGGACAAATCTTCCTGTTTCCTCTTCTTTCTCGTCTTTGGAAAATCCCTTCGCTGCACTGATAGCCAGGTATCCGTCCTTCAGCTCTAAAGAAAGCTCCTCTTTTTTGAAACCGGGCAGATCAATATCTACCTCGTAGTGATCCCTGTGTTCCTGCACATCTGTTTTCATCATGTTCGCCCCATGGCGTCCGTACAGTTTTCTCTGTGCGTTCTGTATTGCCTTGTCATCGAATACAGGGAATGTAAAAAAATCATCAAAGAAATTATCAAATAAGTTTTCTCCAAAAATAGCAGGTGTCATCATAAGTCATCTCTCCTTTTTTATTAAAAATAGTTTTCCATCTGTAACTGTGAACATTGGGAAGAAAATAAAAGTAATTTGTTCTTTCACTTGCTGTTCCCTTTGTTATATGTGTGTTATAACATACTTATTAGCACTTGTCAACAGTGAGTGCTAATTATTTTTGTGAACTTTCTGTGTCCACCCGGGAGCTATACCCCGGCCAGTACATTAAACGTTCCTGCTATATCCAGCCTTCCATATCCCGATTGTGTCAAGTTAATGTCACGAACTTTTTTTACTTTTTTTGAAGCAAAATCGCTGGCAGCTGCATAACTTCGTTAGGGTTGTGATAAATTAATGTCAAGTTCATGAAAAATTCGTAGTAAATTAATGCTAAGTTATCTTTCCCTGAAATTCCATTCAATCTTTACCCTCTTGCCCTTATAAACATATACCTTTTTCACAAAAGTATCCACCAGTTCCTGTGTCAGCTTTTCCATATGTGAATAACGGATCACCTGCTTCATATCCGCTTCCAGCTCTCTGCCGCAATGGTGTCAAACACGATGCTGGATTTCCCGGAGCCGGAGACCCCGGTGAATACAACGAGCTTTTGTTTTGGTATCTTTAAGGAAATATTTTTCAGATTGTTCTGGCATAAGCCCTGAATAACGATATGATTCTGATCTGGCATGATGTTCTCCTTTCTGGCCTTTGGCATGGTCTTAGTAGTATAACAGCATGCCGGAAAATGTACTCGACTTTTTTTGCCCTTTTCAGAACAGACAAACTTCATTCCCACTTCTTTATTTTCGAGTCCTCCGTCAAATCTTTAACAGCGTATAGTAACAATAAGAACCTCTGGATTTTTCCAAAGGTTCCTATTGCATTATGATACCAATATTTTTTTGTTAATTGAAATCAGCTCGGATAACTCGTCCAATTCAATAAATGTTACTTTCTTTCCAGACAACCTTGCCAAGTGTCTCAAAGTTCCTTTAAATCCTGCATCAATATATTGCGGAATGACTACTGCTATTATTTGACAACGAGCATCTATCATTCCCTGCTCCACAAACTGACGAATTATCTCCTGCCCTTCTCCTGATGTTGATAATAGTGGTTTTCTTATTTTTTCATCATCATTAACAGATTTTCTAGGTCGGTTTTCACTATTCTTTTTTATGATACCCTTTAAATCATATGCTTTATTTCCAATTTTCACTTCCGCAGCAACATCCCCATACTCCATGCCTTTGTGAGGTTGTGGACGATAGCCTGGTAAAATGGTATAAAAAACTTTAGGTAAACATGCCATTCCATCATTTTCAGTACATTTTTCAATTTTTGCATATGAACAGGTTCCAGAACCACATTTCTCATTCATATTTACCGCATAAGCTTTCACTCTATGTGTAAGGGCCACTGAATCATGTTTAAAGCATTCTATTGCTGCAAATGGAATTTCAACTTCTGTTTGCAAATTCTCTGTTCCATTAACAATATATCCCATATCGCCTACAATGCAGATATTATATTCTAAAGAATAGTCTTTAAATATTTTCTGAATATTTTTATTGATCATACTTACCAATATAGATCTTGGAACATACCAATTTACAATCTCACAAGTATCATGACCATCCGCACATTTAATTTTTAAGGGTGCCCCACACTCACATTCTTTTATTATCCCCCTTCCCATCTTCAACTCTGTTCCACATTCAGTGCAATATGGAGTCTCATAAGAATCACAAGTTTTGCAATATATTCTCGGAAACTTGATAAACCATTTACTATTATCCAATACCGATAATTTATCTACCGGAATCTGGAACTCATACTCGTCTCTATCAAGAGAAGCTATAATTTGTGTCAAATACCAATTCAGTTGCGTAATTTCAATTCCGCTTGCCCCTGTCCATTTTATTTCCTGTCCTACTTCTTTAAAAATTTCTTCAGCTGGCTTCCCTTTTAATTTTTCAATTTCCTCCAAAATAATTTTAATCGAATTTTCAGACCACTCAAACAGAACAGAAGCTGGCAAATGTTTATAAATTCCAATACTGCCGTTTCTAACATTATATTTAATCGTAGCATCAATATTCTCGGTAATTGCCGAGATAAAACTCCCAGATGTATCAATTCTCTCAGAACGAATTCTGCTAATCTCTTCTTCTTGATCAGGCGTAATTCCCCCAGCTCTTGACACAATTGTTTTCTCTCCACCTTTTCCCTGCAACACAATTCTGCTTATGGCCTTAGAATTTGTGCATTTGTCAATTGCTGATTTTGGGGGCTTTATTTGTGTTACCGGGTTTTTAAATAAATCAGCAATGTATTTTGTCATAAAAGCCGTCATTTTCTCATGTTTACTAATGCAGGCAAGATATGTTGATGCCTTTCCAATCCATAAGCATCCTCTATGTTGTTCCCATACACTGGCATTTTGCCCATCCTCATTAACATAAGTATATTCTTTGCTATAAACATATAAAACTTCTGTACGGTCCTCATATTCTTTTACAGATAAAATTTTTAATTTTCTATATCCAGAAACAGAAAGATATTCCTCCTCCACATTTTCCAGGGAATTAACAATACCATAATCTGAATCTTTCAACGATGATTGAAATGTCCATAACGTAAACGTTACTCGGTCACCATAAATATAATCATTTACATATTGCTCTATTTCCTCATCCGAAAGGATCCCATAAGATAATATCTTATCTATTATTGTATTCTTTTCCTTTCCGTTAACTTCTTTTTCTTCTATTCCCTTTTTTACTGCAATATCATGTAAAGCATACCAAGGCAAAGTTCGTAGTTTTTTGTTTTTTACTGATGTATCCAAATACTCTCCCCCTTTAATTGCAAGCTTCCTTAAATCTCTGTGCAACATGCTCCGGCAAATACTTAACCAGTTCTTCCACCAACTCATACACCTTCGTTCCCGGCGCAATTTCTGCTGGTGTCTTACTTTTACCATCGTTTATGATACGTTTGGCATATCGAATTGCCAGCTTTGGATTTCCTTTTTCCGTCAAAATATCAAAAATATCTTTCATATTTTTCTGATATTTTCCAATCCCCAATTCCCTGAATTGATCATTCAGAAATGCTATGTATTCCCCCCGGTGATTATTCGCTGTATAATATGCAAAATGCAAAAGAAACCAGAACTCAATACATTCATTACTCCATGCTGTATGATATTGAAGTTGAGAACTTTCTTTATTTAAGTTCTCTGCCCGATTGACAACACCATTAAAATCATCTGCCGGAAAGCTGTCTTTATCATAAACGCACCAAATCTGGCCCTTTTGGATTTTGTTCTTCTTTACATATCTTTCCGCCATTCCGATTACTCGCATCGTTTCTGCCTGACAGGGTTCTATTTCAATTAGAACCATATCCTTATAAATCGGATTATCTTCAATCAGCTTTTTGAATCCCATAAAATACAGAGGTTCTGTCTGCTGCCCCTCGCAGAAGATATAGTATCTGTACTGCTTCATTTCCAGATACTCCTGACGGCGCTTCTTTTTCCACTTCTCCATTCCGGCTTTTTTAGGCATTGACCTTCCCCCAATCTATAATTCTTTTGAGATACGGATCAGCGCCATATTTTCCTTCCAGATATTGCTTATCGAATTTGGCATCCTTACGAACAGATTCGCCTTTTTCGTTCTTAAATTCCACCAATGAATACAATTTAGAGTTTTGAGCATTCCCTTTTGCCACGAACCAGATTTCATCCCTTCGAAACACTTCATTGTTCATTGTAGACAGATCATGGGATGTGAAGATTAATTGTGCTTTCTTTTTATTAATACTCATATCATTAAACATCATAATAATATGACGCAGCAAAACAGGATGTATCTTTGCATCCAGTTCATCAATAACCAAAACGGTTCCCGTAAGTAAACATCCAGCAATAAATGGCATTAAACCAAATAATTTCCTTGTCCCGCTGGATTCTTCCAGTAAGTTTAACTCCGTCTCATAGCCATCCACCAAATGCTTTGTATACACATCGATTCTGTCATTTTCATCCTCAACTACACGAAAATCCACGATATCCAGATCCATTTCCTGTATCATGTCAAGCATAAGCTGCTTCACATCCTCTGAATTTGATACTGCCATACGAAGTTCTTCAATCGGATTACCATAGTTTAAAAAATCAATTCCGTATTCAAACCAATCCAGAACATCTTTTACTACCTCATTTTTTTTATAAGTGATCCCAAGATAAGACAGCAACGGTAATGTCGCGGACAAGTCCTCACTGGCTTTCAGTTTGGAAAATACACCTTTTAAAGAAATTTCTTCCGTATCCCGTTCGAAAAGCGCTGAACGTCGTCCCGTGTCCAATTTTACACGGTCCAAACTTTCATAATTTACAACATCCTTCATGATATGGAGTTTATACCGATACTCCGCAATTTCTGTACGGAAAAAAATTTCAAACTCTGTTGGCTGGCTTTTCGTTTTTTTTGAGAATGCAAAAGGTTCGATGAGCAGCCTTTTCTGAAGAAATATACGTTCCTCCTTATCACCAGTTGCATATAATGGACGAAGTACTTTTGAAGCCAACGTATGCATTGCCTCCAATACGTTTGACTTTCCACCTCCATTTGGCCCATATATTGCAGAAATCGGCAAAAACAATTCTCCATCTTTATCACGAATTATATTATTTTCATGTTCAGAAATAGCAGCTGCCTGCATATCAAAGGTCATTTCATCCCGAATGCTTTTATAATTTTTCACTGTAAATTGGCACAGCATCTCTTTTTCCCTCCAGTTTATGTGTCTTTCAATATCTATTATACTCATTTTTAAAATTTTGTAAACAATATATGAGATATTTTCTCATATTTATTGTTGAAATTATTCATCAAAACAGGACATCCAACATATATCCTATGTCGAATGTCCCTCATTTAAGGACTTTCCATTTTCTGTTACATCCCTTCTCCATGCTGTTTTTAACAGCATTTACTCCCCCTCTATTCCCGCCATCCTCCCATGCCCCACCAGAAACTCAGCGCTCAGTGTTTCCACCACAAGCCTGTACGTTCCCGGTTCCAGCGTACCGTAAATATTCAGATTATAGGTCTCGCTGGCGCTCTCCCCGTTCGGAAGGATATGGGCGATATCCTGGAATCCCACGTTATCCGCCCTTACCGGTACCGTATACCACTGGCCGTCTATCTGCTTCTGGATAGAAAAGTATTCCCCGTAGGAAAATTCCTCCCCGCTGTTATTGGTAATCCGTACCGTAATCTCGCTTGTCCCTATGTTGTTATTCGTAACTTTACCCACTCCTAATTACCCGAAAATTCTTCCAATTAAAAGAAGGTACAGCATAATTCA
>RAYQ01000033.1 GCA_003612395.1 Parablautia intestinalis
GAGAAGTTCCGGAAAGCTCTTGTGAAGATGTGTCAGAGGATGTGATGGCTTTTTTGGCGGATTTGTAGTAAGACAGGCATGGATGATAAGCAGGATGATTTCGGGTATGTTCCGAAAAAGCAGGCTGCCGGGATTTATGCGGTGGTGGATAGAAAGGCCCCCTGCAAAGGAACAGGCGTATTACAAAAAAATGTTGGATATGTTCGGCGTAGGAAATACCCGCATGGCTTTTGCGAAGAAGGAAAGTATCCGTAATCAATTCTATTCCGATCTGGTTACGCCGATAAAAAACGGGATATCCGTACCCGGTACAACGGTCCATATTTTTTACGCCGTAAAAATGGGGAAACAGTATCTGAAAAGGTACAAGAAGCATTTTAAAGCCCCCGATATCCGCCGTCATGATCTGCAGCACGAGGAGCTGCTGGTCTGTTATCCGCAACAGTGGGCGGAGGAGGTCAGAAATTGTTGTAGAATATTTCCGAAAAGCAGTAAAGGAGAAAAAGAAAATGAGCAGACATGATGAGATCAAAAACGCATATAAGAGCCTCGGTGGGGAGGCAACATTCTATGACGGGATGCTCACTTGCTCCACGCTGCCCGGAAAGGCAGTCTGTAAGCTGGTATGGAACATGAATAAAAGGAAAAACGACCGTTATCTGGAGCTTGCGCTTTCAGGCATACCGCAGGGCTTTGGCGGCAGGATGCTGGAGGTTCCGGTGGGGACGGGCGTACTCAGTATGCCGGTGTATGAAAGGCTGCCGGACGCGGATATCACCTGCCTGGACTATTCCCCGGACATGATGGAGCGGGCAAGGAGGCAGGCGGAAAACGCAGCCTGGAAAATGTCAGCTTTATGCAGGGTGATGCGGGGAAACTGCCCTTCCCTGACGGCAGTTTTGACCTCGTGCTGTCGCTAAACGGCTTCCATGCCTTCCCGGATAAGGAGGCGGTTTACCGGGAAGTATTCCGCGTCCTGAAACCGAGCGGCATATTCTGCGGATGCTTTTATGTAAAGGGTGAAAATAAGCGCACCGACTGGCTCGTTGAAAAAATATATACGCCAAAGGGATATTTTACGCCGCCCTATGAGACGGCACGCAGTCTTGAAATGAGGCTGAAAGCCATGTACCGGAAAGCGCAGGTGAAAACCGTGGAGGGTATGGCTGCATTCCGGTGCAGGAAGGGCAGCAGCGATGGAAAATAGGAGGAAGCGTATACATTTTGATTTGGAAACGGACGGTTTTTACGGTACTTACCTGCAAAGCGGGGAGCTTTCCGGCGGCGTCTTATTTTCAGGATATCACTCTGACTATTGCCCTGACACCCACCGATTTTATCTGGCAGGGCGTCATGCAGGGCAGGCGGGACGGCTGCAAAGAGTGGCCTGCAGAGGGGGAATCCCTGCTTTCCTACCGCGGCGAACCGCTGCCCTATATGCTATTTGTCTGTCAGCACCCACAGTACTGGAGGAGCGTTGCCGCTGAGAGAAGACGTACCGGGGATATGATCTATGCCCGTAAGTTCTATGAGGATTCGGAAGCAGCACATTCGATCACAGAAGCCGAAATCATAAAAGTGGAGGATATTCATGGAAAGCTCCTGCTGATCGGCGCAGAAGACGATGTGCTGTGGAAAACGGCAAAGTACATATGGCGGATGTAAAAGCGGCTGGCGGAGAAACCCTACGACTGCAAAGTGGAGAAAGGAATGCGTATGAAATACATTGGAATGCCCATGGGGATGTGGGTGTTGTTTGGGAAATCTTTTGAAGGTCATCTGGTTTCGGAGTTTGGGTTTGACAGGGACACGGCAAAAATGACTTCGGCAAAAGCAAAGCCGCAGTATAAGAAGATTATTGCCGGGCTGCCGGAATTTGAAAAAGCAGACCGTTTCAAAATGAATATCGTAAACTGCGCCCTGCTTGCCGCCTTTGTGCTGAATATGCCAGAGCGTCCCGATGTAGAACGGCTGACAGCGTATTATGCCGGTTCCATGATGACTCCGGCCATGAAGTGGTTCTGTCGTAAGAGCGGAAAATCCAAGTTCACCAAAAAGGATATTTCCTCAATGAAAGCCGCCGAACGGTTAAGGGCTGCGGACAGGAACCCTTATTCGTGGAATATGGAGTTTCTTCCTTACCCGGACGGCAGCGGCTATGAAGCCCGCTTTACCGCCTGCGGTATCTGTACCCTGATGCGGGAGATGGGGCTTTATGCCCTTGTCCCTGCCATGTGCCGTCTGGATTATACAATAGCCGAGGCGGGCGGTACCTCGGATTTTTTCCGGGAGTATACACTGGCTTCGGGCGGTCCATACTGTGACTGCGGATATAAAAAGAAGCGGGAGGGAAGGTAGTGTCAAGTAAGTTATAAAAAAACAGGGTCAATAAAATAGGCTCAATAGAACCTTGATAATTGTAGAGATTTGTTCCAATAAGCTCTCCGAAGGCTTAGGGCGCTGCCCTAAGAACCTGCAAGGGACCTGTCCCTTGACCCATTAACGGGATCTGCCCAAACCCGTCCTCGCCGGAAGGCAGGAAAAGAGCACAGTTGCCCTTCTCCTGTTTGACAGGATTATCCGTGAGCCTTATGTCAATAGACTTTCGCGGCATATCCTCACAGTCGGCTAAGCCGCCTGCTCCGGTATTCCACGATTCTATTGACAACAGCTCCGCTCCGGTGAAGCAGCACCAGTTTTGTGCATGTTTAGGAGGGTCTGCTGGCCAAGAAAGATGAGAAGCTGCCATTTACCCGGCATGTTGTCAGCACCTTGCAGCATTTCCACTTCATTGAGGACTCTGTACTTATTGAGTTTGTGCGGACGAAGAAAGTTATAGTAAGCAACCCAGAGAGCAAGGTCATAGTTGGCACCATCGATATTATCAAAGCCGTTTGTATGACGGTAAGAAGCCTTACAGGTGCGGCTGAGCTGTTCAATCATCTGTTTGAATGGGCGGTGTTCCGCAGAAACAGCATCGTCGTTGGTAAGTCCAATAACCTGAGTAATCTGGAAGGAAAAGTCTTTTCCAAACTTCTTTACGAATTCCATTGCGGCGAGAGGATAGGCGCTGTAGCCGTCAGCGATGAACCTGAAGTTCTTCGGCAGTTTTGTGAGTCCTTGAAATGCCATACGCATAGCGAGGATGCAGGGACCTGCTCCACGATTATCAGACACCTGGTAGCCGATGATGGAGCGGGTGGCGGCATTCATGATAAGCCAGATATAGGTTTTGATGCCGCGGATTTTGATGTAGGTTTCATCTGCTGTGAAAACATCTCCCTTTTTGTAGGGATACAGGTCAACAAAGGGCTTGATGCAGATGGCGGCGGTCTTACAGTAGTTGGCGATTGGCTGATGGGAGATGCTGATGTTATACAGGTCTTTGAGAGCCTGTGAAGTTTTGCGCAAGGACAGTCCGGGATTGACGTGAAGGGTCAGGCACAGAGACATGGCGATACCGCCCATGGCGGAAGCGTATACTGGCTGACGTGGGGCGTGGCGCAGATTCCGGCATGGAGGAATACTCTTGCCATGGCGCTGGCTTTTCCGGGAATCATCTTATATGGTATCGCACATTTTGCCCTGGAAGATTTCATACGGTCAGAAAAGGAACGGAAGGTATACCGCGCGCTGACTGCTTTTGGGCTGACGCCATGGATTGCGCTGCACTTGTTTTATATTATGATATTATACGCATTTTCATGGTTGAGCGCGGGCAGCTATGCAGAGGCGGCGCTGCCGCTTGGAGAGGCTGTGCTTACTCATTTTTCATGGTTTCCGCTTGTCAGTGAGATTTTGATGCTGCTGCCTTTTCTGTACTGGTTTTATTTTCAGATTAGGCAAAATACTGTTTTCCCGAAGAAAATGGCATTTACCAACATACTCGTCATTTATTTTTTGATGTACGGTATAAAAAGCATGATGCCGGACTGTCCTGTCCGTTCCGGATTGGTTTTACAAATGGTCTGATGAGCGAGAGCATGATTATCTGGTTTGGGATCATGCTGGTGTGGAATCTATGCAGGAAGGGGGGCACAGGAAAATGAAAGGGAGGGAGTGCGGATTTGAAGCAGAAAAAATCGGTAGAAGACTACCTTAAAATTATATACACGCTTTCCAAACGAAAAGCAGTACATGGATCGGATATTGTGGGGGAGCTTGGCGTGTCCCGCCCCACGGTTTCCGTGGCGCTTAAAGCGCTGACGGAGGAAGGGTATGTGTTTGCAGATGATGGACACGAAATCCATCTGACGGAAAAAGGGAAGCGGATTGCCGAGGACACTTACGAGCGGCACAGTACGTTCTGCCGGATCCTGACGGGGCTTGGGGTGGACGAAAAGACAGCGGCGGCGGATGCCTGCGAGATGGAACATGCCGTCAGTTCGGAAAGCTATGAGGCGTTAAAAACGCTGGCAAGGGAAACGCTGCGTGAGGAATGAAAGAAAGGATAAGGGATATGGCGTCAAACAGCCGTGTCATGATGTGGCTTATGAATCATATTGAGATACCGATAGCCAACAAGGTCATGCATAAAGGGGATGTCCATGTCTATGGGGAGGGTGACATACAGAAACTTTGTGACGCAAGCGGCATGGTGAATATTATCCCCCTTGGGAGCCACCCATCAGTTTACCGCTTCAGAGCCACCCGGAAATTTCTTCCTTGAGAGCCACCTCAGACACAAGATATAGTAATACTGCCCCTGCCGCTTGAAAATACAACAGAGGCAATATTAGGTCTGATGATTTCAGATGATTATGCTTCTATCTCGTCAACAAGCCTTTTGAGCTTCTTTGAATCATACAGCTTTCTCAGGTTTGTTTCATTTGTAGGGATTTCATAGGCATTATGGATAATCCTGTCCATGATGGAATCCGCCTGCGTCCCTCCGCCGGGCCTGTTATGCCATTCATCAAGGATGAGGATCTGATAGTTACCGATCCTTTTCCTGTATTTTGTAAGTTCCCTGAGGTTGTCGCTCTGGTTCTCAAAGTTACGCATTGATATTGTCAATATTGGTTGACACTTTTTTTGCAAGGATATCAATGCCTAAGCAGCAGTATCCAGAGCTTCATAATATCTCCGCCGCCTGGCCATAGGAGGAAGCCCATCATTGGAAGAGCATATCCTCCTGTTGTTCCAATAACTGATGAAATATCTCCAGATGAGGGTTTTCAGTTCCTCTACTGTCATTTTTTCTGTGTTATGCCTCCCATAGATGAGTTCTTCCTTCATCCTCGCCCACATGCTCTCGCAACGGGCATTGCCATGGCAGCGTCCCCCGGCACTGTTCATGCTCTGGAGAATGCCATACTTTGCTGCTGCCCTGCGGTAGGTCTTACTGAGGTACTGAGATCCACGGTCATAATGGATGATGGCTCCCCTGAGCGCCGGGTAAGACCGGACCGCATTGGTAAGCGTACGCCCGCATAGTACGGCTTTCATGTTTGTATCCATTGCCATGCCCGCAACTGCAGCATCGAAACAGTCAAATATGGCGGATACATAGAGTTTTCCATCTCTAGCTTTGCTCTCGGTTATGTCCGTGATAAATTTTTTGAGTGGTTCCCTGGATTTGAAATCCCTTTTCAGCAGGTCCTCAGATTTACGCGCCTCACGATCTGCTCTGGTGATCCCATTTGGTCTGTGTTTCGGACGATGGCCCAGCCCCAATCTCTGCCATGATGCGGTAGACAGTGCGTTCACCGGGAATGCGGACACCTTCCGGCTGTTTTAAAACAAGCGCCTGATACATACGGATCCGTCCGTAAGTGTCGTTGCATTCATCCTCAGACACGACTGTCCTGATGGCATCAGCTAACTGCTGGTATTTCCACGGACGGTCTTTGTCTGCCAGATATTTATAAAATCCCTGCCGCGTTACTTTCAGCATCCGGCAGCAGAAGGAAATCTTTCCCTTTATAACGCCGTCCCTGGTTTTTATGGCAGGGAACATCATTCTCTGTCTTTTGCAGACTTCCGACGGCTGGCGGCAAAAAAAGCGCTTGCCTCTTCAAGAAATTCGTTTTCCTCTTTCAGGCGGCGGATTTCCTTTTCCTGCTCCTTGACCTGTCTGCGCAGGAGAGCCAGTTCTTCTGCAAGATTCATGACAGTTTCCGGAGTATGTGATCCGGAACCGACATTCAGTCTTCCCTCTCTGGCAGCCTTTGTCCACGCGTACATAGTGTTTTCAGGGATACCTAACTCGGCTGCAGCTTTTGCACCGCCAAGCTCTTTTGCTAATTTTACGGCCTGGATTTTATATTCCATGTCGTATTTCCGTTGTTTTTTTGCCATTGTAGTTGCCTCCTTATTTCTCTTTGATTATACATCAAATCCTTGATTGTAAGGTGTCAACTAAAATGATACAACATCACATGCCAACAATTTTTCTAACTGTATTCGCCGTTCTTATCGTCAATTTACTGCCGATATTTGTGCTTGCTGTTTTAGACCACCAGTTTGTTTTTTGATAATCTTTCCGGCTGAAAGACCAGAATACAGTTTCTTTGTATTCCATAATCTTTTCCAATCCCTCTTTAGGCTCTCCGATTTCGTTATATACATCTCTGAATGTAGCGGGCGGCATGATAAAGATTAGATTGTCATAAATCTCCTTGCTTTCATCCCCCCACCAGTCGGGCGCATGATATAAAATATCCTCAAGTTCTTCCTTCGATATGACAAAAACAGGAATATCTAAACTAAATTGATTTTTAATCATTTCCTCAATTCGGCTTGTCGTTTTGATTGTATCAGCTTCATTACTTGAAAAAATCACATTACCGCTATTCAAATAGGTTTTGACCTCTGCATAATCAAGTCTTTCAAAGCCCTGTTTTAATTCTGCCATTGGCACTTTGTTTTTGCCGCTTACATTGATACCTCGCAAAAAAGCAATATATCTTTTCATCTATACTGATACCTCCACACAAATTCCGATTTTCGATTATGTCAAACTGGAATTTATCTTTCTAACTTAACAAGATATTCGGTGGTATCTTCTTCAAACTTTTTCTGACCTGTCAAATGAAAGCCATGCCTTTGGTAAAAAGAAATTGCTCTAATATTTTTTTCTAATGCCCATAAATTATTTGCATGGAGTTCTTTAATTGCAAATTCAATTAGTTCATTGCCAATTCCCTCACTTTGAAAAGACGTATCTACATATAATTTACAAATTTCTGTTCCGTCCATTTGAATAAAGCCCTTTATCAATCCATTATCAAATACATATATGTTTTTGATAATTTCATCTTTTTTGAAGTAATTATCTACTAATAAAACAACCTGCAACTCCCCAAAAGAAAAACTTTCATCTTTGAATATAGGGAAAAAATTTATCCTATTATTGAATACATATATTTCAGCTACTCTTGATAAATCATCTATTATTGCTTTTCTGATATATATCTTATATCTCCTCCTTTACAAATTCCGAGTTATTGTTGCGTTCAGCTTAGCACATTTATAGGACATCTACAAGATTCCGTGTATAAAAAAGCAAAAAGAATGAATTCTTCACTTGACAATGTGGCAAAGAATTGATGAGCAGAGATGAGCTTGCGGTAATGGACGGTGATAAATGCATCTTACAGCTTCGCGGGGTACGGCCGTTTTTGTATGGGGCGTCATCAACCTTTTAGAGGGGTACGGGAATGATAATCCGGGCACAAATGCTCGTGTACGGTAAGGAAGCAAGCAACCGAAAACAAGAGATAGACCGCCAGCACCACACTATTCCGAACCAAAGAAACCAAAGACCAAAAGACAAGCATTATGGAAAAATCTAAACTTTTGTATTTTTCCACAATGCCGACTACTACGGAATTCCTCTCATTTCTATTCTATGAGAATATAATTGAGTTGCTTTATCAATACATAGAGCTATAATATGAGTTGATAAAGTCAACTCATATAGGAGAGGTAAAATATTGAATGAAGATTTGATAAAAAAATACGACAGTTTAACCGATACTACACTGTATGGTTAGATGTCATGAATAAAGGCTATTTAGGGACAAATTTCTCATGGCCTGAATCGAGAGTGCTATTTGAAATATATACTAACCAAGGGATAAACGCCACTGAATTATGTGAGCATCTAAACATGGACAAAAGCTATGTGAGTAGAATTCTTGCAAAACTTGAAAAAAAGGTTTATAGCGAGAAAACTTGTTTCGGGGAGTAAGGGAATTAAAAAGTTATATTTAACAAACACGGGAAAGGAAGAAGCGAAAAAAATAGACTGGAATGGTGATAAACAGATTTATGAAAGATTAAAAAATATGGATAAAAAAGATTGTGATAGGTTATGTGAGGCAATGGTATTGATTGAAAGCATATTGCGTAAAAATGACGAAAAGTGAATTTGACTTTAGGAGGAACTGTTATGAATATCGAAATTGTTTTAGCCTATGTGCATACACAAGAAATAAATGCGCTATTTTCAGAATATACAAATATGCTAATAATTAATGATAGTTCATTTCAAAATTATCTTGATATTCAGCATTATGAAGAAGAAATAAATCATTTAGAAAAAAAATATGGTATGCCATCTGGAAGATTATATTTAGCTTATTATAACGGAGAAGCCGCAGGTTGTATTGGATTGAAAAATATAGACAAAAAGAATTGTGAAATGAAACGTCTTTATGTAAGACCACAATTTAGAGGAAAAAATATTGGTAAACTTCTTGTACAAAAAATTATAACAGACGCAAAGGAAATTGGTTATTCGTATATGTTGTTAGATACCCTTCCCTTTTTAGAAAAAGCAATTCATATATATAAACAATTTGGTTTTTACACCATAGATTGTTACAACAATAGTCCTATGAGTACATCAATATACATGAGATTGGATTTATGATTTTTATTCTATCTTTAGAAATGGCAGAATCAATTGAACCAGTCCGTCATACGCTTTGCAGCTATCAACGCATGGCGTGACAGGAGCAGACGGCGGCAAAAAGAAATATCCCCTGAATATCTCACAGAAGAAAAATTTTATCCTTTAGGCACAACAGACGAATATTTTGAAGCACCCTATGAAGAATACCCCATTACGATATGCGGTCAGACAGTTATCCCCACAAATGGGGAGCTTGCCGCCGCCCTTGAAAACGGGCATATCGACAGGGATACCGAGGACAGCATAAAACAGCGGCTTGGCGCTGTCCTGTTCAAGTTCCGTTTTGATGAACAGGAAGCCTAAGAAAACCCTTCTATTTTTCGGGAAAAGGATAAATGCAATAGAAAATCGGAATTTGCATTTTGAAATTATAATTAGTAACAGGAGGAAATAAATCATGTACACTTAAAAAACAGAAATTTTGATGGTAGGAATTAAATGGTTTTCCGACAAAGCAGACGCAGACGATATAAAAGTATTAGACAAGTTTGGAGGAATTATCTATGGATAACAATAAAAGAAAATTAACAGAAAAAGAATTGAAACGTAAAAATGACTTTGAAAAAATAAGCTCTGAAATGCAGCAAAAAGGATATAAAATTAAGAATATGACTATCAATATCCAACAAGCGAATTTTTTAGGACCTTTGAGTATGCTGCCATTTATAACTTTAACATTTTTGTTTTACCATAATGTGAATGGTTTTGATTTAGGGGAGATTTCTTTGGGATTTGTCGTAGCGGCGATTCTTTTTATTCCTCTAGCTATTTTACATGAATTAATACATGGTGTCACTTGGGGTTTTTTTGCAAAGAATCATTTTCATTCGATTGAGTTTGGATTTATTTGGAGTAGTTTTTCTCCATACTGTACTTGCTCCGAACCGTTAGAAAAGTGGCAATATTTGCTGGGAACTGCTATGCCTACATTAGTTTTAGGCGGTGGAACAGCAGTGGTTTCTGTAATGACAAATCAATTACTGCTATTTATTCTGGCAGAATACATGATTCTATCGGGTGGTGGAGATTTTCTAATTATACTGAAAAGTATGCTATACCGCACTGATAAACAAGAAAGTGTGTATTGCGACCATCCTTACGAATGTGGTTTTGTAGTTTTTGAGAAATGAGAACTAATATTACAAATTTCTGCTTGCAGGATAGAAGCCAAAAGAAATTTGAATAACCACCATACATACAGAATGGCACACCAAGACAGGAAATCAAGAAAAGGTTTCCTGTTTTTTTGCGCCCATTTTTGGCATTTTCAAAAATCGCCAGTATTATGCCGTGCAAAGGGGATAGAAAGAAATTTCTGAAAATTTCAGCCTATTCGGGCTTGTGCGGTTTTGTAAGGAATAGAGGGAAATTTCCATAAATCACCATCATTTTCACTTTGTGTGGTGTTGTAGGTAGTAGGGGGAGAATATCGCTGTTACTTTGGCAAAATCCCCGCTTGTGGCACTAGAGGTATTGAGGGAAACCCACACAGCGGAAGCCGCCACTTTCTTAGAGCAAGATTCTACCACAGTACCAAATTTCGCTAACCGCTCATTTTGTCCTGCGGGAATCTTGTTGGGGTTGCCGCCCCAAGCCCGCCTTTTTGCGGCTTGCGCTGCTTGAAAAATCCACCAACGAAAGGAGTTGAAGCCCATAAAAAGATACAACACGCCCCACTGCCGCCGACAAGATGATGAAAGTGCTGGAAACGGAAACTTCCGCAAAACATACGCCGTCCTGTTCTGTATAGCAAGGTATGGAAAAGCAGTCATGCCGGAGAGCATGACTGCTGATGTTTACCCCAAAACAAGCTCATAAAGATGAAATGGCATAGGAATACCTATATCGACATAAGTAATATCCACAGTATCCACATATTTAAAACCGTATGACTGATACATTTTAACAGGTATACCATTTCCTCTCAGACAGTCTAACCGTATTGCTTTCCAACCTCTGCTTCTTGCTGTCTGGATTGCATGTTCGACAAGCTGCTTTGAATATCCACGCCCGCCATAATCCGGCAGAACGCGAAGTGCGTGCATAATGACTACTTCATTTTTTGCGGCGTTGATTTGCCAGTGAACTGTATTATATGCACTGTCGCAATCATGGTTTAGAATATATGCTGCAACGATTTTATTATCTTCTATGCCGATAAATTGACATCCGCCTTTGATAGATTCCTCTACCATTGCTTGCGAGGGAAAACCACCTTTATCCCCATTTGGCAGGAAACTTTTTTCACCAAGGACATCACACATTACACTGTAAAAAGACATTAGCTCTGTCAAATTGTCATTTGTAGCCTGTACAATTTTCATTTATTATACCACCTTAGTATACAGATTTTGATAAAAATAATTTACCACAGAAAAATTAGAATTTCCACCATCAACTTGAACGATAAGCCTTGATATAAAAGTAAAAATATTATCTTCTATAAAGAAGCGGAAAAGACTGTACAGCCAGCCCTGGGGGATAATAAACCTACGGAATAGTGGGGCTGGCGGTCGGAAATGGAGGAAATCATGACAAGACAGACCACCCAAAACTGATTACCGCCCTATATTCGAGATTGTCGCACGAGGACGCTCCAAGGCGAATCCAACTCCATAAGCAACCAAGAGGGGATTTGTCAAGGAGGCTTTCACCTAAAAGATGAAAGTCCCCGAAAAACTGATAGTGATTAAGAACAGCTTTATCTTGAATGGTCTGTCCCCAACGGAGGTAATACCTTCGGATTCAACAGCACCCAGGCAACCGCGTAAGCGCACAACTGCATGCTTAAAGTTCCATCATCCCGGCTGTCCTTCAAAAGATGAGCAATCCGTTCCACCTGAGCAATATCCTCATCTCTGAGCGGATTCCCCAAACGCAGGTATTGGGGAAATACTCGCAGTATTTTTCTGTAATCTCTGCCCCATGATCCAGTAAAAGCTGGCAGATCTCCAACAGCAACGGATAGGGCAGACGGTTTTGAAGGAGTGCTTCTTCCAGCGGAGTAAGGAATCCTGACCAGGCCATGCGGCCAGATGGAGGGGCGTCAAGGAGAAAATGTTGAAACCGTATTGTTTTCCGTTTTTTTCACAATGTCTTCCCCTTTTTCTGTCTCAAAATCCAGCCTGATACAAATTCCGTCCAGCGCTATCTTACGGATATAGGCGCTCATATTCAGAACGCCAGCGGCCTCCATTTTGAGTTTTATCCGCTCCTTGTCCTCCGGGGAAATGCGGATTTTCAGTTCTTCGGTCCGTTTGCTCAAGGCTTTTTAGTTCCTTCCCTCGAAAATAAAATCAGCCAATTTTGATTTTCAGCATCGTGCCGCAAATCAGATTTTCAAAAAATAGCCGGACACAGGAGGCAAAATCCCATGTCCGGCACATAGTCCATGTTTCCGTTACAGTTAGTGGTGGTAGTATAATATGCCACCACCACTAACTGTAATATTTTTCGGCTTTGTAAACAGTCTGAAATAGTCTGGCGGGAGCATTAAGCTCGGTTATACGGATATTATAGGTGTCACATTCAATTTGGGAACACGTGCTTCAGGAAATATAGATTATTTTAAAAGGAATGTTCCTCTAATCACTTATATAAAATAGTTTGTGTCTTTGAAAAAAATACCTCTTTTTTGGTAAGAATCAAAATATGACCTTAGAAAAATCGTTGGAATGACAAGAAATGTGGGGCGTAGCGGTTGCTACGCCCTGTATTTTATGGTTGAAAATAGAGGGTAGGAGTAGTATAACTAAAGCGTGAAAGATATAGACAAAGTGATTTGCCGAAAAATTTTAACAGAGATTTATCGGAGGGTATGTATATGAACAGATGTAGAAAGATAGCAATATCGGTATGTGTTTTTTTGACAGCATTTAATGTTGTTGCTTGTGGACAAGCAAAAGGAGATGAAGTTGTGAATACGGAAGAATCTTCTGCAAGACAGCAAGAAAGCAGTGTGCAGACAGTTGAAGGTACAGACTTGGAAATAAAAGAAGATGAAACAGCAAATGCAGATGAATCTTCTGTAAATCAGCAAGAAAATAGTATGCAGACAGTTGAAAGTATAAATTTAGAAACGGAAGAAGATAAAACCATTGGTGCCAAAGAAGCCAATGCACAAACGGGTGAGAATATAGATACAGAAGTGACAACAGAAGAACTATTAGATTTGTTTATCAACGGATCAATAAGCGCAATCAGTTCCGAGAATTCGGCATTCTATATTACCGATTTAGATATGGATTCCGGTGAATGGGATTCCTATTCCATTGGTGAAAGAGTCGATCTGGACAATGATGGAGAAAATGAACTAATTATTTGCGGACCTTATGGTGGCATATACCTTGATGCGCGCAATAATAGGGTTTATGAATTTGCCGTGGGAGAAGGTGATTCTCTTGTGCTTTCTTATGTTGTTTATAATGGCTCCACATGGATTATGTATAGCAACAGAATGCATACAGGATATGAAGCATACCATATGGAAAAATTTGAAGGGGCAGATAATTTAGTTGCAGAAATGAATTTTCAAGAAGAACTTGTTGATGAAGATAATGTGGAGGGCAAAGAAAAATATACATTGAATGGAGCGGAAATATCTTATGATGAATATTTTGAATTATGCAGCAAGATTTTTGCAACTGAAGAAATTACAACTAAATGATAACTTTCAGAGCAGGATTTCCTGTCGTTTGTTGCGGTGAATCTTTTGTCGTTTTATCTTTCTACTTATAGGCTAACCATACATACGGATTTTATACATCCATTTTTGATTTTTTTGTACCATAATTAGGCGCTTGTAGGACTGCCAGTTCCGTGGGCTCTGGGTCCATTTCTTTGCCACATTCCGGCTGGCCAGGTAAAGGAGTTTTTCCAAAGCCGTATCATTGGGTAATACCCTTTTGGTCTTCGTGACTTTCTGGTACTGGCGGTTCAGCCCCTCAATGATATTTGTCGTGTACATAATGCGGCGGATATCATCCGAAAACTGGAAAAAAGAGCTCACATCTTCCCGGTTATTTTCCCAGTTACGGATCGCGTAAGGGTATTTCTTCCCCCACTTCTCGCGGACTGCATCAAGCTCTGACAGGGCTGCCTCTTCATTTGGTGCATTGTATACGGCCTTGAAGTCAGAGGAGAATTTTTTCAGGTTATTATAATTCACATATTTGAAGGAATTGCGTAGCATATGGATCACACACCTCTGGCTCTGGGCCTACGGGTAAACTGTCCCGTTCGCCTCTTTGAAGCCGGTAAGCCCATCTACACAGAAGAACAGCACATCCTTTACCCCGCGGTTCTTCAGGTCATTGAGCATCCCAAGCCAGAACTTGCCGGATTCATTTGCCCCTGCCGTGATGCTTTGCTATCCATTCGGCATAACGCTTTGTAAATCCTGTTTGTGAATTATAAATTACGATTGCATTCATTTGCTTCTATCTCCCTCTTTAACTTTCCGCTGCAATTTCCAAATCATATTTTGCTGCGCTAAACAAAAATAAAACTACATTAAAATGTCATTATCAGCGCTTCTTACATTTTATATGCACTTGGAACAAAAATAACAATTCGCCCCGGCTGAGCGTAACTGCTAAAATTGTGGCGAAAAGAACAGATGTATCTCATCACAGTCATGCCCTGGCAGGTGACGGGACGGGCGCTCACGGATATAGCACGACTTTCTCCACATCATATTATGTGACGTTTCAGGTTGAAAGCGGAGACCGCATGGAATTTTCAGTTAATGGTTCGGAATATGGAATGTTAGCTGAGGGAGATACGGGGAAGCTGTCTTTTCAGGGAACACGTTACCTATCCTTTGAACGCGCCTGATTTATGGCTTTTCACAGCCAATTAGCCGGCTGCAGCTTCTTCCTCTAGCAGGGCATTCATGTGCTTAATCTCCCTCCGCCATTCGATAACCGATGCCTATTTTGGTAAAAATAGTAAGTAAGCACCTTGCCTGAATTATGCTTATGGGACCTGGTAGGCTATTGAAAAAGCATGGCAGTATCTCTCCCTTTTTATTATACATTTTAGAGAGAAACAGAGCAATTCATTCCCAGGGAAAAACGTTAAAATAGCGTTAAGATTATGACTATTCACGGTCAGAAGCAAGGATGAAGATTTTGTCTATAGTAATTCTGCCATATATAGTTTATAATGAAAAAGCAACAGTGGCAAGGGAGCTGCTTAGCCGGGAGTCTGCATTTGCTGCAAGGCAGGAACCGGTGAAAAATTTGTAAACTTTCTATATGCTGCGGGATAATAGTTATGGCTTTTAATAAGCGGGAGACGATCATGAAAAAAAGCGGAAAAAGAAAACCCATTTACAGAGAGAATTTTTTTAAGGATGAACCGGATCCGAGTGAGCGGGATTCTAACTGGGAAGAAGAATTTGACGGGGATGGGACGGATTCCAACGAAGAAGATTCTGATGATGAGTGGGATATAGATTGGAAGGAAGAAACGGACACAGATAACGGTATTGATAAAAAGCTTGTGAGGGTTATATGCCTTTTGGGAACGTGTATTGTTGTGGCTTTAGGAACGGTATTTTTCATTTTTCTTAGGGAAAGTAAGAAGGAGCGGGAGGCGTTAGAAGCACGGCTGAACCTTACGCAGGAACAGGTGTCACAGGAAGAGATGACCGGGGACTTTAACTCTTCAAAAGAAGAGAATGCCGGGAAAGAACAAAGTTCTAATTCAGATGAGGAACCTGAGGAAAAGCAGGAGGCTGCGGAAGCATTGCCTTCACCTTTAAAACCGGAGGAGGTTTCAGTAGGTGCTCTGGATGATGCCCAGGATCCCCAGACTTTTGGAGAGGCCGGCAGTGAGGGGGCCGGCGCGGAGGTGACGGTATCAGATATCGGTAAACAGGATGCGGCAGGTCTTATCAGCGGCCTTACGGTTGGAATAGACGTGTCAAAATATCAGGGAACCATCGACTGGCTGAAGGTGAAGGAGTCCGGCGTAGAGTTTGCCATGATCCGTGTAGGCTACAGGGCAAAGTCTACGGGAGAGATTTTTGAAGATCCTACGGCCCGCTATAATATGCAGGAGGCCCAGGCAGCAGGGATTAAGCTTGGGGCATATTTCTTTTCAAGTGCAGTGACCGAGGCGGAAGCCAGAGAGGAAGCGGCTTTCACATGTGATATGATTGCAAAATATAAAATTACTTATCCGGTGGCTTTTAACTGTGAGGATTTTCAATCTCCGGACAGCAGGCAGCACAGCCTGGATGTGGCAGCAAGAACCAGTCTGGCTTGCGCTTTTTTGGATGAAATTGCAGCATCAGGGTATACCCCTATGTTTTACGCCTCAAAGGGAGAGCTTGAGGGCAGTGCCCTTTGGGATACACAGACTCTTGCCGGAAAGTATAAAATATGGGTAGCCCAATATCCCGGCCAGCCATATCCTGAGACCAGCGCGTCAAGCTATACGGGTGTCCATGATATGTGGCAGTATACCAGCCAGGGTACGGTGGCAGGAATTTCTAAAAAGACGGATGTAAATATTGCCTATTTTGGGTACACAAAGGAAGCGGAAGCAAAGGATGATACCCCTGCGGAGATTGTGGAAGCCAATCCGGAGGTTGGAATTATCTTTACGGAAGTGAATGAGACAGTAACGGCGAAGCAGGAGACAAACATGCGTTCGGAACCCAGTACTTTAAGCGATGCATCCATAGTGGGCAGGCTGGTACATGGAGATACGGCTACAAGGACGGGGATTGGCCATAACGGCTGGTCGAGGCTTATCTATAATGGGCAGACATTATATGCGGTTACCAGTTATCTCACCACGGATATGGAGGATACCGGACAGCAGGCACCACCCCAGGGGCCGGTTTATACGCCGGTTAGTGAACAGGTTACGGCTAAAATGGAAACGAATTTGAGATCAGAGCCTGGTACGGACAGGGAGGATACTATCGTAGGCCTTCTCCATAACGGGGAGGTTCTTACCAGGGTTGGAATAGGAGATAACGGCTGGTCACAGCTGGAATTTAACGGGCAGATTGTGTATGCGGTCAGCAGCTATTTATCGGTGGTACAGTAAAGTCTGCAATTGGCAAAGCCTGTTGCCATGTATCGCAGGCCCGCTTGCGATACTGCTTAAATAGCCGGTTCTGCAGAAAGGAGAGCTCCATGGAAATACAAAATAATTATAATTCCTTTTCAGAAAGAAGATATCAGGAATCTCATACTCACCATATCACAAAATGTCTGCATGAGGAGGAGCATGTCGGGAACAAAGGGGCGGCAGCAGGCATAAAGCAGGATACTCTGGTTTCGGGGGAAGGAGAAAAGGCCCGGCAGGAGAGTTCCTTTCTATATGATACGCCGGCAAAAACGGGGCGGAAAGCAGGCGGATTTGGATTTAAAAAGGGATTAAGCGTTATTAAGGGCATTTGGGATTCTCTGGGAGATGAGAAAAAGGCACTTTCGGCAGCAGAAAAAGTTCTTACCACGGAAAGCGAAGCAGCGATAAATGCAGGGATCGATGCCGCATCCTCTGCCGTCAGGCAGGGACTTTCTTATCGGATTGTAAATAAATGGGAGAGTGTCAGAGAAAAACTGAAAACAGGCTTAAGCACGGCTCTCAAACGCTTTAACAAAGGAGATGCTTTTGCCGCGCTGACGGATCCGAAAGGAAATTTCAGAGGGAAAAAGGGAGCAAAGAGACATACATTAGAAAAAGCGGGCAGGGGAACAAGGCAGAAAAGACCGGATATTCTTACGGCACAGCTCTCAGAAAGCCATTTGATGGATTCATACAGTAAGACAGGGGAATACTGCAGAATTAATGAGAATTTAACTTACCACAAAAATAAGACGGAAGAAAATAAGACAGTTGAAAAGCAGACGGTTGAAAAAAGAATAAATGCTTGATAAAGCCGGGGGGAAAAGGTATACTGGTATAGAGAAGCGGGCAGATGGGAGTCAGGTTGAAAAATCGGCCTGACGGCTGATTTTATCAATCACAAATTTGCGCTTTGTGCCCCAATTTGCAGGTCGAGGAAGGAGCAGGGTTATTAATATGGGTTACGATTCAATACCTTATGAAAAGAGAATCAAGGAAAATATCAGAAATTATTCTCTGTCAAATCTTTTTAATATGGAGATTGTCAAAAAATATTTTCATAATCTGGCAAGAGTACTGGACATTAATATTCTTTTGACAGACAGGCATGGAGAAAAGGAGATGGCGATTGGGGATGGCTTTCTTGGCTATCATCCGGATGTGGTGGCGGAGCCGGGGAGGAAACTGCGGATCAGAAATCATACCATTGGCCACCTTTATATAAAGGAGCTGGGAGAGGGCAAAGACAGGCAGCTGACAGGGGAGATGGTGGACGGTACCATAGCTCTTTTGGAGAAGCTGGGCGAGGAGGTATACCTGCGCAGGGAGGACAGCATTTATCTGGAAGAACTTGAAAAAGAACTTGAAGATAGGAAACACAAAATTTCACAAAATGAAAAAGAAGATATCCTTACGGGAGTCTATAACAAAATATATTTTGAAGAAAAGATGAAAGTGATCGACAGGTCGGAAGTGATACCTATAGGCGTGGTAAATGTGAATATAAATGACTGGAAGTATGCAAATGATCACTATGGAGATGATGGAAGCGATCGGCTGATTAAAATCGTGGCGGATATTTTAAAGGATACGGCGAAGCCTGAATATGTGATTGGCAGGGTAGACGGAGATGTGTTTGGCGTGCTGGTTCCCTTTGCGGACGAAGGCGAGGCGGAGGAGTTTGCCGCCAGGATACAGGAAAGATGTAATACATATGAAGATCCGGAACTTGCTCCTTCCGTGGCTGTGGGAGTTGTGTACAAAACAAATATAGAGGAAACTCTGGAGGAGCGGCTTTCCGATGCAGAGTACGAGATGTTTAACAATAAGTTTGAAGTGAAAAATGCGCCCGGATACAGGCAGCGCCTAGAAAAGGGAATGCGCAAATAAAAACAGGCTTAAAGGCTGCTTTACCGAAAGAAGGTAAGGCAGCTTTTTTATAATAAGCCGGCCGGCGAAGCCTGACAGTGTCTTTAACATAAGGATGTCTGACAAAGTGGGGCATCCGTTGTTTCCATATAGGAGTATAAAAAGTTTCTGCCAAAAATAAACTATTTATTAAATCAACTAATTCATGCGAAATTAAGATAAAAAGAGAAAAATAAAGAAAACAAGAGATAATAAGATTAAAACGGCGATATTTACTCATAATAACGGTTGCAAAGGAAAGAAGATAAAATTAATATATGTTCTAGTAATTAGCACTCGATATAATTGAGTGCTAACAAAGGCAAAACAAACAGCAACCAATACTTCGTTTCTTAATATGTGCAGGTCTTTGGGATGCGGGTACTGGTAAAATAGCAGCAGTCAACAAAATAAAGGAGGCATTTAAAATGAAGTTAGTACCATTAGCAGACAGAGTCGTTTTAAAACAGTTGGTAGCGGAAGAAACCACTAAGTCAGGTATTGTATTGCCAGGACAAAACAAAGAAAAACCTCAGCAGGCAGAGGTGGTTGCAGTAGGCCCCGGCGGTGTGGTCGATGGTAAGGAAGTTAAGATGGAAGTTAAGGTTGGCGATCAGGTCATCTATTCCAAGTATGCCGGCACAGACGTTAAGGTTGAGGAAGAAGAATATATCATTGTAAAGCAAAATGATATTCTGGCAGTGATCCAATAATTATTAAAGAAGAGGTATAGAGCATATTTAGTTCTATAAGCCGGCTCATCAGGCATGAGCGTATGAAACAGCAAACAGTAAATTAATATAGCTTAGGAGGCAGAGAAGATTATGGCTAAGGAAATTAAATACGGGGAAGAAGCCCGTGCAGCGCTTGAATCAGGTGTAAATCAGTTGGCAGATACCGTAAGGGTAACGTTGGGACCTAAAGGAAGAAACGTAGTTCTGGACAAATCCTACGGCGCTCCCCTTATCACTAACGATGGTGTTACGATTGCAAAGGAAATTGAGTTAGAAGATGCTTTTGAGAATATGGGAGCCCAGCTGGTGAAAGAAGTTGCTACCAAGACCAATGATGTGGCAGGTGACGGCACCACAACAGCAACCGTACTTGCTCAGGCAATGGTAAACGGCGGAATGAAGAATCTGGCAGCAGGCGCTAACCCTATTATTTTAAGAAAAGGTATGAAGAAGGCTACCGACTGTGCCGTAAATGCAATTGCAAAGATGAGCTCTAAAGTAAACGGAAAAGAGCACATTGCAAGAGTTGCAGCTATCTCCGCGGGGGATGACGAAGTAGGACAGCTGGTTGCTGATGCTATGGAAAAGGTATCCGGTGACGGCGTTATCACTATCGAGGAGAGCAAGACAATGCTTACAGAGCTTGACCTGGTAGAAGGTATGCAGTTTGACAGAGGATATATTTCCGCATACATGGCTACGGATATGGATAAGATGGAAGCTGTTCTTGAGAATCCTTATATCCTGATTACAGATAAAAAGATTTCTAACATTCAGGAGATCCTTCCTTTACTTGAGCAGGTAGTACAGTCTGGCGCAAAACTGCTTATTATTGCTGAGGATGTTGAGGGTGAGGCTCTTACCACCCTGATTGTAAATAAACTTCGTGGAACCTTCAATGTAGTGGCTGTTAAGGCTCCCGGCTATGGCGACAGAAGAAAAGCCATGCTGGAGGATATTGCAATCCTTACAGGCGGTCAGGTAATCAGCGAAGAACTTGGCCTTGACTTAAAAGAAGTTTCGATGGATCAGCTTGGACGTGCAAAATCCGTTAAGGTTCAGAAGGAAAATACGGTTATTGTTGACGGAGAAGGCGACAAGGCTGCTATTTCCGCAAGAATCAATCAGATTAAGGGTCAGATTGAAGAGACTACTTCTGATTTCGACAGAGAAAAACTTCAGGAAAGACTTGCCAAGCTGGCAGGCGGCGTAGCTGTAATTCGTGTTGGCGCTGCTACTGAGACAGAAATGAAGGAAGCGAAGCTTCGTCTTGAGGATGCTCTTGCAGCAACAAGAGCGGCAGTGGAAGAAGGTATCATCTGCGGTGGTGGTTCTGCTTATATCCATGCATCTAAGGAAGTAAGCAAACTGGCTGACACAATGGAAGGCGATGAGAAAACAGGTGCACAGCTTGTACTGAAAGCACTGGAAGCTCCTTTGTTCCACATTGCAGCAAACGCAGGCTTAGAGGGCAGCGTTATTGTAAGTAAGGTACAGGAAGCCGATGCAGGTGTAGGGTTTGATGTTCTCAAGGAAGAATATGTAGATATGATTTCCGCTGGTATTCTTGACCCTGCAAAGGTTACAAGAAGCGCTCTGCAGAACGCAACAAGCGTTGCTTCTTCCCTGCTTACAACAGAGTCTGTTGTTGCAAACATCAAAGAAGATGCTCCTGCAATGCCGGCAGGTGGCGGCGGAATGGGCGGGATGATGTAAAAAGCGCTGCCTTTGACAGAATAAGATTATAATAAAAGAGTAAGAATGATAGACAGGTATGCTGTAAGTTACGGTATACCTGTTTTCTCTATAAAAACATAATTTTCAGCCGCGTTGACGAATTTAACAAAAAAATATATAATATCATAATATATGAAAGAAGAGTACACAGAATGCATCGTTGAATTTATGCCGGTATTGAAATTTCAGCCAAAGCTTTGTATTTGCTGCATGAGCCATAAGCGTATTGCAGATAAGATGATACCAAATTTGCGAATGACCGGCAGGGTGGGATTATTATGACGGAAGAAAAAGATGTGGAATTAATGAAAAGTGAAATAGTGTTTGATGATGGACGAATAGAAACCATTCAGGAATTTCAAAGTCCCCAGCAGCTATACAGGGACCTGGTTTTGCGTGTTCAAAAATATCATCCTTCTGATGATATTACTTTAATAGAGAAAGCTTATCTTCTGGCGGCCAAAGCCCATGAAAATCAGGTGCGCAAGTCAGGGGAGCCTTACATTATCCATCCTCTTTATGTGGCTATCATACTTGCCGATCTTGAGATGGACAAAGAGACTATAGCGGCCGGACTTTTGCATGACGTGATAGAAGATACCGTTATGACAGAAGATGAGATAAAGGAGCGCTTCGGGGAAGATGTTGCACTGCTTGTGGACGGGGTAACGAAGTTAGAGCAGTTAAACTTTACCAATGAAAGCGGCGATAAAGCGGAAGACAGGCTGGAAATACAGGCAGAAAATCTTCGTAAGATGTTTCTTGCCATGGCGAAGGATATCAGAGTTATTTTGATTAAACTGGCAGACAGGCTTCACAATATGCGTACCTTAAAGTACAAGAGGCCTGAGAGCCAGCAAAGGATTGCTCGGGAAACCATGGAGATCTATGCGCCTATTGCACAGCGGCTTGGGATTTCCAAAATTAAAGTGGAACTGGATGATTTGTCCTTAAAATATCTGGAGCCGGAAGCTTATTACGGTTTGGTGGATAAAATTGCGGTTCGCAAAAGCGTCCGTGAAAAATATATCCAGACCATAGTGGACGAAGTAAGCGAACATATTACGAAAGCCGGAATCAAGGCACAGATAGACGGACGGGTAAAACATTTTTTCAGTATCTATAAAAAGATGAAAAATCAGAGCAAGACCATCGATCAGATTTACGATCTGTTTGCGGTACGTATCATTGTGGATACGGTGAAGGACTGCTATGCAGCCCTTGGGGTTATTCATGAAATGTATAAGCCCATACCGGGACGCTTTAAGGATTATATTGCCATGCCCAAGGCGAACATGTACCAGTCTTTGCATACCACACTTATTGGTAACAGCGGGCAGCCCTTTGAGATACAGATTCGGACTTATGAGATGCATAAGGCGGCGGAGTATGGGATTGCGGCCCACTGGAAATATAAGGTCGCCTCAGACGGCAAAAAAATAGAGGATTCAGAGGAAGAAAAATTAGCCTGGTTAAGGCAGATTCTGGAATGGCAGCGGGATATGTCCGACAACAAAGAGTTTATGAATCTGCTAAAAAGCGATCTGGACTTGTTTTCCGACAGCGTTTACTGCTTTACCCCTACCGGAGAGGTAAAAAATCTTCCGGCCGGTTCCACACCGGTGGACTTTGCATACAGCATTCACAGTGCGGTGGGAAATAAAATGATTGGGGCCAGAGTAAACGACAAGCTGGTGACCATTGATTACGAGATCAAAAATGGCGACAGAATAGAAATTTTAACCTCCCAAAATTCTAAAGGGCCAAGCCGGGACTGGCTGAACCTGGTAAAGAGTACTCAGGCCAAAAACAAAATCAACCAGTGGTTTAAAAATGAGTTTAAAGAAGAAAATATCATTAAAGGAAAAGAACTTTTAAATTCTTACTGTAAAGCAAGGAGTATTAATATCTCCGAGCTTATGAAGCCGGAGTATACGAGTGCCATTATGAACAAGTATGGCTTCAGGGACTGGGATTCGGTGCTGGCGGCGGTAGGACATGGCGGGTTAAAAGAAGGCCAGATCATCAATAAGATGATGGAGTTTTATGAAAAGAATCATAAAAAAGAACTGACCAATGAAGAGGTACTTGCAGCAGTTGCCGAAAATGATGCGGCAAGGAAGATGGAATGGAATAAATCCAAAAGCGGCATTATGGTGAAGGGCATCCATGACGTGGCTGTTAGATTTTCCAAGTGCTGTTCACCGGTACCAGGGGATGAAATTGTAGGCTTTGTCACCCGCGGCAGAGGCGTTTCCATACACAGGACAGACTGTATCAATATTATCAATCTGCCTGATTTAGAGAGAGTGAGACTGATTGACGCTGAGTGGGAAGGAACCGCAGACGATGTGGCGGAAGGAAAATATCTGGCGGATATTAAAATTTACGCCAACAACAGAAACGGGCTTTTGGCGGATATATCCCGTACACTGTCAGAAAAAAACATTGATATTATTTCCATGAATACGCGTGTGAACAAGCAGGGGCTTGCAACCTTGTCAACTTCCTTTGAGATCAGCAGCCGGGAGGAGCTTATTCGCATTGTTGACAAATTAAAATCCATAGAAAGTGTAATAGATATAGAGAGAGCTACCGGCTGAATAGATACGATATTTTTACATTAGGGAAGGAGAAGATAAATGGCGGATTTAAAAATAGGGAGAATCATGTTGGGGATATGCCAGACAAACTGTTATTTTGTGTACAGGGAAGGCAGCAGCCAGGCGCTTGTTTTTGACCCTGCGGATAAAGGCGACTATATTTATAATGGTTTAAAGGAGAAGGGATTTACCGTGGCAGCTATTTTGCTGACGCATGGCCATTTTGATCATATTTGGGGTGTTGAGGCGCTTAAGGAGCTTTCCGGTGTTAAGGTGTATGCTTATGAGGAGGAGCGGGAGGTGTGTGAAAATGCCTCGGTAAATGTTTCCAAGGGAGCAGGCAGACCCTGCATAGTGCAGGCAGATACTTATTTGAAAGACGGGGAGGAAAGAACCATTGAGGGAATAAGCTTTAAGCTTCTGGCCACACCCGGGCACACGAAGGGAAGCTGCTGCTATTATTTTGAGGATGATAAAATATTGATTAGTGGAGATACTTTATTTCAGGAATCAGTGGGGAGAACAGATCTGCCTACAGGCAGTATGAGCACGCTGGTGCGTTCCGTGAAAGGAAAGCTGATGCCGCTGCCGGAGGATGTCAGGGTATATCCGGGGCATGGGGAAGCAACTACAATAGGATATGAGAAGCAGTACAATCCTTTTATATAAAGGCTTGGCAGTTCAGCTTTCGGACAAGCTTTGGCTGGATGCGGCCATTAGAAACTTTTCAGGGCATCGGGCTGATGAAACGGGCGGTCAAAGGGTATTATGGAGGATGAACGGAAAAAGAACATCGGAGGAAAGGAATTTACAGGGCAATGAGAAAAAAATTATTCGTAGTATTGGCAGCAGGGCTGCTGGCAGGCGTGATGCTTGCCGGATGTAGTAAAAATAAGGAGGAAGAGGTTGTTCCGGTTCCCTCTGAGGAAGAATTACCACAGCAGACCCCCGAAGCTTCTGAGCCTACCCCGGAAGGGTTTCCGACTGTCTCAGAAAGAGAGGTGGTTGACGGAAAAGTACAAAGTTATCTTACGGGAGAATGGAAGGATGTAAAGGCGGCGGACAGAAGGCCTATTGCAGTTATGATACCAAACAATTCCCCCGCCATGCCTCAATATGGGATTTCCAGAGCAAGCATCATTTATGAAGCGCCTGTGGAGGGGCGTATTACCAGATTGATGGCGGTTTTTGAAGATTTTGATGATTTGGACAGGATAGGACCGGTCAGAAGCAGCCGGGATTATTTTGTGTATGTGGCCATGGGATATGAGGCAATCTACTGTAATTGGGGCCTTGCGAGGCCGTACGTGGAGGAACTGATTAACAGGGATACGGTTCAAAATATCAGCGCTGCAGTGGAGGGAATATATAACCCTGCCCACGAAGCCTTTGACAGAGTCAGCCGGCCGGGATATGCTACGGAGTTTACAGGATATCTTTTTATTGACGGACTTCTTGAAGCGGCAGAAAGGCTTGAATATGAGTGGGATTATGATGATGCCTATGTACCTCCCTTTACCTTTGCAGGTGATGAGACTAAGGCGCAGGACAATTATAAAGACGCGGAAGATGCAACCATGATTTACCCAGGTGGACATGAGGGAAACAAAGGCGGTTATGGTGCCTATAATCCCTATTTTGAGTATCACAGTGAGGATAACCTTTATTACAGATTCCAGAACGGGGAAGAACAGATTGATGAGATGGATGGCAGCCAGCTTACGGTGTCCAATGTCGTTTTTCAGTACTGCCATGGGGAAGTGCGAGATGATCACGACTATCTGGCTTTTGGTGTTCACGGAGAAGGGGATGCCATAGTCTTTACAGGCGGAAAGGCCATTAAGGGAACCTGGGAGAGATATGACGGCGATGCCACGCCCGCAAAATTTTATGACGAAAACGGGGAAGAAATCATTTTTAACCAGGGAAAGACATGGATCTGCAATATTTGGGAAGAGTACGGCGAATTTGTGGAATATGAATAAGCTTTACACGCCGCCGTAAATATTTTATACAGAAATTGTATCAGTTAACGCAAACAAGAATGAAGGTGGTGAGAGGATGGTACAAGATATGACGGAAAAAGAATTAATTACGGTAACTATCCAGTTTTGGAGTTAATATTGAGGATTTGACTCTTTAGGACGGAAATATGAGAGGACCGGTAGTTTACAACTACCGGTCTTTTGTGTATAATAGCAATCGTGAATTGTATTCCGGCAGTAATTTTATAAAACATATGGGTTTTGCAGATACAGTCTGCCGGAATATATTTATCCGGACTTTGATAACTGAATACCAAGGATGAAATTGTCATTGTTTCCCTCATTTAGCGCCATGGCCTTTTACATAGAGATAGGAAAGGCTGACGAGGTAAAGGGTGATCGAAAATTCGGCGGATGCTCTTTCGTATCGCCTCCGGTGCGTGATATACCGGCAAATATGCGGGTAACTGCAAAACAAATACGGTATAACGGAGGCAAATTTGAAAAGTATTTAATACTTTTCGAATACCACAGGGGTCAATAACCTGTCCGCAGGGCGTATCAAATACTATGCCCTGCTTATCAGGGATATTGACTGTATGGATTAATGAGAAACAGGCAGGCTCCGGGCGCAGTGAGCGCAGGCGGAGCATATAATAAATTTATAGAAAAAATGAGGGAAACAAAATGTGTGGAATTATTGGATATACGGGAAAAGGCAATGCGGGGAAGATTATGCTGGACGCACTGGAACTATTGGAATACAGAGGCTATGACAGTGCAGGGATTGCTCTTTTGGATGGCGGAAAGACGCAGATTGTAAAAAGGGCAGGAAGAGTGAAAGAGCTGCGGGGACTGTATGAGGAACTAAAGCCGGCAGGGCAGTGCGGAATAGGGCATACCAGATGGGCAACTCACGGGGGAGTGTCCAACGAGAATGCCCACCCCCATAAATTTGGCAAAATCACGCTGATTCACAATGGAATTATAGAAAATTATAAAGAGCTAACAGAAAAATACGGGCTGGAAGGGAGTCTTGCGTCCGAAACTGACAGTGAGGTGGTAGCTGCCGTACTGGAGCATTTTTATACAGGAGATCCTTATTCTGCAATACGAAGAACCGTATTGAAGCTGAAAGGAACTTTTGCGCTGGCAATCCTGTTTGAGGATCAGCCGGATAAGATATTTGCAGTGCGCAATGTAAGCCCTATTGTGGCAGCCGTAACGGAAAAGGGCGCCATGCTGTCCTCGGATGTGGCAGCTATCGTGCCTTTTACTACGGATTATTTTGTAGTACCTGAATTTCATGTGATCTGTCTTTCACCGCAGGGGATTGACATGTTTGATTTGTCCGGGGACAGAGCAGAAGTTGAGTGGCTTAAGGTGGATTGGGATGTGAGCCGCAGCGGAAAGGGCGGTTATCCTTTTTATATGGAAAAGGAAATCATGGAGCAGCCGCAGGTGATAGCGGAAACCATACTTCCCAGAATTAAGGATGGCAAGCCTGATTTTTCAGAAGAAGGAATACCGGATCAGATACTGAAGGACTGTAAAAGAATCTGTGTGATTGCATGTGGAACGGCCATGCATGCAGGGCTGGTTGGAAAAAGTCTTATTCAGGCAATGATTGGCATTCATGTGGATGTTGTGATGGCGTCTGAATTTATGTATAATGATCCGGTGGTAAATAAGGATACATTAGTGATTGCCATCTCACAGTCAGGGGAAACCATTGATACATTAGAAGCGCTTAAGTTTGCAAGAAAATGCGGTTCTCCCAGTATTTCTGTGGTGAATGTAAAGGGAGCGTCCATTGCCCGTGCCAGCGAGTACGTGATTTACACCAATGCAGGACCGGAGATTGCGGTGGCAAGTACCAAGGCATATACCACGCAGCTTGCCGTTTTGTATCTGATTACGGCGAGGATGGCGATGGCCAGAGGACTTTGGGAGGAAGAAAGGCTTTTAAGCTTTATGAATGAACTGCAGAGGGTTCCCCAGGTGATGGCAAAGGTGCTGGATACAAAAGAGGAAATCCATCGTCTTGCAGGCGTGATTTTAAATGCGCAGGACGTGTTTATGATTGGGAGGGGGCTGGATTATTCCATTTTATTGGAGGGCTCTCTTAAATTAAAAGAGGTTTCCTACATCCACTCGGAGGCATACGCCTCAGGCGAGCTCAAGCATGGAACCATTGCACTGATTACAGAGGATACACCGGTGGTTGCGGTGGTGACCCAGGATAAATTAAAGAGCAAGGAAATTTCCAACATCCGTGAGGTTCAGTCCAGAGGGGCAAGAGTCGTGCTTCTGATCAAGGAAAATGAAACCCTGGACGAGGGGGAACAGTGGAGCTGCGTTTACAGGCTGCCTAAAATGGATGATCCTTTTATGGTAATGCCGGCATCAATCGTGCTGCAGCTGATCGCTTATTTCGTATCCCTTGATAAGGGCCTTGATGTGGATAAGCCGAGAAACTTAGCTAAAGTGGTAACTGTGGAATAAACAGTTTTTTGAAATACGCTGACAGACGGTGTCACGCATTTTTGACCTGTGCTGTCAGAAAACAGACCAAAGTATTTACACAAGAAATGTGATTATAAAAATAAGGGAAACGATGACAAGATGATGAACGAGAAATTGATCAAAGTTACGGTAAATCAGGCAGGATTTGAGTACGATATCCATTCGCTGGTGAAGGCTTTTTATCCGGCCGGAGATGTAAAGGTAATAGTAGGAGAGGAAGAAGGCCCAGACGCAGAGGAAACTTTGCAGATTCATTTTACAGAGGAGGCTGTTTCAATTACCCTTGTGTGCGGGGGCAATGGAACGGCTTCTTTTGGTGGCTGGAAGGCCGGATTACCTAAAAGGCTGGAACGTACTGAGGTGAAGAACCGTCTAAAGAAGTTGATATATGAGGTCCTTTCACAGCACACGAAGAAAACGCTGCCTTGGGGAACACTTACCGGTATCCGCCCAACCAAAATTCCCATGTCCATGCTTGAAGAGGGCAGAAGCGATGGAGATATTTTAAAGTATATGAAAGATACCTATTTCATCAGCGATGAAAAGGGGGAGCTTTCCCTGCAGATTGCCAAAAGGGAAAAAGCGTTGCTTGAAGGACTTCACTATGAGAACGGATACAGCCTGTATATCGGTATTCCCTTTTGTCCTACCACATGCCTGTACTGTTCCTTTACCTCTTTCCCAATTGTCTCATGGAAAAAGAAAATTGGCTTATACTTAGATGCATTGGAAAAAGAAATTGAATATGTAGCAGAAACATATAGGGATAAGGTACTGGATACAATTTATATTGGCGGCGGAACGCCAACCACACTGGAACTGGAAGAACTTACAAGACTGCTTTCTAAAATAAAAAACAGCTTTGACCTTTCTAATCTGAGGGAGTATACGGTTGAGGCAGGGCGTGCAGACAGCATCACCCCGGAAAAGCTTAAGGTGCTGAAAACTTTTGGTGTAAACAGAATTTCCGTAAATCCCCAGACCATGAAGCAGGAAACTTTAGACTTAATCGGAAGAAAGCATACGGTTCTGCAGGTGAAAGAAGCTTTTGCCATGGCGAGGAAGGCGGGCTTTACCAATATTAATATGGACTTGATTTTGGGACTGCCGGGGGAATCTGCAGAAGATGTGCAAAAAACCATGGCGGAAATCGAAAGGCTAAACCCGGACAGCCTGACCGTACATTCGCTGGCTATTAAAAGGGCTTCGAAGCTGAGTCAGTGGGTGCTGGAAAATGGAATATCTTCTTTAAAAAACACGGATGAAACGATGCATATTATGGCGGACGGGGCAGCAAGGATGGGAATGGTTCCCTACTACCTGTACCGTCAGAAAAATATGTCCGGAAATTTTGAAAATGTAGGGTATGCGCGGGATAGAAAATGGGAAAGCAGTACTAAAGTAATGCAGGAGGGTGATATCAAAGATCCCTGTGATATACGGGATAACAAGTTTGGAATTTATAATATCCTGATTATGGAGGAGAAACAGTCTATCGTGGCTTGCGGAGCTGGAAGCATATCGAAAAGGGTGTACCCGGACGGACGCATTGAGCGAAGCGAGAATGTCAAGGATGTTTCCCAATATATCGAGAGAATCGGGGAAATGATAGAAAGAAAACGTGTGTTATTAGAAGATTAGTCCAACAAAAGCCTGCCTGTAATAATTGCTTTAGCGACTTTGCGTTCAGCTATGCTGGCCGAAAGTGTATTTTTACGGAGGAGAGTGCATGACATGAAAGAAATTCAGAATTACAATGCGCCCAAATATATGAATGCCGGTTACTCTTTAATCGAAGACGGCATTTATAAAATCGAGGCAGGCAAAGAAATCTTATATGTGACTTCATTGACATTTATGCAAGAAGTAGAATTGGGCGAAGGTAAAGATGCAGGTGAAATTTCACAGTATCCATTAGAAGATGTGCTTGATAAGTTCTGCTGTTATGTATCTGATTATTATGAAAGTCTAAATTTGGCTCAGTCTCAAAGTTGTTATCTTGAATTAGCAAGTTCCAGCTTAGAAGATATAAGGCAGTTACACTCTATTATTGGAAAGCATGTTTATAATAAAGAAATTGATGGATATGTGAAACTCATAATTGAGTGAGTCATGGAACGGTAGGACAACCGCCCTTTGAAATCTGATAAAAATGCCGCCAAGGATATTTTCCATGAGGTATTTGGAGAGGATTTTGGAAAAGGCAGTAAGAATGAGAACAAATAAATATAGTTAAACATAAAGCGGGAGTTGTTTGGGGAAAAAGTATGGGAAAAATTTTTGTGTTGTTAATTTCTGTGCCGCTAATGATAGCAGCTATCGTGTGTACTTTATTTACTGATAGAATAGATACGGTTGTTAAAGGAGATAAAAAGATTAAAAAAGTGATAGTCGTATTTGGTGTGGGAGTATTTTTAATTTGTGCGCTTGCCATTGTTGTAAGTATCTTGGCATAATAAACATCCAAATCTGAAATTCCAGTTTGTATTTTTACGAATTATCAAAGGTATGCACATTTACGGAAAGACTCATAGTTTATGGGACAAAAAAAGGATATGTGGATATTGATATCCGGAAACGCAAAAACGGAAAAGGAGTTTTACCGGGACTTTATTTGTGTATGGCTGGAGCAGGATCAGGACATGTATCTGACGGCCATTGAAAAGATCAGCAAAGATATGCGGAAGAAGATATTTGCTACAAATGCTGTAAAATACATCTGAAATTCCATAGCAAATGACCCTGTCGAATCCGCTCTGCGTAATCCGTGGGACTGTATTAGCTCCCCGTTCTTTTCTTCAATCCGGTGCCGTATCTTCACCCATTCCTTAAAAATTCACTTCTTTCGAATTCCAGCCTTTCCTGAATCTTTTTGCTTGCTTGTGTGATAGCTTTTTCGGGAATAGCAGTTTGAGCATCATCTCTGTTTTTTTGCTGGGCGCCCCAAATTTTCACAATACGGTTTACGCAGCATTGGAGTTACAAAACTAAAATCTATGTTCTTTTAAATTTTCCGTAAAAGATAATCTGTGAGAAGGATTACATCATAAATTCCCTGGTAGGGTGATAATGATAGTTTTAACTGTGAATTATCTTTCAACATTTCGGGAGCCCCTTCCTTATACTTCCATTATAATGCCAGCAGTAAAAAACTAATTCCTTTTTAGAATCAGAATTTTCAAAGCACTGTACATCCTATTATTTACTTTCATATTAAATAATAGGACAATTTATACAAGAGCAATGAGGAACAATATACCAACAAAGATGCTTTTATTTGACAATTAATTGATGCAAATAGCAGATTTATACCCTTATCAATAGTAATAAAAATATATACCTATATGGAAGAATCGAAATGAAATTATTAAAGTATAAAGTGCTGAATTTCAGATCTGTTGAGGATAGTGGCTGGATTGAATGTGATGATGTCACCACATTAGTCGGAATCAATGAATCAGGTAAATCAAAGTAAACGTCAAATCATACGCCTAGTCAGATTATAGATTTTCTGTCAAACTTTAAAAAACTAATAAAACTAACTAGTT
>RAYQ01000034.1 GCA_003612395.1 Parablautia intestinalis
CATAATCTCTCCTCCTGACTTTCTGGATAGATTATACCACTCGTTCTATGTGTCTATCAAATGGGGTATAAGGCAAACTTCATTATCTTGTGGCATTGATGGAACAGTATGCAAAGGAAATTCAAAAGGCGGCATAATGGAAAATTTGGGGAGGGCAGCCCTCCCCTATACACCAAAGAAACGAGGAAAATTATGTTCACAATATCAGATATCATTGCAGATATAAGCCGTGGCTGTTTGGCTAACAACATGGTAGAGGAATGCTTTTCATACAGGATCGTATTTTTCATAAATGAAGGAAACAAAAGGAAAAAGGGTTACATTGATACCTCATTTGGAGAGCTGCATAAATCCTTGGAAAACATTATAAGAAGCAATCTTTCAGTGACAAACAGTGTTGCCATAGCACAAACAACGGCGTTAAAGAATGGAAAATGCGTATATTTACAAAGCAGGTCATATTCATTCAGTTTGGACGGATATTTCAGGCAGATAAATGGAGAAAGTAAAGACAGAGCCAGAAATGGGACTGTAATGTATAGCAGATATGCAGTGAGATAAAGCGGAAAAGGGGGACAGAAAATGACAGAAAGGGACTATGAAACATATAAGTTTATCATTGATTATATCAAAGAGAATGGACATTCCCCGTCTTATAAAGAGATCGCAAATGGTATAGGTGTAAGGGCAGTATCTACTGTAGCGGAGAGGGTTCACAAGCTTGAGAATATGGGGAAGATTAAAACGAAAATGGACATACCACGTACGATCAGCGTTGTTGGGTATAAGTATATGAAAGTAAGAGAATAGCTATTGATTATAGTAGTGGCAGGTGGATATTATGGCGATTGTACTGACAAATGGGAAATACTATATAGCCACTAATAAAAAAGGTGGAATTATTAAAACGCCAATAATGGAAAATGCCCAAACATTTTACAGTGTGAATGCTGCAATGCGGAAAATATTTAAGTCGCCTGGGAAATGTAAAGGCTATTATCCGTATGATATGGAAAATACTGCTCATGAAGGCAGTATTAAGATAAGGCGAAAAAGATATTCTGATGAAGAACGGGAAATAATATATAATAAATCCGGTGGACGGTGCGAGTTATGCGGCCAGCGGCTGTTGTTGGAAAATATGACATTGGATCATATCGTGCCTTTATCAATGGGCGGAGGGGAGTCTATGGAAAATCTGCAAGCGGCTTGTTATGCCTGTAATCAGTTCAAAAGCAATATTCTCCCTGATGATTTTATGGACAGGATTATAAAAATATTCCTGTATCAGACGGAAAAGAAGTGTGGTAAAGATATGAAACTGAAAATCATACATAAGTTGGTGGAAACATTATGATATTAGTTGGTACTGGTGGAAATTTTCTGTCAGTGCTGATTGTATCAAATAATGGGAAATGATATACTATATGTTAATAGATAGAACAGGAGGTGCTTTATGACAGCTTTGCGGCAAAGTGCAATAAGGGAGTTAGAAAAGTTGCCAGAAGATAAAGTAAGTTTTATTTTACAGATAATGCAAGGTGTGAATGGTCTGTATAATGATGGACAATCAGAAAGGGAAGAAGCATTTGCAAGATTGGAGCAGTTACGCAGGAAAGGAACTGTTAATGATTATGATGCGGAATTAGCTTCTTACAGGACAGAAAAGTATGGCAAATAGGATTTTGGTTGATACTAATGTATTGCTTGACTATCTTCTAACAAGGGAGCCCTTTTATGAAGATGCAAAGAAAATTATTCATGCTTGTGTAGATGGTGAAGCAAAAGGATGTATTGCGGCTCATTCTATTTCTAATATATTCTTTATATTAAGGAAAGATTACGATGTAAAAGAACGAAGAGAAGTACTGGTTAATTTATGTTCTATCTTTGATGTAGAAGGGCTGGATAAAGCAAAGATACTTTCAGGGCTTCAAAATGAATATTTTTCTGATTTTGAGGATTGTCTACAGATGGAGTGTGCAAAAGCATTTGATGCAGAATATATTGTAACAAGAAATATAGATGATTATAAATCATCGGAAATAAGAGCAATTTTGCCTAAAGATTATTTGGAATTATAGGTAACATAAGTTTTCTAGAAAAATGAAGCGCCAACGGATGAATTAATCATCTGAAGGTGCTTTTTTGGTGCCATAAAATAGGAAAATGGAGAATTACATAGTGAAACAGTCAAAGAGTGTTGTTCAAGAAAACACCTGATTTTGTTCGCAATGAATTTGACGGAGAATTTGCCTTTAAATGTATGGAAATTTGTTCACGAAAGAAAATCGCCTTTTCTTTAACAATTTGATGTTTGGACGGAGAAATAATATGTGTTGATGTCGTTTTGTGCCATCTAATAAAGAAAAGGAGTGATTATATGGAATATGGTTATGCAAGAGCATCTACAAACTCAGATAAACAAGATATAAGAAGGCAGAAAAGAGAATTAGTGGCGATTGGAATTAAAGAACATAATATCTTTTGGGAATATGAATCGGGTTCCCATGAGGACAGGGAGAAGTTACAGCAACTTCTTGAGACAGTAAAACAGGGCGATACCATTGCTTGTACGGAAGTAAGCAGATTGTCACGCTCAACAAAGCAGCTATGTGAAATTTTAGAGTTTGTGGAGAAGAATAAGGTAAAGCTAATAGTCGGAACTTTTATTGTTGATTGCAGGAATGATGATATTGATCCTATGACAATGGGAATGTTGCGGATGATGGCAGTATTTGCCCAGATGGAAAGGGACATTACCATACAGCGCATTAGATCGGGAATGGAAAATGCAAGGGAAAAAGGGAAACAGATTGGAAGAAAGAAAACTACAGAGGATGATATACCGGCTTCATTCTTTAGGTATTATCCGCAATATGCCAGTGGTGGAATAAACTTATCTGAGTTTGCACGGTTGGCATGTCTTAGCAGGAATTCTATATATAAGTATTTGAAAATTGTGGAGGGAAAATAGGAATGAGAAGAAACTTATCAGAAAGAGATAAAAAGGAAATAGGGGTACAATGTCGCAATTGTGGTTCAAAAAAGGAACTAGAATATCATCATGTAGTTCCGATTAGTTTGGGTGGAAAAGATGTTAATTCAAATATTGTATGTTTATGTTATCCATGTCATCAAAAAATACATTATGGGGAAAGCAAACATGGATTACATAGTACAGTAATTAAAAAAGGACTTGATGTGGCAAGAAAAAAAGGAAAGAAATTAGGAAGACCGGCAACGGGGGTACCAAAAGAATTCATTAAGGAATATAACAAGCTTCAGTCCGGAGAATATGGAAGTATTACTATTGTACAGTTTGCAAAGCTGCAAGGCATAGCAGTGAGTACCTTCTATAAATATGTAGGAATTTTAAATAGAAATTGAAATATTTAATGGATTTAATATTTTTGCAGAAACTATGCGGAAAAGTAGAGAAATACAAAAGTGTAAGTACAAAATTTAATATGATTGGAGGAATGAATATTGAAGGAACTAATGGAAAATGAGGCATTTTGTACTGGCATGAATGTAGGAGTACATTTATATCAGCAAAAAGTAATTACGGCGCATAAGTGTAGGGAGCCATTAGTAATAGGGGATAGTTTATATTATGTGCAGGATGGACGGGAACGGCTGCAAGAGGTTTTAGAGGAAATATGCAGGTAAAATATAATTGAAAGACAGACTTTAATCATCCTTGCAGACATTTTGATGTGCTAATAAAGATTCAATCATATATCCAAGAGCATTTAGCTCAGCAGAAAGTATTTCCAGTTCGTTTTCTGTAAGACATTCTGCAAGCTGACAGGCTATGGCTGATAGATAATAGAGATTAGCGCAGTTGCTTTTCATATTTGATCCGGTAAATGTGCTTTCTATATCATATGCTTAAAAAAATTAAAAGTGAGGATTAGGTAAATGAAACAAGAAAATATAGTCCTATTAGACGGATTTTGGGACAGACTGGATGAAGAAATCCGTAGGCAGAATAAAAGTAAAAAGCAAGTAGCTGAGAAGTGTAGATTTGGCAGGAAGACATTATATAGGCCTAAAAATAATCGTTACATGCGTGCTGTCTATTTTGCAAGACTTTGTGTTGAACTAAAGGTCAGTGCTGATTACTTATTATTTGGTGAAGAAGGGAGAAGTGTGTAAATATGGCAATGCCAAGTCATTTATGGGTAAATGGATTATGGGAACGGATTAATGATGAAATCTGGAAACAGAATAAAACAAAAGCAGGAATAGCGGAGAGATGCGGATTTGAAAGAAAATTATTAAACGGAGATTGTAATATTTCCCTTACTAACTTAGCAAAACTTTGTAAGGAACTGAATGTAAGTGCAGACTATTTATTGTTTGGAAAATAAGTAGATGGAGGAAAAGGTATTATGAGTATTGTTAATATAGAAGAAATCCGAAAGAGCAGCCAGTTAAAAAAGGAAAAATGTAACGAGGCAAAAGCAGCAATGAGGGATATATTATCAGAGGAACAGTTGGAGAGGTTTGATAAGACTTTTGATGATATTGTGGGGAAAGTATTTAAAGGGGTTATGCTGAAAGAAAAGAACTGAGGGGAATAGGAAAATTTAATAGGTGTGGGTTGATCAAGGAAAGCTGTATTCAGGGATGGATATGGCTTTTTCTTTTTTGTGTGGGATTGTAGGGTGAAAAAAGTTCGGCTGAATATTCGGGAGAATAGGGAAAGAAAAAATCCTGGATATAAAACATACTATTTTAGTAGGAATTAAAGGGAAAAATGAGATATGCTGTTGGGGAATGACAAATATATAGATATGCTTTAAAAGTATAGTTCGGTATGATAGGGTTTATTTTGGGTATGGGATGCGGAAATGCTTTGTTTTTCAAGGGATTTTCTGATTTAGGGTGAAGTTGGAATGTGGGTATTTTATGAGAAATAGGATTGAATTTTTGAATTTATGATAGATATTCGAGATTATGTTGAAAAATAGGGTGGATGTGGGGATTTTTGATGGTGGAATTTTGGTGGGATTGTGAGGGTGGGAGAGTGAAAAGTATTGAATTATTGGGAGATTTTGGGATTTGTTAAAAATTTATCAATGTTCGGAAAGAATGATTGACGATACTGTTAAATGATTAACAATATTTTTGGATATATTCAATATATAGGTAAAATATAAAAAAGCATACAATATGTAGTTGCATAAATAAGAAGGTTATGGTAAATTCATTTTTATAATAAGAACGAATGTTTGTAATAATTATGAGGTATTCATATATGTCTAATGAATTTAATTCTAGTCCAGATTTGATAACAGTAGTAAATGAAGTAACTAATAATATGTCCAATACCGTAAATAGTGTTATGCGTGGTATATTGCAAATAATAGATACCTTTTATGATAATTTATATGCCCAACTAGAACCAACTTTTGATGCTTTAAAAGAAATGTATAGCAAAACACTTTTTATGGAAATAGCGGATGAAATAGGATATCCAATATATATGGAAGTTGACACAGAATTAGCAGAAAAATTAATAGATTTATACAGAGAAAATAATAATCAGTGTAATAAGAAAGAAATGCAAATGATAGTTTTAGATTATCATAAAGAAGAGTATATTGAATGTATTTTGAATGGCATTAAAAATGTCAATGTTTTCAATCCTGATAGAGTACAGCTAATTGAAGAAGGAATAAAAGCATATCAATTAGAATTATATGCTCCTTCTGCTTCTTTATTTGCAGATCAAATAAGTGGTATGATTAGGGATGTTTATAAAGAAATGAATACATTCTATAGGTTTTCTAAAAAAGAGAAGCAGGAAATTATTAACGAGTTTAATCAAAATTGTCAACTTGATAGTGAAAAAAGTGAACTTTTACAAATTATTTGCTGTCAGTCATGCAATTTGGTATGGGTAAAGGCATTACAACATTTTTTAAACATTATATTTTCTACAAAAGAAAATATGAAAGAATATCCCCAGCGAAATATGATCTGTCATGGCAAGCAAACAAATTATAATACAAAAGAGATGAATTTGAAATTAATTTTGTGTATGAATATTCTTTTAGAACTTGCGTGGAGAATACGCAAAATGAAAGAGGAGGCTTCCATTATTGATGTATGAATTTACGCATTGATCATGCTGTAAGCAAATTTTTGGAGCCATATTTCAATTTTCCAATATTTACCATTCGAAAATAAATTTAGATATATATATAATTAATATAAGGTATAATAATAAAATACTTTGAAAAAGAGATAAGAAGGGGGGCAAGAGAAACATAATTTCTCAGCCCCTTTAATCATCCGTCTTAACAAACCGGACAATATCATTTGGCGTACATTCCAGAATATTACATAGCCGTTCCAATGTTAGCAACGTGATATTATTATTTTTCTTTAAAGCATCCAGTGTCTTATTATCAATTTTGCATTTTAAAAGCCTGTACTGGCTGATATTCTTTTTCTTCATCGTTTCCCATAATGGGCTATAGTCAATAATAACAATCACCGCTTTCTACTATCTGGTGCTATTATTATGGACTGAAAAATAAGAAATCAATATTGTGAACAAATCCACAATATGATATGTTTAAATAAAAAGGGGTGTTATAATAATGAAGTTTTATGAGGTAACGATTATTTTAGGTGGTAAGCAGCAAGAACGGCTTGAAAATCTGGCAAAGAGGTTTAAACAGATTAACGGATGGGAAGAGTGGGACATTATGCAATTTGTTGTTAATGGACTTATAGGTAGTAGGGAAGATATGCTTGCCTTTATGGAGAGGAAAGCTACAGAATTGGAGAGGCTTGATATTGCATGATTTTAATTTTAACAGAACTGATTTTAAAGTGATACAAAATTGTCTTGACATTCAATATAGCAGTAGTACAATAAAATGATTTAACAGTTGTTAGATGGTCGGCATGGGGATAAATTAGAAAAAGGAGAAAAATCAAAATGAACAATTTTCAGTATGTAACAGCAGAACAACTATCCTCTATAAAGAATGACTTAATACAGATCATTCACTCTGTACAAAATCAAGTTCGTCAGGATTTCACTTTTCAATTTTATTTTGTGGGAAGTGTTGAGCGAAATATGGTGACACATGATGTTAAATCAAATGTAGGATTTGATTTTGACGTTGATATCCATGTTAATGATGATGGTTGTAAATATTCAGCAAAAGATATCAAAACAAAAATCATGCTTGCACTTAATAAAGTTGCTTATTGTTATGGGTATGATAATGCTGAAGATTCTACAAGGGTTATTACAATAAAGGTAAAGGATAGAAAGAATTCAAAAATCCTACATAGCTGTGATTTTGCCATAGTGAACGATTATATAGATGATGATGGTAATGAATGTCAAAGATATGTTCATTTTAATAAAAAGCAGAATAAGTATTCTTGGCAAAAGCAGCCACAAGGATTCTACTTATTGGAAGAAAAAGCAAAATGGATTAAAGATAGTGGACACTGGCAGAAAGTGAGAGATTTATATTTAGATAAGAAGAACCATAACAATGACCACCATAAACATTCCAGAAGTATCTATGCTGAAACAATCCATGAGATTTGTCAGAAGTATGGTTACTACGATTAAGTGAAGGAAGAGTGATCAGATGCCATTAATTATGTAAGGTAAAATCCCAATTTTATAGCAACAAAATAAATCAAGATAAAACTACCTACATGCAGAGAATATCTGTATAAGGGTAGTTTTTTATATGTCCGGTTTATTGTACTTCTTAGCTGGTATTATATCTTTTACAAAGATAAAAATTAAATTGTGGTAAAAATTGGAATACAAACAAATGTTCGAAAATACTATTGACATATGCAAACGTATGTTCTATACTTATCATCAGTAACACAAGAAAACCTATCAAATTATCCTCAAACGGTGCTGGCAACACCTCGAATAACTGACAGGCTTTCTCATACATACACACACAAATTCAAATGCCGAAACGGCTAAGAATTTGAAACGCAGAATGCGCTTGAAATTATTAAATCATATTCTTTGTTCTTTTTCAAGCGTTTCGCTGTGTTTCCCATTAGTAATTGTTGGTAGATAGATATTTTAGAGAATTGAGTAATTGAATAAGAAATCAAGCTGGACTTTATTAGTTATAAAAATAGAAAAAATGATAAGTTTTTTTGTTTTGAATGGAGAAAAGTCTATTAGAAAAGTGTATTTGCTTTTTTATAAGAGAAAGTTATTGCGATTTTGGAGAAGTAGATATTGGGAGGGATGTTTATTGAGAGGATCATAGGGCTGAAGAAGCCTGATATTTTTTATCCCATATCGTTATTTAATGTAATGTTTTGGATAATACCCAAAGAAAGGCGGTGAAAAGTATTGATTACAACAACTAAAGACGTTAATTTACGTCTGGCAGCGCAAAGGAGAGGTTTTCTTCTAATGAAAAGAAGGGATAAAAAGTATGCACCTGGACTTGGAGACGGTTACATGATCTTGGATTCTTATTCGGGGAACATTGTTGCTGGACATAAGTATGAGTTATCACCAGAAGATGTAAGAGATTTCTTAAACGAACATTAAAAAATCAAAAGGAGAGAGAACTATGCAGACTATTGAAAGAGAACACACGATTAAAGCAATTAATGAAGGGATTGAAAACGGTAATATCGTATTCAATCATCCTATGCAGAGAAAGCCTGGACAGTGGGATATTGAACAGCAAAGTCTTTTGATACATAGTATCTTAGCCAATTTTGCAGTTCCACAGACATACGCATTACAAATGTTTGATGGCGATTATGATTCTTTTTCTGTACTGGATGGTAAGCAGAGACTTACGACAATCTATGATTACATGAAAGATGGTTTCAAATTATCAGAAGATACGCCGACAGTGAGCATACAGAAAAGAATGGCTGTTACTGATGAAAACGGTCAACGTAAACAAAAGATTACTGTAGATGAATATGATATTGCCGGTAAGTTTTTCACAGAGATTGACACTAAATTACAGGACAAGCTCAAAGATAAAGTGCTTTCGGTAATTGTACTTACAGATTGTACAGATGAAGAGATTGAGGATCAGTTTTACCGCCTTAACAATGGCACAGCGTTGACAAAGGATCAGAAGACAAGAGTGTTGCTTGGAGATGAATTATCGGCATTTATTGACAGAGTAGAAGCAAGCGAATTCTTTTCAGAAAAATCGCATAAGTCATATTTTACGTCATTGCAGAGAAAGCGCGGAGAAGTCCAGACTTGCATTTTGCAGACATTAATGCTCGTTATGGACTATCAGTTTAAAAATTTTAACAATGATGCAACTATGGAATTTGCAGAATGGTTCCGTGCTAATCATAAGAACAGTGATCTTGAATACTGTGAGGAACTGTTTAACAAGCTGAACAAGGCGGTTGTAACATCTGAAAAGCCAAACAAGCTGATGAAAAAGACAAGCATTCCTATTCTTGCCTATCATGTTCAGACAATAGACGAATTAGGTATTTCTATTGAAAGATATGCTGAGTGGATTCAGAAGTTGATGGATTCTTATACACCGGATTGCGAATACGCTTCTTATTGTGGGCAGAGTGCAACGTCCAGAATAAAAGTGATGGCGAGATTGGAATATGTTGAAAGAGAATTAAGAAAGTTGGTGGAGGAATGAAAGAATATAAGATTGATCCTGAATTAAATGAGGTTTTACCCAAATTATCAGATGCAGATTATAAATCCTTAGAGCAAAGCTTGCTTACGGATGGTTTTAAAGGGGCACCCATCATGGTATGGGGAGATATTATTGTGGATGGTCATAACAGGTATGAAATCTGTAATAAGCACAATATTCCTTATGAAGTAAAAGAAATCGAATTTGCCAGTAAGGAAGAGGCGATAATCTGGATGGTAAGACAACAACTTGGAAGAAGGTCGCTCACTCCATTACAGAGAATTGCGATTGTCGAGAAGTATAAACCATTCTATAAGAAAAAGGCAAAAGAGAATCAATCTAAAGCAGGAAAAAATTATGGTGTTGGCAGTCAAAAGCTTTCGGAGAATTCTACAACAGCTATTCAGGAAGGTTTGGAGAATTCTGCAAAGGTTTCAGAGAAGATTGATGTAAGGGCAGAACTGGCGAAAGATGCGGATGTTTCTACAAATACCTATTCAAAGGGTATGAAAATTTTGGAGTCAGGTAATGAGGAACTGATAAATGAAACGATTAGCGGACAGAAGAGTATCAATAAGGCATTTAATGAATTAAAGAAAGGCGCTGATACTGATAAATCTGAAACTGTTTCTGATTCAAATGACGAATTGAAAAAACTAAAAGAAGTCCAGAGAAAAGAAGCAGCACAAAAGATAAAGGAAGTTAGAGAAGAATATGGTATTGAAAGTCCTGAGTATGAAGATGCAAAGGCAGAACAATTAAATGTAGAAGTACGGATAAATGAAATTGAAAATGCCGTACATGACACTCAAACAAGCGATATTGAATCAATGCTTATTCAGATTCAGAAGCGATACCATGACTATCTTTTAATGTTCCAACAGGATATTGAATGGTTATCAGACAAAGCGTTCTATTGCAATGATGAAGAAGTTTCTGGTAAGACACATTCCGAATTGCAGAACTGTTTGGAGAAGTTCAAAAGTATCAGCGATGTAATGGAGAAGATGGTTATTGATGAATTTGGATGTATTTCTATTGATAAGTAGAAATTAACAACAATGGGTGGGATTATCCGTTTCACCCAGCAACAAAACAGAAGGGAGGATTCATATGTTATTAGCTATGCTGCAAGCACTATTCAATTTCATGTTGAAATTAAGCGTAATATTTGGATTTATTTTCATGATAGCGTGTACTGTATTTGTGATTGTTTGCGCCATTCATGGTGATATAAAGATCAATATAATCAGAAGTAAAGATGAAAAAGAGAATGGATAACAAAGGACGGTGATTACAATAATCTACAACGATTACATGTTCAATAGTAAATTCAAACAGAAAGTAGATGAATACTGCAAGAAATTGAAAATTTCCGTAAAAGAAGCATTGAAACATGAGTATGTGAAAAGGCTGCATAAGCATTATACGGATGTTTGAACAGAAATTAATAAAAATAGGGGAAAGTGAACTTATGGCAAATATAAAAAAATGTCCATATTGTAATGGGATTCCAAAAGTAAAAAAGACTTTAATAAAATTTATAGAAAATGATATTGATAAGTATTATGTAGAATGTACCGATTGTGGAGCCGCAACAATCCAGTATGATACTTATTTCGGCTATTCTGTATCTGGAGGAAAGTTCCGTGTATTGAGTGAAAAGGAAGCAATCGGTTTAGCGGTTGCTGATTGGAACAACAGAAGGTTCAATTCATATACAAAATTATTGCATATGTCATACAAAGATAAAGTTATATGGCAGATTAGAAGTTTATTAGCTGATGCGTGGTATGGTGCAATGGTTCCAACGGATTCTCCTGAATGGAGAACAGGATGGGAATTAAGAAAAGTCGCCGAAACTAAAAAATTGTTAGTGCTTCACAGCGATATAAATTATGATATGAGCGAAGTTGCAAGGATTTTGTTCAATGACATTCAGGTAAAAGATATTATTTTTGGATATCTTGAAACGGTAAACAACATGAATCTTGAGCCTGATGAAATAAGGGAGTGGAATTATTGTTTCAACAGATTTATAGAGGGCGAAGAGTATATTAAACCGTCAATAAGGGATAGGATTTCTAATATGCTGATGAAAATAGGAATGTAGAAGTATACAGTAGATGCAAATTTTGTGTCCACTGATATGAAAATATTATGAATAAAACAAACAAAAAAGGAGAATAAGTATTATGACAAACAAAGAGTACAGTATTATTATGGGGTATTTCAATGACAAGAAGGTATCAAGAATTGAACTGGAAAAGTTACTGGACTTTGAAAATCTGACAATGGAATCCAATACAGCATCCGAAATTTCAAAGCTGCTTAAAGAATCGCCAGAAGTTGAATCTAAACCACAAAGAGTAATAAAGAATTTTGTGCGTTTTGCAAAGGAGCGCAGCGGTTCCGGTGAGATTACATGGGATGAACTTATTTCAAGGCTTAAAGAATTAGAACTTGAATATTCAGATTTTGGTATCAGGGTGCAGAGATTCAGCAAACCGGCATATTGGGAAATATTTTTTAACCATTTTAATACAACTGATTATGAAGATGGCAATGTAAAGCTGACATTTAACCAGGAATATTACGAAGAAACAGAAAATGAAAATGCTTATGAGGTTTTATCTGACCATGACATTGATACGGATTCAGAAACAAATATTGTATCACAGGTTGCTGCCAAGTGGGATAGTTTATCTGAAGATGATAAAGACAGTATGATTTCTGCTCTTGATGCGATTTATGCTTCTCATTATGTAGATAAATCGAGAGTAGATATTAACAAGAATGATGTCAAAAAAATCACAATGACAAATGCCGATTTGGTTCCAGAAGTGGGACTGAGGGATTACAGTATTGAATTTACAGATGGAGATTTTATTAGTTTGAGGTTCTAAATGTAGAAGTAACAATATAGGGCAGTATCGCGCTATAAGGTACTGCCTATAAAGCAAATAAATAATTAAGCGAAAAGGAGATTCAAAAAAATGCAAGGTACAACAAAATGGTTCAACAATCAGAAGGGCTACGGATTCATAACAGATTCAGAGGGTAAGGATGTATTTGTCCATCATAACAATATTGTTATGGATGGTTTTCGTCATTTGAATGAAGATGATATTGTCAATTATGAGCTGGGAGCCGGTAAAGACGGAAGAGAACAAGCAGTAAATGTTATACCAGTTCTCACAATGAAGATGGTCAAAGATGCTCTAAAAGAAGAAAATCTGTACATACAGACAATGAAGGATGCCCATAAAGTAACAAAATATCTTGTTGTTGATGCGGATAACGTGATCAAGACCAGTGAACAGGGAATGGATTTTTTGAATTTGGCTGCCTATGCTGGCTATGATACAGAAGGTTTATCAGCATAACCAATGTAGAAGTAAATATTACAACGATCAAAGGCGGTGTATGTCCATATGCCGCCTTATGCGATAAATAACATGGGAGATTGGAGGAATGGTTTATTACGAGTAATACAAGTAAAGAAATAAAAACAGAAAAGAAAGCATTTCCCGTATATAATCAGAAATTAGCAGGATTTTTAATGATGTCTGGATATAGGCTGATGGGCATGGAAGAAAATAAAAAATATCAAGGTAAGAATGTTTTCTATTTTATGGAGTCACAAAAAATTCGTGAGAGCATTCAGATCTATTTCGGCAATAGAAGATAGACTGGGAGGCACTAACGATGAATACAAATATTGAAAACTGTAATACAGAGTTACTTGAAGAACAGAAAAAGCAATTAAGTTATGAAATTGTATATGGTGAAAATGCAGGTCATTTTGCAGTATTTGATATAGAAGCAGGATGCAGAAAAACTAGGACTGCTGAGAAAGCATTAGTTGATTTATATAAAACAGGTAAAAAGGCAATTTTAGTAAGAAGAACCGATAATGATTGTAGAGAATCCATGCAAAATATTAACACAATGGCAGGACTAGATATTGCGTTTGCTTATAATAATGAAGACGTATCCATAAACAATATTTCAAGAGTGAATTCATTATTACCTAATATTCCGATTGTGATTATTACCCATCAAAAATATACGGTATTGATGAAAGATTCAAGTAAGAGAAAAACATTTGCATTGAACAGAAATACGCTGGTAATTGATGAGTTTTTGTCTACAATCAATGTGATTACACTTGGCGTTAGTGACTTTGAAACATATATAGCATTATTTGAGAATGATATGGTTTTGTCACAGGCTTTTGAAAAGGCAATGCATCAGCCAATAGATTTCTTGACTACATGGAATAAAAAGGATAGTAGCAGAAGGTTTATAACATTGACAGATAAATCCCCCTCCAAAGACTTTGACAGGTTGATTAAATTAATTCGAGCTAATGTTTCTGATCAGTTACTCAAAACTTGGAGAGAAAAAATTTTCAGTAATGCAGATACAGAAATGGATGTAAATTTTGTGCTACTGAATGAATTGTGTACAGTTAAGATATTATGTGAGCGTATTTCAGAATATAAGCAGTTGTTTACAGGAATGTGCTTATATAGTGATAAGAAATTACATACAACTGATAGGCGATATAATTATTGGTTTTTAGATAACAATATAATGCTGGATGCTTCTGGGGAATTACAGATTGCGTATGCCTTGAATCAAAATGAATTTATATTACAACATTGTGAAAAGGTTTTAGATCATAGTCGATGGAAAATCATTAATGTTCCAGTTACAACAACGACTGCTGTTAAAGACAAGATATTGAATTTTTATGATGTTGTGAATCATGAACTGAAAAAATATAAAGATGATATTTTAGTAGTGGGTAAAAAAGATGAAATGCAACTGATAGATGTTCCAGAAGAAAACAAAGGATATTTTGGGAATATTACGGGCAGTAATCAATGGTATGACAAGAAAAATGTTGCAATTATTCAGACACATAACTTGAGTGATGTGGATTACATATTAAAGTATCTTCATTACGCAAAGGAAACTATAGAAGAATCTTTTCCATTAACGTGTAAGTGTAATGGAAGAACTGTGAAACGGATGTATAGCTTTACGGATAAAAGGTTGGAGAAAATACGTATTCATTGGATTGCATCAGAAATATATCAGGCAGTGAAACGAGTAAACAGAAACATGAGATATGCTACGGATGTACTGATATTTATTAATAATGAGGAAGTAATTGAACTGATAAAATCTCAAATGAAAAATTGTATTGTTGAAACAATAGATTTTGAAAATGATATGTTTATTATGGAAAAAAGTAAGCAGGATGATTATGTGGAAACATTAAAACAAGATAGTTATGCAACGAGATTTATTGAGTTCCTTGCAGAAACCCAGAATGGGTTACATCTAGAATTTTTGGATGAGAAACATAGAATCTCAAAAGCTAAGTTAAGAGAATATTTGGGGATAAAAACCAGTAGCAATTTTGCGGACAAAGTATTAAGAAAGTCAGAAGTGATTTCCTATTGTCAGGTAAGGGAAATTGATTTATCAGGACAATATATTAAATTGCCTAATACAGGATAATCCTCAATGGTACCCCTTTTCTATATAATGATATTTTTTATAAGAAATGGGGTACCAAATTGAATAAAATTCCGAAATGGTACCCCATCTCTATATAGAATATATTTAATAGAAATGGGGTGCCATTTTGAGAGAAAAATTTGAGAATCGATTATATGGGGTAGGATTCACACAGATGTATTATATATCATATTTGTGTATTCGTCCCCAAAGAAAAATATCTGCTTACAAAAACATATCATTATTGGACAGATTGGCATATTGTGAAGCCGCGCTTTTTGCGGCGAAACAATGTGACAAGATGCTCCAATAATAATCACGGACTAAATTCAGAAAAGGACAGCTCTGCTGGACTTTGAGGAATTTTGGCTGTGCCTACTGTCAGAGACAACATAAAAGGAGATTGATTATTTATGACAAAACAGGATAAAGAGAACTTACAGAATAAAAAATTAACAGATTCATTATTAGTATCATGTTTAGCTGCATGTGAACCAGTGATAAGTAAGAATGCTTATCTTGAAAAGAAATGGGCAAATTGTGGGCAATCATACAATGGATGCTATGAATATGAGCGTTTGGAATGGATGAAACATAGGGAGAAGCTGAGAACATTGTTATTACCATTATATCCAATGAAAATGATTATTCAGATGACTAAGAGTTGTAAGGATAAATCAACACAAAAAGAAGTTTTAGAAGTGATTAATCTGATAGAGAATAATGATTATGAATTAGTGTAGTCTCTGACAGTTGGCAGCCACCGCAAAAAGCGGCGGTGACTGATTGGTTCGCAATCTAACGATTGCTCACCGCTTATATTTTTGGATAAGAAGGAGAAAGATATGGCAAGAATGGTTAAATGTCACGCTACTAATATTCATGGAAAATCAGAAGAGTTTTATAAAATTGGACGTGATTGGTTCAAAGATAAAGATGCATACATAAATTACTTAAAATCTGGAGACGTAACATATCGGGATATATTAGAGCTGCTTACAGAAGATAAGAACATGATTATTTCCTCATCCACAAAGGATAAAATTATTGAACTAATTATGTCAGATCATAAAGTTAGTATAAATGTTGAATAAAGAAGGATATAAACAAGAGATTAAATGGGCAATGGATAAGATGCTTGAAGTTTATGGTGTTAAAGAGTTCTGCCCTATGAAGAGTGGAAATTATAGGTTTACCAGTTGAAATAATTTCCCCACATTTGGAGGAATGCTGAAAATAAAGGTATCGGCGACAACGATACCTTGAAAAATAAACGTTCCGACGAGAACGGAACGTTGAAATAGAGGTGTGTATCAGACGCAGACCTTCAAATGAAGTTGTGGATGAAAGCTACAACGATTATTTGAGATACAGCAAAGGAGGATTTCAACATGGATAGAGAAACAGTAATACAGAATATCATGAACAATTACGGCAAATATGGGATTACACCTGAAATGATAAAAGAAAATATTGAGCCATTAATCGATGATGGTATTAAGGACGGAATTTCATATGATTTAATTTATCTTTATCTACGTGCAATGCTGGACAGGCTAACAGGCCAGGAATTCTATTGTACAAGTGATGAGATAGCAATAGCTTTCGGTGTAAGCAATGATGAAATGCATAGGATTATTGAAGAGAGTAGGCAGGAATTAGCTGAAGCTGGTGAGAATCCGGATGAGTATTTTCGGAGTGTGCAGAGTACAAGGTTTATGATGTAGAAGAAATGTTATATATGGTCTGTCAGTTAGACAGATAAAGAGAATTACAAGGATATTCCTTATCTCTGCCATTGATTTTTGAGAATGAAAACTAAAGGAGATTGAGAAATGAATACTATTATTGAGAACACAACATTAGAAAAGATTGAGAAAGAAATTATCTCATTAAAAAATCAAACGGCAGAAAATATTATCCTTATGGGACAGAAATTTATAGCTGCTAAAAAGTTGGTTCCTCATGGTGGGTGGGGAGATTGGTTAGAGGATAAAGTTGGATTTAGTCAAAGAACGGCTAATCAATTTATGAGAATTGCAAAAGAATATGGTTTAAATTCGCAAGCGATTTCTAATTTGGAAGCTACTAAAATTTACTTGTTAATGGAATTACCTGTTGAAGATAGGGATAATTTCATATCACAAAATGATTTAAAGAATTTGTCTACCAGAGAGGTAAAGAGTAGATTACAGGAATATAAGCGTAACAATACTGAATTATGGAAGGTAGTAGATAAGATTGAAGATTTCAATACATATGATGTAAGGGTAGATGAATTAAAGCCATTACCTAATCATGAAAAATATTTTGGGCGAATAAAAGGGAAAAATTATGTCTATTTTCTTGACAGTATTCAAAAGTGTGGAGTTATTCAATCTATTCTTATTACAAGAGATATGACAATTATAAGTGGGCATGAAAGAGTAAGAGCTTGTAAAGATTTAGGAATAGAAACAATTCCAGCACGCTATTTTAGTTGTAGTAATAAAAGAAATATGAAACTGGATGATTTGCTGTTACATACATTTTTTGAATGTAATATGCATACAAGAAGTTCAATATTCTATTTGGCTTGTGCATGGGATGAATTATATTTTGGCGATACTGAAAAGGCAAATTATTATATGGATAAATTTGTAAATGAGGGTGATCAAATGGATAAAGAACTGGATGAATGGTTGGAAGAAAAGAAAAAGGAACTTCAAGCCATGCGGGAAAGTAAGAATAAGAAAATATTGGGAGAGTTTAATTGAGAGAGAATATATCAAAAATTCAATACTTATCAGCAGCAGGAACAAAAATCTATAAAGTCACAGATATTGACTTTCATAACCTGACAATAGAAGCAACCGAAACAGATTTATCTATTGCAGATGTTCCTGAGAATGAATTGTTTCCGGTTGAAGAGTTTGGGGAGTTTAGAGTTAGGTTGGTTAATGGTTGATGGTAGTGGCGGTTAGCGTCCAAATGGACGCAAAGCACATTACTGCCATGAAATGGGTCATTGTAGTTTAACAATATAAAATTCTATGATAAAATGATCATATTGAATTATGGAGGGATATCATGGAATTAGGTGACAAATGTCCTCTGTGTGGAGGAAAAGATTGTAAAATAGATAAAACAATGATAGAAAATAGATTTGATTTTCATTGTGAAAAAGGATTTGAGTGTATATTATATAGTAGTATATGGTTAGAAAGTGATGAAAGGGAAATTAGAAAACGATTCCATCAAATGTATTTATTATTAAAAGAATCACATCATATAAATATAGATGGAATTGAGCGTAAGTATCATTTCTATTATGATGTGAGATTATTAGGTGGTGATATTGATACTCCTTATATTATAAATGTTGCAGCATTGATGAAAAGTTATCCTAAAACTTTTATGGATAAAATGGAAAAGGCTTTATATAATCTTAGCAAAGCTTATCCTATTTATGGATATATTTTTGGGGCAAATTTTGAAATGACACATTTACTTTATTGTGATGGATTCGAGTATAGTGAGTATGCAACGGAAGTAAGTGGAATACTAAATATATTATGTGAGTTGGGATATTTGACTCATGAATTATCCAATTATAAAATTTCTGCCAAAGGGTGGGAAAAAATCTCAGAGATGGAGCAAAATGAATCCAATAATCAAGGGTTTATTGCAATGTCCTTTAGAGATGAAACAAAGACGATTAGTGATTCATTTAAAACTGCTATTCATAAGAGTGGTTATATTCCAAGAAGAATAGACGAAAAGGAGCACAATAATCAAATTGTACCAGAAATACTATTTGAAATATCTAGAAGTAAATTCGTTGTAGTAGATGTAACATATCCAAATTATGGAGCTTACTATGAAGCAGGCTATGCAGAAGCGTTGGGAAAAGAAGTGATTATTTGTTGCCGAGAGGATGTGTTTAACAGTAATCAGAAGCCTCATTTTGACATAGCACAGAAATCTTCAATTGTGTGGAAAGATGAAGAAGATTTGGAAAATAGGCTATATAAGAGAATTGAAGCTACTGTGGGATTAAATAAGTAGTTGTTAATTTTTTGTAAAACTTAACGGGTGTTTGACATATGAGAAATAAGTGGGAAAAAGTATATAGAAAATTTTTAGAAGATGCTAATTTATCTTATAGTGAAATGGGAAGAATGATGGATCAGTATCGTCCTAAAAAATTATATAGATATATGCGTTTTGATGAATACTGGGAAAAGAATGTTTTTGAGGGGCAAGTATACTTGTCTGAGGCAAGTAATTTGAATGATCCATTTGATTGTTTGGTGTATATAAATCACGAGCTATATATAGAGTATATGTTTCAAGTGACTTGTGAGATATTTCCAGATGTAGATAGAGAGGTTTTACAGCAAACGGTGAAAGAATCTATAGATAGTGAAATAGATAAACAGATATATGAAATGAAAAAGAAATTCAGGGTTGCTTGTTTTACAGAAAATAATCTCTTTCCTTTGATGTGGGCACATTATGCAGATAGTCATAAAGGATTATGTTTAGAATACGATTTGAGTAGGATTCCAGAGGGATATAGATATGGCATCCTTCCAGTCATATATTCAGATAAGCGGTATGATGCAACTAATGCTGTTATTACAAGAAATACAAATTTATTAATGAATCCTTATTATTTTAAATCTTTCCATTGGAAGTATGAAAAAGAATGGAGAATGATTATTACAGAGGGTTTAGTAGCTGATGGGGAATATTATGCTGATTTTCATGATGGGATATCGGGTATTTATTTAGGACTAAAAAGTTTTGATTGCCATAAAGAGAAGGTAAATAAGATTATAGAAGAGTATTCTCAAAAAGGGATTCCTGTTTATAAGATTGTTATAGAACCATCCAGTTATTGCATGAAGTCTATTCAAATTAATTAATCTTACCAGCCACCTAAATTAAACAAAGATGGCTGGTATTTTTTTACACTTGACATACAAACATATATTCGGTATAATTGCGAATATAAAAACAGAACATATGTTCTATAATAAATTATAACGATTTCTTGTATTGGCAGTACAAGAATTTTGAAAAATTTGGATGTGAAAGAAAGTAACATCCGGAAATTGTAACAATTAACATACACATACAACACACAAATTCAGAAATTCCATTAGTAAGTGAAAATTTAATAGTGATTGTAGTATATGGAAATTGATTTAGAGCAGTTTCAGAATGGGGATTGCTTTAGGCTTTATTTTTGTTACGGATTTTTCACGGTCGAATTTTCGGCCATGAGATTTTTTTGAGATTCTATGTGTTTTTCGCAAGCTTGAGAAAAAATTGTGTTGAGTGACGTACTGATGAATTAAATTTTATGGTGAATTTGATTTTAGATAGAGAAGTAATAAGTGGAAGTTGTAAATGAGCATTTGTTATTTGTGGTGAAAATTTTTAGATTGTGAAAGGAATTGTTGTTTATGAATAAAATGGTGGAAGTTCAAAGCATCAATATAAATGATATGGTAGAGAATAAAAATGGTACATACGAAAATGAAATAATTTTAACACCCAATAAGCAGATTAATTCTAAAAATCTGGCAAGTGAAAGTGAATTTCACAGGATTTTGCTTCACTTAAATAAAAAAACAAATGATAATGATGAGCCTGAGAAGAATAAAAGCGGATATACCATTATTCCATCTTATTTTACTCTTGAAGTAGGAAAGAATGTTGAGAGGTACAACAAACTTATTGATTGTAACGGTGAATTGACAGTAACCAATAAAGCATATGTATTAGATGAAAAGGGGAATAAAATACTGGATGCAGATAATCATTACAAATTAGAAACAACGGATCAATGTAAATATGTTTCTACATTTTGCAGTGCAGGACATTCACGGACGCAGAAAAATCTATTTGTACAGAAAGATATTGCTGATAAGCTGAACGATATCCTATTATGCGGAATGCCGAAAACGCTTGTTTATGATTGCCCTTCAAAATGGAATGCATATTATGCCATGGTGACTACAGACAGTACGCCAGTTACATATATGCCCAATATTGTTGTTATAGAGGATTATAAAAAGACAATCAAGCAAAAGGCAGATATAGTGGAGGTATCAGGAACAGGAAAAAATAAGAAATATAATGCTATTGGTCATAAAGGCATGAAGCATCATAAAGAACTGTTAAAAATTATTCCTTTTGATGGAGCAGGATTAGTAACACCTGAATGTGCGTTAAAATGGGCAAAAGAGTTAAACTGCCAGTCAAATAAAAAGAAATTTTACCTTCCTTCCTGTTTTCAGTTCCGTGTAATACCAGGGATAAAAGGCGAAGTCATGGTCTTTGATCTTAAACGGTTTGCAAGGGAAAAGAAAGTATCTAAGATTGTAGATTTGGGCGGTAAAGTTTGGGATATCTTCAAGGATAAGATAGATGTTGTGATTACGAAGTCCCAATTCAAATTTTGGAAACAGTATCTTGATGACAATGGAGATTTTGATTATTGGCTATGGAGAAATGAATTTGATAAGGAATGCCATGGATATAAAAGAAAATTCAATATAGTCTCATATGGTGTACATCCCGATGATTTACCATACCAGACAATGTTAAGTTATCAGCCAGAGCAATCTTTAAATTTTACTGATGAAGAGATACGGGGATTAAGTGGAACTGGAATTGATATATATAGAAAAATCGTGTCAAATATAGATGAATTTCTGAAATATAGGAGGTTGATAGAAACATCAGAGGAAACAGGAGAAGAGGAAGAAAGCATTGATAAATATACACCGCCTTATTATATTGCACTGCTTCATAATAAAGATTTGTTTTATGACAGGTATGTACATGGGAAGATAGAAGAAGATGTAAAGAAGCTGAAGAATAATTTGTTGGCAGGTAAATTGTTTGTAAGAGGAAATTATCAGGTTTTTATCCCTGATTTGTATGGGCTTGCAGAATGGGCATTTCATGACGAATTAGGGTATGAACCGAGAGGATTATTAAAGAAGCCTTACCACATATATTCTGACTGGTGGAATGATAAAGGAGCCGTTACAGTAGATATAATGAGAAATCCGGCTGTGGGTATGGAACACAGGATAGGGCATCTCAGGAATAACCGTGAACTGAAAAAATGGTTTAAATTCCAGACAACAGGGATTGTAACAGGGATGTATGATACGCTTGCTTTGTCATTGAATGGAGCTGATTATGACGGAGATACAGTCTGTACAACTGATAATATACACCTGATTAATGCGGTAAAAAGGGAATTTAAGGCTGGCAATGGCAGGTTGGTTGTTAAAAAGACAGCTGGCAGTCCGGCAGAAAAAGAAGTTTCAAAAGGAATCCAAATTTCAGACAGGGCAGCATTAATGAGGGTAAACCAGATGTCCTTTAAAAATTCTATAGGGCATGTTATTGATAGGGTTACTGACTTATGGTCGTGTATTAATCTGGACAAAGAAAGAATTAAGAAATATATTATGATAGGCGTGATTGTTGGCGGTGAGACAATTGATTTTGCTAAAACAGGGGAAAATGCCTCTTTTCCTGTTGAAGTTGTCAGCTTTCTTAAAGGCAAAAAGAGAGGATGGTGGATGAGGTATCTCCCTAAAAATATAGCGGAAGCACAGAGGGAAGAAAAAGCAATAAAAACGGCAATAGATTCAGGAAAGCCAATCCGAGAGATCGAAAAGGTAAGAAAATTTGTTGATTATGACTGTAACATGAACAGGCTGTGCCATTATGCTGAAAAACAGATTTCAGATATTGATGATGAATATTCATTTAAAGCGAGTGATTATAGGTATGAATTCGATTTTCGGAAATATATGCTACGTAGCCAACCAGTTATCAACAGAAAAGTATTCCGTAAGATAAAAGTGCTGCAAGAAGAATATCAGGAAATTACCAGAAAATATAGAAGAGAGTCTTTAAAATCAAAGACACATCAAAGGATAGCAGCTAATAAATTTAGATGGTTTTATGAAAGATGCAGGACGGAATTGCTGTTTTTGGAGTCAGATATTGATAAGCTGATAGACATGCTTGTAACAATCTATTATGGCGATAAAAAGAATGGTGCCGAATTCTTAGGATTTGAGAAAGATATTCTATGGAATACTTTTCCTGATGAAATGATTACAAGATGTTCTGATGAAAGTATATCATCTAATATTGATTTCGATAAACTGAAAGAGCGGCATAGAAAAAATATGGAATATGCTAAAAAGCAGAAGGAGAGGAAGGCAAATACACAGAAAGTAACCATAGAATGGATTCAAAATAATGAAAAATACAGGGATAAATACGTTGTATTCACAAAGGAAGACAGAAAAAGTATCAATGACATATTAAATAGAGCATATGCAGATAAGATGATTAAGCGTAAGGATAATGTGATTAAGTTAAAACGTATATATGCAATGCTGGTATATCTGAGCCGTAAATGCGAAAATGAAAAGGGCAATCCACAATGGATGAAGAAGTTAAATAATGTACCAAATGAAATAACGGATCTAACTTTAGAAAGGCTTACGGATGTTAGTCATAAATATATAGATACGGCGATTGCACTATTTGACAGGATGGGCATACTTGAAAGCAAGATAGTCAGCGGAGGGACAAAGATTAAAGTTATGCTTCCGCATAATGCAGGAGAAATCTGGTTTGAGACAGAGGACTATAATAAAGCTGGAACCAAAATAAGAGATTATTTTAGGTGTAGTAAAGGGCTGAGAATTTTAGAAAATGAATTTCGAGAGAAGCAGTTCAAAATATCCTAGTATTTTCAAGGGAAAACGGCATATAGAGAAAAAGAAGTACCAACGCTATATAGGAAAGGGAATAGTCCGAACCGCAAATATTATTTCAGATAAAATTAAATTTAAGGAGATAACATGAACCAAAATGAATTAAGAGAAAAACTATGTGCTATTATTGCCAAAGGTCTTATGGCTAAGGCCATATCAGATAAAACAGGAATAACAACGGATATACTTTCACGCTTTAAAAATGGACATATCTGTTTATGCGATTCTGATGCTTCAAAATTGGAGTCATACTTGGATAAAGTAGTGATTCCGTAAATTAAAGGTAATAACCGCAATATGCGGATTATTATAAACTGTTAAATGTTGTGAATATCAGGTACGGAGAATCAGCAGCATTGTGGAAAAGGTTGCTGGTAAAAATCCTCCGTGCCACACGCTCATAACTGCATTAAGCAGTTGACATAAATTCTTCCAATATAGCACATTCTCCAAATATTCAGTTTTTCAGTTAGTATGAGCCCCAAAACTCATACCGGCATTCGTCCAGACCCCACAATCTGGACTGTCACGCTGACTCCACAAGGCGTGGCACACAAATAACAATGCTCGTATCGTGTAGCTTTTTGGAAGAAGGCTACATAGTACAAAACCTACAGGCCGCATGGTGATTCGTTCGCACAGTCATTATGCGGCTATGTACAAAAGGTAATACCTGCTGATAGCAAGGCAGTTTATTATACATCTGATCTAGGCCAGATGGGATCAAAATATGGGGCTGGGTGATAGCAACATCCGGTTCCATATGGAGATCATGGGAATAATGTAGAAACATATTGATTTATAGAATGCAAATGGTATACTAAATTTAGTAATTGGATATTGCAATTATACACTTGTTCACAAAATGTTCATTTTATGTTCGTTGCATGTTTGGGTGGATTTGGGTATATTATAAGTAAGGAATCTTATGGATTTCTTGTTTATATTGTGTGCTGTGACCGTATAAATCAGCAACCATAAAAAGAAGGTACGGGTTCAAATTGTTTCCGCTACCCAGTATGCGGCTAATAAAAGGCTGGGGTTCAAATTATTACCCTGTTATTATAGCAGGGTAATTTTATGTACTAAGGAGAAAAATGGAAACAGGCAGGCTATATTTCGTTAAAGATGAATTTTATGATAGATTTAAAAATTGTGGCTTATTAGAGAATAAAGAAGTGATAAATGGTAAGGAACATAATAGGCCATGTTGTTATGCTCTGAAGTTTAGTAAAGAAGACAAAGATATTTATTGGATGATCCCAATATCTTCTAAAGTTGAAAAGTATAGGCAGAAATATCGAAGAACGGTTGAAAAATATGGTGTATGTGACGATGTTAGCTTTGGGTATATTTTAGGAAAAGAATGTGCTTTCCTTCCTCAAAATTTGTTTCCGGTTACAGAAAATTATATAAAAAATGTATATATTGATGTTAATACATCTAAGCCTATCACAATATCTAAAGATCTAATGGCAGATTTAAATAAAAAAGCAAGAAAGAAGATTAGATATAATCAACAGGGAAGATTGTTTGGTATGTCTGATACTATGAAAATTTATAATGAATTGATGAAAAATTTAGAAAATAATAAGGACGCTGCCAAATAAAGCAACGTCTTATTTTATGTTTTTATTGTCAGTTTAACAAAGTAATTTTTAAATAAAATGAGAAAGGAAATAAAAATATGGAATTAAGAAAAAGGGTAAAATCATTTTTAGATGATACAGGTGCTACAGTTATAGCATTTTGTAAGAAGATTAATATTAGCAATACTTATTATTATAGGTGGATACATGGAGAAATAGAATTTTCAAATGATATCTGTAATAGAATCGAAGCATTTTTAAATGAAGTCTATGCGAAATAATCAAATTAGTAGTAAAACCAAAAGTAACTATTAACCATCAAACACATATATTAAAATTCAAATTAAAATCTAATTTATTCAAAGCGGCAAAAAAGTCAGGCCGCAAAAATCAAATTAAAAACAATTACAACTGAATAATGTAGAAAAATTGAATAAAGGAAAATCGGATTTGTGGAGTCCGGTTAAGAGAATTATGAAATACGGAGGCAATTAATACGGAACAGAATCAAATAAACAGTGGTATCAGTTTGGATAATATCTATAAAGCATTAGGATATTTGAAGACAGAGGAACAGGGAATTATTATCAGTAATTATAAGCTCACGGAATTACATAGTATATTTGCAAATGATGAGGCATACGAGAAATATATTAATGATTTATTTGCTGTGTCCAATGAGTTTACAAAACGGGCAATAGCACTTTTATCACTTCATACAGAAGCATTTTTGCAAAGCAGGAAGAAACAAGAATTTGATCCGGCGACTGATATGTGTCAGATATATAATGGTATGTCAGAAGCGGATCAGAAACGATTTTGTCAGAATATGTTTGCTAAGAAGAAATTTTTCGAGGATGCTTGTGTTAGGATTATGGATAGCTTCAATCAGGCAGTGGAAGTGAAAGGGGATGATGTTGGAAGTGATATAACAAATGATGTAGTAAATGCGAAAATGGAGAAATAAATAATAGCCAAGTGAAAGTTAGGTTTGAAAATGTGTGCTGGTGATGATAAAATTGTAGGTAAATAAAAGGTTTTGTGAGGTTTGGGGTATGGGAAGAACTATTTTGTGCAAAAAGTGTCAAAGTACATTTAATGAAAGTGTGTTAGCGAATAGAGAAAATCCTAACATATGTCCGGTATGTGGAGAGTCTTTAATTGATGATGATAGTTTTGGCGAACCCCCAAAAGAAACTACTAAGTGGTATTATTATAAGGAAGGTGGCGGAACATTAACAGATACATTATATAACCGTTCTCCATTATATACCTTTGATGCCACAGATGTTGAAGATGCAAAGAGACAATTAAAAGAGGTCTTACCCAACAGCCCGCTTGTAAAGGAAAAAACTAAGTGGTATTACTATAAAGGACTTACTGAAACATTAGATGATATGTTATATGATGATTTTACACCACTATACACCTTTGATGCCACAGATGTTGAAGATGCAAAGAGACAATTAAAAGAGGTCTTACCCAACAGCCCGCTTGTAAATGATAATTCACCAGATATAGTTCGGTGTCCACGTTGTAGAAGCACACAAATTCAAATGGTTCCAAGAAAATTTAGCCTTCTGACAGGTTTTGCCACAAATAAAATTGATAGAATGTGTGTAAGGTGTCAGAAGAGATTTTGATATTGCAAAAAAATTAATATGGAATAACGAATTGCAGGAGAGATTATTTCTATAGTCTCTCTTTTATTATGTTCAAAAATAAGGAGGAAAATTTTTATAGTGGAAAATAATTTCATTTTAGATTTAATAGCATGTTTACAGAAAGGCGAGAGCCGTAAACAACTTAATTCAGATATAAAGAATATTGAGAAAACATTAAATATGTTGCGGCTCACAGGAACATTTGCAAAAGGTGAGACAAAAAAGGAACTAAATGCTTATATCAAACAGTTATCTAATCAGCTATCGACAATAAAATTGAAAGCTAAAATTGACAGTAAGAACCTAAAGAGTGAAGTAGATAAGGCTTTAAATAGTATATCCTTTAAGGATATTGATGCTTTGAATATTGACGAAAATAAGACTAAGTTAAAAGTTAAGAAAATAATTGCAGATACAAAGACATTTGTAGAGAAAAATCCTGTTTCTTTGGGAATAAATATTGAATCCAAGAAAAATAAATTAGGAAATGACCTTACTGCTTACTTAAATCGGAACACCAAAATAAATGAGTCAAGTATCCTGTTAAAGGAAGCTGATAAAGTTCGGGATTTAATTAGTGCTATTAATGATAAAAAGAGTTTGAGAGAGGCAACAGACGCTTTTCAGCTTTACAAATCAGAAGTCAGTGCTACTGGATATGCAACGAAAAGTACCGCTGACCGCATCAAATCCATGTTTGGTCATATCACTAAATTAGGGAGTTTATTTAGTGTGGCCTCATTAGCAGCCAATAATTTTACCAAATCATTAGGAACACTGAAAGAAATTGACGATATTCTCACAGAAATCAGTAAAACCTCTGATTTGACAGCTCAACAATTAGAAAAATTAGGTAATATTTCCTTTAAATCAGCAAGTAAATATGGTAAGACAGCGAGTGATTACCTGACAGGCATTCAAGAAATGTCACGTTCCGGTTTCTATGGTGAAAAAGGAACCGCTATGGCTGAACAGTCTTTGCTTGCGCAAGCAGCAGGGGATATGAGTGCTGATTTGGCAAATAATTATATTCTTGCAACCAATGCAGCTTATAAACTTAATGGTGAAGCAGAGAAAATAAATGCCGTACTTGATGGTCAAAATTCTATCACGAACAGAAATTCAGTGGCAATGTCTGATATGGCAGCCGCTATGAGTAAAGCAGGAACAGTTGCGTCAAGCTATCGAGTATCTGTAGAAGATTTGTCAGCTATGATTGGTACAATAGAATCTGTTACAAAAGCTGAAGGCGGCGAGGTTGGAAATGGTATTAAAGCAATTCTCATTAATTTACAGAATATTACATCTTCTAAAATAAAAGACACATTGGATGCGGCTAATGCTTCCATGACAGAATTTGTAAATGATACTGAAAAGTTGCGTGATCCTATTTCAATATTAAGGGATTTGGCAGATACATTCAACAAGTTAGATGAGGATGATGCCCTACGGGCTGAAATTCTGACTAACATTGGTGGGAAGCATCAGGCAACGAAATTAGCGGCTTTGCTCCAAAATATGGAATTATTCGATAAAATGCTTGTAGACTATTCAGAAGGTGCAGGCTCCGCAATGGAAGAAGCTATGAAATCGGCCAATAATTGGAGCGGAAAGCTTAATCAGTTGCAGAATAGTTGGGATTCATTAGTGAATTCTATTATCAATAAAGATACTGTATTAAGTGGTCTTACCTTTGGCGATAAGCTAATTCGGGGAGCAGAGTCATTGGTTAATACAGTTGGCGAAATACCAGTTTTACTTACAACCATTAATGCGGCAATGACAGCTATGCAAAAAGATTATGGAATTACCAAAGTATGGGATAAGGAAAACCTGACCCGTCCCCGCCAGAATAGACACCTTAAACGAAAGGATTCTATCCGGTTCTTAGTTTTTCTAACTTTTTCTT
>RAYQ01000035.1 GCA_003612395.1 Parablautia intestinalis
ATTGTTAGCCTCCTTTAAAAAACTAGTTAGTTTTATTAGTTTTTTAAAGTTTGACAGAAAATCTATAATCTGACTAGTGTTCCGTACCGCTCACATTTAGCGAAATAGTTTTGGAGGTTCTTGCCATTTCATGGTATACTAAAAGAAACGGTGGTGATTTCTATGGTAAGACCAAAAACATATCATATAACTTTAACGGATGACGAACTCAAAGAACTGAAATCCGTCATACGGAAACAGCAGACATCACGGACTGTGCGTTGCAGATGCCAGATCATTATTGATCTGGATGAAGTCCATGGAAAAGTTCTTACTCATGAACAGTCTGCCAGAACAAACGGTGTTTGTCCAGCTACAGTCACAAATACTGTAAAACTGTTTATAAATGAAGGTATCGGCGGCATTACTAATTTGAAACGTAATGTAAATTCCGATAATGCACGTCGAAAACTCGATGGCAGGGCGGAAGCCCACATCATTGAAATTGCCTGTGGTCCGGTTCCGGAAGGCCATGCGAGGTGGACACTGCGCCTTTTGGAAGAAAAAGCCAGGATGGAACTCGATGTTCCTGTTGGTAAAAATGCCATTGGCAGGGCGTTAAAAAAAACCGGCTCAGACCTCACAAAAACAGTTACTGGTGCATCCCTAAAAAAGAAGATGCAGAATTTGTAGCATGTATGGAGGATGTCCTTGATGTATACGAAATGCCATACAATCACATACGTCCAGTTGTATGCATGGATGAAAAACCGTACCAGCTGCTGGGGGATGTCCGGGAACCGCTGCCAATGCGTCCCGGTGATGATCGGAAAACGGATTCGGAATACAAACGTAATGGAACCTGCAGCATATTTGCCTTTGTTGAGCCGCTCGGGGGAAAGCATCACGCGAGTGTCCACGAGCATCGGACTGCAGTTGACTGGGCACATGAAATCAAATATTTATCCGATGTCATGTACCCGGATGCTGAAAAAATCATTCTGGTTATGGATAATCTTAACACACATAAGCCGGCATCCCTGTACAGGGCCTTCCCCCCGGCGGAGGCCAGAAGGATTACGAGACGTCTGGAAATCCATTATACCCCCAAACATGGAAGTTGGCTGGATATGGCGGAAATTGAGCTGAATGTCATGACGCGCCAGTGCCTTGCCAGACGCATTGAAGATATCAACCTTCTGAGGAGTGAATTATCGGCATGGGAAACAGAACGCAATAATGACGAGGCAAAAATTCAGTGGCATTTTCAAACAGGAGACGCACGTGAGAAACTAATATCACTATACCCGACATACATAACTGCTGACCACTGATGTGGCTGGTAGTTGTGTTAAATATGAACGGTACAGTATACTAGGCGTATGATTTGACGTTTACGCTCAATCAACGGTATCTTGCATTGAAAGAGGAAGTGAAAGAAGCGGAGAAAATCAGAAAGAGCGTTTACAGTATCTTGCGGCGGGAACAGCAAACCCGCAGAAAACAGGATATGGAGCGATAACAGACAGGGCGGCGGGATAGTCAATGCCTATCACCACCGCCCTGTTTTTGTTTTTTATCTGCCCGACAAATTGAAATCTGTCAACCCATCTTATTAAAAATAACCGTTTGTTCTTTAATCGATATTTTTCCTACTTGATAGCCGTACTCTGTAAGTTCCTTTTTGTATTTTAGAAAAGAGTGGTCTATCGGTATCCCTGCAATATTCTGTATTTCTTCAAAGCTCAATTTAAAAGACTGACTTCCATTATTTTTCACGTATTCCCATAAAGCGCCGTATTTGCCCATTGTGTTTTGCTCCTTTTAAATCCCGATTTATCAGTTTGTACTGGCGAGAATTATACCATACCCAATTACGAAAAACAATGTCCGTTCCGACTATCCAGACCGTCAAGGGGCGAGTAGTATTTTTTCCCAAAGTGCGCGAAAAAATCTCCACTCTTAAACCCTTGACCGTCTGGATTTTTGCCGTTGCCATTTCGCCGCCGAAAACGGCTTCTAAACGTCCACAGGCGCGTTTTGCGCCCCTTTTCCTGCCGCACTAACAAGGGCTTGCGTCAATAACTCAAAAAAGCACTTGACAAAACGTTTCATGATCTGCCGCATCCTGTTGGTCAATAAAATGCTCGTTAGGATGAAACTCAATCTTTTCATTCCCTGTATAGTCTTCCTTGAAAATCCCATTGATTACTGGAATAATCATCTGTTGGCAGTCATTTAGGATTGTCCGAAATGCTCCATCATATATATTCCCCATATACAATCCACTGTATTTCTTATTTTTATCATATCATTTTCACATTTTATACACAACTACATTTAAAATATTATTTGCAAATATCCGTTTAAAATATTTCCACAAATTGCTCACAAATACCTACAACTATGGGCAAATTGAATCTGTTTATTCTTAAATAACGCACAATAACCACATTATTCGACACCATACACGAAAAATAAAGTGCCTATTATCCCAAAATCCCCCTCATTTCTACCTCGGCAGACTATTTTCGACACACAGCGCCCCATACCCCGTGTATGTCAAGTTAATGTCACAAACTTTTTTCACTTTTCCAACGCAAAAATCGCTGAAACCCGCATAACTTCGTGAGGCGTATGGTACATTAGTGCTAAGTTTGAGTAAAATTGATGGTAAATTAGTGTCAAGTTGGAATGCCAAACAAAACACTATTCTGTCAAAATGTTAATATCCACGCTCCGAATATCCATCGCTACCATCTCGTAACTTTTCCTTTAATCACCTACATTTTACTAATTATTTAAATGTTTACGGGATATCACACTTTCTAATAAACATAGCGCCCAAAACTGCATATTCAAAAATCTTCTACCGCTATTTTAAATATTCTTTATTTATCCTTACTCATAAACTCACTATATGTACATATATTTTCGACTCCAAATAACTTTTTCAAATATATCATAAAATCGCCTTCTACAGGGACAGTTATAAACAGAACAAGTCTCTTTCTAGCTCTAGAACAACATACATAAAACAAATTCCTGTTTCTTATATATGCATTGTATTCATTTCCTTTCAATTTACTTGAATCACACCCCATATATTTATCAAATTGATAGTTATTCCAGCCACGTCCAACCACAAAAAGTACATTTTGATATTCTTCTCCCTTTACTCCATGATCTGTAGAATACTCAGCATTCGGACTTAAAAACTCAAGTGTGTTTAACACCTCGGAATATGAAATGCTATAGAGATGACCTATTGTACTTCTTCCGTATTGGTTTTCACGATCATCCAAATATTTTTTATGACTTTCCTGCACCTTAGGCGGTATTGGTATCTGAATTCCTTGTGGTTCAAATAGTACCTTCATTACATCTCCAATAGTCCTCTTCCGCCCCTCTTCAAGCTGTTTTTCAAACTCACTCCAAATTCGTTTCTGCCCTTTATACTCTATTGGATACCCTCTGCTCCCTAATACGTCAAAAATCCGCGTAAGCCGTTTTTCCTCTAATGCTGAATACAAAGGTTCAACTACTTTTGAGAAAAATTCAAGATAAGGATCATCCCCATCTTTTAAACGTTCATCTAGCATTTCCAGAAGATTAACATAACTTTGTTGTTTTGCCAACATTTTATGTGTAATCATCAATGTAATATGTTCATCATTCCATTGATAATCCTTATCAAGTTTTTCCTGCAAATTATCTATGCGCTCTATCAAAATATCATTGGGAAGTTCGCCTTTATAGTACCCTTTCTGCCGATTCCCACAAAAATCATTGCATGTAATTACTTTGACAAATCCATCATTGTCATCTGTAGCACAAATCTGTGGTAATTCAGGTCTCATTTCATTTAGTACATCAACAATTACCTGTTGCGAACGAAAATTTGCTTCTTTACCAATAACAGCAACATTAGCAGAATCAATTATGCCGCACGAACTCTTTTCATATATGGTTTGCCATGCATCACCAAAAAATCCAAACTGTGGTCCCTCTTTCTTATCTATAAACCAATTTAAAAATTTATCGATAATAACTTTCAATGAATCCTGATATTCATCAATCAATATAATTGGATATTGCACTGTCAGAAGCTGACGAAATTTTTTATTGTCCATAAATCTGGCAAACAACGAAATGACATCATTATGGTGCAAATATAAAACTCTATTTTCCACATACCTTGCCCCTATTTCGTAATGCACCATATCAAAATCATCACCTTTTATCCCATCTGGCAACAGATTTTCTTCAACTATTTTCTCCTTCAATTCATGCTCAAATTGCTTAATAAGCCCCCATGCAAACGTATGGATTGTCATTGGCTCAATAAAACTCTCCATCCGGAGTCTTGAAGCTATGACATCTACACCTGCATTCGTATATGTAATGCAAGCAACTTTTTGTTTCTTTAAATTCAATGACTGCCAATAATTATCCTGTATCCAATCAATCACTTTATTCAGGGAATAAGTTTTTCCAGAACCAGCACCAGCTTCAACCCTAAAACTTTGTCTTGGTTGCAAAGTTTTTTTATAAATACTATATCATTGTATATAAACTACTTCTAAAAAATAATAATATCAGATACATACACAAAATCAGGAAAATACCTTTAAAATAAGCTATTTCCCCGATTCCAAATCATAATAAAATATTTACATTCCTTTTACACCTTCTGAAGTCCTACAAGTAACTTCACCTCTGCAATATCAAGCCCTGAATACTCCGCAATTTTCTCTATTGGCAATACTCCGTCCCGCAACATCCTAAGTGCTGTTTCCTTCTTATTTTCGTTTCTGCCTTCATCTTTTCCTTTATTTAAAATTGTCCTAGCTTCTGTCTCAAGTAACGCTCCACTCATCATTCCACCTATTCCTTTCTGCACCTTCTCATACTTCTGTGCGATTTCTCTGATCACATCACCAGAAAGTTCTATAATGGTACGTTTGTCAAACGCCCCAATAATCCCTTCCTGCTCCAGTTTATTAAGTCTCTCCAAAATACTTCGGTACTCTGCTTTCAACTCTGCCAATCTCTGTTCATTACTATTATACACCTTAAAGTTCTTTTCATGTGAAAAAATATAAAACGGAATTAACAGCAACAAGCCCTTTGAAAAAATATCTTCCAGAGTATATTCCTGCACCTTCATAATTGGCACATCATACTCTACGGTGCCACCCGGCGTTTTTATCACATACCGCATTTTATCAGGTGTCTTTTTATAATTCCTTAGATATAGGACTGCTGTATTGGGAAATGTCACTGTCAATATTTCATTGATGACTTCACCTTCATCTAAAGCTATCTGAGCATCATATTCAAACAACCTGATTGTCATCCGCCCATCCGGCAGGCTACTCTCACATTCCAGATGATATTTCTTCTTTTTCTTCCCATAGATTATAAAATTAGTATCTGTTATTCTTTCCTTATCCGCTGCATCCTGTTGGTCAATAAAATGTTCATTGGGATGAAACTCTATTATTTCATTTCCTGTATAGTCTTCCTTAAAAATCTCATTGATTACCGGAATAATCATCTGTCTGCAATCATTTAAAATTGTCCGAAATGCTCCATCATATATATTTCCCATAAACAATCCTCCGTATATCTTGTTTGCATCATAACATTATCATACTGTATACACAACTATATTTGAAATACAATTTGCATTTTTCATATCTCATATGTTTATTTCATTCGATTTATCCTGAACTAACTCATAATTAGTACTTTATTCGACACAATATACCACAAAATAAAGTGCTTATTATCTCAAAATCCCCCTCATTTCTACCTCGGCAAACTATTTTCGACACACAGTGCCCCATACCCCGCGTATGTCAAGTTAATGTCACAAACTTTTTTCACTTTTCCCACGTGAAAATCGCTGAAACCCGCATAACTTCGTAGGGCGTGTGGTTCGCTAATGCTAAGTTAGGGCAAAATTGACGGTGAATTAGTGTCAAGTTAAAATAGTCATGACCGCTTTTTCCTGCAATCTACGCCCCCTCTCAGCCATCTCATATGGTTTATTCTTTGTAGGCCAATGCTAATAAGACATTTATTACAGTTCTTTTTATATATTTTCCCTTGCCCTTCCTTCTACAGGAATTGTAATATTTAACGACCGCATCGCTTCAATTGCTTTTCCCGCATTATAATCGCCATACCCTAATTTCTTTTTTATTGTCTGTATAGTGGGGTTAAAACCCTCGCCTTTAGGCGAAACCTTTAGGTAAACCCCATAGCTTCAAGTTTAGAAAGAACGAAAACAGAGATACTAAACTTGAGGTGAGAAAAATGGAAAATTACAGAAAATCAGCACATTGCACATATGATATCAAATACCACTTAGTATGGATAACAAAATATCGTAAGCCAACGATAACAGGGCAGATAGCATTGCGGACACGGGAATTAATCCGAATGATCTGCCAGAGTAATGAGGTGGAGATACTGGCAGGCCATGTGGGAAGTGACCATATACATTTACTGGTATCAGTGCCGCCACATTTGTCAGCAAGTAAATTGGTGCAGTATATAAAAGGAAATACGTCAAGGAAACTGCAAATGGAATATAAAGAATTGAACAGGCAATTTTGGGGACAGCATCTATGGGCAAGAGGATATTTTGTAGCAAGCAGTGGAAATGTGACAGATGAAATAATCAAAGCGTACATTCAGAATCAGGATTTACAGGAGAAGAGTAATTCCGATAACTTCGAGATAGGATGAATGTAAAGGATAAGAGAAAAACTTATAGGGTGCACACTTTAGGCTGCTTTGGGACTGTCCCAAAGTTTGTGTAAACCTCCAAACTGATGTAAGATAACTACAACAGTTTGGAGGTTTTATTATGGCAAGAAGAAAAACAGACAGCCCACGAAAAGCGGCAATGAGGGAAATGATGCATGATTATCTAAAAAACAATGATATCAGCATCAAAAACGGCACAGATGTAAACTCTGTCATGCGTGACATGATGTCCGTACTTCTGGAGGGGGAGTACTGGATGAGGAACTGGACGAAGAACTCGGTTATTCCAAGTACGATTACCGCAACAAAGATACGGATAACAGCCGTAACGGACATTCCCAAAAGACCATACATACCAGCTGCGGAGACATGGATGTGGCAGTTCCCAGAGACAGAAATGGAGAATACGAACCACAGCTTGTCAAAAAATACCAGAACACCATAACCCAGGACATGGAAGAAAAAATACTCTCCATGTACGCAAAAGGCATGACAACGGGTGATATCGAATCCCATATGCGGGAACTTTATGATATTGATATATCTGACAGTACAGTCAGCCGTATCACAGACAAAATACTGCCGGTAGTCAGGGAATGGCAGGAACGCCCACTGGAAGAAGTTTATGCAGTTGTGTTCATGGATGCCATCCACTATCATGTCCGTAGCGAAGGGCGTATTGTAAAACGGGCGGTGTACATTGCCCTGGGTATTGATATGGAGGGAAAGAAAGATGTCCTTGGCATGTATGTCGGTAAAAATGAAAGTACAAAATTCTGGTTATCCATTATGAATGGTCTTAAAAACCGGGGGATAGAAGATATCCTCATTGCCTGTGTGGACGGACTTTCCGGTTTTCCACAGGCAATAGAGGCAGTGTATCCGCAGACAGAAATCCAGCAGTGCATTATCCACCAGATACGCAATTCCACCAAGTTTGTATCCTATAAAGACATCAAGAAACTGATGGCGGATTTAAAGCGTGTATATGCTGCCCCTACCGAAGATACAGCATTAAACGAACTGGAAATATTCAAAGATAACTGGGACTCCAAATATCCGAAAATATATAAGTCCTGGCATGACAACTGGGCAACACTGTCCACGTATTTTAAATATCCGGAAGCAGTAAGGCGATTAATCTATACCACAAATGCCATCGAAGGATTTAACCGTCAGTTACGGAAAGTAACAAAATCAAAGACGGTATTCCCATCCGATGACAGCCTTTTAAAAATGCTGTATCTGGCGACTATGGATATCACAAAAAAATGGACAGGACACCGCCAGGACTGGGGACAAATCCATTCCCAGCTGGAGATATATTTTGAGGAACGTCTTTCTGGAAGAAATCTGTAACGGGAATTATTTTAGGCAGGTCTTAATTGACATGCCGGAAAATCCCTGTATAATACAGACAAGGGCAGAACCAGAAAAATCGGCTCTGCCCGTTTGCTACTATTCACAAATCTTATATCGGTTTTTTGCGTTTACACAAAACTTGAAACGGTCTCGCTGCTTTAGCAGCAAACCGAACCTACCGGCTTTAGCCGGTAGTGGTTGAGTTTCTTTCAAGTAAAACATTATTTCTAATCATCTCCCGATAGATGCATACTTTCACCTGTTATTTCCTCGATTTGTTCTCTTTCAATCAGATTTCCACTCAGCCATCCTTCCACATCATCGTCAGGTATATACACACGAATCCAATAGCGCTCACCATCATGAGTCCATTCGTCACTATATAGTATCTCTGACTCCGCATTCACTCCTCCAATAATATTAGCGTCATTATCCAGATTGGTTTCACTTCTAATATTTGAACCTCTTTTTCCACGTTCGTTTAGTTGGATATAAACAGGCCCTTTTTCTTCTAAAGCTACCTTCTCTTCCTGTTCTGACTCCTCAAAATCTGCCACTTCCTCTATTGGCTGCCCATATAAGTTATGCACTTCTAGCCAATCCACTAATTTATCTTCCACTTTAAGATACACCGTTTGTCCATTAAATGAATTCTCATCTATTCCCTCTGTATTATGAGAAACACAAATCCAGACAAGAAGAATACCATATATCACAATAGAAAGTACTATATGACTTTTTACCGTATTTTTCCATTTCGTATACCATCGCTCCAAAAAAGTATCTATTTTTTTCCCTATACCTGATAAGCCATTATCTATCTCATAAAAAGAAGAACCAACTCTCTCATGAATCCAACATACTGGTGCTTCAATTAACAAATATATCCCTCTAAAAACACTTTTTAGCGAACAGGGAAAAAAAGAGGCCAAACGAATTATTACCTTGCCTAAAATCCACCAAAAAATCATAATAAACAGCGCAATTAATATTGCTGCGCGGATTCTAATATCTGCCTGAAAAAAATGTGATATCAAAGTCTTCATCTTTTGCTATTCCTCTTCGTATAGTTCGTTTAACACATTATTATCCTGCGCGTTTGAATCTATCACCCTATTCTGTCCTGCCTCAATTAAATTCTCCTGATTATCCACAATCTGTATCTTCTTTATCATCTTTCTTGCATCGTCCTCCGAAATGAGCCGACGTTCCCGCAAATCAACAACCTGATTCAATCGCTCTTCATAGTCGGCATTTCTAAATCTGTTGATCTCAATAATCGCTTCTTTTTCAGATATTTTGCCCTCAATAACTTCTGTTCTTACGGCATTTTCATAGTCGGTCGCCACATCTTTTACAAGATCCCTAGCCTTTTTCTTTAATTCCGCATCCAAATTCTGTTTATCATTCCGTTTAACATATTCAATCGCTTCGACACCTGGTTCTGCGTCCACTACCGATATTCGATATTCAAACCCCGTTGACTCATCCAAGGTATTATAACTGGAAAGTTTATTCGTTAGCTCTTCATCCATTCCATCATACTCAAGTATGCTATATTTTCTCGTTATTTTTCTTACATCAAGCGTAAACATATTTGTGAAATAAGCATCCACATCCAAATTTTTATTATTGTAAAAGACAATCGGATTCTTTACCTGTATGACAGCTTTTACATAAATATCAAACGTATATGATCTCTCTTTGCTTGCAGATTTAAATCGGATTTCCTTTAAATAAGGATTCGTAGCAATTTCAACTAGGCGCCTGTACTTCCCGCGCCTAATTTGTTTTGACGACGTTTTGTCATCTACGACAATATCGTCATTGACACCTTCTGTTAGGATATATGCCACTCCCTGTTTCTTATAATTGGGTACCTGCGGGAAAAAATTGCACTCATATTCACTATCTTTTAAAATTAGTTGATTATAAAACTCGTTCATTTTCTCTCTCCTTCGTTGTTTGTATAAATTTTTATCAGCTTGTTATATATTTTTTTCGCAATACCACCTTTCAGCTCTGACAAAAATAGAAGGATATCCCCCCGGTAATCGACTACATCCCTTGTTAGGACGTAAAAAAAAGCCGTAAGATGATTCAATGTCCCAGAAGAAACATCATAATTTGATATTTCCTCAAGGTACGCCTGTAAAATCCAGCATAGCTGTCGATACAAATCGTATCTAGTCATGATATATGCTAGAAGATAGTGCATATTTTCCATTTGTTCTTTCGAATCGCATGTAACAAATGGCAAGTCTATCTTGTTTCGAGCTACTTGATAATACCCATACCGAACCATCTTCAAGTAAATTCGTGCCAGTCTCTCTTTTCCCTGCATATTATTTGTCCGATGTAATTCATAAAATACAAATGTCATTATTGTTCTCACATTCCTGGCATTTCCAGCAAATAGAGCAATAAATCGTAAATCAGAATTCTGAAGTCCAAACATCCTCCCTTTTATGGCATAAATCATAGTCTTATGTAATTGCCCATCTATATCTGGTCCATATGTATGCAGACAAACCAGCAATGCTGATTTCCATAACCAATTACTTTCCGATTCCATCCACCTTAGAACCATATTTAAAATATCTGTCTTAAATCTCTTATCTCCTAATAATTCCTGCGCCAATCGCGCTATAAATCCAAGATTACCCGGCTCGCTATATAATCTTTCAAACACCTGCATTCTGGAATATTGAAAATCCTCTGTGATGATACGGATAAACGCATGCACAACCTGATATACTTCAAAAGAAGTTTTATACTCAAACATTTCATATACTCTTATTAGCCAATTAATGATCGGCTTTCTTAAATCCGGAAACTGCACCCATATATTACTTAAGACTTCTTCGCTGCCTTCTCCATAGCCAATGCACCGCTGCTCATCATCTGTAATAAATATTTTTCCCCGAATAACAGATAAAGCCGTATTCAAAGATATATATGAATTTACCTGCTGAACATACGTTTCTTTTTCTTCCTGATCTGCTTGCCAAACATTAGGCAGATATTCCATCAATACATCTTTCAAATTTGCATAGTCACCTATCGGCACAATCTCAAAAGTAGAAAGTACAATAGCTAACGCAATATATTCTCTCTTTTTACAGGTATCGAAAAATTCTGCACAATCTTCCATTTTTCGCAAATCAAATTGTTTTTCGTTTCTATCACCTGCGTTTACTAAATCAAGTATCTGCTTAATATCCGCTTTATTGTCAAAATTAGCATTTTGCACAAATATCTGAATCTGCGCCGTATTTTCGCGAGCAATAAACTTGTTATCGGCTTTCTCCTTCATCAGCTCATCCGCTGTCTCGATCTTCTCTTTTTCTTCCTCACAATGTTCTTCTTTAACTGTTTCGTTTTTCTCCACCATTTTCTCTTTCCCCATTGTAATTCTGAATAAAAATCTGTGTTTCTGCCCTATTTCTTTCGTTTTTCATTATGCTGCCGGAGCCAAAAATATCTTTTTTTTCTTCTTGTTTTTCGAATTTATTTACTTTCGAAGCTACATGAGATGCAATTTCAGCCGCATTATCAGAAGAAAAATAATTTTGCTTTTTTACATCCAACAGTTCTCCGGGAAGTTCCGTCCCGTCCAAATAAATCGGAATTACACTGCCATCTCCTCCATGTTTTGAAAAAGCAATCCTTGCCTCCTCCATAGGCACCTGTTTCCTAACATAGAATTTGGAAACAAGCAGTATTACATATTTTGATTCAAGACCAAAAATACGATAAAAGATTTCCCTTTGATTTTCTCCGCTCAAAATACTCTGACATTCCGGAGCCGGCGCATAAAATACAGACAGTCCCTCCGCTTTCAAATAATGATACACTGTATCAGCTAGCTCTTCATTTTCCATAGCAAAAGAGATTGCAACATCAAATAACTTTCCCATTTTAGTTTCTCTCCACCATTATTTTCATATCAACTTAAAAATTCGTGTTTAATATATTATATATGTACGTCAATGACATCTAAAAAATAGAAATATCACCTATACATGATCAGGAAAATACTTTTAAAACAAGTCATTTCCCTGATTCATAACCTTAATAAAATTATCTACACCCTTTCTATACCGTCTAAGATTCTGCCAACAACTCTACCTCTGCAATATCAAGCCCCGAATATTTAGCAACCTTATCAATCGGTAATTCTCCGTCCTGCAACATTCTGAGTGCCATTTCCTTTTTAGTTTCATCCCTGCCTTCAGCCTTTCCTCTATTCAAAATCGTCCTTGCTTCTGTTTCAATCAATGCTCCACCCATAATATCACCTACACCTTTCTGCACATTCTCATACTTCTGTGCAATTTCTCTAATCACATCACCAGAAAGTTCTATAATGGTACGTTTGTCAAACGCCCCAATAGTCCCTTCATGCTCCAGTTTGTCAAGTCTCTCCAAGATACTTCGGTACTCTGCTTTCACCTCTGCCAATCTCTGTTCATCACTATTATACACCTTAAAGTTCTTTTCATGTGAAAAAATATAAAACGGAATTAAGAGCAACAAGCCTTTTGAAAAAATATCTTCCAGAGTATATTCCTGCACCTTCATAATTGGCACATCATACTCCACAGTACCTCCCGGAGTTTTTATCACATATCGCATTTTATCAGGTGTCTTTTTATAATTCCTTAGATATAGGACTGCTGTATTTGGAAATGTCACTGTCAATGTTTCATTGATGACTTCACCTTCATCTAACGCGTTCTGGGCATCATATTCAAACAATCTGATTGTCATCCGCCCATCCGGCAGGCTGCTCTCACATTCTAAGTGGTATTTCTTCTTTTTCTTTCCATAGATTATAAAATTAGTATCTGTTATTCTTTCCTTGTCTGCTGCATCCTGTTGGTCAATAAAATGCTCGTTGGGATGAAACTCTATTATTTCATTTCACGTATAATCTTAAAATGAATTGATTACCGGAATAATCATCTGTCTGCAGTCATTTAAAATTGTCCGAAACGCTCCATCATATATATTTCCCATAAACAATCCTCCGTATTTCTTATTTACATCATATCATTATCATATTGTATACACAACTATATATGAAATACAATTTGCATTTTTCATATCTCATATGTTTATTTCATTCGATTTATCCTGAATTAACACATAATAAGCACTTTATTCAACACCATACACCACCAAATAAAGTGCTTATTATCCCAAAATCCCCCACATTTCTACCTCGGCAGACTCCCTTCGACACAAAGCGCCCCATACCCCGCGTGTGTCAAGTTATTGTCACAAACTTTTTTCACTTTTCCCACGCGAAAATCGCTGAAACCCGCATAACTTCGTGGGGCGTATGGTTCGCTAATGCTAAGTCAGGGCAAAATTGACGGTGAATTAGTGTCAAGTTATATGTAATTCCAAACTGTCTATTTTTCTTAAATTTACTCAGAATCATGTTCAATTACATATGATTGCAGAAGGATCATCACTGTAAAGACATTATCTATTGCCTGTATAATTTCATTCGGGTCACTATTACTTGCAATGCAATCATTTATTTCATCAAAGCATTCAAAAAATAATTTCATCATCTCTAAAAACTCCACAATTTGTCCGGTTGCCTTATCTATAAGTTTCCCCACTAAAATTTCACACGATATTAATTCTTTATGTAAAATTTCTATGCGCTTCAAGAGCGCATTCTTAAATGCATCTGTTCCGGCAGCACATTTATCATCAACAGAAACCTTTAAAACCTGAGAGTAGCATCGTAAATAGGTCTTTATTGCGCCAATTTTCTGCATTGCCTCTATCCATTTTTTATGCGCTTTCCCAAGTATGATACTCTCTGCCAGCTCATCTTCTATTCTACAAGGAAACATAGAATCTGTTATGTGCGATTCATCAGTATCAAAAACTTTATAAAATGGAATCGTAAAGGCAATTGAAGCGTACGCCCCTGATATTACAGGAACATACACAAATTCCAATGGCTGTATTTCAACATACCACCTATCACTGGATAACTGAACAGCACTGCTAAAGATGTTCTTAATCTGTAACACAACATTTAAATACTTGCTCTCAAGAGTATTCTCTGATGTAATATCAAAATCATCAATAAAATACACGTATCGCCCAGATTTTACAAGTTTATTTTTTGCTTCAAATGTAATCTTCATAAGAGAGTCATTGAAATAATTAACTCCCCCTCGATATTTTCTTTTTGCATCATAAGCAATTGCATATCCCTTAGGCTGATTACTAATCACATATTGCCAGACATTGACTAAAATCAATATATTTTCAAGCTCTCGTTGATCGTAAGCTTCACTTAAAGAACTATATTTTGAAAACAATAATTTATAATTTTGTTGAAAACCAACTATATCTTTTGCTGCTGAAAACAAATTGAACATGGCAAGCCTTGGATTCTTAACAATATTCATATCCTGCTTATTAATTCTAACCAATAAAACTTCTGCAAACTGGTTAAAGAAATTGTCCAGAGACGCATATACCCTATTCAAAAGTTTTCTAAATTTTTCATATTTTCCAACCGAAAGCAATTGTTGCATTGGAAAATATTCTGCTATTGGTTGCTTACTACTTCCTTCCGAATAAAGACAATAGGGATCAACCGCAAAAAACGGCAATCTGTTTTCTGAAAATATATGAGTTCTGAAATTTTTTATACGTTCTTCAATTCGCTTCCATCTATCTTTCGTAAAATGTCCTTTTTTGTAAATATCATCAATTAATTTGATCGTCTCCTGAATTAACTCATTAGCATTGCACCTCATTTCATCAATTTCTGAGACATATTGATTCCACGAAATCGGGCGAAAGGCATAGTCTATCCGATTTTTTACCCATCCATTTACCTCAGTTGTCCAGCTATTATGACGATTGCTTTTATTGATATGCAGTTTATCGTCCATAGCCTTAATTCCCAAATCAGTTAGAAGATCAACACCAATCAATTCAATATTAATATATTCCATCTCCGGATAAATTTGCTGAAGAATATTCAGCATTTTAATTCGCCAATATTGATTCTCATTCTTATTTTCAGAAATAGTTTCTTCCGTCAAAAATGAGGGTACAAATTTACAATTTACCGCATCATCCGTGACAGAAAAAGAGATAATTCTCATTTCAAAAATTAACCGCTTAACAATTTCTTCCACTGCACTTTGATAACCGTCTGACAATGTCGGATGTTCAAAAAGTCCACGTATAGCATCTGCACAGCTTTGTATTTCACCTGTACAAACACTCTTTATTATTTCGTTTGAACTGAACAACAACGTTATAGACAAATTACGTTTAGCCATCCAAAATAACGCATATCCAAATGATGCCCTTTCCTCATCTGAATCAGGCAATACATCAGGATACACACAATTTCTGATAAAACAATCTGTTGCCTCATAGTCAATCACTAAGGATATAAGTGAACTTTTTGTTTCATCAATTATCTTCTGAAACTCCGCTTTACTAAACACTTCAATATCTGCCATACTATCAGCTATAAGCTCATTTTGGCATTCTATTCCTGAAAGATCCCGTGGTAAAAAGCAAAACCATCCTTTTCCATACCGCTCAATAAAGCTCTGAATAAAATCCATATTATTATCAGCATAACGTTTTGCATCTAGCCAAAGCATTGCCTTAATCGCATTTGCATATCCCACCCAATCTCTAAAATAAATTTGGGCAAGTTGCTGAATCTCAACTAACCTATACTCATATTGCGAAAAATAATCCATTAAGATTAGTCTTACATTTTTTGAAGATACACACGAAAGTGTCTTGAATACAATGTCTTTTGCAGTCGTACAAATCTGATTACATAATACATCATAAACTATTTGGGCTCGTATTGGGTGAAGCGCTTCAAGCTTATTATCATTAATGATTCTTATCAAATATTCATCTTTCAAACGTCTTACAGCCGCTTGCATAGAAGTACATGTTATCACTTCCTTAATTTTACAATAATCAACAGCACATCCCAGACGCCCAGCGTAACAAACTAATTGAAGCAATTCTAACCACTCATCTGAAATTCCCTCTTGCAATAAAAAATCAATTTGATTTTGAAGGCGCTTGGTAAGAGTCTGATTATTTGTAAGCAGATATACAAATTCAATTAATGCTCCATCTCCCCCAAATGATTGCCATGCCTCCTCAAAAGTTCTATGAGATGAATGAGGATACCCAATGGTAAGTGTATTGTAAATTTGCTCCGCCTCTGTTTTAGACAATTCTAGTTCAATAACATCATATTTAATTGCTTTTCCATTTATAGGCGTAATATTATAATCTTCATCACGAATCGAAATCAGAACGGGAATCTTTAATCCACGCGATTGTAATTCTTGCAATAAAAAGGCCCAAAGCGTTTCTCCCGGTTGAACATCAATGTAAATAATGAGATTTCTATTATACTTTCCAAGTCCATCTAAGGCTGAAACTAAATTTTGAGCTTGTCCTTCTGTTGCAATGGCACGTATACAAAATACAACCCCTTCGGGATATGTTTCCAACAAATAACGATAACACAGTGCAGATTTCCCCTGCCCCGAAACTCCTTTGACTAAAGCAACTCCTGTATTTTCAAGAATTTCATGTATCTCCTGAAGCCAATAATTCCGCTTAAAATCTAATCCCAAACGAATATGAGCAGGATGAGCAGATACACCTTGAAAAAACTCTTCTTGGAGCTGTTCTGGACTACCATTCATCTGAAGTTCACTCAGACATACCAATGATTTATTGTATTCTTTATAAAAGCCATCTAACGCTGCAACACTAACACCTATCTTATGTACTTTTTCCCGCCATATCTCTAAAGTAGTAAACCCTTTTGTCCTAGAAAGTTCTGCAATATATTGAATTAATAGTTCCTGTGCTAAGTCAGGTGCTGCCATAACAGGAACATAACTACTAATTTGTGAATAAATATTTTTCTTAAGCTCATCAATATCAGCCTTTTCAAACTTCATAGAATTTATCAGCCAAGCTGCCTCTTCTTCTGTAAGATTATGTTTTTCCTTAAGCCGATTTGATAAACGTTTTTTTGTCTCTTCATTATTATTTACGACTTCTTGAAGTTCAATTCCTAAATATCCAAAATGAACAATCCTAATATCATTAAAAAGGGGATTCTGTATGTGTATACTACACATACGATTAAAAAACCCTTCTCCACCTGTAGATGTTTTAGTCAATGCAAGGCTTGAAAGCGTTAAAGCAGCAGAAATATTTTTGATTTGGACTGCTTCAACAATAATACCATTCCTTTTCACTACTAAATCCTCAATGTTTTCTGGGTAATATTCATACCCTTGCTCATCTGAAATCAATCTGGCAGCAATATAAAATGTTTGGGAAGAAAATCCTTTCCAAGCTGCTTGCGCCCCCATATCAGATTTTTGAAATTTGCTTTTGTCCATGCTTCACCTTCACTTATCTTATTCTATATATCACCTACATTTCTTATGTTTGTTCTTCATTCAAAATATCCGCTTCTTCTGCATATGCCAGCCACTCTAAATTTTCTTTATAATTTTCTGACGGGATCAAGTAATTTTTAACCGCATCTGTTTGAATCAGATAATTGTTTTTAGACAGAAATCTTTTTGCATCCCACTCAATTTTCTTTGCATCATTCTCCACTTCTTTCAGTCTTTGAAATTCTTTGATCAAATATAGTTTAAAAACAGGGCTGATCGCCGAAGCAAATTCAAATGCAATATCTTTATGCGCATACGTTCCTCCATATTTTCCACGTTTCACAAATAATCCTATTGCTTCTGTCTTTTCAATCCATTCCGAAACACTTAATACAAATGTATGTAAACCTGCTTCGCTTTTAAAGTGGTCGAATTCGACCACTTTAAAAGCAGGATTGTAGATTTGCTCCCATGTACCTAAAAATTCCAAAGTTGCTCTGTTTCGCATCCAGTTTTTTACAACATCTGCTCCTCGGGACTCGCCAACTTTAGCTTTTGCAATATCAGTAATACAGATATAATCATCAAAATTTTCCTCTGAAACAGTAACGTTAATGTTTTGCACCACAATTACTTTATTTTTTCCCATCCTTCTCCTCCCATATGGCACTGATTAAAATCTTATTACTCATGTAGAAGTATAGCATACCATCTTTACTTTTTCAATCAGTTTCGAACATAAGTTCTATTTCCACTCTAAAAAATCCATGCTATTTATAAATTGTGATTCGTTTTAGCCCTACCAAATATTTATATAAAATCCAAACAACATACAATAAGCACTTTATTCGACACCATACCGCACAAAACAAAGTGCTTATTCCCCTAAAAATATACTCTCATTTACATAGGCAGACTATTTTCGACACAAATCGACCCATACCCCGCGTATGTCAAGTTAATGTCACAAATTTTTTTCACTTTTTTTGAGCGAAAATCGCTGAAACCCGCATAACTTCGTGGGGCGTATGGTTCGCTAATGCTAAGTCAGGGCAAAATTGACGGTGAATTAGTGTCAAGTTGAAGTGCCTGCCATATCCCCTGATTTCCTGTAAAAATTCTTGCAGGCTGAGAATATCATTACCGACACAATCAGCTCTCTTTAAACCGCCTCCCAACACACCCCGACTCTGCCCTGTCAGCACCTCTTTCTGAGGCTGAATTGTGACCTGATCCGGATTTCCTACTCTTGCATATATCGCTGCCCTCATTCTGTCTCCTTTCCATCATCGCGGAAATTCCACACAATTTCAACTCTTTTGTCTTTGTAAACGTATATTTTCTTAATAAATATATCAACCACTTCCTGTGTCAGCACTTCCAGATGGGAATACCGTATGACCTGCTTCATATCTTCCTCTGCCCTGCGGTATTCCTCCCGGAGCCGTTCCAGTTCTTTCCCATATGTTTCTTCCTCTGCCGCCAATAAAGCAACCTGCTCTTTTATGCCGTCTGCTTTCTGCCTGTATGATACCGCCCGGACGGTGCCAAGCGCATAGCTTTCATACAGGGCATCCGCCTCCGCCTGAAGCTGCTTTTTCCTGCTCCGGCCCTCTGTTATCTTCTTTTCCAGCCTTGTAATACAAGACTTCTGGAACGAAACAAGGTTCCGGTTTTCCTTTGCGGCATCCCCACGCACCATCAGTTCCCTGCTTAACATAGTCAGCACGGTTTCTTCCAGCAGATCGGCAGGGAAATAGGTACAACACTCCGGTATCTGCAAAACAGCGTGTTTCCGGCACTCAAACCTGCGGTATTTATTCTTCCCCCGTATGGGCTTGTAAGTCATGGAATAGCCGCATCCGCCGCAGAATAACTTCCCCACAAGCGGGTTTTTCTCCCCTTTTCTGGCAGTGTCAGCCCCTTTACGGAAAAGGCATACCTTTTCATAATCTTCCGGCGAAACAAGCGGCTCATGGTGGTCTGGTATCACTTTCCAGTCCTCCGCCGGCACAGCGATACCGCCTTTACTGCCCACGAATTTGCGCTTTGATTTCCCATAGGCCATCTCACCTAAGTAAAAGCGGTTATTCAGGACAGCCCGGACAGAGACGTTATCCCATGCCTGCATCCTGCCGCTTTTCCCTGCCCTCTCAGGGTGGCGCATCTGTGTTTTGGTGGGTATACCCTTCTCATTGAGAATCCTTGCGATCTGTGTGCTGCCGTTCCCGTCAAGGGCAAGGGCAAAGATGCAGCGCACAATCTCCGCTTCCTTTTCATTCACTACAACCGTATTTTTCAGTTCCCAGCTTTTTTCATACCCGAAGGGAACCTGTCCGAAAACATATTCCCCACCCGCGCATTTATTTTCAACCGAAGCCTTGACCTTTACGGATATGTCCTTGCTGTATAAGTCATACAAAAGTGTCTGGAAAGCCGTGTCAATCGGGGTCGTGCTTCCCGCATGGTCGCGGCTGTCGTAATGGTCATTTACCGCGATAAACCGCACTCCCATAAAAGGGAATATCTGGTTCATATAGGTTCCAAGTTCGATATAGTCCCTTGAAAAACGGGACATATCCTTGACGATCACGCACCCGATCTGATTGTCCTTTACCTCTTTTAAGAGCCTCTGCATCCCCGGCCTTTCCATGCTTGTACCGGAATAGCCGTCATCACAAAACTCTAAAACCTCTTTTTCCCTCAGTTCCCTGTCACTGCGTATGTAAGCGTGGAGCATGGCCCTCTGGCTGCTGATACTGTTGCTTTCATCTTTATCGTCCGTATCTTCCAGGGAAAGCCGCAGGTAAATTGCAAGTTTATCCATTTACAAGCACCCCCTCAAGCAGTTCATTTGTATAGGCAAACTCTACTTCTATCCGTTTTCCCGGATAGACGTAAATCCTGCGGATCAGGGATTCTACCATTTCCTTTGTCAGTTCCCTGCCGCTTTTTAACCGGAGCAGGGCACGGGCCGCCGCAAGATATTTCCCTGATACAGTGTCCAGGTTCTTCCTGCCAGCTTCCAGTTCCTCCTTCTGCCGGTTTAAGTCATTAAGCCTGCCCTCCTGCCGCATCTTATAAGCAACATACTCACTCTGGGGGATAATACCCTCCCGGTATTCCACATATTTTGTCCGTTCATCCTCTTTTGCGGCGGCAATATCCCTTCCTGTTTTCCTGATTTTTGCATCAATCCCCGTCCCCGCCGCCCGAAGCTGTTCTTTCACAATTTCCATGTATTTTTTCGGTTTCCCCAGATAGACGGATAACTCTGTTTTAAGGAGCGGCAACAGGATATCCACCAGTTCCGCCTTTGAAATACGGTTTGATGCAGGGCAGCTCTCCACCTTTGTCTGCCCGCCGTTTATGCAGAAATATCCGTCCAGCCTTGTCTTGCTCCTGTCCGCATAAGTTTTGACATAACTATGCCGTGTCATTTTCCTGCCACATACGCCGCAGTAAAGCACACTGTCAAAAATATTCTCCCCGATCGGACATCCTTCTGTCGGATGGGCATGGGATTTCATCCTTTCCTGAAGCCTTTCCCGCACTTTTGCCGCTTCTGCAAACACCGCCGCATCAATAACAGGTTCGTGGGCGTTTTCTTTTACTACCCATTCTTCCTCCGCTTTGTGGATACGGTTTTTCTCGTCCCTTGCAATGATGGAAGTCCGTCCCTGCACCAGTTTTCCGGTGTATGTCTCACTTTTCACGATACGCTCCACAGAGCCTTTATCCCAGCCTTTGTATTCCCCCTGTTCCGGGTCAAAAAAGACGTTTCCGGTTTTTTTATACATAGACGGCGGGTTGCACTTTTTCCTGTTCAGGTCATCTGCCACCGCCGCATAGCTTCCCGTTTCAATAAACAGCCCGAAAATATGCTTTACAATCCCCGCAGTATTTTCATCCGGCACCAGCTTCCGTATTTTCTTATCCCATCCTGCTTTATAGCCGTAGGGCGGCGGCCCTCCCACATAGGAGCCTTCCTGCCGCCTTAGTTTTAAATGCTGCTTTGCCTTTACGGAAAAGTCTTTTGCATACATATCGTTGACAAGGTTTTTTATCTCCGTTGCCATCTGCTTTGTATTGCTTCCCCTGTGCCCCGTATCAAGCCCGTCTGCAACCGCTATGAAGCGGACACCCAGGAATGGGAAGATTTTCTCGATATAATTCCCCGCTTCCAGATAGTTCCGGCCAAACCGGGAAAGGTCTTTGACCACCACGCAGTCAATGTCACCCAGCCGTATGTCCTGCATAAGCCTCTGAAACTCGTCACGTTCAAAATTACTCCCCGTTTTCCCCAGGTCTGTATAACGGTCTATGATCTCTATCCGCTCTGTCCCTTCCCGGTTCAGTTCTTCGATATGCTTTTCCGCGATCTTTACCTGCACTTCCACGGATTCACTCTTTTTCCTGTCCTGGTCTGATGAGAGCCTTGCATAAATGCCTGCTTTGTAACATGTTCTCGTTTTTTTGTCCGCCACAGCAGGGGCGGAAGTCCTCTTTGACACTCTCCCCATCAGGCTCCTCCCCTCTCCGAACACACCGGGAATTTGGGCGCAGCACAAATTCCTAAGTGAAAAATCTCCGATTTTTCACTTTGCGCTCCTCTTTCCGCCGTCTGTGCTTTCGCCGCCCTGTCCGTCAAAACCTTCCGACTGGTCCCTGCCATGACAGCAAACGTATCCATAAAGTAAAAATCGATCACGACCTGCCGATTCTCATAAACATCAATCCGCCTTACAAGGCTGCTCAGCGTATGCCGGTCTATCTCCCTCAGTTCCACACAATCCTGAAAAGTTTTCAGCCGCCCCGCAGAAAGCGCCCCTTTCTTGAACATATCTTTAATGAGCTGCTCCTGCTTCTGCATGGCCGCTTCCAGTTCCTTCCCTTTCTGCGTAAAGCCGCTGTGCAGGCGTTCAAATTCCTCCTTTGTAACAACGCCCTCCCTCAAATCCTCATATAAGCCGGAGCAGAGGGAGTAATATTTATCCTGCTCTTTTTTCAGCCGCCCGATCTCCCTGTCATACCGGGCAACCGCCTCAAAGTTAGTCTCATACTGCATGGCACGGTCAAAAAGTTCCTTTTCTTTCAGGAAGGAATTTGCAAACTTCCGGGCGCTCTCACAGACGATCTCTTTCAGTGCGCTTTCCTCTATGCTGTGCCTGCTGCACCCTTCCCCGCGGTTCTTTGTGGAGCAGATGTAATAAACTTTTGCCGTATCCTTATAACGTATCACCCGCCTTACCATCTGCTGGCCGCAGTCGCCACAGAACAGTATCCCCATGAAAGGGCTGGGCGTTCCCGAATCTGGGCTTCTCCGTCCGTCTGCTTTGAGCAGGTGCTGTACTACCGCAAAATCATCAGCGGAAACGATTGCTTCATGGGTATTCTCTACCTTCACCCATTCCCCTTCCGGTTTCGCGGTATGCTTCTTTACCTTATAATTAACCTTTTCCGTTTTCCCCTGGACCATATGGCCCAGATAGACCTCATTGGTCAATATCCGCTTTATGGTTGTGCTTCCCCATCCGCTTCTGCCGGTTCCGGAAAAGCCGCCATGATAGGAAAGCCCCATAGACTTTTTATATTCCTTCGGGGAGAGGATGCCGAGGCTGTTCAGTTTTTCCGCAATCGCGGATAGCGCCAGCCCTTCGATCTTCCATGCGAAAATCCGCCGCACATTCTCCGCCGCATATTCATCAATAACAAGCCTGTTTTTATCCGTATCACTTTTTCTGTACCCGTAGGCAGCAAAAGCGGCAATACATTCCCCATTTTTATACTTTACCGCAAGCTGGCTCTTTACCTTTGTGGAAATATCCCGGCAGTAGGAATCGTTTATGAAATTCTTGACCGGCAGGACAATAGAGCTTTCCCCCGTATCCGCCGATACACTGTCAAAATGGTCGGTAAGCGCAATGAAACGCACACCAAGAGCCGGGAAAGTCTTTTGTATGTACCTCCCGGATTCAATGTAATCGCGCCCGAAACGGGACAGGTCTTTCACTACCACGCAGTTCACCCTGCCTGCCTCAATGTCGCCGATCATCCTCTTAAATTCTGGCCTGTCGAAATTGCTCCCTGAAAAGCCGTCGTCCACATAGATGTCGTAAAGCTCTATGTCCGGCTGCTCCCTTAAGAATGATTTGATAAGTTCCCTCTGGTTTCCGATGCTGTTGCTCTCGGACTTATTGAAACTGCCCCTGTCCTCGTCATCCTTTGAAAGACGGAGGTACATGGCCGCATAGAATTGTTTTTCTTTCAACTGTATCACCCCTGACTTTTTATTAACTAACAAGGATAGCCGTTATCCCGTTCATATCTAAAAGCCAGGGCTTCCACTGAATCAAGTCCTGACTTTAGATTAACATAACTTTTCCGTTCTTTCAAGGGGAATCTGCTTCAAATCAGGTTAAACTTATAAACCGTTATGCACCGCAGCACCATCTTTGGTGCTGGTTAAAAATATAAAGATATGCTCTATT
>RAYQ01000036.1 GCA_003612395.1 Parablautia intestinalis
TGTACAAATATATTTGCATCCAAAGCCAGAAATTTAAAGGTTTTCAGCTGGTTTGGAGTGTGGGAAGTTTGAGTTATAATTGATAACCCCCGCACAAACTTGTATAATGATTTACAAAACTTCCGGCTTCATATCACCAAAGGCAAGAGGAAAGGATAACAAACGCCGCCACGCTTCGCGAGTCGGCTTATTGTTAATAAGAATGAAAGATTTTCAATCTTTCACTCACAGGTTTGTGTCTGCATTGCATCCCCAAACCTGATATGCGCAAATAAAGCAAAGGTGAATAAAGTTCACCTCGCAGAAATGGAGAAAAGTATGTTAAAAATAGCAGTATTATCAGATATACATGGCAATTATCCCGCTTTACAAAAATGTTTGGATTATGCCATTAATTTGGGAATAGATACTTTTATTTTCCTTGGTGATTATGTGGGAGAACTGGCATATCCACAGAAAACAATGGATATATTATATTCAGTAAAAAAGCAGTATAAATGTTTTTTTGTCAGGGGAAATAAGGAAGATTACTGGATAAATTATGAAAAGGAGCCAACAGGGTGGAAGGAATATGATTCAACAACGGGCTGTCTATATTATACCTATCAGAACTTAACAGAAAACGATTTACAATTTTTTAAATCTCTTTCAATTAAAGAAGAGCTTACATTTGGCAGTTTATTGCCAATAACCATTTGCCATGGTTCACCCCGAAAAATAAGCGAAAAATTGTTGCCTGACAATGAAAATACATATTTCATAATGGAAAATAACTCCACTGATTATATATTGTGTGGGCATACTCATAGACAAGGTAAAATAGTTCATAATGAAAAAATAGTGCTTAATGCCGGTTCAGTGGGTGTTCCACTACATAGCAATGGCAAAGCACAATTTATGATATTGTGTGGACTGCAAGGCTCGTGGGACTATGAGTTTGTCAGTCTGGAATATGATATAGAAAATGTGATTGCGGATTTACATTCTTCAGGATTGAGCAGGAAGGCCCCCTATTGGTGTAAGGTATCGGAAAACTTATTGAGAACAGGTAAGCTATCGCATCGCGCGGTCCTGGAAAGGGCAATGACATTATGTAAAGATAAATTTGGAGAATGCAACTGGCCAAATGTACCGGAGGAATGCTGGGAACAGGCAGTGAAAGAGTTAATCTATGGGCATCTTCCCTAAAAGAAGATGCCCTGTATCACTCGGAATATTTGCTTATAAATACTTCTTAAGTGCATCCACCTTGTCCAGTTTCTCCCAGGGTAAATCAAGGTCGTTACGTCCGAAATGGCCGTAGGCTGCCGTCTGCTTGTAAATTGGACGGCGTAAATCTAACATCTTGATGATTCCTGCCGGACGCAGGTCGAAGTTCTCTCTTATGATTTCCACCAGTCTCTCATCGGAAACCTTACCCGTCTTGAAGGTATCAACCATGATGGAGGTAGGCTGTGCAACGCCAATTGCGTAGGACAGCTGAATTTCACACTTATCAGCCAGACCTGCGCCTACAATATTCTTTGCCACATAGCGGGCTGCATATGCGGCGCTTCTGTCCACCTTAGTGCAGTCCTTGCCGGAAAATGCGCCGCCACCATGGCGTGCATAGCCGCCATAAGTATCTACAATAATCTTGCGGCCTGTAAGACCGGCATCGCCGTGAGGTCCGCCGATAACAAAACGGCCGGTAGGATTAATAAAATATTTGGTGTTTTCATCCAGTAATTCTTTCGGAAGAACAGGGTCAAACACATACTTCTTAATATCCTCATGAATTTGTTCCTGTGTTACATCCGGATCGTGCTGGGTGGAAAGAACCACTGCCTCTAAACGAATGGGCTTACCGTCCTCATCATACTCTACGGAAACCTGGCTTTTTCCATCCGGTCTTAAGTAAGAAAGCGTTCCATCTTTACGAACTTTGGTGAGCTGCAATGCCAGCTTGTGCGCAAGAGAAATGGAATAAGGCATATATTCCTCTGTCTCATTGGTCGCATAACCAAACATCATACCCTGATCGCCTGCGCCGATAGCTTCAATCTCCGCATCAGACATTTTGCTTTCAGCAGCGTCCTTTTCCTCCTGCTTTGCCTCTAATGCCTTGTCAACACCCATTGCAATATCCGCAGACTGCTCATCGATAGCAACCAGTACAGCACAGGTATTTCCGTCAAAGCCATACTCGGATTTGGTATAGCCAATCTCCTTCACCGTATCACGTACAATTTTCTGGATATCCACATATGCTTTCGTGGAAATCTCTCCGGTTACAAGCACAAATCCTGTGCACGTTGCAGTTTCACATGCCACACGGCTCATGGGATCCTTTTCCATACATGCATCCAGAATCGCATCGGAAATCGCATCACAGACTTTATCCGGATGTCCTTCTGTCACGGATTCGGAAGTAAATAATCGTTTCTCCATTTCTTTCTTTTCCTCCTGTTTACTCTTTTAAAAGTTTCGGCCGCTTTCACGTCTTACGTACCGGCCTGTTACATCAAAAGCCGTCACGCTTTGCCCGTCAGTATGTTGTAAATCGGGCAGGGCGATTTTCTCCCTGCTCGGTGTCCGGGACGCGTGTTGCTTCCAGCAGCGATTTCCCTTATGCGCCTCTGCGCATCAAACGCTGTCACGCTGCGCGATCCAGCTTATTGAATAAAAAAGCCGCTTACAAAATAAGCGGACTCGATAATCAAATCCTCTTATTGTTCGATCTGCCAAAGGGGCATTTACTCGCTCAGGTAGGCACCTTCCGTTGCCGGGGTTGCCGTGGTTTCATAGGTCCTCTGTACCTCCACCACTCTGAATAAGAGATTCTTCACAATATTGAATTTTCATATCTGCATCTAGCCTACACTATATATATAGTTTTGTCAACGAGTAATAAGCATTTTAGCCAAAAAATTCCCGTCTTTCGGATTTAGCACTATAATCCTTTGGAGTCTATTTTAATACCAAATAGCTGCTGTCAGCATAATTGCTGGCTTTTTTTATTTTCATAAAACTTGACAAATAATCTTTTTACTCCTTGCTTATATGGTGCTATGGTGCTATAATGTAAGAGGGTGATTTTCATGGCATATTTCTTAAAAAAAACAAAGAATAAAAAAGGTATTTATCTACAGATTTACGAAAGTTATTATGATCCTGAACGCAAAGGTGGTGCCCATCGTTCCTACAAACCCATCGGATACGTTCATGAACTGCAGGCAGACGGCATTGACGATCCTATCGCTTTTTACGGCGAAGAAGTCCGCAGGCTCAATCAGGAATACAAAGAAAGAAAACAGGCCGGAAAGATGCGGCAGATATCCGATGAGTCTCCCGAAAAACTTCTTGGCTATTTCCCCTTGAAAAATCTTAACGATTCCCTTGGCTGCAAAAAATACATTGACCTTATGCAGACTGCAGCCGATTTTAGGTTCAGTGTGTTTGATATGGTATCCGCCCTTATTTATGCAAGGATTGTCCATCCATGCTCAAAGGCCAGAACATATGATGAGGTTATTCCTAAACTGTTTGAAAAGCATGACTTTTCTCTGGACCAGCTTTATTCCGGTCTTGAATATATCGACTCTGAATATGAGAAGGTCATCGAAATCTACAATCATCAGGTCAGCCGGAAATATAAGTTTGATACCTCCCACACCTACTTTGACTGTACCAACTTTTATTTTGAAATTGATAAAGAAGATGATTTCCGGTTAAGAGGACCATCTAAAGAAAACAAAAAAGAACCGATCGTCGGCTTAGGCCTGCTCCTTGATGCAAACCAGATACCGGTAGGAATGAAGATGTATCCCGGCAACGAAAGTGAAAAACCAGTGCTCCGGAATATCATTGATGACCTGAAACAAAGAAATCATATATCCGGAAGGACCATCCAGGTAGCCGATAAAGGCCTTAACTGTTTTAACAACATCCTCCATGCACTGAAAGCCGGCGACGGGTACATTTTCTCTAAATCTGTTAAGGCACTGCCGGAAACAGAAAAAACCTGGGTACTGCTAAAGGACGGTTACATGGATATAAAAAATAAGAAAGGGCAGGTCCTCTACCGCATCAAGGAATGTGTCGATGATTTCCCGTATACTTACACGGATGCCGATGGGCACAAAAAAACTCTGAAGCTCCCGGAAAAACGCATCGTTACATTCAACCCAAAGCTTGCAGAAAAACAGAAGTATGAAATCAACAGGCAGGTGGAAAAGGCAAAGAAACTGAAAGCATGCGAAGCGAAAAAATCCGAATATGGCGACAGCGCAAAATATGTCACCTTTATTTCTGCTGATAAAAAAGGACAAAAGACAGATGGTAAGGTCAATGTGGAAATAAACCAAAAAGCTATCGAAAATGCCAAAGCACTTGCCGGCTACAACATGATCGTAACTTCTCAAACCCGTATGGGCGCTTCCGAAATATACGCGGCATATCATAATCTCTGGCGGATCGAGGAGTCTTTCCGCGTCATGAAATCCCAGCTGGATGCAAGACCTGTATATCTGCAAAAGCAGGATACCATAACCGGACATTTTCTTATTTGTTACCTTGCCGTACTGCTGACAAGACTTTTCCAGATACATATCTTAAATGGCACCTTTGGCACGGAAGAGATTTTTGACTTCATGCATGATTTCAGAGTTGCTAAAGTATCTGAACGGAAATACATAAATCTAACCAGAAGCTCCTCTTTCATTAAAGAGTTATCTGCAAAAACCGGCCTGCCACTGACCTCTTATTTCCTTGGTAATGAAGACATAAATAAAATGCTAAGTCATAGGTTCTAAACTATGGCTTAGCACTATTTTTTTAATTCAACTCCGAAAGACAGGTTTCATATCTGCATCTAGCCTACACTATATATATAGTTTTGTCAACGAGTAATAAGCATTTTAGCCAAAAAATTATCTCCAAATCCCTTTTCATCATTTTACTCTCCATATGCTGGTAAATATTGCAGCGTTTGCAATAAATAAATTTTGTTCCCTTTTTGATAATTTTGGTGCATAATGATCTTACTATAAATGGAGAAGACAGCTATACCGGTATAAAGCAGGAGATAACGATATGTATACAGCATTTATTGTGGATGATGACAAATATGGCCTGATTGACCTGCAGGAAACAATGGAATGGGAAAAATATGGATTTTGCCTGAAAGAATCATTTTTAAGTCCGGTCCGGGCACTGGAAAGCATACTGACATATAAACCGGATGTAGTATTTTCGGATATCAAAATGCCGGTCATGAATGGCCTGGATTTGATACGCCTGTCTATGGAGCAGGGTTACGAGGGAAAATATATTATAGTCAGCTCTTATGATGATTTTAAATTTGCCAAAGAAGCTATCCGGTACGGAGTCTGTGACTATTGTTTAAAACCTTTAGACAGCCGGGATGCCAACCAGGTTCTGCTCAATTTAAAGCGTAAGCTGGATCTTGAAAGGTCCAATTCTGAAGAAACAATAATCGTGCCAAATGATGTCATGAACGAAATGACGGACTATATTGATATTAACCTTGCTTCGAAAATTTCCCTGAATCAATTATGCAGCGAATATCATATCAGTGCTTCTTATTGCTGCAAACTTTTTAAAAAATATTTTGACAAATCTTTAGGCGCTTATATTCTGGACCGGCGAATGGAACATGCAAAGCATTTACTTCGTACAACCCTCCTGCCCATTCAAAATATAGCGACCAAATGTGGATTTGATGATTATTTTTATTTTGCAAAAAAATTTAAACAACATGTAAAAATGACACCTTCTCAATATCGAAATGGAGCGGCCGAAGAAAATGACCAGGAACCGGCAAAAGATTTATAGCAAAGGCAAATTATTTTCCAAAATTTACAGAGTACTTTTCATCTCATTTCTCATCACGATACTTGTGCAGATTTATTTCGGAGTTGCAATTTATCAAAACCAGCAGCAACAGCTTATTGCAACGGGGAACCTGATGATTGCCAGTGTAGAAAACCTGATAGGTTCAGAACTTGACAGCATACGACATGTAGTACGGGCGATGGCATTTGACAGTACCATTGCGTCCTACGTCTCATCGAAAGATATCTCCCAAAAATTCCAAATGAAAAAGAATCTGGACTCCATGCTGACCATAATCGAAGGATGTAATCCTAATATATACAATATTATTCTGTATGACGGAGACGAAATCTATGAGCTGAAAGGAAATTCAGGTAAAAATATTCCAGGTGCCCTAAGAGAAGTAAACGAAATACTGAAAACAAAAGATGTCCATTATAATTTATCCTTCATTGAGGATGGTGCAATCAATTATATGTTACTGACAATGCCCTTTTATGCAAGGGAAGAGGAATATGGCGTTGCCTACCGCAAAAAAGGAACTGTGGCCTTTCAAATTGATATGAAACAGATAGAGCAAATATTGGCAAAGGCCTCCTATTATGATGGAATTTTAATAGAGCTTATCGATGCAAACAGCAATTCACATTATATGGGAGATACCAGAGGCAGATTACCTGCCAGCGGGGATAAAGCATATTATAGCGTTAATGCTTCTATTGACACTTATAATATGAATCTGGTGATTTATATTCCCAAGTCCATCAACAAAACGCAAACTCATTTTTTTATAACATGGGTACTTGTGATTTTTATTGTGTTTGCGGCAGATTCCATTGTTTATACGTATATTCTGCATACCGAAATTATATCGCCAATCGGCCAGCTTGTGAAGCAGCTCTCTGAAGTAAGGATTTATGCAAGAAGCCAGAAAGTTACTTTAAGCAAAGACAATGAGATAAACCTTATTGCAAAAGAAATCAATACCATGATCGATAAAAATAAAGAACAGATGCAGCAGATTGTTTCCACACAAGCGCGTTTATATGAGGCGGAACTTTGTAACAAAGAAACCCAGGCTTATGCGCTTCAGCTGCAGATTAACCCGCATTTCCTTTATAATACTTTGCAATGTATCCGTAGTATGGCACTGGCAAATAAAATTCCGGAAATAGCGGATACCGTTTCCAGTATAGCCAAGATACTCCGATATTCAACCAATATCCGTCAGATTGTAACGGTAGAGGAAGAAAAGCGGCTGATTGAAGAATATCTGCATGTATGCAGAGTGCGTTTCGAGTTTAACTATATCCTTGATTTTGAAGAGGGAATTGAACAATATCGCACCATGAAAATGGTCTTACAGCCGTTAGTGGAAAATGCAATAGATCATGGTTTAAAGCCGCGGGCTGAGATAGAACTCTGCTCTGCAAAAGATCTGACGGTAACCGTCTGCGCATATATGCAGAACGGCAATCTGGTTTTTGAGGTCAGAGATACCGGCTGCAGAATGACGAAAGAAACTGCGGATTCATTAAATCAGCGGTTAAATGTACAATGTGAGCTTTTGCAGACAGGAAAGCATACGGAATCAATTGGACTTTCAAATGTAAATGGGCGGATACAATGTCAATATGGCGATGAATATGGCGTTTCCATATTTTTAGACAGGGAGGAAACAGGAATAAAAGTAATACAGCCTTTAGTATCGTAAACAACAAATGAGTTCGTACACAGCCTCAGGTCAAATCCTGTACAACAAACGCCGACTCGCTTCGCGAGTCGTCTTATTGTAATCAAACCGGCAGAAATGCCGGTTTTTTTATTAATAAGCTGTCTCGCAAAGCGGGGCAGCGTTTGTTATGTACTTTTTATAGAAATATTTCAATATGTATCAAAAAATACATATTCCACACAAAAATATCCATACTGCCAAAGCAGTGCCTGTTATATAGTAATTTCATGTAAAAGGTTATGCAGCCTGTTTTTGAAAGCAAAAAAGGTCTGAAGATTGACATTTAAAATTCCCAATCACAAGATTTGTGTCTGCGCGTTGCCTGTCACAAACTTGCAGGCCATATAGGAATTTGCGTAATATAGCAGCGCAGAAACGGGGTAAAAATGAACGAATACAGACAAAAAAGTATATGGAAAAATATTGTATATTACCGCTATATCTATCTGATGCTTATACCGGTTATCCTGTATTACGCAATATTCAAATATGCTCCCATGTACGGTATCCAGCTTGCATTTAAAAAATATAACCTCCAGGGCGGAATTACAGGAAGTCCCTGGATTGGATTTGAAAACTTTATATATTTGTTTAAAAAGGCAGAGTTCTGGCAGGCACTGAAAAATACACTGGTGGTCTCTTTCATGAAGTTGGTACTGGGCTTTCCTGTGTCCGTCATCCTTGCAATTTTTCTAAATGAGGTCATATTTGTCAGGCTGAAAAAGATATTCCAGGTTATCTTTACTTTTCCGCATTTTTTATCATGGGTTATCCTTTCCAGTATTATGTTTAATCTCTTATCTAATTCAGGGGCGGTCAATAACTTATTTGAACTGGCAGGGATTGGGCGAATTAATTTTCTGACAAATAAAGAAACCTTCCGATTTCTTCTGGTGTATTCAGAAGTATGGAAAGAGGCCGGGTGGGGAACGATTATTTATATAGCGACCATTGCCAATATCGATCCGAGTTTATATGAGGCAGCCATAATTGACGGTGCAAACAGATGGAATAAGATACGTTTTATTACATGGCCCGGTATCAAATCGGTAGTTATTACCATGTTAATCCTGCAGGTTGGCCACATGATGTCTGCCGGATTTATGCAGATTTTTAACCTCTACAACCCATCTGTTTATTCGGTTGCGGACATTCTTGATACCTACATATATCGCGAGACATTTAATGTGATCCCCAATTTTGGGTTAACAACAGCCATGGGGCTTTTTACCGGGCTTACAAATTGCATATTGCTCTTAACAGCAAATTTTATTTCAAAAAAGTTTGGGGAGAAAGGAATTGTATAAGTATGGCAGCTAAATATCATAGGATGAAACTGTTTGATGTTATTCTGATTCTGTTTTTTGTAGTATTGACGATTATGATTCTTTATCCGTTTTACAATGCAATTTTAATCTCTCTGGTATCGGAAAATGAGTATATACGGACTCCTTTTCTCCTGGTTCCCAAAAAAATTGTATTGGATTCCTACAGATATATCGTTGAAAAAAGCATGATATTTAAAGGTATGAGGAACACGATTTTCATAACGGCAGCAGGCGTTTTATACAATATGTTCCTTACAACCATATGTGCTTATGCGCTGACAAAAGATTTTCCTGGGAAAAAAATATTATCTTATCTTATTATATTTACAATTTACTTTTCAGGCGGTTTGATTCCGTATTATTTGCTGATCAAAAACTTAAACATGATGGACAGTATGATGTCAATGGTTCTTCCAATGGGGATTACCTTCATGTATATGACCGTAATACAAAGACACTTTGAGAGCATACCTTCCTCATTAATAGAGTCCGCAAAGATGGACGGCGCAAATGAGATACAAATACTGTTTAAAATCGTATTGCCCTTATCCATGCCAATTATCGCAACTTTTGTTCTGTACTATGGTGTGGACAGATGGAATGAATGGTGGAATGGAATGTTGTTCATTAAATCCGTTGACAAGCAACCTCTTCAGTTGATTTTAAGAAATATTGTTCAGGACGCTACAACTACTAACAGCTCGGCAAGCAGTGCAAGCGGCGCCATGCCCTTCGGGGATGGGATTAAGATGGCAAGTACCGTTATCAGCATGCTGCCAATCATGTGTATCTATCCATTCCTGCAAAAATACTTTGTTTCCGGCATCATGGCAGGGGCAGTAAAAGAATAAATGAACTCCCTAATTCTCTTTGTGCTGATCAAAGCAGCTGTAAAAGAGAGTGTGAGAATACATAACAAAATATAGGAGGGCTTATAAGTATGAAGAAAAGGTTAGGATTATTGCTGGCAGCGGCAATGGTAGCCGGCTGTACCGCAGGCTGCCGGAGCACTGCCCAAACCCCGGAAAAACCGGAAAACAGCGCCGCGGTTTCCACTGAGGAAACAGACACCAGCGGCACAACTGTAGATGAAAGTACATCTGCAAATCAATATAATGGTCATGATCTGAGCGAAAAAATAACGCTCACATTCAATGTCATTGATACGGAAAAGCAAAATATGGATGAAAGGTATGACTACCTGCGTGAAAAATTTAATGTGGACTTTAACCTGATTTCCTGCAGCTTAAACGATTCCAAAGAAAAAGCAAGAATGTGGGTTTCCGGCGGGGACATGCCGGATATGATGTGGTCTGATATTGATAATGCCAGTGAACTTAGAAGCTGGATCGAGGGCGGTGCATTAAAAGAACTGCCGGATTTATCCAAATACCCTAACTTACTGGCGCTAAAAGACATGCAGCAGACAGATGACAGCCTTAAAGTAGACGGAGCCGATTATTTCATTACAACAATCCGCGATACAGAGGAAATTAATTTTCTGACTACACAGGCATTTATTTACAGAAAAGACTGGGCACAACAGCTAGGACTGTATAAAGAAGAATACACATGGGATGAAATGCTTGCGCTTGCAAAAGCCATGGTCAAACAGGATCCGGGCGCAAACGGAGCCGGTAAGACGATTGGAGTAGCCGGCGTTGGCTGGGCCTACCCTGCCTTTTCCGGTCTGCAGCAAATATCGCCAAACTGGAATACCTTTTATCAAAAGGACGGTGCTTATGTATGGGGAGCCGAGCAGCCTGAAACAATGGAAGGTTTAAAAATGGCAAAAGAGATGTATGCAGAAAATATCGTATGGTCCGAGCAGTCTTTAGCAAACACATTGGACGGACCCGCAAAATTTCAGGCAGGACAGGCGGGAATTCTGTACCACAATCTGACCTATAATAACATTGGCAGTATTATTTCCGGCCTAAAAGAAACCTATCCCGGGGAAAATGTTCTGGATAAAGTTGCCATTATGAATGTGAAATCTCCGGACGGAACAAATTTTGCACTGGAGGCTACGGATGCATGGGGAGCTTTATGTTTCAGATATGATATTGACGTTGCAAAGTTAGAGCGTTTTTTATGTATACTTGACTATCTGGCATCAGAGGAAGGTATTATGCTTCAGCAGTATGGCGTTGAAGGCAAAGACTACCAGTTAAATAACGGTGAAATTGAGATGTTCTGGGATAAAGATGACAACGGAAACTATATATGCCCCTATGAGGTAAACAGCGACAGAATTCTGAGCTTTGCAAGATTATTTGAATTTGAAAAAGGTTCAGTGGAATATGCATCTGCAGAAGCAAAAGAAATTATGGCGCAATTAAAATCCTACTTAACGGGCGCTAATATGAATATCGGTGAAATTGACTATGCATTTGCTGCATTTAGCGCTCCCAATAAAGATCAGAGTAATCTGGCCTCTGAAACGAGAGAAAAGATGTTAGAACTTATTATTAGCTCTGAGGATGTTGAAGCCGATTATACTGCATGGCTGGCATCCCAGACAGAAAAGAAGGATGCCGTCTTAAAAGAATTAAATGAAGGACTTCTAAATCAATAAAGTATACCCTTGTTCATGGAAAGTAACGATAGAAAGTAAGGACAGTGTTTAAAACGCACTGTCCGTTACTTTCTAATAGTGGGTAGGAAGGAGATAGCTCATTATGAATTTAATATCCGGAAAAAGGCCAAATGTTTTACTGATCTACACAGATCAGCAACGTATTGACAGTCTGTCCGCCTATGGAGACTGCCCGATCAAAACCAGAAATATTGATATGCTTGCTTCAGAAGGGGTAAAGTTCGAAAAATGTTTTGTTCAAAATCCTGTATGCGGCCCCAGCCGAATGAGCTTTTTGACTGGAAGGTATTGCTCAGGCATTGGTGTTGGTACAAATGGAATGGAATTTCCCCGGGACACATGCATACCGGTTAACAGAATCCTAAGGGATTACGGATATGAAACAGCTCAGATTGGTAAACTGCACTTTCAGCCTCATGCCAAAAGAGATGCCAGAGATATCTATCCCAATTATGGTTTTGACAGATTTATCGTATCTGATGAGCCGGGCTGCTATGATGACGCCTATACTAAATGGGTGGAAATGAATAAACCGGATGAACTTCCCGGCGTACGGACATCGCTGCCCCCTGCGGCCTGCCGCTACCATAAACCCGAATACGCCGCAATGCCGCGAAATACTCATGAGCCATATGTATTTTCGGCGGACAGCGCTTTTTCACACAGCGCATTTGTGGCAAGCGAAACATGCCGCTTTTTGCGCGAACGTCAACCAAATAAACCCTTTTTTGCTATTGCAGGTTTTTATGCCCCGCATCCTCCGGTCAATCCTCCCAGACAGTACATAGATCAGGTTGATGTAAATAAAATTAAGCTGCCTGTCAAATCACAAATCCCGGAAGTCATGCCGGAACTTCAGGATATCACAGATGATGAATGGAGAAAAATTATTCAATATTATCTGGCACTGGTATTACACGTAGATGATTGTATTGGCGAAATTCTTAATACCCTGAAAGAAATGAATGCCTGGGACAATACATTGATTATTTTCACTGCGGACCATGGAGAATACCTGGGGGATTATGGAAAAATACAAAAGGGTATGCCCGGATATGACTGTATAACAAATGTTCCCATGATTTTTCATTTTCCTGAAAAAATCCGGCCAGGCAGAACCGTAAAATGCCTGATTGAAGCGATCGATATTGTTCCGACCATCCTTGATTACTGTGGAGTTCAGAGTCCCCCGTTTATCCAGGGCACTTCACTATTTGAATTACTGGAGGGAAAAACAAATCATCACAAACACGAAGTTCTGATTGAAAATTTCGTGCCATATGGTTTAAAGGAAACTACGGTCAGAACAGAACAGTTTATGTATTATTGTAATTCTGCCGGGCAGGAGCTATTATTTGACCTTCAGGAAGACCCCCGGGAGCTTCATAACGTGGCGTCCCGGGCATCTTACCAGAACCAGCTGTCGGACATGAGGAAACGCATGATCATGAAAATACAAACAGCTGCCTACCCAAACAGGGAAACTCTGGCAGAGTACTGAAAAGCTAAAAAATATCTTCCTGTTTCATTCAATCCCAAAAATTCCTGACGGATTGTCGAACAGTATTGCCTTGCCTATTCGGCAGGCTTCCTCTATGCCAAACAGCCCCTCCTGTACCTTTTCCGAAAGAGCCGCCGCTATATTTCGCCGTGCCAGATACTGATGGCCGTATACGCCGTCAAGCACCCTGTAATCGCCGCCAAAGCCGCTGATTTTGGTATAGGAAAAAAGCTCCAGCCATTCACTGAGGATGCGCCTGCAGGCAGCCGGCGAAATGATATGCGCCCAGCACATATCAATATAAACATTAGGATACATCTTGCAGAGGGCTCCCAGTTCATTTTGATAGGGATATCCTATATGGAAAACGTCAAATTTCATATTGGGATATTCATGGAAAATCTCATTGAGCCGGGACGGGTTGCTGTGCGCAAGTATGTTGCCGTTGCCCTCCTGAAGTCCGGTATGTATTTGCAAAATCATACCCTTTTCCTGTGCAAGGCTGATGATATGACGGAAAAGGTAATTGGTAAGATCCGGACTGCAGGAATAGGTTTGTTCTTCCCGGTGAATTGCAAAGCCGGAACCGGAATAGAACAGTTTATTGAAAGCGCTTTCGGCATCCGCTCTTGTCGTACGGGCAAAATCAAGGCTCCGCGAATAGGCCAGCGCGCACTTGAGTATTCGGCTGACCTTCCGGTACTGTTCCAGGCGAATCTCGCATGCTCTCAGATAATCCTCAAAACCGCAGACAGTAATACCGGCGGCTTGTTCCAGCTCCATAATCTGCCCGCCGTTTTGCGGCTGAATCAGCATATCAATACGATTTGCAGCCACAAAATACCTGGTATCAAAGGGAATAAGTCCCCAGCAATCCAAAATGGAAGCCTTGATATTACACTTTTCTTTCAGTATCTTTTTGTAATGATCTTCTCTGAAACTCCCCAAAAAAGCGTCATTCAGGGCTTCGATAGTGTCCGCACATATTTCCTCAATACCATAGATATCCCTTGCGGCAATCGCCAGGGATTGCCCGTACCCGGTGTATTTGCACGTCCTCCAGAACGGTTCGACTATGCTCCATTTTTCAGTAATGGTCAGCTCATCGCTCATAATACGGTTGTAATCATCCAAAGACAATCCTGCGCTAATCAAATCTGTGCTAAAATAGTGCTCAAGAAAATCCGTAAGAACATCGCCGCATGGACGCTCCTTTTGGAATGGAGTAAGGTGCTCGTGGGTGTCGATAATCTGAATATCATTCAAATAATCATAAATTTCTTTTATCATTAAGTTCCTTCCCTTTGTCATTATGCTATAGAACGATGTATTTTTAAACCCTGCTCCTGCCAGTAAGCTCCTTTTATAGCGGTTATAACCTTTGAGTCAATAACCCCGCCGCAAGTAGCGGGGCATAAAATTTGATACGCCCCAAGGGGCGAGGTATTGGTCTACGCTCCGCTTCGGTCCGTGCTGACCATGCGCCGCTGGCGCATAGCACCCCTCGCGGCATTCGTCAAATGTCTATGAGATACTTTGCATCTCTATGGGCACGTCCGCTTGACTCATTGCTCGCGGAAATAAACTCTGCAATTTGTTCCTTAATTACCGGCTGGTAGAATTCTCCGCTGCCATGCCCGCCGCCTGAAATAACCATAAAATCTGCAGGATATCCATTTGTACTTAATTGTTCATAAAAATCACTGCTTTGAGAAAATGGAACCAGCGGATCCGCATCCCCGTGAAATATCAGAAATGGGATTTTTTCCTCCTCTGTGCGTTTCCTGATATAGGTAACAGGGCTGGCCTTATATCTTAGCAGAGCAGTTTCCTCCTCCGTTTTTCCCAGGCAAAATTGCCTCAGCCAAAAAGGGTGCCAGGGAGTCGGGTCGTCAAACTCACGTATGTCAGATGGTCCATAAAGATCTACTACTCCCTGTACGGCTGAAGAAATTCCTAAGTATTCTCCCTGTTCAAATTCTTTTTCTCCCCTTGTGAGCCCTGCCAGCGAAGCAAGCTGCCCCCCTGCCGATTCTCCCATTATCACAAATCTGGATTCGTCCAGACCGTACTCTTTAGCGTGTGCCCTGAGGAAACGTATGGCCGCCTTTACATCAATGAGTGCCGCTGGGAATGGCGCCTCGGGCCCCACGCGATATTCCACACTGGCTACAGCCAAACCTTTATATGCATAAAAAGCCAGTTCCGCCATCCAAACATCCACATTCATCTGAGAAAAAGCGCCTCCGCATAGCCATATCAACAATGGACGTTTTTCGTTTGTACGCTCCCTGGGAAGAATTAAGTTCAGTACAAGCGCCCGCTGCGTTGTATCAAACCACGCCGGGACACTGGAAAACGGGATATGTGTATGGTAAGTACATGGTTCCTGCATAATCTGAATACAAAGTTCTTTTTTCATAAATCTATCCCTTTACTGCGCCGCTGGTAATACCGGCTATAATATGTTTCTGCATTGCAATGTAAAAGATAACAATTGGTATTAAGACAATTACCATGGTGGCCATCATCCGCGCCCAGTCATTTGTAAACTCTCCCACCCCTTTATAAACTTCCATTACCAGGGTCCCTTTTTTACTGGAGCTAAGGAACAGGAACGGATACAGGAAATCATTCCAAATCCACATCACATCAAATATCATAATTGTGACTGTAATAGGTTTCAGCAAAGGGAAAACGATCAGCCAAAAGGTTTTCCACACACTTCCCCCATCTATTCTGGCCGCATCCTCCAAATCCACAGGGACCCCTGACAGGAACCCGCGGTACATAAACATGGCAAAATTGCTCCAGCTGGTATATAACACAATAAGCCCCCAAATGGAATTTTGCAGATGCAGTGTCTGAAGCACAAGAAACAACGGAATGATGATAGACTGAACCGGAATCATGAAGCCGATCAGGAAATAGTAAAAGCAGGCTTTTGTCACACGGTTCTGTCTGCGCTCAATTGCATAAGCCGCCATAGAGCCAAATATAATGATCAGCGTTACGGAGCATACAGTAATTATCACCGTATTGGTCAGACTGTTCAGAAAATTCATTCCTTCAAAAGCCCGCTGATAATTTTCAAGAAATAATGTCCGGGGTAAAGCCATAGGGGCCTTGGTAGCTTCCTGCGCCGTCTTGAAGGTATTCACTACCAAATAATAAAATGGTATCATGAAAAGGACGCAAACACAGAGCATAAATATTTCAAAAAAGTAGCTGGAAAGAGGCCTTGAATTGAGTTTTTTCTTCCTTTTCACAAATCTATACCTCCTTCTTATGCGTAACTTTATATTGTATAAATCCAATCGCCGCCACTATTGCACAGAATATAATCGACATCGCCGTTGCCGCGCCATACTTTTTATTGATAAAGCCTGTCTGTATGACAATCTGGGTCAGCATGGTCGTTGCACTTCCCGGACCACCCTTGGTCAGGGCATAAGGAAGCTCGTATACCTTAAGGGCGCTGGTCAAAAGAAGCAGTGTACTGCTTGCCACTGCCGGACGCAGCAACGGAAGTGTAATCCGGAAAAACTGCTGTGCCTTGCTTGCACCATCAATGGAAGCCGCCTCGTAAAAATCACTGGAAATTCCCTGCATCTGTGCTATATAAATGCAGGCGTGCCAGCCCACCATAGACCAGACGCTGACGATCAGAACAGACCAAATCGCCATCTTAGGGCTGGAGAGCCAGGGTATCGCATCCAGGCCAAAAAGTCCAAAAAATTTATTTAGAATACCGAATTCCATAGGCGACATTATATAAGACCAAAGATACCCCAAAATCAAAATACTGGGAACCGATGGGAAAAAAAACGCTGCACGCTGGAAATTCCTTGTGGGCATCCTGGAATTTAAAGCCAGTGCCAGAGGGATAGCGAGGATGGTCACACAGACAGGATTCATTACAGCATAAAATAATGTATTTTTCAGTGCTGTGGTCATCCTCACATCCGAAAAGGCACTCATATAATTCGTCAAACCTGCAAACTTAAGATCTTTGATTACCGACCCGTTCCAATTGCTAAGAGACAGCCCGAATGTCATAGCCAAAGGAATAAAAGTCAATATTGTATATGTTATAAAGGCCGGGAGGATTAAAAGCAGATAAGGCAATTCCTTTTTTATCTTCATTATAACCACCATTCTGCCGCACATAGGCGGCTTGCTCTTTAGCGGAAACTTTCCCATATAAAGCTCAATTATTTTCTATGGTACAGGTTCCCGAATTGTTTTCTGCCGAATTTTCTACACTGTCACGGCGAAAGAGCGCATTCGCGATCTTTCGCCTGTGATCAGCGGCACCTTTTTATCATTCGGCTGCCTTCAGCTCTGCAAACTGTGCGTCAAACGACTCCAACGCTTCATCCGGCGTCATTGTTCCAGCCATTACATCCTGTACACCCACTGTCCAGGCCTGCAATATTGCTGCTGGGTGTTCCCAAACCATTGTCTGCCAGAAATACTTTCCATCAATCGTATCCTGCCGGTATTGCTCAATTTGCGGAATCAGCTCATAATCCACACCGTCTACCAGCATAATCATATTGGTTGCTTTCTGATACTGTTCCAGCCCTTCCTCTGTACAGACATAATCCAGATATGCATAAGCGCCTTCCTTATTCTTTGCGTTTGCTGCAACGCAGTATCCAACGCCCGGACAGCCCTGCAGCATGCTCTCCCCGTTTAATCCCGGAAGGGGTTTCAGATCCCATTTAAGGTCAGGATTCTTCACATTATAATCCGGCATATTTCCTACATATTCCCATATCATAGCTGCCTGTCCGTTTACAAACATATCCGTTGCCTGTTCTCCTGTAAGTCCAAGGCAGCTCTGGGGCAGATATCCCGGTTCAACGATTCCGTCATACCATGCATTAAATGTTTCCGAGTACTTTTCCGCAAATGTGGATGTGCCATTGTTGATCGCATCATCGGTATACATATCCTTTACAATTTCTGTGGAAGTATAAAGTCCCCATGCAAAGTCAAAAAGATCGTCCTTTCCACATACCAGCGGCTGAATTCCATTATCCTGCAATGTCTTACAGACATCTACGAATTCATCCCATGTTTTAGGAAATTCCTGAATTCCAGCCTGCTCAAAAAGATCAATGTTGTAACAAATGCCGCGAATCCATGCGTTCAAAGAAAGTCCATAGACATGTCCCTGCGCGTCTCCATTTGTCCTTTTACAGATATCACTGATGCGATCCATGATAGGGAGATCGGAAAGATCTTCTGCACATTGATATGCGATTACCTCTTCTCTTGTATCCGGTCCCATGATATAAAGATCCGTAAGTTCATCCGCCGCCAGCAAAACAGAATATTTTTCCATATACTGCTGAATGGGGGGCGCGTACTGAAGATCCATCTCGTACTGGGGATAGGCCTGTTCAAATCCTTCCTTCAGCTCCTTCATAGATTCTGTGTCAAACCAGGAAAGATTTGTAACCACTGTTTTTCCATCTGTGTTCCCATCATCTGCTGCCGCTGTCTGCCCACTGTCTGCAGGCGCGGTGCTTTCCTCTTCTGTCTCTGCGCTATCTGTTGCCGGAGCATTATCCTTGGAGTTCCCGCCGCATCCTGCCAGAAGGCCCAGGGTCAGGACTGAGGCTAGTGACATTGCAATAACACGTTTCATACCTTTGATTCCTTTCTTTATTAACTACTGATCTAATAATTACATGATTAGTATATCTCTTAGGTGCGGCGCAAAAAATGACAAAAACTACAATAATTTGCTCAATTATCAGAATTAACCGTGTTTCTCCGGTATTCACTTGCTTTCATCCCAATAATCTGTTTAAACTTGCGGCTAAAATGATATTCGCTCTCGTATCCCACCATAATACTGATCTCATATACAGTTTTATCTGTCTCCCGAAGAAGCTGTTTTGCCCTTTCCATCCTTAATCCTGTCACATAATCCCAGAAGCGCTGCCCCATCTCCTGACGGAAGATAGTCAGAAAATAGTTCTTACTAAGCCCTACATGACTTGCCACCTGCTGTACCATAAAATCCGGAGAATAGCAATTATTATCCGTATAACTAATCGCCCGGAAAATGAGGCTGTTCTTTCCCTTCTCGGCCCAAAGCTCGTGAAGCTGGCTTTCACAGTCGGACAATACCTTTTGCAGAAAGCATTTCAGGGGCTGGTAATAATGAAATGATGCTATCTTGGGATAATCAATATGGCGTAGAATAGAAAACGTGGCTTCTCCGTATACCTTAGTCAGAGCCTGTTTGATCTGGATCAAAAAATAAATACTTTTTTCCCGCAGTATATCGGGATTTACATCATTTTCCCTGGCTTCGGCAAATGCATCTTCCACTGCCAGAATCAGAGGGTTTACCTGTCCATCAAAAACAAACCTTTCAATCTGTTCCGGCGTAGCGATCTGTCTGATATCTCTCAGCAGTCTGTCCGTCTGCCGGCCCTCCTCCAAAATAGCAGAACCTTCTACATAGAAGCAGGATTTTGCTAATTCCTGCAACTGCCGATAACGCATAGGAAGTTCTTCTTTTGAACAAATTGGCAGGCTCAAGTATAAAATCAGGTTTAAGCCTTCCCAATCTGTATATTTGCTGAATCCGTCTGTGATCTCCTTGCTTTGGACAGCTGGAAAAAGTCCTACCGACTTCTCATTTTGTTTATAACAAAAAAAGTCTTCTATTACCGAGTGTAGTTCCAATCGTTCAAAGGAAAATCCCTGATCCAGCACATAAGCCATACGAAATTCGCGTCCGGATTGGAAAAGAGCGGATAATTCCCGACATTCTTTGTAAGTTCCCAAAGAGCCAAGCAGTTCCTGCAGCTGTGCACCCACCTTTTGGTATCGGATGGTGATCTGCAGCTGCGAAACTGCGGCGCTGTCTACTTTCGACTGTTTCAGCTCATCATATATCTTAAGCAGAGTAGCTTTAAGCTCTCTGCGATTGACTGGCTTTAATATGTAACCAGAAACTCCCAGAGATATCGCTGCCTGCGCATATTTGAAATCATCATACGCACTGATCACCAACAGGATAACCTTCTGATCAATATTTCTCAGCTCTCTTATCAATTCCAGCCCATCCATTATGGGCATCCGAATATCCACCAATATCACATCCGGATAAAACTGGTGATATTTTTCCATGGCTTCCTTTCCATCCTCTGCTGTGGCGCAGACACAGAAACCGTATTCATCCCACGCTACCGCCTTTTGCAGTAAAAGGACATTTTTGTGCTCATCATCAACGATCATCACCTGATACATTTTAATAACTATGCTCCCTTCCCAGCCTGCAAATTTGTGTCTTCAATCTATTTCCCCCAATCCTCACTTGGAAACGTACACGTAATCCTTGTGAATTTCCCTTCTTCACTGTGAATCATAAGGCCATACCCTTCTCCATACTGCAGCTTGATACGCTGATTCGTATTTGCAAGCCCTACTGAGCTGCCCACAGCCGGCTGTTCCATATGAGTACGTATATCCTGCAATTTTCCGTGGGACATGCCGCATCCATTATCATATACCGTAATATGGACGACATCCTCTATTTCCTGAGCCGTTATCTCAATAAGTCCGCCTGCTTTTTTATCCCGAAATCCATGTTTAATACAATTTTCTACCAGGGGTTGGAGAATAAATTTAAGCACAGTTTTCTCCATCAGTTCTTCCTGAATATTGATCCGATAAATAAACATTTTTTCATATCGCTTATGATATAGTTCCAGAAAATATTTTGTATACTCATATTCTTGTCTTAACCTGACCAGTTTATCCCTGTTGTCTAATGCATACCGCATCAAATAACTTAAGGACACAACAATTTCCTCTATTTGTTCATTCTCTGCCAGGATAGCCTCTGTCTGGATAAGCTGTAATACATTATATAGAAAGTGAGGATTGATCTGATTCGAAAGGTTATCGTATTCCATTTCTTTCCTGCGCAGTTCCAGCAGATAATTTTTATTGATCAATTCATTCATACTGCTGACCATTTGTTCAAACCGGTTTCTAATCACAGCGACCTCATGATACTGCTGTCCTTTCTCGAACACAGGTCTGAAATCATTACTTTCCACCTGTCCAATTCTGGATACCAGCTGATCTAATGGCTTTTCAATATATCTGACCAGAGCAACGGAAACAATAACAGATAAAATAAGGCTGACCATCACTGCGATCATACAGATCTGCAACATGGGACGGACAGATGACAATATCTGGGAATAGGGAGAAATGCTGATAATCTTCCAGCCATTGCTCTGCAATGTGGTATAGGTAATTAGCTCATCACCGCCCTGAAAAGATCCCTTGGCACCACAGGAGATAGTTTCTGTCATGTAGGCCGAAAGGGTATTATCCATAGTACTCTCCCCGTGAAGATATATTTTCTGGCCGTTTTGATCCATCAGATAAACCTTTGTCCCATCAGCAAAATCGAAATTATCCAGAATCGCATCTATACGCTGAGCGCTTATATCGCACATGATATATCCCTCCGCCACATGACCTTTATAGATGGGAAAAATTGCAGATACAGCCGATGGATAAGGATTTCGTTTATAATAATCCACTTCATGGGGCATAAAATAATGGATTCCTCTTTCAGAAAAATCATGGCATTCTATGGCCCATTCCTTTGAGGAAAGAACAAAATCTGTGTTCAGACCTGATATTAAGTTTTTCATATATCCATTCTCCCCTAAAACAATCAGGTCGCCCATATAAGTTTTAAAAGAATTGAAGTTATTCATCAGATCCGTAAGCTCTCTTTCTTTAGACAAGCGCTCTGAAAAAACCGTTTCTTCTTCCTTCATGGAAACCAGATCCGCCACCGTGGGGCTACGCCCAATGGTCACTAACGGTGCTTTCATATCATTGAAATAATAATCAATATTATCCCGTGCCGTATCCAGAATCATCTGCATATCATTGATAATGCGATCTGTAAATTCCCATGAGACAACAAGATACAATATCCAAAATGTAAATATCAAAAGCAGTGCAAATACTGTAGAAAAAACTACTATCATTTTTCGCTTAAAGCTGTAATTAACATATTGAAATATTTGTCTAAACATAAGTTACTCCATTTCTGCGCTGTTTTATTGCACAAAACCATATATGGCTTACGAGTTTGTGTCAAGCAGCGCGCAGAGACAAATCCCTCGATTAAAAATTATAAATTTCAATCTTATACCCTCATTTTTATTCCCACATACACAAAAACCTGTAAACATCACTATCTACAGGTTTCACTGTTCTTTATTCTCTTAACTCCCCAAGTAGGGCTCGAACCTACAACAACTCGGTTAACAGCCGAGTGCTCTACCATTGATTGATAAGCAACCGCAGAAATTTGAGTAAAACAATTTTTTGTAATATTTTCTTGCAAGTCTACTTCTAAGAGAAAAAAGTTACTAAATTAAGTCTGCCCAGAACTCTTCGCCGTAAAGTTCAATGTCAAGAATCCATTTATCATCCACCATTTCACAAAAAGAGGAGCATAAAGCAGATTTATCCTCAAATTCTCCATCATCATATCAAAATCAACCACCTTTTTTTGACCATTTTTACAAGAATCTCTCTTGCCCTGCGCTGTTTGATGCACAGTAGTCCGGTCACTTGCGCAGTTATGATACCTCCATTTTCAAGTTCATATTGAAAATCAGCTTTTCCTGCTCACTTATCGGCGGATTTACGGCATTTACACATTCGAAAATTCTGGCTCCCGCAAACCGGCAGCCTTTACCTTGCCAATAATACGCGGAATGCTGTTGCCTCAATGTTCAATCAGATTCACGTAGGAGAATGCATAGGCAAGAGCCTCGTTACGTATCTGAGAATACCCTTCCTTCATACGCTCCAGATTCTGTCCCATAGGAATCTTGCCAGGAGAAGTAATTTCCAGACGATTATCATAGACTGCAATCTGCGTGTTGCCGTGATCCAGATAGCTACGGTGTACCGCAGCATTGATAATCAGTTCACAAATGGCATCCATGACCTTAAATGCCTCTTCTTTACCAACGCCAGTCACTTCCTTGGTTTTATTGTTAATTCTAAAAAAAATCTGCCGCCGATGCCATTGGCAAAGGTAACCATATATTTCATGTATTTGATGTCTTTATTCGGAAGATTCTCTTTGAACTGCACATTCTTGGGTTCTCCGACAAGAATTTCTTCTAAAGTCATGGATGTCCCCCGCTTTCATCATGACAGCGATAGCTGTCACTCTTACTTTATTTTTACCAAAACATCATATGGTATAGCATAATTCTTTTTAGCTTTACAAATCAGATAAAAAAGTACCGCACCGACCTGAAAAGACTCATCGCCAGTTAATACAGATACCACAAATTAAAGCCTTTTCGACCCTTGTCCCATCTTGGGATGGTGGTCAGGCGCGTACATCATCAGCAACATAAATGAAGAGAGAAAACTCCTGAATTCCATCAACCACATATCTGCCCAACCGACAAGAAACCTCTCAATTTTCGGAATACTAAAAAAGGAAGAATAGACCTTCCCATCTTCCCCGTCAAATTCACATTTTATACTTTTCTCCCTCTCCGTAAGCCGCTCTAACATCTCGGAGTTGGTCTTCACATCCCGCTTGATCTGCTCTCCTGAAAAACCAGACAAACTTTTTATCTGTCCTTAGCGTATCAACCCCGAAAAGAGGCTGTACAACGCAATCTCTACTTAATTATGCAGACATTTTCTTCTCAAGCTTTTGTTCATCGCTTTTCTTTAGTTAAAAATCCCGTAAACACTAATGTTTACGAGATCTCTCTACTAACAGCCTATCACCGCTTAACTCCCCGAGTAGGGCTCGAACCTACAACAACTCGGTTAACAGCCGAGTGCTCTACCATTGAGCTATCGGGGATTATC
>RAYQ01000037.1 GCA_003612395.1 Parablautia intestinalis
TCTGTGTAGTTTCAGCACAAAATAGCTACATTTAATGTGACGCTGAAAGCATCATTTAATTTGCCAAACAACACTATGTCCTCCACCGTCAAAGTCAGACCCTCCGGGACTTCTGCCGTCTGCTCATCCGCTTTCAGAAGGAAGATCGTATGGTATGCCGATAAACGCCCCGCATTGGGAAAATTCAGGGCATTCCAGGTATCCTCATCCTTGCCTTCCATCTGTTCCCATAAACCAGACAAATCCGTATCCCCATGGCAGCCGCTGCATTGGAGACGCCCCGTTTTGAAACCCTTCCCATCCTCATGCACCCCTTTCCGCATCCTGCCCTGCACCCGGCATGACCCTGTACTGGTCCATGAAATAATATTCGATCTTAATGCGCCTGCCCTCATACACATAGATACGCTTTACAAGGCTTCCCAGCGTGTGGCGGTCAAGCTCTTTTAACTCCACACAGTCCTGGAACGCTTTCAGCCGCCCGGCGGAAAGGACGCCTTTCTTAAACATTTCCTTAACTAAAGATTCCTGCTTTTTCTGTGCTTCCTCAAACTGTGCCGCCTTTCCCTTGAAACTGCCATGCAGGCGCTCAAATTCCTCTTTCGTAATTACCCCTGCCCGTAAGTCTTCATAAAGGCCGGAACATAAGCTGTAATACCTGTCCTGCTCCTCTTTCAGGCGGCTGATTTCTTTATCATACGCTGAAATTGCCGGGGAGCCTTCTTCCTTCTCCTTTGCCCTGTCAAAAAGGGTCTTTTCTTCAAGGAACGTGTTTGTATATTTCTTGACAGTCTTTTCAACAAGCTCCTTCAATACTTCTTCCTCTATACTGTGCCTGCTGCACCCTTCCCCGCGGTTTTTCGTGGAACAGATGTAATAGACCTTTTCCTTCCCCTTATAACGGTTTACCCGGCGCACCATCTGCTCCTTACAGTCACCGCAGAACAGGAGCCCTGCAAACAGCCCTGCCTTCTCCATGCCAGGCCCCAGCCTGCTGTCTGATTTAAGGAGGTTCTGGACGATCCGGAAGTCGTCCTCCGGGACAAGCGGCTCATGGGTGTTTTCTACGCGCACCCATTCCTCCTTCGGCTTTTCCACGCTCTTCTTTACCTTATAATTTACCTTCTGCGTTTTCCCCTGCAGCAGATGTCCAAGGTATGTCTCATCAGTCAGTATCCGCTTCACGGACGCGCTGCCCCATAATGACCTCCCTGCGCCGGAAAAACCGCTGTTGTATTTCAGCCCAAGGGATTTCTTATATTCTCTGGGCGAAAGGATGCCCAGCCCGTTTAACTGTTTCGCTATGGCCGCCACTGCCATCCCTGCGATCTTCCACGCAAATATCTTCCTGACGATCCCCGCCGCATATTCGTCCGCCACAAGCCGGTTCCTGTTTTCCTTATCTTTCCTGTACCCGTATACCGCAAAAGGGGAAATGTACTCCCCATTCTTCCGCTTCACTTCCAGCCCGCTCTTTACCTTGGTGGAGATATCCCGGCAGTAGGAATCGTTGATGAAATTCTTTACCGGGAGCACAATGGAGCTTTCCCCCATGTCCGCCTGAAGGCTGTCATAATGGTCAGTCAGCGCAATGAAGCGTACGCCAAGAGCCGGGAAGGTCTTCTGGATATACCTCCCGGCTTCAATATAGTCGCGCCCGAAGCGGGACAGGTCTTTTACAATCACGCAGTTTACCCCGCCCGCCTCAATGTCACGCATCATCCTCTTAAATTCCGGCCTGTCGAAATTACTGCCTGAGAATCCGTCATCGGCATAGATATCATACAGCTCGATATCCGGCTGCTCACGGATATAGGCCCTGATCAGCTCACGCTGGTTTGCGATACTCTCGCTCTCTGCCTTTACAGATGCAGGCTTTCCCCCGTCCCCTGCAGGAATGTCATCCCTCGAAAGACGCAGGTACATGCCCGCATAGAATATTTTTTCTTTCATATATGTATCACTCCTGACTTTTGCAAACAACGGAATCCGCACTCTGTGCGTCTCCTTTATGTTAATTGTACCGCCGCTTGGGCCGCCAAGTCAGGTACACCACTGATTTAGTCCTGTTTATACGCCATCACATTTTTCGCTTAATTCAAATCGTTTATACATAAATTTCTGCAAGCCTGCGTATATATTCTTCCATCTTTTCATCTATAGTAGAACCTTCTTTCTGGTAGCATACTTTTACCACATAATCCCCGATCCTGTTGACATACGGGTTTTTCGTCTGCTTTGCAAAAGATGCCAGCTTTTTTTCCACCGGTGCTTTCGTATCTATCTCAATATCCCTTAAATCAGTCAGTGAATTGATGTCCACTGTCCGCACATCCACCGCCGCCAGTTTCTTTAATTCCTCTGGTGTAAACCCTGCCCGCGCCCCTGCCGCAAGTCCCATGGCACAACCATCTCCTTCCTTACCTCTTCTATCCTATTCTTTCATCTGATTGTCCTATGCCTGCACCGGTCCCGTTCTATAGGGAAATGCAGGGCCTGCACCTTTGTATCTTAAATTTCCCTGAGCAGAATTTTACCCCATCAACTTTACGACACCGTGTCGTAAAGTTGATGTATATAATTATCCTTTCTCCATAATCTGTATATCGATCTTACTTCCTCCACAAAATAACCCCGCACGCCATGCCAGGGCATAATGTCCTGCTATGGAATTTTATTTTCTCTCCTCCGGTGTGGGAAAGAATATCTAAGAACCGTCTGGACGACTGCCTGATACCTTACAGCACCCTTTCCCACTGTAACATCCCCCTTTGCAGGCAAATATTTCTCCGCGAAGCTCTCCCCTCATCACCTTTTGGTGTTCCGAATGTTTTGTGTCCTTACATACTGATATTTCATTCCGGCAGATAATGCTCATGTACGGTAAAGAAGCAAGCAACCGAAAACAAGAGATAGACCGCCAGCACCACACTATTCCGAACCAAAGAAGCCAAAGACCAAAAGACAAGCATTATGGAAATGTGCATAACAGGCTATTCCGTCATGGATAACTCTATTCACAGCACATGGAAAAGCGAAAGAGCCGCTTTCCCACGTCCTGCAAACAGAGTTACCCACAACTCCATAAGACAGCCAGTTATACACATTCCCACAATGCCGACTACTACGGAATCCCCCCTGTCTTTCATATCTTTTTAAAAATTCTTAAATTTTCATTAAGGGTATTGCATTGTCACCTACAAAGCGTTAAGATATATACATACCCACAAGACGTTAAGATAAAAGGAGGACAAAATGGCACAGCAAATTTCTGAATCCGAATTGGTACTAATGAAAATCATCTGGAAGAATGGAGGGGCAGCTTTATACTCCCTCATCATGGAGGAATTGGAAAAAGATAAAAACGAATGGAAGAACAACACCGTACTCACGCTGCTTTCCCGTTTAGGAGAAAAAAAGTTCTTGAAAGTCAAAAAAATCGGCAGGAAAAATGAGTATGTGGCTATGGTAACAGAAGCTGAATACCAGACCATGCAGACCCACAGCTTTCTTGATAAAGTCTATGGCGGGAATGTGAAAAACTTAGTATCAACCTTGTTGCGGCAGGATATTCTTTCGGCAGACGAATTGAAAGAGATTGAAACATTTTGGAGAAAAGAAAATGAATGAATTTGTGAAAATATTATTGTCGCTGTCTGTTTCCGGCGCGCTGTTACTGCTTCTCATTTTGGGATTGAAGCCGCTGTATAAAAACAGGTTCAGTAAGCGTTGGCAGTATTATATCTGGATAGTTGTTGCTTTGCGTTTTCTGCTTCCCTTTACTCCCGACACTACGATTATTGGAAGTCTGTTTGAAAAATTCGACACAACAGCAATAACAAATGAAATCCCTACAAACCCCAATGTACCCGTTCCCGCAGATACGGGTAACAACAAAGCAGAGCCGATACAGCCAAACCGGGAAATAACCACCGCTGCCATGCGTGAGCCAGTTGACAAATATGTCTGCCTGTTTTTTATCTGGTCAGCATTGACACTGGTTTTATTTGTCCGCAAAGTAACGGTTTATCAAGGCTTTATTCAATACATCAAAGCAGGAAATAAAGAAGTATCAGATATAAAAATCTTGAATCTGCTATCTGATTGTGAAGAAAAACTGAAAATTAAGACAAGGGTAGAATTATCCTATAATCCGCTGCTTGCTTCCCCTATGCTGATTGGTTTCTTTCGACCAAGAATCATTTTGCCCGTTGGCGAATGGGAAGATAAAGAGTTGTCTTATATCTTTGTGCATGAGCTGGTTCACTACAAGCAGAGGGATATGTTTTATAAATGGCTGATACAGATTGTTGTGTGCGTCCATTGGTTCAATCCTTTTGTATATCTGCTGGAAAAGGAAGTGAATAAATCTTGTGAATTGTCATGTGATGAAAAAGTCATATCTGTACTTGACGATACCGCAAGACGTGAGTATGGAGATATACTAATTTCCTTTTTGAAGTCAAACAATCTCTACAAAAGCTCTTTAGCTTCCGTCACTTTGACAGAGGGAGCAGAACAGTTAAAAGAAAGGTTAGGTGCGATTATGAAATTTAGGAAAAAATCAAAAGTGATTATTGCCATTACTGTTATTTTCACGGTTGCCGTTTGTATTTGCTTTTTTGCAACTGGTGCATACGCCGCCCCCTCTATTGCTAATGAAAAAAAATCATTCATGGAAGCTGTCACAGATATTTTTGGAAACGATGAAGAAAAAAAACAATTTACTGAAATTATTTCAGCTTCTGGTGAGACGATTGGTATCATTGATGATAATAAAGAAATAGAAAGGTTCGTAAAACAACTGGATATTGAATCCTGGAATGATATGGAACAGCTGCCTGAAGATATAGACCTGGTATATAGCTATATATCATATGAGGTAATTGATGAACCTATATTTTTACAGGATGGAATACCGTTAGTTAATATGAGTACCTTAGAATTTTATATTTCCAGTAAAGGTGAATATATTATACGAGATTATAATCAGGAAATAGAAGCAATAGCCAGAATATCAGAAGAGGCGGGACAGTTTCTTAATGCGCCGGAAGACTTAGAGCTAAATAAGAATATAACAGCGAAGGATATACTGGATGAGTGGGGACTTGATTTTTATGTGCCAAATAGTGATATTGAAAAAACAGATGATATAGAGAATGCCCGATATTATATAGGGGAAACATCCTTTACAGAAAAGGAACTACGCAGGACTTCTAAAGAGCAGAAGATACAGTTTTACGGAGCAGACAAAAGCACATTACTGAATGAAATAGACGATATTTCTGAAATAGCGCAATATCTAAACGGGTTGTCTTTGGAACAGTGGGAATATGCAGATAATGCACCAACCCCCGGAGAAGTTGAATGTCAAATTGTTAGATTTATGTTATCAAGGGATAATAAAAAAGAGTTAAAAGAAATGGATACCCAGATACTTTATAAAAGCGATGGTAATTACTACATTGAAGAAATAATTCCGGGTGAATATAGTGATCGGGGGGATATTATAACACATTATCAAGTGTCAGAGGAGATAGCAAAATATATTTTATCATATATAGAAATTGCATCAAATTGAAGCAATAGTTTGTGCATTTCTATTTTTCCAGTGGTAGTTAAGGGGGGATTTCTCATGACTTGTACAGAAGCATACAAGGAGCATATCGAATACACATTTAACGCCTTTTGCAGAGTAGTCATACGCTATGCTGCTATCAACGCATGGCGTGACAGGAGCAGGCGGCGGCAAAAGGAAATATCCCTTGAATACCTCACAGAAGAAAAGTTTTACCCATTAGGCACAACAGACGAATATTTTGAAGCACCCTATGAAGAATACCCCATTACGGTATGCGGTCAGACAGTTATCCTCACCAATGGGGAGCTTGCCGCTGCCCTGTTATCCCTGCCAGAGAAGAACCGGGAAATCATTTTCCTTTACTTTTTCGGGCATTACACACAGCAGGAAATCGGGGAAATGTACGGACGCTGCCGGAGTGCGACCGGGTATCAAATCCGCAGGACATTACGGCTCCTACAAAGGGAAATGGAGGTGCTTTCGCATGGGAAATCCGAACCTTTTACCCTATGAAACGATTATACGGGCAACCAGCGGCGAGCCGGAAGCCGTGGACGAGGTTTTACGGCATTACAGCAAGCGCATCCGAATCGCTGCTATTGAAAACGGACATATCGACAGGGATACCGAGGACAGTATAAAACAGCGGCTTGTCGCTGCCCTGTTTAAGTTTCGTTTTGATGAACAGGAAGCATAGGAAATCGCTTTTATTTTTGTGAAAACGGATATATAATAAATCAACAATAAATCGGTATTTTAAAGTTGGAGTGACAATGTTATGATAAGACCGCTAACAGAGAAAGACTATGACACAGTGATTGATATAGTAAATATAAACTGGAAAAAAGCATATTCAAATTATATAAACCCACTCTTGCTGAATGAAGACGGCTGTAAAAAACGTGCAGATGAACTAAGATATGATTTTCAATCAAAGCGGCTATCGGAATATGTTTGGGAAGAGCAAGGTCAGGTATTGGCTCTGTTATCAATAGGTGATACGGCAGATACCGATAGAAAAGGGGCTTTTGAAATTTGGCGTGTTTATGTAAAGCCAGAGGCACAGGGGCATAATATTGGTAGCCAGTGTCTTGCTTTTGCTGAACAAAAGGCGAAAAAGCGATGTTATCAAAAGATTATCATATGGGCATTTCAAGAAAATACGAAAGCTGTATTATTTTATCAAAAGAATGGTTATGTGATTGATAAAAGCGAATATTTGGGCAAACCATATTTAACAGTTGGGACACGTTTAATAAAAAAAGTTAATTGAAAAATCCATACCAAAAAACTGAATAACCGCCGCTACATAGAACGGCACACCAAGACAGGAAATCAAGAAAAGGTTTCCTGTTTTTTTGCGCTCATTTTTGGCATTTTCAGAAATCACCGGTATTATGCCGTGCAAAGGGAAAATGAAGAAATTTCCGCAAATCACCGTCATTTTTGCTTTGCGTGGTGTTGTAGGTAGTAGGGGGAGAAATATCGCCGCTGCTTTGGCAAAATCCCCGCTTGCAGCACTAAAGGTATTGACGGAAGCCAGCACAGAGGAAGCCGCCACTTTTTAAGAGCAAGATTCTACCACAGTACCAAATTTCGCCTGTCGGCTCATTTTGTCCTGCGGGAATCTTGTTGGGGTTGCCACCCCAAGCCCGCCTTTTGCGGCTTGCGCCGCTTGAAAAATCCCTCAAAAAATTTTTTCGGATTTTTCAAAAAACACTTCCGCTTTTGCCCCTGTTTTTCTCCTATTAGTGAAAGGGCAAAGCATAAAAGAAAGGAGGTCTACGACCATGAAAAGATACAACACGCCCCACCGCCGTCGGGTAATCAAGACACGCTTGACCGAGGAAGAATACGCCGAGTTTGCCGAGCGTGTCACCCTCTGCAAAATGAGCCAGTCTGAATATATCCGGCAAGCCCTTACCAAGTCAAGGATATGCCCGGTTATCTCCGTTTCCACGGTCAATGATGAATTACTGTCTGCCGTTGGGAAGCTCACCGCAGAATACGGGAAAATCGGCGGCAACTTGAATCAGATTGCCCGCTGTCTGAACGAGTATGGCGCACCTTATAACGCCCTCTCAAAAGAGGTACGAGCCGCCATAGCGGAGCTTGCCGCTTTGAAGTTTGAAGTCTTGCAGAAAGTAGGTGAAGCCGTTGGCAACGTTCAAACATATCAGCTCTAAAAATGCCGACTATGGGGCGGCTGAACAGTACCTAACCTTTGAGCATGACGAGTTTACCATGAAGCCCACTCTTGATAAAAATGGGCGGCTTGTTCCCCGTGATGATTACCGCATTTCCTCTCTGAATTGCGGCGGGGAGGATTTCGCCATAGCGTGTATGCGCTCCAATCTCCGCTATGGGAAAAACCAAAAACGGGAGGACGTAAAAAGCCACCACTATATCATCAGCTTTGACCCCCGTGACGCACAGGACAACGGCTTGACCGCAGACTGGGCGCAGCAGTTAGGCGAGCAGTTCTGTAAAGAGCATTTCCCCGGACACCAAGCCCTTGTATGCACCCACCCGGACGGGCATAACCACAGCGGCAATATCCATGTGCATATCGTAATCAATTCTTTGCGGATTGCGGAAGTGCCGCTGCTGCCCTACATGGAAAGACCAGCGGACACAAGGGAGGGCTGCAAGCACCGCTGCACGGACGCGGCTATGGAGTATTTCAAAGCGGAAGTCATGGAGATGTGCCACCGGGAAAACCTCTATCAGATTGATTTACTCAATGGCAGCAAGAACCGTGTCACCGAGCGTGAGTATTGGGCGAAACGGAAAGGACAGGCCGCACTGGATAAAGAGAACGCTTCCCTTGCCGCCGCAGGAGAGCCGCCCAAACAGACCAAGTTTGAAACGGACAAGGAGAAGCTGCGGCGCACGATCCGCACCGCCTTGTCCTCTGCTATCTCTTTTGAGGACTTCTCCGGGAAGCTGTTGCAACAGGGTGTGACCGTCAAGGAGAGCCGGGGGAGGTTGAGTTATCTCACGCCGGACAGGACGAAGCCAATCACCGCCCGGAAATTGGGTGATGATTTTGACCGTGCCGCCGTATTGGAAGCACTCACCATAAACACACAGAACGCCGCAAGAGCCGCCGAAACACCCGCACCCAAACAGGAATACCCCCAGAGCATAAAAGACCGCTTACAGAGGAATAAGGCCGCCATAAACGCACCGAAACAGGACAGAGTACAGCGCATGGTAGACCGGGAAGCGAAACGAGCCGAGGGCAAGGGTATAGGATATGACCGTTGGGCGGCTGTCCACAATCTGAAGCAAATGGCGGCGACCGTGAGCATTTATGAGGAATCCGGCTTTTCTTCCCCGCAAGAACTGGAAGCTGCCCTTGCCGCCGCCAGTGCCGGACTGCATGAAGTGACCGGGAAACTGAAAGCCGTGGAAAGCACTTTACGGGAGAAAAAGGATTTTCAGAAACAGTTATTAGCTTACATCAAGACCAAGCCCGCCCGTGACGGACTGCGGGCGCAGAAAACGGAAAAAGCCCGGAGAGCTTACCGGGAGCAGCACGAAAGCGAGTTTATCATTTCTGAATCTGCCACCCGGTATTTCAAGGCACAGGGAATCTCCAAGCTGCCAGCGTCCAAAGCATTACAAGCGGAGATTGAGCAGCTTATGAGGGAGAAGAACACGCTTTACAACGAGTACCGGGAGAAGAAAGAGAACGTCCGGGAATTACAGACCGTCAAAAGCAATATCGAGCAGATTTTAAGGCGTGAGCCGGAACGGGGAAAGGGAAAAGACCATGAAAGATAAAATCCCAAGAATGGACTACCGCCAGTACCGGGCGGCGTGTCGGCTTGTGCATGAGTGCTGTAACTACGATAACGGCAACTGTATTTTGCTGGATAACGGAGAGCCTTGCGTGTGTGTGCAGAGTATCAGCTATTCCCTCTTGTGCCGCTGGTTCATTGCCGCCGTGCTGCCGCTGGACGGGAAACTGGAAGCCGCCCTGCTCCACCGGGCAGACAGGAAACGCTGTACCGAGTGCGGCGGGTATTTTCTCCCCAAGTCAAACCGGGGGAAATACTGCCCGGATTGTGCCGGACGCATGAAAAGAATCAGAGCCGCACAGCGCAAGCGGAAACAGAGGGATAAATGTCACGCTTTAGGATATTCCAAACCCCCGTAAATCAAGGCTTTTCAGACCGCCCTCAAAGGGTATGTGATACTTTTATCCTTTACCCCCGGAAAAGCCGCTTTAATTGCGTAACAGAAGCCACAGACAGGAGGTGAGAACCATAACCGATTACATCACAGCCGACACCGCAATGCCGCAGTTTTTCCCTTATCCCTGTTTTCTGCTGAAAATGGACTTGTCATATACCGCAAGGCTGCTCTATGCACTGCTGTTAGACCGTACCACCCTCTCACAGAAGAACGGCTGGCAGGACAGCGAGGGCAGGACGTATATTTTCTATCCCGTTTCGGAGATAGCGGAAACGCTGGATAAAGGCAGAACCGCCATAAAATCCGCACTGAATGAGCTGGACGCTGCCGGGCTTTTAGTGCGGGAACGCCGGGGCTTTTCCGCACCGAACCGCCTTTATGTGAAAATACCGCAAGTGCCAGTGGTACGGTTTTCCGACCATATGACCGCCATACAGCCGGAAAACCGACCTTCTGATAGCCGGAAAAGCGACCCTCATAAGGGCGGAAAACCGACCTTTGCGTTGGACGGAAAACCGACCCCTAACCAACTTACTATAAACCAACTAAAAGAGAACCAACTAAAAGGAGCGGGTGGGGAGCCGCCCGCCCCGTTTGGCAGATATAAAAATATTTTCCTCTCCAAATCCGAGTATGCGGAGCTGAAAGAGGAATACCCGGACAGGCTGGAACGGCTTATCGAGGAAATGAGCGAGTACATAGCCGCCAGCGGGAATGATTATGTGTGCCATGCCGCCGCATTGCGCCGCTGGTTAAACCGGGAGAAAAAGGAGAACCCGAAAAAGGGAATCCCCGATTATTCCTACAAAGAGGGCGAGAGCCTTTGACAGCATAGACACAACGCCCCGTAAACAGGGCGTGAAAGACCATGAACAAGGAGGAACGATTTTATGTGTGATTACGATAACGCTATTTTCCGGCTTGCCACAGAAGCAGAGCCGGAGGACTACACGGGCGAGGACGGGCTTTTGTATTGCGGGAGCTGCCGCCAGCCCAAAGAAGCCTATTTTGCAGAGGGAAAGACGCTTTTCGGACGTGACCGCCACCCCAAAGAATGTAACTGCCAGCGGAAACGCCGGGAAATGCTGGAAGCCGCAGACCGGGAACAGAAACATCGGGAGGAAGTGGAACGGCTGAAAAGGATAGGCTTCACAGACCCGGCTATGAGGGAATGGACTTTCGGGAACGACAACGGGAAATGCCCGCAAATGTGCTATGCCCGTGAATATGTGGAGTGCTGGGAACTGATGAAAGCGGAGAACCACGGGCTGATTTTGTGGGGAAGTGTCGGCACGGGCAAGAGCTATTTTGCCGGGTGTATCGCCAATGCCCTTATGGAACGTGAAGTATCTGTCCGCATGACAAACTTTGCGGCGATACTCAACGACCTTGCCGCCAGCTTCAAAGACCGCAACGAATATATCTCCCGCCTTTGCAGCTTCACTCTGCTTATCCTTGACGATTTCGGCATGGAGCGTGGCACGGAATACGGCTTAGAGCAAGTCTATAATGTGATTGACAGCCGATACCGCAGCGGCAAGCCGTTAATCGTGACAACGAACCTCACGCTGGAAGAATTGCAGAACCCGGAGGACACCGCCCATGCCCGGATTTATGACCGTCTGCTTGAAATGTGCTGCCCGGTATTCTTCACCGGGGGGAATATCAGAAAATCCACGGCACAGGCGAAAATGGAACGCCTTAAAATGCTGCTGAACAGAAAGGAGAGCCTATGACCGACACCCCCAACAGAAGCACCGCCACTACCGCCCGCCGCCCGGATTGCGTCACCGAAGTACGCCGGGGGAACACCGTCCTTGTGGTTTCCGGCTACTTCAAACAGGACACCACCGCCACCGCCGCCGACAAGATGATGAAAGTGCTGGAAGCGGAAAGCGCAGCCGGGGGAACAGCCGCCCATGCCATGTAAAGCGACATTCCTTACCGAAAATCAATCGACATTATGTGCCATAAAGTAGCAAAAAAGACTGTACAGCCAGCCCCGCCGTGTGGTATAATGGACTTACGGAATAGTGTGGCTGGCTGTCGGAAACGGAGGAATTTATGTCAAGACAGACCACCACAACACTTATCACCGCCCTTTATCCGAGGTTATCCCATGAGGACGAGCTGCAAGGCGAGAGCAATTCCATAAGCAACCAGAAGCGAATCCTTGAAAACTACGCAAAACAGAACGGCTTCGGCAATCTGAAATGGTACACGGACGACGGTTATTCCGGGGCGAATTTCCAAAGACCCGGCTTCCAGTCCATGCTTGCCGACATTGAAGCGGGGCTTGTGGGAACGGTTATCGTAAAGGATATGTCACGGTTAGGGCGAAACTATCTTCAAGTGGGAATGTACACGGAAATGATTTTCCCACAGAAAAACGTCCGTTTCATTGCTATCAATGACGGCGTTGACAGCGCACAGGGCGACAACGATTTTGCCCCCTTGCGTAACATTTTTAACGAATGGCTGGTGAGGGATACGAGCAAGAAAATCCGGGCGGTAAAACGCTCAAAAGGCATGAGTGGGAAGCCTGTCACAAGCAAGCCCGTGTATGGCTACCTCATGGACGAGGACGAAAATTTCATCATTGACGAAGAAGCCGCCCCCGTGGTGAAGCAGATATACAGCTTATGCCTTGCCGGGAATGGACCGACCAAGATAGCCCGTGTCTTGACGGAACAGCAGACACCCACGCCGGGAACGCTGGAATACCGCCGGACGGGAAGCACACGCCGCTACCACCCCGGCTATGAGTGCAGGTGGGCGACAAACACCGTGGCGCATATCCTTGAAAACCGGGAGTACACGGGCTGCCTTGTGAACTTCAAGACCGAGAAAGTGTCCTACAAGGTAAAGCAGAGCAGGGAGAACCCTAAAGAAAAACAGGTAATCTTTGAGAACCACCACGAACCAATCATAGACCGTGACACATGGGAGCGTGTGCAGGAGCTACGCAAGCAGCGCAAACGCCCCAACCGTTATGATGAAGTGGGCTTGTTCTCCGGCATACTCTTTTGTGCGGATTGCGGCAGCGTCATGTACCAGCAGAGGTATCAGACGGACAGGCGGCGGCAGGACTGTTATATTTGCGGCAGCTACAAGAAGCGCACGGCAGACTGTACGGCGCACTTTATCCGCACCGACCTCTTGACCGAGGGAGTGACCGAGAATTTACGGAAAGTCACCAGCTACGCCGCAAAGCACGAAGCCCGGTTTATGAAGCTGTTGACCGAACAGACCGAGGACGGGAGCAAACGCCGGAACGCAGCAAAAAAGAAAGAGCTGGAAGCGGCAGAAAAGCGGATTGCGGAACTCTCCGCTATCTTCAAGCGGCTGTATGAGGACAGCGTGGCGGGGCGCATATCGGACGAGCGTTTCACGGAACTTTCGGCAGACTACGAAGCCGAGCAAAAGGAACTGAAAGAACGTGCCGCCGTTCTGCAGGGCGAGCTTTCAAGGACGCTGGAAGCCACGGCGAACGCTGAAAAGTTTATGAAAGTAGTCCGCAAGTACACCAGCTTTGAGGAACTCACCCCTACCCTGTTACGGGAGTTTGTGGAGAAAATCGTAATCCACGAATCGGAAGCCCTTGACGGGAAACGCCGGGGGAAGCTCCGCAGACAGGAAATAGAAATCTATTACTCTTTTGTCGGCAAGGTAGAACTGCCCGACTAAAGCCCGACCCGTCCGGCAGTCAGCCGGACAGGGAACGGCAAAATTTTTTACACTTCTTTTACTTCTTTATCTCACATGAGCAAAAAGTCAAGGCATGAAGCAGTTCATGGCTAATTAGATGTAATCAAAAAGCGGAAAGGAAAAGCACAATCCAGACAGAACCGGCGAGCGGTCAAGAAATGTTTGTGGTTTAGCAAGTCCAATGGTATAATGAGTACAAAAGCCCCCGACACGGGGAGAAAGGCAGGCTGATAGATGTATATAAGCTACAAACCGCTATGGCATACGCTGATAGAACGCAATATGCGGAAAGAGGATTTACGGCTGGCTGCCGGTCTTACCACAAATATGATTGCCAACATGGGAAAGGGAAAGCATATCAGCATGGAAACGGCTGACAAAGATTTGTGAAACTCTAAATTGTGATATTTCAGATGTGATAGAGTTAGAACGGGAGTAGATACATAATTATAAAATTTTGTTGGATATAAACAATAATTATAATTATTCAAAAAATAACTTGAATATTTCGCACAATTATGCTATTATTTAAAAGGAACCATACAAACTTTTCTACAAAATAAGGAGGTTTTTTATGGCGAAAATGAAAAAATTATTTGCGATGTTTTTGACTTTGTGTTTGATATTCAGTTTCAGCACAACGGCTTTCGCTTCATCAGTTGATGAAAGAGAGGTTCCTGTTGCCAGTGCTGATTTTAAGAGGGTGTGTGACCAAGTATTTGAGGGAAAAGGTGAAGTATATAACGCTAACGGAATAGACATAACAAATAGCTTTTTAACAAGATATAATGCAATTTACCAAAGTGGAAATTATGATGCTATTTTATCTGGATGTTTTAAAGAAGGAATTTCTCAATTGACTGGACATAAGAATATTGTTCCAGATGTAACGACTCGCACAGTTTTGCACCCTCAGTATGAAGAAAGTGTAGTCCATTTGGTTAAACAAAATGGCTTCCCTTATGATGGTAAAAGTTGGTATTTAGTTGTTACTGCTACTGGCTCATATGGATATCAAGATTCTACAAATGAGATTATTGATTTTCCATCTCCTACTATAAATGTGTCTTTTAGTGATTTAGGAGCACTTTTTTCTGGAAGTTTGGATAGCATAAGGACTACAAAGCCAGCTATCAATAGCAACAAAACTTCGGCTTCGTTTACTGTCACAACAACACATACTGTTAGTTGCCCTATTCCGGGAGTTGATTACGTAACAGGTACGCTCGGACCGTTTACTAATGTATCGAATTTCACGATTGAAGTATGAAGAAACAACTGCAACTGTTTCTCAGAAAATGGATTTTAAATCCGGATCGTCGATATGTTTTATTTATAGGAATTTCATTTGGATTGGCATTTTTAATTCCAATTTTAGGATGGAATCCATTGCTTCTATTGTGGATTGTTAATGGGTGTTTAAGTTATAAAGAAGCAAAATCTAATAGCATAAAGATTTTTAATGCTGTTTTGGTGTTATTGTTTGGCGTATTATTTATAATCAATTTGTTTTTAGGTTTTTTGGCACTGATGCAGTATTTTGGATACTTTATCTAATAATACAAAAATTTTTATCAATAATTAGAGTGGAATTCTTTGAATTCCACTCTCTTCTTTTTGGAGTAAAAGGTAGCCACTAACAGAGGAACTCTATCTGTGGCTGCTTCATTGTTTTTCTGCCTATTTGTCCAGTAGAGGTCAAATATAGAGCAAAAATATCTATTGTAAAAAAGTATAAGAAAAATTTGATTAGATAATCACAGCACAAATGATGTTACATGGGAAGCAAAAAACAACCATGCCCCAGCGATTATTTTACCGTTTTTTTCTCTGATTGATAGGCGTACCCATTTTCTTTGACTTTTGAAGAATACGGATAAACCAGCGAAATTCTTCTTCCGACAGATTTTTATAGTTGATACCGAGCTGCTTGCAATAAAGAAACACCAGCTTCTCCTGACGGCTGCCCTTGAAATTTTCCACCGCGTCCAGATTTTCTTTCAGTTCATCGGCAACCGTGGTCTGGGGCGCGCTCTCGCTGTCGTTTTTATGAGCTTCCCGGATGTCGCGGATAATCAGGTTTATATCGTCCAGCACCATACGGCTGAAATATTCATCATCCGTCACATGGGCGGCTTGCAGCACTTTCAGATATGGGTCATCTTCACCGGGACGGTGGCGTTCAATGATTTCATGCCGGATAGAATCAACAAGGGAGTTAAGGTTCTGGATTTGCATGTTGACGATACCGTCCACATAAATTTCAATATCCGCCAAAAATTTGATAAAATCCTTATGAGTGGCAAGCTCACAGAGCAGCCGGTTATTGATACGCCCGTTTTTTAGAAGCTCCACCATTTCATCGCTCAAATGCAGCTCCATTAAAGGCGTATTTATCTGCTCCCGGTTTTCTGTCCGGCAAAACAGATAATCGAGTGATACTCCATAAAAATCAGCCAGCGTAATCAGATTCCCGTGGTTGATTTCTTTGTAATCGTTGGCTTCATAGCTGGCGAGGGCTGATTTTGAAATGCCGGTCTGCTTTGCCAGCTCTTCCAGCTTCAAGCCCTTATCCTTGCGTAGCTCCCAAAGTCTTTCCTGAATTGTAGTAGCACCTTTCACGGCGCACGCACCCCTTTCTGCGGCTGGCTGCCGCCGTCAATCCCATTATACCATACCATTTCCATAAGCGTGGAAATTTTTGATTTTTGCCGCGATTTCCTACTTTATGGACATACGGCACAGGGTACAAAAATGACCTATGATAAAGGCAGTTCATCGATGGATTATTCCAATCGAATGACCGGCCTGTATGGGATATGCTTCCCCGGCGAAGTGCCGCAGCGACTTTTATCAGGGAGATGGAGGAGCCTTGACGGAAACGAGCGCACCAAGGGGAGCGATACGCCGCTGTGAGATTCAGGGGAGGAACGACATCAGGGAGAACCGGCAAAAATGAACACCGAAACGCTACCGAAACACAACAAATTCACAGGGGATAGTTCCCCCTGTCCGTAATACTATGGGGGATTTTTAAGCGGCTCTATGCCCGTATTTTCCTTGAAAATCGCCCCGAAACGATACACAAAAACCTGCTATCCGCCCATTCCCGCTGTTCTGGCTGAAATGGGCGGATTTTCATGAAAGGAGGTACAATGCCGAGAATGCCTAAGAAGTTGAAGAAAGAGCTTGCTTTCTTCCTCAACGACCGGGAGCGTAGAAGCTACAACGAGCTTTGCCGGAAGTGTCAGCACGAGTGCAAGCAGAGCTTCCGGGCGGTTATCATTGACTGCCCCCGCTATTTATCCAAACGAACAAAAAGGAGGACACCCACTGAATGAACTATGAATTTATGACAGCCGACACGCCCCTGCCGCCCTGTATGCCCTTGCCGTGGGCGGTCTTGCGTCTGCCGGTCAGCAGCACAGCCAAAGTCATGTACGCCCGCCTGTTAGATGAAACCCTGACAGACGGGATTGAGGACAGCAACGGGATTTTATTTATCCGTTTCCCTGTCCTAAAACTGGCCGCAGCCCTTTCCCGCAGCTATCAGACCTGTAAGCGTTCTTTGAACGAGTTGGAACAAGCCGGAATGATTATGCGTGTCCGTCAGGGCGTGGGGGAAACCAATCACATTTACGTTTTACTTCCAAAGGAAGGACGCCGTTATGAATGAGAAGCTGGAAAAACTCAATCAGACGATTGAAAAAGGGGAAAAGAAGCTGCGCCGGTTGGAGCATGAAGAAAAAATGTTGCAGCACCAGGCGAAGCAATTAACCCGGAACGAGCGGACGCACCGGCTCTGTACCAGAGGGGCGGCACTGGAAAGCTACCTGCCCCACCCGGAGCTTGTGACCGATGAACAGGTCAGTCTGCTTTTGAAATTGCTGTTCCGTCAGAGTGAGAACCGAAAAATCATGGAGCAGGTACTTGCCGGGAAATCGGAAAAACCCTAAAAGACCACACGCCGGAAACGGCGAAGATGGCTTCCAGAGCGGCAAGCCGGGGCTTTCCCCTCTGAAAGAGGGCGCAACTATACACCACCCGAAAGGTGGTGCGTTGCGTCCTGCCGGAAGCCCCTTGCAGGGAGCTGAGGATTTCCGCAGATTTTCAATCTGTTCCAATCCTCAACAGGGGAAGCTACACTTCCCCTGCGCTGGCTGCCGCCAGCTACCCCTTTGTGTACTTGCCGCTCGGAAACACCTTGCGTTGCAAGCTGTTCCCGGGCAGCAAGTTTTGTAAAAATTCGCTATACTTCCTTGTATGGATGAAGTGTAATAAAATTAACGGTAAATCGGAATTTAGTAAGAGGGGGTCAAAGTGTATGAGTAATCCATACTTCCACTAAAGTTAATTACGCCGCTTTTTGATTCGGTCTGTTCTATTTTACTGTTATCAATCTGTGAATAATAGTATGTGCTGCCCAGTTCCCGAAAGGAACCACATACAAAAGCCAATAAAACCTACAATAAGTATTACAACTGCTGCAATCCCGATAGTCAATTTTCTCTTCATTCCTATATCCTCCCTTACCAACCTTTTTTGGTTGTTGTTTTTTTGTGCTTTTTTGCTGCCTTGACTGGCACGTTTCCTTTTGCAGTGAATACAAAGACAGCCGTAATCATCAATACGGCAATCATACTAAACAGACAGATTAACACATTCCAATGTACCGCCGGATCGTAGCTTCGGTAGCTGATCAAGCCTAAACTTGCAGTAACCGGATAAATATTTGCTAATGTAACATTTCCAGAAGCAAACATACCGCCATAGCCATAAACAAAGGCAATAATTGTTCCAAGCATATGTCCGTTTGGTATACGGGCGGCAAATACAATTACGGGCATGACTGCAAAATACAAAAACAGACAGTTGAGAATAATCTGAATAAATGTCTGCAATACTGATGTTACAGAAATACCCGGAAATCCCATTACAAAAACGGCAATTACCGTGAATGCCGCACTTACCAGCCCAAAAAACAAAGACAGCAGCGCACATACAAGCAGCTTCCCCCATAACAGGCTGCTATAAGGAACAGGAATAGTCATAATACTTTTCAGTGTATCGTCTTTCCCTTCCCTTGCTATGATATATCCGGCAATGAGGGCAATGCACATAGGGAAAATCGTTGTGGCATTATTTTTGATTACTTGTTCTGTAAAAAAAGAAAATGTCCAGACTGTTCCGTCCAATGCGGTTGTGGAAAAAAGCGTCAACAGGACGGAAAGCAGCATCAGAAAAACACCTGCCCATATCATATGATACCGCTTTAATTTCCATATTTCGGTTTTAACCATGCGAAACATATCATTCATCTCCTCTCTTTTTATACATATAATCAACCAATATAACAGAAAGCAAAGCAACAACGGCTAAAATAATGATTGTCTCAAATGTAGTCGGAATTAAATATTCCAGCATCCCCACGCCGTCCATAGCTCCATGTGCGGTTAAATTCCCTGCACTCCAAAGGGTTGTAAACGGAATTGGCATTAACCAGCATATCACTTTAGGCAGTGCGCCAAAAGATGATTCGGCTGTCAAACTTAGGACACTGTAAAAAACACATAATAAAACAGAAAATACATAGTTCTTACTAAAGAACACTACGAGAACGACTAACGGCAGCGTCCCGGCAGTAATAAAAATCCCCATTTCCAGCGCAAAAAATAATCTGTAAGCAATGCTGTTTACTTCTGCAATCATCCCACCGCACAGGATTGATATGAGAGCCGATGCCAGACTAAAAATAATTCCAAAAAAGAAAAGGACAATTATCTTTGCAAAAATCATCTGTGTGCTTGTTATGGGAATTGTGCGCAAATTTTTAAATGTATCATTATCCCGTTCCATAAAAAAGAGAATGGCTGCCATCACCCCGATCACGCATGGCAAAAGAAGTTCTACCCCATATCCCATAACAAACTGAAAATAATCATTAAAAATATCTATTTTGCTGTCATATTGTCCTGCTGTCTGGGGCATAGTCATCAATGCTGTCAGCGGCACGGGAAATAGAAACGCCGAAAGACCAACCAGCCATATAAATTTTTTACGTTTTAGTTTTGCAAATTCACAACAAATCAGTCTAAGCAATCCCCTCACCCCCTGTCACACGCTTGAAGTAATCTTCAAGGCTTTCTTCTGAGGTTGCGGCCTGTGATACTTCCAAGCCATTTTCTACAAAAGCAGTAACTATCTTCCCAATAGAAATATTCAGATTATGCAGCCGCATATTATGGTCATCCTGTATCGTAAACTGGTTTTCATGGAAACTGCGTTCCAAAATCCTTGCCGCCTGCGCCGTGTCCGAAACAGTAAAACGGATATGCTTGCTGCTCTTTGTTTCCAGTTCCTCAAGGCTTTCTTCCTCTAAAAGCGTGCCGTGATCAATGATTCCAATATCATCCGCCAGCAATGCGATTTCGGAGAGGATATGGCTGGATATCAGGATTGTTTTCCCCCGCTCATTACAAAGGTTACGGATAAAAGACCGCACTTCTGCAATTCCAATTGGGTCAAGACCATTGATTGGTTCGTCCAGAATCAAAAGCTCCGGATCATGCATAATGGCAAGGGCAATCGCCAGCCGCTGCTTCATACCAAGCGAATACTGGGAAAACAGTTTCCTGTCCTTGTAGGGCAAGCCAACCAAATCAAGTGCGTTCTTAATTGCATTGCGGTTCGGCACTCCCCGCAGGGTAGCAAAAATACGCAGATTTTCCGTAGCGGTCAGATTGGGATAGAATCCGGGGGATTCAATCAGGCTGCCAATGCGGGGCAGGAGCTTTTTTTCATTTGCCGCCAAAGGCTTTCCCCAAATTGCCACTTCACCGGAAGTAGGCTGCGTCAGTCCAAGCAGCATTTTCATTGTTGTTGTCTTTCCTGCCCCGTTTCTGCCAAGCAGACCATAGATACGCCCTTTCTGAACATGGATATTCAGTCTTGCAACGCTTTTCTGCGCCCCATATTGCTTTGTCAGATTTCTTGTTTCAATTACATATTTGCTCATTGCGAAACCTCCTGCTATTTATAGAATCTTCCTGACCGCTTTGCTTGTCAGGAAGCAGCGCATATCAGTAAACTGATATGCTTCATTGTAGAATATTCCAGGCCGCTCCGCTTGCCAGGAAACGCTACATATCTCTAAACCGATATGCCTTATCCTATCACGCCAACCTTGCATTAACCTTGCACGAACCTTGCATTAACCTTGCATTTAGAAAATAAATTTCTGTAAATAATAAAATCCCCGTAAGACGGAGATTCTATTGTACTGTAAAAAGTAGCTTTGATTTATTCTGCCAGTGGGAAAAGCAGAATAAAAACCGTTCCTTTTCCCAGTATGCTTTCCGCTGTTATTGTTCCATTCAGTTTGGCTACAAGCTGATGTACGATAGACAGACCAAGACCGCTGCCTTTTTCAGACCGCCCTTTATCGCATTTATAAAGCCGTTCAAAAATATGCTTTAAATCCTCCTTATCAATTCCCACGCCATTATCAGACAAAAGGATTTTTATATTCCCTTCCATCCCTGATAAGGCTATTTCCACTTTATCCGCCTGGCTGTGGGAAATTACATTCTGTATCAGATTGTTTAATATCCGCATATATCCGTCCGGGTCAATTTGTACCCTAAACAGCTGTTCTGGAATGTCAGCCACAAAATCTATCTGCGCATCTTCAAATATCGGTATCCAGTCAATCAGTATGTTCCGTGTCAGTTCCGTCAAATCAACCGTAGATATATTCATTGAAAATTCATTGGAACCCAGCTTGAACCAGTCAAAAAGCACATCTATATATTCTTTTAAATCATGCGCTTTCCGGCGGGCAGTTTCTATATAGTCATCACTTTCTTTTCCATTCACAATTCCTTTATGCGCTGCGTCTAAATACCCGATCAGTGTGGTAAGCGGCGTCCTCACATCATGGGAAAGGCTCGTCATAAGCTGCCTGTTCGTTTCTTCTGTCTGGTGATAGGCAGAGAGCCTGCTTTCGTAGGATAGGATAATATCATTGAGTGCATAAGCAAGAGGAGCTACAAGCTCATGTGTTTCTGCTAAAATACGCCTGTTCCCATTCCCGTTTTTTATATCTTCCAAAGCATCAGATATTTCCGAAATCTGCTTTTTTACACGCCGAACTGTCAAAACAGCCACACACATAGAAACAAATACAATACCAAACGCAATAATTGTAACTGCTTCTGTATACAATACTCACACCTCCCTGTTGAAACGGTAGCCAATCCCTTTCACTGTCTGTATATAGTGTGGATTGCCCGGATTATCTTCTATCTTTTTCCGCAGACGGCTGATAATCGCCATAATATTGCTGTCATCATAAACATATTCTTCTCCCCAGACATTCTCATAAATTTGCTGCTTTGTCAGTATTTTACCCTGATTTTTGGCAAGGAGCAGGAGTAAATCAAATTCTTTCGGCGGCAGTTCATAATCTCCATTTACCGCATGGATAGAGCGATTGTTTAAATCAATGCTCAGCCCGTCAAAATCAAATGTCTGTGACTGCCCGTCTTTGGGGTTAAAGCGGGTATAACGTCTAATCAATGACAAAATACGGGCAATCAGCTCGTCCATATCAAAAGGTTTTGTCAGATAGTCGTCAGCCCCAGCCCGTAAACCCCGCACTTTTGAAACACTGTCATTTTTTGATGTAAACATAAGGATAGGCAGGCTGCTTTCTTTTCTAATTTGCTCTAAAGTTTCAAAGCCATCAAAGCCGGGCATCATGACATCTAATATGACAAGCTGGTATTCTTTCTCCTTCAGCCTAAGCAAGCCGGATTCCCCGGAATAACAGCAGTCTGCCTCTATGCTTTCCTGTAAAACGCTTTGTTTAATCAATGCACAAAGTTCCTTGTCATCATCTATGATCAAAATTCTGTTCATCTTTGACATTTCTCCGTTTATCAGATTTCACATTCTTATGCTGGAAATACAGCCACATTACAATTATATGTGGGGATTTAAGCAATGGCAAGTACATAAAAATACACAAGCAAGAAAAGCCCTGTATAATACAGAGCCTTTCCAATGATTTTACCCTCTATTTTGGTGTGTTTTCTTCTTTGAAACGTATTTTACAGGCTTTCTTCCCAGTAGGGGGCTATTACAACAAAAACCTATGCAGAATATATCCGCATAGGTTTTTGGATAATAGGAGTTATTAAGACATACTAAATGATTTAACAGTGAAACCGAGTCATTTCTTGAGAAGATAAAAAGAAACGGCGGCTTAGATTTCTCAAAAGCCGCCGTGTATGAATAGGCGTGTGAAAATGCCTCTACTGTAAGTTAGATACTCGTAAGACAGTATTAGATTTGTTTTTTGGAAACGGCGTAGCGTTGGCTATGCCGTTTCCCCGTTTTATAAGTTGTTCAGCAGGGACGCGGGGAGTATTCCCACAAGGTCATAGGATATGTCAATCTGCTGTTCCCTGTGTCCGTTTGAAGTGTCTGGCATATGGACGTAAACTGCTTTCACCATGTCATTCAATACGGCGGGGGTCAGTTCGTCCATGTCGAGATACTCATGTACCTTGCTGATGAACCGTTCAATGTTCTCTGCCTGTTCTTCCTGTTGGTTAATTTCCTCATTCAGTTGCAACAGCTTTTCCCGCAGTTCTTCCTGCTCCTGTTCGTAATCGTCAGAGAGCATTTGAAATCTGCTGTCTGAAAGTTTACCATTTGCGTTATCTTCATAAATACGCTTAAACAATCGGTCAAGTTCCGCAATTCGGCGTTCTGCTTGCGTCAGTTGCCGCCGCTTTGCTGTCAACTCCCGTTTTGCGTCTGCTTTCTGTTTTGCGCCCATAGCCTTACGGAATTGTTCTTCATGGTTGGCTACACAGGCAATCGTCAGCCGGAGATGAGCAAGCACACCCTGTTCCAAAACTACGGCGCGGATATAATGCGTCGGGCAGACTTCTTTTCCTTTCAGCCTTGAAGTGGAAC
>RAYQ01000038.1 GCA_003612395.1 Parablautia intestinalis
GCTTTTGGAAAGGCGGGAGAAGGAAGGGCGAATGAAGAGAGCATGATGGATGCGATTTTTGCGGGTGTCGAAATGGCAGAGAATCGGACGCATATAGAGTAAAAGAATGAAGCTACAGGATATGACTTTAGTCATTGAGGCTATAAAAAGAGCGGAAGGGAGAAAAGGGAAATGGCAGAATTTCGTCAATGGAGAGAGACAGACAGAGTGTATTTGAAGGATGTCGTGCCACTTGATACGCCATATAATGTAGCCATTGAAATTTCATCTTTCTGTAATTTGAGGTGTGTGTACTGTGCACATTCCATCAATCATGGACAGTATGAAGGGAATATGACTGACGAGCTGATAGATAAAATACTACATGATCTGAAAGAATTTCCTGAGAAAGTGAAAAAAGTTAATCTGTTTGGTTTTGGAGAAACGCTTTGTCATCCCAAATTTCCAGAGATAGCAGGGAAGGTAAATAGGGCCGGCATTGCAGATGCCGTTGAATTTACGACAAACGGCGTCCTTCTTACTAAGGACAGAGTAGACCGGATGATGGAAAACGGCGGAGTCAATACCATAAGAATTTCACTACAGGGGATAGACGCAGCAGCGTATAAAAAGTTCGGCGGAATGGATATTAATTTTGAGCAATTCCTGTCAAATCTTAAGTACATGTATCAGCATAAGGGAAACATGAAGATACGTATGAAAGTGGCAGATATTGCATTAAAGGGCATTCCTGATGGAGAGGAGCGATTCAGGGATATATTCGGAGGAATGGCAGACTCAATTTATATAGAGCATATTTTACCGATATATGCGGGAATGGACTATGACAAAATAGATGAAGATATCAATAAAGATGTACTTGATGGCAGAATGCATGTCCATCAGGAGAAGATTAATGTGGTGTGCCACAGAGCGTTCTATAGAATGCGGCTCCGCGCTAATGGAGATGTTACAGCAGCATGCTGCGATGCCACGCAGGATGTTAAGTATGGAAATGTATGGAAAGATTCCCTTTATAATATATGGAATGGAGATGCACGTAAGGAGTTTCTTAAACTTCAACTGGAAGGAAGGCGTTTTGAGCACCCTTATTGCAAAGACTGCATGATGCCTAATGATATTACAACGGAGGCAGATTTACTTGATCCCTGGGCGAATGAAATCCTGGAAAGAATGAAAGGGAAAAAATAATGAGCAGAATAATGGAAGATGTTTCGAGATGGCCGCTTAAAAAGCGGGAAGAATTTCTGAAACAAACATTTGAAAAGAGAATGGGAAGGCTCCTTAATTTGGAAGAACCAAGAAGCTTTTCAGAAATGATACAATGGATAAAATTGTATTATTGCGATCCGATAATGAGCCGTTGCGTTGATAAAGTATTGTTTAAAGAGTTCATAAAGGAAAAACTTTCCGGAAAGCATCTGGGGGGGGTATAGCCGAAATATATGAAATATGGGAAACACCTGATGAAGTAAATCTTAAGGATATTCCTAAAACATGTGTGGTGAAATCTAATTGTTCCAGCGATGGGCGTAATATTCTGCTTGTTCCTGATAAGAGCAGGATTGATTTAGAAAAGGCAGAAAAGGAGATAAAGGAAAATTGGTTTGACAGATTAAAATTGCATACAAATTCATTTGCAAATTATTATTATGGGGTACAGCCTAAAGTATATGTGGAAGAATATCTCAAAGAGAACGAAAATAGTCCTGATGATTATGATGTTTTTTGCTTTCACGGCGAACCGAAGTTCATTTATGTCAAGACAGCACATTTTGATAATGGTGTTAACAGGGATAACTATCCGGTTAGTTTTTATACTACTGAGTGGGAATATATGGTTGCAAAATATAAAGATTTTCCCAGCATGGCAGACTTAGAAAAACCGTTTCATCTTAAGGAAATGTTAGAAATCAGTCGTCAGCTTTCGAAGGATTTCCCTTTTGTAAGGGTAGATTTCTTTGAAAATTCCAAAAAGTTGTATGTAGCGGAATTTTCGTTTGCACCCTGGGCCGGATTTAGAGTTTTTGAACCTGAGTCATTGGATTATGAGATGGGAAAGTGGCTTGATATAGTGCATATGGCCAAGACGGAGTATGTAAAAAAAGGCTGATATGAGTTTATATTCCACCTTTAAAGTAGGCTGTTTGAAGCCCATATTATAAGATTGCATAATTCTAAAAAGTATTACTGAGAAGTATATTTACTTGTTTTTGACAGACAGAATCTTATAAAATATGAAAGGTGGAAGAAAATGAATAAAATAACCGAGGATATTTCGAAATGGCCGCTTAAAAAGCGGGAAGAATTTCTGAAACAAACATTTGAAAAGAGAATGGGAAAACCCCTTGATTTGGAAGAACCAAGAAGTTTTTCAGAAATGATACAGTGGATAAAGCTATATTACCATGACCCGCTGATGAGTCGATGTGCTGATAAGGTTTTGTTTAAAGAATTCATCAGAGAAAAATTGGGGAAGGGTTATACTGCCGAAACGTATGAAGTATGGGAATCAGCAGGAGAAGTGAATCTTAAAAACATTCCGGAGCGATGTGCAGTGAAATCCAACTGCTCCAGCGATGGGTGTAATATTCTGCTTGTTCCAGATAAGAGTGGGATTGATTTAGAAAAAGCGGAAAAGGAAATAAAAGAAAACTGGTTTGACAGAATGAAATTACATACAAATTCATTTGCAAACTATTATTATGGAGTGCGACCGAAGGTGTATGTAGAGGAATATTTGGAAGAGTCTGATGACTATGATGTTTTGTGCTTTCATGGTGAACCGAAATTCATCTATGTTAAGACAGAACATTTTGACGGTAATATTAATAGAGAAGTTGGTTATCCAATGAGTTTTTATACAACTGACTGGATATATGTTAATGCAAAATATAAGGATATACCAACTAAGGCTGATATTAAAAGACCACCTCATCTCAAAGAAATGTTAGAAATCAGCAATGAACTTTCAAAAGATTTGCCCTTTGTAAGGGTAGATTTCTTTGAAGATTCTGGGAAATTATGTGTGGCAGAATTTTCGTTTGCACCATGGGCCGGGCTTAGACCCTATGAACCTGAGTCGTTGGATTATGAGATGGGAAAGTGGCTTGATATAGTGCATACGGCAAAACCGGAATATGTAAAAAAATAACTGTGAGGGCAGATGAGGAGACAATCTTGATGGATAATTTTGTAAAGGAAATACAGCTGATATATGATAAGCTTGAGGATACAATTTCACAGAAGATATTTATTGACAGACTGGAATATAATTTGGTGGGTCATTTGGAAAGTTTAAAGAACGTCATTAAACATTCCCCAGTGTCAGGGAATTTATTGAAAGAGTAAATGAAGCAGTTGTAGCAAAAAGAAAAATTTGTATATTTGGAACTGCTATTTGGGGAAAAAGTATTAAACGGGAAGAATTATCTTTTGTGGCAGGTCTGAATGGGGCATCTCATGTAGAAGGTAATAGACCGGAAGACAGTAAAAAGCAAATAATCGTTCAGGCTGATAAGCTGGACGACTTGATTCATGAAAAAGTCTCTTTTATTAAAATGGATACAGAAGGAGCGGAAATAAGTGCCCTGAAAGGTGCAGAAAAGATAATAAAAACGTATAAGCCTAAAATGGCAGTTTGCGTGTATCATAAAAAAGAAGATATATGGGAAATACCAAAGCTGATATTGAGTTATGTTCCTGAATATAAGATATATTTAAGACATTATTCGTTGTCTAAAGATGAGACAGTTTTATATTGTATTGCAGAATAGATATCTAATCATTATACAGCATATATTTTTGCTATTGTAATATTGATATCTATGGAGAAAAGAATATGTTGCAGATCTGTAATTGTGATTTAAGACTCTTCAGAGAAAAAATTAAAGGGAAAAAACTTTTTATATGGGGTGGGGGTAATAGAGCTGAGTTATGTTATAAGGAGTGGGGAATTAGTGAAAATATAACGGCAATAGTTGATAATAATGAGAAAATGTGGAACAAAGGATGGCATATTGATAACAGAATTTTGTGTATTAATAAAGAAATGATGGTATCTGATATCTGTACCTATGGAATAAGTAATTGTGTTTTATTAATAACATCAGTTTTTTATTCAATGGACATAATTGAGGAACTGGATGAAATAGGTGAATTGGATGGCTTGGAAACATATGTTGCCTCTTTGATTTCGGAATATTATACAGCGCAGGAGTTTGAATTTACAAAAGGAATTCAAAAAATACCTAAAAAAATACACTATTGTTGGTTTGGGAAAAAAAGTTTACCAGATAAATTAAAGAATTATATAAAAACATGGAAAAAGTTTTGTCCAGATTATGATGTTATCAGGTGGGACGAATCCAACTATGATATTACAAAAAACCAATATATGAATGAAGCATACTGTGAGGGTAAATACGGATTTGTACCAGACTATGCAAGACTGGATATAATTTATAACCATGGAGGAATTTACCTGGACACAGATATTGAGCTATGTAAAAATCTGGATAATCTTTTATGTGATAATAGCTTCTTTTCGGTAGACTTTGAGGGTTGTGTAAATGCCGGCTCGGGCTTTGGAGCAGTGCCACATAATCCTATTATTGGAGATATGAGAAAAGTATATGAAAATGAACATTTTATTTATAGTGATGGAAATCTGAATTTAAAGCCATGCCAACATTATCAAAATCCTGTTTTAAAAAAATATGGATTTGAAATCACGCAAAGATATCAGAAAATTAATGGTAATGTTTTGTATCCGTGTGAAGTACTTGCGCCAATCGCTACTTATTCAGGCAATGAAAGATTTACGGAAAAAACGCATTCTATTCACCGTGCAGAGCTCAGCTGGATTTCGGAGGAAGATAGTATGGCAAGGGAGCGGTTTAGAAATAAAATTAGAAATAGAATAAGTGAAAAGCAAGTCTGCTCTTAGAGAGAGGATATAATAAAGTTTTGTTATTGTACTGCCTGAAATATTGGTATATGTATTGGTAAAGGTGGTAGGCAGTTGCTAAAATTATTTAGAGGTAAATGATGGAATGTACTGAAACATACGATAACTGTATTTCCCTGGGTTGGTTTTGTGGAACTGCTAGTTCACTATCCCAATTAGGCCTTAGAAGTTTTTCGGGTCCTTTTGACTGGTGCCTTTCTGATTTTCAATCAGTTGTAAATCAAATAGATAATGAGTTTGTAGATTTCCTGAAAAAGGAGAACCTGGAGATCGTAAATAAAAACCCAAAAGTATTTAGAGATAGAAAATATAATTTTTATTATAATCATGATGTAAAAGAAAATTTTGAGAATGAGTATGATAATATATATGCTAAATATACTAGAAGAATAGAGAGATTTATTAAAAAAATAGAAAGCCCTACTTGCTTTTTCCGTGCGGTTAGATCGGAAGAAGAAATTAGGTTTATCGCCAATAATAAGGCTGATATAGAGAATATATTAAAAAGATATAATGACAAAAATGCAATAGTTTATATACTATTAAATAATATGAGTTCTCTGCCAGATAGCATCAGATGGTTCCGGTTAACATTAGAACAATATATTAAGAAAACTTACGATATGAGAATAATGTTTGGACAATCAGAGGAATTACAACATTTTTGTAAAGGGCTATTAAAAACAGAACAAATTGAATTAAACAGAAAATATGATATTCAAAAGAATGGACAAAAAGCAGCTATTGCCAAGATTGATTATTACGTGCGCAATGATATTAATGGTATTGATACAAAGATTTCATGTATGCTCAAATTGCAAGAGAATGAATTATTCTATATTTTCGGGGGGGGCAATATGGTATTCCTTTATATCATTATTTGACTAGGAGGGGGATAAAAATAAAGGCTATTGTAGATAATCGGAATAGAAACGAATTTCTGCATGATTTGCCGATAATTTCTCCCAATGATATTGAACAATATTCTAAAATATTTATTGCTATAGTGGACGAGATATCTAATTTAAAAATTATTGAACAGATTAAGGATAAAAAATGCAAAATTTTTACTTATAAAGAATTATTACATTCCATGTGAAACTAATTGGTTGCTTTGAGATGAAGATATTCTGATTTTTTAAATGAACGTAGTAGGTGGTATTATGAAATTTGTTATTTATGGTGCGGGTTATAGAGGAAAACGCTTAATTCATTTTTTGGGAAAAGAAAATGTTGTAGTTTTCATTGATGGTGACTTAAAAAAAGTAGGAACTACTTATTTAGAGAAGCCTGTAATTACAATAAGTGAATATAAAATTAAGTATAGTAATTTTTTTATAATTATTTCTCCGGTAAACACAAATGAGATTACGAAGTTGTTAAGAGAAAATGGAATTTTTCAATATAATATTTTGCCTGAATTACCATCGGAATTTAATGGATATGGAAATTGCAGTTTGGTTGATATCTGTAGTGCATTGGTAAGAAAATTACATAATATCATATATTTATATGGAATTAATGCGTATAGTTTGATGTTATATGATGCTTTCAGGGAATCTTTTGATGTTCATTTAGTGAAAAGTGATAAAGACAGAGAGCTGATAAGCGAGTGGGTAAAGAATAATTATACAGATATTGTGATAGAAGATGTTTCTGATATCGCTGAGGGGCATGTTCTGTTAACAATTAGAATGGAAGAGAAGGAAAAAGAAAAGCTTTTTTTAAAGAATCAAGTGTTAGATGCATTTTATTTTTCTTGTAATATGGAGTATTACTATAATAGTCAGGTGCAGAAATTTAGATTAGAGCATGGTTCAGGAGAGCGATGTTTTATTGTTGCAAATGGCCCAAGTCTAAAAATTGAAGATTTAGAATTGCTTAAGGATGAATTCTGTTTTGGAATGAATAAAATTTTTATGGCTACAAATTCTTGGAAGCCAAATGTATACGTTTGCAGCGATTCATTCTTAATTAATGATATGACAGATAAAATTGCGGATTATGATTGTAAATGTAAGTTCATCGGAGATTCCGGAGAAAAATATTGGGAAAAGGCACAACAAAATTCATATAAAATTCATGTTGTTGCGGCTGATTCATATGGTATACTTCCTCCTTTTTCCGAGGACATATGTCAAAAAATATATGGATATTATACAGTTACTTATGTGTGCATGCAGATAGCATGTTTTATGGGTTTTCGTGAAATATATTTATTGGGAGTTGACTGCAATTATATAAGAGGAAGTGCGGAAAACTATTTTTATAAAAATGAAAAGGTAGATAATTTAGATCATAATGAATATGGGATGATTATGGCTTTCAAAGCAGCTAAGAAATATGCGGATGAGCATGGAATTAAGATATATAATGCGACACGAGGTGGTATGTTGGAGGTGTTTGAAAGAGTTGACCTTGATTCAGTATTAAACTTAGAAACAGATATAAAATGAAAAACCAATGATTTATTGCTTTTATGAGAGAGTATATTATTTTAATTGAGTGAATAATGAAATGTGTTCAGAAGCTTGTGGTTACATATGCATTCCTATAGTAGTGCACATAAGATTTCATGCGATTTCTTAAAGTATATTTGAATGCAAAGGAGGGTGAATGATATGAAGGATATAGTGGCAATTATACCATCGCGGTATCAATCATCGCGTTTTCCAGGGAAACCTCTAGCAGTGATTGCTGAAAAAACAATGATTCAGCGGGTTTATGAGCAGGTCAAAAAAGTCAAGAGCATCAAAGAAGTAATTGTAGCAACAGATGACGAAAGAATATTTGATGTGGTAATGCGATTCCAAGGCAAAGCAGTAATGACAGGCGAGTGTAGCTGTGGAACTGAACGTGTGTATGAAGCTGTCAGAGACTATCCTTGTGATATTGTAATTAATGTACAGGGTGACGAGCCATTAATTAAACCTGAAATGATAGATGAATTGATTTCTGCTTTCGGAAATGATGAAGTAATAATGGCTACATTATGTAAGGAGATCAGCGATAATGACATTAATAATCCTAATATAGTTAAAGTGGTGCGGGATAAAAATAATGATGCTCTTTATTTTTCCAGATATGGGATACCTTTTAACAGAGATAAAAATAATAAAGTAAAACATTATAAACATATTGGAATTTACGGGTATACGAAAGAGTTTTTAAAAAAATATATAGGTTTGACTAAAGCACCTTTAGAAGAAGCAGAAAATCTGGAACAACTTAGAGTTTTGGAGCATGGATATAAAATTAGAATAAAAGAAACAAAGTACGATAGCATGGGGGTGGATATACCAGAAGATATTCTAAAGATAGAAGATAAAATTAAGGACGAATAAAATAGCGGTAATTCATTATGAGAAGGATAAAATATAGTGTTTAAAAAGATTCCCCTGGTCAATCAATGCGACCCACGGGTAGTCATAAAATAAATGAAAAAAGTGGGGAAAAGATGAAAAAAAATTTGATTGTAATTGCAGGGCCATGCGCAATTGAAAATGAAGAAATTACAATGGAAATAGCAGAAAATCTGAAGAAAATCAGTGCAGAGCTGGATATTGAATTTTATTTTAAGGCGTCTTTTGACAAAGCAAACCGGACAAGTATAGAGTCATTCAGAGGTCCGGGAATGGAGCAGGGCCTTAAAATTTTACAAAAGGTAAAGAAAACCTATGACTTAAAAATTGTTACAGATATACATGAGCCATATCAGGCGGAGCCTGTTGCGGAAGTAGCAGATATTATTCAGATCCCGGCATTTTTATGCAGACAGACTGATTTACTGATTGCAGCTGCTAAAACAGGGAAGTGTATAAATGTAAAGAAAGCGCAGTTTCTTGCGCCTTGGGATATGAAAAATGTTGTACACAAATTAGAAGAGTCCGGAAATAGGAATATTATGCTATGTGAAAGAGGCACCAGTTTTGGCTATAACACTTTGGTGGTTGACATGACATCTATCTTTGAGATGAAAAAAAATGGTTATCCTGTTATTTTTGACGGAACACATAGTGTACAAAAACCAGGAGGAAGTGGTAAAGCAACTTCGGGAAATCGGGAATATGTCCCATATTTGGTAAAAGCAGCGATTGCAGCAGGAGCAGATGGGGTATTTTTAGAAACTCATCCAAGTCCGGATAATGCTTTATCAGATGGTGCCAATATGATTCCGATTAGCTGGTTACCAGGTTTGCTAAAGAAATGTATAGAAATCAGAAAATGTATTTGATAGAGGAAAATGTTATATGAAGCCAGAGCACAGAATCGATTGTGCAAAAAGAATATTTGATGAAGAAATTAGGGCACTCACAGAGATTCGAAATAATTTGGATATTACTTTTTCCAGTATTGAGGAAAGAGTTATTTCTTGTAAGGGTAAGGTCATTTTATGTGGGATGGGAAAGTCAGGACATATCGCGAGAAAAATTTCAGCTACCCTTTCCAGCTTGGGAACACCTTCCTTTTTTTTACATCCAGGCGAGGCCATGCACGGGGATTTGGGCATGGTGTCAAGTGAAGACATTGTTATTTTAATTAGCCATAGTGGAGAATCTATGGAAATTATACAACTACTTCCTTCGTTAAAGGTAATTGGAGCAGAGCTTATTGCAATAACCGGGAATGCTAATTCTACATTAGCTAAAGAATGTAATATTTGTCAGTTATTGGAGGTGGAAAAAGAGGCGTGTTTTCTTAATTTGGCGCCTACTTCCAGCACAACCTCTGTTTTAGTATATGGTGATGCACTAGCAGCTGTAGCTTCTTTGGAAACAGGATTTGGGCAGTCTGACTTTGGCGTATTTCATCCGGCTGGAACGCTTGGAAAAAGGGTTTTGGTTAAAGTCGGAGACATCATGGCCACAGAGGATGCTGTACCATTTGTCAAATGCGGTGTAAAAATAACAGATGCTATTATGGAGATGAGTAAAAAGGAACTGGGAGTTATAGCAATTGTAAATCAAAATAATGAATTGGCCGGAATTTTAACGGATGGAGATTTGAGGAGGGCAATTGAAAGAAAAGCTGATTTATATGGAGAAGTTGTTGACACAATTATGACAACAAATCCTAAGTGGATTTGGAAGGATATATTGTTGGTGGATGCGTTACAAAAATTAAAGGAGAGCAGGTTAAATAATTTCCCGGTGGTAGATGAACATAACTGCTTAATTGGAATGCTTACCTGGCAGATGATTGTGAGAGAGGGAATTGTACTGTGAAGTATAAATTATTTGTGATGGATGTTGATGGAACATTGACAGACGGGAAAATATATATGTCTGCTCAGGGAGAGGCATATAAAGTTTTTGACATAAAAGACGGATATGGAATAAAACATATATTGCCTCAGATGGGAATTACCCCTGTTATTATTACGGGAAGAAAATCTGATATAGTACAGCGGAGAGCAGAAGAATTAGGGATAGAATTAATATATCAGGGAATTAGTAATAAATTATGTTTGTTAGAAAAAATTATTAATGAGCAAAATTGTACGTTAGATGAAGTTGTATATATTGGTGATGACCTTAATGATCTTGAATGTATAAAAAAAGCAGGGCTTGGAGTGTGTCCGGTAGATGCGCAAGAAGATGTAAAAAATGGAGCGAATTATATTACTGTGCGTAATGGAGGAAACGGAGCAGTTCGAGAAGTAATAGATTATTTAAGTAGCGAGCAGGGAAAAGGAATGCTATAAGCAAAATAGATGGAGAAAATAAATGATAAAAATCAGTGTTATTATTCCGGCATATAATATGGAAAATTATTTGAGGGAATGTTTGGACAGTGTATTAGGGCAAACGATAAAAGATATAGAAATCATCTGCATTGATGATGGTTCTACAGACAATTCATATGAAATTTTATTGGAATATAACAAAAAATATGAAAATGTAATTGTTTTACAGCAAAAAAACCAAGGATCAGGTTCGGCAAGAAACAGAGGCATGGAGCATGCTAACGGAAGGTATGTTTGTTTTATGGATGCAGATGATTACTATGCCAAGCCCCAGGCTTTAGAACAATTATTTTTAGCAGCAGAAAAAAATGGTGTTTTAGTGTGTGGGGGAAATAAAGAGCTCTTGTATGGAGAAAAGAAAATGAAACATGATGTTCCGTTTAATGAAGAAAAAAAAATAGTGTTTAAATATTATGGAAATTTTTATGATTATACAAGATATATTATTCGGACAGATGTGATTAGGAAAAACAACATTTTGTTTCCCTCATATAGAAGATATCAAGATCCACCATTTTTACTAAATGTTATGATACATGCGCAGGAGTTTTATGCTGTGAATGAATTAGTATATATAGTTAGAAAAGGATATAAGGAAGTTAAATACACACTTGAAGTAACACTTGATTTGTTACAAGGGATTCGGGATTGTTTTAAAATGGCATATGAGAATGATTTGCTAGTAGCATATGAAAGATATTTAAAATATGTTTTATTTAGCTATTTGCCAGCAATATATAAATATGCAGACCAGGGAAGGGTTTGGGAATTAATTGATGAGATTAACAAAATCAGTATGAAGTGGGTAAGCGAAATTTCGGATATTTTTTTGAATAGATCGGCCCTGGACGAGTATGTAATTAAACTAAAGGAAAAAAGAGATTGCCTGGTGGCTAAGTGTCACGAAGCAAAAGAAGTTGTTATTTATGGCGCCGGAGTAGCAGGGAAGCTTTTTTTAGAAAAATATAAAAAAGAATGTAGTAGATTAGCTGGTTTTGCAATAAGTAAAAAGGATGTAGATGAGAGCTTTATTAATGGATATCCATTGAAAGAAATTTCAGAATATGATAAAGATGCCTTTGTAGTAGTCGTAGCTAATCAAAAAAATGCCGAAGAGATGATGCGGAATTTAGAAAAGCTGGATTATAAAAATTTATTTTATATAGAATATACAGGTTTGAAAATGCTGGAAGAATTATAAAATACAAATAGATTTGGAAAATAGGAATGGAGAGATATTATGAGGATTGCAATATGGGGAGCTGGAAAATTCGGGCATTTCATTAAAGAACAGATGGATAAAAGAGAAGATGTTATTTTTGCAGGGTTTATTGACAGTAAAATTCAGGGAAGTCAAAATGGAATTAAAATTATAGCGCCGTCTCAGATTGAAGAATATAAAATTGATTTGATATTGGTTGCAGTTGTCAACTTTGCCTCTGTTTTAGAGCAGCTGCCGAGTGAAGAAATTGATAAAGTAGGCATCATAAGAGGTTACGTTTATAAATTAAATAAAAATTTATCCAGGAACCTTCTGGAAGATAGAAATATATTATGGCTGAAAAATGTAGAATCTAATAAACCATTTTTAGATCATCTGGAAACAAATGTTATGGATAGCTGTAACTTAAATTGTAAAGGGTGTAGCCATTTTTCCAATTTATTTTCTCAAGGTGAAAAAATTCCCTTTGAAAGATTTTGTGAGGACTTGAAAAAAATCTCAGAAAATGTATGGATAAATCGATTGTATTTGTTAGGTGGTGAACCATTATTAAATAAGCAATTACCAAATTATATAGGTTTTGCAAGAGAATTGCTGCCTCTAACGGAGATTGAAATCGTTACTAATGGAATATTGATACCAAAGCAGTCTGGAATTTTTTTCGAATGCTGTAGAGAAAATGATGTTTTTATCAGTATATCAGGATATAAGCCTATGCTGAGGATGAAAGAGGATATAATAAAAACATTGGAAGAAAATGAGATAAACTATGAATTTAGAATGGATGTATTAAGCTTTGGAAAAAATATTGATTTACAAGGAGAGGCAAATCCTCAAAAGACATTTAGAGTATGCAGGGAAAAGGATTGCCATTTTTTCCGGAATGGGAGATTATATAAGTGTCCTTTTGAAGCGTTAGGAAATAAGTTATTTACTCAATTTGATATAGATATTTTCTTCCAGGGAGGAGTAGATATATATGATCCTGATTTAAACTGGGATGAAGCCATTGCAAAGTTAGATAATGAGCCGATAAGTTGCTGTCGCTACTGTGGTGAGGAGGAACGCACTGAGTGGGCAATAGAAAATCATCCTCAGTTGGAAGATTGGATTATTAGAAAATAAGGGTATTGTAAAATCAATACTATAAATAATACATGAATTTCATACCATTTGCGCTACTGACATGACAGAAATGCAGTTTTTTATATTCCTTCTTACCCCAAATACAGTATCTGTGCCAACGGTTCTTCCAAAGGATGGTTTGAAGTTAATGAAAATGATGGAAAGCTATGAAATTCGAAAGACCATATTTTTCAAGCGGAGGCGTGGTGTTGCTCTGGGGCATATGGCAAGGACACCTCTGAGCAATACCGAAAATCCACACATAGAGAGAAACCGGAACGACTAAATAAGGTCAGTTATTACGGATATGAAGAATACATAATACCAATTAGATATTAAGCAACTCATGAATACCAACTACTGAAATTTTATTTGTACTTTTTTGTGCTAAAATGCTGGCGGAATCCAATGCCCATACACTGGTGACAAAGACCAAATATTCCTTTTCTGCTTTATATGATAAATACTCCGGCCTCTTTATTTGATACCCACCTATGTATGTCCCCTCTTTTCCCGTGTTCATATCAAGTATACAATCAATTTTAACTGCATTATCATTTAAAAAGTTAATAAGTATTCTACCATTCCGTCCTGCACCCCATATACATATTTTATTTCCACTATCAACAACAGCTCGTATATAATTTAGGAGAAAGTCCTTCCTTTTTTCTATATTTATTTTTAATGCTCCTTCTTCTAAATACCAGCGTGATTCAAAACTTTTCTTTCTAAATTTTTCAAATGCATTTTGTATATATTCATCGCTTTGCGCATAATATGTTTCATGGTTTTCACATATTTGCCTAATACCCTCATATGACAAAAAATCATAAAATTTTTGAGCCTTTTCTCTACTTTGGGCACTTTTAATGGCACCAATAAATTCAAAAAAAGCTCTATAATAAAAATGTGCATATACATCCTTAAACAGATCTCTTTCTATTAATTCCTCCTGTATTTTTTTTATTGCTTTATAAGAACACATAGGGTCACGATCATATGAAATTCTGGAGACTGAATAATGATCTCTTACATGCACCAAATTTCTTTCTTCATCTAAGACAATAATTTTCGAATCAGACATGTATCCCATAATGACAAAATACACATCATTATTACATGGTAATGATTGGAAATATATTTTTTTGGATTCAATAAAAGAACGCCTGTACATCTTATTCCATGGCGCGCTTGTCCAATTTACGATCTCCCATGGTTCACATTCTTTTAATGAAAATGTTTTTCTACAATATTTTTCTTTATATTTTTCAGTGTGTTTTTTCTTAATGGTTTCGTGTATTTTTTCTGTTGGCATATGCATAGCTTCAAACATTACTATATCTGACTGGTACTTCTCTATAGCATTAAAAGCTAATTCTAGCATATCTTTTTCAAAAATATCATCGGCATCAAGAAATACAAAGTATGTTCCAATCGCTGCTCGCATTCCCCTGTTTCTTGTTTCTGCAGCACCTTGACGAATATTATTCGTAAGTATTTTAATTCTATCGTCCAGATCTTGATATTTCAGTAAAATTTCTGTTGACAAATCATTTGATCTATCATTTACACAGATCAATTCAAAATTGGTAAACGTTTGATTCAATATACTTTCCAGGCTTTCTGCAAGGAACAATTCTGCATTATAAACCGGCATTATTACGGAAATTTCTACTTTCTTCATCATTACCTCGCAACCAATAAAGCTTCTGCCAATTCTAATTTTCCGGTATTTAATCTTACAGTATGTTTAAATCCTAATTTTCTCAAGTTTATCTCTATTTCTTCTTGATATATAGGGATAGTAGTAATCATTACCAATGCCTCTTGACTATAAGGGAGATAATTTTCAATACTCTGTACCCGCAAACCCGCCAAAAACTTATCAGAACTATCTTGTACCTTCGTCACTGCTACCCCTATTACATTTTTCATTTTATCTATATGGTGTTCCATTAATTCATGTGCTTTCAAACCGGCTCCGTAAATTATCTTTTCTCTCTTATCCATTAAAGTATCCACAAAGGCTTTATACTCTATTTGGCTTTCTTCTCTTACTTTCCGGACCTTTTCTTCTCCCACGATTAAACTTTCCTGATCTCCAATCCAGTCCTTTACTATTGCATTTATCTCTTCAATCGTATCATCTACTTCTTTATTTCCACAAAAAGAATATTTATAAAACGGAATCATGAAATCATCATTAATATTTTTTAGTCTATTTTCATACATCTTCTGCCAGTTATATTCCTGTGCTAATTTCAGTACATCCCTTATTCCTCTTAGCAAGTCTAAACTCTTTTCCAAGGAATAGTTTGTTTTCTTATGACCGGAACGATAATCATATATCTCTTTATCCAACTCATAAAATTCTCCTGCTAATACCATTGCCTTTGCCGTAAAAGGAGGATCTTCAAATAATCTATAGTCAGGGAAAAAAATATTATTTGTTTTTATCAAATCAGCTCGAAATAAATATCTTTGATGACTATAAACATCAGAATAATCGCGAACCTTTACTATTTTATTTAGATGGTATTCCTCCATTTTTATCTTCCCTGCTGTTCTTTTTACACTTCTTCCTCCGTAGCTATTTCTTATAATAATGCCGCCACAAATTAATACATTATTTTTTTCTGCCGCATCATATAATGCCTCCAAACAGTCATCGGATGGATAAAAATCATCTGGATCGATAAAAATAAGATATTTTCCCTTTGCATGTTGTATTCCGTTATTTCTCGCGGGTCCTGGGCCCTGATTCTTTTGGGTTAAAACTACAATATTATCATACTTATCTGCATATTCATTCAATATTAATAAGGAAGAGTCCGTAGAACCATCATTTACTACTATGATCTCCTTCTCTTTAAATGTCTGTCGTACAACACTATCTATACATTCACTTAGATATCGTTCTACATTATAAACTGGCATAATTACACTTATTTTAATGCTCATTTATTTTCCTTTCCCTTACGAACAAATAAACATAACACCTTTTCTTAAGCTATATCACTGTATGACAATTCATTTTATTTAACAGCAAATTAGGGTTATCTATATACTTCTGCTCAATCCACAAAATCTTCTTTTCCGGCACACCTAAGCTTATTAACTCCTTCTGCGCACTTTTAACAGCATTTTCTCTTAATATTGATATAACTACGTAATCATATGAGTACTTAATAATATCTTTGGGATTCTTAACATTCAATGTATCCTGCAAACTTTCATAGTTATGATCTATCCAGCAAACAATATTACTTCCTTTTACATTACGAACATAGTTTTCAAGATGAATACCTGCTGACCCTGCTCCATATAGCACTATCCTGGCATCCTTTTTAATTCCCCCAAATGGCATTAGGAAATAATCTGTATGTGGTTGATCAAAAATATCAAGCGCTCTATATAGCAGCCAGTACATTGTATAATACTTTATCTGCAAGTCATTTTCTGTACATAATACCGTTCCTTTAAATCTTGTATAAAATTCGGGGTAGCATATTAAAAGATTAGCCGCCTCGTTTAATCTACACTTTCTTTTTAACGAATCCGTTCTTACTCTATAATGATAATAACAATTATGTGATACATACACTTTTTTTGATTCGGCCATGCAAGGTAAAGAAACCATTGTATCATTGTGAATTATATTTGTCAGATCCTCTACCATCTGATATTTTATAAGTTTTTCTTTTAAAAAAAGTTTTGACCACAAATAAGGAGCTATTCCATATTGAAAAAAAGCTCCTGCATACAGAATCCTCGGTTCTACTTTCTCAACAAAATTCTCGTCTTTATAGCAGCCCTCAGGCAGATACGGTGTCCTAATCTTCTCCTTGTCTATCCAGGAATCAATAACCCCGGATTCTACAACATCCACTTCATATTGCCATGCAAAGTTTAAAAGCTGCTCGTACATATTGGATTCTATCCAATCATCACCATCCACATATCCTATATATTTTCCCTTTGCAATTGATATCCCTGCTTTTCTTGCGGAGTCTATTCCTCCATTTTTTTTATGAATCACCTTAATTCTCTCATCATTCCGCGCATGTTCCTCACAAATTTGCGGACAAAGATCATCGGATCCATCGTCCACTAATATAATTTCCAGGTTTTTATAAGTCTGATTTCTTATACTCAAAATGCACTGTTCCAAATATCGTTCTACTCGATATATGGGAACTATAATGCTTATCAAATCTCCCATGTAAGCCTCACTTATCATTATTATATTTGTTTAATTTAACAACAATATCATTTGTGTTATCTATTGACAAACAGTAAAATAAAACCTCTGAACCAGTATCTCTTATCAACTCATTTACTGCTGGTACAACCCCATACCAATCACGATAGTTATAATCATTAAATTGTATCATTCCCCCTTCTTTTACTTTTTGCTTTAAAATATTAATATCCTTAGAAACACTATTATAATCATGTGCTGCATCTAAGTATACATAATCAAAATAATTGTCTGGAAATTGTTCCATGCATTCCCATGAAATGCCTTTTCGTATCTCCATTACTTCATTTTTGATATAACTATTAAAGTTTTGTTTATACCATTCTTCATGTGTCATATTATTTTCATAAAAAATATTTTTCCCCCAGAATCCTGTTGTCTTTTCGCTGAACATATCAATAGCGTAAAACTTCCTGGGTTTTGCTATTTGAAGAATTTTTTTTGAAAAATCTCCAAATGCTACCCCTATTTCAGCCACAACACTGTTTAAAGGAATACTATAGCAGGCGGCTTCCCTACAGTTTAAAAGCTTTGCATTCTTCAGTGCATTATCACTTATTAATCCCACCTGATTACACATTTGTCTTAAATCTTTTTTTCGGCTTTCAGCAACAGAACCATTTAAAAAATCGCTCGTTCGTGGGAAGTTTTTTATCCACTCATCAACATATATAATATTTTCTTCCCAAAAATATCCTGTCTTCAACAATTCGTCTTTTATTTCCTGGAAACGTGCTTTTGCGCCAACTACCATTTTATCAGACTTAAACGTATCCCTATTGCTTAAGTAAGACTCAAAAGAAATTATTTTAATATCTCCAATATAAATACTCCGTTCGGATAATCCATTATCAATTATACATTCTATTTCATTTATTGGTATACAATAGTCCTCTAAAATTGCATTCATATGTTGACCAAAACCGTATATTATAACCATTCTATATATTCGCTCCTCATTTTTGAAAACAGGATTTTCAGCCCACTCTATGTTTTCATCATTCTAGTTTCTACAACAACTTACCTCATAGACATCTACCACTCTTTGCCTCATATCTACCGTAAACTGATTTGTCAGTCGAAGCAACCCTGTTTTTTCTATACAACCGTGACTATATGGCGAGATACTAATTATAGAAATTTTTCTGCGCTTTCTCTGATAGCTATCGCAAATTGACTTAATACACCTTTCAAAAATATAATCATCAAAAGGAAGAAAGAAGTAAAACCAGTTATATTCGTCAAGCTGATTTGTTAAGTCTCCAGCGTCCCCTAAAAGCATTTCTACTTTACTTTTTAACCCTAACCGGCTCATATTTTTATTTAAAACATCATATATTTTAGGTTCATATTCTATCCCGCCAACCCTCTGAAATCCGTAATCCAAAAAAGAAACCAATGCTCCTCCTTTTCCACATCCAAAATCAAATATGGCATCATTTGCTTGTGGGATACAATGGCAGTGATCTAATATAGGAAATATTTCTTTTTGTGTAGTACAACCATACCCCTCCCCATGCTCCTTGGCAACTTCTAAGAATTCATGCTTGATACGAGTCACAAAATTGCAGTCATATTTCCATTCCAGCCATTCCAGAAATTGGATATCTCTCCTTCCTTCTTTCCTTTTATTAAACACATCAATATTTTCTTCATTACTTCCGTAAATATCTGAGCCATATACTGCTTCATAAAAATCAAAATAGGTCTCTCCTTTAATATAGCCTTTTTCTTCCAAGCCAGTCTGCAGGCTATCTGTTAATGGCTCTGTAACCCAAATAATTGCCTGGCCTACACTCTTATAATTGAAGTCAAGAATACTTGGCCGAAAAATCTCTTCATCATATGCCCTTCCCCTGCTCATATCTGTTGAGACCAAATAGTCAATATTTATACTATGATAATATTCAGCATACCATTTAATAAAACGTCCTGTATAGCTTTCATACCCATAAAGTAACACCCTGCTGTGCATTGCCTTTAACATTATATCATCTAGTTTCTCTCTAAATTCCTTTAATACCAACAGCATGATTTTTCCTCCTTATAAAGGAACTAATATACTACTTATTTAACATATTGTTCCATTAACTTTCCTGTCTTTCTAATTCCGTATTCTATATCTTCCATGTTTTCTTTTGTAAAATTAAATCTCAGACTTGTACACTTTTCAGGCTCTATGACGCAAAATCCATTCCCCGGCGTGACAGGAATATGCAATTGTACAGCGGACTCCCAGCAATACCGTTCAATATCTGTCCCTTCCGGTAAAGTTACCCAAATAAACATGCCTCCATCTGGTGATGAATGCTTTACACTTAAAGGGAAATATCTATCCATACTTTCTTCCATAAGAAAAAGCTTTTTGGCGTATATATCACATATTTTCTTTAGCCAAATATACATATCATTTTCTTCATACATTCTCCATAATGCATATTGCATAACACGCATCACTTCATTCGAGCTAACTTCCTTGATTTTGGCAATATGTCTAATCACTTTTTTATCGGCTGCCAAAAAACCTATTCGCATTGCAGGAGCAAGAATTTTTGATACAGATCCTATATACACAACAGATCCCTCTGTGTCAAATTCTTTTATATTAGGTATGCGTCTACCTCTATAACGCAGGTTTCCATAAATATCATCTTCCAGAATTGGAACCCCATATTTAACGGAAAGTTCGTATACTGCCTTTCGCTTCTTATAAGTCATAGTAATTCCTGATGGATTGCCAAAATTAGGGATTGTATAAAACAGCTTTACCCCCCCCCCTATAAGATTTGAAAATATTCTCCAGCTGCTCCACATTAACACCATCATTTTCTACATTAACACCTATTATTTCCGCTCCTAAGGTGCGAAAAGCCTCAATTGCATTTACATAGGATGGCATTTCAACAACCACCTTATCTCCACTGTCAACAAAAGCAGAAGCAGACAGAAACACCGCCTCTGTAGAACCATGCGTGATCATTAATTCATCTCTTTGCTTCACAACTTTTCCTTTATCATTTAAAAATTTTGTCAATGATTTTCTTAATGGAGTAAAACCAAGCTCATTATATTGAAATATATCCTTGTTAAAGCTTTCCGCTGCTAATTCCATATATTTCTTAATAGTATCTCTCTGGAATATTTCTACAGAAGGATGTCCGCTGGCAAAATTAATCAATCTGTCTCCAGCTTTTAGATTTTCTTTTGCCAGATTAACCATTTTTCCCATCGCAGCCTTTTTAGCGCCCAAAACTTCATTTCTAAATTGATAATTCATATATTTCTCCCACTTTTATTTAAAATGGTCATTTCCAGTTCTTTAATTATCAAATATAATGTTGCATTAACTTTCCAATCTTTTGTATTCCATAATCTATATCTTCCAAACTTTCTTTTACAAAGTTAAATCGTAAACTTGTACAACTTTCAGGCTCTACAACGCAAAATCCATTGCCCGGTGTAATCGGTATATGAAGTTGTATAGCAGATTCTTTGCAAAGTTTCCCGATATCTGTTCCGTCTGGTAATGTTACCCATATATACATCCCCCCATCTGGCGATGAGTGTTTTACACCTTCTGGGAAATATTTATCCATACTTTTTTCCATTAAAAAGAGTTTTTTTGAATACACATCACATATCTTTTGTATTTGAGCATACATATCATTTTCTTCAAACATCTTCCAAAGCGCGAACTGTATAATACTTGTAACTCCGTTTGTGCTAACAGCTTTGATCGGTATAATACGTTTGATAAACTCCTTATTTGCCACTAAAAATCCTACCCGCATAGCTGGTGCAATAAGTTTTGACATTGAATTTATATATGCTACAGCTCCTTCTGTATCGAACTCTTTAATATGAGGTATTCTTTCGTTACGGTAGCGCAAATCTCCATATGGATCATCTTCTACAATTAATACCTGATATCTGACACCCAATTCGTATACTTCCTTGCGTTTTGATAATGACATTGTAATCCCTGAAGGGTTTCCAAAATTAGGGACTGTATAAAACAATTTTGCTCCCTGACGCATAGCCGATTCTAACTTTTCCAAGTCAACTCCGTCATCCTGCATGGGAACTCCTATTACCTCTGCTCCTTGAATCTGGAAAGATTTAATTGCATTAACATAACTGGGAACTTCTACAATAACTTTATCTCCTTTATTAACCAATGCTAATGCAGTAAGAAATATTGCTTCTACTGACCCATATGTAATGATCAGATCATCCTCTGGCTTTACAACATTTCCTTTTTCATTTACAAACTTTTTAAATGTTTGCCGCAAGGGTAGATAACCTGCGTGTGCACCATATTGTAAGATATCTTTTTCGGCCACTTCCATGGTAAGATTCAAATATCTTTTAATTAATTTATCTTGAAAAACTTCTGTGGAAGGATGTCCGCTGGCAAAATTAATCAATTTATCTCCATCTCTTAGATGCTCTTTCGCCAGATTATACATTTCCCCCATTGCGGCTTTTTTTGCATTAAAAACTTCATCTCTGAATCTATAATCCATGTCAATGCTCCTAATTACCTACGTCAATATTTTGCCTCATATTTAATTGGTTCCGAGACCTGCCTTCCGGCCGGAATACTCTGTGTATGATTATTAGGACCTCCGCAATAATTGCAAGACTCCAACCATGTCTTTTCCTGAAGATTTCTTAATTGCACCTTCAGGTCTTCCTCAGTTCCTTTCCAATCTAATAAGTCTACATAATCTTCTTTTATATCCGGTATAGCTCTTAAGTTCATTGCATGGGCCGCTCTGGGACATCTATGCAGTTTCCCTTTAAAAAAGGTAAACCCATTCCGTTCAAAACAATGAGAAAAAATTTCTTTTTTCTGATCTGGTGAATAATTTCGGAATTCCATTCCACCTGCATCCTGCCATGCATCATAAGTTCTGACAAAATATCTAATGTGAGATTCATCCAATACTGTAATCAGGCTTTTTATTTTATCTTCATTTATTTTATAATTTGATACATGAACTTTTACCTTCTCTTTTTGAAGTGCTTTAAGAATATTTTCGTTGGGTATGATGGTTCCATTTGTATAAACAGAGATACCCTGAATCTTACGATTATCATGATACCATTCAATTATATCTCCCATTGCACTATTCATAAAAGGCTCACCGCCTAGAATTCTCAAGTCTACAATACAATCCACATTTTCCAATAACAGATTAAATGCTGCCTTATATTTATTGAAATCTACATCCTGTGGATATTGATAATAGGGCATTAAATGGGTACAATCCTTACATTTTAAAGTGCATCTTTCAGAAACAACATACTGAATTCTGTTAAAGACCATCTTTTCTTCTGACTGGTTTTCAACAATATCGATATAGTGCTGTCTATTGGCATACATTTCCTGCGCACGATGCGATAGCAATTCTTTAGGAAGATTCAAACGCAACATTTCGGCCATATCGAATAAATGGTTACAACCTGTTTCTTTAAGAATTTTCCGAATTTCATAAAAAAAATCTGCCGATGCAATAATAATATTTGCATTTTTTTTAATATTCAGTTCTTCCGGGCATATTACTTTTACACCAAAGTATTCTTTTATATCTTTTGACCTATCGCAATAGCAATCGGGTTTCAATCCCATTTGTTTCAATGCGACATATGCCAATTCCCCATATACACTTGCTCCGTAAATAATAATTGGTTCGCTTTTAACATATCTTTCTTTATTAAAGCTTACTGTCTTATCCATTATTTTCCTCTCTGTTTAGGGCCATTTCGACACCCGCAAAAATCGCATCCATCATGCTCTCTTCATTCGCCCTTCCTTCTCCCGCCTTTCCAAAAGC
>RAYQ01000039.1 GCA_003612395.1 Parablautia intestinalis
TCAAAGCAGAGCAATCGGTTAAATTAAGAGTTTACGATTATAAAAGTTTAAAAACACACTTGACAACACGTCCCTGAGGTCACCGGCGGCAGGGGGATCACTTTCGCCACCGGCACCCCCATATCGAATAGCATGGTTGAATTATATACTATAATGCGCTACCTGCAGTATGACACCTTACAGAAGCTGGGAATGGGGCATTTTGACGCATGGGCGGCAGCGTTCGGGGAGACGGTCACAGGCATAGAGCTTTCCCCGGAAGGGACGGGCTACCGGGCAAAGACACGGTTCGCCCGGTTCTATAACCTGCCGGAGTTGATGTCCCTGTTTAAGGAGTGTGCGGATATCCAGACTGCCGACCTGTTGGATCTGCCGGTGCCGGAAGCGGAATATGTCAATGAAGTATTAAAGCCAAGCCATGAACAGCAGGAAATGGTAAAAGCGTTTGCGGAACGGGCGGAAGCTGTACGGGCAGGGGGCATTGACCCGGCAAAGGACAACATGCTGCGGATTACCAATGACGGGAGGAAGTGTGCGCTGGACCAGCGGCTGTTAAACGACATGCTGCCGGATGCGGAGGGGAGCAAGGCGAACCGCTGTGTGGAAAATGCTTTTGGAATATGGAAAAGTACCATGCAGGGTAAATCCGCACAAATGATCTTCTGTGACCTTTCCACGCCGAAAGCAGGCGGCATTTTCAATGTTTATGATGACGTACGGGAAAAGCTTGTGGCGATGGGGATACCAAAGGAGCAGGTGGCCTTTATCCATGAGGCGGCCACGGAGACAAAAAAGGCGGAATTATTTGCGAAAGTCCGTTCCGGGCAGGTGCGTATCCTCATAGGCTCCACGCCCAAGCTGGGCGCTGGGACCAACGTGCAGGACCGGCTCATTGCGCTCCACCACCTGGACTGCCCGTGGAAGCCTGCGGAACTGGAACAGCAGGAAGGGCGCATCCTGCGGCAGGGGAACAGGAATAAGAAGGTGTGGATATACCGGTACGTGACGGAATCAACATTTGATGCGTACCTATGGCAGATTTTGGAAAATAAGCAGAAGTTCATCTCCCAGATCATGACTAGCAAATCCCCGGTGCGCTCCTGCGAGGACGTGGACGATACCGCCCTGTCCTATGCGGAGATCAAGTCCCTTGCCACCGGGAATGTTTACATAAAAGAAAAGATGGAGCTGGATATCCAGGTAAGTAAGTTAAAGCTGTTAAAGGCGGAGCATGTCAGCCAGAAATACCGGCTGGAGGCAGATATCGCAAGGAATTACCCGGCGGAGATTGCTGAATTGAAAGAACGTGTCGCCGGGCTTTTGGCGGACGTTAAAATGGCAGCCCCTGTTCTGGAAAAGGCGGAGGGGAAAGATAATTTTGCCATGGAGATAAAAGGCAGGGTATATACGGACCGGAAAGAAGCCGGGGAGGCATTTATCTATGCCTGCCAGGGGCTGCGGGCCACGGACGATGCAAGGCCGGTGGGGAGCTTTAGCGGGTTTGGGCTGGCAGTCTTTTACAATGCCTTAAGCCAGCAGTATATGGCCAGAATTGGGGGAAAGTGCAGCTACCGGGTGGAGGTCGGCAGGGACGCCCTTGGCAATATGCAGCGCATCAGCAACGCCCTTGCAAGGATACCGGAGGAGCTGAAAGAGACAAAGCAGAAGCTGGAAAACGTGCAGCGCCAGCTTGCCATTGCGAAGGAGGAAGTGGAGAAGCCTTTTGTGAAGGAAGCGGAGCTTCAGGAAAAGTTAGAGCGACTGGCAGAGCTGAACGTACTTCTCAATATGGACGAAAAAAGCCCTGCGGAGGCAGTGGGGCTGGATGATGAGGACAGGGAGGCGGATGATATTCAGGATATTCCGGAGAGAGATATGGAAGAAGATATAGAGAAAAAAACTGCCGGAAACAGCAGGGAAAATAATCCGGGAATTTCCCCGGTTGTGGAAGAGACCGGGGAAGGACGGACAGAGGAACCGGAAGACCTGTGGGAAGATGAGGAAGGGTATGCCTGTGAAACAGGGAACGGATATTTTTCGATCCAGGAGACGGAAGGGGGATATGACTATACTTTTTACGGGGAAGATTACCGGATACTGGACGGTGGAATATATGAGAACCCGGCTGTGACGGTCAGGGAAGCAGCAGAGGATATCCTTGCAGATGAAGGGCTGTCCGCAGAAGGAATGATGACGGTAGATTATGGCTGGCTTATGGAGAAAGCGGAGGAAGCGGGGCAGACGGAAATACAGAAGCTTCCGCTTATATCGGGCAATACGGAGCCGGAAAAGGCGCTGAATGGATTAAGCCGGGCAGAAGTTGAGGAAATGGCGCTCTGCTATGCACAGGCACAGATTGAGCATGCAGGATTTGAGGAGGAAGTGAAGCTGCTGGGCGCAAGGGTATATGGGAGCAGAACCAGGGATGGGCTGTACCGGGAAGGCTCCGACATTGACGTTGTGATCTCCTATGCAGGGGATATCCGTGAGGATGACTTTTTTAACCTTCTGCATGGAGAGGATTTTGGCATGGCAGGGCTTCTCATTGACATGAACCCCATATCTCTGGAAAAAACAGGAACACTGGAAGAATATCTTGAAAATGCGGAAAAGTATCTGGACGGTAAAGAGGTACAGTTAAAATCCGCCAGGTCTGCACCAGAGGATCCCGACAGAATGGAAACGGGGCAGACATCAGAAAACAGGGAAAGGAAGTCGGTGCTGGCGGCACTGAAAGAGCGGCAGTCGGCCATAGAAAAGCGGGAAAACAGGGCGGAAAATTTAAAAGAATATAAGAAAAGGGGGCAGGAATTATGACTATGGAAAACCAGTTTGAAGTTTACCAGATGCGGCAGACGCCGGAGACAAGGCATATTCGTTTTCGTGCCTATCAAACGCTGCTGGAAAAAGGAAATACGGGTCAGGAAGGAAGATTATGAACGGGTCTATACGGGAGCCCTGTGTCCGCAGGATACCCCGGAGGGAGTAAAGGAGCAGCTTGACAGACAGCCGCCCCGTTCCTTTGTAGGGCATTCCGTCAGCGTCAGCGATGTGCTGGTGTTTTACAGGGAAGGCACAGTCATCTCTTACTATGTGGAAAAGACCGGGTTTACCGTGATAGAAAATTTTGTTGATAAAGAAAGCGGTTCATCTGGAACAGCAGTTTCCATTGATACAATAAATTTCCATATAGAAGGGAAAGCCGGGAGCTGGCTTGCCTTTGACAGTATCAGGCTGGAAGGACGGGAGTTTTTTCTGATGGAGCATGAAACTTACGGGAAGGAAGCCGCATGGGTAGTGGTGGACGGAACAGGGCGGCTGGCGGTGGATCATGTCAGGAACGGTTTTGACGGGGAAGTGAGGGGGAAGCTGGAAGAGTACATCCGCTCATCACAGCCGGAAGCGGAAGGGTGCAGCAAGGAAGAAACCCGGCGAAAGCCTGTTCCGGCAGAACCGGAAAGAACGCACACCTGTCAAAAGGAAACAAAGCTGCACCAAATAGAATCTGGAACAGATACGCCTACGCCTGACAACTGGCAGAAATATATGGAAAATGGGGAATACTTAAGAAGCGCAGAGAGCAGCGGAGAGCAGAATTATAATCTGATTGACGGGCGCAAAAACAATGGGTATAAGTCCCCGTCTGCGGTAAACAGTATGCCACCGAAAAAGAAGCCGCAGGGCAGGCCTTCAGTACTGGCAAAGCTCCACAAAAAGCAGGCGGAGATTGCAAAGCGCAGTGGGAAAAAAGAGCGGCAGGCGGCGGTAGAAAATGATGCGGGGCGTGAACAGAAATAGAAAAAGGAGTGTCTGGCATTGTGCCGGGCACTTCTTTTTTTGGAATATAATTTAGTCTACAATTTAAGAATCCAGTTTTTAAAGAATTCTCGATTAGCATTCTGAATGCAGGTGTAAAATATTTAGTCTACACGCTATACGTGAAATTGCTGATAACATGGGCAGTTTGTCATGTAGACTGAAGAATAGTCGGGAATTAAGGATAAAAAACTGATTTATTGCCTGACTGAGTTGTGCCAGTCTATCAGGAAACGGATATAGTCCCCACTGGGCCCTTTGACAACCTGGTCAAACTTCACGCTGCGGATGTTTGTAAGGTTAGGGGTTTTTCCGAGAATCTGGTCAGTTTCATTCTGACGGAACAGGAGTAGCAGGCTTGCGGCAGAACCTTTTTCCGTATAGGCTGCGACTTCCACGGCATCGTTGCAGCCGGTCTCCCGCCGTTCCCTGCCAAGCTCCGATGTAAAATGTTTCTGAGCCTGAAGATATAAATTCCCAGCGGCTGTCTCCGCCATTTTGTTTTCGATAAAGGAGTTCCTCCCGCAAAGAAGATCATTCAAATGCATGGAAGTAATTTCTTTCGGAGCGGACTTGAAATAGAAGAGGAGCATCAGGGCTGTGTGATATTCATCATTGGTAAGGGTATAACCGGTGAGATTTTTCACACGTTCAAGGAATGATTTTGTTGCTGATTCCCCTGTTTCAGCCAGTCTGCTCTGCTCCATTTCTGTTTCGGTAGAAAACCGGACAGCAGGAATTTTGAATTTTTTGCTGTTATTGTTTTGCGCAATAATCGAGGATGCACTGCAGGCCGGGCAGGAAGAGGGCATATCATCCGCATGGAATATGTAATGGCATGCATCACAGGTGAAATAGTTCATGGCATGGCCTCCTTATGGCAACCGGTCAGACGGTTCCGAGCCGCCAGACACTTCTTATCATTGACAGTTACATGTGTACTTTCCATCTGCTGTTCATTGTAACGGTGGGGCGCTTTAGTGTCAATAAATGTGGGAAAGAAATTCTGGGAAATTTCAAGGTGGAACAAGTATTCAAACATCAGAAAAGGTGAGGGCAGATGTATTTATGGTATTTATGAAAAAACAGTTGCAAACTGGAAAAAAATATTTATAATAGAACATATGTTTGAAATGAATGGGTAGGCGAAGAAGGATAATGGGGGTAGTGATGAAGGAGCAGGATAAACGTGCAATAGAATCGATGTGCCGGTGTGGGCTGGACCTTGAAGGTGTAATTTCTGTTTTTCCTACATTTCCCAAAGAGGACGTTATGGCAATCTATAACGCTGTAAAGGGACTGAATGCAGGGGCTGACGGGGAACTGAGTATAAGCATGAACTGTTCATAATCAGATGTGTATTTTGCAGGGAATTGTTTTAAAGGATATCAAAAAGCTGCATAAGAAACAGGCGTAGATTATACAGGGCAGTGGGAAAAGGATATTGGCAGGCGGCGAAAATGGCATGGAGCGTGAACGGAAGTGGAAGAGGGAGTGTCTGGCACTCCCGCCGGATGCCCTTTTTCATTTATGTACGCATGATTTTTGGGAGTGCCTTGCCTTTCGCAAGTTCATCCACCAGTTTATCCAGATAGCGGATCTCCTGCATTAAAGGTTCTTCAATGTCCTCCACGCGGACACCGCACACCACGCCTTTTATCAGCCTGCGGTTTGGATTTAATTCCGGTGCCTGTAAAAAGAAGTCTCCGTAAGTAATATCACTTCCCATAAGTCCATTCAGATTTTCTATGCTGTATCCGGTCAGCCAGCAGGTGATTTCATCAACTTCTTTTCTGGTGCGCCCTTTTTTCTCTGCTTTTGCAATCAGCATCGGGTATAGCTTCGCAAAGGGCATGCTGTATATTTTTTCGTTTGCCATGGCAGTATTTCCTTTCTAAAAACCGTCCAAATATTTTTTGCGTTTTGTTATTACTTCAACAACATGCTTAAGAAACTTAGGATAAGTGTCTTCATTCATATTGTCTAAAAATATTTTAGTGTTATCCGTTGAAAATTCATTATCAATAATTCCATCTAAACATGAGTGGGGATATAGCTGTCTCATCGCTGAAAACCATTTTTCATATTTTTTAAAATAAATATCGGGAATATCAAAGCAATATGACCTTTTACCTTTATCAGTATTTCCACCGGGCCATATAGGTATGACATTACCGAAAGAATCTATGTATTGTATAAAATTTGAGTCTATAATGGTCTTATTTAATTTCTCGTATTTTTTAAATTCCGCTGTTAAATATTCTAAAGAAAAATATTCACCTACTTCGTTTTTTATAGTGTAATTTGTCCTTTTACATTTATCTGGATAAAAAACATAGATTCCTATTTGATAAATACCTATAAACGAATATAGCACATCTGTTTTTTTCCACTGAGAAATAATCATATGATTTTCATATTTTTTTTCGATTGATGGCTCTTTTGGATTAGTTTTCCATTGAAAATAATTTTCTATTGTATTTACCATATAACTTCCTCATGAATTTTTGATTTGTTTATTTATCCTATCATACCAGTCAGTCCTTAGCAAGATTCGAGATGGAAATCAGGATATGCTGTCTCGTTCCTGTTTTCGTGCTGGTCTGTTTTGTGATTGCCCCAGGGCAGAGCGGATATTAGTACAGACGGTATCCAATTCTTTCTGATAATCCCGGTAGTAATAGTATTTCTCCTGTGATTCTTTTTTCTGCATCAGTAGTTTTTCCTTTTCTGCTTTCAGCGTCTGTAAGGTAGGGAGCTTTCCGCCACCGGCTTTTTCCTTCAGGAATTTTACAGCGGCTTCATAAAGGGCAAGCTCTGAAGAATATTCCTGACGGAACTGCCTTTTGTTCTTTGACTTAAGGAACTGTGAATAAACAGATTTATTGGCAAGGTACTGTCCGGTATAGTGGATCTGCTCATTGACCTGCCGGAGCCTGCCTTCAATATCTTTCAGTTCTTTTCTGGAAGAGGAAGCAAGTTTTTTTATTTCGGCAAGTCTGCCCTCTGCATCTTCTACAGTGTTATATCCATGTTCCTGTACATAGGAAAGTGTTTTTGCCATGGCCTGCAGGTTGGAGAGTTTTACTTTTCCAGCGTAGGCTTTGCTCTGCTGGGCTTTAATACAGCGCTGTAAGTCTGTTACCAGACGAAGCCCGGATTTCTCAAATGAGGCTGTAGGTGTATCTGTCTTGGTTTGTATCTCCTGCTGATGTGCAGGGTGCTCCGGGGTATGGATTTTTTCTTTTGGCAAAATTTCTTTTTGCACAGTCCGGTCTTTCCCTGTATTTTCAAGATGGGAATTATTTTCAATCACTCCCATAAGGTAATCTTTTTCATAGTGAGTCCCAAGGTTTCTTCCGGTGATCGGTTTCTCACGGTCAGGGTGGAGATAGCTGAACCTGCCCCGGCTGATTTTAAATTTGACGTTGAATTTTTCTGAAAGTATCTGCTCAAATTCTTTGAGATCATGCGCGGAGGCGGCAGCTTCGTCAATAGAAGTGCGCAGGTATTCCTTCTGTGTCTGGAATACGGTAGTGCGTGGTGTAATACCTTCTGAGATCATCTGCCGGTTACGTTCTTCCAATTTTTTCTGGCCGCTGCGTCTGGCATGGTATTCTTTTTCTGTTATTTTCCGTTCTGCTTTCGTGAGTAAGTCTACCTGATGCAGATTTTCCCGCAGGCACAAATCCATAAGCGACTGCTTCAAATAAACAAGGTAATCGTTAGTTAAATGGTGCTTGTTTCCGGCGCGGGAATCGCAGTCACGCTCCATAAAATTCTGACGCTCCACATCATTTTTGCGGAGGCTGTTGATGACAATATGTACATGGATGTTGCCGCTCCCGTTATGCCCGTCCGTGTGTGTGCAGACAAGGGTCTGATGTCCGGGAAAGTTCTTTTTGCAGTATTCAAGCCCAAGCTGCTGTGCCTGTTCCCCGGTCAGCCCGCACTCGTCCCTGTCTTTCGGGTCGAAGCTGATGATGTAGTGGTGGGATTTGATTTCGTCATATTTTTGATTTTTATGGAATCGGGCATTCAGTTCCCTGCATTCCATATCAAAACTGAACGGATCGCACTCTACACCGTCAAGATAATATTCTTCCCGGAGCTGCATTTTTCCATTTTCATCAAGAACCGGTTTTCCAGTGTATTCATCATGTTGGAAAATGAGATATCTTTGTGCCTCACCATAGTCCGCATTCTTACTTGCTATGTGTTTCAGTATCGCCATGAAAATCACCTGCCATCTTTATTACTTCCTGTTGCATTTCGTGAATTTCTGCAAGACACCTGCCTATTGCCTGACGCATTTCCTGTGAATGGATTCCGCCCTGATTAAAGTGGCGGGCAATCTGGTTCAGGTTGCTTCCAATCTTGCCAAACTCTGCAACCAGTTTTTTTAGTTCCGGCACGTCTGCCACAATTTCATATTTTGCAATTACCTTTCCTTTCATTACCTGTCTGCGTAGAAATTCTGCAAGGGGAAGTCCTGCTCCGTTAGCATTTTCCATAATAATTTCGTATTCGGTGTCATTGAAGCGGAGCATGGCACAGTGGCTGCGTTTCAGTTCTTTTTCTTTTTTCGGTCTTGCCATATCATATCCTTTCCCGTGATAAAGCTGGATGGCTCTGCCATCGTGCTTTATCACGCTGCGAGAGTGTAACGGGAGCCAGTTCTGCATATCCGGAGGATATGCCAACCGAGGGTATGGGGCGCGGAAGCCCCATCAAGTAAGCCGGAGTGGCTCAAAATCCACGAAGTGGGTTTTGAGTTACGCAGGCGAAACTTGCTCTTGGAGAATTGGAAGCCCTCCTATAATAAAAGCCGATTTGAGAGAACGTATGCTACCGCATGGAAAAGAAAATTTTGTGAAAAAGTAAATTGGAAGGGCAGGGGAACGTGGAGGCAGCGGGCAAGGGATGCAAAGCAACGCTTGCGTAAGAGCGTTCCCGGAGCAGGGCGGAGGGATACGGTATGTGCGGAGGAACGGAGCGCATTCCGTAAGCGACTGGGTGGGAAAAGCGTGGTGGGAGCGAAGCAGGGATATCAACGGAGGAGATATGCCTGACCTGTGTGTGGTGGCAAGGAAAGCGTGGTCAGCTGCACGATGGAGCGGAGAGTATTTCCGGAGCGGAATGGTGCAGCCAGCCAATGTTGTGGAGGGAGTGGGCTGTATTGTTTAAGTAAAGTAAAATTATAATCATGATAGTTTCTTATGTAGATAAAATAGATGATGGAAGTAAAAAACAGTTGCATACAAGAACAAATGTTCCATAATTAAATTGTGGAGCAGAAATGAAGAGAGAAGATGTTTAAAGACTAAATTTTAAATAAGGTATAGATATGGCTTTTGGAAGTGCAGGAAATATGCAGCGGCCGGATATAGACACTGCCAAGAAAAAGGAAATGGAGATTGCTTGTGAGTGTTTGGTTTACCAACAAAGGGAAGATGCAGCCGCTTATAATTAAGTATCAGGATGAGCGGGGAGGGGGAGAGTCATACTATAAAAGAGATATATGTGCATTCCAGAGAAGAAAAAACTCATGACATCCCTTTACATGAAATTTGGCGTGACAATAAATTGCCAGGGGATTTATATGGAAGTGAAGCTGATATTTTGTAAGAAGGAGTGCAGATGGGGAATGGTTACAGGGAAAAGCGAAAGTAACCTGTCAGTGGTTAAGGAATAAAATATCAGGCAAAGGGAATTTATTTCTGCTATAATAATAGTATATCTGTTTTGAAGAGATACGGGGAGCAGCAGGAATGGCAGGAGAGTGAAGGGCAATGACAGATGTGATCTGCGACGTGAAGCAATGTCATTAAGTTAATATGAACTGCCTGAAATGGTTAGATTCTTTTTATGAGGTCTAACCATTTTTTGTTTTTTAAAAAAAGGGGTTGACATTTTCCCTGGTATGTGCGGCCGCTCTCGCTACTGATTGAATTTAAGAGGCAGCGAGAGCGGCCCTTGGATTAGGACATTTCAACATTCTTTATCCAGGGAGGTACATATCATATGCCACACAACAAAATCAAAAATATCTTTTTATCTGCCGTGGATTCCGTTACTGCAGATCCGGAACAGTTTGCTGTCAATCCGGAAAAGGATTTCACCAGACAGCGCAAAATTACATCCGGCACCCTTATTTCATTTCTTGTCTCTAAAGGCTCTTCTTCTGCCAGGGTGGAGATGCTGGATTTTTGGGGGCTGGACCAGAAAATGCCTTCCCTTCCCGCACTGAACCAGCAGCGCGCCAAACTCAGGCCCGAAGCGCTGGAAACCGTCCTTGCCAGGTTCAACGATTCCGTCAGCAGGCAGGCGGGCTTCCCTTCCACAGACGACGGATTCCGCTACCTGGCCGCTGACGGCTCCACCACCACTTTTTTCAGCAGCCCGAAACTGGCTCCCCCGGAGTATTTCTGCTCTCCCGGCCATTCCGCCAGCGGTGTCTACAGCATACATATAAATGCCTTTTTTGACCTGGATGCACACATCTATACGGACGCCATCCTCCAGCCCGTGCATGAAAAAAACGAATTCGGCGCATTCTGTGACATCGTGGACCGGCACGGGACTCTCCCCGGCAGGAAGAATGTCTACATTGGCGACAGGGGCTACTGCTCCTACAACAACATGGCCCATGTGGTGGAACAGGGACAGTATTTCCTCTTCCGCACAAAGGATATCCATTCCAAAGGCCTGGTCGGAAATTTTGAATTCCCGGAAACACAATCCTTTGATATTGACGTGACTGTCACACTGACGCGGAGCCATTCCCGGAAAATCCCTATCCCCCCCGGGAACCTACAGACGTTTCATTGACCAGGCATCCGCCTTTGATTTTATCGAATATGGATCCCCTGACACATACACGCTTACTTTCCGTATCGTCAGGTTTCCCATCAGCGGTGATTCCTACGAATGTATCGTGACGAATCTTCCAGGGGAAGAATTTCCTCCGGAAAAGCTCAGGACCCTCTACCACAGGAGATGGTCGATTGAATCCTCGTTCCGCAAGCTGAAATATACGATCGGCCTGAGCAACTATCATTCTTACAAGCCAGAGTATGTCAAACAGGAAATATGGGCAAACCTTATTGCATACAACATAACGGAAATGCTGGTCAGCTGTGCCGTCATCGAAAAAAAGGAAACAAAACATGAGTACAAAGTGAATTTCACCATGGCTGCACATATTTGCAGGGTCTTTCTCCGTTTGACCCCGGAGAAAGACCAGTACAACGTGATGCTTTTGCTGCAGAAAGAACTGATCCCCATACGGAACGGACGCCAGTATCCAAGACTACAGACAGCCCATTTCCGTAAGCCACGGTACTTTATCTATAGGGCAGCCTAAGCATCTATATCATCATACCATTTTTTTAGGCAGATGGGAAATCTGTCTATTTGGCATGCAACAAATGTGTCTGCGACCGCCAACATTAGCCTATGGGGAAGCTGGACATCCTGCTTTTGCCATCCTTCCCGCAGTAAGCCTTACATTGCTGGTGCTAACTTAATGACATTGCGACGTGAAGGGGAAACACAGGAAAGGTTGAAAAAGAATAGTAGAGGGTATCCATTCCCTTAATTGCATTACAAACAAGCCATCTTGCGGTGGCTGTTAAAAATTGAATATGCAGCAAAGTTAAGGTTTATTCAGTAGCTGGCTTGATTTTATATCCCTGAAACTGTGCCATTAAGATTGCCTGTTCTACCGTGATTTCACGGTTTACTGGAAGAACATCACATTTTCTGTAAAGTTCGGCATTATAGGGTTCCTTATTTTTCAGCATGTTGTATAATGCTGTTAGGAGCATTCTCGCAATAGCGATGATTGCTTTCTTGTGGCCGCGGCGTTTCCTTAAGCGGAGATAGCGGTTGCGGATTTCAGGATGCTTTTCACTTTTCACCACGGAGTTGGCGCATTGGACCAGAAGTGGTTTGATATAGCATCCGGCTTTGGATACCCGGACAGATTTTTTCTTCCCTGCACTTTCATTATTGGTCGGTGTAAGACCAGCCCATGAACATAAGTGTTTCGCCGAAGGAAAAGCCTCCATGTTGATACCGATTTCAGAAATGATACCGATTGCAGTAAAGGTGTTCTTAAAAGATGGAGCGGTTAGGATTAGGTCGAGTTCTTGCTGATAGGGACTGGCGAGCGCAAGAATCAGTTCTTCTAACTCTGCTTTCCGGGATTCAAGGTTCTCAAAGTGCTTTCTGATGACCTGTAATTTACCAGCCTGTTGGGGTGTGATAAAACCGTCAATGGCGAGCTCCAGTTCGGGGAGTTTCTTCTTCATGGAGCCATGAATTAAAGGTTCGATAGCAAAGGAAGTATCTTGAGGATTTTCAAGAATCTTATCCAGAATTCTTTGGGAACTCTTGCCAAAAGTGTCCGAAACAACGGAAGCCAGCTGGATGTTGGAAACCGTGAGACAGTTTTGGAGGCGGTTCTTCTCACTGGACATAAAACAGGTCAGTTTGAAACGATAGCGCATCAGGTCACGGAGCTGTCTGATATCAGCAGGGGGCATGAAGCTACCGGCAACAAGGTCATGCTTAAACAGGTCAGCAATCCATTTGGCATCTTTCTTATCAGTTTTCTTACCACGAATAGCCTTAACATACTTGGGATGAGCGAGTACAACCGTACAATCTTTTTCTAGTACATTGTAAATAGGAATCCAGTATTTACCGGTAGATTCCATGCAGACATCCTTACAATGATTGTCAAGCAGCCACTGTAACAATTCCTTTAACCCTTGTGTGAAAGTTGAGAAACGATGGCGCTTGTAGGTGGTAACCCCTTGTTTGTTGGTGGAAGCGATGCAGGCAACGACAAAAGTCTTGTGAACGTCAATACCACAACAGATTTGATACACAATTTTTAAAGCCATAGGGACTCCTTTCCGAACCAGAGGTTCTGTAAGAGATATAGGGAGTAAGAGGCATTGACTGGATGCTTAGGATTAAAACGAGAATTGTTTTAACAAAGATAAGGTTGCGTGGTCGAACCACACTTATTTGTGCTTGAAAAAGCATCCTACACATATAAAAATACGGTCATCCAGAAGACTGGACAGCCCACTCACCTCGCCGTGATTTGTAGTGTACCGCTTATCCCTATGGCAAGAATTATAAAAAGAAAACCGCTGAGACACAACTTGCTTTTTCATGGCGTTTTTTGCCTTGAGCGGAGCGAAAGGAATGGATATAAAAATGATTAAGTGGAGGGTGTAAATGATATGGATTTGCTTACAAGTAAGATTAAACCAATGTATTTCAAGTATCTCACTGCCGCATTCGGAAGTGCGCTGATTTCATCTATTTATGGCGTGGTGGATATGGCGATGGTAGGGCAGTATCAGGGGCCGGAGGGCACGGCAGCATTAGCGGTGGTTGCCCCTGTCTGGAATATTATATACAGCCTGGGGCTGCTTATGGGAATCGGCGGCTCTGTCCTTTTTACAACCTTACGTGGGGAGTCTGAACACAATCGGAAAAAATCTAATGAATATTTTACCGCAGCACTTACCGGGGCAGCGGCTTTGGCGGTTGTTGCATGGCTGGCAGTAATCTTTTTTGACAGTGAATTGCTGCGGCTGTTCGGGGCGGAAGAAACGCTGCTTCCGCTGGCAAGGCGCTATCTGTTTCCGGTTAAATTTGTAGTGCCAAGTTTTCTTTTTACCCAGCTTCTGTCAGCTTTCCTGCGTAACGATGGAAATCCGAGCCTTGCTACGAAGGCGGTTTTATTTGGCGGAATTTTTAATGTGTTTGGAGACTATTTTTTTGTGTTTGCCCTAAATATGGGAATTATGGGGGCTGGTCTCGCAACTGCGATTGGTTCTGTTTTTTCTCTGTTGGTCATGCTGACTCATTTTCTTAGTAAAAAGAATACGTTAAGACTTGTTTGGCCGGTGGAGCTGCTATTCATGTTGAAATCCATTTGTGTAACCGGGTTTTCTACTTTTTTTATTGATGTGGCGATGGGAATCCTCACCATGTTGTTTAACAGACAGATTTTAAAATATCTGGGAACGGATGCACTGGCAGTTTATGGCATTATCATCAATATAAGTACGTTTGTTCAGTGCTGCGCTTACAGTATCGGTCAGGCTTCACAGCCGATGCTCTCTGCGAATTTTGGTGCGGGAAAAGGGAAACGTATTGTACAGATTCTGAAATATGCATTAGGAACGGCGGTGGTATTCGGAGTAATCTGGACTGCGCTTGTAGTTTTTGCTCCTATTCTTTTTGTACGCATTTTTATGACACCAACAGAGGGAGTTCTGGGTATTGCTCCGGGTATTATCCGCAGTTATGGCATTTCTTTCCTGTTGCTCCCGTATAATATTTTTTCTACCTATTATTTCCAGGCGCTGATGAAGCCCATGGCTTCTTTTATTGTTTCTGTTTCCAGGGATGCTGTGGTTAGCGGGATATTAATCTGTATGTTGCCGTTTATGGCAGGGGCGGATGCAATCTGGTTTGCGATGCCGGTTACGGAATTGCTGGTTGCAGTTTATGTAACAAGGAAAATGATACAGTACACGAAGGCGGTATCTTTGGGAAAAATGACGGAATAAAAAAGTATATGCCCGTAAAAATAAAGCCAAATAAAGGCTGAAAGCCGACTAAACGCAGTAATGTTGTCAGTTTTGAACCGTTAATGGGCGAGGTGGAGTATGATTAAAATTGGAATGATACTAGGCGGACGATATGAAATATTGAAAAAAATCGGCATTGGCGGAATGTCAGATGTGTATAAGGTTAAGGATCTAAAACTGAACCGCTTAGGGGCGGTCAAGATACTGAAACAGGAGTTCAGCATAAATGCTGATTTTGTATCCAAGTTCCGAACTGAGGCACAGGTGGCGGCGGGAATCATGCATTCGAATATCATTGATGTTTATGATGCGGGAGAAGAAGGTGGATTTTATTATATCGTGATGGAATTGGTAGAAGGGCTCACGCTGAAGAATTATATTGAGAGGAAAGGAAGACTGTATGTCAAGGAAGCGGTGAGTATCGCTGTTCAGGTATCCATGGGGCTGGAAGCAGCTCACAATAATCATATCATTCATCAAGATATAAAGCCTCAGAATATTATTATTTCAAAGGGAGGCACGGTGAAGATAATGGATTTCGGAATCGCAAAGATGGTCACTGGTAATATGATTACTTCCAATGTGATGGGATCAGTGTATTATATTTCGCCGGAGCAGGCAAGTGGTGGCCGCAGCGATGAGAGAAGTGATATTTATTCGTTGGGGGTCATGTTTTTTGAGATGCTCACAGGCAGGGTACCTTTTAACGGGGATATTACAGTAGATATCGCTATCAAGCATATACGGGAAAAGATACCTTCTCCAAGAAAAGAGGTACCGGAAATTCCCGTTAGCGTGGAACAGATTATATGTAAATGTTGCCAGAAGAGTCCGAATAGAAGATATCAGTCTATGCAGGAACTGATCATGGATTTAAAGCAGTCTTTGGTTAGCCTGGATGAGGATTTCGTGAAATAATCATAGCATTGGCCATAGTTCGGGGTAAAAGAATATCGAACAGATGGAAATAAAATGTTTTCCAAAAATAAAAGAAAGAAGGTATTATCTATGGAAATTATTACGATTAGCCGGGAATTTGGAAGTGGGGGGGGACGAGAACTGGAGATTATGGTTTTTGCCTATAATCATGATATAGAAGAAAGAGATATCGAAGTACAGGATATGGAGATTACGGTAAGCGGAAAATATACTTCTGTTCAAAAGCGGTAATTGATTCTGACCATTGTAATCTGCTGGCGGTATGAAAAGCTTGGGAGAAACCTTCCTATCCGACAAAGGAACAGCTTGCAGAGATGGAAGAAGCTTCAAGGCTGATTTTTGAAGGCATTCCCGTATCTGCTGGGGAATCCCAGATACTCTTGTGTCATGCAGAAAAAGAAAGCGTAACGATTTACAGGTTTAAGAAACAAACTCTATACTTGCCCAAAAGTATGAAGCGGACGGCGGTATCTCAGGAATGCTTCCGGTATTCTGCAGGTGTCATTCCATATTGCTTTTCAAAGAGACTATAAAAGTGTGTTCGGTTTGTAAAGCCAAGCTGTTCAGAAATCTGGGAAACAGTCAGGTCGGTTTCCATAAGCAACTGGCAGGCTTCTTTCATACAAATGGAAGTTCCGTATCCAAAGATGCTCAGACCGGTATATTTTTTTACAATTCTGTTTAGATAGTTGCCATCATAATTTGTTTTCTCCGCCAGTTCGGACCGGGATATCCGTCCATTAGTGCTGGTCATATGCACAGTGATTTTATCAAAGATCTCTGCTTCAAAATCGCTCCCGATATTGATTGGTATTGTTTGGTATAATTTGTCATTTAGCAAATCAAAAAATATTTCCAACAAAATGCATTTCAACTGAAAAGTAGAACCGATTTTAGGCTGAGTGAAAGTGTGAATAAGTTTTTCAAAACAGTCATACATATGTGGGTTTTCGGTTGAGGGAGCAGGAATAAAATCGACATATTCCAAAGAGAAAAGTCTGTTATTCTGTGCATTGTTTTTCACAAAAAGTTCAAGCAGGCTGCCCTGTATAAAATCTTCCCCTGAAAAAAAGAAAGGTTCTGATGGAAACAGAATCTCATTGATTAATATTTGGGGCAATGCTAAAAATGCACATTGGAAATATGATGAAAACTCTTCTGCATGGTGAATGTTTCTGTTAAGAAGGCAGAGGCTGCCGGTAGGGTATAGATGCCGCCTGTTCTCTATTTTTTGATACATATGTCCACGAATTACATATAGCAGTTCAAAATATTCGTGTTTATGTAAAGTGCTGCGGTGTATGGGGTTGTATGGGTCACCATAAGAGAGGGTATTCGTGTAGCACATTTCGGGAGATAAATAAGAAATAATTACGGATTGATCTTGCCTGTCCGGGTAGGCGGTTTCCAAAATAAGGGAAATTGTGTGTTCCGTAGGGAAGTATGTTCTGTTCTTATAGTATTCAGGTGTCTGCTCTGGTTTCGGTATTTCATAATGGTTGCTATTATTTGACATTTTTCAATTATTCCTTTTTACTGATATATGGTGGTTGTCTTTGATAGGAATAGTAAATTTTATCCCATTATAATACGAATATGATACAAAATCTACAGAAATGGGTATATTTCTGTTATTGTTGTAACAAAAAAATGCTGATATTCTTTATTCATCGAATCAGAAATACTAAGAAAGGAGAAGAAATGGAAAAAAGAGAAGGTATGGTTTAATGGGGACAGGGTCAGGTTGTTTTTAGGTTGATACAATCAGAATTGGTTATTGCAGTAAAGTGAAAGAAGGAGAAACGATGTTGCAGTCTGAATTATGTAAGAGATGGAAAATTAGAAAACGGGTAGGGGATGAGAGGATAGAAATGAATTCTTCTCATGATGCAATGATACATGAGGAGCGGTTCACGGAATGTGAGAATGGATTGGGAGGTGAATAAACATGTCAGAAAAGAAAAGACCAAATATTATTATTTTTAACCCGGATGAAATGCGTTGGGATAGCATGGGGCACATGGGAAATCCGGCGGCGTATACGCCTAATCTGGATCATTTTGCGGAAGAAGAAGCGGTTTCCTTTAGCCATGCCTATTGTCAGAATCCAGTCTGTGTCCCCAGCCGATGCAGTTTTACTACCGGTCTGTATCCCCATGTACGGGGACACCGTACAATGGGATATCTTCTGCATGAGGATGAGACCAGTTTGTTTAAAGAATTAAAAGAGGCAGGATATTATGTCTGGATGAACAGCCGTAATGATCTGGTCGCAGGGCAGATCCATGGATTGGCAGCAGCCCATGCGGATGAGATTTATTACTATGATTGGCAGAAACAGCAGAAACAATGGGCCTCAATGCAGGATCATGGCTACCATTATGCCCATTATATGGGAGTTACTGATGTGGAACATGGCAATGATTCTGATGATCTGGAGGCTGCAATCGAGAGAATACTGCATCCAGTGAGCGACCAACCGTTGTGCCTGTTTTTGGGGCTTAACAATCCACATCCGCCTTATGTGGTAGAAGAGAAATATTATGACAGGATTGACAAGAAAAAACTGCCTGAAAGAATTAAAAAAGAAGAGACCTCAGGTAAAAGCCGGATTATGGAAAAAATCCGGGAATATTCCGGTATGGATGATTTTCCTGAAGAGTTGTGGGAGGATATGCGTGCGGTCTATTTGGCGCAATGCACTATGATAGATGATATGTTTGGCAGACTCTGTGAAGCTTTAAAGACGGCTGGGATATATGATGAATGCGCTATATTTGTATTGTCTGACCATGGAGATTTTGCCGGGGATTATGATTTGCCAGAGAAAGCACAGAATACTTTTGAGGACTGTCTGGTGCGGGTGCCCCTGCTAGTGAAACCGCCGAAAGGGGACAGTGTGGATGCGGGTGTGACGGACAGCATAGCGGAATTGGTGGACTTTTATGCGACGGTGATGGATTATGCACAGGTTTCCCCGACACATGATCATTTTGGCATCAGTCTGCGGCCTGCAATTGAAGACCGTAAGGAAATAATAAGAAAATATGCTTTTTGTGAAGGAGGGCGTATGGAGGTAGAAGAGCAGTGTGATGAATTTCACTCTGAGGGACCGCATGGGGCGGAAAAGACAAGCTGTTACTGGGCGCGCATGATGGCACAGTGTGATTCCCTGGCACATGAAAAGGGAACTATGATTAGTGACGGACATTATAAATATGTAGAGCGGCCATCGGGAAACAATGAATTTTATCTGCTGGATGAAGATATGGGAGAACGGATAAACCGCTATGAAGAATTCAGGCATTCGGATCAGGTTAGCCTGATGAAAGATGAACTTCTGAAATGGTATCAGACTACCTGCGATATCGTCCCAAGGAAATATGACAGACGTTTTACGGAAGAGCGCATATGGAGTATTGTGGAAGGGATGTGCCCAAAGGAAAAAGAAGCGGAAGTCAGGGAAGCAATCCGGAACGGCGCAACAATTATGGAGGCAGCTCAATGTTGTATGGGACTAAGGAAAGACGGAGCAGGCAAAGAATAGACAGAGAAAATGTGATGATTAATTTAGCGGTTTAAGGAACAATATTGTAGAAAAGAGGGTATGAAAATGGGAAAAACAAAATTGAATGAAAAAGGCATACCCTATGGTGCAAGGAAAAAATGCTGCTTTGGTATGGCCTTGCATGGTCGTCAAGAGGAATTTCTGCGGTAATCAATGTTGTATTGATAATGCAGTTGACGTATTTTTGTACGGATATGTTGGGAATGAGCCCTGCTGTAATAGGAATTTTCCTGCTGGCATGGAAAGTTATCTATAGTTCCGCATAAATTTTCTACTTACATGTGAATATCATTAAATACGGCATTTATTGAACCAAATGTAAGTCCAATAAATTCTACTTACACATAGGCCGAATAGACTTACGAATCAGCTATAATTTCAGTATTTATGCGAGTTCTTTGTATTCCACAACAATGTAAGTAGAATTTAGCTGCGAAACTATAGGTTATTGATGCATTTACTGACCTATTATTTTCGTAATATTATGGGAAACATTGGACTGCAGTCCATCAGTAAGTACAGACTGGAAGCCCGGAATTATCTTCGGACTTTCAATCTGATTTACGGGAGAAAGGATAATCATGTATGAGAATGAAAATTTTATTAGGTGCGGCAGTTGCGGCTCATCAGACAGAGGAAAACAATATGCCTGCTGCATCGAATATATTAAGCGTGAGGTTGCGGGATTGAAATTCAGTGTGGGGAAATTGTCTTAAAACATTTGGTTTTAGGTCACTTGTAAAGAGGAGACGAAGATATGCCCTTTTTAAGCTTATTAGTCAAGCCTTGTTCAGGCGGTTGCAATATGCGCTGCCGTTATTGCTTTTATCATGATGAAGGAAAGAACCGTGAGACCTTTTCTTATGGATCTATGAGCGAAAAAACGCTTGAGACTGTGATTCAGAAGGCACTTCAATATGCTGACCAGTATTGTTCCTTTGGATTTCAAGGTGGGGAACCTACTCTGCGGGGGTTGGATTTTTTTCGCAGAGTCGTGGAGCTTCAAAAGAAATATAATGTTCATGGCATTCAAATAGCTAATTCCATTCAGACCAACGGCTTGTTGATTGACAGGGAATGGGCCGGATTTTTGCATGACAATCATTTCCTTGTAGGGCTTTCCATAGACGGAACGGAAGAGATTCACAACGAAAACAGGGTGGACAGTGATGACAGGGGTACTTATGACAGAGTACTTCGTACCGCACATCTTTTAGAGGCACATCAGGTGGATTTTAATGTTCTTACAGTGGTAACTGGCAGAGCGGCGGACTCTGTCACCGAGATATATCAATTTTTCCGCCGTTACAATTTACTCTATCAACAGTACATTCCTTGTCTGGAACCATTGGGTGAAGAACACGGTTCTTACTCTTATTCGTTGACTCCTGAGAAATATTCGGTATTTCTCAAAACATTATTTGACCTCTGGTATCGTGATGTGACAGCAGGAAGATTTATTTACATTCGTTATTTTGAAAATCTTGTAGGGATGTTGATGGGATATCCGCCGGAGAGCTGTAATCTTATAGGACATTGCACAATTCAGAATGTCGTGGAATCAGATGGGTCTGTTTTTCCTTGTGATTTTTATTGCCTGGATCAATGGAAGTTAGGAACAGTACAGGACGATGATTTTGGTGTAATGATGAAAAAAGCTGAGGCTGTACGTTTTCTGGAGGAATCTGTAACCGGCATGGAGGAATGTAGAAAATGTCCTTATTACTATATATGTCGAAGCGGATGCCGCAGGGATCGGGAACCAATCGTTATAGGAAGACAGCAAACTAATTATTATTGTTCCTCATATAAGGAATTTTTTGCTTATGCACTCCCACGCCTTCGTAAAATGGCAGAGATGATTTCAAAAAGTGAACAGAGGAGGAGGGATATACATTGATTGAGGCGATTCTTTTTATGGTAGCTCTCATTGCATCTGGTCTGGGTTCTGTTGCCGGATATGGGGGTGGAGTGATTATTAAACCTGTTTTGGATGCTCTTCACATTATGCCTGTATCTACTATCAGCTTCCTTTCCGGCTGTACTGTGCTTACTATGTCGGCAATTTCTTTGCTTCGTAGCAGGGGAAATGGAGTCGTGTTGCATCTGCGTACTACCACGCCGTTGGCACTTGGCGCAGCTGCAGGAGGATTGTTGGGAAAATGGATGTTTGAGCTCTTGAGAGAAAGAGCTGATGAGTCCATGCTGGGTTTTGTACAGGCTGTATTGATGCTTATTACAACAGGTTTTGTTTTTTTCTACACCATAGAGAAGGAAAAATTTCCTTCTTACTGCTTGATTTCTATCTCGGGCTGTTTTCTGGCAGGTATGCTTCTGGGGATTGTTTCGACCTTTTTGGGAATCGGTGGCGGTCCGTTGAATGTATCCTTACTGTTTTTTCTTTTTTCTATGGATGCGAAGGAAGCCGCAAAAAATTCGATTTTTATTATTTTATTATCACAGACTGTGAGTCTGCTGAGCGCATTGGCACAACATAACATCCCATCCTTTGCCCCACACCATTTCATTTTGATGGCTGCAGGAGGTGTCGCGGGTGCGTTGCTTGGCAGCAGTATTGGGAAAAGGATGGATAATCATGCAGTGGAGAAAATACTGACAGGGCTAATACTTCTGATTATTGTAATAAATATCTACAATGTGATTTGTTTTGGAATGGATGCTGTCATGTAAAGAATAGTTTTAGGATGCAGATTTCAGATTATAACGAACATAACGAGGAACCAAGATGGAGACTGCCATGGCAGCAGTGTCCAATTTCTTGATTGTGGCTGCATTCTGCGAGGTTGGTTCCCACCCGCTGGATCAAGTTTTAAAGGAAAGGAAGAGCGTGGTTACCTGAGGCAGTTCAACCTACATAAAACGAACGCTGCGAATGAAGAGCTGGTTATCAATCTAATTTGCGGTCGCGAAGTCCAAGAAAGGAGCTGATATACCTATTGCTCCATCATTATACAGATTAAGCAACAAGATGTATAATTCCTTACTGGCTGTAAGGGTTATTAACCATAAATATATTGTAGTAGAAAGGAGTCTAAAAAATGAGTAAGAAGCAGAAAAAGGGTATCGTTTTAAAAGTGGCTGTGATTGTAATACTGATATTTCTTTTTACCAGTATTATAAGTGGTCAGATTTATATGAAAAAGGATGAAAAGAAAAAGAAAGAGGAGCCGGGCAATGCAGAATCATATAATCTGGAAAACATTAAAGCCAAAAGTGATAGTCCATTAAAAGGTAAGAATATTTTGTTTCTGGGGAGCAGTGTTACCGTTGGCGCATCCTCATTTGGAATATCGTTCGCCGATTATATTGGAAAGATTGATGGTGTAAATGTTACGAAAGAGGCTGTTTCTTCCACTACTCTTGTTGATGAATGGTCTATGATGGCTTTCTTAAGCACAGGGAATGGAAATAGCTATATAAGCAGATTAAACAATGTAGATGTAAATCAGAAGTTTGATATGGTGGTATGCCAGTTATCTACTAATGATGCAACGCAAAAAAAAGAACTTGGCATCATAAGTGACTCAGAAAAACTGGAGGATTTTGATACGAAAACAATAACAGGGGCAATGGAGTATATAATCTGTTATTCTAAAGAAAAATGGGGATGCCCCGTTGTTTTTTATACGGGATCTTATTATGAAAGTGATGCATATGCGGCTATGGTAGACCGGTTGGTAGAATTGCAGGACAAATGGGAGATTGGCGTTGTTAATTTGTATAATGATAAAGAATTCAATAATATAGATGAGGAAACATATAATTTTTATATGCACGATAAAATCCATCCTACCAAGGCAGGGTATCTGGAATGGTGGACACCGGCAATAGAAGAAGTTCTATACGAATATATAGGCAGCTGATATACAGGAAACTAAGGAAGCACTGATTAAATCGAGGCTGTAAAAAATTTTGTGTCTATGGGTAAAAATCTTTTTTGATAAGAATTAGATATGTAGACATTTGCTGTCG
>RAYQ01000040.1 GCA_003612395.1 Parablautia intestinalis
CTAATAGGCCGGAAGCTTAACCGAAAAGATGGAAGGATGTTAATCTGGTGTCCGGTTTTGAGGGCATGGCCTTCAAAATAGAAAAGCAGTAGATTTGGCCTGGTGGCTCAGCTGGTTAGAGCGCCGCCCTGTCACGGCGGAGGTCGTGGGTTCGAACCCCATCCGGGTCGTTTCAATTATAATCATTTGTTATATAAGGGATCTTAGCTCAGCTGGGAGAGCATCTGCCTTACAAGCAGAGGGTCATAGGTTCGAGCCCTATAGGTCCCATTATCCTGAGATTATTGGAAATGGTTATTGTGCCGATGTGGCTCAATTGGCAGAGCAGCTGATTTGTAATCAGCAGGTTATCGGTTCGAGTCCGATCATCGGCTTGTATTCAAAATTATATGGATGGATTCCCGAGTGGCCAAAGGGGACAGACTGTAAATCTGCTGCAAATTGCTTCGGTGGTTCGAATCCACCTCCATCCATTTGCCGAAAGGCAGTTTAATTTCATAACGCGGGGTGGAGCAGTCTGGAAGCTCGTCGGGCTCATAACCCGAAGGTCGTAGGTTCAAATCCTACCCCCGCTACTAAATGCCCAGATAGCTCAGTTGGTAGAGCAGAGGACTGAAAATCCTCGTGTCACTGGTTCGATTCCGGTTCTGGGCATTTTTTATGTAATAGTATAGATTGAATATTTTTATGGGCCACTAGCTCAGGTGGTAGAGCACTTGACTTTTAATCAAGTTGTCCCGGGTTCGAGTCCCGGGTGGCTCACGAATGAAAATCCCTGTAAAGCATTGATTTTACTTGCTTTACAGGGATTTTATTATGCCCATAAGGTGATGGTTTCGGCTGTTATCAATTTTTGTGCCTGTATATTACTGTGTCATCTACTTTGCGGACAATTTTTTCCATATCTTTACATACTGCATTTTTGAGTAATTATTCTCAAGCCTGGGATCTGCCAATTTAAAGCTTGAAAATAATCATTGAGAGGATTTCGGTATTTTTCGGGGAAAAAGTAAAAAATTAACTGATTTTAAAGATTCTTGTAAAAAGGCTGTTGCTGGCGCAGGGGAGGTTTTTTGCTTTCTGGTTCCTGTTTTGGCAGGATATGCTATAATTCGTAGGTTTCATGTCTAATCCCGCAATAGAAGGCAATTTAAAGATGTAGATAACTTTATTTCAATTACACTTGCATTTTTGAAGACTTTATAGTATTTTGATAAAGGAATTTTGTTTGTGTTGTAAAAGGGGCAGGATATGAAAAGGTTGATAAAATTATTTATTTTATGTGGCATAACTATTTGTTTTTTAACAGGTTGTGCTGATGTAGCTGAAAACTCAATGGAGGATAACAGCCTGCGTGAGAGCTCTATACCGGCTGATGAAGTCCGGGTAGAAGATACAGGGACTATGGAAGAAGGATATTATGTAATAGAGGGTATCCTCCGTGAAATAGGTAAAGAAGATCTTATTTTAGAGACAGCGCAGGGACAGAATATACACTTTAGACTGGCTCCGGAAACTGTTATTTATGCAGGTAAAGGCAGTAATGCAATTCCTGAGGGAGACAATGTTAAGGTAGTATTTGATGGTGAACGGAATGGAACGACTGAGATGAAGGAAGTTTTTGTTATCGCTGTTACTGTTTTGGAAGAAGAATAATAATTATAATGGAAACAATTTATCTGAAGAATTACATTGAGTTTTTAAGGTTTTGATCTGTAAAAATTTTGAGAAATTTCCTTTTATTTTTAGTACATCAATTTTACGGATCGTGATAAAATATATCATGTAGGTAAAGCAGAAACAAGAAAAATATTTGGGGGATGAGGGATGAATCTATGAAAAAGGAAAAGAAGATAAGCAAATTAAGGAAAAGGTATAACCAAAGAAAGGAATTATACCGATTGCTTAAGGAATATGCTCCGGATATTTTAGAATCGCAGAATTTCCGCAGTACCAGAAATTATATCCAACACGGGACAATGCCTGTTCACAGGCATTGTATAGACGTGGCCCAGCAGAGTATTCTTATAAGCAGATTTTTGGGAATTCCCTGCAGCGAAAGGGATTTGATTAGAGGCGCATTACTGCATGATTATTTTTTATATGATTGGCATGATAAGACAAGAGAAAATTATCAGTCTCTTCATGGATTTTATCATCCGGGTATTGCACTTAAAAACGCCAGCAGGGAGTATAATTTAACTTTACGGGAAAAAGACATCATTAAAAAGCACATGTGGCCACTTACTGTAGTGCCGCCGCGGTGCAGAGAGGCATGGATAGTTACAACTGCTGACAAATATTGTTCATTACTGGAAACATTAAGACTTCATAAAGGTACTGGAAAATCAAGGGTAAGGGTAACCGGATAAAATGGAGCTGTTCGATTGTTTAAACGATTATACTGGCAGAGATTACTACCCTTTTCACATGCCAGGCCATAAGAGAAATCCGGAGAGCGGGTTGCCGGCAGGCGTGTATCAATATGATATAACAGAAATAGAAGGGTTTGATAACCTGCATCAGCCGGAAACAATAATTAGGGATGCACAGCAGCGTGCGGCCAGATTATATGATTCGGAGGAAACATATTTCCTTATTAATGGCAGTACGGCAGGAATATTAAGTGCTGTTTCAGCTGTTGTCGAATGCGCGGGAAAAAGAGGCCTTGGCGGGGAGAAGGAAGGCGGAATTGAGCACAGAAGATTGATCATAGCCAGGAATTGTCATAAAGCCGTATATCATGCGGCTTTTTTAAATCATTTGAATTTGCATTATGTGTACCCCGGTGTATATGAAGATTATGATCTTGCAGGGGCAATAGATGTAAATGACATAGAAAGGATAATTAATAGGATACTTACCGAAAAGAAGGCCGAAGCTAAACGGGCCGGAGAGATGATCGCGGGGGTAGTGGTTACATCACCTACCTATGATGGGATAGTATCTGATATAAAAAAAATTGCGGAGATGGTCCACAGCTATGGAATTCCATTAATTGTAGATCAGGCTCATGGCGCTCATTTTGGCATGCATCCGGATTATCCTGAAAATGCTGTGAGAGAGGGAGCGGATATTGTAATTCACAGTGTTCACAAGACTCTTCCGGCGCCTACTCAGACAGCGTTACTTCATAAAAATGGCGTTTTGGTTGATAGTGAATCGGTGAGAAAATATCTTCGAATTTATCAATCAAGCAGCCCTTCCTATATCCTGATGGCAGGAATAGATAAAGCTATCCGGGTTGTGGAGAAGGAAGGATGCCAAAGGTTAGAAAAGATATTTCATTTAAAAAATGACCTGGTAAAAAAGATGGAAGCGTGCCGCTATATAAGAATATGTCCTTATACAGAGCCGGGAAAACTTGTAATATCTGTAAAAGGTTCTTTTATGACAGGGCAGATGCTCAGTTATATATTGCGGAAAAAGTACCATCTTGAGATGGAAATGGCCGCGGGGAGTTATGCGGTTGCCATTTTGTCTATGATGGATAAAGAAGAAGGCTTTATACGTCTTTTAGCTGCTTTATTAGAAATTGACAAAAAGATTTTAAAAGAACAGGGAGAGCAAGGCAGGGAATTTGAAGGAAATAGAGAAAAATTGAATGGCAAAGGATTTTTTTCAGGTTTTGATATGCATCCGGATGTAAATATGGGGATTTGGGAAGCATATACTTCTTCCTGTATACAGACAGAGCTTGAAAAAGCAGATGGGAAAGTAATAGCTGAATTTGTTCATTTATATCCTCCCGGAATTCCACTGCTGATTCCCGGAGAAGTGATAAACCAGCAGATGATTAAGCTTATTGCATATTATATCAAAAACGGTTATACGGTTCAGGGTATACAGGAAAATAAAATCAAAGTGGTAAATCAGGAAATCATCAGAAGATAAGTTTGTGTCTGCGCGGCTCACAAACTTGAAATATATAAAAGCTGTGCAGAAATGAGGAGATTTATGAGAAAGACAAAAATTATTTGTACAATAGGACCTGCAAGTGAAAGTGAGGAGAGGCTGCGGGAATTAATGCTTGCAGGTATGAATGTTGCCCGCTTTAATTTTTCTCATGGAACGCATGAAGAGCATAAGAAAAAATTCGATAGGGTTATAAAGGTTAGCAGCGAATTAAATTTGCAGGTGGCAACGCTTTTGGATACAAAGGGACCAGAGATTCGGCTGAAAAATATTGAAGGGGGCCAGGCAGAACTTATTGCCGGCCAAAAATTTATACTTACTACCGAGGATATGATTGGTAATAATGAGAAAGTCAGTATTACTTACAAGAATTTAAAAGATGATATAGAGGTAGGGACAACTATTTTGATAGATGATGGTTTGATTGAAATGGTTGTGGAGGACATAGAAGAAACCGATATAATATGCAGAGTAATAAACGGGGGTCCTATTTCTAACCATAAGGGCGTAAATGTTCCTGGTGCAGTTCTTTCTATGCCTTATATAAGTGAGGTTGACAGAAGTGATATTCTGTTTGGCTGCGATATGGGATTTGACTTTCTTGCCGCATCCTTTGTCAGGTCCAGGGAAGATATTTTAGAGGTAAGAAAAATTTTAGATGAGCATAACAGTTATATGAAGATCATCGCCAAGATTGAGAATATGCAGGGGATTCACAATTTGGAAGAAATTCTTGAAGTTTCTGATGGTATAATGGTAGCAAGAGGGGATATGGGTGTTGAAATCCCCATGGAGGAAGTGCCGGTTGTACAAAAGCAGATGATTAAGCTGGCCGAAGCAATGGGAAAGCATGTCATTACGGCTACCCAGATGCTGGAATCCATGATGAAGAATCCCAGGCCTACCAGGGCGGAAACAACGGATATTGCCAATGCCATTTATGATGGAACAACGGCAATTATGCTTTCAGGAGAAAGCGCTGCCGGCCTGTATCCGGTAGAAGCCGTTAAAACTATGGCTAAAATTGCTGAGAGAACGGAAGAGGCAATTGATTATGATGAGAGAATGAAAATGAGAAAGTATACGGCGGATTTGGATGTAACCACTGCGATTTCTCATGCCACCTGTACTACGGCAATGGATCTGAAAGCGGCTGCTATCATTACTGTGACGATTTCCGGGTTTACGGCGGAAATGATTTCCAGATATAAGCCTAAGTGCCCTATTATTGCGTTTAGTGTCAGCCCAAGGGTCTGCAGACAACTCAGCCTATGCTGGGGGGTTACGCCTGTCTGGATGGCGCGGGAGAGTACGGCAGATGATTTATTTGACGAAGCTGTGAAAGCGGCAAAAGGGGCCGGATATATAAAAGAAGGGGACAGAGTTGTCCTTACGGCTGGAATACCACTGGGAATATCAGGAAAAACCAATATGATTCACGTTGTAGAGGTTTAATTAATATGGGGAAGATGATATACTTAATGGGGAAGAGCTCTTCAGGGAAGGACACCATCTATAAAAAACTACTGGAATGGAAAGCTTTAAACTTAAAAAGGGTGGTGCTGTATACCACCCGCCCGATTCGCGCAGGCGAAGTGGAAGGAAAGGAATATCATTTTACGGATGATGCGGGATATAAGGAGTTAGAGGCACAGGGTAGAATCATTGAATCCCGTGCCTATCATACATATCATGGCATATGGCGTTATTTTACGGTGGATGATGGTAAGATAGATTTGATGCACAATCATTATCTGGTTATAGGGACAATAGAGTCTTATGTAAAAACGGCGGAGTACTTTGGCAGAGATAAAGTGGTGCCTGTTTTGCTTGAGCTTGATGACGGCGTAAGATTAAAACGCGCATTGAAGCGGGAAATGATGCAGGAAATTCCGAAATATGAGGAAATGTGCAGGCGGTTTCTGGCAGATGCTGAAGATTTTTCAGAAGAAAGGATAATGGCCGCAGGAATAGGCAGGACGTTTTCCAATGTTCATTTAAGCAGCTGTCTTGCAGAGATCAAGGAATATATTAAAAGCAGCTTGTAGCATAAAAAATTGTGGATATAAGAGTTTGGCTGAAAGGTTAAGCAGTTACTGCTATAGAAAGGGGTGACCGATTTGGATATAAAAGTTAATCAAACCATACCTGTGTCACAGCCGGAGCAGGCGGCGCCGGTACAGGAATCTGACGGAGGATTTAAATTTACATTGGTCAGCCATATTGAAGAGCAGGAGCTGCAGGCCAGATTAAGCGTGCTGATGGAAGAAATAACTATGCAGGGGGATAAACTTGCCAAAAAGCGCGATATCAGGGATATGAAACGGTACAGGGGTCTGGTGAAAGAATTTATGAATGAGATTATAAGCCGTTCGCATTCTTTTTCCCGTGAAAATTTTCTGGACAGAAAGGGAAGGCACAGGGTTTATGGAATAATACGGCTTGTAGATGAAAGTTTAGATGAGCTGGCCCAGGAACTTATGAAGGAAGAGCAGGATCACCTTGCAATCCTTTCTAAAATAGGAGAAATAAGGGGCCTGCTTTTGGATATTTTAACTTAACAATACGAATATAGAGAAAAGGTCTGTTACTATAGGGGGCAGGTGCTGTGCAAAGCAGCGGAAATGAGAGGGTGTATGAACAGATTTAGTGATATTGTGGGACAGGAGCAATTGAAAGAGCATTTGGAAAATGCCATAAAAATGAATAAGGTATCTCACGCTTATATCATTAATGGGGAGAAAAATGCCGGAAAAGAATTTATAGCGAAAACATTTGCAATGGCATTACAGTGTGATAGCAGGCAGGGAATCGAACCGTGTCAGGAATGCCATTCCTGTAAGCAGGCTCTGGGGGGAAACCAGCCGGACATTATTTTTATCAGCCATGAAAAACCAGGGACCATCAGCGTGGATGATATCCGGACTCAGATAAATGGAAATGTGGCGATTAAACCCTACAGCAGCCCTAAGAAAATTTATATTATGAACGAGGGCGAAAAGATGACGGTTCAGGCTCAAAATGCCCTGCTGAAAACGTTAGAGGAGCCTCCTGAGTATGTGGTAATATTAATTCTGACTACCAATGTAAATTCCCTTCTGCCTACCATTTTAAGCAGGTGCGTTGTCCTTAACATGAAGCCGGTTCAGGACAGCCAGATTAAGAAGTTTCTGATGCAAAATATGGAAATTCCTGATTATAAGGCGGATATCTGCGTGGCTTTTGCGAGAGGAAATGTGGGAAAGGCCAGACTTCTGGCAAAGAGTGAGGAGTTTGACAAAGTAAAGGAAGAAGCAGTAACTCTGGTAAAATATATACATGAAATGGAATTAAATGAAATTGTTACGGCCATCAGGAAAATTAATGAGTACAAGCTTGACGTGAACGATTATATGGATATTCTTTCCATATGGTATCGGGATGTACTGTTGTTTAAGGCAACCCACGATGCCAACCATTTAATTTTCAGAGAGGAAATACAGTATATCAGAAAGGTGGCGGACAGAAGCACTTACGAGGGTATTGAAAATATCATAAGCGCTCTGGAAAAATCAAAGGAGAGGCTTTCGGCTAATGTAAATTTTGATTTGACCATGGAGCTTTTGCTTCTGACAATTAAAGAGAATTAGAGAGGTTAATAAATTAATGATAAAGGTAATAGGAGTGCGTTTTAGAACGGCAGGGAAAATTTATTTTTTTGATCCGGGAAAGCTTGATATTAAGCGTGGAGAGCATGTGATTGTGGAAACTGCCAGAGGAATTGAATATGGAACGGTGGTAGGAGATCCCCGGAATGTGGAGGATGATGCGGTTGTCCAGCCTCTAAAGCCAGTGCTTAGAATCGCTACTGAAAGGGATGACGAGCAGGAAGCCGGAAATAAAATAAAGGAAAAAGAAGCTTTTAAAATCTGCCTGGAAAAGATACAGAAGCATGGGCTGGAAATGAAGCTGATAGATGCAGAGTATACATTTGACAATAATAAAGTTTTATTTTATTTTACGGCAGACGGACGTATTGATTTCAGGGAACTGGTTAAGGATTTGGCGGCTGTATTTAAAACCAGAATAGAGCTCCGCCAAATCGGCGTCAGAGATGAGACCAAGATCTTAGGTGGAATTGGGATTTGCGGCAGGGAGCTGTGCTGCCACAGACATTTGTCAGAGTTTGTACCGGTTTCTATTAAAATGGCAAAGGAGCAAAATCTGTCACTGAATCCTACCAAGATTTCCGGCGTGTGCGGCAGGCTTATGTGCTGCTTAAAGCATGAGGAAGAAACATATGAAGAGCTAAATAAAAGACTGCCTCACGTGGGAGATCATGTGACCACAGAAGACGGATTAAAGGGAGAGGTCCACAGTGTGAATGTGCTTAGGCAGTTGGTCAAGGTCATTGTGGATGTGGGAGATGAAAAGGAGATTCAGGAGTACCGGGTGGAGCAGCTACGGTTTAAGCGCAGACACAGACATAATAAGCCGGATGTTCAGGACGTTGCGGAATTAAAAGAGCTGGAAAAACTGGAGAAGGAAGAAATAAAGTCAAAGCTGGATGATAATTAGAGGGTGGAAGCGAGCCCTGGATCGTTACTATAAGCGGCCCTTAAGCCATGAATAGCAACAGGACAAATTGAATGTTGCGAGGTCTATATTGAAAATGAGGTCTTTGAAAATGGAACCGGCAGAAGCAACATCCCTGGAAAAAGTATTGATAAAGGAAAATGAGAGAATAGATGATTTACAGCGGAATCATTATAAGATAATTCAGGATCCTGATAAATTTTGTTTTGGAATGGACGCCGTATTGCTTTCCGGCTTTGCAAAGGCAAAAGAAGGGGAGAGTGTGCTTGATCTGGGAACCGGAACAGGAATCATTCCCATTCTTTTGGAGGCTAAGACAAAAGCAGCCCGGTTTGTGGGGCTTGAGATTCAGCCTGAAAGTGCGGATATGGCGGCAAGGAGCGTTAAATTAAACGGACTTGAAAGTAAAATAGAAATTGTTACAGGTGATATAAAGGAAGCAGTCAGTCTCTTTGGGGCTGCTTCTTTTCATGTTGTGACCTGCAATCCTCCTTATATGACAGAGCATCATGGTTTAACCAATCCGGATGCGCCAAAAGCAATTGCCAGGCATGAGCTACTTTGCACGCTGGAGGATGTGGTGAGCCAAAGCAGCAGATTACTGAAACCGGGTGGTAATTTTTATATGGTGCACAGGCCTTTCAGGCTGACAGATATTATTGTGCTTTTGCGGCAATATAAACTGGAGCCAAAGAGGATGAAGCTAGTGTATCCTTTCGTGGATAAAGAACCTAATATGGTTCTGATAGAGGCAAACAGGGGTGGAAGAGCCCGAATGACGGTGGAAAAGCCGCTGATTGTCTATAAGCGGCCTAATGTTTATACGGATGAGATATACGATATATATGGGTATTGATTTCCAGGGACAATAAGCCGGGCAATTACGGAGCCAGGCATTGGGTATGATAATAATAGAGGTTTAATTTGCCGGTATCGATATAACCGGGCTATGGGAGAGAAATAACTTTGGCATCAGAAGACTTGAAGATGATTAGAAAAATAAGGGTTGTATGTATACTGCTGGCAGCAGGCGTTCTTTGCCCAGGGTGCGGGAACAGAGCAAAGGCCGTCCAATCGGATGCCATTAAGACGCAGGTCACACAGAACGTTTATGTATCGGAAGAGGAAGCGGATGAAGAAACACCTTATTTTATGGAAGAAAAGGATACGGTAGAAACAGAGATAGAATCAGATCCGGATGAAGGGGATATGGCGGAGGCTGAGGAGGAGACTTTAAAGGCGGAGGAAAAGGAGCGGCCTAAAGTGAAGGGAATTTTTGTGACCGGCCCCATGGCCGGTACCTCTCATATGGAAAACCTGATTGAGCTGGTGGAAGATACGGAACTAAACGCCATGGTGATAGATGTTAAAAATGATGAGGGCAGAGTCACGTATGATATGCAGACGCCCATGGTAGAGGAGTTGGGGTCAGGTATCCGGTATATTCAGGATATGGAGGCTTTGGTAGTAAAATGCAAAGAAAAAAATATTTATCTGATTGCGCGGATAGTAGCCTTTAAGGATCCTTTTTTAGCGGATATGAAACCGGAGTGGTGTATTCACAATGCAGATGGCAGCGTATTTAAAGACAAGGGCGGACTTGCGTGGTTAAATCCTTACAATAAAGAGGTGTGGGACTATCTGCTGGCTATTGCGGAAGAAGCCTTACATATGGGTTTTGACGAGGTACAATTTGACTATATCCGGTTTTCTACAGATAGCGGCATGGAAGACGTAGATTTTGGCCAGGATGGAGAGGAAAAGGACAGGCAGGAAATTATAGATGATTTTGCGGCCTATGCGGCAGAGAAAATACATGAGGCGGGAGGAATTGTCTCGGCGGATGTATATGGGATGGTGATTGACAGCGAGGTGGACCAGCGGATTGTGGGGCAAAATTATGTGGGGCTGTCAAAGTACCTGGATTATATCAGCCCTATGGTATACCCCTCCCATTACGGCCCTTATAATTACAATATTCCGGTACCGGATGCGGAACCGTACAAACTGGTGCTGACCGCTTTGCAGTCGTCTAAAAAAGTGCTTGCAGGTATTCCAGTGGGTACGGTTTCAGGCAATATGGAGAAGGAGTATACAATGGAGGAGGTGGCGGCCCTTTTACCGATGGAGGGAGTCTGCGCCCGGGTAAGGCCATGGCTTCAGGATTTTACCGCTACCTGGGTAAAGGGCCATATTCCCTACGAGGCGGAGGAGATCAGGGCACAGATACAGGCGGTTTACGATGCCGGTTACGAGGAATGGATTTTGTGGAACGCATCTAACCGGTATACGAAGGACGGGCTGCTTGGGGCGGACGAATAAATGCCGCTATGCTTTACGAACCGGCTTAGGGCAATAAAATTTGGATATAGGTCTGGCTGAAAGGAAAGGACAGCTACAGGAAGAAATTTTGTTGGTTTACGATAAAATGCATATATGATTCGTTAATGTACAATTGACGGCAAGGGAGGATGAAAGTGACCGGAACATTGTATTTGTGCGCCACACCCATAGGGAATTTGAATGACATAACCTTTCGGGTGCTGGATACGCTGAGAGAAGTGGATATAATTGCGGCGGAGGACACGCGCAACAGCATTAAGCTGCTAAACCATTTTGAAATCAAAACGCCCATGACCAGCTATCATGAGCATAATAAGGTGGAAAAGGCGCTGCAGATTATATCATGGCTTAAGGCAGGAAAAAATATTGCGCTGATAACGGATGCTGGTACGCCGGCCATATCGGATCCCGGGGAGGTTCTGGTAGAGAAATGTTTAAAAGAGGGAATCCCTGTCACTTCACTTCCGGGGTGCTGCGCGTTGATAACGGCGCTTACTCTTTCCGGAATATCCGCCAGAAGATTCTGCTTTGAAGGCTTTCTGCCTGGGGAGAAAAAGGAAAGAAGATTTGTGCTTGATGAATTAGGCAGGGAGACGCGCACTATCATTTTATACGAAGCGCCTCATCATTTAAAAAGAACTCTCGGAGAGTTATACGATGTGCTGGGGGAACGGCGCATTACCCTGTGCAGGGAGCTCACAAAGCGTTTTGAGACGGTTTTTCCCACATCGATTGAGCAGGCGGTGGCTTACTACGAAAAGGAGGAGCCGAGAGGGGAATATGTATTGGTGATAGAGGGACTTGACCGCAACAAATTAAAGCTGGATGAACAGACAAAATGGGAAGAAATCTCTATCAGGGAACATATGCGGATATATGAAGATAAGGGAATAGATAGAAAAGAAGCTATGAAGAAAGTGGCGGCCGACAGAGGGATAAGCAAACGGGAGGTGTATCAATCGTTGCTTTGTTAATATGGAGAAGCCAAAAACTAACAGGAGAAAAGCGCTATACAAAAAGGAATTTAACAAATATCGTGAAAATTCAAAACCCCGCAGCCATGTCGGGGTTTTGGTTTAAAGAAGCTTTCTGCAGCTATTACGTACCACGATTTTTAGGGGAGGATGAATTGTCAGAGGATAGTCTCTGTGCTGCTCAGACTGTGAAATCAGTGCATGTGCCGCCGCACGGCCAAGTAACTGGGGATTCAGGGCAACGGTAGTAAGCGGCGGATTGAGATAGCCGGAAAAAGGCATATTATCAATACCGACAACGGAAATATCTTCACCAACCCTTATGCCATGCTCCTGGAATGCTTTATAAGCGCCCATAACCAGCCCATCGGATCCGTACAACAAAGCGGGCGGCAGCTTCCCTTCCACTAAAAGGCGGTTTGTGATAGCATATCCATCCTCAGGTGAAAAAGAATCTGCAAGCCAGATGCGGCTCTCCGGATTGATTCCATTTTGCATACAATAATTCTGAAAGGCCAGATGTCTGGAGTCTTTCTTTTCTTCCCGGCTACTGAATGCAAACTGTACAATACGGTCAAGGCTGCCTATATACCCTATATCCTGATGGCCGATAGAATGAAAATAGTCGATTGCCATCCGGACTGCTTGGTTAAAATCCGGAAGAATGGAGTCAAATTGATAATCCGGCGCAAGGTAATCCAGAATTATTTTGTATTTGATTTCCCGGACAAAAGGGTGATATGGGTTTAGCTGCAGTTTTCCAAGAATGATTAACGCGTCAAGTCCCTTCAGTTCCTCATAAGATTCCTTTAGTATATAACGAAATTCCATATGGGAAATTAAATTCAAATCTTTCAGGCAGGACATAAATCCTGTGAAAACGGTATTATAATAATCATTAATGGATACTTCATGTAATTTAAATTTGTAGTTTAAAATTCCTACCTTTAAAACGGCAGGCTCCGGATGGCCGGAGGATTCTTTTGCATCCTTGCCGCCCGGGACGCGTCTTTTTTGACTCATATCATAATTCATGGCTTTGGCCGTAGCCAGAACCAGATTTCGCGTTTGATCCGAAACGGAAAATTCGGGATCCTGGCTGAGCACCCTTGATACTGTAGTTCTGGAAACGCCGCAGGCCGATGCAATGTCGTTTAATGTTATCATATGATGTTCTTATGCCTCTCAGTTCATTACTATTTCCAGTTTAGCATACAATAAAGGGCTACTTCAAGAAAAAGATAGGTGATTGCAAAATACGCAGTTAACATGGAAGAGAGGCTGTTTCTTGTTTTATAAAGCAAAGGCTTCCTCCTGCAAGAGAGGGTATGGAAAGAACCTGTTTATTTGACGTTTTTAAATCCGTTTTTGAGACAATTTTTCCCATACAGTCTTTTTGCACAACAGAGTAAAGTATGTGATCGGGGAGGATCACATATTGAATATTGCCATGAGTTCCATTTAATATCCATAATTCCCATATGTCAGAACTGTCTGAAAAATCAACACAATAGTTTTCTTCATAAACAGCGCATATTTTTATATCTTTGGTTGCGGATAGCAGCACAGGATAAAGTCCCAGAGGGGACTTGGCTGTAAAACTGCCTTTTAACAGAGTTTCTCTGTATTTTACAGAAAAGTCGATATAATGCTCCAGAACCTGGCGTTGCCGGGGCTCCAGAGAATCCAGCCGTACAGATATCTGTAATGTGGCAAAGATACAGTTGATAATCTGGATTGCAATGTCCTCGGGGGATTCCAGTTTATGCCACAAAAGCATATCCGAATGTACGGCGCAGGATCCACTGAGCAGCCTTAAATCAGTGATACCAACCCGGTTTGTAATGCCTGAAAGGGGACAGTCGGCCACTCGGAAGATGTTTCCGTAGCGTCTTATCTGAGGGCCAATGTAATTTTGACGAAACTCAAACATTAGATTTTGCTTTATCTCCAACAGGGTGTGCCGGATATCAATCATAAGCCGGTGAACCGCCTGGGAGATTTCGGAATAATCCATTCCATGTCCAAAAGGCGGTGTATCTTTATAATCCCGGAAAGAATCAATGAAATCCAGTTTAAAACCGTCTAAATCCCAAGTAAGCAGAGCTTCTCTATAAACAGAAATAAGATATTCTCTTACCTGAGGATACCTGGGATCGAGCACGCCGGCCTGAAGAGAAGGCTCATAATGCAGGCAGAGATTTTTGTAGGTTTCCCATTTATCTGAAAATTTTCCCAGGAAAGGAACGCTGTACCATAGAATACATTTCATGCCCAGCCTATGCACATTATCCACAAATTCCCGAAAATCATGAAATTTGGAGGACTCGTTTACCCAATCTCCACAATATCCATAACCACGATGATTGTCACGGGTCTGCCAGCCGTCATCTATGATAACAGACCGCATACCCATTTCTGAGGCCATATAACATTCTCGCAATAAATTTTGCTGGTCCAGTTCCTGATGATAGGAATACCAGGTTGAATACATGGGAGATATTGCTTCCTCAGGAACAGGCATGGTTTCTTCCGGCAAGAGCAGATCCCACCAGACAGCAGTTTCCTGTATGATCTGCTCAAATCGGAGGGGACGGGTGTCTATCCGGCAGCAAAAATGATATGGCTGAGAAGAATCAGTTAAATAAATGATAATTTCCGTATAGATTTCTGCTGTTTCTTCGTGAACGCCTGTGGTAAAACAGATATCCTTACTCAGCTCGCTGACAGAAATGGTAAACCGATTGCTATCCTGGCTGTCAAAAAAACAGAGAATTGGGGCGGAATGGCTGATATTGGTTTTAAACTCATATGACCAGTCGCCATGGAGGGCCTTTTGAAATCCGCCGTCTGGCTTCCACATCCCCACAATACCCAGAATATCGCATGTAACGCGAAGCCTGACAAAAGGCCTGTCCTCCAAAGGAGGCAGATTACTGCGGGTCAGGTCCGAGTGCATTTCCGGCGCGGAAACTACTTTATAATGATATTCTTCGACTTCCGGAGAAATCCGGTCCTTTTGTTTGGGAATTACCTTGAGATAATTACTCTGGCTTGTAGTTTGAACATTACATATTTTTTTCATATTATAGTTTCCTCTCTTTACAGTTTTATTCTTTATGTATTTAGTAAACTTGCGAATATATTTTTATAAAGTTTACTATATAAATAAAAAATAATCAACATTATTTACAAAAAACATAAAATTTATCTTGATTTTCATCATATATTTTATAAAAATATGTTGACATGACGTAAGTAGCGTGCTACTATAATGTCACTAAACATCAGCTGATTAAAGTAAATAAAAATAAATTTTACTAAACTTTAAAAGGAGAGAATATGAAAAAGAGAAATATTATCACTGCAAGCGTATTGGCTGCAGCTATGCTGATGACTGCATGTGGTTCAAAGGCGGAAAAAACACCTGTCGATCCTGCAGCCGATAACGGTACGGAAACTGCGGATGCATCTGCCACAGAAAATACTGAAGCTAATAAAGCGGATTCGGAATCAGGAGAAACTGTTGAGATCGTATATACTGCCAGAGGAAACGCTGACGAAATAAAGGTTTATCAGCAGGCGGTGGATGCTTTTAATGAGGCGCAAAGCGGGGTTCACGTCACGTTTGAGGCATCCCCAAGCGATGGATACAACCAGTCTTTGATTACACAGCTGGCAGGTGGAACAGCCGCAGATGTTATTTTTGTGGAAGATACAATCATTAATCAGCTTATTAAAAATGGAACGATCGCTAATCTGGAAGAATTTATGGCTGGAGACAGTTCTTATGCTAAGGTAGAAGACTTTGATGAGACAGTATTAAACGCAACCAGAACCGATGATGGTATCTGGGGATTGTCCGTTGACTGTAACCCCATGGTGCTTTACTATTCACCGGCAATGTTTGAAGAACTTAACATTGAAGATCCCCAGGAGCTTTTTGCAAACGGGGAATGGTCATGGGATAAATTTGATGAAATCTGTACCACTTTGAAAGAAAATGGCAAGTATGGAATGGTCCAGGGCGGCGACAACATCAGACTTTACAATTGGGTGTTTGGAAACGGTGGTTCCGTATGGGATGGCGATACTTACAAATTTGATGATAAAGCCCGTGAAGCTTTTCACTATGTATGCGACAGAATTCAGGACGGAAGATTCGTTTATGGCGGAACACTGCCGGATGGACAGGGAGAAGACGCAATGTTCATGTCCAGACAGGCCGGATTCATAGCAGCGGGCAGATGGCTGACTAAAACCTTCCATGATGAGGGAATTGATTTTGACTATATCCCTTACCCTTCAAAGAGCGGCGAGCAGTATGCACCGGCGCAGATTTGCCTTGGCTTCCTGTGCGTTAACGCTAAGTCAGAGCACTTGGAGGAAGCAATGCAGTTCTTAACTTTCTACTGCGGAACGCCGGGGCAGGAAGCAAGAATTACCGGTGTTGGAACCTCAGTTCCTTCTGTAAAGACATTGGATGATATGCTGATTGAGTCCGAAGTTCCGGCACATTTGGACCATATTCTCAAGGTGCGCGCTACCGGGTGGGCCAGTGGAACCGATGTGGCAAAAGACACAATATATGCAGGATTTGCCGATGCGACAAAGTCAGTCTTCGAAGAGGCATATGTAAACGGCGCTGATCCGGATGAAATTATAGAAAAGGTAGAAGCAAAAGCAGCAGAAGTTATTGCAGATAGCCAATAAAACTGCGGGAAGGCAGTGCAGAAGCTGCCTTCCCTTTTTTAACATAAGAACAGCGCGCGGAGCGTGCTGTCCGTTGTTTGAGCAGACCCGCATAGCAGGATATGCGAAAATGCTTCAGAATGGAGGGAAAAATGCTAAAAAGACGAAAAATGTGGGGGTGGGTATTCGTAGCTCCTCAGCTGATAGGTCTGATTATTTTTGCTTTGATTCCGCTGGTTATGAGTTTTGGGATCAGCTTTAATGAATGGGATGGCATTGCGCCAACTATGAAATTTGTAGGTCTTTCTAATTATGTCCGCCAATTTGGAAATGATGATTTTAAGAAATCTTTGGTTAATACGGTAGTTTATTCAATCATGTTCATTCCCCTTGACCTTATACTTGCCCTTGCTCTTGCCCTTGCGGTGCAGAAGATTAAAGGAAAAACATTATACCGTCTGTTTTATTTCATGCCGGTTGTAACCGGTTCCGTATCAGTAGGTGTAATCTGGACATGGATTCTGAACGGAGATTTTGGTTTACTGAACACGATTTTGGCAGCAATTGGCATAGCCGGTCCTAAGTGGCTGACAGATACCAAATGGGTACTCCCATCTATTGTGATTGTATCCGTATGGTGGAATGTGGGATACAATATGGTTCTTTTACTGGCGGGACTTCAAAATATTCCCGAGAGCTATTATGAGGCGGCAAAAATTGACGGGGCTGGGAAATGGCAAATTTTCAAAAGCATCACGATTCCCATGCTCTCTCCAACACTCTTTTTCGTATTGATTATGACGATGATCAGCTCGTTCCAGGTATTTGACCAGGCATTTGTTATGACAAATGGAGGACCTGTAAAGGCCAGCTATACATTTGTATATCATATTTACCAAAATGCATTTGTCGATTTTAAGATGGGACAGGCATGTGCATCTTCTGTTATTCTGTTTATTATTATACTGATTATCACTTTAATACAGATGTACGGCTCAAAAAGGTGGGTGAACTATGATGAATAAGAAATTAAAACCGTTTGATATTTTTGTATATGTTATTTTAAGCGTAGGGGCTGTAAGCATGGTAGTTCCCTTTATCTGGACAATACTCAGTTCCCTGAAAACCATGGGACAGACCTTTTCCGTACCACCTACGATTTGGCCTGACCCAATCGTTTGGGAGAACTATCCTGAATCCCTTCAGGCACTTCCCTTTGGCCGTGCCTATTTTAACAGCTTTTATATTGCATCCGTGGTGGTGGTCATTCAGCTGCTTACGGCGTCTATGGCCGGATATGCCTTTGCAAAGCTGAAATTTCATGGGCATAATTTTATGTTTATTCTCTTTCTGGCAACAATGATGGTTCCCTCGCAGGTTACGATGATTCCTCTCTTTATCATTATGAAGAATCTGGGGCTTTTGGGAACGCATATGTCGCTGATTCTTCCTGCGGCATTATTTAATGCTTTCGGAGTGTTTTTGATGCGGCAGTTTATCGCATCTCTTCCCGGGGAGTTGGAGGAGGCAGCTACCATTGACGGGGCTTCCGTGCCGCAAATATTTTTCCGGGTTATATTGCCGCTGGTAAAACCTTCTCTGGCAGCTTTCGGTATCTTTGTATTTCTGGGACAGTGGAACAATTTTTTATATCCCCTAATCTTTTTAAACAAGACGGAGACCTTCACGGTTCCGCTGATGTTGAATTTCTTTAAGGGGACATATGCAACGGATTATCCTTTGCTGATGGCGGGAACCGTGATTTCTATTTTACCAGTTTTAGTAGTGTATCTGTTTTTCCAAAAACAGATTATCCAGGGTATTGCTATTACCGGTATGAAAGGGTAAGAGCAGCTTTGAAAAACTTTATCGTTTTATTTTTGTTTCACCCGCGGCCGGCTGTGGAAGCTGTCCGCGGGCGAATTGTTTACCATAAGCTGACCTTGCAAAGCGTGGCAGTGTTTGTTTAATATAAGGATGACTGGCGAAGCGAGGCATCCATTGTTTGCCTTATTGGCTGTCTGTCATCTGATGATGTTTCCGATGATTTCACCCGGTGTGTTTATGTGATTTTATAAGTATAGAAATCCCTGTTCAGATTGTTATGTGGGGCTTTGTTATGGATAATGGGGAAATATTATGCGTAATTCAACCGGTTATTTAAGAAATAACATATGGGAAATAATTTTTGATTATTTATCATAAGATGCTAAAAAGAGCAGAGGAAAAATGGAGGTTTATTATGTTAAACTACATATGGGCGGCGATGATTGCACTGGGTATTGTTTTTGGCGCTGTAAATGGGAATATGAAGGAGGTTACGGAAGCGGCGCTTGACAGTGCCGGGGAAGCAGTTTCTCTTTGTATTGCCATGGCGGGGATTATGGCGTTGTGGGTGGGGCTTATGGAGGTGGCGGAAAGCGCGGGGCTTATTCGGAGGCTTACGAATATGTTATCTCCTTTTGTTTCTTTTATGTTTCCGGGATTGCCCAAGAAGCATAAAGCGCGGGATTATATTTCGATGAATATTATTGCGAATATTTTAGGGCTGGGGTGGGCTTGCACTCCGGCCGGATTGAAGGCGATGGAGGAGCTGGCGAAACTGGAGGTGGAACGGGGGACGCCGGGGTATGCGGCGGGTGGGAAGGGCATTTTAGCGGATGAAAGGAAAGGGCAGAACAGGGCAGGTAAGAACGGCGGGGAACTGTCCGTGGTGACAAGCGGAAAGAGCGGCAGGATTGCCAGCAACGAGATGTGTACGTTTTTGATTTTGAATATTTCCTCGTTGCAGCTGATACCTGTGAATATGATTGCTTACAGGCAGCAGTACGGGAGTGTGAATCCGGCAGGGATTATTGCGCCGGCGATTGTTGCAACGTTTATTAGTACGCTGGTGGCGGTGGTGTATTGCAAAATGAAGGATAGTAGGAAGCGGAGAGAGTGAAAGCCCTCCGCTTTTATGTCGCTTTTATATCCGTGTCACTGTTATATCTGCAAATGTCATTGACAATATATAAAAATTAAATTAGAATGAAATTGAAAATTCAACTATATTTTTATCATAATATTTTGACTGGAGGAGTGAAAATGGATGTTATGCAAAAATTCAAAAATGAATTTTTTGAAGAACGTAAAGATCTACTTAGCAAAAATCATGTTTATCGAAATCATATCAATAAATTTGTTAATTATTTAAGCTTGCCAGATGTACAGCTATCAAACGCGCCTGCCAGAATTAATATAAATATAGTTGAGGAATGTATCAGATATTATCATAATAAAGGCGAACTTAATTCCAGATCGACCATGGAGTCGCAGCTTGAATCGGTTAAAAGTTTTTATGATTACTTAAGTGAGACTGGTAAAACAACTGATATTTTTTCGGATTACAATTACAGTAAATTTAAAGATGACATCGTTGATAAATATAGCTTGTTGGAACCTGTAGAGAGAGGAAGCTATAAATGTGAAGATATCAAAATTATTTTAATGGAACTGGATAAAGCTATTGATAATTTTCAGAATAAACCTGCCGGAATCAGAGAGGAAGAAAGACATCTTCAGAGAATAATCTTAAGACTGTTTATTAAGCTGACATTAATTGCACCAGCCAAAAGAGGTGTGATTACAAGTATAAAAAAATCAGATATCACAAAAGATTATAAAAAATTGCTTATAAATGGTATAGCTGTCAATATACCTTGTGGATTGTCAAGGGATTTGTGTGCGGCATTAAAATATGCAGAATCTAAAAACAAGGAACCCATTAAGGAAGAGGATAATTTTTTTGAGTATTTATACAAATATAAGGGCAAATTTCGGGTGGAAAGTCTTAATACATGGTTTTATAATGCAGCACAGGACTTTGGGGTAATGGAGGATGAGTGCAAAAATAAAAAGACATTGGCTGTAGAGCCGATTAAAAACATGGTTATTCAAATGATGGTTGATAATATGATTAATCCTGTATTTATATCAAAAATAGCGGGACTTACACTTACCATGATTGAAGCGACATATTATCCCAAGGATTGGAATGCTAAACGCGAGGAAGATATCAATAAGTGCATTAATAAGAGTATTGCACAAAATGATTATTACTGTTATGTATAGAATGCATTTTAAACAGTAGGGAGTGTATAAGTATGGGAATATATTTAAATCCGGGAAATGAACAGTTTGTGGTTTCTGTTAATTCTGAATTATATGTGGATAAGACGGAACTAATTAAATATACGAATAGCCGTATCGGAAAAGACAGACCGTTGATTTGTTCCAGCAGACCAAGAAGGTTTGGGAAAACAATGGCGGTAACTATGCTGGCCGCGTATTACAGTAAAGGATGTCATTCTGAAAAGCTGTTTGAAGGACTTCAAATAAGTCAGAATGAATTTTTCAAAGTGCATTTAAATAAGTATAATGTAATCTTTTTGGATATCCAGTGGATGTACGGAAATGCGCTTGAGGAAATGAAGAGAGATTCAACTCTTAAAGTAGTGAGTTATATTCAGGAACAGGTGATAGCCGAGTTAAGGGAGGAATACGCCGAATATGTCCGAGACGATGACATTTCATTGCCATCGGTATTGGCAAAAATCAATGTTATGACAAAAGAACAGTTTATCATTATTATTGATGAATGGGACTGTCTGTTCCGGGAGGACAAAAATAATGAAAATCTTCAGAAGGAATATATCAATCTTTTGAGAGGATTATTTAAAGGAACGCCGTCGGGAGCTTTTTTAAAGCTTGCTTATATTACGGGAATTTTACCAATTAAGAAATACGGCACACAGTCAGCTCTAAATAATTTTCGGGAGCATACAATGGTCAGTCCAAGACAGATGGCGGAGTATGTCGGATTTACGGAGACAGAGGTAAGGACTATTTGCAAAGGACATGATATGCCATTTAAAGAGATGCAAAGATGGTATGACGGATATTATTTTGAAAAGATAGGACATATTTATAGCCCTAATTCTGTAATTGAAGCTGTAGATAGCAGGGAATTTGGGAATTATTGGTCTGGAACAGAGACGTATGAGTCTTTGATGACGTATATTGCAATGGATTTTGATGGGTTAAGACAATTGATTGTAGACATGCTGGGAAATCAGAGATGTAGTATTGACGTGGAATCATTTCAAAACGATATTACTTCATTTAAGTCTGCAGATGATGTTATTACCCTGCTAATTCATATGGGATATCTGGCTTATGATAGTAAGACAAAAAAAGTTTTTATTCCAAATGATGAGGTGAGGAGTGTTTTTTTGCGAGCGATTAGAAATGATGGGTGGGAAGAAGTAATAAAGGCGGTTGATGCATCGGAAGCTTTACTTAAGGCAACTTTGGAGATGAACGAAAAAGCTGTGGCACAGATGATACAAGAAGTCCATATGCAAAGTTCTTCCAGTCTGATATATAACAATGAGATTTCTTTGAGCAGTGTGATTGCGCTGGCATATTATAGTGCATGCAGAGATTATACTCTTGTAAGAGAATTGCCGACAGGAAATGGATTTGCTGATATGGTTTTCCTTCCTAAACGTACATCTTTAAATCCGGCATTGGTTGTGGAACTAAAATGGGATAAAACCGCAGAAGGAGCAATCAGTCAGATTAAAAGTAAAGGATATGTGTCTGTTCTTAAAGAGTATAAAGGAAATATTTTGCTTGTCGGAATCAGTTATGAGAAGAAAAGCAGAAAACATCAATGTAGGATAGAAAAATTTGAAATGTAATTTTTGCAGTATCAAAATTATTAATAATTTCGTGTCACTAACTTGACACAAGGCAGATTGAAGGCGATGGAGGAGCTGGCGAAGCTGGAAGAGGAGAGGGGGAATCCGGCGTATTTGGAGGGATACGGCAAATACGCCGGAAAAACGCAGGGTGCTTTTGCGCCCATGGAACAGGAAGGGCGGGAGCGAGTTGCGAGTAATGAGATGTGCACATTTTTGATTTTGAAT
>RAYQ01000041.1 GCA_003612395.1 Parablautia intestinalis
TAATCTTTTTTGCAAAAAGTTTGGATTTCTCCTAAGTTTGGATTTATGGAAAAATCCAAAAGTTTAGATTTTTCCACGGTGCTTGTCTTTTGGTCTTTGATTTCTTTGGTTCGGAATAATGTGGCACTGGCGGTCTATCTCTTATTTTCGGTTGCTTGCTTCTTTACCGTACATGAGCATTTGATTGAGAGCAAAAAGCAGTTTTCATTTATCTGACTAACTTATTCATTAAAAAATCAATCCGATGTCATTCAGAAAGGCGCACAATCGAATTAGCTATTTCTGCCATATGTGAATCATGCGTGATAATGATACAAATTTTATCTGCAAATAATATATTTACCGATTCCCGCACCAATTCTTGGGTATCGACATCTAAGTTGGATGTTGCTTCATCAAAAATCACAACATCTGGATTTTTGATAATCATTCTTGCAAACGCAATTTTCTGTCTTTGTCCACCAGATAAATTCTTCCCGTTTTCACTTATTATAGTTTTTAGTCCATTTTCAAATTCAGACATATCAAGTCCCGCTTTTTGGAGAATTGAAGTAATTTTGTTTTCTGTTAGCTGTGGTGCAGCATACATCAGATTATCTATCAAAGTTCCAGAGAACAAAACAATATTTTGTGCCACAATGCCTATTTTTTCTCTTAAATCAGATAACGAGATTTCTTTCAATTCTATGTTGTTTATCTTTATAGAACCTTTGTAGTTTTTATAAAATCCCATGAGCAACTTAGCAATCGTTGTCTTACCGCTTCCGTTTTTTCCGAGTAATGCAATTTTCTCATTTTTATGAATAATCATATTAAAGTCTTGAATAACATTGTGGTTCGTGTACCCAAATGAAACATCTGTAAACGATACTTTGGTAACTTTCTCTATTTTTCTCTTTCCCTCAATTTCATTCTCTGTTTTAAGCCTTAAAATAGTACCGATTCTAGATAAAGCAGCAGTCCCCGGCTGCACCATAACACTAATACTTGCCAAAATTTGTATAGGTGCAAATATTACTGTTGCATACTGTGAAACTGCCCAGTAATCGCCCATAGACATTTTTCCATTAATTATAAATAATCCAGAACAGATAATGAGTAAAACTGAAAATATATTAGTAAAACCTTGTATACCCTCAGAAGCAAGGTTCATTTTCTTATTACGTTTTATGGATTGGTCTGCAACATTTCTTATTTGCTTAGCCATTTCATTTGACCGCTGTTTTTCTAAATTCATTTCTTTAATCGTTGAAATACCACCTATATTTTCTTGAATCTTCCCGGATGTTTGTGCATTAGATTCAAGTAATGCTTTTGAAACTTTTTTAATTTGTATACTTGAATAATTAGTAAAGTAATACAAAACAGGCAAAAATATAATCAATATCAAGGATAATTCCCAACGTATCGACAATATAAATATCCACGCTCCAACACACGAAAATATACTGGTCAAAAATTTTAAAAATACAGGTGAGAAAAAAACATTTAGGGAATCAGTTTCTTTTACACGTTCTAAAATATAGCCTGTCTGTTGTTTATCAAAAAACTCCATAGGTAATTTTAAAACCTTTGAAATTAAGTCATTTTTAATATCTGCAACAAAGTAGTTGCTAGTCCGGATCAATGATTGGCTGATTAAATAATTAGCAAAAAAACTGATAATATAAACAAATAGCAGACATATTCCACTCAACAAAACGGTTTTTATTGATAGCCTTGCAATACCGTAATCCAGAAGGATTCTTGTAATGAACGGCGGACACAAAGTTATTAAGGATGAAAAGAGCATTAGTGCAAATAACGCACAAACTTTTTTCCTTTTGAAATAGGATAATAAATAGCCATAGTTTTTCATAAATATTCCTCCAATATTTGATTTAATTCAATAAATGCAGACGAATTTCTTATTATATCAAACGGCTGGCTTGAAAACCCTGACACAAAAACATTGATAAGCATACTATCTTTTATGGGATTTTCCTTATACATTGTGATAAATTTTTGTATTAATTCTAAAGCTGCATTTTTTTGACTGCTTAGACAATAAACATATGCCATGTTCATATAAACCATAAAATATAAATTGCGGCTTAGCCCTAATACTGTTATAAGAGTGCATTGCTTTTCTAAAATATCTTTTGTGTATGTCAAGTCGTTTTTTATCCAATATGATACCTTATTACGCAATTCATATATCAACTGTATTCCTAACATATTTATTGTTGAATCTATTATGTCAATGGCATTTGCATTATTTTCTCTTAGTATTAGGCTATTCTTCATGTCTATTGCCATAATTTCATTTTCATCAACAAGGCAGGCAGACGCATCTTCGTATTTTTTAATCATAATAAACAAATGTGCAAGCAAGAAATGTTTTTGTGATTGAACGCTATCATCTATACATCTCTGACATATCAAAATCATCTGACGGATTAAATTTTCACGAATTTCGGAATCTTTTTCTAAAGCTAGATATGGAAGTACATTTTTTAGCAAATCAATCTTTATCCTATCATTTGTTGGATATAAATAAACCAGCCTTTTAATCCGTTCAATTCCATTAAGGCACTTCCCACTTGCAAATAACTTTATACATTCCTGCCTGTTTTTTAGATATTCTTCTTCCGGCAAATCATTTGAAAATCCAAACAGACAATCAATGGAAATATTAAAATATCTGGCAATCACGGGGAACAGTGTAATATCTGGATACATTTGTCCATTTTCCCATTTAGAAATTGCTGCGCTTGAAACGCCCAATACTTCCGCTAACTCTTCTTGTGTAATACCCTTTGCTTTGCGTAATCCTTGTATAATTTTTCCAACAGGTAATCGCTCCATAATATTTTCCTCCTCCTCGTATTGTACGATTTTTAAATTCTGATTTCCATGTATAAGCGGTTAACAATAACTACAATTTTTTATAACCTATTGTTAATATAGCATTGTACCCACAAATTATCTACAATAGGTTTTATGGAATAAAGAATGAGAGGGATTCCGTAGTAGTCGGCATTGTGGAAAAATCCAAAAGTTTAGATTTTTCCACAATGCTTGTCTTTTGGTCTTTGGTTTCTTTGGTTCGGAATAGTGTGGTGCTGGCGGTCTATCTCTTGTTTTCGGTTGCTTGCTTCTTTACCGTACATGAGCATTGGAGCCGGGGTTGTCCGAGCCGTAGCCCTCCAAGAGATTCACCACGCCCCACACGCCAAGACCTGCGCCGAGAGCCACCACAAGGGTCTGTAAAGTGCTGATAGCAGATGCAAAAAATTCCATATAGCCTCCATTTCTCCAGGATATTCCCGGCTATGAAAAAAGCCGCCATTTCTGGCGGCAGGTAACAAACCTTGGGACACTTTATCCCAAAGCCCTATTTATGCAAAGGCATCCGGATCGTCAATATCGTCATAGTTGAGGATGTCTTCGTCCTCGCTTGTGAGCCCATTGTCCGGCACGGATACCTCATACACCTCGCATATCTCATTAGGCCCGGGCCGCCTTCTGCGGTTTATGAGCCTGTCGAGCTGAAAGGCATTTCCTGTTTTATCGGCCTCAGCCGTGTAGCGGTAGTTGGGGTGCTTTTTCAAATCATACTTGGGGGACAGGAACGGGGGCAGGCCCCGAAGCTGCAAAATGCACTTGTCCCCGGGCATGGTTGCCAGCTCGCCGGGGGTCATAAGCTCCCAGCCCAGCCGCTGGGTGTTCTGGCTGTAGCTTTCCGACTGGCCACGGGAGCGGCTGTCGGTCTGCATACTGATGGTGGCCTTTCCCAGCCAGTTTTCCGATATTTCCTTGATAGTGCTGGCCTCCCGGCCCCCGAGGAATACCACGCTGTCCATGTTGCCGAGGATCGTCTCGGCGTGTTTGTCATAGATGGCCTTACACTGCGCCAACTGCTGGTAGAACAGGGTTAAGATGATCTCCCGGGAGCGGATCACGGCCACAATCTTTTCAAGCTGGAGCACCTGCCCCGTGTTTGCCGCCTCGTCCCACAGCACCCGCACATGATGGGGCAGGCGGCCGCCGTGAACATTGTCAGCCCGCTCGCACAAAAGGTTAAACATTTGGGAAAAGGCCAGAGCCACTAAAAAGTTATAGGTCTGGGTGGTGTCCGAGATAATAAAGAACACCGCCGTTTTCCGATCCCCGATGCGGTCAAGCTCCAGTTCGTCATAGGACATAATCTCCCGGAGCTGGGGGATGTCAAAGGGGGCCAGCCTTGCTCCGCAGGAAATCAAAATGCTTTTTGCCGTCTTGCCTGTTGCTACTTGTCAAGGACGTATTCATCATTTTTTATTACTTTTTCTTGGTCTGCCCTGTTTTCCATGCTCTAAATCATGGAGAATGACACGCTTTAGCTTGTCCTCTACGCTTTGGGTACTCATAGAAGAAAAATGTACCTCGACTAAGTAGGTTGTCTTATCAATCTTCTTTTGCAAACAGGACGTTAATCGCCCTGTGGTGTTGGTCTGAATGTTGTCGCTCATTGTTCCTCCTTAATGGCAAAAAAATAGAGCATATAGATTTCAATTCCTATATGCTCTAACGCTGTTACTATATTTGATTTTGGTTGATACGATTGATTACGCTAGCTGCATAACCTCAGCTTCAATTTCTTTTAATTCATCAAGTGACAATAACGGAACACAATCCGCAATTTCATCAAGTGTCATTTTACCTTTTTTAATCAATTTTTTTGCTGTTTCCCTTGCGCTTTCCTGTGCCGCTTCATACCGTTCACTTCTTATAAACGACTTCATTATCTGTTCATCATCAAACAAACTCATCATAATCGTCACAACCTCCTTTTCCCTTTCAAGCAGATATTCCTTTAAGACATTCCTGTCCTTGCATATGCGGATTGTCTCCGTAACTGCCTTTTGTGTCATGCCATGCTTTTTTGTCTGCTCATTAAAAACTTTACAGAAAATAATGTACTGATTTATAATGTCATCTGTATCGCTTTCATAGATAACCTTTGCTTTTACCTCAATATCTATATCTGCACCCTCGAAAAACTCTTTAGAAAAAGATATTTTATCGGGTTTCCGCCCTTTGTTTCCCGTAAAAATCACATAAAGTTCAGGCTTTGGCATTTTTACTTTCCTGCTTTTGTAATAGTCTTGGCAGGTACGCTGAAAATATTCGTGATAGCTTTGTGCCAGATACAGTAAAACTCTTACTAAAATATTCACTGTCCATGTAGACTGTTATGTATAGCTGTTTGTTATGTAAAGTTAGCTCTGACAATGTAATTAGTCAGGGCTCTTTTCTTCTTTTAACTTAGCATAAATATATGGTAACTTCAAGTTGTAACTGAGGAAAACTCATACAACTAAGGAGGTTCCATATGAACAAAGAACAGTTTCTGCACACAAAAAAATCCCTGTTGGAAAAAATGGCACAGGACAACTACAGTGATGGTATGCTCAGAAAATACGACTGGCTTATCAGTCATTTTGAACATTACTGCGAGAAAAACGGCATTGCTGAAATAACGCTTTCTTCCGCTGCTGATTTTATAAAGGAATGCTTCGGGTTTGAAATGCTGGCTGCCCCGATTCCGCTTCAGTCTGCCATCAGGTATCCGCTGCTTTCTTTTTTTGAATTCAGCCGGAACGGCAGCTATGCTAAAAGACACCAAACCCCGAACTCCGTTGACATTCCGCCATGTTTTTCCCCTTTATTTGAGGAATACCGCATCTATATAGACGGATGCGGGTTTAAAAGGGGGACACGCTTAAAACGCCTCCTGATATTTGCAAAATACCTCTCATTTCTGGATGGTATAAACCTGCAAGATACACTGAATGCGACAAAACAGACGGCATTTGATTTTATCAGCTCAATGAAAGACCTTGCACCTAAAACAGCCCGGGGCTACAAAGCCCAGCTTAAATCTGCACTGGACTGGCTGTATGACAACCATTATTCGACTTTTTCCGGAAACCAGCTTCTTCCTGCCATTCACGGTGAAGACAGAAGCAGCCTGATATCTTATTATTCCGCGGATGAGGTTGCACAGATCCTCGATTCGGCCGATACATCCACGCCGAATGGGAAACTGGAATACAGCATTCTGTGCCTTCTTGCGTATCTTGGCATCCGGGCAAGCGACATTGCCGCATTACGCTTTGAAAACATTAACTGGAACATCGGTACCCTTTCATTTACACAGTTTAAGACAGGAGATCCGCTGACGCTTCCCCTGCTGGATGAAGTAAAATACCCCCTGGCTGATTATATAAAAAATGCGCGGCCGGACAGCCCTGACCCAGAGCATGTATTTATAAAACGCCGTGCGCCATATGCCTGCTATCCTGATGGCGGCGGAATTTATGCCATTGTGAGCAGGTGCATAAAAAAATCCGGCGTTGATATCAAGGGGCGGCATTTTGGCCCACATGCCCTGCGGCATTCAATGGCAACAAACCTCTTATCTGAAAATGTTCCCGTCAGCGGGATATCGGACATACTCGGACATGCCAGTACCATAACTACGGAGATATACCTTACAACAGATGAAACACATCTGAAAGAATTATCCCTGGAGGTGCCTGCCGATGAGGGATGAGACTACTTTTAACTTCTCCGGTCCGTTCAGGGATGTCATGCCCCTGTATATCAAATACAGACGTTCTCTTGGCTATAAGGTAGCGGAATCCGAGTTATACAGAATGAAGGAACTGGATGTGTTTTTTGAACGCCACGGAATAACAGAGCCCTGCATCTCCAGAGAAATGTATGATAAGTGGACTTCCTTGAGGGATGGGCAGCGTCCTGTAACGATCTGCAAGAGACAGGCTTTTATACGGGGGCTGGGGCGGTATATGTCCGCATCCGGTTATCAAGATGTCTATACAGGTGAAGACGATAAACGCTGCTTTGAAAGCGATTATATCCCTTATGTATTTACCAGGGCTGAAATAAAACGGATATTTTCAGAAATGGATGGTGCCTGTCTTAAAAAGCCGTCTTTCCTGAACCATTCTTTCCGTCTGATCGTATCCTTGTGCTACTGCTGCGGGCTTAGGAAATCAGAGGCGGTATCCCTGAAGATAAAGGATATTGATTTCCAGACAGGCAAAATCAATATCTTAAACAGCAAGAGGGATGTAAGCAGGATAATTGTTGTGTCCAGCTCGCTGCTGAAAATAATGGAAAAGTATTACAACGATTACTGCACAGGTTATGGGCAGGATGACTGGTTTATCCAGAATTCAAAAGGAGGGGCTTATTGTAAGGCCACTCTTTACAAGCTGTACCACAAACTGCTGGAAAAAGCAGGCATCCCTGAAAGGAGCGACGGGAGAATCCACCGCCTGCATGACATGCGGCATGCCTTCTGCGTACATACCCTGGAACAGATGCAGGCAAAAGGTTTTGATCTATATACTTCCCTCCCCCTGCTGTCAGTGTATCTTGGACATAAACATATCACTGAGACAGAATACTACCTGCGCCTTGTGGACGAATGCCACAGTTCCATGCTGGATCAGTCCGCACGGTATTGTCCGTCCGTTTTCCCAGAGGAGGTGGATGATAATGAAAACTGACAGTTTTGCGTACCATGTCACAAAATATTTTTCCGATTACCTGCCGAACCAGACAGCGGCATCGCCAAATACAATCCATTCCTACCGGGATACGTTTGTACAGCTTTTAAACTTTTTCAAAAAAGAAAAACACGTCCTGCCGGAAAAACTCAGGTTTTCTGATTTTACATCTGAAAATGTGGAAGAATTTCTGTGCTGGCTTGAAAAGGAAAGGGGAATCGGTGCCTCTACAAGAAACCAGCGGCTTGCTGCAGTACATGCTTTTTTCCGGTACATCCAGTACAGGGAGCCCGCCGGATTTGAGCAGTGTGCAGGAGTGCTTGCTGTCCCTTTCAAAAAAACACCGTCTCCATCTGTTGATTATATGAGCCTTGAGGAAATGCAGGTCCTTTTTTCGGTTCCGGATCAGACAGACCAGAAGGGGCTGCGTGATCTGACAGTCATGCTGGTCCTCTACGAAACAGGGGCACGCGTTCAGGAACTCATAGACCTGCAGGCCGCAAGCTTCCGGTTCGGAAGCATTAACCAGGTGCAGCTTCACGGGAAAGGGGATAAAAGCCGGATCGTGCCGATAAATGCCAGGGTTGCGTCTGTCACACAGAAATATATAAAACGGTATGGCCGCATCCAACCGGATGCTTTGGTTTTTACCAACCGGACAGGCGGGAAGCTTACGAGGGCAGGAGTCCAGTATATCATTGATAAAAATGTAGCGCTTGCACGCAAGCAGCATCCGAATCTGTTTACAGGCAAGATCACAAACCATTCTTTTCGGCACAGCAAGGCAATGCATTTGTTAGAAGCAGGTGTAAATCTTGTATATATCAGGGATTTCCTCGGGCATTCATCCATAGTGACAACCGAGGTATATGCCAGATCGAACCCCAAAATCAAAGAAGAACATCTGCGAAAAAACAGTGCTTCTCTTGAAGTGCAGGAAAAATACAGTGCAAAAGAAAAGGATGATTTAATGAACTGGTTGAAGAAATCGCTTTAATGGGATAAAATTTTATGTAAAGAAAAATGATTCTGAACTCCTTTGTTTAGCAGGTGTTCAGAATCAGCTTTACATAACAAACAGCTATACATAACAGCATTTATGTAAAGATTTACATAAAGACTGTGCCTCTACAAGTATCAGCAGTTTATTGTTGACAATAAAGCCTAAGTCGTTATACAGATTATCAGTCAGCACATTTGTGATTGTTACATCTGTAAGTGAGTCCTCTGTTGCTGTGGTATCCTCTGGGTGAAGTGTTCTATACAGCTTTAGCAGATAACTCTTATTCTGAAAAAGGTCAAGAAAAACGCTGTCTTTTGCTTTGCGCTTCGCCATTATCTCCTGCACCTGTTTTGTATCGTCCGACACCTTATCACCTCAATTTCTAAAAATCTATGACACAAGATACGATATATCCTGCTCTTGCCACACTTCAATTATACAAAAAACTGACTGTCTTTACAACAAAATTCACATTAAATTTCCTCCTCCCTCCGTTTCGTTCTGCTCTGTTGCCTGTTCTGCTGTCGGCTCTCGTTCTGAAGCTCCCTCTCAAGATTCTTCTTGTTGTAGCTGATTACCTCTGCATAGGCTAATTCTGTGGCTGTCTTGGTCTGCTCCCTGCCGATACTGTCATATTCAGACTGCAAAGACTGAATTGAGATGGTATAATAAAGTTGTAACACCAAACAGGAAATAAATGATATATTCAATATAAAGAAAAGGAAGGTGTTACACATGCCAAAAACAAAGGTTTATGAGCCAGAATTCAAAAAGAAAATAGTACAGCTGTATTTAGAAGAAGGACGTACGATAAAAAGTCTAAACGAAGAATACCAGTCAGGAGACGGAACTGTCCGTAAATGGGTGCGGGCATTCCGCGAAGAATGCGAAACAAACCCAGACTTAAATGACACAAAGAATCTTTATGAGGAAAACCGTAAACTGCGCAGAGAGCTGGAGAAAAAGGAAATTGCATTCTTAAAAAAAGCCGCCGCATTCTTCGCAAAGGAAATCGATTAGAACAATACCAGTTTATTGACGGACATAAGCAGGAGTACGGCGTCCGCTGGCTTCTGCGCCAGATGGGCATCTGTCCAAATGCCTATTACAATTATAAAAAGGACAGGAAAGCAGGCTACAGGGAGCAGAAAGAGAAATTTAAAAATAAGATCCTGCAAATATACCATGAATACTCTGGAAATCCAGGATATCGGATGATGAGGGTTTATTTGCTGCGGGCGAAAATCAGTTTGAGCAATACAACTGTATTAAAATATATGCAGGAATTGGGGATCCGATCCACAGTGACACCCAAAAAGCCAGCATACAAAAAGGGGGACTGCTATAAAAAGTTTGAAAATCATCTAAACAGGAAATTCCATGCGGAAAAGCCAAATGAAAAATGGTGTACAGATTTTACCTATATTTTTATGGAAGATGGAAGGAAGCGATATAACTGCAGCATTATTGACCTGTTTGACAGATCTGTGGCGGCAACCCTCAACAGCAGCCATATCGATGCAGAGCTGGCTGTGCAGACGCTGAAAGCAGCTCTGGAAAGAAATTATCATCCAAAAAACCTGATGCTGCACAGTGATCAGGGTTCACAGTATACCTCGCGGGCATTTAGAGATTACTGTAAAGAAGAAGGGATTGGGCAGAGCATGAGTAAAGCGGGATGCCCCTATGACAACTCCCCAATGGAAAGCTTTTATGGGACGTTCAAAGCGGAATTCATCAGCAGACACCGTTTTTCAACAGACGAAGAACTAAATAATGCAACTATGGATTATGCATATGCGTATTACAATCATATCCGCCCACATTCATCAAATGGATATATGACACCATTTGAAAAGAGAATGCAGGCATGATTATGTCAAAACTTTTCCTTGTAAGTGTTACAAAAAAACTTGACCATCTCAACCACAAAAAGCAGGCGTGCCGCAATCCACATTCATCGTGAAAAGCAGCATACCCGCCCAAATGTATGTATCGCTTTTATTTACTGTTTTAAAACACGCATATAAAAATCCATCCCATCAGCCTCCCTTACTTTGCCGGGCGCACCTGGGAATATCCATTCCACGCAAAAAGCGCTTCTTCTGCCTCGTTGCCATATACCTGTTCCACATCACAGATGTATAAATAATGATCACCTGTTTCGTAAAATTCCTTCAGGCCGCATACGATTGCAACGCGGCTATGGACAGGAGCCTTAATGGAACTGCCCTCCACTTCCGCAAGTTCAATGTCAAATTTCGCAACTTTATCTGTATTACGGCCTGTCGTGCTACCACAGCCCATTGCGGCCTCAGATAATTCCGCACCCGGAATTGTCAAAATAACCTTCCGGCTGTTTTGCACCATTTCGCCACTATAAGAAGTCTTTGCCATCGCAAATGCGATCATGTTCGGATTAAAAGAAAGATATGTCCACCAGGACACAGTGGCCAAGTTTGTTAATCCATCCGGCTTCTGTGTGCATACAAGGCTTACCGGATTCGGAGAAGTCAGCTTTGCCGCCTGCGGTAAATTGATTTTATTCATAATAAGCATTTCATTTCTTTAATCTATTGGATCGATTTCCCAAGCTCATAGGCTTTTTTCAGTTCAGGTTTCCCCTTAATATCGCCCACGCTTCCATTCCCTCCGGCAAGCACATGACCAAGATTTTTCCATTTTAAATGATCCATCAGATGGTCATAGTAAAGAACAACATCTTCAAAGCCATGCCCTTCCGCCGCCATCAGAAGTACGCAAGCCCTCCCGTGTCCTCTGAGCAGGTTCCCATCACCCTCCTCCAATGCAAACAGGCGGTCAACAGCCATCCGGAGCTGCCCGCTCATATTCCAGTAATACAGAGGTGTGGCAAGCACGACCACATCGCATTCTTTCACTGTCGGGTATATTTTGTCCATGTCATCCTTTTGGACACATGGGCATTCCCGGCTGCTTTGACCGCCGAAACATCCCTTGCAACCATGGATATCCATGCTGTCCAGAAAAAATTCCACAACCGTATTTCCCGCTTCTTCCGCGCCCCTGGTAAATTCCGCAGCCAAGGCTGCTGTATTTCCTGCCCTCCTGGGGCTTCCATTCAAAATGACAACCTTCTTTCCCATATCTTCCTCCTAAATCGCATCAGCCAGAGCCGCCGCTCTTTTGCAGCCGTCCGTTTTGTCAATATCGCCCACATTCAGCACGCCGGGGATCAGAACCTCGCCTACCATCTTCCATTTGTTCAGGGCACACATACGCTCCATCGGGATGCGCACCCCATCCATGACCGACATATCTTCCTCCTCACAGCAGGCAATCAGCGCGCATTCCTTGCCTGCAACATCTTTTCCTCCTATGACAAAGGAAAATATCCGGTCAATGACGCCCTTGATCTGCGCCGGGATGGAATACCAGTAGACCGGCATCGTAAACACAATGGCATCCGCCTCCAGGATTTCCGGTGCTATCGTATTGAAGTCATCATCAAAAGTACAGGCCTTCCCTGTAGAATAGCAAGTTTCGCAGGCATGGCATCCACCTACTTTTTTCATGGCGGCATCAAACCTGGTAACTGTATGCCCCTTCCCCTCCGCCGCTTTGATAAAAGCCTCCGTCATGGCAAAACTGTTACCATTTTTACGTGGGCTTCCCGTAATAACAACAATTTTCTTACTCATACAACGATTCCTCCTCTATTCCTCTTTGATTTTTTATAATAAGCCGGCTTATACTTTGATCCGGCTTTCATAACCCTTTCAGCCATTCTGTCACCTGCTCCCTGCAATATGGTATATCGCCGCAGTATATCTCCAATGGCTCTTCCTCAACCGTCCCGCCACAGATTTCTTTTATGTCTTCCACGCGCCTGCCTGCACCGCTTCCGCCATGGGTCACCACAGGTATGACGGATTTCCCTGAAAAGTCATAACGATTCAGGAATGCCTCCACAGGTTTCAGTATTGTATTCCACCATAATGGAAATACAAGGAATACCATATCATACCCATCTATATTTTCTGGCATATCCACAAGCTTTGGCAGTTCCCGGCGGCCCATTTCCTCACCTGTGGCCGATACGGTATTGGAATAAGAAGATGGATAATGCTCTTTCGTGTTGATGGAAATAATATCCCTGCCCACGGCATCCTGTACCATCTGCTCAAGCACCTGGCTGTTCCCCAGAAGCTCCTTTTTCTCATTGAGCATCAGGGAAACCCCGGAAACCGCATCCACATCATCAGCAAAATCGGTATTGCCGACCCTCGTAAAATATACAGTCAAAATCTTCCTGTCTCCAAAACCTACTCTTTCACCTGAGATAACTGTTTCCTGAGCATCCTCAACCGTTAAGAAATGCCTCTTCTCATAGGGCAGCATCCATAAACACCGCCAGCAAAGGGAGCAATATTGCCAAGATAACCGGAAACGCCCTGTATTTCTTTTGAACACGGCCAAATGCATGAACCAGCACATGGAACGCAATCAGCACAAATCCGGCCAATACCCGCCATGTGGATGCCTGTATGGAACAAGTATCTGGGATTGATAATACCTGTGAGCAAAATACATACCATATCTACCGCTAAAGCAAAGATAACAGCAACAGCAATCACAATATGATATCAATGATTTTTTTGTTCTGTTGGAAGCATTATATTTATCCATGCCTGACTATCCTTTCTTTACTCAATTCACTCCTTATTCCGGGATCGATCAAGCCCCAAAACAATATCAGGCTGAATAAAGCGCCCACCGCATCTGATATCGTCCCTGCATAAAAAATATATCGTATATCCAGAAACAAAGGCAGAACGCAGATGCATATCATATATACAAATTTACGAAACAGTGACAATGGAAGTGCATATTTGACCTTTCCCATTACAGTCAGACCATCCACCAGAGCATATTGTACCGCAATACCAAGCAATGCAAACGTATACATGCGGATACTGCCCGCAGCAAGCTGTATCGTGCTTAGCTCCTTCAGAAAAAATCCCGCAAACACCTCTGGCAATACCTGCACTGTAATTCCCAATACCCCGATGTATACTCCGCATAATAAAAACACATAAAGAAAAGCCTGCCGGATCTTTGTATAGTTTCCTGCCCCATAGTGAAAGCCGAATATTGTTCCGCATCCTGTCGTGATCCCCTGTGCAGGACAGGCTACTATCATCATAAAACTCTGGATAACCGTAGCGCAGGTAATCAATATATCCCCCTGCGAATCTCCGCCATATTTCCGTAACGAAGTATTCAGAAAAATAATGATCAGGTTATCCAATATCGTAATCATGAATGACATGCATCCTATGGACAAAATTCTAAGTACAATCTTCTTTTGCAGCTTGCTTGGGCACAGGCGTACCGGAATAATCCTGCTGCGCAGAAAACAAATTACATAAACACAAGTACAGCATTGTGCAATAACAGTACCCCATGCTGCCCCTGCAATCCCCATACCACATCCAAAAATCAGGATAGGGTCAAGAACCACATTTACCACAGCACCAAGCGCCACTGAAAGCATTCCCTGCCTTGCAAATCCCTGTGCCAGAATAAACTGGTTCAGTCCGCACCCAAGAAGCGATGCAAAAGTCCCGCAGACATATATTGTAAAATAAGTTTCTGCGTAAGGATACATATCTTTACTGCTGCCCAGCAAGTATAGTATTTTTTCCCGGTTCACCAAAAGCAGGGGAGTTACTGACGCTGATATAACTAAAATCATAAAAACGGCATTTCCAATAATCTCCCGCGCCCTGCGCTCCTCTTTCTTCCCAAGGCTGATGCTCATATAAGAAGCCCCGCCAATCCCTATCATAAATGCAAAAGCCGTCAGAGCTGTCAATACCGGCGCACAGATGCCGATACTGGCAAGGCAGAGAATTCCTGTTTCCGGTATTTTACCGATAAAAATACGGTCTACAATGTTATATAAAATATTGAAAAGCTGTCCGAACATCGCAGGTATCCCTAAATGAATGACCAAACGGCGTACAGGAGTTTCCTCCAGCAATTCTTGTGTGGTTTTAAATCCAGACATATACAGCCACCATATAGAGGAACAGGCAGGCAGCATTTCCAACGCACCCGCCTGTCTCCCGTTTCCTGCATCAATCTATTTATGATGATTATTTCTGAATGGTATCGGAATTCTGATTATATGCCTTTGCAACGCATTTCCATTCGCCATCCATCTTCAGCAGAAGCAACACATCCGTGAAGTCAATACGGTTGCCCCAGCCTTCTTCCAGCACACGTACAACAGCCAGGGATTCCTCAACCATCAGGACATCCACACGGGCCTTGAAATTATCACCGCCAGGCACAGTATCCACATTGTGATAGAACTGCTCAATAGAGCCATGCTCCAGTTTACCGTCCAGATATCCAAACAAAACAGCCTCATCCGTAAACAGTTCCTTTGCATATGCGCTGTTTCCCTCGGCAACGCTCTTGACAAACTTCATTGCAGCAGCTTCCACTGCCTGATATTCCTTTAATTCTGCTCTCATTGTAATACTCTCCTTAATTTTTTACATTATATAATGCATTCTTCCTTATGCCAAAATAAATAGATCAAATATTGTTCCCTACCTCATATCCATCCCATACAGCATGAAGGATCGTGCTGACCTTCTGGCCATCTCCAATCTCATAAACAGCAGCGCCGCATCCCTGAAGCTCCTGAGCCATGGACGGAACCGGGCGGAAACCAACTGCAATAACAACCGAATCTGCATCCAGCGCCTTTTTCTGACCACCGCTTTCCAGAATGATCCTGCCCTCTTCCACAGCAGAAAGACGGTGGCCCTCCAATACAGCCACATGATGATGTTCAAACAAATCCGGGATCATCTGACCATTTGGGATCGGGGATGGGATACCTGCCGACAAAATTTTAGGCAGGGCTTCCACGACCGTAACCTCTTTGCCGTCCTGTGCATATTCTAATGCCATTTCACAGCCAACCAGACCACCGCCAATCACCATGACCTTCTGTCCGACTTTTTCCGGATGTGCAAGCGCTTCCATACAGCCGATCACCTTTTTGTCATCTATTCCCGGCATTTTCGGCATGATAGGGACGGAACCTGCTGCCAGAATGATCACATCTGCATCCATATTGCGGAGCTGGCCAGCTGTAACGACTTCCCCGGTATGGATCTCCACAGGCAGTGCCTTTAATTCATTCTGATACCACGCATTCAGCTCCCGTACCTCTTTTTTAAAGCTATGGGAACCGCCGGGGATCAGATTGCCGCCCAGCGACTCATTCTTTTCATACAAAGAAACTTTATGTCCCCGCATGGCTGCGGTTCTGGCAGCCTCCATACCAGCAACACCACCGCCCACGACCACAACCTTTTTCGGCTGTACGCAAGGGCGGAGCGCATACCTCACTTCCCGCATCGCCGCCGGGTTTACTGCACAGGTCGGCTGTTTTCCCTGCTGGAGCCTTGTGATACATCCCTGATTGCATGCAATGCAGGGACGGATCTTCTCCGTATGCCCGGTCAGCACCTTGTTAGGATACTCCGGATCTGCCAGGGCAGCACGACCAAGAACAACTGCATCGATCTTACCGTGCCGTATTGCATTTTCCGCAATATCCGCTTCATTCATCCGGCCGCCTGCCAGGATCGGGATATTCACGGCTTCTTTTGCTTTCGCGGCCAGTTCCACCAGATACCCTTTCGGCATATACATAGGCGGGCAGGCATAATAGAAGGAATCGTAAATACCCGTATCTACATTCAGGCAGTCATAACCATAGGATTCCAGCAGTTTCGCAATCTCTATCCCTTCTTCCAGGGTACGACCGATTTCTTCCTCACCCGTCAGACTTGCCTGTTCAAATCCTTTTACAAAGGTTTTTAGGCCCAGGCGCATACTGACCGGAAAATCGCTGCCACACTCCTGCTTGATGCCTTCCAGAATTTCTTTTGCCGCCCGTAAACGGTTTTCCAGCCTGCCGCCATATTCGTCGGTGCGGTGATTCATCATAGACAGAGCAAACTGGTCAAGCAGATAACCCCAGTGGATGGAATGAACCTCTACGCCAGAGAAACCGGAATCCTTTGCAATTTTAGATGCTTTTACGATGGACTCAATTTTAGATTTAATCTGGTCACGGCTCAGCTCTGGTGAAACTTCTCCCGGATGCCGGAAAACATGTACAGAGGACGGTGCCGGAAGATTGGGGTAGTTCCTCCCAAGCCCCATGGTAATCTGTGCAAAGATTTTTGTACCGTAAGCGCCTGCCCTCTCATTCAGTTCCGTTGCCGTCATCTTAAACGCATCCGGATTCTGTAAGATAGTCGGGCCAACCCCGGTATATGGATCAACTGTTCCATCGGCTGCAATTGCCCCAGTAAAAATCAGACCAAAGCCACCTTTCGCCCTCTCTGCAAAATATTGTATTGTTTCGTCTTTTAGGCCACCTCCCGGAAGATGGTGCTGTCCGCCGCCAATTGGCGCCATACAAAACCTATTCTTAATGGTCAGTCTGCCAATCTCAAGCGGCTTTCCTAAATACTCATAGTTCTGCATGTCTGTGCCTCCTTTACCTGCTGGATTGACTTTTCCTGCTGTTGATATTATAATTATAGCGAGAATGAAACAGAAAACAAGTACGCACCTATAAGTGCGATACTAACATAAAAGTTATATACTTACCTAAAGGAGAGTGAAAGAAATGGGCGAACGCTGTATATCTCAGGAATGCCTGGAAACAACAGGCTTCAGCTACACATTATCCCTCATCAATGGGAAATACAAAATGACAATTCTTTATACGCTTATGGAATTTGGCATTGTCCGCTTTAATGAAATGAAAAAGTATATTGGCGAGATCTCTTTCAAAACGCTAAGCTCTACATTAAAAGAATTAGAGGCAGACCAGTTGGTAAACAGAAAAGAATACCCGCAGATTCCGCCAAAGGTCGAATACAGCCTTACAGAACGCGGAAAGTCACTCATTCCCATATTAGATGGTATGTGCGAATGGGGAGATAAAAACAGGCTTGCATAGATTTCTATCGTTAAAAAATGCACCCAAACTCATGCTTGGGTGCATTGTATCAAAATGATAATACTATTTTTTCTTTGTTCATCTCTGTTTGTGGTTATACAAAAGCCTATGTTTCCGGCACTTTTCCTCTCTTTTTTCGTTTATCTTTGTTTGTCACGGTTCTTTAGATTGAGATAAAAATTAAGATATATTTGGGATATTTTGATTCTGCCTTGCAGATTTTCAAAGGATTCTTTCTTTTTACTCTCTGTTACTTCTGCGTATATGTTCATGGTAGTGCTTATATCGCTATGCCCCATAATCTCCTGAATTATTTTTATATTGGTTTCATTTTCACAAAACCGGGTACAAAAGGTATGCCGGAGGTTATATGCGGAAAAATGTCTGATAAGAGCAGGCTCCCTGTGTCCTTGCTTTGCCCTCTCTTTCTCCTGTTCATTGCAAGCTGTGTATATCCTTTTTATCGCTCTGTTGATAGTCTGCGGATTATGCACATAGCCCTCACGGTTTGTAAAGATAAAGCCGCTGCAGCCGTCTATCACTGCTTCGTTATATCCTCTCTGCATCTGCTGTTGCTTCTCCTGCAGCAATGCCGGCGCACTTCATCCAACATAGGGATTGTGCGGCATCCTGCGCTTGTCTTTGGCGTTGTAATGTGCATTTCGCATTTTTCGCCCTGCTGCCGATACATACGATATATCAGATTATGATTTATGCTTATTGTCCGGCTCTCAAAATCTAAGTCCTGCCACCGCAAGCCGATAATCTCACCCACTCTGCATCCGGTTCCAAGAAACACCGTGAACAATGGAAGCCAGTGCCTATAAATATCAGAATTAGAAATAAAGGCAATAAAGGTTTCCTGCTCCTGCTCTGTCAATGCGTGGCGTTTGGATTTCTCCCAATTATGAGATTTTTTAATCTCTGCCATTACTCCATCCGTGGGGTTACTCCTGATATATCCATCCCTTACCGCAAGCATAAATACTGGATGCAGAATTTTATTGATAATTTCCATGCTGTTAGGCTTGAAGCCCTTTCCCTGATAAGACTGTTATAAAATGCCTTTACATCCGAATATTTGATACTGGCTACTTTCTTTCGCCCGATTTCATCTGATACATCATTTTCATACATATACAGATAATTAGAGCGTGTGAAACCTTTCAACTCATATTTTCCTGCCATAGTAAGCACCGCCTTACTATGACCCGTCCCCGCCAGAATAGACACCTTAAACGAAAGGATTCTATCCGGTTCTTAGTTTTTCTAACTTTTTCTT
>RAYQ01000003.1 GCA_003612395.1 Parablautia intestinalis
CCAAGCATTAAAATAAAAACAGATTTCAGGTGGCTCTCAAGCTTTAAATTAGTGGCTCCCAAGTTTTAGAATAATCACAAGCGCCCTCTGCCCCATTTTCTTTTCCATTACGCTTCCGCATCTGCCGCAATACCTGTTATTCCCGTACCAGTGGTTTAAATGCAGGGCTGTAACTCCCGCAAAGAAGGCCCATCCCGGCAGGATGCCTTTTAACCCGCAGACCGGGAAATACCGCAGCCCCCGGCATCCGGGCGCTGTCCCGTCCAGCAGGAATACGGATTCCTTATCAACCCGGAACAGGAATACAGCCTGACGGGGCATTTCCTCCGCCGGATACTGTAAATCCCGGAAGGATGGCAGGCTCCTGCACCCATCCTCCCTTTCCCGCAAAAGCACCTCTTCTCCCCGGAAGGAAAAAACGCAGTCATCCAGAGCCGGTGCAGTTTCACGGTATGCGTTATCCAGCCTGCAGGGTGAGATATCCTGTATCATCCCCTGCCCCCTTTACAGATGCCGCAGGTTCTCACGGTATCTGCGCAGCTCCTTCTCATCCACGGAGCCAATGACCTCATCCAGCCACTTGATCATTTTTTTCTTATCCTTCGGCAGGTGGCCTTCCACATTGACGCAGTTCGATGCGCCCATCGTGGCAAAATATGTGTCAATGTCAAGTTTTTCAATCAGCGTCCTCAGTTCATACAGCTTTTCTATCTCCGTTTCCTCTTTCCAGTTCCCATCCTGGATTTCCTGGTACAGTTCCGAGGTCGGGTAGACCGTCAGCATGGAGGAAACAATGACCTTCGGGTGGAGCTGGTTGAACACCTCCGCCGTGTTCTTCACCCCTTCCTCCATATGCCCGGAGCCGTATATCCCGGCAAGGTAGAAGAAGTTATAATCCATCCCCACCTCATCCAGCCTTTTACATTCTTCTATGATCTCCTTCGTGCCGAACCCTTTATGCATGAAGGACAGGGATTCCTCGTCACCCGCCTCCACGCCGATGGTAAGGCTGTTGTACCCAAGCCCCCTCAGTTCCCGTAGCTGCTCCGTGGTCTTCGGCGTGATGTCCGTGATGCGGGCGAAACAGCCGATGGACTGCACTTTTGGGTAATATTTCCGCACCAGTCCCGCCAGCGTTTTCAGCTTATCAAAACTTAATACGAAGGGGTTCGCCCCGGTGAAGAATACCCTCTTTGCGTTCCGGTAGTAACGGCTGATCTCCTTTAAGTCCGCCTCCACCTCAGATAAAGGTGACATACGGAACTTAAACGGCACGTCCTCATAGAGCGTGCAGAACCTGCATTTGTGGTGGGTACAGCCCGCCGTCGCCTGTACCAGTGCGCTCCCCGCCTCATAGGGCGGCCTCCATATCGTTCCCGTGTAATGCATAAACCATCTCTCCTTCCTGTCTGTAAAAATCTAACTGACGATACCCCTGATCTCCTTTAAGTCCCGGATACCGTTTTCCTCCATGTACTTTTCCAGCCCGCCGATGATCTCCGGCATGGCATAAGGGTTCCTGAAATTCGCCGTCCCCACCGCCACCGCGGCGGCACCGGCCATGATGAACTCCAGCGCATCCTCCGCCGTCTGAATCCCTCCCATCCCGATGACCGGGATATTTACCGCCCGGCAGACCTGCCAGACCATCCGCAGCGCAACCGGCTTTATGGCAGGCCCGGACAGGCCGCCCGTCTTGTTTGCCACGCAGAACGCCCTTTTCTTCACGTCAATCCTCATGCCCGTGATGGTATTGATCAGCGAGAGCGCGTCCGCACCGCCGGCCTCCGCCGCCTTTGCGATCTCCGTTATGTCCGTGACATTCGGCGTCAGCTTCATGGAAACAGGCTGCGCCGCTTTCTTTTTTATCTCCTTCGTGATGTACTCCACCATCCCCGGCTCCTGCCCGAAAGCGATCCCGCCATGCTCCACGTTCGGACAGGAGATGTTGACCTCCAGCATATCTATCTCCTGCCCGGACAGCCGTTCCACCACTTCCAGATAATCCGCCACGGTGCTGCCGCATATGTTCACAATGACCTTCGTATCAAACTGTCTGAGGAAAGGGAGATCCCTCTCTATAAAGACGTCTATCCCCGGATTCTGCAGCCCCACCGCGTTTATCATCCCGCTGGCCGTCTCCATGATCCTTGGGGCCGGGTTCCCCTCCCACGGGACGCATGAGACGCCTTTCGTGACCACCGCGCCTAACCGGTTCAGATCCACGAACCCGCTGTATTCCTGCCCGGAGCCAAATGTCCCGGACGCAGGCATCACCGGGTTCTTCAACGTGATGCCCGCTATATCCACTGATGTGTTTATCCCGTCCGCCTCCTTTCTTGAATCACATTATAGCAACTGGCGCGGAAAAGAAAAGTACTGTCTTTTTTCGTTTATAGTGCGAAAATTGATACCAGTATCAAAAAGTATAGTACCTTGCACTTATAGAAAAAATATCGTATAATGCTGCCAAAAGGAGGGAACCACATGAGCAACATGAAAGCACCGCTGCCCCAATGCGCGGCTATGGTCAGGGTACAGAACATCTTAAGCGGGAAATGGAAGATAACGATATTATGGTACATCGCGGAATATGAGGTGCAGCGGTTCGGGGAGCTGAGGCGGAGGCTTGGGGACATCACGCAGTCCACCCTTACCAAGCAGCTCCGCGAACTGGAACAGGACGGCTTCATCTCCCGCTATATCTATCAGGAAGTGCCGCCGAAGGTGGAGTATTCCCTGACTGACCTGGGGAAAAGTTTCATCCCTATTTTGAGAGATATGAAAAGCTGGAGCGATACGCATCTGATGTAGGCTGAACTGCAAAACGGGCCTGCGCTGCAATGCCATGCCAGCACAGGCTTTCATTCCGCCTTAGATAAACAAATTCTGTTGTTCCCTATCCCTGTCCATGTACCACTTTGCCCGAAAGGATATTTGTAGAAGTCTTATTTGAAATTTGTTCCATGATGTCCCTCATATGATTCCATTAAGCGATAATATCAGCAGAATACAGGTGATGATGACCGCCCCAAAAAACAGCCATAAACCAACCGGCTTTTTATTCTGCTCCACGGCAGAATCCGCCAGATACCCCGTCTTGCGCAGCGCCGTAGTGATCGGCTTATAAAGCAGGAATGTGAATCCCGCATTTAGCCCCGCCTTTAACAGATTGAATGGCAGGAATGCCGGGATCAGCAGCTTTGCAACCGCTTCACGGGGATATCCCATGTAAATAGGGGCTATCAGATAATTCCACAGCATCATCACCAGCACCATTGCCACGCTTCCGGCCAGCAGCCCTGTGACGGCTCCCTTCAATGTCCGCTTTTTCTTATAGATGACCGCCGCCGTGCAGGCAAAGGAACACGATGACACAATGTTCATGATGCACCCAAGAATCCCGTTTTCACTGATCGTCACCATCTCTATCATTGACACAATTACCGATACGATAAAGGATGTCAGCGGCCCCCATATCAGCCCGCCCAGCGTGATGATGATGTCCTTCGGGTCATATTTCAGAAAAAGCACCACCGGGATGCGCCCTACCACCACTACTACATAAGCGATTGCCGCAAGCATGGCAGTTGTCGTTATCTTCTTTGTATTGTTGTTCATATACATTTTCTCCCTTCCGTAAAAATAAAACCGGCACCCAAATCTTGTATTCAGGTGCCAGAAAATTGCAGACAGCACACACCTACGAAAAAATGCTTATCTTTCGTACAATGCGGCCCCATCTTCTTCTATCCAGACTATACTGTTGGTTTTGGAATCTCACCAAATCCTGACTTGGACGCCTGCCAAGTCCTGCGTTTTCACGCTCGCGGACTATACCGCCAATCGGGAATCTCACCCTGCCCTGAAGATGCCAGTATTAAGTTGTTAAAAAACTGCCTATACCGTTTCGTAAGAAACCAGTTCTTCCATCGGAATGCGGGTCTGTGAGTGGCGCTCCGGGTCTGCCGCTTCCTCGTCCGAATACCCGACTGCAAGGATATTGACCGGTTCCAGATCATCCGGCAGTCCGAACTCCCTGCTTATCACATCCGGCTTGAAATAACATATCCACACGGAGCCGAGCCCTAATTCCGTTGCCTGCAGCATCATGTGGTCTGTCAGTATGGAGGCGTCTATGTCGGCGGTCTGCTTCTTATCAAACGGGCGCACCCATGCCTTTCCGTGGTCAGCGCAGACGATGACCGCCAGCGGCGCTCCGTAAAGGTTCGCCCCTTTCCCAATCTTCGCAAGCCCCTCTCTGCTCTGCACGACAATCAGGCGGATGGGCTGCAGGTTGGCTGCAGTCGGCGCAACATGGGCGGCCTCAAGAATCTTTTCCAGCTTTTCCTCCTCCACCTTTTTGTCCTGATAGCCCCGGACGGAATAACGCTTCTTTGCAATTTCGATAAAATCCATAGTGGCAAATCCTCTCTTTCTATTGTATACTGAACGTGTTGGTTAACCGTTGTCCCTATTTTAGCAGGACACAGAAATTGCGCAAGAACGCACTTTTGGGGTAGATACTTCCCAAAAGGGTAGCTATTAAAAGTTGGAGGTACATCATGGAATATTCAAAAGACCAGTTCAACTGCCCGGTTGAAGCCACGCTGTTTTTGATTGGTGGGAAATACAAGCCGCTCATCCTCTGGTATCTGATAGAAAAACCACTCCACTACATGGAGCTGCAGCGCATGATCCCGAAAGCGACGCCCAAGATGCTGTCACAGCAGTTACATGATCTGGAGGAATGCGGGATGCTGCACCGGGAAGTCATCCCGGACAAGCCGCCCAAGACGCTGTACTCCCTCACTCCATTTGGACGGAGCATCATTCCCGTACTGGATGCCATGTGCGATTGGGGCGCGGGCTTTTTGGACGGGCTGGACATCCAGCCGCCATGCTGCACAAAAAAATCAGCAGGAGAACCTTGACTGGCTTTCCTGCTGGCTTTTCATAACTGTATATCCGGCTCCAGTGAGAAAATCCCGTTTTCAAATATAAGCCGGGAAACCGATGCGTTCTTTACCTTTCCCAATCCGCTTAACTGCTCTGGCGCAAATAGGTGGAATATGGTCTTAATGGCAAAGGCGTGTGTCACTATCAGTATATCGGTGCTTCCCTGCATCCCGTCCTTTTGGACGGCATCCGCAAATACGCTTTTCAGGCGGCTTTCTATTGTCTGGAACGGCTCCGCCATTCCTGTCGTATCATGTTCATAAATGGCAGCCGCCACATCGGGAAGCCGCTGATTCAGCTCTGCAAAAGAGGCTATCCCTCCCAGCCAGTCCGATACATTCTTTATGAAAACCGCATTGTTCTCCGCCTCCATGCACCCCAGGCACCATTCCCGAAGCCTTGCGTCCTTTTCTATTGGCACACCGCCCTTTCCGCCCGCTTCCAGAATCATCTCTGCCGTCTGTACGGCTCGGAGCATATCGCTGGTATAGACCGCATCAAAATCAATCCCCTTTAATTTCTGCCCTATGTCAGCCGCCATCTGCTTTCCCGCTTCGGTGAGCGGTGAATCAGCCCATCCCTGCGCCCGGTCTAAGCTGTTCAAAAGCGTCTGCCCATGCCTGGCTATGTAAAAACGAACCATGCTTGTCACCTCCGCTGACAGTATAAGGAATCGTTGTCAAAATAGCAAGCAGTTACTTTTTGGGTAGTACCTATCACATTGGGGAGTATCATTCCATCTCCCTTAACGTGCCAGCCATCCCCCGACAAAGCTCCACTGGCGCTGCATATAGGATTTCAGATTTTCCGTGCTTTGCCGATAATCCACGCAAGCCATTTTCGGATTATTAAAACTACACCCTCTGCCAAAGCAGCATACTGTCCTGAAATTCAGCCGACACTTTCCCGGTATCTTTCATCCATGAAAGATAAGACCGCACCGTGCTGCCAACCAACACATACTGCTCAAAGTTCATGGAAAGACCATAGCCTTTGAACACTTCCTGCAGAATCCGTTCAAAACACATTGGTTCTTCACAAATGGATAAAATTCTTTCTGACACTTCATGCACCTTATCCCTGTTATAGCGAACAAGTTCCTTTACATCAACAGAGGCTTCCGCATGGGCAGGGACAAACATAGCCGCCTCCATCTGCTCCACTTTATCCAGCGTTTCCAGATATGCGCCCACGTCATAGATGAAGGAAACCGCATATTTGTCCAGCGTCTCCCTACTACTGATGCAGTCCGCAAGAAACACCACATTGTCCGTCATACGGAACCCCACCATGTCAAAGAAATGCCCCGGCAGGGGAATCACCTCAATCCCCTTCGGGAAACTTTCATCTGAGAAATCCGCCACATCGCTTTCCTGCGCCATCAGGAACTTATGCCGCAAGTCCTTACACGGATAACCGCCGTAAAGGAAGGACGGCTCCAGTACCGGGTATTTCGTGAAAGCCGCCTCTATGCCGCTAGAATAAACCTTACATCCCGTCTGCCCCTGCAGGTATCTATTCCCGCCGATATGGTCTGCATTGGAATGGGTATTCAGTATGGCGGTCAGATGCCATCCGTTCTTATCCAGTATCTGCCTGACCTTCCGCCCTGCATCCTTATCATTCCCGCTGTCAACCAGATAGACATTATCCCTGTCCGCAACATAGACGCCTATCTTCGCCGGGCAGTTTATGTAATGGCATTTCTCACTGACCTGAACCAATTCATACATTTTCCGTTTCCTCCTTGTTCTGTTGCTTCCTAAATTACTTCGGCTGAAAACCGTTTCCACTAAAGTAAAAGCATCCACTGAATTATACCATAAAAATTTTCTGTTTTTCATCCGATGGCACGAAACGACTATTTTTCAGGAATGGAAAGCATAGATTTACTATGGAGTCCTTCCGCATTCCTTCCGCATTTTATGGAATTATTTCGGCATACATGGTATACTTGCCATATTAGATTTTACGGAGGTGTGGCTGATGAATTTTTCATTATTAGAAGATTTCCACTCAAAATGGCAGGATATTCTTGTGATTGGGAAAACCACAGAACGGAATGGAATAAAATACCATATTGTCGGCATGACCTTATCCGATGAGGCAAAACTATACATTATAGAACCATACATGGAACCGGAAAGCCAGAACAGGAAAGGCATCCGTAATCACAGGAGGATGCTGAAAGAGCATGAAAGGCACGGATACAGTTATCTGCATTGCAGTGATCTCTGCCTTGATGATGTGCATCTCAAGATACAGGGCGGCATGGGCAGCCCTATGGATTCTGATAATTATGGAATGATCCAGTTGTTTTTCGATATGATGGGTGCTGGCTGGACAGTTCCCGAATGGCTGAAAGATATAGATTGGGAGAATCTCATTCTGTTGACGCTGAACATAGCGGAGGTTTCGAAGCTGCCCCACCTTACACCTCAAACACCCATCACGATAACGCACAGGCCAAATCCCATCCAGCATATAATAGAAAAGACAGTTACCCTGAATGTCGGGAAATCCCGTTCTTTCTGTTTCGTGGATAATCATGGAGATGAGGTGCTTTGCCATATAAATTCTGTTGCCTTGATAGATGTGTGGAAAAATACGGAAAAAGAATTGAACAATCCCAAACTGGCAGAAAGGTTTTCCCCGGAACAGTTGAAAGAGGCGGCAAAACATAGTTATGATGCATTGGAGCAATGCTGTCCTAAAGGGATGTGCTATATAGGCATAGAATATGAATGCAGTAAAAATTATGACCTTACCTTCTACTCCAAACAATATTTGAAATCCCGCCCGGAAACACATCAGGGAAGTTCCCATTTTCTCATGATGCGCTTAAAACCCGATCAGGAAACAGGAACGCACGGACTTCCGCTGCAAGGCTGTGTGATACAGACACCAGTTCCTCCGGATACCATCAAAATTCCTGCGGAACTGTTTTTATACCATGAAAGAGTAGATGAGTGGACTGAAACTATTATATAAAAATGAAATGCTAAAACAGCCCTTTTTCATCGTTATCATTTATCCATTAAATTTTTACCGCTTTGCTCATATCAAACACGGAAACTCTGCATACTATCACGCAAAACTCCATACTATCACGGAAACTCCATGCAGTTTCCGTGTTTGTATTATATCTCCCGTATTTCAACAGCATTTTTTGCCAAACTAATACCCTTTTCCGCAAAAACCAACAATATCCTACTCCTTTTTACCTTTCCGTTTTATACTATCACGGAAACCCCCGACTTTTGCGTGAAAGTATACTTTTGCCTGATAGTACGATTTTATCCCCTATCGCCATCCTATCAGCGGCATCTAAAAACACGAAAAAATGGGGCCCACCACCCACTGTGATGAACCCCACCAAGCCTTAAAACCCTTGATTTTAAGCCATTCTTCCATACTTTCGCCTGCGAGTACCCAAATTCCTATGGCATCAATTGGAAATAGCCGCCTGTGCCGCTGTTAGATTCTGATGACTTTTACCCCTCTTTACCCCATTTACCCCACCCAATTCGACATTCGACAAACGGGATTCGACAAAATCCCCTTGCTTTTATGCGGAATCCGGCATAAAATGATTTCAGCAGAACGCTCCGCTAGATTTGACAATTCCGCATAAATCTGCTAAGATATATTTACATAAAGGTACTGCCGATAGACGGCTAGTCCGATTTCATATTAGCAAAAATAGCCGCTAAAGTTTGTCAGGCTGGGGGCGGCTATTTTTGTGGTTTATTATTATCCTTGCTTCCTATCGCATATCCGAGTCCGAAGGCTGTCAGGCATAAGCTGATGACCGCTATCAGACCTTCCATTGTCAACATTGGCAAAGCCCTCCTTTCCCAGATTCCTGCAAGCAGGTTTCTATGTAATCGGAGGGTCACAGTCCCTCCGCAGAAGAACTAGCCGCCTACCGTTATGGCAGCACCCTTATAAATATTTTATCAAAAAATGTCGGACGCTACAAGATGGTTTTCCGGCTTTTTTCTTTTTCCGCTTGCAATCCCGCCAAAACAGAGGTAAGCTACGACACCACGGAAGGAGGGATTGGATTGGAAAAGGATTCTGCATTATACCAATTGATGGACACCCGCATGCACAGCGTCATGAACGGTATCGTGAGCAGCGACGGGGAATATCAGGCGATTCTCCGCAAGTCGGACATATACTCCGGCGAACTGGACAGGATGGACTTGTCAAAAGAAATCCGGCTGCTGATTGACCGCTACGTCAGCGAGCAGAACGCGCTGGGCTCCCGGTTTGGGATGCTCGCCTACCTGTTGGGATTTTCCGACTGCAAGGCCATGTTTTTGGGGAAATGCCTGCCGACAGAAGCAAAAGAAATGACCGCAGAACTGTAACCGCAAATTGACTGACAGGGCGGAAAGGCTGCGCCACAGCCCTTCCGCCCTGTCCCTCTTTCGTTTTAAATGAATATCCACGCCTCCAGCTCCGCGTACCTGTTGGATTTCGACCACTGCGGGTGTTTCCTGAACCACGCCCGCTCGTCATCCGGCGTGACCGTTATTTTCTTGAAATAAACGGGGGAACCGGCATCATCCAGTCCCCCTCCCGCATCGGGGCTTAAGTTTAGGAGCCACTCGAAGCGGTCTTCGTAAACCCTCACCCCTGACACATATCTATCCATCTCCTCTTCTGAAAATTCCCCGTCCTCCGGCATGGAGAACTGCCCCATGAGCCTTTGCAGGTTTTCCAGCTTGCCGCTCACGTCCGCCTCCGTGGCGGGCTCCACGTCTCCGTACTGCGCCATCCGCTGCTCCAGTTCCGCGATCTTCTCCCCCACCTCCTGCTGCTTGCGGCTGAATACTTCCTTCGGTATCTCGTTGTTCATCCTCATGTCGAGCAGCGTCTCATACCGCCCGCGCTCTTTTTTAAGCTGTTCCTCTATGACCTCCTTGTCCCGCAGGACTTCCGACTGCTCCACCCCGGCAATGCCGCACCCCAGCACCGCCGCCGCGTCCAGGAGCGTCCCCTCCGGGTCATCGAAAACGGCGTGGAGGACTTTCTGCGCCATCGTGTACATCTTCCAGTCCTGCACCAGCGGCGAGCGGCAGACGTTCTCAATGCCCAGGCCGTTTTTCAGCCTTGCCGCTATGGTCCCCGTCCGGGTCTGGTCGTAGCACTTGTAGGTGTAGGTGATGAAGTCCGTCTTGGTATGCCACTTGGTCTTTGCGAAGGCGTGGCCGCACTGGCACCTCATCTTCCTGCGCCAGAGGTCGTCCGAATGGACGCCCTTGTTCTTCCGGCGCTGCCCCATCTGCGCGTCCTTTTCCGCCATCATCTTCTGTACCCTCTCGAACTCCTCCTTGGTGACGATGGGCTGGTGCTTCCCTTCCTGCCATCCTGCCTGCAAAGCCCGTTCCCGAACCATTCCTCTGTGCCTTTCCCATTTCACGCCATGCGGGAAAACCCACCCCTATTCCATTTACGCTCATTTTTCAAATACTCCATTGTCATCAATTATTTTATGGCAGCCCCTCTGTCGTTCAGAGCCGCATCCGCTCCCTCGTAATAAGTCCGAGCGGTTCATTACCTCCATGCAGACATACCGCCTAGCCTCCCCTGTCAAATTTCATGACCAGCACCTCCTTTCGCTGAAATTACTGCAATTACTTTTTCACTCCGCACTCCCTTTATGCGGTTCCGCCGAAATGATCTCCCCCTGCACGTTGGATTCATCCGAATCCCCGTCCAGCTCATCTTCGTCAAGCTGCGGCTCCACCGCTATCGGGTCATCATCATAGACCGCCGGACCGCCATCCTCAATCTGATGCACGGCATCCGGGGCGGGGGTTCCCTGTGTGGTGCATCCGCTGATTGCGGGAATCATCATTGCCGTAATAAGTAATGCCGTTATTCTGCTGACACGCATTTTTCAAGCCCTCCGTCATAAATTGAGGAAACCTGCCATCTGCTGATAATACGAACCGGCCCTCAAAAAAGTTTCATTCCTCTTATCTGCGGCGGCGGCCCCTCTGTCATTCGGAGCCGCCTATGCCCCCCTTATGGTAAGTCCGGGCATGATCTTCCTTACTTCAAAATGCCCGCCGCTTCATATGGCACATCCACAACTTCCTGTATATCCTGGCAGTCTCAGATCAAATGGATGAATTATCTGCCATGACGAAATTTGCTTCATAAGCAGCATTTGCTGTTGCCGCAGTCCCCGATCTTGCCAGAACGGAATCGGAATATACGGCCTCTTTTGCCCACTGTGACATCAGCCGCCTGTGCGCATCGCTTTTTTCCATCGCCGCCTTCGCATTGATTTCTTCCTGCATCCTTTTCTTCTCCTGCTCCTTTTTTATCTGCGCCTCCGTCCGTTTTTTCTGCTCTGTCCTGCGTTCCCAAAAGCTGTCTTTTGCCCTGCCGTCAAACAGGCTTTTCCCGCTTCCGTTCTGGTATCCTGCGCTCCACATCTGCGCATGGCACTCCTCTTTTGTTGCCCCGTAATAGATGGTGGAATAAGCCCCTCCGCAGACGCCTGCCCATCTGTCCGGCTGCGCCCATCCTGTCCGCAGGTCATTCAGCACCCGCGCCTCATACTCCGGGTCATTTTTCATCGCTTCAAACCCCGCTTCTGAAATATGGATGGAAATATTCTCCGACATACGGGTCGGGTGCATGGGGATCTGTGAAATCTTTTCATGGATATACTGCTTATACTCATCCATTGTCATGTCCTTTGTTGAAACAGCCCCCGCCTTTCCCGTTTCTGATACATTCTGGCTCTTTTCCGCCACCCTGTCACAAAAAGACGGGCTTTCAGCCTTGCCGCCCTTTGCTTCATTGTTTTTCAAGAAATTGCTGTACGTTCTTGTCATGTAGTTTACATTGATCGTGTTATTCATGGTTGCTCCTTTCCTGTAACAGCACTGTTACGCTGAACTCATTTTTCCTGACTTTAATGTCCACATTTCCCAGGTATTTCGCCGCCTCACGCCTGACATTCGATAAACCTATGCCATGCAGCGGGGCCGGGCCTCCCGGTACATCCGGCGCTTTCGTGGAAACCGGAAGATTCGTGCTTTTATCAAATACCACCTCCCCCTCAAAGGAATTCTTTACAGATATGAGAAAAAATCTGTTTTTCCTGCTGCCGGAAAGGGAGATATATCTTTCCCCCGACGTCATCCTCCCACAGGCTTCCAGCGCATTCTGCAGCAGGTTGTTTACAATGATCGCAATGTCATACGCATTATACCTGTCCGATGCCGGGTACACGAAATCAGACCTGAACCGTATGCCCATCCTTTCTGCGGCTTTCTGCTTGTCATTCACGATCACATCTGTAACAGCGTTCCCTGTCCTGACAGACATCTCAAACGCATCCATGCTCTCGTCCATCCTGGCAATATACTGTTCCATTTCCTCATAACTGCCGCTCCCCGCCAAACCCTTTATGTTTGTGAGATGGTTTTTCATCTCATGCTTCATCCGGCGTATCCCGTCATAGAACTGCTCCACTTCCCCTATCCGTTCCCTTATGGCCGCAAGCTGCTGCTGTTCCACGAAATACTTCTTTTTCTCCTCCTGCAGCCCTACCATCTCCTGCCATGACGCCACCGTGACCACCATGCCTGCATAAAACAGGACTGCTATCAGCGGCACCAGCCCGATAAATGCAGGGTACTGACCATAAAGCGAGAAAACCACATTTTCCTTAACAGTAAAGAGCAGGCGGAAAATGATATTCTCAAACAGAATGCCCACAACTGGCGTCAGACATAGATAGCATAGTTCTTTTGTATGCAGTTCCGGCGGCCCCTTCTCCAGTTTTTTACTTAAGTAATCCGACACCGGGCGTTTTGACCGCCTTTTCAATGCTTTTTTCAGCTTATGCTCCGCCAGGGCATGGGCGGCGGTGCCTTCCTCGGCATAGACGCTGCCGCCCGCTTCATCCTTAAACTGCTCCTCCAGCCTTGCGGACGGCGTGCAGGAGAGCCACCGCTTTGAGGAGGATGCGGAAAGCAATGCGTGTCTTCCCATCACAGCACCTGCGCTTCCTGCATCAGCGCCGGGTAGTCCTCCGGCTTCACCGCCGAGAGCTTCACCGCGCCGTACTTCTGCAAAAGTTCCTTGATCTCCTTCGATTTCCCCTCCTGGGTCTTCTGCGCCATCAGTGCGCGGATGCCCTCCAGCGTGGCAGGCTGTTCCTGCTGTACTTCTTCTTTTTCCGGCTGTGCCTTTGCCGCATTCTGTTTCTGTGTTTTCTCTGTTGTCTTACTTCCACCCTCCGCTTTGGCAAGTCCCCGCAGACCTTCCGCAACGATGGAGAAACCTTCCGCAATCCTTAATAATTCACTTCCCATTTACATTCCCTCCGTTTCCTTGAATATGATTTTCTTTCCCTGCTCTGTGGCGGATGCGATCTCCGCCGCCATCCCTTCGGTGGCATCCCCGAACACCCACACCTCGTCACAGAGGGCGAGCAGCTCCATCCCCATAGCGATGCCGAGCCGCCGCTCTTCCTCTATCCCCTCGTTCAAGAACTGCGGAAATAAAATGTGTGGCGCGATGGGAAGAAATCCCTGCTCACACGCCATGCGGCTGTAGGCTGCCGCCCTTCTCGCATTCCCTTCCATGTCGCCACGGAAGGGGCTGCAGATAAAAACCTTCTTACGCATCAGCGCCTCCATCCTTTCTTCGTTTTCCTGTCATGCGCCGCTTTCGCGGCTTCATAGGCTTCCACTTCCTTCTCGATCTGCATCAGCTTGGCGGCGAGGCTTTTCGCCACGATGCTGATTGCCTGTAAGATACCGATAAGCTCCTGTGACTTTTCCATAGACTCCGTTCCTCCTTTCCGGGACAGTTAAACCTATCCCCTTCACTGTCGTAATGACACTTTTTTGATTTTCGGTGGATGGAAACGGAAATTTTTTCAAAAACCGTTCGACAATTCCCGTAGAATTTGTTACAAAAATACCCTTGCTGGTAGATGCGGTCATCTGTTGTCGATTTCAAAACCATGCTCCACAAAGAACTTTTGCAGCTTGGATAATATCTTTCTCTTATGGTCAGAAAGCGTCCGGGGATTTTTCCCTTTCATCTCCGCATAATCAGCAAGGGGCATTTCCTCCCCGAACACCTTCATGGCAAGTTCCCTCTCTTCCGGCATTAGGGAATCCATAGCATCACGAAGGACATCCAGCAGCATCCTCTTTTCCGCCAGTTCCTCCATGCTCTCCGCAAAAAGCTCCGTCCGCATATCGTTCTCTTTCCATTCCTCGTAGGATTCTTCCGTGTAGCCGTTGCGCTCCATCGTCTCCCGATTTCTCTGCTCCCTTTTCTTCATCTTCCACCACGGGCGGTAGTATTTCAGATATTCTTCTTCCGTTACACTCATTGTGAATTCTTCGTTTCCTGACTTGATCCTGATGATTTTTTCAGACATAAAAGCGTTCCTTTCTTTACGCCTTCGTAAAGCCAGAAACGCTTCTATTTTTGATATGAAATTGATTGAAAATGGAAAAATGGCCGGAGTAAGCTAAGGCTCATTGTCTCTAGCTTCACTCCGGCCATTCGTGACTCGATGTCCCCTGGTCCCACTCGCTCGGTAGTAAGTCTTATTTAGCTGTCTCCGTGACCTGTAGTAGCCATTCCAATTTGACTATCCTCCCGCATTCAGGGCATTTAACCTTTAAGACTACGCGCCCTCCTGCGGTGGCAATTAAATCGCAGATCCGTCCTTTGCAAGCGGGACATTTGACCATACACATACCGTATACCTCCCACAGCCTGTTTTGGATGACAATGCCATGCTATGCATCCTGCATAAAATATCCCATCGGTGGAAATTTCCATAAATTTCCATTGCCTGTTACCAGTATGGGCCGGAAAGCACCACCTTAATCATTTATGCATAAAAAAAACAGCAGAATCACCTCCGCCGTTTTTTCTTCTCATATATACCAGCTTCTATACCATCCGGCCCGCAGTACAGCCTTACCAATTTTCCGCAGTGCTGGCATTTAATCTCCAGAACCGTCCACTCTGTTTCAGTTCCCTCATCATCCAAAATGCGCCGCCTGCATTTGGGGTTGGGGCATTTGATCACTTCCATCTGCCGCCTCCTCCTTTGCTCAACTCCGGCCAATAGCCGGCCTTATTTTCTGGTTTCCACCACCGCCTCCCCGCACTGATATGTAACAAAGGAACCAGACAGGCGTATGGTTCTACCTCTGCTTGGTTCCCTTTTATCGTTTGTGTATTATTGATTTTCTTCCTGCTCCCCGATTCCCCAATCTGCCGGAAACCGGGGAAGCCTGCTCTCTGTGTTTTATTGGAGATATATAATGGATAGCCTTTTTCACTTTGTTTGATATGCTTTTTCTTTCAATTCATTGAAATCCACTATAATGGTCTTTTTTGTTGTAAAAGACTCTGTATCCCTCTCATCAAGAATACTGATACATATATTATTTCCATCAGAGATAGCATTACGAATGCTTTCATCTTGTGATAGATCTAAATTGGTTTCATATAGAGTATCAGAATAAACATCTAAAAGATAAAGCTCTCTGCCATTTCTTACAAAAAATCCATAATAATTATCCTGCGTATTTTTACCGTTATAAGCCATACGCAAACCAGGCAAATTAAGAAAGGTTTTTATCTGGTTATTTTCTATTTCCCCTATCGCACCATAATCTGAAAAATTCCTTATGTATATGTAACTGTCAAAACAATAAAATTCTACTATCCCATTATTGGAAACAAAATTTCTCAATTCAGAATCAAAGTACAGCTTACCAAGTAAATCATATTTTTTATCATCATAAATTTCTATATAAACATCATTTTCTGCTCCCATATTATTTACCAGCACATAAATATTTTCGTTGCTACAGGCAAATGTCGTTATCTGCTCACCTGTATTATCTGTAAACTGTTTTTCAATGCAGATATCCATATCCCCGGTATTCTCATTATATTTTCTGATATAAGTTGCTGTAGCCACATCATCTTTCATGGTGCTTAACATATAAATGTCTGTGTTCATTACAGAAACTGCGTCCATTGGATAAGAATTAAATTCGCTAAATATCATTTCAGATGTGTCAGAATCAGCGTTTACCATCAAAAGTTTATGTTCGTTTGTATTTAAGGTTACAGGCAGAATAACAGAATTATCAATCACTGTAGGTTTTCCACTTGAAATATAAAACTCTTCCACACTTACGATATCTGATTGCCTTTTTGAGGAAAGAACATATCGTCCAATTACCAATGCACCGTCATCATCAATATAGTTATAAACAACCGCATCATCCAACAAAGCAATCGGCGTATGATTATCGATATCTCCTATTTCATTTTCCTGACTGGAACACCCAACAAGCAAAGCCAGCATACAAACCACCCATAAAACCAATATAATCAATCTTTTCATAATATCTTGCCTTCCTGTTATGCTTTGGCTTTCTTTACAAAAACAGCTAAAAGAAAACTTTGCCATTCATGAAGCCTCTCCCCAATCTGCCGGAAACCGGGGAGAAGCCCTGTCCGGCGCAACTTTTGCGACCTCGCTTTTCCGCAGGGTGAGGAACTTATTTCCCATATAGACGTTCTGTGCCGCGTCCTGTTATCTCCATATAAAAACAGCCTTTCAAAAGTCACTCGTAATAATCTAACTGGTGGAAATTGTTAGGAAAAATGTAAAATTCCGTTCCTGTTTTCCCATCTATCTGCTTCCAGACAATCACTTTATAAGTCAGGGCTGTATAGGTCTGTGTCCCACCATCCTCATAGACCTTTTTAACCGGAATCAGCAGCAGAATCACCGCTATTACCACGAAAACAATAATGAGTTTCTTTTTCAAACCACGCCTCCAAAAAGTTAATCTGTAAAGCTCCCCCTGCTACCCAATTCCCCAATCTGCCGGAACTCCGGGGATGCCTGCCCTGTCAGGCTGTAGCTTATTGGGGATATGCACTCACGGAATTTTTGAAATCTTATTGGTTATTCAAATCCCCCTATTTATGCTTTCCTGTCAAAAGACGGCTTCTCCTCCAGATAATCCGGTAACTCCTCCAGTTCTGCCCCTTGGCCATTCTTTAGCGAGCGGTACTCATCAAAATAAATCCCATAAAACCCCCTTTCCTTTTCCCGTTCAGCCGGAGTCCTCTCGCAAGCCCACCCATATCCCGAACCGAGATATGTCAGCACCTTTGTACCCTGATAGTAAATATCCGCGCCATATCCCCCGCTTGTCAGGATCGGGTAGGTCAGCGTTCCGCCCCCTGCCAGCGCAAACTTCTTTTCGGCAAGGTTCTCCGCCCTCCCGTCTGCCGCCTCCAGGAAGTCAAGTAGCGTCAGTTCCCCGCTCCCGTGGCATTTCGGATTGCCGTTCTGTCTCTTCAGCGAATTTTCAGCCTGCCGGTACAACGCTCTCCTGTCGGGCGATACATCAGATATGTATTCCGCACATAACCTCGCCCTCTGGCTGTGGATATACTCCAGTTCTTTCTTGCTCGTAGTCTCCGCAGCTCTCCGTGCCAGTTCCTTAATCTCATCAGCAAACTCGGCCTTTGATTTATTGCTTTTCCCAGCGCTTGGGATCAAAGACCAGTCAGGTCCTCTGCTGCTCAGTGACATACTGTGTTTCGTATTGGCCGAATTTAGTGTACTTGAAACCGAAATTCCCATGAGCCCACCTCACAATCCCTTTTCCTATCTGTGGCTCCTCTGTTGGTCAGAGCCGCCCTTATTCCCTTGTAATAAATCCAAGCAGATTCCCCGTTCTGCCGGAACGCCGGGGATGCCTGCCCTGCCTTATCAAGCTGCGGCTTATTCGGGATACGCAGCCGTGGGTCTTATAAAACTTTCTTGAACTGATATTTATACATGTCGGAATACATATTGCCGGAGGACTTTGGTGTAAACCGGCCATCCAGTGCGTCCATATCCACCGCAAAACCGCTGTCCGCCACGGAGAACGCCCCATCCTTGAACTGGAACTGTGAAGTGAAATCGGGAATCCCCAAGTCTCCGCTTATCCTGATCTTCCCTATGATATCCACCAGCGCATCCTTCATCCGTTCTATCTTGGCATTGTCCTTTGTCTTGTTGATCAGATCAGCCGCCTTGTCCGGCAGCCCTCCAATCTTCCCGTCTGGCGTCAGATAAAGATTTTCTAAGGAAATGTCCTCCCCTGTAACCCCTTTCAGGTAGCGCCGGACTTCCTGTATGTCCGTGGCATATTGGTATGTATTGGAGGACAGGTCTCCCACGCTGTCCGCAATCCCTATGTAATACTGGTACATCCGGTCACTGTACTTTTCATCTATCAGCTTCTGCACCTGTTCCCGGACGCCCTCGTCCTCTATCCCGTCCACGGCCACATCCCCATTGCTCCCGATCCGTACCTGCATCCCTTCTATGTCATCACGGGAAATGCCCATGCTTTCCAGATCCTTTACGAAATCATCTGAAAAGCTGTTTTTCAGCTCCGCTTTATTCTGCGCCTTTTCCATGTCTTTCAGGTTGGCAAAAATCTTCACATACTCCAGTTCCGCATCGTTTAAGTCCTTCCCATCTGCCATGTCCTGCAGCAGTTCATCCACGGTGCGCCCGCCCTTATACTTCTTTTCTTCCGGCAGGCTGTCAAACTGTTTCTGGTGGAGCCGCTCCAGCTCTTTTATATACTTCTGCTCCGTCTCCTTTAAGACGGCATTATACTGATCAAGATATTCCCGCCAGTTTTCATCTTTCTGACTGTATGCCCCGTGGAGGTTCCCATATGCTTCCCTGATGGCATCCGTCTTTTCATGCTCCTTGTTTTCGGTAACATGGAAGCTGATCTTATAATAATCATCCGGGGAAATCTCCTCCCCGTTTCCGTTTTCTACCTTGAAGCAGTATTGATTGGTATTGATATCCCAATCAGGGACGGTCAGCTTCTTCCGCCCCTGTCCGTCCCACTCTGCCTTCCCCACCTGATTGCCGTATTCGTCATACAGGGTAACATCGTAATCACAGCCTTCCGGCATATCTATATAAACCTCAACGCCAAAGCAATTCCGCTGAAAGTTCATAAACGGAATGGAGAAGTTATAAAAATCCACATCCTTTTTATCACTAAGGCTTCCTTTCAGGCTGCTGGTCTCATCCTTGATCAGAAAATTCAAATCCAGGAATGTGCTGCCTTTGTCCTTATCGGAAACCTCATAAGTGGTATGCTGCCTGCGGTAAGTGTTATTGCTGCTGAGGGTGCAGGTGTCCTCCCGCAGCTCCATGTTCCTGCACATCTTCCCTTCAAAAAATGCCTCCGTCTCTTTTCCCGTCATGAAGTATACCGGCTTATTTCTGAAAGCCGCTCCATATGCGGAACCTTGTTCATTTACATTAGTTATTCCCATTGTCAGATCATCCTCCATCATTGCCAATTAGTTATCAAACCGCCACACACCTGTCATTCCAGAGTCGCATCAGCACCCAAGATGCTTTCCTTCTGTGCCATAATATATCCTACAATTTCTCCAGCTTCTCCAAAAACGCCCTGTAAAATTCTCCTTCTTTGATGCGGGCCTGCTGGACCTCTATGCTCCTGGGCGTATATACCCTTGGATGCTCCAAATCGTACAGCGCCTCTTTCGTTGCCTGGATTGCTGATTCCACCGTGCTTCCAAGGATGTCAAAATTCTCCGTTTCACCCTTAAGCTGTTTATTAAGCCTCTGCACCATCATCTGCGATATGTGGCTCATCATTCCGTTGCCCCGGATTCCCATGCCATTCGCATTTACTTCTTTCGCCGCCTCCATCCACGCATCCTTCACTTCCTGCGGGGCGTTCGGGCCAACCATCTCAAAGGCTTTCTCATCCTGGTCGGCTGCCTTTCCCTGCGCCGCCTTTTCTTCCACCGTTTCCATGAATCCAACAGCCCCGGATTCCGCGCTTCTTCCTGTCTTTCTTGCCGTGTATCCTGTCAGCGGATATCCCGCTGTTCCTATTCCATTAACATTCATTTCCTTTCATCCTCCATTATCTTTAATATTGCGGCTCCTCTGTCAGTCAGAGCCGCCTCTGCTCTCTCGTAATAAGTCCGAGCAGTTCATTGCCTCCATGCAGACATGCCAACTAACTTCCCCTGTCAAATCCCATACCGGCCTTCACCTCCTCTCCCTACTCCTCAATTTCCCCAATCTGCCGGAAAACCGGGGATGCCTGCCCTGCCTTGTCAGGCTGTAGCTTATTGGAGATATGCAACCGATGGAATTTATTTCTTATTCATAAAATCCCAATATGCCTGCATACTGTACTGATAATATGCCGCCGTCTTTTTCTGGAGCAACAGCTTCATATCGCCAATCTGCTTCTGGAACATATCCATGAAATCTGTCCTGTCATTTAATCCCATAGCCCCGGCTTCCATCGGAAGGGAAGTAAATCCCCCCAGCTTCTTTACCCCCATATGTGCTTCCAAAGCACGCATCTCCACAACAGTCGCTGACTTGGGATTTATCTCGTTGATATGTATGGTCTTTTCAAATTCATTCCCATTCTCATCAACACCTTTTGCAATGATTGTCGGATCATCCTCTGTTGAATCTTCCGCATACTTAAGATAATAAGACAGCCCTGTGCCGTTCCCTCCTGTCCACAACATATCTTCATCTGTAAAAATATTATAGACTTTTGGAGTATCTGCCACATTGTTTACCTGCTCCGCAAAACTCCTTTTTACCGCATTCTGCTGTGCCTTTCTTGTTCCCTGCCATGCCGGGTATCCTGCTGCCCCTATTCCATTTACATTCATTTTTTCAAATCCTCCGCTATTGTCATTTATTCAATATTGTGGCTGGGAGTGATATGTTTCCACCCCCAGCTACACCGTGTCAGTCTGAATATGTAAAGCATCACTGTTCTACAGAAAACATAGCTTTCTGGATATTTTTCTGCCAATATGAGCTGTCAAAATAGTTCCCGCTTTTGGGCCGATTACTGAACATATTCATGATCATGTCATAAGTCATGGATGACGTATCTATAAACAGTTCCTTTCCGTCCTTTGATTTAATCGCTGTACCGTTTGTTCCCACATAGGCAGTTGTATTGTCATCAAGGTGCTGTATCGTTCCTGTCATTTCCGCGAACTTTTTCAGCCACGACTCTCCCGTTTCCTTGCACATTTCCTTAAATTTCTTAGCATCCTCCCCCGTCATATAAGGGTGCTTCCCATCCCTGACATACCATGAAAAACCTGTTGCTTTGTCCGTATATTTCGGGTCTGTTGCCGCCCATTCTTCCAAGGTCTTATCGCCATACCACACTGTCAGCCCGCTGTCATTTGATACGGTGTTTTCCTCCTGCCCCATTATTGGATTTGTTGATTTAAGTGCGTCATATATATCCTGCACATTGGCATTCTGCCTTGCACTTCCGGGAGCGGATTCCTCTGCCGCCTGTTTCTGCGGGTAGAACTGTCCTGCCCTGCTCCTGTTGTATCTATTCGCTGATACATTGTTCTGATAATAATTCTGTCCTATTCCATTTACGTTCATTTTTCAAATCCTCCATTGTCATCAATTATTTTGATAGCAGCCCCTCTGTCTTTCAGAGCCGCCCCTGCTCCCATGTAATAAGTCCGAGCAGTTTATGCCTCCATGCAGACATACCGCCTAACTTCCCCTGTCAAACTTCATGACAAACACCCCCTTTCGCTGTCATCCGCTAATAATACGAACCAGCCTTCAAAAACGTTTCATTTCTCTTATCACCTACAGCCACCCCCGCAGTCCGCAGAGGCAGGTTTATGCGCCTCTGCGGAATAGGGTGTAAAGATTATATCTGTATATCTAATGTGCTGCCCGAAGACGGTGCTTTTGTACCTGCTGCCAAGTCAGACTGTATCTGATGATAAGATACAGTTCCCTTTGCGTTTTCTCCATACTCTTTTTTCAGGCGTGCCAGTTCATCATTATAGATAGATGTAAACACCCGCGCCCTTGCAAATTCTTCCTCTGTGCTTATGGCCTTCCAGTTCCTTGATTCGGGATTGTAAGATAGCGTTTTATTCCCATTGTTATCCCAAAACATACAGGCTGCATTCATCTTTCCGCCTGTCTTTCTCATGCTTGATTCATAGATGGCTTTCCTGTCCGGGGAAACGGTCTCTCCATGCTGCATACATAATTTCCTATATGCCGCATCATCCCGCTTCCCGGTGGCAAATTCCTTCTGTGCCAGCTCCTTTATTGCCGCCTCAAATTCTTCCTCCGACATTGCAGACTTATCACGCTTCGTCATGATATTATCCCAATTCGGCTTCGTGAATTGAATATCAACCGGCTTGAAACGCAGTGCAAAATTCCCATAATCACATTGAGCTAACGGATTATTGGAATTTTTCTTATTGCCGAACATCTGCTGTACCATGTTGGCATATTGTGAATAATTGTCTCTTGTTATCTGCATATCACATACCTCCTTGATAAAAATTTTTTCTTTTTCTAAAGCTATCCCACCTCATAAAATCCATCGGCGGATTCACCCGCATTTCAAACCACGATTGCACCAGGTGACTAAAAATTGCACGAAATGACCATAAAGTTTATAACATCACCACCGCCTGGAACTTTTCCGCATCGCAGGAAACGGCAAAATCGCCCCCATATTTATCTGCCACCGCCTTCACATTCGACAGGCCGGTGCCTTCCGTGACCTGCACCTTTTCCACCACGGGGTTCCTTACGGAAAAGATCAGCTTCCCTCCCTCCTGCACCAGCTTGACATGGATGACGGCCTTCCTTCCCTGCCGCGCCGCCTTCACGCACTCATGGATGGCATTGTCCAGCAGGTTGGAGAGTAGGATCACCGTTTCCTCCTCATTCAGCCGCAGCCCGCCCATGTCGCCCACCCGGAACGTCATGGACACGCCCTGCTCCCTTGCGGCGTGGAACTTCTGGTTCAGGACGGCGTCCACCACCGGATGGTTCGTGTTGACCGCCGCCATCTCCACCGATATGCTCTCCGTCAGCCGTTCCGCAAGCGCGGCGGCAGCCTGCGTGTCGCCTTTCTTCAACAACACCTGCATTGTCCTTATCTGGTTCTTGTAGTCATGCATCTTCCTCCCCTGCCGCTCATAGACCGCCTGCATATCCCGGTAATGGGCAAGCTGGCTCTCCTTCTTCTGGCCTGCCAGCGCGCTTTCCCGGAACAGCTCCTCTTTTTCAAGGATACCCTGCAACAGCTCTATGACAAGGATGTTGATGAATATCAGCCCCACCGACAGAAAAAGGTATGCCGTCTGTACCTTTGCCTCTGCACTGTTACAGAAGAACATTAGCAGCATGGATGCCACAGTGAGCAGCGGAATCATGGAAAATTTCAGCCACTCCTTACGGGAAAGTTCTCCATAATTGTTTTGTCCTTTCCATATTTTCCGGACTATGAACACCAAACAGAGCCAGAGCATTTTTGAGGGCAGAAGCAGAAAAGTAAGCACCACGTTTGGGGAAATGGACATATTTTCTATCTGCAAGAAAAAAAGGTCTGTCAGAAACAGCAACGCATAATTCAGCCCGGAAAAGAAGATACGCTGTTTCCAGCCCGCTTCGTAAAACACTGTGCAGAATGTGATGGAAACAAGGATTATCAGCATGACCTTGATTCCCATTAAATCAAAATGTCCTCCTAATAGCGCCACTACCATGTCCGCAAAATACAAAACAACATATCTGCACTTTCCCAGCCGCCCCACCCTTTTCCTTTCCATGAAAGTATCAAAGAAATATATGCTCCCCCATGCCTCTATCGCCATGATACATAAGGAAAGTATCCACATCCCCATAATCACTCCGCCCCCTTAAACAATGTGTACTGCCGCTTCACTTCCGGGTACCTGGATTTCGGGACGGATATCTCCTTCCCGGTGGTCAGGATCATGACATAGCTGCTGAGCTTCCCGATGTACCTCATATTGATAAGGAAACTCTGGTGTATCCGCACGAATCCCATCCCCGCCAGTTCCTCCTCCAACTCATCCATCTTCTTATAGATGCTGTACGTCTGCCCAGCCGTATAGAACACATTCTTGTGCTTGCTCGTCTCAATATAGATGATATCGTCCACCCGCAGGCGCACGCTCCCCTCCACGAAGCCGAACTCCACCACCCGCTCCTCCCGCAGGATATCATCCACGCACTCCGGCAGCGTCTGCTCCAGGTCGTCCTTTAAGAGGAACCGGCTGGCTTTCACCTTGTACCCGTCCAGCGCATAGTTCACATAGGCGGTCACCAACACAATATGTACCTTCGGGCATTCCGCCTTTATCTTCCTTGCCGCTTCCAGCCCGTCCATGCCCTCCATGTTGATGTCGAGGAACACGATGCCGCATTCCCGCACATACCCCATATCCGCATAAAGCTCCGCGCCGGAGCCGTATTCCCTTATTTCAAAATCATAACCGCAGGCTTCCAGCAGCGCCCGCAGTGCGCCCCTGTCCTCCCTGCTGTCATCACAGACAGCTATCTTCATCCATATTTTCCTCACTTTCCGTCATAAATTATATCGGATTATAGGGCATCCTATCAAACGCCATTGCACAAAACGCCCATAAATTGCACAAAACGACTATGAATCAATCTCAGAATATCACCGAAATGGCTAAAGTTTTTCGCCTTTCGTCCGATATAACGTTTTTGCTTTCCAAGCAATTTCCCTTATCAGGCCGCCCGGCCTGCCTGCGGAAAAGGCAGACCGCCGCATATGGCGGATGATGGCCATCGTGCGGCGGTCTCATCAAACATATCATTGATCCTGATTTCCGAAAGAAATAATTGTCCCCATAAAACCAACTAATCCGCAAAGAAATATTGATACAAGGCATATCCAATAATAAAATGTATCAACCTCAACTAAGCCAGAAATAGATACTGCTGTCCAAGGGCATACACTAGCTGGCAATATCAGTTCTTCTGAAACTTGCAGTCCTGCCGCCTGCAATACTGCGCTTCCTAAAGTGGCAAGCATGGAAGGATAAAACAATGCCTGCTGTTTCACACATATCCAAAGAATAGGAATCCCCGCAATAAAAGAAAAAAAATTGTTCTGGATTATTAAAAATAAGGCATACCTCATATTCCCTGTTGTAAATTCAACGGGAAAAAGAGTATAACAGCCTGCTGTCACTATCATCTCCGACAAACAAATTGATATTAAATACCACAAAAGCCACACAGCGAATTTAGCTGCCATAAATTTTTCTCTCGATACCGGGGCTGTCAGGATATTCCGTATTGTTCTGTCCTGATATTCCCTTTGCATATTTGAAGTGATTACAAACCCGTTTACGATAGGTAACACAAGAGTATTTAGCATGAGTACACTCATCAGCCATTCCATATATTTTCTCTGTTGGTCAATAACTAAACGATTCCATATCATAAAAAGCGGAATCGTTATAATAATCAAAGTTCCCAGCCATGCCATTTTATTCCTGCGGAATTTTATTATTTCAGAGCAAACTGCATTATGCAATGCCAGCACCTCCTGTCATTTTCTTAAAATAATCTTCCAGACTGTTTTGACACTTAGAAATCTCAGCTACTGCAAAACCAGCAGCAAAGAGTCTGCTGTTTAATTCCAAAGTACCGTATTTCAAATCATAAATCTCTATGGCAGATGCTTCTGGTCTCTTAATATTTTCGATTGAAAGGGTTTTTTTCAAGTACTCATATACCTGCTCCGGTTCTTTCACAACTAATCGGATATAGGAATGTTGTCTGTTTTCCTCTAGCTGTTGATAAGAACATTCTTCCAACATCCTGCCCTCATGGATAATTCCAATCCAGTCCACCATCTGCTCCATTTCCGAAAGCTGGTGGCTGGATATTAAAATAGTTTTCCCACATTCATGACTCAACCGCCGAATAAGTATCCTCATCTCTGCTATACCAATCGGATCAAGCCCATTTGTCGGCTCGTCTAAAATAAGCAGTTCCGGATCATTTATTATTGCATTGGCAATTGCCAGTCGTTGTTTCATTCCTAATGAATACTTTGAAAATATCTTCTTATCCTGATACGGAAGTCCTACGACATTGAGTGCATTGCGTATCTTATTTTTATCCACTTTTCCCCTTAATCTTGAAAAAACGGAGAGGTTTTCCACCGCTGTCAGATTTGAATAAAAGCCGGGGGATTCAATCGTGCTTCCAATACGTGCATAAATCCCGCTCTGATAATCTGCCATCACCTGATTAAATAACGTCACTGATCCAGAATCTTTTTTCACCAGTCCAAGCAGGATTTTCATAATTGTAGTTTTACCAGCCCCGTTTCTGCCCAACAGTCCATATATCTTTCCTTTTGGAACGTGCATTGATACATTCTGGACAACAGAACAACCGCCGTATTTTTTGCATAGCCCGTAAGTCTGTATCGTATATTCCAATCCTGTCACCTGCTTTCATATATTATTCCAGATGTCGAAAGAACCAATTTCTTCTGAAGAAAGAAAAATATGATAAGCTGCATAAAGAATATTATAAGTGATAATCCTATAGCGACCAGCGTTATTTCAAATATGCGTGTAGCAGAGGATGCTTCCATAAAACGGTTTATCATGAATGAAGCTGTGACACATCCACAAATTACAGGAAAAAAATAAATAAGCCCTATTTGTTTTCGGATAATCTTTTTCAGGTCATTTTCTTTTAGCCCAAGATACATCGCCCTCTTGTAGCTCTCAGTATCCTGCATTATCGTTCCTGCAATTTTCAATCCCATTATCATAGTTGCTGACACAAAAGAAATAATGGCAATAAAGAAAATTAAGATTAGATAAACTGCGCCTGCTTCCATCTGGACATCAATCTCCGTCTGTTTTGCATAAGGATAAAATTCCCACCACCGGGCAGCATACAACTCATTTCCATCATAAGGAATATAAATATCTTCATAACTCCCTGTTTTATCTTTAATAACCTGACCCTGCCAGCTAACAAATATCTGCCCCTTATTTATTGCTACAATCTCCGCCAGAAGTCTCTTTTGAAATTCACTGCTGTTTTCCGTATTACTGCCACGAAACAGATAATAGGTCATTTTATAGGAGGCATCCAAAGTATCACTTATCCTGTAAAATGTATCATCACTGACGACTGCAAAGGAATTTATCTTTGCAGTTTGGTTCAGTATACTTTCCTTTGAAATCAATTCAATTTTTTGCAATGTAAAGTCTTCTTTTACGCATGGATTGTAAAACATCCCTCTATCTTCCGAACAGGTTTGGAACATAGCATTGTCGGAATCCTGAAAGTAAATATATCCGTCATCGGGAACAGACAGGTTCATTCCGGAAAGTGCATTAAAATCTGACACATTAACAACAATTTCCGGCGCCCACTCATTTCTTGAAGCATCCATATACTGATGCTCCCGTCCCAGCAGAAGCATATCCAACGAATGCCATTCGCTTAAAGAAATGTCGCTTTCTTCTGCAAAGGAGCGTATCCTGCTTTCATCAAGTTTTTCTCCTGATTCCCCAACTAAAACAGCATAATCATAAGGTTCTTCCTTGATTGAATAGTAAAGTTCCAAGAAAATGCTCCCGTTAAAACATATGGAAAATACCGTAAGCGTAATCAGCAGTGAGGAAACAAACAAGGACAATGTATACTGGTTCCCTTTTTGCCTTACAAGATTGTAAAACAAGATACCTTTTCTGTATGCGTTAGGAAAAAAACGCTTTATAACGCTGCCCATAGAAGTAATCTGTGCCGTCAGAATATACATTCCAATCACACTGACGCCAAGAAAGAGAACAGAGAAACTTTTCAACCAATAGCTGACCGCAGTTATATTAAACAATATCAGTCCCAAAGGAACGGCTATCAGCCCTATGATACCCAAAATCGGGTGGGAGCCTTTCACTTCCTCACTTTCAGATGATGAACGCAGAATCCTGATTACATCTAACCTTGCTATATGAACTGCATTCTTGATACGCAGGATAACCCATGCCAGTATCCATAACCCTCCTGCAATCAGCAGCCCTTTCCCTCCCACACGAAAGGTTCCGTCCGTATAGGAAATAAATAAAGACAGTAGAGACCATATGCCAAAAGAGAACGGAATAGCCAAAACAAGCCCGATAACCCCTCCAATCAAAAATGTGATGTCAAGCTGCTGGTTTTGTATTTTACCAACGGATTTTGGTGGAAGATCCAGGGAAAGGTATACCCCGATCTCCCTCATTTGAAGCTGAATATAAATGGCGTTAGCATAGAAAAGAAAAACAATAATACCAATCATCGTAATCCCATACATTCCAAGCGAAATTATGTATGTAGATCCATCTGTCATCAATACATCGGTTATGACCCTGCTGAAAAGCAGAACGCCATAAGCCCCTGTCATGGCAACAGCAAAACAGATTGACAATCCAAAAAGAATGTATCGGCTTTTATTCTGGCGGATCAGCTTCTGGGTGATTTCATTTAATGTCATTGTCCCACCTCCACAATCTTCAAAAATTCCAAAATATCATTCATAAACTGCCTCTGCTCTTTCTGACGTACCAATTCCCTTACTACCATCCCATCCGACAAAGCAATCACGCGATCTGCATGAGAAGCAGCAATCGCATCATGTGTCACCATCAAAACTGTAGCCCCCAATTGCTCCTTGGCAAACAGAAACGCTTCTATGACAGCATTGCTTGACTTGGAATCGAGATTGCCAGTCGGCTCATCAGCTAAGATTAACAACGGCTCATTTGATAAAGCCCTTGCAATAGCCACCCGTTGTTTTTGACCGCCGGAAAGTTCGCCCGGATATTTGCCGGAAATGTCCTCAATGCCAAAGGCGCACAGCAGACCTCTTGTTTTTCCTTCCATATCTGCGACAGGCTTTTTGGCGATGATTTGTGGAAGAAAAATATTTTCCTGCACTGTCAACCCATCTATCAGCATAAAATCCTGAAAGATAAATCCTAATATACTGGAACGGATTTCGGCCTGTTTTTCTTTATCCGTATGAAGCATATCCACAGATCCCACTTTCACATTGCCGCTGTCTGCCGATAAAAAACCCGACACGATATTCAGTAGTGTCGTTTTTCCGCTGCCGGACGGTCCCATGACCGCAACAAATTCACCTCTGTTCATCTCCATGCTGACACCTTTCAGCACAGGATAAGTATTCCCTTTCGTAACATAAGATTTCTGCAATCCTGATACAGATAGTATTTTTTCCATATACCAATACTCCTTCACAAGTTATTTCCCGGAGATAATAAAAACTCTCCTTAGAATACAAGGAGAGTATAAATGAAAAATATCACAAAAGTATCTACTTTTTCAACAAAAATGAAAATTGCACTCTGGCGCCTGAATCTGGCATATTGCTGATTGTAATACTGCCGCCATGTTTTTCGCACAGAATTTTACAGATGTTTAATCCAAGCCCAAAATGGGCAGATCCGGTTTGTCCAGAGGTGTAAAAGGGATTTAGTGCCTGCCCCAGAGCTTCCGGACTAAACCCTGCTCCATCATCAATTATTTCAAAAGAAAGTAAATGATTCTGCACATACAGATGCATAAAAACTTTGTCCTTAGAATAACGGCAGGCATTTCTCATAACATTCTCCAACACCCTGAAAATCAGGGAAATATCCCCCCTGACCTCCTGCAGATCGGCTTCCTTTGCAATGGAAATGTCTTTCCCATATTCCTTAGCTGTCGATTTCATGTTATCATCTAGCATTTCCATAAAACTGTCTATGGAAATTGTCTGTACTTTGACTGGCGTATCCTCTAACTTTTGGATCGTGTTCATAACTTCGACATAATCTTCCAAACGCTTAATGTAATATGCCATCATGCGGTTTGTTTCCAGCAGTTTTGCATCTTCTTTTTCAGGGAATGGGATGTACTCTTCCAAAAAATCTGTATATCCCTGCAATACTGTAAGCGGTGTTCGCAAGTCATGTGCAAAAGCTGCATTGAGCTTCCTGCGTTCTTCCGTCATACGCCATATCCTTTTATAATTATTCTGCAATTCATTCTTCATCCGTTCAAAAGACTTACAGAGCATCCCTAATTCATCTTCTGCATCATACTGTACAGAAAAATCCAGATTATCCACGGCTATCTGCTCTATCCCATCCGTTAATGCCTTTATGGGAGTGTAAAGTTTTAGTTTATAGAAAATAAATGATCCTGCAACGATTACAGCACAGACATAGACGCCTACTGTTGATATGGTAAAAAAATCATGCCAATGCAGAGCCGGATTTTCCGGATTTTCCGCTTCAAGAGCGTAATAGCTTGACCGTGTCGCCAATAATATCGTCATCGCTCCTAAAAAAGCAATGAAAAGGGAACACACGATTGTAATGTTTAAAGCCTTTTTCAAAGGAAGATTTATATAAATTGTCTTTAATTTTCCCATTTATACCCTATCCCCCAGACTGTCTCTATATAATTTTTCTCTGTATACTCCATGAACTTTTTTCTAATCCTTCGTATATGTTCTACGATAATGGAACTATTCCCCTCACCATCGTATCCCCAGATCACTTCGTAAATCCTTTCTTTATCAAATACCTGCCCCGGATTCCTCGTAAGCAGTTCAACAATATCAAATTCCTTTTTTGTCAACGGAATCTCTTTATCTTGATAAGACACCTGCCTTTTATCATAATTTATAGCAAGGCTGTCAAAAAATTTTGCTGTTGAGCTGGAATCACCTCTGTTTTCACGGCGTAAATGCGCTTCTACCCTTGCCCCCAACTCACCTAACTTGAACGGCTTTACCACATAATCATCCCCGCCTGACTGGAATCCAATGATTGCATCCGTTTCATCTATTCTTGCAGTCAAAAAAACGATAGGACACGATACATGATCCCTAATTCTTCTACACACGTCAAGTCCATCCATGTCAGGCATATTTATATCAAGCAGAATGATGTCAGGCTTTGAATTGATTTCCTTAAGAGCTTCTGCTCCGCTCATAGCTGTATATACCCGGTATCCATGAAATTCAAAATAGTCCTTCAACATAGTGACAATGCCCTGTTCATCATCAACTATTAAAATCTTATATTTTATCATATAATTTTTCCCGTCTTGCAAATATGCAATATATTATACTATTCTGTTGAAAATACATACAACTTCCCCTTCTCTATTACTTCGGCAGAAAACCGTTCCCGCTAAAGTAAAAACGTCCACTGGATTATACCATAAGAATTTTCTGTTTTTCACCCGATGGCACGAAATGACTATTTTTCGGGAGCGGAAAGCAAAAAAGAACCGTCATCCAGCCCTTTTCTCCCATCATCATTTATCCATTAAGTTTTTACCGCTTTTCTCATATACAAACACGGAAACTATGTATATTATCACGGAAACTCCCATCCTGTTTCCGTGATAATACAGCCAGTTTCCGTGTTTGTATATGGGTTTTGCCTGCGAGTATCGACTTTTGCGTGATAGTATCGAGTTTTGCCTGCGAGTATCCGAGTTTCCGTGATAATAACCGACTTTTGCCTACGAGTATATGCTATCAGGCAAAACAATCCGCGAACAACCGTTCGCAATCTCACTAATGTAAAAATGCCCTCAAAAGCACACGGAAATAATGTAACTTTGGAATCTATGTAGTGCCAAAAGTGGCGGATTTACGGGCTTTGTGGGCTTTCCGTGTCCGTATCTGCCGGGGAAGGAGACACCCTGACAGGATTCGATAATATTCCCCATATTTCAACAGCATTTTTCTACAAACAGGCGAAACTCCAAACAAACACGGAAACTCTTATACTTTCACGCAAAACTCGGATACTATCACGAAAACTGCCGACTTTTGCGTGATAGTACAATTTTGCCCCAATCGCCATCCTATCAGCGGCATCTAAAAACACAAAAATAGGGGTCCACCACCCACCGTGATGAACCCCATCAAGCCTAAAAAACCTTGATTTTAAGCCGTTCTTCAATACTTTCGCCTGCGAGTACCCAAATTCCTATGGCATTATTTTTTTATTGCCGCCTGTGCCGCTGTTAGATTCTGATGACTTTTACCCCTCTATACCCCATTTACCCCACCCAATTCGATATTCGACAAACGGGATTCGACAAATTGCGCTCTTACCGACAAAATCCATATTTCTCAGTGCGGCGCAATCGCATTAGAGTAGCCTTAAAAGCTGTACCAACTCATGCGCCTCGTCCGTATCTGATGCGGTCTGCCTGGTATCGAACTGCGAAAAGCGGTTGTCACGGTAAAATGATAACAGCTTTTCCTCATTTTCTGCCTCTAAGAAGGTCACTACGCCTCCGCCCAGGTACTGTATCTCTTTAATTTTGTCCCATGCCAGTGCGAGTAATTCTTCGCCAGTTATTTTTTGGTCTGCACCACTGGTAAAATTTTTGCCAAGTTGGGCAATAAGGTATGCAGACATGGTGTATGTATCTGATTTTTCATCCCATTCACTGACACGCAGCAGCTTTTTCTTTACGGTATTGCTTACTGTTTCTCCCCTTACTGTTAAAGGTTTCAATGCAAGGGTAAAATACCCTACCAGCACCATGCTGCTTATGTCAAATACAAGATATGTAACCGACTGATTCTTTTTCGTAAACTCTACTGAACTTTTTTTCAAAAAACGCTCGACATCCGGATTCCGCAGACAAGAAAAACCGGAGAGAACTTGAAGAAGCCTGCTCTCTCCGAGTTTTGGATTATCACTATTAAGATAGCGCCGAATGTTGATAACTGAATACCTATTTGTTTCCAACATTTGCTTTCTCCCATTTTGCCATAAATTCCACCAGTTCTGCTTCGTCTGTTATCTCTCTCGCAGCAACAGGTATATGAACAGGACGGTTCTTGGCAGATTCTTCAATCGCATTGACAAACATCTCCACCTGTTCCTTGCCGGAAATGACAAAATTCTTTGTGATACTTGAAGTTGCCATAATAAACACCTCCTTTGTTAGTATGGTTCTTCCGTTTCAATTCATACTTTTCTATCTCTATTTTATTATTTTATATCGGTTAACGCAACAAATCTTTTATGAATTTTTTATAACTTATTTTTTCACTTGCAATCCCGCCAAAACAGAGGTAAGCTACGACACCACGGAAGGAGGGATTGGATTGGAAAAAGATTCTGCATTGTACCAGCTCATGGATACCCGTATGCACAGCGTCATGAACGGTATCGTGAGCAGTGACGGGGAATACCAGGCGATTCTCCGCAAGTCGGACATATACGGTAGTTTGACAGTTGAATAAAAGAAAAATTCTTGCAGGCCCGATAAAGCCTGTATTTTTTTGTCAAATTTTCTTTTATTTTATGTGGCTATTTGTACGTATTTGTGCTATAATAGAGGTATGGAGGATATGCCTTATGAAACTAACTTGTGCCGGATCTAAAAATTCGCCTATTTATTATGTTCAGAAATCTGTCCGTATTGGAACCAAAACAACTACCAAAACTGTTGAACGTCTTGGCAGCATTGAAGAAATCAAAGCCAGATGTGGTGATATGGATCCCATTGAATGGGCAAAAGAATATACAAAAAAACTGACCTTAGCAGAAAAAGGATCAAAGCAGGGAATTCTTCTCAAATATTCCGCGTCCATGCTTATTGATAAAAATGTCCGCCGTTCCTGCAACGTTGGATATCTGTTTCTCCAGGATATCTGCTACTCTCTTGGAACCGATAAGATTTGTGATGCCATCTCTGAAAAATATAAATTTGATTACGGCCTAAATGACATCCTTTCCATGCTTATTTATTCCAGAATCATCGCACCCGGCTCGAAGCTGTCTTCCCTTGAAAGTGCACAGAACTTTCTGGAACAGCCAAAGTGTAACCTGCATCAGATTTACAGAGCGCTCGGGGTGATCGCTAAGGAAAATGATTTTTTTCAGGCAGAACTCTACAAAAACTCCCAGTCTGTCATTGCACGCAGAAAAGAAGTCCTCTACTATGACTGTACTAATTACTACTTTGAAATCGAGGAGGAAGACGATTTCAGAAAATATGGTGTTTCAAAAGAACACCGTCCCAATCCCATAGTACAGATGGGACTGTTCATGGATGCGGACGGCATCCCTCTTTCCTTCTCTGTTTTTGATGGAAACCAGAATGAACAGCCTTCCATGACTCCGTTAGAGAAAAAAATCCTGAAAGACTTTGGAACATCAGATTTTATTGTCTGTACCGATTCCGGACTTTCCTCTACAGCAAACAGAAAATTCAACAGCATTCAGGGGCGTGGTTTTGTAACAACGCAGTCTGTCAAAAAACTCAAAGGATTTTTACAGGATTTCTGTCTGGATGATGACGGCTGGTATATCCCCGGTGAAAAGAAAAAATATAAACTCAGTGAACTGGATGAAGAAAATGATCACGACAAAGTCTTTTATAAAGACAGATGGATGAATGAAGATGATCTTGAGCAGCATCTTATTGTAACCTATTCCATCAGATACCGTAATTATCAGCGCATGGTAAGGGAAAGACAGATTGAAAGAGCGAGAAGATTCGTCGAAAATCCTTCTTCCCTTTCAAAGAAAAAGCCAAATGACCCAAAGCGTTTTATTGAGCTGGGGCACTGTACTGCTGATGGAGAAGCAGCAAGCAGAACCATTCCTTCACTGAATCAGGAACAGATAGATAAGGAATCAAAATATGATGGTTTCTATGCCGTATGTACAAATCTGGATTATGATGCGGCAAAAATCATCAGGATCAATCAGAAAAGATGGGAGATCGAAGAATGCTTTCGGATCATGAAAACAGAATTCAAAACAAGACCGGTGTATCTTTCCAGAAAGGACCGGATTACAGCCCACTTTACGACATGCTTTACAGCTCTCGTAATCTACAGAATACTCGAAAAGAAACTGAAAGAACAATACAGCTGCGAGGAAATCATTGGAACCCTGAGAACTATGGATATGATGATCGCTCCCGGAGAGGGATATATTCCCGCTTACACAAGGACAGATTTAACAGATGCATTGCATGATGCTTTTGGTTTTAGAACAGACTATCAGATTACTTCTCAAAAAAATATGAGAAAAATTTTAAACCAGACCAAGAAAAAGCAAAAATAGCTACATACTTTTCAACCAAGAAAGCCCCACAAACAGCGTATATATGCTGGGTGTGAGGTTTTTACCTTTTCTCAACTGTCAAAGATGGGATTTTATATCGGTTAACGCAACAAATCTTTTATGAATTTTTTATAACTTATTTTTTCTGTCAATGACATTCTAATTTTTGCGGAAATCCAACGTCCGCCTGTTTCCTCCCGTTATCCGCGCATACTCATAAACGCTCATATCCTCCCCGAACACCTTCATGGCAAGCTCCCTCTCTTCCGGCAGGAGGGAATCCATCGCATCCGCAAGCACTCCGAGCAGCAGCTTTTTCTCCACCAGCTCGTCCACCCCCGGCAGCTCCATGTCCGGGATACCTACTCCCTCCGAGGCATTATCCCGCCACGCCTCGTAGGATTCTTCCGTGTAGCCGTTCTGCTCCATCGCCTCCCGGTTCCTCTGCTCATGCTTTTTCTGCTGCCACCACGGGCGGTAATATTTCTGATATTCTTCTTCCGTAACTTCCAGTGTGAATTCTTCATTTCCTGATTTGACTGTGATCTTCCTAAAAGACATAAAGCGTTCCTTCCTTTACGCCTTCGTAAAGTTAGGAACTCTCTCATTCAGATGTGGGACTGGCTTTGAAAAAAAGGCAAAAAATGGCCCTGAGAAAGCTCTTTGTAAGAAATCTAAAATAATTCACTAGCTTTACTCCGGCCATTCGTGACTCGACACAATGCGGTCCCACTCGCTCGGTACATATTCAGTTATCCGGCATGGCTGACCTGCCAAGCCGCACAATGGGAATTTCTAAAAATTTCCATTGATAACTTTAGTATGACCATAAAAGAAACGCTTTAATCTATAAAAGTAAAAATAGCAGGATACCTTCCTGCCATTCTTTCCTGCTTTGTATATTTATCTTTTTCCTTTCGGTTTCCAGTACACCTTTACTACCCTGCCGCAGTTAGGACATTTCAGCGACACAATGATCCATCCGGAACCCGTCTCCCCAATATCACAGGCCCGTTTCTTGCACCATCTCTCCGGGCATTTCATTTTCCGGATAATACCACCTCCTCTCCCCCAAAATACATCTGTTACTATCTCCCCACACTGATATAGAAAAAGGGAACCAGCCTGTCCCTGCCGGTTCCCTTTTATCATTTGTGCATTATTGGTTTTCTCCCTGCTCCCTAGTTCCCCACAAAATAACCTCCGCCAAAAAAGGAAAAACAAAACTATGTTATGAAATAAACATATGCCTATCCAAGGATGCAACGACATATAGCTGAATTCATCAGCTTCCCGACGGCAAAATACACAGGGGAGATAATAAATTCCCATACAAACCTGAATTTTATGAACAAATCATGAAAAGTTAATTGCAAGCTTTGCAAAGAAATCTTCCAGCGTCAGCCTGGCGTCTAGATATTGATATACCCTGATCTCCCGATATTCCTGCCCATGGATATATGTCATATCTTCCGCAACTCTCGGAGCAGGTATAAGATCATAACTCACTTTCTCCTGTTCTTCCATCAGTACTGCAATAGTCCCTTGATCTCCCAAACCCCAGATTTCTCCATGGGGCCATGCTGCCTCATATTTTGCAGCAGCCTGATTGAAATCTACCATCTGCCTGAAAAGATATTCCCCAATTTTTCCACATGGGAAAACTTTCAACTGTAACTCAGCCAACGACACTGCCATTACCTTATACAGACTGATCGGTATCTGCCAGAGCGGAACCCGGGAAGAAAAAATTACATTTGCCGCATGAATATCCATTACCAAATTAAACTCAAATCCTCCCTTTGGGTAATCGCCGCCACCAATCCAGATGACCGTCATCCGGTCCGCAATCTCAGGCTGAATCAAAAGTGCAGATGCTACATCAGTCACCGCCCCCTGACAGGCAATATATAGCGGGCGTTCATCATCCCTCATAGCCTCCTCAATGATAAATCTTGCCCCTTCAGAATCAACAGGTGTTTCTTCATCCTTCATGCCCGTGGCCGCCCCCATGAGTACCGGATATTTTCCTTCCAGTCCCATTAAATTCAACACTTTGATAATTTCATCGTAACTGGCTTTCGCAGTTCCTTCCATTCCATATGTCTGAGGATTCTTCCAGAAATGTCCTGCAACAATCCCTTTTACATCAAATTTAGGAGTCATCAGGTGATGCGCCAGAGCAAACTGGTCATCTGCTTCGTTTTTACAATCCGTATGTACAATCACACGCACTTTCTTATTTTCTGGTACAACATATTTATAGTTCCACGCCATCTGCAATCCTCCTATCCCGTACACAGTATAGAAATGTCTCTGCAAGCCGCCCGCTTGGATTTATCTCCCCATAGAGCAGACGGCCACAGGCTTCCCCGACAGACACCCTGTCCGCCTAAATCCATCTTCTTAATCAAGCAACATCGCAATGTCAAATGCTTCTCTGGTTGCATTAATCGCTCTTCTTGCCTTCACTGCATCTCCGACTTCAAAGTAACCACAGCCAATCCTGTCGCAGGCCTCTTTCAATTCACTTCCATCGCGCTTTCTTGCTCCGACTGCAATCACAGCAGCATCACATGGAAATTCCACTGTATCCCCATGCTTCTCTCCTATTACAACGCCTTTCTTTATCTCCGTTACTTTCACTTCCGTTACCGGGGTGATTCCGGCAGCACGAATATTTTCCGTTACACAAATTTTCCTGGTACTTCCCATATCCGCGCAAAATTCCTTCATCATCTCCAACACAGTTACTTTTGCGCCCTTTTCTGCCAGATATTCCGCCACTTCCATGCCAACCATACCGCCGCCAATGACTACTATGTTTCCGGTCCCTGTGGACTTTCCGTTAAGCACTGCATGAGAATCTATGACAAAATCCTGTTCCACGCCCGGAATCGGGGGAATTACAGGCTGTGCTCCAATCGCATTGATCACCGTATGTGGTTTCATCTCCTGAATCATTTCTCCCGTTACCTTTGTATTTATGCGGATATCAACACCAATACGTTCTGCTTTTTTTCCCATGGAAATGACGGCTTTTTTCATCTCTTCCTTTCTGGGCGCTTCTCCTGCCGTCAAAAACTGTCCGCCGAGTCTGTCAGACGCTTCACATAAAATCGGAGAATGTCCGCGCTGTTTCAAAATAATCGCTGCTTCAAGCCCGGCAATACCTCCCCCTGCGATCAAGACTTTTTCCGGTTTCTTTGTCGGAACGATTTTACATTCGGCTTCCCTCCCGACAGCCGGGTTTCTAAGACATGTGATATGCAAAGACTCTTTGTTCTCAAAGCCGTCATAACACCCCTGGTTACATCCTACACAATAATTTATTTCCTCAGTCTTTCCGGCTTTTGCCTTGTTGCAGAATTCCGGGTCCGCCAGCTGCGCGCGTCCTATCACAACCAAATCGACCTGATCCTCTTCCAGAATCTTCTCTGCCAGTTCCGGCGTATTGATCCGGCCTACGCCAATTGTCGTCATCCCGGTCTCCCTGCGGATTCTGGCGGCGTTCGCAATATTAAACCCATGAGGAATATCCACCGGGGGAACCTCATATTTTAAACCGGCAGTCAGAATATTTCCACGGGAAATATCCAGTACATCCACCCCTGCTTCTTTTGCCAGTTTACAGAACGTAATCACATCCTCAATAGTAAGGCCGTTCTCCAAATAATCGTCATGTGCATCAATCCGCATAAAGAGCGGCATTCCTTCCGGAATATTCGCACGGATAGCCCAGATACATGCCAACGGGAATTTCGCACGGTTCTCAAAGCTGCCGCCATATTCGTCCGTGCGGTGATTGATTCCCCCGGACAGGAAGGAATGGGGCAGATAATTATGTGCACAGTGAAACTCTACACAGTCAAATCCCGCCTTAACAGCACGGCCGGCCGCTTTCCCGTAACTGGCAATAATTTCTTCAATCATTTCTCCGCTGATTCCCGGCAGTGTAACTCCTGGTGACATCTCCATATCACTTGCCAATAAAATCTGTGCATCCGGATCCATACCCACAGCCAGACTTCCCTGCCACAGCTGCAGCCCCGCCTTTCCACCCGCTTTATGAATGGCTTCCGTAAGTCTTTGCAGCCCGGGAATATACATGTCTTCACTGATAGAAAGATAACCTTTCGGCGCACTTGGCGTATGTATGCTGCAAACTTCTACAATATTTAAGCCGCTGCCGCCTCTCACACGCGCCACATGATAATCAATCAAAGTTGGCGTTACATTCCTCGTCTTCCCGGAAAACTTTGTCCCCATAGCAGGCAGAACCACCCGGTTTTTCAGTTCCATATCTTTTACCGTGAACGGGCTGAATAATTTATCAAACATACCGCTTCCTCCTCTTATCCTTATTAATTCTCTTCTACAATTCCATTAGTTTTTTCAATACATCCAACACTTCTTCTTTTGTACAGATTCCAAACGAAACCAGCGTACGCATTGGCATGGAATCTACCAAAGCGTACTTTACATCTCCTGATAAAGCTTCATCCCCTCCATATTGACCGAAAAAAGCATAGGACTTGTTTTTCAGATATTCGCCGTATTTTACCGTCCTGTCATCGGCAGACAGTTCAGCCAGTGTGGTATTCAGATCCAGTTTTAACGGAAGCCTGATACTGGAATTTATCTGTACAGATTCGGACAGACAGATCTGCCGTGATGATGTCCCGACCATAACATCGTACTTCCCACTGGCCGCATACCAGTCCTTCAGGTCTGTGTTATACCAGGCAAAGCTTCTGTGATCCAGCGTCATGGTAACCGTTTTCGTCTCTCCCGGCTCCAATGTAACCTTTTCATAACCTTTCAGTTCTTTGTCCGGACGTCTGCAGGCACGGGTGTTGTCACGAATATATAACTGCACAACCTCTTTGCCCGCCACATTCCCGGTATTGGTGATATCAACGCTGACTGTCAGAGTCTCCTGATCTGTTATTTCCTGTCTGTCCAGCCTCAGATTGCTGTATGCAAATGTAGTATAGGACAGCCCATAGCCAAACGGGAACGCCACCTGCATTTCCCTGGCGTCATAATAACGGTAGCCGACAAATACGCCTTCACTGTAAACCGTTTTCTCACTGTCTCCAAAAGTTAAATAGGAAGGGTTATCGGCCAGCCTGCAGGGAATCGTTTCCGCCAGCTTTCCGGAAGGATTGACCTTGCCGTACAAGAGATTGACTTCTGCCTCACCCACGGCCTGTCCGCCTAAGTACGCCTCCATAAGCCCCTTTACATCTGACAGCCAAGGCATTTCTACCGGAGAGCCATTATGCAGGACGACTACCGTATTCGGCTGTGCCTTGATGATTTCCGCAATCAGGCGGTTCTGGCAGTCCGGAAGCCGCATATGCGACCGGTCATAACTCTCGGACTCAAAGCTCTCCGGCAGTCCTGCAAAGACTACCGCCTTATCCGCCCGGCGCGCCGCTTCGATTGCTTCTGCGGCAAGCGCTTCGTCATAGACATCCTGCTCAACGGAAAACCCTTCCGCATAGGTTACGTTTTCTGAAGCCTTCGCCATGTGGGAAACCGCCTCCAACGCGCTGCTGACACGAAAGCTGTTGATATGGGAACTGCCGCCGCCCTGGAAGCGCGGAGTTTTGGCAAAACCGCCAATGAACGCTACCTTCTCCTTTTCCCCCAGCGGGAGCACTTCTTCATTTTTCAAAAGTACCATGGACTGCTCTGCAAGGCGGCGTGCAAAATCATGATCCGCCTCCAACGTAAAAGGCTGTTCCCTCTTGTTATCCAGATAAAGAAACGAAATGCGCAAAATCCGCTCCACAGCACGATCCAATACGGCTTCCTCCAGGCTGCCGTCCTGCACGGCCTGAATAATCTCACGGTCCGTAACGCCTCCAGAGGAAGGCATTTCCAGTTCAAGGCCGGCCTTCAGCGCCAGGATCCTGTCATTGACTGCTCCCCAGTCGGACACCACATATCCTTCAAATCCCCATTCATCGCGAAGCACCTCCGTGAGCAGCCACGGGTCTTCCGAAGCATAGGTGCCGTTGATCCGGTTGTAAGAGCACATCACCGTATAAGGCTGGGATTTCTTTACGGCAGTCTCGAATGCCGGAAAATAAATCTCCCGCAATGTTCTTTCGTCAACTTCCGAGGAATTGCTCATACGGTTGAACTCCTGATTATTTGCGGCAAAATGTTTGATTGACGTGCCTACATGCTGCGACTGCACTCCATTGATAAAAGCTGCCGCAGTTTCCCCTGCAAGGTAAGGGTCTTCCGAATAATACTCGAAATTCCGCCCGCACAGAGGAGAACGCTTGATATTCACTGCGGGGCCAAGAATGACAGATACATCGTTGGCCTGCGCCTCCTTTCCGATGACCTCGCCAAACTCTGTCATCAGTTCCCTGTCAAATGAGCATGCGGACAGGCATGCCGGCGGAAAGCATACAGCCTGGATGCTTCCATTTAACCCCAGATGATCTCCCTTTTCATCCTGTTTACGCAGTCCATGAGGGCCGTCGCTGACCATAACTTTAGGAATCCCCAGTCGGTCAACACTTTTCAGGTACCAGAAATCAAAACCGGAACACATACCGGCTTTTTCTTCCAATGTCATTTCAGATATCAGTTCTTTTAAATTACGTTCCATAAATATACGCTCCTTGTATCATATAGTTATTATCTGACAATATACAGCCGGCAGGCCTTCTATCCTGACCGGAATTCTTTTTGCTTATACATATCCCGGTACTGCCTGGGCGTCATATTCATATACTGCTTGAATACACAGCCAAAGTGGCTCTGGGAATGGAAACACAGGTAGTCGCTGATTTCTGCCAGTCCGGCCTCCGAATACTTCAAAAGATTGGCCGCACGCTCTATCCTGAATTTCTGGATGTAATCCTGGACGCTTATACCCATATCTTTACGAAATATTCTGGATAGATGCCCCTGGCTGATTCCAATCGCATCTGCAATATCTTCAAGATATATTTTATTATGAAAATGTTTTTCAATATAATCTCTGCACTGTTCCGTATAGACAGACATCCCCTTTTCTTTCTTTGTTTCCGCTACCAGCTTCGCAAATTCACAGACTATTTTTCCGCTGTACCCTTCCAGTTCATCTATGTCTGTGCACTGGTCAATCCTGTTGATATAAACATCGCTTAATTGATAAGCGCTTGCCGGAGATACCCCGCCTTTCATAGCTTCTCTGGTCGAAAGGGCTACTGCCGCAATCGCAAGATTTTTATAGTGGTTCTTCTCCTTAAGGGAAAGGGTTCCAGTATTTCCCACCGGAGCGTTTATCCGCTCCCTCGCATCCTCCGGTCTGCCCTCCCTGATACATTCCATAATATAACATTCTTCAAGATAAGTATGGTGACATATTTCTTCATAAACACCCTGCATTTCCAAATCCGCCCTGTTGATTTCCTTCTGGATGATATTCTCCTTGGCAAGATTATTTTCCTTCAGGATTTCATCAATATCTCCCGCTATTCCATTTTCAATCTCATAGATTACAGCAGCAAAAGCGGCAATCCTGGAAAGTGTTGTCCTTAAAGGATACTTTTCTTCCTTTCGAGTAATCCCATAGCATTTATAAAAAGAATGAAGCCTCACAAAATCCATTTTGTTTGTGCATGCCGGCCCTGTCAGATAAAATCCTTTTTTTCCTTTTACACAAATAAAAAACAGTTCATTTTCATCCTTGTAAATAACAGGGAGTATCTGCCGCTCTGCTCTTTCTATCAGCAGCTTTGCCAGAAACGGCGCATGTATAAACGGACTTTCCTCTGGGAACGTACCAAAGCTCTTTTGAATTATTTCCTTATCTTCCGTATAAAAAATCGGAAGTTCCAAAAGCAGCTCCATTTTCTTCATCAATCCCCGCATGCATTCTCCTCCCTGTCATCTTTGGCTTCTCGAACTAAAAAATTTCATTTCTCTGACAATCTTTGCATTACGATTCTGACTTCACGGCTCTGCGGCTATCCAGGTCTGCGCGGATTTCCGGATATTTTTTATCCAAGTCATATGGAAGCATTACAACAATCGCAATGATTCCGGAAATAATAGATATCCCGCTGAATGCAAAGTTAATCGCCATATGTGTCTTTGGATACACCTCCGCTATCTTCTGGCCTGCAGCTACCGCACTGTCAAGTTTCGCAGCGTTATATCCTCCCCAGGTAAGGCAGGCTGAAACAGCAGCCGATGCAAAGGCAGATGCCAGCTTATTTAAGAAACCGGAAACAGCCGACTGTGTTCCGGCAAGGCACCTTCCACATTTCCACTCAGTATAATCAAAAACATCCGGCAACATTGAATAAAACATACCCGACCGGAAACCAAACCCAAACCCTATCAATCCCAGAGCTGCAGTTGCGACTGTACTGTTGGATGTAAAGAACAGGATGAAATAACCAATCAAATCTACCACAGCCCCAAATTGTACGATCTTTGATTTATGGATTCCTTTTCCGTTCAAAAAGGCTGCAATCAACAAAGAAGGGATCCCAAGAATCGTCAAAAGTGATAATGCCATCGGCATAGCAGTTACATCTCCTACAACATAACTGTAATAATACTGCATTGCTCCATACATTCCCAGATAGCCTGCAAACATTACGAAGATCAAAACCAGCAGCATGATATAATATTTATTTTTGAATACATCTCGCAGGTCTTGCAGAAACGTGGATTTCTCTACAGTTCGAGTAGGTGGATTGATTTCCACAATGCTAAACACACATATACACATAATAACGATCACCATAATGCCCAGAATAATATTCGTATTTCTGTATCCTGATGCCAACGCAGAACCTGTTGCATCGGGCGATCCTGCAAAATAGTAAACCATAGGAATCACAAAAAGTGAAGATGTCAAGGATCCCAAAGTTGCAAACACCTGACGTGTTGTTGCAATTTTGGTACGTTCTGCCGGATTAGGCGACAAGGCCGTAACGATCGGCGTCAGAGGAATATTGACAAGTGTATATCCGAGTGAAAAGAATATATAGGTAACATATGCCCATGCCAACTTTGCCCCTGCCGACCAGCTTGTCGGTACAGAAAACAGAAGAATCATACCAATGGCCAATACCGGAGCACCAAAGAGTAACCATGGACGATACCGTCCCATCTTTGTGTCGGTATGATCCAGTATAGCACCCACTATGTAGTCTGTGCCTGCATCAATAAACTTTGTCACTACGAACATAAAGCCTACTGCTCCCGCGGATAGTCCTGCACAATTAGTATAATAAAATAACAGGTATGTATTTGCCAGCAGATAGGCCAGATTGCAGGCGTAATCACTAATACCACACCCAATACGCTGCCTCCATTTGAAACTTGTTGTGTGATAATAACTTAATTCATGTTTTAATATCTGCATATTTTTCTCTCCTTAATTATGTTGCTTGTTAGACTATTTTTCTTAAAAAAGATTTCCTTTACTTTTGTCAAACCTCAGAATCAGTGCTGTATTTTTTCTGTATTTTCATACATTATCCTTTCAAATACCGGTCCCATATATTTTGCAAGCAAAGGGATCAGTTTTGCATCATGGTTGCATCGAAGTTGTGTATTTTTACCAAATACCATAGTCTGTTCTTCCTCCGGTGTACTTGCCGGCCAGTAAGGTATGCCCTCATGGTTTGGCTTCCCCGTTCTGGCAAATGCGATCACACTGTTAAAAATCTGTGCCTCCAGATTTTCTGTCACGCCCCGCTCCTGTGTCACGGGAACTAATTCCGTATTATGGAATACATAAGGGATATCCGCACAATGCCACGGCGCACTTCCGCCATTGACAGGCAAGTCTAAGTTGAATAAATACGAATAAGTAAATTGATTTATGGCGCTGCGCTGCCGGATATACTGTTGTGTAGGCAAACGGAACAGAAAGTCCAAAGACAACATTTCTACCGGATTCCGCTTCGGATACGCTGCCTGAAATAAGGGAACAAGTTCCTCTGCTGCTTTTTCTCCTGCCGTCTGTCTTACAATCTGAATTCCCTCCTCACGTGTCAGTCTGTTTTTATCATAGGTACAAGGTATAATTCCTGAGAATTCTCCGTAAACTGTTCCTACTAACAGAGGGATATGTGCCGTTTCCATGCGAAATCCGCTCTCATTCGGGGTTCCTTTATAAAACGCATTAGGATGTGGGGTACAGCCCAAATATTTTCCTTCTGCTGCAAGCTCCGGCTTCACATGCAGATAAGCTTTTGCCATACTTTCATAGGATATGGTTTCCAATTCCCGTATGTCGCCGTCAATCCCCAGTTCTGCCATCAACGCAATGGCAAGGTCTTCTCCGTTTCCTTTGCTGTCTCCCATAATGGTCTCAGCAACACCGCTCATATTAATTCCTTTCGCAAACAGACCGTCGGCTTTGGGTGTCTGCAAAAGGGTCGTTATTTTTGCTCCGCCTCCCGATTGTCCAAAAAGCGTCACATTTTCCGGATCACCGCCAAAATTTGCAATATTATCCCGAATCCACTGTAAGGCCATAATAATATCATCGGTTCCTGCATTCCCGGAATTCGCATACTCGCTCCCATAGGCCGACAGGTCAAAATACCCCAGCAGATTTAAACGGTGGTTGATTGAGACAACCACTACCTGCCCAATACGGCACATATTTTCTCCTTCATATGCTATGTTCTCAATCGCTGAACCCGCCTCAAAGCCTCCGCCGTGCAGCCACACCATAACCGGGCGTTTCTCTCCGTCACATGCCGGAGTCCATACGTTCAAATTCTGGCATTCCTCGTTCATGATCCAATATCGATGCGGTATATTTAATTCGCCATAAGGTTTCGGAAGTTCTAAAAGCGGGCATACATATCCATAACTGGTCGCCTCAAATATCCCGTCCCACCGCTCCACTGGTTCCGGTGCATGAAAACGTCTTGCCTTCGCATAAGGAATACCTTTAAAAATAGTAATACCATCATACTCATACCCTCTGACTTTTCCAGATTTTGTCTCTGCAATTGCTCTATCCGGAGCATATATAAAACAATGTTCCATAAATTTATTCCCCCGTTATAAATACTTCATTAAACACTTCGATACTACGCGATATCCTGACTCATTAGGATGACATCCATCATCGCTATATGTGGGTTTCATTGTGTTATCTTCAAGTCTCAATTTAGAATGCACGTCCACATAAGTACACTCATATTTCTTGCACATTTCGCGAATCTTTTCATTTAAATCTACAATATTTTGCGCAAGTCCCCCAAGCGGAAATATCATACCCTTATTTTTTTTGTTCTTTGCCGCATCATACCCTGGATATATGGACTGGCAAATAATAGGAATATTACCACATTTGTTTCTAAGCCGCATAAGAAGCATTTCATAACATTCCGCTGTTTCTTGTGGTGTTTTCTTAACATTCATCATATCGTTAATTCCAACTAACAAAATAACTTTCGATGGATGCGCCCCACATACTGATACATCTATTCGGTTAATCAAATCAGTAACTGTATTGCCAGAAATTCCGCGGTTGATTGCATTCTTTCCCGGATAGAATTTTTCCAAATCACATCGATCGGTAATAGAATCACCAAAAAAAACAATGGGATTACCTTGGATATTAGCATTTTCCTTTTTAAACTTCTTTCTTTTCTTTCGATTAAAAATTTCAAAATAGAAGTCAAGAAGCACTGTAGAGTTTTTTGTTTCCATTTTACACATAAGCACCTCCATTCGTGTGGTATCGGAAAGCATCCCCCGTAGAGCAGCAGAGAATGTCCTCCCGGCTGGCTACCATGTCACATATTCTCTGAAACATATCAAAATTGCATTCTTTTGTATTAAAATCCAACTCATATCCATGTGCAAACATAAGAAAAATCTGGTCCTCTTCTGACTCCGACTCGACAAATTTCTGCATTACTGCAAGCGTATTTTTCTTAGCAATCCATCCTGTTACCGGAAGTTCCATGGAGTCCTCAGGAAAGCGGAAGTCCTTTGCCATCTGCATGGTTCTTGCATATTGAATGCCAATTTCCCTCAGCAGCTTTTTTGTTCTCTCATTTCTCCGTCCAAATGGGTACGCAAATCCCACAACTGGCTGTTGAAATATTTCTCCCATAACTCTTTGATCTTCTTCCACCTGCCACCTGCTTTCCATTGGAGCCAATTTTGTCAAATCCACATGATCTGCAGTATGTGAAGCCACCTCAAATCCGCCATATACTTGTTCAATTTCGTCCTCTGGAATTCGGTAGTGTATACTGTATTTCAATATCGTCTTTTTATCAGCATTATACTTTGATTGCGGGATTTCCTTTACACCCAAATTTCCAATACGTCCGATCATCTGCCTCTTGCCAAACAAGCCACTGTTTAAATTAAAGGTTGCTCCCATGTTACAGGATTTCAGGATACGGATGATTTCTTTGTCCTCTTCAAGCCCATCATCAAAATTCCATGTAAAAAACTTCTTTCCCATTTCAACTCCTTTGCATTATTGATATATTCCCGGAATCTTTGCCCTCTTTTCTTCCCTCACTTTCTATTCAAGAATACTTGATAAACCTCTCATAAATCTGGAATTCTGCAACTTTGATTAAAAAGTATCTTTTTTGATTGGAGTCAATTTTTATGTTTCCTAATAAATTCGAGGAAAACCCCATTCATTAAAATTCCGAGGAACTATTAACATTTTGAAGTGCTAATATTATTTAAAGTATATCTGATGCCTTAAAACCAACACGTCATTTTCCTGATAATTTTATCAAAATCCAAACATTATTTTTATAAAGCACTTTACGCTCTAAAAAAGTCCCGGAAACACCATCTGATAAAAGACAGAAAGCATAAATTTTCAACAGTCTTTTCGCATAGCGTTATGGGCATTATTGTAAATGAAAATTTATTGGTAAACTAATTTACTTGCCTTACTCAATCCAACAGCAAACACAAGTGATACAATCTCTGCAACAAAAGGCGCAACCCAAATTGAATCACTTCCAAAAAGCAAAGGAATACAAAAAATAGCAAGCGCTTTCACGATGATCCCCCTGCTGACTGCAATGGCATTTGCTGCCCCTGTTCTTTTGGTGGAGAAAAAAAATGCTGTATAAATCAGGTTCAGGGCCATAGGTATAAAGGACAGGCTAAAAAGCGGCAAAGCTGCCGATGCTGTCCGTACAAGGTCCGCGTCCCGGTTGAAGATGCGGATTACAGGTTTATCAAAGAAAAACAGCACTCCATAAATCAAAACCGCCAAAATGCAGTTAATGATAATTCCACAGCGGAAATACCAGTTCATTTCATCTGTATCCTGTTTGCCGTAACAATGTCCCCAGAGGGGCTGTATGCCTTGCGCCACGCCGGATAAGATTGCATTTGCAAGGGAATAGATAAAGCTCAAAACGCTAAAGGTTGATACGCCGATATCCCCAACCAGTCTTGTCAGCATAAGGTTATAGCAAAGTGCCGTAACAGGGGTTGTAAGTTGTGTGACTGCCTCCGGCACACCGCGCTTGCAGATTTTTTTCATCAGGCCTAAATCCATTTTGAATGGCTTAATCCTAAGCCTTCCCCTTTTCAGTACAAAATGGGAAAGCAAAACAAAAACGGAAAGCACCTGCCCTAAACCGGACGCAACCGCCGCTCCGATAACGCCCATACCAAAGGGAAAGATAAACAGCCAGTCTAAAAAAATATTTGCTATTGCCCCTGTACACATACCAATGAAGGAAATTGTTGGAGAGCCGTCATTTCTGACAAATACGGAAAGACAGTTACTCATGAGCATAGGAATGGAAAAAGCAGAATAATAGAACAAATACTGTGCTGACATTTCACGCATTTCCGCACTCAACCCTCTTGCACCGCTTAAGTTGACAATCTGCTGGGAAAATACCATCCCCACAGCTGTCAGCAAAACAGAAAGCAGTATGGTCAATGAAAAGGCTGTCATAAAAGCGTGATTTGCCCCCTCATTATCTTCCCGCCCCATTCGGATAGCAACAACAGTTGCGCCGCCCATAGGAAACATGGCGGCAATGGCAACGACGAATGTAATAAATGGCACGCCGATATTGACAGCACCCAGAGCAGCAGAACCGATGCCCTGCCCAACAAAAATACCGTCAATAACATTGTAAAGATAGGTTACAAACAGTCCGCCCAATGCTGGGAAAATGTAACCAAACAAAGATTTTGTTTTTGCGTTCATAACGTTACCTCCATAAAGGAAGCGGAATAAAGCATTTTCAGCTTTACCCCGCCGTATAAAAGAAAAGCGGGATAAAGCCCTGAATGGTCTTATCCCACTTCAACAATCTTATTTGATTGCAAGTCCTCTGACAAGCAACTGTATTCTATCATAAGATAATTTCAAAGTCAACGAAATAATTGATGTATGATGGCATGTCCCTAAAAGCACACGGAAATAATGTAACTCTGAAAGCTATGTAGTGCCGAAAGTGCCGTTTACGGGCTTTCCCGGCTTTCCGTGTCCGTATCTGCCGGGGAAGGAGACACCCTGACAAATAATGACAATATCTCCCATATTTCAACAACATTTGCATACAAACAGGCGAAACTCCAAACGATTTAACAGTCTTGATATTATTGGGTCTACGTATGATTAGCTCGATTTTTTCTTGCCAATGCTGCCACTTCTTTTCTTTCCTTGTCATTCAATTGGAAAATCAAATGATACACTTTCATTTTATTACCAGTTTCCGGTACAATATGTTCACTAACAATCATTAATGTTTCACTTTCACCGATTCTTCTTATATTTATTGGCGCAAAATCTCCATCAATTGTTTTTAGTTCATTTTCAATTTCATCAAATCCTTGTTTCAGGGACATCTTTCTATTTAAAGAAAGAGTAATTCCAAATTTAAAATAAGGGTTTAAATATCCCATTAGCTGGTTATATTGTTCCGTAAAGTTCTCAATATATTTATTTTCAAGTATTGCGTAATCTGTAATTATTCCATCTGATTCTTTGTATATGTATAAATCCGTTTCACCCAATTCTTTAGTTGCCCTTCCCATTGTAAATTCTCTTGCAACACTTAGCCCATATTTACTATTCAAAATCCCTTCTACAGAATCATGCAAATCCGCAGTAATCTGCACCTCACCCCTCCTTTCAAAATGTGGGATTCTCTTTTGAAAACGCCGAATTACGGAACATAACTCCATAATAATATTTTGAGATAATGAAGTATGATTTCTATTTTCACTCATATGTCGAACTTCCAGATATCGTTCTCTTAAATCACACTCCATCAGATCAAGATAATCATCAAGATTATCATATTGTAAAAACATCTCTACTAACTCCGGATTTCGTAAATACATCATAACCATATTGCTTAACTGAGACGGCAAAAAATCATGATCCTCAAAACAAAAATAATAATATTCTTCGTAATCCGTTATACGTCTTAAAATAGTTCGACCTTTCTCATCGTCCAAAGCATCCCTAAGTTCATCATCTACCAAATTGATTATCAAATCTTCTTCACTGTCAGCACAATCTTCCCACCACTCTAATATCGCATATAACAAATATTCGTATTTAGGCTTCATATAATCTCTGATATTTGCAGAACATATTAATTCATATAACTCATACACAGCATTTTTACATTCCTGCGGTTTTCTTTCCAAGTAATCTCTTGGGAAAAATCCATCTAACTCAAATTCCGGATCTGTTTCCAATACATCAATTAATACACGTATTATATCCTTCAAATTTCTATTGACGTATTTTGTTATTTGCATTCCAAGGTCTGTTATCCTGCTATAATCTACTAAATCTACCTGAATCACTCTGCGCATTCCCTTCCTCAATTTAACTTACTGTCTGTCAGTCTTTACATAATAGGTGCTTCTGCCACTCCCATACCGAATAATACTTCCTTCATCCACCAGTTTCTTTAACGCCGCTAGAGTTGATGATCTCCCTATGCTTGGACAGTGTGCAACAACTTCTGCACCTGTAAATTTCCCGACTTTTTCTTCTGCATATTTTTTTACAATATCATAAGCATTACTGGTATTTCCCTTTCCCGCTATGATTCCTACACGTTCTTCAAATCTGGTGTAACATGCTAAAATGACCGTAAGCATATAACGTATAAATGGTGTCGGGTCGTTTTTTCCCTCATGCCATCCTATATCCGAAGTTTCAAGGACATCATAATACCTGTCTTTTGTTTTCTCAATTTGCCTCTCAATACTTATATATTTACCAACACTATACCCATTCTTATATAAAAGGAGCAGAGTAAGCAAGCGGCTCATTCTTCCATTTCCGTCATTAAAAGGGTGAATGCACAAAAAATCACATATAAAAACAGGAATCAATATGAGGGAATCCACCTTCTCACTCGCAATTGCCTGCTCATAAGCCGTACATAACCGCTCCACTGCATCTGGTGTATCGTATGGGGCGATTGGCGTAAACCTTGTGACCACTGTTCCATCCGGCTTTGTTTCATTAATATAGTTCTGTACACTCTTAAAACTCCCGCCGTACGAAAATCCCGCTCTTTTCAAAAGGTCCCTGTGTAACTGTAGTATATATGATGGTCTGATCGGAATGTACTCATTGCTTTCGTGAATTGTATTAAGTACATCTCTGTACCCCATAATCTCATCTTCTTCCCTATTGCGGGGCGTCGTCTTTTCTTCAAACAACTGCTTCATCCGGGTACTTGTCGTAACAATCCCTTCTATTTTATTGGATGCCTCTGTACTTTGGATTTTTGCGATCTCAACCAGACGTTCAAGTTCAACAGGCTTTTGCCTGATATATAAGTCCTGACGTCCCTTATATTCATGTATCTTTGCGACAAGATTAAGTATATCCATATCCCATGTTTGGCCTGCAAGGCGAATATAATCAAATGTTCTCATATTATCTCCCTTCGTCCAATGCCATTCTTTTTTCATCCAATTATAAGTCTTTTTGGACGAAAAATCAATTTGTTGGACGAAATTAAATGCAAATTCTTTAAACAAACAGGCGAAACTTCATACAAACACGGAAACTCCGAGCCATTTCCGTGTTTGTATCATATCTCCCGTTTTTCAACAGCATTTTCCGTCAAGCTAATACACCTTTCAGCCAAAACCGCCAATATCCTACACCTTTTTACCTTTCCGTTTTATACTATCACGGAAACCCCTGACTTTTGCGTGAAAGTATACTTTTGCCTGATAGTACGATTTTATCCCCTATCGCCATCCTATCAGCGGCATCTAAAAACACAAAAATAGGGGCCCACCACCCACCGTGATGAACCCCACCAAGCCTAAAAAACCTTGATTTTAAGCCATTCTTCAATACTTTTGCCTGTTAGTACCCAAATTCCTATGGCATCATTTGGAAATTGCCGCCTGTGCCGCTGTTATACTTTGATGACTTTTACCCCTCTTTACCCCATTTACCCCACCCAATTCGACAAACGGGATTCGACAAAATCCCCCTGCGCTTTCACCGCACCGATGCTATTTTACCCGGTACTGCTCGGCTTCCTCGTCCGTAAGTGGTCTACCTAACGCCTTTACCGCATCAATCATTTTGCGCCACTCATAACGCTTTCCGTCTGACGGTTCCGTCAACCTGCCGTCTTTCGCATAATCAGCAATATCCTTTTCCATTCCAACACACCTGCTCCCTACAAATGTTTCTTCAATAACGGCTTAAGATAGTTCTTTTTAAAGTCGCGTACTGAGCAGAAGAATTCCTGCTCTGACCTCGAAAATGAGTTGGATTCTGCTTTTTCCGCAAGTAACTCCATCGTACAGATCAGGTCAGCCGCCTGAAACAATTTATAATCTACCGGCTTCACTTTGCGGAACTCTACATGGGCATAAAGCGTATTAAAAACAGAAGTCAGAATTTTGGTAAGTTCAATCTGGCCATTGTCATAATAGATTATAATGCGGTTAAACTGCTCCCAAAAATTCTGATGATCCTTAAGTATTCCTGCAATCGCTTTTGATATTCTCGCCGTTAACGTAATTACATCCGGGCATTCATCTTTTCTTATTTTTGCACAGACATAACGGAAATCCAATTTACGGGCAAAATTAAATAATGCATTAAAAAGTCGTTTTCGTTCTTCCATAAGGTCATTGGCATAAACGGATTCCCTGCGGATTAGTGGCCCCGTATGGATGGCGTGCTGCTTATATCCAATATTTGTCAAATGATTCTCCAAATCATCAATATTTTTGCTAATATCCACATCCTGATTATGTAAAACCATTGCAACCAGATAAAATAGCGCATGAAAATCATATGGCCCAAAATCGCCCGATTCATCTATAAAAACACTTAAAATCTTTTCAGCCATAGATTACTTCCTTCATCCCTCTCAGATTTCCCTAACAAAAATAGCGGGGAAATTCCCCGCCGTTCGGTGGACCAGGGTCTTTCGACCAGCCCAATCAGTGATATCACTGACTTATTTATATGTTAATATTAACGGAAATATACCTCACTGTCAATGATGTTCAGAAAAATTTTATAAATAACTTTGCGTACTATTTTTCATAATATATCAGAAAATGTCGGACGCTACAAGATGGTTTTCCGGCTTTTTTCTTTTTCCGCTTGCAGACTGTCCGAAAACTCAGGAAAACATGGAGGCAAGGTTCAGGATATGGTATAATTAAGCCATCAGAACCACCAAGGAGGATGCAGGCATGGGGTATATTCAAGGAGCAGATCGAAACCAGGTAATCTTACTGCCTGATACCCTCGACGATTATGTTGGCGGGGATAATGAGGTGCGTGCCATTGATGCCTTTATCGATTCACTGGATATAGCCCTCATGGGTTTTAAAGCGGCTCCTGCAAAAGAAGGCCGTCCCGGTTATGATCCCCGCGATATGCTGAAACTGTATATGTATGGCTGCCTGAACCACATCCGTTCCTCCAGACGGCTGCAGAAGGAGGCAGCCCGGAATGTGGAACTGATGTGGCTTCTTAAGAAGGTTGTCCCGGATTTCCGCTACATTGCAGACTTCCGGAAAGATAATGCAAAAGCAATCAAAGAAGTGTTCAAGGCATTTGTGAAGCTGTGCAACAGAGCAGGGCTGCTATCGCATGAATCAGTGGTGATCGACGGGTCAAAATTCCGTGCGGTGAATGCTGACAATAAAAGCTATGTCAGCAGCAATGCCAAGAAGGTCCTTCTGGATGTGGAGGAAAAGATCAGCAGGTACATGAAAGAGCTGGATGAAACAGATACTGCCGAATCCAGGCCGGGCGCATTGACGAAAGAAGATATTGCCGGGGTGCCGGATTACCCGGAACGCCGAAATACCCAGCTGACTGAAGCGCTGGAGCGGATGGCAGGCAGCGGGGAGAACCACATCTGCACCACCGACCCGGAAAGCCGCCTTATGAAAACGAGGGACGGCATCCGGCCGAGCTTCAACGTGCAGACAGCAGTAGAATCGGAAAACCATCTGATCGTCCATTATGATGTGACAAATGAATGCACGGACTGGCATCTGCTCGGGGACGGCATTGAGGCCTCAAAAGCCGCATTAGGAGTAGAAAACCTTGAAGGCATCGCAGACAGGGGATACAGCAGCGATGAGGAAATCCTGCAGTGCCTGCTAAATGGGGATACCCCTACAACGCATCCAAATAAAGGCGAGAAAAGCAGGATGTTCCGGTTTCAGAAAACCGACACGGAAGTGACCGGGGAAATGCTGTCTTCAAAAGACAAAGATACCCTTCTTTTGTGCATATCAGCCGGTATGCTGCCAGAGATCCTGCAGCGGGGCGATGTGGAACTGGAAGTATTGAAACGCCGGGAACAGGGCAGCAACCTGTATCTGGATAAAGAAACGGGGGAACTGGTTTCCTATGCAGAAATGAAAGCACAGGGCGGATTGGAGAAAGTGCCTGTGGAAGTCAGGAGGGATCCGCCGTTACAGCCATATTTTGAGCGCGACATTGAAAAAGATATTGTCATCTGCCCGATGGGCCAGACGCTGTTCTACGCAGGTCTGGGACATCCCAACGGCAAAAAGGATCCCCCCATCCGCAGGTACCACAGGCTTTCAGCCTGTCTGAAATGCCCCAATAAATGTACACTGCGTAAAAGGCGGATCGTCTCGTTCAAAGAGGGCGAAACACGGAAAGAGGAAGCCTTTTATGAAAAAGCCAGGGAAAACAGGATCGTGCGGAAGACGAGCCACCGATTCAAAGTGATCACGTTATCTGAAGAAGAAAGTTCGTGGGACGAATGGGTAATCCTGCGTTTTTATCCAAACCAGCAGCATTTACGGAAGCGGAACACTGTGGCTGGGCATCCATACGGAACCGTGAAAAGATGGCACGGAACCGGTTATCTGCTGACAAAAGGAAAGCTGAAGGCAGCCGCTGAAATGGGGCTTTCTTTCCCCGCCTACGATTTCCGAAGAGTGATAAACCTTCTCGGGGTAAAGGGAATAATGGAGATGATCATGGCCTGATACAGGTCTTTTCTTTTGAAAATGGTTTTCTTTCCAGCCAGTATACGAAAAAATACTCCTGCCGCCAGATTGTCACATATAGACAAGTCTCTGGCGGTATTTTCTACGCCGTTTTTTCTTATTTTTCGGACAGTCTCCTTGCTAAATCCCAAATTCAGAGGTAAGCTACGACACCACGGAAGGAGGGATTGGATTGGAAAAAGATTCTGCATTATACCAGTTGATGGACACCCGCATGAACGGCATTGTGAGCAGTGACGGGGAATATCAGGCGTTCAGCCACAAATCGGACATAGCACAATCTTGCGCTATTGTTCCCGGTTTGGGATGCTCGCCTACCTGCTTGGCTTTTCCGACTGCAAGGCCATGTTTTTGGGGAAATGCCTGCCGACTGATTGGTATCTCCCAATAAACGCCTCTCCCTTCATGCCTCATTGCTTCTATTTCTCATTCGTATTTATGTATTCTTCTCATGCCCTCGCGTCGAAGCCGCCCTGCACTTCCATTTCGGCAACACCAGCATTTATCTCCTGTCTTGCCGCCCGGAACGCGTCATAGTAGGCAGCCTTCAAAGCCCCGTGTACCTGCGTCTCCGCCTTCGACTCCTTCTCATGCCAGCCCACGCCCGCCGTGTAGGTCAATATCTCGTCACCGTTCCCGTCATACACATGAACGGCTCCGGACTGGAACTTAGCCTCATACGGCTCCCCGAACAGGAGGCGCAGCCACCTCTCGTCCGCCTCCCGTATCTCCTTCATGTCCGCCATTTCCTGACTGACCTTCCCCGTCAGCGCCGCCCTGTCCGGCGCGACTTTGGCGACCTCTCTTTTGCGCAGGGCAAGGAACTTATTCCCCATATAGACGTTCTGTGCCGCATCCTCCCTGGCGTATTCAGCTATCCTCTCCCGGAGGGAATCGGACAGCTTCCATTCCTTTCCGGAGGATGCCTTTCCCGTTACGGTGCTTTTCGCATGATGGCTTTTTGCTATTCCTGTTATATCCATTTCAATCGCCTCTTTCTGCTCTGCCGGAAAGTAACCATTTATGAACATAATGTTGCTAAAAGTGACTTATACCTCTCCGTCTCATTTTTTATATCTTCGCTGGTGACGCCATAATACAGATATATTTCCCTGAACAGCTTCTTCATCTCCTTCATGGTTTTCTTATCCCCGCTGAATGAGCCGTCTATCACATGCCAGACAGTTTCCACCCCTATCTGAATCATGCAATTCTCAGGACACTTAATTTCATATATGTGGAAATCTACGGGGAAGATATCATCTGCAATTTCCGCTGCCACCATCTCCCGCTCCTGTATCTGCTCCCAAAATGCTTTTAAGGCCTTCACATCCTCCCCTTCGGGCGGTTTCAAGTCCATCAGCTCCCCAAGAAAATCCGGACGGTGGCGCATGATAAGGGATGCCTTTAAGCACTTTCTCTGCTCAAGGTAATTATGGGACTGCTGCGAAACCTCCAAAGCGCCGTATTCCCGCTTCAGCAGTTCCACGACTTCATCCAGCGTATGGGGATTGGCAGTAATCCGCTTTTTTATTCTGTTCCTTTTTAATTTGCAGAAATAATTCTGTATGCATGTTGTCAGCTTCACCTTACCGCCTTTTCCGGCAATAAAAATACTTGTCGGCCCGTCCGCTCCGCCTATAATAGATACGCTGTCCGCTCCCTTTCCCATATCATACCTCTGCCTTCCTCCAGAACAAGCCCTCTGAAAACGCTATCCTCTCCATAATGGACTGCGCTTTATCTGACGGATTATACACTGACAGATTTAAGCAATCCCAATCAAAAACCAGCAACGCATCTTCCTCCACAAACAGAACATTCAGCGTGCCCGAATGGTTCCCCATAATTTCACAGACTGCTTCTTCTATCATTTTCGGTGAAGGACGGTCAGCCCATCCATTCCACAGAATAGAGACATGGTAATAGCACATCAGTTTCAAAATAATGGCAACAAACCTGTCTTTCAGCCCTGCATGTTTATCGCTGTTCAGCAGATAATACTCCACATCAAAAAACTGCCCGCCATTGTCCGGTTCCACCTGCTCCGGAAGATAATCCATAATAAAACATGGCTTCTCCAGCAATGCATTGATTCGCTCCATTTTACTTTCCATCTTGTACCGCCTACTGACTTATATGTTCAGAATCAATATTACATTTTTTCTTTCGGTTTATCACTTTGTTTACCCACAAATCAACAAAGATTTCTGCAATATCTGCAATCATCTCAATAATAAAATCAAACATCTTACACTCCTTCACATTCTTGTTATAAGGTTCCCCAATCAGCTGGAACGCCGGGGATTCCTTCCCCACCGTTCTGCTGTGGCTGTGATTTATTTTTTACCCATCAAACCATAATTCACTTTTACTTATCAGATAACCATTTATCTATTTGATAGAACATTGTGGTTGCCTGCCCTTCCTCGTCAGGTTACTTCTCATTTTCTTTTTGATAAGCATAGCCGCTATTCCCAAGGCAAGATAAACTGCCGCATACAGGATAAATGCTGTTTCCCCCATGTCAAAGAATATCCATGTGCCTATGATAAACAGCGCAGCCGAAATAACCGGAAGACTCCATAAGCGCCGAATGTCCTTTCCAGAAAATGCTCCGATTAGCACGGAATATAATGGATTGACTGCAAAAAACAGAAGAAAACATACCGCCATTCCTGCATCGCCATTTACGAAAGTAACCGCAAGCCACGGAAACGCCAGCATAACTACCGCCGAAGCTACCAGCCATAATACAATGTTCTGTTTCATGTTACTCCTCTCCCCAAAGCTGTTTTAATTATTCTCCGATCTGCCGGATACCTTTTTCCTCATTCGCATAAATTCAATCAGTTCTGCATCATCTGCTATTTCGCTTGCCGCTACGGGTATATGAACAGGACGGTTCTTCCGCTATAATTCATACTTTTCTATCTCTATTTTATATCGGTTAAAACAACAAAACATTTATAAATTTTTTATAACTGCCCAATAGCAGAATTTTATCAGAAAATCTTTTCTCTGCTGCATTTTTAGCACATTCTGTTCATCCATAGTACCCTAATAACCATACCTCTTCCTATATTTAAAAAACATAAAACCAGACAATACAAGCGCCATCAATTCCGCTACAGGAGTTGCCAGCCAGATTCCATTCACGCCTAAAATAATCGGAAGCGCGATCATCGTGATTAGCATAAATACAAATGACCTTGAAAATGCCAAAATAGCCGAAACTACTCCGTTGGATAATGCGGTAAACATTCCACTGGCAAAAATATTAAAACCAATAAAGAACAATGCTACCGTGCATATCCTGTTTCCCGTTACTGCCAGATCATACACTGGATTATCCGGTCGTGCAAATACGGATACCAGCGGTCTTGTCAGCATAAAAGAAGCCGCAACCGTGACCACGGAAATCACTGCGATCACCTTCATGCTCAACGCAACCAGCTTTTTTAACTTTTCATGCGTTTGAATATTCCCTTCATTCAAACTGCGCTCCCCATAATAAAAACTCAGCATGGGCGCAACCCCGTAAGAATACCCTGTATATAAAGAGCTTGCAAACATCAGCACATACATGATGATGGTAACAGCAGCAACACCATCTTCCCCGACATAATAGAGCATCGTCCAGTTGAACATCATTGTAATGATCCCAGTAACAAGCGCAGTCGCCATCTCCGAGCATCCGTTTGTAGCCGCACTTGCAAGAACCTTAAATCGGAATACAGGCTTTTTAAAATGAAGCAGACTTTTTTTCCGGCTGAAAACAAACAGGCCCACCACTGCTGTTACAGAATATCCAAGCCCCGTTGCAATCGCCGCACCGCTGATCCCCATATCAAATCCGGCAATAAACACATAATCAAGTACCATATTCAAAACACCGCCCATCACCGAACAGATCAGGGAAAGGTTCGCCTTTTCGCTGGCAATCATGTAAAGCGTAAAATTGTTCATCAGAAGAATCGGCACCGTAAACACCAGATAACGGCTTAAATATTCCATACAGTACCCTTCCACATCAGCTGAAAGGTTCATACCGGCAAAAATATGATTCATTGCCAGATACCCGACTACGCACATGACAATCCCCACAATGACATTTACCAAAATCAGGAACGTAAAATCTGCCTTTGCCTCATCCGTTTTCTGCTCACCCATCTTTTTCATAATGACCGCACTTCCTCCGGTGGCAAGCATGGTTGAGATTGCCGTGACAAGCTGGATGACAGGCGCCGTCAGATTGATTGCCGAGAGAGCGTTTGTCCCAATCAGGTTCGAAACAAACAGACCGTCTACCATTGTGTAAAAGGACATAAACACTGTCATCACAATAGTAGGTACGGCAAATTTCAGGATATTTTTTAATGTTACAGGTTTTTCATATACATTTGAGTTTTCCATAAATTTCCTCATTTCTGCGCTGCTTTATTGCGCAAAGCCATATATGGCTTACAAGTTTGTGGATGCAGCGCAGACACAAACTTGTGAGTGAAAGGTTGAAAATCTTTCACTCTTTTTCTCCATTCATCTTGTATTGGTTTCCTGTGTATGATACTATAAACCGTACAGTAACTGTGCAGTCAATACAATATTCAAATTTTTATGAGGTGACCATGAATAAGAGTGATAAGCTTCTCACAATCGGGCAGTTTGCTTCCATGCACGGCATCAATAAAAAAACACTTATGTGGTATGACGAAATCGGGCTGTTCAAGCCGGCCTCCATCAATCCCGAAAACGGATACCGCTGTTACACTTACTATCAGAGCCCTGTCCTTGAAACCATCCTTCTTTTACGAGAGTTGGACGTTTCTATTCATGAAATACAGGGTTTCATGAAAAACCGGTCCGCAGACAACTTAAAACACCTCCTGGATGAAAAAATAACATCCCTTGACATGCAGATCACTCATTTGCAGGCAGTCAGGACAACTTTATGTACGCATCACCGGAACATGGACACCCTGCTTACCATGGACTTATCCGGAATCAGCATCGTTGAAAAGAAGGAACACTGTCTGGTTACTGTTGAAGTAGACCAGAATACCACCTTCGAACAGGAAGTGGAACTGATTACTGCCGAAACGGAAAAATACCAGCTTGGGCGTCTTCATAAAGCCTCCTATGGCTCTATGATCTCCGTTAGCAGCCTGCTGAACGGCAACTTTGACGATTATTCCAAACTTTTCATTGAAATCCCTTTCCTTCCCTATCAGGCTGGTCTGCACATTATGCCCAGCGGAAAATACCTGCGGGCTTTCCATAAAGGGGCGTGGGACGGAATTCCAAAACGGTATCAGGAAATTCTTGATTATGCGAAAAAGCATAAACTGAACCTCTATGGATTTTCCTATGAAATGGGCATTAATGAAAATGTCATTGACCGGATTGAGGATTATATTGTGCAGATTGAAATTCCTGTCTCCGAATGAGTACGGCTGCTTTACATTAAAGGTGCCGCCGCTTTCATCAGGCACCCTGTCAGCCTTACCAGACACTTTTCACTGCGGACCGTTTCCATTGTCACCTGCCTGCACTTTTCCAGTACCGAACCAAAATCCGCTTCAATCCCGGCAATGCAGCCTGTCCCATAAAAATACGCAGCGCATTCAAAATGGTGGTACAGGCTGCGGTAATCAAGATTGATCGTCCCCACCACAGCTTCCCTTGCATCACTGACAAATACTTTCGCATGGACAAATCCCGGTGTATATTCATATATTTTTACTCCTGACTCTATGAGGGAGGCGTAATGGGTCTTCGCCAGAGCATAGGGAATCCTTTTATCAGGAATCCCTGGCAGAACCAGCACAACCTCCACGCCTCTTTCGGCAGCAAATTTCAGGGCTGTCTCCATCTCCCCGTCCAAAATCAGATAAGGCGTCATAATATGTACACATTTTACGGAGCGGTTCAGCATATCCATATACACCCTCTCCCCTACCCTGTCATCATCCAGGGGACAGTCCCCATAAGGAATGACATACCCGCCTGCATCTTCCGCAGGCTGCACCGGGAAAGAGAGGTATTGCCCACAATCTAATCCTTTTTCATCGATCCCCCACATCTGCAGGAACATCAGTGTAAAGCTTCGGACTGCCTCGCCCTTCAGCATAACGGCAGTGTCCTTCCAATGCCCGAATTTATTCTTGTGGTTGACATATTCATCTGCAAGGTTTATCCCTCCTGTAAAAGCCGTATGCCCGTCAATCACCAGAATTTTTCTGTGGTCCCTGTAATTGTAATGTGTGGAAATGAATGGAGTAACCGGGGCAAATGCTTTACATTTTATCCCCAGCACTTTCAGGCGTTTCGGGTAATCATGGGGCAGTAACGCAAACTCACAGGCTCCGTCATACATCACACGCACCTCTACACCTTCGGCAGCTTTTTGGGCAAGTATTTCCAATATCTGCCCCCACATCAGCCCTTCATCTACAATAAAATACTCCATAAATATAAAATGCCTGGCCTGTGCAAGCTGTCTCAGCATTTCCTGAAACATATCCTCTCCCAATGGAAAATATGCCACATCCGTTTTTTCATACACCGGATGGCAGCCGCTCCTTTGCATGTAACGGGCCAATGACGCTACACCTTCATTTTCACCGGACAAATGCTCCATTACCTCTTCTGACTGCGGAATACACCCCTTTGTATCCCTAATCATATCACCCATCTTCTTTTTCAATGCCCTATGCCCGACATTATTCTGTATATATAAAAACAACAGTACGCCAAACACCGGCAATAACATAATCACAATAAGCCATGTGACCTTTGCCGTAGGATCTATCCTGCTGTTCAGAAGATACACCACTATGGCAAATGTAAACAGTGTCGTCCCGCCTAAAATATGGGGCAAAAATTCCTCAAACCATCGGAAAATACCAAAAAGGATAAACACCTGCACCACAAGCAGCAGCAGAATCAGCCCGAACCTGCTGAATATGGCATGAATAATCCCCTTCTGCCCCTTTTTTAAAAGAATCATCCCTTTATTTTTATAGTTAGCCTCCATCAATATCCTCCTTTGTCATCTGCCTGAATCCTTCCTGACAGCAATACGCATCAGGAAAGTCCCCCATCCACTGTCCTGAAATCATCCTTGAAACTATTTAGGGATGCGGACAGCATTATTATCTTCTCCCCTAAGAAAGCCCATAACACGTCCGCAGCTGCAACACTCCCTACAATAACAGCACAAATAAATTTCATCTTTCCCATAGCACCTTCTTCATTATTTTTTGTTCATTTCTATCTTAGACCAGACAGTAACTGTCCGGCCAATAGGCAATTTTAAAATATAAATAAAAAATGCCTCCTTATTAACCTCATAAAATTAAAAAAACTCGGTCAATTAAGAAGGTATTTTACTTTAAATTGTTCTGATCCGTTATAAATAATATTTACTGCCTAAAGGGATTGGCGCCTCATCGCCGTTTCGAGCCAAAAAGCCCCCGGCGTTTGGCATCCGCGGGGGAATCTGTTACAATAAAAGCACAAAAAAAGGTACTGCCGATAGATAGTCAGTCCAAGTTTAATTACCTAAAAAGAAAGTAACCGTCAGCAGTTCATAGTCACTCATAAGCAATTGCAAAACAGAAGACAAATTTTGCAATTGCTTATCTTCCCTGATGCCGGAATTACTTCTCATACAAGAACTTTTCCGGAAGCTCCACATGAAAATCCACGGCCAGATCCCTGAAATTCTGCGGAGTAATAGTCTGCAGCTTATCAGGGCGCATGGACAGCATCTTTACCAAAATCTCTGCGGATTTCTCTACCGTGTGCATCAGTCCGAAGGTCAAGTCAAAATCTTCTCCGGAGCAGAACATCCCGTGATGGGCCCAGACGGCCACATCATACTGTTTCATTAATTCACTGGTTGCTATGGCGATATCCCTTCCGCCTGGAACCATCCAGTCCACAACACCGATACCGGAAGGAAATACGACCGGACACTCAGTAGCCATCTCCCATAATTCTCTGGTAAACACCTCGTCCTTAAGGGGCAGCACAAAGGTCAGCGCTATGACATTGGTAGTGTGTGCGTGATAAATCACACGGTGGGTTCCGCCTGATGCCGCCTTCTTTACCTCATGGTTCATCAGGTGGCTTGGCAGTTCGCTGGTAGGCCTGCCGCCATTAGAAAGTCCCCAGCAAATGCGATAGTTCTCCCCTTCTTTATCCAATTCAATGATGCAGATGTTCTCTTCCGGATCTAGTATCACATTTCGGAAATATTTACCGCTTCCGGTCACCATAAAATATTCTCCGGCAATAGCGGGAACCGATGTTCCAATTGGTTTCCACTCCCCGTCTGCCGCCAGAGAGTCTTTTATTTTTTCAATTTCTTCCGGTTTTATGCGGTAAGAGAGATTGCCGCCATTTCTCTCATGCCAGCCCTGCTCCCATCCATCGTTACACATACGGATAAAGCCCTGCACAAATTTTGCCTCTAATATCTTCATAAAATTAACCATACTCCTTTCCCGGTCTGCAAATTTGTACCGGAGCACAAATTTGTGATTGATAAAATCGACCGTCAGGCTGATTTTTCAATCTATCACATCTCATTTCCTTATCTTGTAATAATATCCACCGGTACATTAAAAATCTTTGCAACTTTCAAAATGGTGTCGATATGTCTGCCTGTTGCCGCCGCCATATGATGGGTAGGGCCTGCTTCGCTCCACTTATTACAGAACTCTCTCGCCCCGCAGCTAAAGCGTGTCCGCATATTGGTATCACCAAAGGTAAAAATCGGGCCGGGCTCGTTCACACCCTCCGCCACAACAAACTTAAAGCGGCCATCTCTGCCTTGTGTGATGCCCAGATAAGTCACCGGCCCAAGGTGGGGATAAAACTGGGTCAGATAACCGCCTCCTGTCTTGCCGTGAAATACGGGCACGATTTTCATAGTAGGCTTTTTCTCTGAAATATCGGCATCTCCGGAACCGCTATGGCCGATAATACAGATATCTTTCTCAAAATCAATAGAGTACATCTCGGAAAGCTGCCCTGTACCGGAAATGGTTTTCAAAATGCTCATAGCCATCGCAACTTTAATATCGCCTTCAACCGCACAGGCAATCCCCTGTTTAATCAACATGGAAAAAGCAGGGATAAGCATACTGTCCAGTACACCGGCCTTGCCCTGTGCAAAACCGTCATAATGGGAAGCAATGAAAGCAATCTGTTCCTTCTTAACCCACTGTTCAAACGCCACAACATACCTTGCCATCTCCCAGACCTTTTCAATTGTTCCGCCGCCTTCTATCTCAAAAGTGTCGAGAATATCCTGTGCTTTTGCACGGATCGCTTCCTCATCGGTGATACCATCGGCAATCGCCCACATCTTTTCCCAGTCAAACTGTTTGGTATAAAGAAACATTCTGTGATAAAGATTGGTTTCATCTATATATAAATCCATCATACCCGGATATGGGCGGCCAATCTGCGCAAGGTTGGTGTCCCGGAAACGGCGGCGCACCTGTGCCGCACGGCACCAGGCCTCAATTTCGGCCTGTACCTGAGGATCCCCTCCTTCCACCACACCCGTGATAACAGCGTGGCGCTTACCGGCGCGCTCCAAATCCGCTACCATCTCTCCCACAGCTCCGCAGGCATAAAGCTCTCCAAGCCATGTGGCAGTATCCGTATTTTCATAGTCAGGCGCTTTCTTTTTCTGGATATTGACAAGGACAACCGGCACGTCCAAATCCCGAACCGCAGGAAGCATATTGTAAGAGGTTGCATAAGTCAATAGCTGCATAATCACCAGATCCACATCTGCCGCCCGGAATTTATCCCCTGCCGCCTGGGCCAGCTCTTTTGTGGTGACGATACCTCCGTCCACTATCTCCACCGTATCCGGAATCGTCTTTTTAAACGCTTCATACTGTCCTTCAAATTCCGGCACCAGCGATGGGAACTGCGGAAGGTATGCCCCAAGGGCAATAGAAAAGACACCTATTCTTGCCTTTGTGTTTACTAACATTTTAAGTCCTCCTTTTTATTGGCAATCATTACAATTATTTATGATTCTCTCACAGAGCAGCCAGCAAATATCTTGAAACAGCTTTTGCTATGTCTTTTCATATTTCCTGATTTCAAAAGAATCCTTTACACAGGCTCTTGCCATCTTCAGATTGACAAATTCCTGATTGTAAAGCATTTGTACCAGAAGATTCCCTATGGCGGTAGCCTCCCCTGGCCCTGCATAAACCGCACGTCCCGTATACTTCGCCGTAATCCGGTTTAAGTACTCTGCATTTGATCCGCCGCCCACCACATAAATCCTATCATATTTTTGGCCTGTCATTTGTTCGATCTGCCCGATAGTTTCCGCATAACATCTGCCGAGACTGTTGTAAATTACCGCTGCAGTCTCCCATTCATTTTCCGGCACCTGCTGCCCGCTCTTTTGGCAGTAATCCTTTACCTCTTCTATCATGCTTTTAGGCGCTAAAAAACAGTTGTCATTGCAGTCCACGATAGAAGGAATCGTCTGTTCCGATGCCTGCCTGCAGATATAATCGTAAGAATATTCCTCTTTAAATTCCCTGCGGACAGACTGAATCATCCAAAGTCCCATGATATTTTTCAGATAGCGGAATCGGTAATCATAACCTCCTTCATTTGTCAGATTCCGTTTCATGCTCTCCAAAGTACAATCCGCAGCCATAAGCTCTGTTCCCATTAAGGACCAGGTTCCTGAGCTGATATACAGCGCATTGTCTTTCGTAGTCGGTATGGCTGCCACCGCAGAGCCTGTGTCATGAGTTGCCGGCAGAATGACCTGGCAGTCAAAGCCAACTTCCCTACGGATCTCCTCCCTGAAATTTCCCACATAAGTACCCGGCTTACTGATTTTGCCAAAAATCTTTCGGGAATATTCCAGCCTGTCAATCAACTCATAATCCCAATCCTTCGTGCGGGGGCTTACCAGCTGAGACGTGGTGGCGTTGGTGTACTCCGTCTTTTTCACTCCGGTCAGCAGAAAGTGGAAATAATCCGGAATAAACAGAAGGCTCTCCGCCTTATCAAACAGCTCCGGCTCCTTTTGCTTAACCGCCATCAGCTGATAAATCGTATTGAAGATTTGTTTCTGAATGCCTGTCCTGCCGTACAGTTCTTCCCGGGAAATGATTTCATACACTTTTTCATCCATTCCGGTAGTCCTGCTGTCCCGGTAGCCGTAGGTTTTACCCAGAACCTGATCCTTTCCGTCCAAAAGCACATAATCCACCGCCCAGGTATCAATCCCCATATAGGAGGGAATTTTCCCTGCCTCCTTACAGCGCTTAAGCCCTTCTTTTATTTCACAAAATAAGGCCTCCACATCCCAGCACACAGAGCCGTCCACATCCTTCATGCCATTTGGAAAGCGGTATATTTCCTCAAGATTAAGCTTTCCATCCTTAAGGCTCCCAAGTATATGCCGCCCGCTGGATGCTCCGATGTCCACTGCCAGATAATATTTTTCCATTTGCATAATCCTTTTTTTGCTAATTACAAAACAATTAATCAATCAGAAGCCATTGTCTCATAATTTGTCATCCCTCAATTTGTTGTTTTAAACTTTGCCGCTTTACATATTATTATCTTACAGTTCTTTCCAAAATGCAACTGATTCATCTATCTCTGAATAGCTTTTATCGCTATGGATAAGAACACTAATCTCATGTAACTGCAGACATAAAATACGCTTGACTTTATCATACTGCAGGCATATAATAAAACAATCGTTTTAATACATATGTTTTGAAACAATTATTTTTAGAAAGTGAGGAATATTATGCCGCCAAGGGCAAAATTTTTGAAAGAAGAAATTATTCAGGCAGCTCTGTCAATTGTAAAAAAAGACGGGATGTCAGCCCTGACTGCAAGAACGTTAGGAGCAAAGCTTTCAAGTTCCGCAAGGCCGGTTTTCACGGTATTTCAAAGCATGGAAGAAGTTCGGCAGTGTGTACTTGAAAATGCAAAAGCACAATACAGGGAATACGTTGAGAAAGGTTTGTCGGAACCCTATGCCTTTAAAGGCGTAGGGTTACAGTATATTCTTTTTGCCGTAAATGAACCGAAGTTGTTCCAACTCCTTTTTATGAATGAAAGAGACTCTGTCCCTTCCTTCGAGGGCGTGTTACCACAGATAGATGAGAGTTATCACAGAATTCTTCAGTCAATTATTGATAACTATGGTCTTACACAAAATATCGCAGAAACATTGTACCGTCATCTATGGATTTATACTCACGGGGTTGCAACTTTATGCGCAACAAAAATGTGTTGCTTTACAGACGATGAAATCAATAAAATGCTGACAGAAGTGTTTGTAAGTTTGCTGGAAAAAATAGGGGGATAGCGGACATGGAAAAAATTCTGTTTATGCTGCTGTGGTATGTTGCGGCATACTTTATCGTTACTGCAGCAGGTATCCTGCATACAATATTCAACATAACAGTACTGCACATGAAATCAATGAAAGAAAGTGAGGGAATGGGAGAAGGTTATGAGAAAACGAAGCCATGGCATGTGCTTTATAATATCGTCATCTTTCCTGTTTTCGCATACATCTACTATAGTGGACTGACTTCAGTTACCTGGGAATCTGCTGTCCTGACTTCGTTCATCTGGGGAACAATTACAGTTATTTTGGATTTGTTTGGATGGGTGATTATAAAACATCCCTGGTCATTAACATTCAGGCAGTTCTATGTGGAGTATCAGCCATGGATAACCCTGATATACATAACAATATATGCAAGTCCGTTCATAGCTTTGGGGATAATAAAAATTATATAATGCCATAAAAACGGACTGCGGATTGTGGCAAAAGCTGCATGGATTTGTTGTCCCGTTTGGCACAAGGGACAATAAGGCATTGCATTATTTTATTGCTATAAGGTAACAATCACGCCGCCATCATTTGCATACATGCTGCTTACACCCATTGTATCCATGATAAGCACATCCTTTACCTTTATTTTGGAAAGAACCATTTCCTTCACGCTCTCAGCCCTCTGCAGACAATTGCAGTGGGTAATCATAAGTGTCTTTTCCTCAGGATCATCGGCCTCCTTTGCGACAATATCCGCCATTTTCGCAAGGGCCTTTTTGATTCCGATAGCCTGGCCCAATTGAATGATCTCTCCTTTTGTGGCTCCCATAACCGGCTTGATGCTTAAGGTGGAGGCAACCAGCGCCTTCACCCTGCTAAGGCGTCCGTTTTTGCGCAGAGTCTCCAAATTATCCAGCACAAAGTAGGTATTCATCCTATCCCTGTAATCTGTAAGCCTTTGACAGATCTCCGCAAAGGGAAGCCCTTCCTCAGACCACTGCGCCGCCTTAAAAGCCAGCTGGGTTTCCCCACAGCTTGCAGATTCAGAGTCACATACAAATATATTTTTATGTCCATATTTTTCCTGATAAAGCTTTTTTCCTACTTCCGCGCTGTTATAGCTTCCGCTTAATTTGGAAGAAAGTGTGAAAACAAACACATTCTCCGCATCCGTGCAGTAAGAATCCCTGAATTTTTCCGGAGAAGGGCAGAAGGATTTCGGGCATTTGGGCGAAGCAGCAACTTTGGATAAAAAGTACGCCTGATCAAAATTCTCATCATCCATAATCAATTCATCTTCCACTTCAAGTCCCAGAGGAATACGCTCATATCTGGAATCCTCCTTATACTTACCGGGAAATTCGCAACAACTGTCAGCCACTATCTTATAGCTCATAATATTAACCATGCTCCCTTCTCATCCTGCGAATTCTCTACAGCAAAAGTGTAAGCTTTTGTTGTATGAAGCCTGTGGGCACAATATTCTAATAGTCTGGTAAGCCCTGCTGTCATTACATATCCTAATATCTAATTCTTTTAAATCATGTTTCCTAAACTATGCAGACTTCTTTCACCTACTACACAATGTAGTTTTCATTACCACTTATAATAGCATATGATTTCCAGCATGTAAAGCAATAATTCTACATATTTCAAAATGTCGGTAACGGTTGGCTGCACCAATTAATGTCATTTAATTACATTTTGGTAACAAATTGACAATCAGACAGCTTTCAGAAAAATCGTAGTTAAACAGTTGCATAGACTGTACATTTATATAATGATTGATATTATGAATCAAGTTAAGTATAATAAAATTATAAAAAATTTTTACATAGAATTCGGAGAATAATATACCCGGAGAAGGGACAATTTTCTTTGATATCCGTTTTTCAGCATATCATAAAAAGATGGAAATGATCGAAAAAGGCATCGTAGAAGGCCAAAAAAGAGCGGCTTAATGCAATTAAAAGGATGATAAAAGCCGGCGCTGCCAGGGAACAGATTTTTTATTCGGTTATACTGAGGAAGAGCTTGCGGAAACGGAAAATATATTGTAGAAAATACCAATCATATTCATAATCAAGAAAGGAATCTGTCATGAACACGAATGAAAAAGCATTACTTCTCCATGAAAAATGGAATGGCAAACTGGAAATCACCTCTAAATCTCCTGTGAAATCAAGGGAAGACTTATCCCTGGCCTACACTCCCGGCGTTGCAGAGCCCTGTAAAGTAATCGCCACGGATAAGGAGGCTGCTTACAAATATACCATGAAAGCAAACACCGTTGCGGTCATCTCAGATGGCAGCGCTGTCCTTGGCCTTGGAAACATCGGTCCCTACGCCGCCATGCCGGTTATGGAGGGAAAAGCTGTTCTTTTTAAGGAATTTGGAGGCGTAAACGCTGTTCCCATCTGTCTTGACACCCAGGATACGGATGAGCTTATCCGCACTATCACTTACCTTGCCCCAGGCTTTGGCGGCATCAATTTAGAGGATATCAGCGCCCCCCGCTGTTTTGAAATTGAGGAGCGTCTTAAGGAAATTCTGGACATTCCGGTTTTTCATGACGACCAGCACGGAACTGCAATCGTAGTCCTTGCCGGCGTCATCAACGCTCTTAAGGTAGCAGGAAAAAAGAAAGAGGACTGCAGGGTAGTGGTAAACGGCGCCGGAAGCGCCGGTGTGGCTATCACAAAGCTGCTTTTAACCTACGGCTTTCCCAATATTATTATGTGCGATAAAGCAGGGATTCTTTCAAAAAGCACACGAGGACTTAACTGGATGCAGGAGAAAATGACAGAGGTTACAAATCCCGGCAATGAAACCGGTACCCTTGCGGATGCTCTTAGGGGAGCGGATATTTTTGTAGGTGTCTCCGCACCTAATATTGTCACACCTGAAATGGTCGCTTCCATGAACCATGATGCCATTCTTTTTGCCATGGCAAACCCTGTGCCTGAAATCATGCCTGATGCTGCGAAAGCTGCCGGCGCTAAAGTAGTCGGAACAGGCAGAAGTGATTTCCCCAACCAGGTCAACAATGTGGTTGCTTTCCCCGGTATTTTTAAGGGAGCCCTTGAAGGACGCGCTACGCAAATTACGGAAGAAATGAAACTGGCCGCCGCAAAGGCCATTGCCTCCCTTGTTCCCGAGGATGAATTAAATGAGGATAATATCATGCCCGAGGCTTTTAATCCTAAGGTTGCAGAGCTTGTGGCAGAGGCTGTCAAAGCGCATATTGACCCGAAAAATTCCTAATTCCAACAGCCGCGTTGCTTAGTCCGCGGAAATAAACCAAAAGCCCGATAAGCAAAATTGTGTCATTTTGAAAGGATAAAATCACATGCCAGATGTCTTGCCTTTTTACAAATTAATCATTTTATACATGCTCTCGCGGGTAGATTTTACCCTGACCAAAATCCAAATCAGTGATTTTATGATGGAAAAGGAGTATACCAACAATTTTCTATCCCTGCAGCAGGCCATAAATGAACTCATTGATGCCGGACTTGTGGAAGGAAACTACATCCGTAATCATACCCACCTGAATATTACAGAAAAGGGAGAGGAAACTCTGTCCTTCTTTGGGAACCGTATTGATTATACCATCAAAACGGATATTGACAGCTATTTAAAGGAAAATGGACTGAAACTGCGCAATGAGGTTTCTGTTTTATCAGATTATATGAAAGCCTCTACCGGTGAATATGAAGCACATTTGATAGCAAAAGATAAGGGCATTCGTTTGGTTGACATAACTTTATCTGTGCCCATGGAAGAAACCGCCATTTCCATCTGTGACAAATGGCAGGAAAAAAATCAGGAAATCTATCAATACCTTGTAAGCCAGCTTTTCTAATCAACCATTGCTCGCGGGAATAAATACAGGCAGCGGCATTTTCTGTCTCTGCAAATGCCGCTGCCTGCTATTTTATCTTTTCAGAAAATCATTAAATGAAATATCTCCCTGCACCTGTAAAGGTCAATCCGAAACCAGATACACGTAAAGATCAATAACTCCGTAACAAATCCGCATACCAGAAAACCAAATCCTGTATACGGAAGAGCTCTGATTCCTTGCTTACGCTGCGCCAGATCTCTTTATAAAACATAAACCATTCTTCCAACTCTCCTGCAAGCGAAATGCAATCCACAGAAACTACCGGCTCCGTTACATAATCATGTGCGCTTATCGCTGCGCCAATATACTGGAACAGCTCCATTCCCCGTATTGCCACTAAAGCGGCATGAATCAGTAAATTGGTTCTCTCCGGCAGCTCAGGCGTCATGCGGCGCAATTTGTCTGCAAGGCAGTTTAATCCCTCCAAGGATTCTATGATTCCTTTGGATTCTTTGATTCCTTTGGATGCTTTGATCCCTTTAAGTTCCGATTCCGTTAAGGCCGCCGACTTTTTCTCTCTGTACCGGACAGCATCCTCCCACTTAAATACCCAATTATGGGAAATCTCAGCAAGTATGGAAACAAAGGTTTCCGATTTGTCGCCAAATTCTATCCGCGAAATTCTCCTGTTAATTTCTTCAAATTCCGGTATATCCCGGTTCCAGGCAAATGACGCTCCGTAAATTCTTCCCGGGATCCCAAAATCCGGATGGTTAACGTGCCCATAGTCCCCCCAGTCGGTGTTTAAAATGCCTATAGCCTGATACTGTACCGCATAGCTGCACATTCTCTTTATATTTTCATAAGCTACATCCAGCCGGTTGACCATTTGATTCCATCCGCTTACACCAGGACAACAGTACTGCACCGCCCCCGCCCGGGCAAGCTTTTTCGCAGATTCGTCACTCTGGTATTTTTCATATCCCCAGTTCAAACAGATGGTTTCCTCAGGCAGCTCCTTTATGCACTCCGGAAATTCACAGATAATATCTCCCCAGAACATTGGTATTTTGCCCTTTTGCACCACAAACTCACAAATTTCTTTGATAAAGTCCGTATACAAACGCTTTACCCCTATCTGCTCAGCCTTCTGGCTGCTTTTTCCTTTTCCAAGGTCAAAGGTCTCGTCTCCGCCAATGTTGAAATGCTCTGAGGTGAACAAAGGCATAAATTCCTCTATCAGCCCTTTGATAAAAGTAAGGCTTTCCTCATTGGTCACATCAATGGTATGATGCGCCATCCGATCATAAAATCCAAAGGGAGCCTTGCGGGGATCCGGCAGCTCACACAGGTGCTCATAAGACTTTGTCCGCAACACTTTATATAAATGCCCAAAGCAGGAAATATTAGGCACCAGCTCAATGGAAAGCTTCCGGCAGTAAGCATCAAGCTCCATGATCTCCTGAGCGGTAAGGGGCGTATCATCCCTCCACATCTCGCTTAAATCCTCAAACAAATAGCTGTGTTCAATGTAAAGCTGAAGCTGATTCATTTTATAAAAAGCCATTTGATCTGCCAGGCCTTTTAAATAAGAAAGTGTCGGTATTCTGCCTCTGGTGACGTCATGATAAAAACCCCTGTTTTTTATCTGGGGAAAATCATGAATGCTCACAAAAGGCAGACTGGCGCCGGCCTGTCTTACTATCTGGCGCAGTGTCTGAACGCCGTACAAAAGCCCCTTATCCCCGCTGCCTTTTATCTGCACGCCTTCTTCTGAAATGTCCAGCCGGTATTCTTCTTCATTAAGCAAAGGATCTATGGTAAGCCTGACAGCTCCCTTTTTGGATATTCCTTTTGTCAGTGCCAGCCCATATCCGCTGTGGATGCGCAGCTCCTCCTGCAATAACTCCCCATAGGCAAAGACGTTGGGACTGCAGGCGCTGTCCAACACAATTTTTTTGTCGAAAGTAATGGTATAAATTCCTTCCGCAAAACAAACCTGCCGGGGTTCCGGTATCAGATACATATAGTGCCTCCTTCATTATCATATTCTAATGCCTCGTAAAATCAGATGCAAATCTCACCTGAAAATAATATTTACATTTATTTTCCAATCTCTCTTTGTTTTTGTCAACTGATTCCGGTTATATTTATTCATTATCGCTTTTATGTTGCTTTTCACACAGCAGCCGGAATCGCGACTAAGAGCCAAGTACAAATCTTACCTTAAAGGTAAACTCCTTTTCATCCAGACGATACTTTTCAATCAGTTTGGGGCCGCAGCTGTTTGAACCGATACCACTCTGACGGTAATCCACGCAAAGCACAGTATAAGGTGATTCCTCCAGCTCATAATTATGCGCTTTCTTTGTAAGCTCCTCCTGGGTATAGACAGATGTATTGAAGGCAAAGGTTTCTTCTCCTGCAACTGTCAGCGCCGCTTTATCGCTTCTTACCGTCACGTAATCGCAGTCGTGATGGCTTCCGTTTTCCTGCGGCCTTATATAATCCTCATGCATTTCTTTCACATCTGTTTCAAACACGCCATGATAACCGGCATATTTCTTATCTATGTAGCTCTCCACAGGGCCGATTCCGCAATAAGTCACTTTCGCCATGGATTTAGGTAAATAAAGGCGCAGGCCAAACCTTGGCAGGAACGGGAATATGGGATCTTTCTCCACCTTAAGGTCAGCATCTACCGTACCGTCCGAATAGATTGTCCAGCATGCTTTGATATTTAAAATTCTCTGGATATAGACCGCAGATACAGACAGGCTTGTTTCAATCTTTACTTCCCTCTCCCCTGCTTTAACTTCGCTCTCATAGGCCCTCGTGACGATACGGTCATACTTAGCCTCTCTCCATACTTCCTTTATCACGCGGTCATTGTCGGTAGGCGCCCTCCAAATGTTAAATTCCACAGGCCGCTCTATAAAAGCCTGATTCTGATATACCATCTTCGTAAACAGGCCGGTCAGCTTATCGTAGGTATAAGAAAATTCCGGCGTTGATACCACCAGCACAGCATCGTCTTCTTCGATCTGAAACTCTGCCCTGTCTGCCTGTCTGGCAAATAATTTCCTGACCTTTTGATTTTCCCGCTCTTCGCCGGTTAACGCTATCTCCTCAAATCCAAGCGGGAAACCTGCCGGCAAAATTTCCGTTTCTTCCTTCTGATAATAAGAAACCTTCAGAAAACATTTCCCCTCCTGCGGTATCCGGAAATCTACGGGGACTGCCTTTTGCCCATGGGCCGGGATATCAAGCAGAGCCGGATCCTCCACTATCCCTTTCCCTGTAACCACACCATCACAGAGTATTTCATAGCCTACTGTCAGGTAATCCTTCAGGTTCAAAAAGTCCATATGGTTTTTCAGCACCATTTCTTTTTTCTCCTGGTCAAATGCCATAACCCGGGCCGGGCGGTACACATTTTTAAATTCCATAAGGCCCGTGTGGGGCGTTCTGTCAGGATAAACCAGCCCGTCCATACAGAAGTTTCCGTCATGAGGATATTCTTCATGATCGCCGCCGTAAGCATACATCTTTTTGCCCTGAATGGTTTTTCCAAGGAAAATGGCATGATCGCACCACTCCCATATAAAACCGCCGCAGGCCCCTTCATACTGCTCAATCACCCCAAAATAATCTTCCAAATCACCGGGGCCATTGCCCATGGCATGGCAGAACTCACACATTACAAAGGGCTTGGAGCCATCCTCTTTAAAGTAATCGTGAATTTCCTCCAAAGAGGGATACATGCGGCTGAATAAATCAATATTGCTGAAATCATATTTGCGCTTATCGGATACATAAAGAGCGCTTTCATAGTGAGTAAGCCGGGTGGGATCAAACTCCTTTGTCCATTTAAGAGCCTCCTCAAAGGTGCACCCGTAGGCACATTCATTTCCCATAGACCAGATCACAACGCTTGGACGGTTCTTATCCCGCTCAACGCACCGCTTCGTTCTGTCCACAGTTGCCTGCGTAAATGCCGGATTATCCGCAATGGCTTCGTTCCAGAGCTTACTGCGGCTCTTCCAATCCGAATCCTCCCTGTAGACGTCAGCGGTTCCATGGCTTTCATTGTCCGCCTCGTCAATCACATAAAAGCCCAGTCTGTCATAAAGCTGATAAAATGCCGGCGCATTGGGATAATGGCTGGTGCGGATTGCATTGATGTTATGCTCCTTCATCACCCTTAAATCCTTCATAATCTGCTCCCTGCTGATGACAAAGCCTGTGACAGGATCGCTGTCATGGCGGTTTGTTCCGTGGAATTTCACATTAACGCCATTGATATAAAGTACGCCGTCTTTTACATGAATCTCACGGATTCCCACATGATCCGTGATCACCTCATTTTCCGTCTCCAAAACCAAAGTATAAAGGTAAGGATCCTCCGCGCTCCAAAGCTTCACATCCTCTACCCCAAAGGACATCTTTCCATTATCGTCCTGCCCTTTTGCAACCAGCTGTCCTTCTTTATCAAAGAGCTGTCCTTTTGTCTCAACTGCCTGTCCCTGATAGGTAAAAGCAATTTCCACATTTCCCTTTTTGTAATCCTCTGTGGGCTGCGCCTTTACAAAGTAATCAAAGATACTGTTTTCCGGCCTTCTTAAAAGGTACACATCCCGGAAAATGCCGCTCATCCTGAACTTATCCTGATCCTCTAAATAGCTTCCGTCACACCACTTAAGCACCAGCACGGCAAGAACATTTTCTCCTTCTCTAAGGATGTCCGTCACATCAAACTCACTGGTGGAATGAGATACCTGGCTGTAACCTGCAAACTTACCGTTTACCCACACATAAAAACAGGAATCCACTCCCTCAAAATTAAGGAATGCCTTAGGCGCCTTTTCGTCTCTGTGATATACAAAGCTGCGTACATATTCCCCACAGGGATTTTCATGAGGCACATAGGGCGGATCCATGGGAAACGGATAGCGGGTATTGGTATACTGGTGGCGGTCATATCCATAATTCTGCCATACGCCCGGCACCGGTACCGTGTAAAAGTCGTCAAGAGCAAATCCTTCCCTGAAAAATTCCTCCTTTGCCTCATAGATACTGTCAAAATAACGGAACTTCCACTGACCGGAAAGCAGTATATACCGGTCGGAAGCCTCCCGCTGCTCCACCAGATTATCCATCCTCTTAGACGCCGGAATGTAGTAGGCTCTGTTTGGCAGCGTATTTTTGTGCAAAACCTTTAAGTCCTCATAATACTTTGGTACGATCATTTTTCCCTCATTTCTGCACGGCTTATATATATCAGATTTGCGGATGCCGTACGGACGCAAACCTGCAGACTTTCGTCTCTGCGTTTATCCTAATTATAAAGAAAAAGTAGGGAAATAACCATATCCTGTATTGGACAAAATATGCACAAAATGATACAATACTTATTATCAAGTGTCATATTTAGAAGGAGGACATCATGTATTCCAACACAGGGTATCTGTATGATGCGGATATTGAAACAGAAGATTTAGCTCACTCTCTGACTGTCTTAAGCTGTGGTATTTACCGCCTCTCCCACCAGCCCGTTATGCCCACTTTGCGTCCAAAAGGCCGCAAAGATTACCAGCTTTTATATATCTTTTCCGGAAAGGCGTATTTCACTTTCCACAGCTATTCAAAAAAAGAAGTTGAAATTCCGGCAGGACATATGATACTATATCGTCCGGGGCAGCGTCAGGAATACTGTTACTATGCCAAGGATAATCCGGAGGTGTGCTGGATACATTTTTCCGGTTCCCAGACGGCTGAAATTCTGGACAAAATTGGCTTTTTCAATTCAAATACCCTGTTTTGCGGGATTTCCTTCCAGTATCCGGAGCTTTTCAGGCGAATGATTTTGGAATTGCAGTTAAAACGCCCCTGCTTTGAAGATCTTCTGGTTTTTTATCTTGAACAGCTTTTCACGGAGATCCACCGGAGCCAGCTTGAGTTTTCCGCTGAAAAATACAGGAATCAAAAGGAAATGGAGGCCACTGTCCATTTTTTCAATGAATTTTTTACACAGACAATCTCTATTGAGAAATACGCCAGGGACCATCATATGAGTATAAGCTGGTTTATCCGCAGTTTCAAACACTATATGGGTATGACGCCCATGCAGTATATTACCTCTATCCGGATCAACAAGGCAAAGGAGCTTTTAAAAAATACCAGCTGTTCCGTCCAGGAAATCAGCAGCCTTGTAGGATACGAAAACCCTTTGTACTTTAGCAGGATTTTCAGGAAACACACCGGAAACTCTCCCTCCCAGTATCGAAAAGAACTGGCCGGCCAAAGATGAGGATTTCAAATGACCCAAAAGGAAAAAAATAAAATGATCTACCGATATTATGAGATGCCTGTAAACAGTCCGGTGCTTGCCTTATGGGGCTATGATGTACGCTCTGAAAAGGATCGCCTCCATTTCCATAACTATATGGAAATAGGTTATTGCTATGAGGGGAACTGCTCTGTTTTTCTTGATAAGGACGAGTTTTCCTGTAGCAGCGGAACCTTTACCATCATCCCCAAAAATACACCTCACAAAACTGTTTCCCGGCAAGAAATTATCTGCCGCTGGAAGTATCTTATCATTGATACGGACTCCTTTCTCTCCGGCATATATAAAGACGATCCCCCATTGGCCCGCCATTTAATCCGCCGGGTGGCTCATCAGCCCTATGTCATGCATGAGAAACAGCAGGAAAAAATCCCGGTTCTCATAAAGCAGATTCTTGCATTGATGCAGGAGCAAAACGATCTGTATCTGGAGGAATTAAAAGGACTGCTCTGTGCACTGCTTATCAACATTGCAAGGCTTGGCGATGGGGAACCTGAGGAAAAATCCCCCCTTGCCAAAACCGCAAATGCCTCCATCATCGCTCCTGCTCTTGACTACATCAGCCTGGTTCCCGAACAGCCAATCAGGATAGACTACCTGGCTGCACTGTGCCATGTCAGCGAGACCCATTTCAGACGGGTTTTCGTGGAATGCATGAAAATGCCGCCTCTGCAGTATATTCATCATGTCCGCATCCACCGTGCCTGCGATGAACTGCTTCGAACAAATGATCCCATCAATGCCATTGCCGCCCGGGCCGGCTTTAGCACGCTTTCTACCTTTAACCGGAATTTCCGGCAGATCACCGGTATCTCCCCCCAGCAGCTGCGCAGACAGTCCGGTCAGCGTAAATAGCTCCTGCCCCTTATGTCTGCTTTCAAAAAGAAAAATATTACATGGCCGACCTGTTAGCCGGCCTGTTTTTTATGCAATTTGCGCACAATGATTGATATTGCACACTTTATGCTTGAAATTAATAACATATAAGATTTTTTATATGGTACAATGCACATGGATTGGTAAATTTATCGTCTATAACTTGTACATATTGTCATTTTGAGTCAACAAATGCAAAATACCGTTATATACAAAGTTACCAATTACACTAACTCAAAGGGAGGAACAAAAACAAAATGAAAAGAAAAATTATTTCTGCTTTACTTGCCCTGACCATGGTTATTTCCATGACAGCCTGTGGCGGCGGTTCAGGTGCTGACAGTAACTCAGGCGATACTGCTGCCGATGCAGGTGCCGGCGATGCGGCGGCGGATGCCGGATCAGCGGATGCAGCGGCGGATACCGGATCAGGTGCAGAAGAGGCAGCCCCTGTTGAAGGCGGCTCTGCTGACGAGAACACTCTGACCGTATGGACCTGGGATCCGAATTTCAACATTTATGCTATTCAGAAGGCTGCTGAAATTTATGCTCAGGATCATGAAGGATTCAAGGTTGAGGTAAGTGAAGTACAGTCTGACGACATCGAGACACGTATTACCACGGCTGTTGCTGCCGGAGACTTAAGCACTCTTCCTGACATCTTCCTGATGCAGGATAATTCATTCCAGAAATATGCTACCAATTATCCGGACGTATTTACGGAACTGACAAGCGTAGGAATTGACTTTTCCCAGTTCTCAGCCGCTAAGGTAGCATATTCCACATTAGACGGTAAGAATTACGGTATTCCTTTTGACAACGGCGCAGTTATCAACTGCATGCGTACCGATTATCTGGAGCAGGCCGGGTACACCATTGATGACTTCACAGATATCACATGGTCCGATTACATGGAAAAGGCTAAAGTTGTTTTAGAGAAGACAGGACAGCCTATCCTTACATCCCAGGCAGGTTCACCTGACCTTATCATGATGATGCTGCAGTCCTGCGGTTCATCTCTTTTCAAGGAAGACGGTTCCGTTAACATTGACGGAAATGCCGAGCTGAAACAGATTATGGAAATCTATGTGCAGATGGTCAAAGACGGCACTTTAGTAGAAGTAACAGACTGGGATCAGTACATCGCTTCTCTTAACAATGGTACTACCGTAAGTGCATTAAACGGCTGCTGGATTATGGCAAGCGTTACCGTTGCGGAAGATCAGTCCGGTAAATGGGCAATCACAAATATGCCTAAGTTAGACGGCGCAAGCAATGCAACCAACTACTCAAACAACGGCGGTTCTTCATGGGCAATTTCCTCTAACTGCCAGAAGGTTGACTTAGCAGTAGATTTCATGAACTCTACTTTCGCAGGAAGCAATGCTCTGTATGATGATGTTATCTCCAAGGGCGCTCTTGCAACATGGGCACCTGCAGGTGAATCAGAAGCTTACAACCAGCCGGTTGAATTCTTCGGAAATGATGCTATCTACGCTAAGATCGTTGAGTTCGCTACCCATACTCCTTCCAATATCACTGGCGCATTCTACTATGACGCACGTGATGCCGTAGGTGTTGCAGTTTCCAACATCTGCCAGCAGGGCGCTGACATTGATTCCGAAATCAAGACAGCACAGGAAACCGTTGAATTTAATATGGGCGGCTGATCTTCTTAATAAAGTAACAGCATTTTTACAGTAAGATTTACAAATTATCAGTTACATAAAAAATGTTAGTCAAAAAGGGTCTGTCTGCTGCTGGCAAGGCGGCAGATAGCCCCTTTTTTATACCACAATACCACACCCAGAAGAAATATCTTTATCGTAATAAAATTGAAAGGGAGGGAGAAATATATGAGTGGTTCCAGTAAAAAAGGCTTTACTCTACAGCAAAAACATGGCCTTACAGGATGGGTGTTTTTAACGCCTGCAGTGCTGCTGATTTGTTGGACCAGTTTTTACCCCATGATTCAGGCATTTATTTTATCCTTAAAAACAGGTATGGGAGTTAATTTAAGCTTTTCCGGTTTCAGCAATTATGCCCGTATCTTAAAGGATCCCACATTTAAGCAAACTCTGTTTAACACGTTTTTCTACTTAATTATCCAGGTGCCGATTATGCTTGTTTTAGCATTAATTCTGGCTTCCTTATTGAATAATAAGCAGTTACGTTTTAAAGGGCTGTTCCGTACCTGTATCTTCTTACCATGTGCCACATCACTGGTATCCTATGCTATGATTTTCCGCTCCCTGTTTGCAAATGATGGGTTCGTAAATACCGTACTGCGCGGCTTTGGGATGAATCCTGTTATGTGGTTTGCCAATGCATGGACCGCCCGGGCGGTTATCATTATTGCTTTGATTTGGAGATGGACCGGGTATAACATGGTATTTTACTTATCCGGCCTGCAGAATATTGAGTATTCTGTTTATGAGGCGGCAAGAATCGATGGTGCAAGCCCTATGCAGACTTTCTTTAAAATTACGGTTCCGCTTTTGAAACCTACCATTTTGCTCACTACCATCACTTCCACAAATGGTACGCTGCAGTTGTTTGATGAATCACTTAACCTGACCAACGGCGGGCCTGGTAAATCCACAATGACCATGTCACACTACATTTATAATACATCCTTCGTGCAAAGTCCGAATTTCGGATATGCGGCGGCGATGTCCATTATAATCCTGATATTGGTTGCCATTCTGGCAATACTTCAAATGAAAGTAGGTGATGAGCGATGATGAGCAAGGGTAAGAAATTCTTTATGTATGCATTTTTGACAATATTTTCTCTGCTTTCCATATTCCCGCTGTACTATATGCTCTGTGCAGCTACGAATAAGAGCATAGATGTTATTGCCGGTAAACTGATACCCGGTACCTATCTGATTGAGAATTATAAATCCCTGATTGCCAATCAGAACCTGGGATTAGCCCTCTGGAATTCCTTCAGGAACTCTTTCATACTGACAATACTTTGTCTTCTGGTATGCTCCATTGCAGGTTACGGTTTTGAAATTTACCATGACAAAGGAAAGGATGCTGTATTTACAGTTCTTTTGACTGCTATGATGATTCCTTTTGCTGCTGTTATGATCCCCATGTTCCGTATGTTTTCGACTCTGAACATGGTAAATACCATGGCCGCATTTATGCTTCCGTCAATCTCCACACCGTTTATGATCATGATGTTCAGACAGGCTTCACGGTCATTCCCTCATGACATTATTGAGGCGGCCCGGATTGACGGCCTTAGCGAACTTGCCATCTTCTTCCGCATGTTTTTCCCTACTATGCGCTCCACCTATGCGGCGGCAATGACCATTGTATTCATGAATGCATGGAACAATTACCTGTGGCCAAAGGTAATCCTTATGACAAACGAATCCATCACCATGCCCATGCTGGTTGCCAACCTCTTAGGCGGTTATACGGTTGATTATGGTATGTTGATGCTTGGTGTATTTATCTGTACAATTCCTACTGCTATCGTATTCTTCTGCTTACAGAAGAGCTTTGCAGAAGGTATTACAGGCGCTGTAAAATAAAAGTTAAAAGTTATGTATCAAAAAGCAATCAGTTTATAGCTGATTGCTTTTTTGTTATGTCGCTTTATTATAGTCAAATAATATGCCTCATAAATGATATTAGAGATTTCATGGCGGGGAGGCCTGTGAAATTATTTATAAAAAAGGACGGACATCTTCCGTAAGCCTTTCTTCAATTTTAATAAGGCGTTTCGCAATGCTTTTGGATTTTTCATCGGCTGCCTTATATTGATTTAAATACCTGCTTAAGGATTTCACCCCCATATTGCAGCCATCCGTCATCAAATCCGCAATTGTTCCGTCCGATTCATCCATAGCCAGCTTCACATTGGTCTTAATCCATGACATGCCTTTTGCCATAGGGTCAGGCTCCTTCCCATCATCATGGTATTTACTGATTAAAGCCTGAATATCTTCTTTCAATTTGTCATGATCGTTTTTACAGTCTTCCAGACATTTCCGAAGCTTTTCATCATGTACATAATCCAACACCTTGTCAATAGAAGAAACTCCCATTTTAATCCCTGCATCACATTCCCGCAGTAATTTTATTGTATCCGGTTCAATCATTTTGTATCTGCTCCTTTTCTCATGATAAGCCGGCCCGCGAAGCGCGCTGCCAGCTGCTTTTACAGACTCCCGTTCGGTATCGGAAGACTGTTTTTAGAAGCAGTATCCCCGTTTTTTGTAATTGTATGTAAAAAGATCAGCCGTTCATCAAATCATAATAAAAAATATACTGTTGTAATATGCCTTCATATCCCTTATATCGCTCTGCTTCAAAGCCTCCCGGATATTGCTCCCCCAGAACCTTATGTATATGGGTATCCACCGGAAAAGCCTCTGTCTTGTGCAAGGCAAATAAGCAGATGCATTCCGCCACTTTTACGCCTACACCATGCAGCTTTAAAAGCTCTGTTTTGGCCTCCTCATAGCCCATCCTGCCAATTGCATTTAAGTCGATCTGACCTTCCGCAATGCTGGCAGCCGTTTTATGGATATACCGGCTGCGGTAGCCTAAATTACAGGCGTATAAATCTTCCAATGAAGCGTCTGCAAGTGCCCCGGGTGTTGGAAAGTCGTAATAGATGATACCTGACTTAGTCTGTTTCTTTTCTCCATATTTTTCACACAAATAATCAATACATTTTCTAATCCGCTTAATATTATTCTGCTGGGATATAATAAAAGAAACAATCACTTCCCATAAGTCCTGGCGCAGGATCCTTACACCGCTGCCAAAGGCTGCCGCCTTTAAAAGATAATCGTCCTTTTCATCTATCAGGCCTATAATCTTTCCGTAATCTTCTTCAAGGTCAAAGTATCCTTTCCAAATCTGCTCAAATTCCTCTGCAGTGCAGTGAAAGATAATGTCATCCGCCCCTTCCTCTATTTCCAGAAATCTTCCGAAGGCTGTAATCCCATACCTTTCCGTCTCTGTAACAGCGCTCCTGCCTTTGCCCAAACTGTCATGCCGGTAAGAAGCCGGAAGGGAACTTTCTAATTTTCTCAAGCGAAAGCACTGGCCGGAATCACAAATCTGTTTTATGGAAAAATTTTCTTTTTCAACCCAAATCATTTTTTTTGCATTCTCCTTTGCCAGTTCTCTGGCTTTTGACAGTTCTCTGGCTTTTGGCTTCTCTCCGGTCTTTGGTTAGACGGCCGTCCTTTCGACACACATCAATCGGGCTCTTTAAGCCTGTAACCGCTTAATCTGCCTATACAGGCAATTCCTGTCACATCAGCCAAAAACCAGCCAATGGGAATCGCCCACCAGATACCCAGTACCCCAATCTGCGGAAGCGGGGAAAGTATATAGGCAAGCAGTACTCTGCTTCCCAGGGATATGATGGTAAGCACCAGCGACATCTCAGGCTTTTCAACACCCCGGTAAAATCCGTACAAAAGAAACAAAAGGCCAATCCCACAGTAAAATGCCCCTTCAATCCGCAAATACTCCGTTCCTGTCCGTATAATGCCGCTTTCCCCCGCATCCACAAAAATTTGCATCAATTGAGGCGCCAGCACAAAAATGCCTGCTGAAATAACCATACAAAAGGCAAGTGATACCGCACCTGCCCGAAGGGTTCCCTGCCGGATGCGCTCTCTCTTCCCCGCCCCGTGATTTTGGGAGATAAACAGGGAAAAAGCATTTCCGAATTCCTGGGCGGGCATATAGGCAAAGGAATCAATTTTTACAGCTGCAGCAAAGGCGGCCATCACCACCGGCCCAAAGCTGTTTACCAGTCCCTGTATCATCAGAATACCAAAATTCATCACCGACTGCTGTATACAGGCCGCAAAAGAATTGCGGACTATCTCCGCTCCTGTCTTTCGGTCAATGGCCGTCTCCCGTTTTCCGGGATGCAGCTCCGGCTCTTTTACCCATGTATAGATACCAATACCTGCCCCTGACAGAGCCTGGGCAATCACCGTAGCGGCGGCAGCTCCTCCCACGCCCATATTCCATCTGACCACAAACAACACATCCAGCACAATATTAAGTATCGTTGCAATTCCCAAAAAACATAGCGGCACAACAGAATTGCCAAGCGCACGAAGAAGATAGGCAAAAAAATTGTACAGAAAAACAAACCCTATTCCAAAGAAAATCACCCGCACGTACTCGTACATCAGCGGATAAACGCTTTCCGGCACCTGCAGGATATACAATATGGGGTGAATCCCCAAAAAAACCAGTCCGTTTAAAATGGCGCTCACCGCTGCGATGAATGCAAAAGAAGCCAGCATACTCTTTTTCATCTGCAAAATATCTTTTTTACCATAATAAACAGAGAAAACCGCACCGCTTCCCATACATAATCCAATTAAGATGGAAGTCAGAAAGGTCATAAGCGTATAGGCGCTTCCCACCGCCGCAAGCGCAGAGGCTCCAAGGTATCTTCCCACAATCAGCGTGTCGGCTATATTGTAGCACTGCTGGAGAAGGTTTCCCAATATCATGGGACCTGCAAATCTTAACATGGTCCCTGTTACATTTCCCTGTGTTAAATCTTTCTTCATAATCAGTAATCTCTTTTACAAACCGCTTTTCTTAGAACTTCTAAGTTAGTTTATTTCTAAGTTAATTCACTTCGAAGCATTTCTATTTCTTTTTTATGTCCCGCATCATCCAGGGGTGTCTCCAGATAAAAGGGCAGCCTGCAGACAAGCGGGTGCTTAAGTACCTGTAAAAGCGCCGTAAGCCCTATCTCTCCATCTCCAATAGTTGCATGACGGTCTTTATGAGATGCAAAGGGCATCATGCTGTCATTTAAGTGGATTGCCCGTAAAAGCGCAAGCCCGAGAACACGGTCAAATTCTGCAAGGACGCCGTCCAAATCATTTACAATATCGTATCCTGCCGCAAACACATGGCAGGTGTCCAGACATATTCCTACCTTTTCCGGGTAAATCATTCCCTCACGGATTGCCCGCAGCTGCTCAAAGCTGACTCCTATCTCCGTCCCCTTTCCCGACATGGTTTCCAAAAGTATCATAATGTTCTCCCTGCCCGTGATTGCCTGGTTTAGCCCCGCAATTATATTTTGAATGCCTTTATCCGCTCCTATTCCGGTATGGCTTCCCGGATGAAAGACAATGTACTCTATTCCCAGGGCATCCATTCTGGCAATATCTTCCCTGATTACCATGCAGGCAAACTCGTAAGTCTCTTTCTTGGCACTTGCCAGATTCAAGGTATAAGGTGCATGCGCAAGTACCGGACCAAGATGATATTTTTCTCTGATCTGCCTGAATTTCGTAATCTCCGCCTCGTCATAGTTTCTGTAACTGGATCCTCTGGGATTACGGCTGAATATCTGCATGGTGTCTGCCTCCATTTTCACCACATTTTCAGCCATTTTTACAAGGCCGTCCGCAATGGACATATGGGTTCCTATTGTTGACATGTTTCTGTTCCTTCCATTTTCTGTGTTTCACAATTGTACTGCCTGTCCGTGTCTTTTAGATAATTACAAATCCAAAAGCTTTGAAAATGTTCCGGCAGTATATTTCATACGTCTATAAATTTTTATCTTCTTCTGCCGGCTGCCATGCCTTCCCAAATTTTACATCCTTAAACATGGTCATAAGGCCCGTTACCTGCTTTAGCCTTAGAATTTCATCCCGATCCATGCCGAGATGTTTGGATATCCACGCATCTGACCGTCCCATCTCCTGCAGCTCTTTCACAATGTTGCTCATCAAATCCACATTGTGGCTTCCCCTGGCCCTGTTATGGCGTATGGTGCTTGCCATCCTCTGGTCAATGGGCTTGCGTATGACGGAAACCGGGAGCATTCCTTTTTCCCTCTCATAGATATCGGAATGATCCAGCATTATCCTGTAACGGTGAAAGCCGTCAACAATCACATAGATATCATTTTCCCTACTATAATAACATACAATAGGCATAGTATATCCATCTTCTTTGATACTTTCATAAAGAAGTTTCATTTCGGGCGGCGCCACCGCATTGGGATTGTAGGTGTTTGGCTTTATCTTTTCAATAGGAACAGAAATCACACTGTATACCGGGCTTTTATACTCCATATTTTCCTCATTTCCGCAAGGGCAGACCTGCTTATTTTTTTTGTATCTTTCAAATTTGAGCTTCTGCTCAAATTTGTATGAGTAACAACAGGCGCAGCCTGTTGTTACTCTATATATTCAATACTTCTATACTTATTCTGGATGATATCAAGGCGCTTTTTTTGCTGCTTGCTCATGCCAAACCCCATAAATCTGCACAGATGGTCATTTTTTAAAATGCAGTAGCACATTCGTTTCCAGCTGGGAATATCCTTTGTGGTTTTAATATCATCCGTATCATCCGGAATGTTTCCCTCAAATATGACTCTGGTTTTTTTACTTGCCGTATAATTTGACACCCCATTGCGCCTGATCTTGTACCCATGGCGTTCCAACTCCAAAATCGTCCCCTCGTCCAGACCGCCGCCTGTTTTGTGCCAGAATTCTATGGAGGTTTTAAATTTTTTTATGTAATTGTTACGCAGTCTTGCCGGAAGGGTATCCAGAAGGAACAGTGTATAAGACTTCCAGGTATGCCCCTCGGGCATTGTAATATTCCGGTATCCCATTGCCTTCGTCCGCCCATAAATATTGGCAAAGTTCGCTCCCCTCACCCTTCCTACCAGCTTCACCCAGATTTCCGGATCAATAACCCGGTATAAATTCAAAGCATCCTTGGAATAGTCGTTAAAAGGAGAAGCAACCCGCATTTGGGAGACTTTAAGCCCGGCCATATAATAAAGGTCGTACAGATGATTATAATCATAGTTGAAAAGATAATTGGCGTGCCATACATCCGCCGATGACCAGTCATAAAGCGGAGAAGCACACCAGACATCCTTAAACTGCTTCGTAATCCAGCAGTTTCCCTCATACCCATACTTCTTATTTACAAATCCATTGTATCTCTGGAGCGATTCGTCCGCACGCATACCAAGCAGGCACACCGTTTTTCTGTTGCCGTGGGACATTCTGTACCAGCGGCCAAACTGTCTGGCAAGGTCCTCCTGATGCATCTTATAATGGTAAGTAGAAATAGGATTATTTTCAAGATTGATCACGTAATCCTCATCCGGCATTTTTCTGACCCAGATATCCTTCTTTGTATCATCCCACGGATACCAGTACATCTCATAGCTGCTAAGAGCCGTCCTTGTGGCCATGGGAAGGCACACCCAGTAAGGATGAACCTCTTTTTTAATCCGCTCAAAGGTTCTCTCCACATACTCTGTGGTTACGGTATACTGTGCCTCAAAATCCTGATGAAAAACGCCCACCTTTCTTCGTGGCCAGTACCTTTTCTGATAATCCAAAACCAGGTTCAGCAAAAGCCCGCTGTCTTTGCCGCCGGAAAAAGAAACATATATGTTATCAAATTCCTCAAAAAGATAATGCAGCCGATCCTGCAGGGCTTCATACACATTTTGTTCCATATACTCTCTTACCATCATTATACTCCCGCCTGCCGCAAACCTTGCTTGCGATACTGCACCGGCAAACGCTGTCGCGCTTCGTAAATCAGCTTGTTGTAATTAAGTAACTGTCATTGGGTATCGCAAGCTACAATTGCACTTCAAACTCATTAATTTCCATATTTTGGAAATACTTCTAATAGTGAATTTATCATAGAAAACAAGTAAATTCAACAAAATGTGCTAAATTTCAGGAGCTTTTGCGCCTGAGAGCGGGAAAAACAATGCCGCTATTTTTTTCGGAGTCCCTTTTTTATCCGGATTCCACAAAATAGCGGCATCATTTTATACTATAATTTTAGTTTATTTTTTTATATGCAGGGATATAAGTCCGCCACAACAGAAAGCCAGCGGCCAGCCGGCGTAAGCCAAACCTCTTTATAGGTTGCATTGTTCCCCGAAGGCCAATAAGGCTCATCCTCATTCTCCAGCGTCTCCACGCCGACCGGCATTTCCCCCGTCATCTCCCCCGGATAATTTGCATCCTGCTGCGCGTATCTTGATCCCTCCCCATAAATCAACGACTGACAAAAGGGATTCTTTCCTGACATCCAATAGAGCTGCTCCCTGGCAATTTCCTTAAGCTCCCCGTCTTCAAAATACCGCCCTGCAATAGCCGCGCCTTTTCCCATGGACAGTTGAATCGCTGCGTTTCCCCTGAAAGAAAACCAAACAGGAAACATTCTTACATAATATCCATCTCCCAAATCAATTCCCGCCTTTAGCTGCGCCCTGTAATTTTCCTTTTCCGTTTCATAATCCACTAATAAATGCAGCAGCTTAAAGGTTTCCTCATCTTCGGCCTCTCGCACAGAATATATTCCTGCCGGAAGCATCCCATAAGGCGTTGCCATATGAAAAAGTTCCTTTATGTATTCTCCGTATAATCTCATCCCCTTTTCCCACTCTGCTTTTTGAGAGGAATCAGGGAAGGCCCGGCAGAGAGCTTCCAGCGCCTGGACAAAAGCATGTTCCCTTCCCTGATGTGTAAAATGCACAATGGTCTTATGGCTTTCCTCCCTGTAAAAAAAACCCTTCATGGGAACCCCTTTTGTTCCTGTCTCCTGGCAGGCTAAGAGCCTGTTTCCAAAGCTTTTAGCTGCCGCTGCAAATTCTTCATTATATTCATACTGGCAGATGGAAGCCGCCGCCCAGGCTGCTGCCGCGTAATATTGGGAGAGGCCGCTGTTTAACGTATGCTCCCACATAATAGGATATTCCATTCCTTTTTCTTCAAAGCGCTGTTTGGCAAAGCGGAAATCTTCTTTTGCGGTCTCCACACATTTCCATGCCAAATCCGGGTCAGACTCTTTCAGAACAAGTCCGGCCTGAGCCTGTACCCCGGCACAGAAAAAATTCTGGAATGCCTGATTATGGACTCTGGCCTCCACATCGTCCTTATTACCTATAAACCCATCGGTCCACAACCCCAGTCCCACACTGCTTGCACGGTATCCATCTCCAAAGCGGCTTTTTAAGGTATATTCCAACCCCCAGATTCCTTCTTCTATCAGCCTGTGATAAAGAAGAACATCATCATCCTTTACACTGCCCGCCAGCTCTAAAATTTCCTGCGTCACTTCCGCTGTCTGTAGCATCTGCTGGGACATATCCCCGGCATCGTGCCAGCCGCCCCCAAGAGAAAGCAGCAGGCCATTGTGTTTTGCCACCACATCTGTATGGCATTTTCCATGTTTGCCCAGGATCGGATATCCGCACCTTTCACAGAAGATGAAATTGATTACTTTCCATATGACGCCCTCCATAACCTTTTCCCCGATTTCAAAGGGCTGTGTAAGCGCATCCCCGCTTTTCAGCTGGTAAAGCCCCGGCTTAGTAACTTCGCTGAAGTCAAGGATCTCAAAATCCCCTCTCCGATCCCTGATTTTAACTGTTTTACCCAGATAAACTTCTTCGCCGCCCTCATTCAGAACCGAAAAAGTATCGCTTCCCGTATTGGCAACCGCTGTCTTTTTTCCATTGCAGTGATAACCCGACATCGAATACGAAATTCTGTTTTCTTCACAGCTCCATCCCTTCTCCTTCTCAGCCTTTTTTACCTGCTGTAATGTAATATCACTAAAATCAAACTGAAATTCTTCCCCTGTGGAGGTATCCTGCCCATCGGCATCCATGGAGATACTCATCTGTGTAACGCAGTCCCGGGGGAGAGAGGCAAACTCCCATATCACTTGATTGAGCTGGTGATTTACCAGATTAACCAGATGCTGCCCCTCCCGCATATAGGAATCAGGAATGGAGATTCTTCCCTCATTTTTCATATGTACGCGTAAATGCACGCTGTGGCTTCCCATAGAATCCGGTTTTACCCAAAAAGAAAGCCTGTTATATCCTTCCCAGTTCTCTCCCGGAAAAGCAAACGTTAAATTGCTCCTGAAAAGGTGTGCGGTTGCTCCGTCCTCATAGGGCATCTCATTTCGGATTGTAGGTCCTTTAACCCGCAGAGCACCAGTTTTGTTTTCTCCTGTCTTTTTGATTTCCTCCATGTTTCCGATTCCTGAAAAGGCCGGCGGTTTACATCCTTCCCTCCAAATAACTTTTTCTTTCAGAACTTTTTTTTCTTTCATTTCCGCTTCCAGCCCTCTTTCCCGGTGAAGGGGAAGGGGAGAATGGATATACCCTGTGTGAATTAATTCTCTGCGAAATTCTTCTCTCATAAAAAATACCTCTTTACAGTCTTTATCAGGCATGCGTATTAAAATAGCTGTACATCACCTTATGATCGCTTGGAATTGTCAAATCCCTTCCCCCGTCCTCTGCAAGGAAATAGGCCATTACCTGGGGTACTGCACTAAATTCCAAACATGCAAAGCTGCCGCCTTTCAGTTCAAGCTTCAGATCTTTATCGTCCACTGTTACTGCACCAGCTACCAGTCCGTTGCCAAGCACTTCCTTCATATAACGGGCCAGCGATAGGGCTTTTTCAGACTGCCCCCTGCCGTCATTAAACACAACTACGCAGTGATTTCCATTGTACCCGTAATTAGGCCCATGCAGGCCTTCTTCCAGCTCATAGCCTATGGAAATCACCTGCGGCATCTCCCAAAACTTGACAGCCCCTTCCAGAGCCACCCCGTATAAGTCCCCGGCGCCGGTAAATATCACACAGTCTGACCGCATAATCTGGCGTTTGTTTTCCCGGAACCATTTTTTTGTCTGTGCCGTAATTACCCGATGACTGTCAGGAACACATCCCGCCTCTTTAAGATATGCCAAAAATTCTTCTCTGGTAATTCTTCCCCTTGCAAGTCCCAGATTAAGGCCCATAAGCATATGGTTTAATACACTTGCGGTATACCCAATGGTCCGCATCAGATATTCTTCTTCTCCACAATTTAAACAGATATGACAGTAAGATGCCTTTGCCAGCATGGTATCATTCCCCTGTGTCAGTGCAACGCACCAAAATCCCTTTGCACTGAGTTCCTCCATCAGTTTACAAACCTCCCTGGAGGTTCCTGTTTGAGAGGTAAATACATATAATCCATGGGAATTATATACTCTCCCGCTATTGATATAATCATTAGGGAGAACAACCTTTGTGCTGATACCTGATACCTTTTCTACAAAAAGCCGGGAAGTCATTGCAGCGGTATTTGATGTACCTGAACCCACAAATATAATTTCATTTATCTTTTCTGTCTTGTCTTTGATGAATTCCATAAATGCCGCAAAGGATTCCTCCCGGGCAGCAAGAATATTTTCCATAACAGACGGAATTCTTTCTATGCAGTCCAATATTGTTACCATAGCAGTAATTCTCCTTTTTATCTTTTATTCATATTCTTTCTGATACCCCAGTCCAACAGCTGCAGCTCCCATAAGTCCTGCATGCACAGGATCAAAAGCTGTCAGAACAATCCCTTTTTCCAAATGTTCCTTTGCTTTTTCTGAAACTGCCCCAATAATTCTGTTAAGCATCTGCCGGTTTGTGATAAGACCGCCGCCTAATACCACAAGCTCCGGCGAGAGTACACAGGTTAAATTGGAAATCATAAGGCCATTCATCGTAATCATTTCCTCCAAAATACGGTTTGCCAGTTTGTCCCCCTTACCTGCCAGTGTAACTACATCCTGTCCGGACACCACACCTTTTATCTTTTCTTTTAATCCGGAATCCGGATATCCGCCTATAAGCTCTACCGCCTGATAGCTTAATCCCATACCGGAGGCCATAAGTTCTACCCTTGGTCCCTCCCCTCCTGTAAAGTTCATATAGCCTATTTCTCCTGCAAAGCCGTCTGTTCCCCGAATCAGTTTTCCATTTGCAATGAATCCGCCTGCCAGACCTGTTCCTACATTTATGTAAACCATATTTTGGTACCCCTTCCCGGCGCCAAATTTGTTTTCCGCAATCACCGTTGCCTTCACATCATTATCAATGCAGCATTCCACACTGAATTCTTCCTCTACATACGCAGGCAGTACAATATCTGTTTCCCCCGGTTCCATTCCCTTCCAGATTTTTCTGACAGGATCTACAACGCCATTGATCCCGATTCCTGTCTGCGCCGGGCGCTTTCCACTCTCCCACCCGAACTCTCTTTCATATTCTTTTATTTCCGCAATTGTTCTCCTTACCACTTCTTCTCTGCTGATCTGTCCGGTAACACTGCGCCTTAAATGTACAATTGAACCGTCTTCACGCACTTCGGCAACCAGCATCTTGGTTCCGCCAATATCAACTGCAATACATGTTTTCATAATTGACAGCCACTCTCCTTTCCTGATTTTTATACGAATTATCTTACACTTTTATATCACCGTTTCGTTCTCCAGCGCCAACCATGTATCCGGCTTTTGACGTCCTTTTCTGGCTGCGTCAATCAGCTTTAAAACCTCCATTGTTTCTTCCCGGGGCACCGGTGAAATGCCAGTCTCAAAAAAATCCAGAATTGCTTTCATGGTATTTATATAGTAGTCTGAGCTGTCAAGGCGCTCACCCTTTTCCCCATCCGATACCATAAAGTTAAACTCTGCCCAGGGGTTTGGCGTCTGCACAAAACTTGCCATTCTTCCATCACCGTAATCTATTATCATTTCCGTTACGGCATCCCCTGCCGTAAAAACCTTTACCCGCTTAGCGCCTGTACCCATAACCGCCACAATCGGTTCTAACTGGTGAACTGCATAATTGGATAAATCATGCGGCCCCACCGTGGACATGAATCTGGTATTCCCCTTTTCTCTTGCCAGATAATCCATTATGCTGGTGCAATAACGCTGCGCGGAGGTTGACATTACCGGTGTATGATGCTTCCCGGCCCATGCGAACATCTCCCTTCCTGTCTCTGCATCCGGCGCGAATGTTTTATCTACATAAACCGGCTTTCCGCTTGCCAGCGGGAGACGTGCAACTTCTTCATGCCACAAGGAATTATCCGCTGCAATAACCATGATTGCATCCACACTGCATATCATTTCCTCCATACTGTCTGCCAGATGTATGTGATTTTTGCGGCACCACTGCTTTGATGTCATACCATCTTCCCGGTCTTTTAATGCATACGCAGAAGTAACCGCCGCATCATATCCGTATTTTGCTATTGCTTCCCTTAAAAAACCCGGATAATAATTGGCATGCCAGTTATCCAGATAGTAATCTGCAAATCCTATTTTTATCATGTCAATACCCACCTTTTTTCAAATTTTGAAAAATCTTTTGCCCCCTTAGTCTTCCAGTTTTAACAGGCGGGCTGCATTTTTATAAAAAATCTTTTCTTTTATTTCCTCTGTTAATCCCCATTGCTGATCTACGAATTCCGCTGTTTCCTTAATGGGAATGATGGGATATGAACTTCCAAATATCATCTTATCCTGCAGCATTGTTTTGGCTGCCTTAATATAATCCTCAGAGCCCGGCACCCTGACGCCATATGCATCGGGAGATAAATATATGTTTTTCCTCATAAACGCAATTGTAATATGTTCCCTTGTCCAGGGCCATCCGGCATGTCCTACAACAATTACCAGCTCAGGAAATTTTCTTGCCACCGCATCCAGCCTCTTAGGCGCATCCATATCCATGTACGGCAAACCCAGCGAACTATATGTCAGCAATACCGGTATTTGTAACTCCTGCAGCTTTTGGTATACAGGGAAAATCCTTCCATCGTCCATATCATAGGTAACGCCGGCAGAAAATCCCGGCTCTAAAGCTGCTCCCTTCCCCTCACCGCAAACAATATACTTATCAATATCATCCAGCGCCTTCTTTCCTTCCAAAGGATTGATATAAGGAAAAATAATAAATTTCCCCGGATATTTATGACTCATTTCAAACAGCTCGTCATTCGTTACTCCCAGGGCCCCGCGCCCCGGCACCACTGCAAGTCCGATATCCGCATCCTCCATCTCCTGCAGCATCAGGTCCATTGATTTTTGTTCAATGGATTTTGCATATGGCAGCTCACAAAAATCTTTTGCAAAGCCGCCCTTCTCATTTTCAAAAAATTGCAAATATCCACCGTAAGGCACCCTCACTCTGAAATCAATTCTTTTTATTTCTTTCTTCATTTTTTCTCCCTTCTTTATCTTGATAAATTGAAATTATGATACATTGATTCTGCTCTCCATTTGGGTTATTATGATATTAAGTACGAACATATAAAGCAGAAAAGGTGTCATTATGCACAAACATATACTCCCGTTTAAAGATTTATCTCTGGCTCAAAAAATGATGTATCTTTATGTCATGATCGTTTTTGTCCCCATGATTTTAATGAGTACATTTTATATCCGTACCCTCAGCAAACGGCTCCATGAACAGTATTGCCTGGCAAAACATGAAATGCTTTCCCAGAGCACAAATGCAATTGAAAACAATTTAAGCCAGGTAAGATTCTGTACCCATTCCTTTCAATACAATACCAATTTGATGCGCTATGTAGAACATTATGACTTCTCATCCGCAGACGGCGCCGAAATGTGGATAAAATACGTAAGGCCGGCGTTTTATCAGCTCTATGTTATGAACCCTGAATTTAAAAATATCTGTATCTGGCGAAAAGACAGCAAAAAGCTCAATGATGCACACAGTGTTTTAAATGCGCAGGATAACCCTTATCTGGACTATATTGAGCCTATGAGCTACAAAACCATGCAGCTTTTGTTTGAGGATGAGGATGAGGATAACGAAACAATATGTAAAATTTTCAACATCTTAGTCGATGTCAATCACTTTCACAAAATCGGCTATGTGGAAGTGGATTGTAGCTTTGCGTTCCTGTTTCAGCCTTTAAATTTTGTAAGTTCCGGCGAACTTTTGCTTTTGTCATATCACGACACCGTTTATCAGGTATCTGCAGATGAAAACGGGAAAGTACATTTGTTGCCTTATTCCGGTGATTCTTCACAGTATAAAAACTCAATTTCTTCCCGGTTAAATCTGCTGGACATGGAGCTTTATTACTACTATCCCGATTTTGTAATATTATCAAACCTCACTATATTTCCCATTCTTATAGGAATGATACTTTTGCTTGCCCTCTTTAGCTTTGCCTATTACCTGTTCTATCATTACATTGTAAAAAGAATTACAAACCTCACCTCTCATATGCTCAATGCCCGGGAAGATCCCCTTCTTCCCTGCCCCAGTGACGCAAGCCCAGATGAAATCGGGACCATGACAAATGTCTATAATGAAATGACCGCACGGATAAACCAGCTGATTGCAGAAATCATTCAAAAAGAACATTTGGCAAACCAGGCACAGTATTACGCTATGCAGTCTCAGATTCATCCTCATTTTCTCTACAACACATTAGAAAACATTGATATGCTGATTGAAGTTGGCGAGAACCAAAAGGCTTCTCAAATGATTGCTCTGTTTGGTAAAATCCTGCGTTACAATATTTCAAGAGCCCGGCAGCTGTCTACCATTGGTGAGGAAACAGGGCATATTGAGGATTATATAAAACTTTATTCTTTCCGCATGCGAGAAGATTTCAGCTACCAGATTGAGATGGAGCCGGGCTGCAGCGATATCCGCTGTCCTTACTGTATGCTCCAGCCCATTGTGGAAAACAGCTTTAAGCATGGTTTCCGTCAGGAGGACCGGGAATTATGGATTCATCTAAAGGTTTATTCACAGGAGGATTATGTCTTAATTGAAATTGAAGACAATGGCTCCGGTATTACGCCAAAGCGCCTTAAGCAAGTCCGCAAAACCCTCCAAAACGGAAATTCTTCCGCTGCTGCCTCCGCTTCCATCGGTCTGGAAAATGTCAACGACCGGATTGTGCTTCTATGCGGCAGTGACTGCGGCCTGTTTGTGGAATCCCTGGATCCGGGTCTTAAAATAACGGTTAAACTAAAGAATCCTATACTGAAAAAGGAGCTCTGCAATGTTAAAGATGAATATTTTAATTGTGGATGATGAACGTCTTATCCTCACAGGTCTAAAAAGCTGTATCGAAAAAATAGCAGATGTTTCCTGTACTGTACAGACTTCTACCAGCGGCAGGCAGGCTCTGCAGATACTGGAATTTTTCCCGGCAGATCTCATGATTACGGATGTGGAAATGCCCGGAATTTCCGGCCTTGATTTAATTATGAAAGCCCGGCAGCAAAACCTCTGCCATCGTTTCATGATCTTATCCGGCTATGATAAATTCGAATATGCACGCACGGCGATTAAATACGGTGTAAAAGATTATCTGTTAAAGCCTGTTGACAAGGACGAGCTTCGCGCAAGTATCTGTACCATTGCCCGGGAAATGAAAGAGCATACTGATCTAAAGCTGATTGAAAAATATAACTCCTATTTCCCTCATATAGGACAGGAAAGCATACCCTCTCCGCTCCAAAAATGTGTTTCCTTTATAGCTGCAAATTATAACCATGATATTTCCCTTTCCATGTTAAGCGAACATATTGGGAAAACTGAAAACTATATCTGCAACCTTTTCCGCAAAGAATGGGATACCACCTTCCTGGAAATCGTAAATGAAACAAGACTCCGTGAAGCCTTATATTTGCTGATTTATCAGCCATCGCTCCCTATCAGGGACATCTCCCTTAAGGTGGGTTATAAAACAGAGCGCCAGTTATTCCGTCTGTTTAAAACAAAACTTGGATTAACACCCCTTCAAATACGCAACAGCCCGTCCTGATGTTAAACGGGTGCCCGCATGTTGCATCAGCAACAACGTTCCCTGTGGGGGCGTGTGTATCAAACGCTGTCACGCTTCGCGAGCCGGCTTATTGACTCAAACGCTGTCACGCTTCGCAAGCCGGCTTATTTATAAAAAGGGTGAAAATAATACATTTTCACCCCTTTTGTTTCGTCTTCGCATTCGCCGTAAAAGTTCACGGCGTTGGTACATCTTCCGGAAAGCCAATCCGTACTTCGTTTATTCGGCTGCCAGGAACATATCTCTTGCTTCCACCAATTTCGGCGTCATATATTCTGCCAGGCCGTCTACACCAATTTTATTGAGCTGTTCAATAAATTCATTGTAATTCTTTTCGAATTCGGAATCATCTTCGGACAGAATAATCTTTGCCTGGGCAGATCTTACCAGGTCAACCATCTGGTCATATATAACCTTATAATCACCGTCACTGGTCTTTGGGGCGGAATACACATACCATGCTTCATTTGTGTAGGATTCACGGATTGCTTTATTGCTTTCTACGAATTCTTCCCCTTCAATTGCGCAGCGTGATTCGGCCTCTAAAATTTTAGAACCTCCCAGATGGAAATTGGTACAATAAATCTCATTGAGTTTTCCTTCTTCATTTGCTTTCTTCCATTCCTCACTAAATACAGGGACACCGTTTTCATCCATTACATATTCGCTTCCCTCTCTGCCCCACTGAGACAGTTTCTGCCCTTCTTCCGAATACATAAACTGCATAAAGCGAATTGATGCCTCTACATTTTTATTATTTTTTGTGATAAACGTTCCGCACCAGCCTACCTCAGAATTGATAAGCGGATAATCTGAGAGCGGCTTCATTTCGCGAAGCTGCGCATTGGGAGCGACATCCTGAAGCATTTGCAGGTAAGATCCGCTTCCTGTAGGGGGACGGTTTCCTGTCTGCGTATTTCCGATACTGGCAAATGCTTTTCCACTTCCAAATGCGGATACCATATCGGACGTATTCCATGAAAAGTTATCTGCATTGATATATCCTTTACGGTACATATTGTTGCAATAAGACAGATATTGTTTGAAAGGCTCTGTCTTTGCCACTATTTCGCACTGATTATTATCATTGATAATAAAATCCTGCAGCGTACATCCATTCCATGTTTTAAACGGCTCCAGCCACCATGTATCAACATTAAATACCAGCGGTGTGACATCCGGCCATTTTTCCTTTACCATTCCAAATACCCTGTCAAGATCATCAAGGTTATTAATTTCGGGATTTCCAAGTTCCTCCAGCATATCATAGCGGTACAGCATACTGCCTACCATGGGCACGCCGCTTGATTTTGCCCAGTCCTTGTTTGTAGAGGCATGTGAAAAAATAAAATAATAATTATCATCAGGCGAAAAAGCCTTTGCATTGATAATATGGCTCTCATCAATATCCCAATCCACATTGTATTCGTCAATCAGTTCATTGTAAGAATAGCAAATCTCCGGGTCAGAAAGAATATCCAGCATTGTACTGGTGAAAACCAGGTCCGGAAGTTCCCCTGAAGATGCCAGTACGCCAAGCTGTGAAGCATCTGTTGCCTTTGTGGGCACCAGCCTTATACCGGTACGCCTTGTAATCTCATCCGGAATGATGCCCTTAAATTCTTCAATAGGATACCATGTGTGATTAAGAAAAATAGTTAATTCGATAGGGTCGTCCGGGTCTCCAATCATCCATGGGTTCTCCGGATCTACTGTTGTTTCACCGCTATCCGCCGTTTCACCATTCTGCGCTTTTGCAGGATCTGCTGCATCCTCTGTTACGGCGCTCTCTGCTGCTTTGTCCTCTTTGCCACGGCCGCATCCCGCAAGCCCTGCCACTATTAAGGCCGCCGTCAAAATGCCTGCTGTTGTTTTGAGTAATGTCTTTTTCATGCTCTCTCTCCTTTACATTATTTTTTTGTTTCCACCCGTCATCCGATTTGTAAATTTTTGTCAGGATTTTACTGCTCCTACGGTTAAACCCGTTACAAAATATTTCTGGAAATACGGATATACACATAAGATTGGAAATACTGCCACTACCATAGCCGCCAGCTGGAGGGATAAAGATGTAACCGATGCACCAGCCTGCATGGAAGTATCCGCTGCATTTGTAGATGCCTTAGCCTGATTGATAATAGCAATCATCAGATATGACATCGTGCGCAGCCCTTTCTTACTGACAAAGAATGCTGATTCATACCAGGCATTCCAGTGTCCCACTGAAGTAAAAATAGCAATTGTGGCCATAAGCGGTTTGGAAATCGGAAGGATAAGCTTCGTAAAAATTTTAAATTCACCTGCCCCATCCAGCCTTCCTGACTCGGCCAGTTCAACCGGGATTTCCTGAAAAAAGGAAATCGCCACCAGGATATAAAATAAGCTTAAACACCCCGGAATTACATATACAAAAAAAGTGTTTAACAGATGAAGGGACCGCAGCAGTATGTAATAAGGTATCACGCCTCCCGAAAAGTACATTGCAAAGATAAAAAATGAATAATACGCTTTTCTGAACACCAATTCTTTATGAGAAAGTCCATATGCTACAAACATGGTGAAAAAGACTGTCATTGCTGTCCCCATCACTGTCCTTGCAAGTGTCACGACAAAAGCTTTTCCCCATGCCGCGTCTGCAAGCAGGGTCTTATAATTTTGCAGGGTGAACTTTCTGGGAAGCAGATAAATACCTCCGCGCTGTGCATCCAGCCCTTCATTAAACGACATGATTACTGCCAGATAAAAAGGATAAAGGCACAAAACTACAACCATAATCATTGTGATTATTATGACAGCGTCAATAACCTTATCCTGTCTGCTCTTTTTGATTACACTGCGTTTTTCTCCGGATTTCCGCATCTGACCACCCCCTTAAAACAATCCGTTTCCAGAAATCTTTTTGGATACAAAATTACTGATATACACCAATGTTACCGAAATAACTGACTGGAACATTCCCACCGCCGTAGCATAGGAATAACGGGCATTCGATAGTCCGACTCTCATGACATAGGTCTGGATAATGTCAGATACTTCCATATTCCCACTGTTTCCAAGCAGATAACATTGTTCGAAATTAGAGCCGCTAAGACCCCCTCCCAGCAGATTTCCAAGCGCCATAATCAAAACTACCGTTATGGTTCCTGCAATGCACGGGATTGTAATATAACGCATTTTTTGAAGCCGTGTGGCCCCGTCAATGGAAGCCGCTTCATATAAAGACGGATCAATTCCCGTGATAGCCGCCAGAAAAACGATTGTCCACCACCCGGTGTCCTTCCACATGGCTGTGACCACGGCAACCGTATAAAAATATTGCGGACTGGTAAGCAGCTCCATAGGCTGCTTAATAATATTTAAAGACAGCAAAACAGTGTTGATAATGCCTGTATCTGCAGCCAAAATCCTAAGCAGTCCCGAAACAATCACCCACGATATAAAATAAGGCAGATAACTGGTGGTCTGAATAAATTTCTTTACCTTCTTATTCTTCACCTCATTTAGCATAACAGCAAAAATAATCGGCAGAGGAAAACTAAATATCAGTTTCAGAACACTAAGCACAAGGGTATTTTTCATTAGCTGCCCAAATTTATAGTCTGTAAAAAATTCCTGAAAATATTTAAATCCCACCCATTTGCTGGTAAACATTCCCGCAAGCCCGCTGGTAATTTTGTAATCCTTAAATCCAATTATTAATCCAACCATTGGAATATAATTGAAAATAAAGATATAGATAACTCCCGCCAGTACAAACATCTGCAAGGCCCGCTGCTTCCAGAACATCTCCATTATCTGACCAGAGTATCCCTTTTCCTTTTTTCCTTTCCCCATGTATTTGTCCCCCTTCCAATTCTTTCCCCGGCTTATGTCTCATGTCCTGCTTTTATTATAAGAATCCTTTTTTCCGAAAGGAACTGTCCAATACTCACATTTCATGTCATTTATCATTTTGCCTGCAAAAACCGGCCCGCGCAGTGTCAAACCCCAAATAAGATATCAGTTTCATCATTCTGCAGGTGGTGTGTACCCATATTTCTTTATAAGTGGGAAGATTCTGCATGGGAAAATATGGTTCATCCTCGTTTTCACAGCATTCAAATCCTACCGGCAGCGCCCCCACAACCTGTGGTACCACGCCTGAATAAAGCGGGTGATAATCATATCCCTCCCCGTACATACTGCTGCATGCAAAGGGATTAAAGCCTAAAATCCATTCCATCTGTCTGGTGGCAATTGACTTTAGCTTTTCATCACCTAAAGTTTTTGCTATTTCCATTGCCCCAATGGCTTTATCCATAATCGTCGCATGGAATCCTCTGAATTGATAAGCAACCGGAAAAATTCTCAGATAGCGGGTCTTATCTAATCTGATTCCGTTTCTTACCTGGGCATTGTATTCCTCCATGGAGGGCGCTCCCAGCGACTGATCTCCCTCATGATAGATACCGGCATAATCTGTATTGTCAAGCTCATAAATCCCTGCCGGAAGCACGCCATAAGGTGTTACATCATAAATTATTTTTAAATATTCTCCATAAAGTCTAAGGCTCTCTTTCCATTTTGACGCCTCCTCATGGTCCGGCGCTAAGCGCACCAGCAGTGAAAGAGCCTGTATGGGTACATGTTCATAGGATCGGTGAAAATAGGACAATGTTCTCTGCTTTTCTTCACTTTCATAGAAATAGCCTGCAAGCGGTATCGAAAATCCGATCGTCGTCTGCTGCTGGCAATTCATTACAATTCCTGCAAATCCGGCGCCATCCTGCAAATATTTCTCCCCGCCAAATGCCTGATATAATTTTGCCGCCGCCCAGGCCGCCCGTGCGTGTATTTCTATCTGTGTATTTCCCTCGGAGGATTTTTTTCTCTTTTTGTAAATGCAGTCTATGCCGAAGGCATAATCTTCTATCGCGCATCTTTTACACACTCCGGCATACATTGGATCCTCCTTTTCAAATGCCCGGTAAGCGCTTGCAAACACCCCTGCACGAAGAAGATTATTATAAGGACAGTTTTCAGCCTCCGCCTCCAAATCATCTTCGTCTCCAATTACATTTTTGCTCCAAAAGCCAATAATTTTTCTGACATGGGCATAGCCGTCTCCCCATCTGCCCCGTATCAGCCAGTCAATTCCCCAGCGTGCCTCCTCCAGGGCCCGTCTGCCAAGCTCCTTACTGTTCACTCCTGCTGCCCCGGCAAGCTCTAGCAGCGCCAGTGCACTATCCGCTGTATTGTAAGCATTTTGTGAAAGATCTCCTGCATCATGCCATCCGCCTCCTGCAGATTTCCTTCTTCCATTTGGGTGTATGCTCATAACATCCAGATGGCATTCTGTGTGTATGCCGGGCACACTGCAGCCACATCTTTGTGCAAAAAAGAAATTAACCGCTTTCCAGGCAGCAGATAAATAGCTTTCCGTTCCGATTGGAAAAGGCTTTGAAGCTATCTCTCCGGCATGGATTGTATACCACCCTTCCCTGGAAAAATCTGTAAAATCCAGCCTGTAAAAACCATCTTTTAAAGCCTCTGCTCTTCCCTGAAAGACACTTTTCCCCTGCTCATCCCAAAGTGCGAAATCTTCCGCCGGCCTTTGAATCATGGCCTGCTTTACGGCATCCTTTTTATAACCACTATGGCAATAAGCCATGGCTCCTTCTCTTAGCCCGAAGCCTTTATAGGAATCCTCCTTCACCTTCTCAAGTCTCATATCCGCAATAAAGATACGTATTCTGGAGGGTGCAGGCATAGAGGTTCCATATGCCTGGGCGCAGACAGATATGGCTGTTGTGCAGTCTCTGGCTACATTGGGCATTTCCCAGATAATCCGCGTCCATTTCCCATTTTTCGGCGTCATGGAATGAAACCCCTCAAACCTTCCCGGTACCGGCATGATCTTCTTCCCTGCATTATGCCAGTTAACCATCATAAAATTCCCTGATGAGCCGGGTGCATCGGCATAAACCCAGAAGGAAAGCCGGTTATAATGGTTCAAATCCTCCCTTTCAAACGGAACATATATTTCACAGTCTGAATATGCTCTGCCGCTGGGATTTTGAATGGCGTTTTCCACCGGAAAATCCATATAAATGCTCCCTTCCCCGTCAACTCCAAATTCAGTATCAACCCCCATATACCCTGTTCCTGATAGTCTAATTTCCATATAGTTTTCGGTAAGCGGAATTTTTCTGGTATCCTCCACCGCCTTTTCCATCCATCTTTTTTCTGCAGAATTATCCCGGTTTTCTTTCATGGGTTTTCTCACATACCAGCATTCCTTTAGTTGCTTTTCCAACTCTCCACGCATATAAAACCTCCCTGCGTTGTACGCAAATTACTATTTTTGATGTTTTGCATCTTATTTTTATTATAAAAAAACAGCTCCTCCGAGAGGAACTGTCTAATCTTCAGATTCTATGTCATATGTCATCTAGCGGGTAACTATTTTGATGTAAAATGAATTACTGCTGTCACAGCATTGAAAAATGATGATTCCGCATCCGGGACAGATAAAGCAGAATAAGCGCAGCAGCTCCGAAAAATATAAAAGACTGGATAAAAGGCATAAAATTGTAGCTTCCTCCCTGCCAGAAATCTATAAAGTCATTGCTTATATAGGTCATGGGCAAAAACCCTGCTACCTTTTGAAGGACCTGCGGGAGCTGTGCCGTGCGCATCCCCATCATGCCGGTTAAAATCATCATAATAAAATAAAGGCACATTACCACGCCGAATGTAAGGCTGAATTTCTGCAGAATATTGGCAAGCGCATGGGCTATAATCAAAAATATTCCCCCTATCAGGTACAGTGACACAAGCAGGCAGATTAGGGATCCGGCCGCAGGTCTTTGTACTTCCATGACAACTGCCTGAAAAACTGCAAAAACGAGAAAAGCTATGGTCATTAAAATAAAATGAGCCGCTATCTTAGCTGTCACCTCACATTTTTCTCCAAATCCAAACAGCCGCATTCTTAAGGGAATCCCTTTTTCAATTTCCAGTGCATAAAGAGCCCCGTATCCTATCAGCATAATGGCCATTGGTATTACCAGCGTCATAGTCAGCATAATGGATGTTACGGCCTCCTTTCGCATTTCTGCCGGCACCTGAGCGCCTACCGTCTTTGATACAAGCAGACACATCAGGTTGGGAAAGACAATACCAAAAAAATGAGGCATAAAATTGCCATTGATATTTCTCAGTTCATATAAAATCATGTTCAGGCTGCATTTCTTCTCCATCGTTACCCCATTTCTGCGCTGCCGTTTGCGCAAAGCCATGCATGGTTTATTGTGCATAAAATCTCTCTCTTGCATTCATAAACATCATTTCAATGTCAGAGTTGCTTCTTTTAAAATTCACATTGTTTTCCGTAAGAATCATCAGCATTTCCCTCTCCTGCTCCTTACTTTTGCAGGATATGGCAAGCAGGTGCTCCGGCGATTTCAAAACGGGAAAGCCTTTTGACAGCTCTTTATTTTTCCCGCTGTTTTCCATGATAATGACCACCCTTCCGCAGTACCTTTCAAAAAGCTCATTCTTTCTCCCAAAATCAACTACCCTTCCCTTATCCAGAATAAGAAGCTTATCGGCAAGCTGTTCCAGTTCCTCATAGTAATGAGAAATCACCACCAGGGTATCATCCTTATCCCGATACCACTGCGAGAGCATTTCCGTCAGTTTCTGTCTGGTCTCAAAGTCAAGCCCTGAGGTGACCTCATCATAAAAGGTCAGACCGGCTTTTTGAAACATTACCAGAATGATGGTAAACTTCTGCTTCTGTCCGCCTGAGAGGGCATTGAACCTTTTAGACAGGCATGATTCAAAGTCAAAAAAGGAAATAAGCTCCTGCAGTTCCTTATTTTTCGCGATTTTAGTACCCAGTATGGTTTCCATAATATATCTAACGGGCATAGTGGTCACATACCCATTAAACTGCATATGTACTGCCATCTGTTCCGGCTTTAGCTGCGTTATTATCCTTCCCCTGTAAGGCACCAGACCTAAAACTGCTTTAATCAATGTAGATTTTCCTGCGCCGTTAGAACCAATAATGCCGATTCGTTCTCCCTTTTTAAAAGAAATTGGATCCTCAATTTTCAGCGCTGTCTGACTGCCGTATTTTACTTCCAACTGCCCGATTGTCAACAGCATACTCTCTCCTTTACATAGATTAGCTTTGTCTGTACTGCGTTTTCCATATTCTCCACTTCCAGTTTAAACCCTGATAGCCTGCTGTAATAGGCGGCTACATAAAGCCCTAGCCCTTTTCCCTTCCGGCTTTCATCACTGCTCACAAAAGGCTCAAAAATCCCCGGCAGCAGCTTTTGATCAATCACTGTCCCGTAGTTCCTGATTAGAAGCTCTCTCTCATCCACCCCGATCTCAATCCTTTCTCCTTCCGGCGTATACTGCACAGCATTGGACAGAATATTGTCAACAATCTTTTTCATCATTTCCCAGTCAGCGCAGACTCTCCCACTGCCCCTTAAGCTAACCTGAAGCCCTCTTTCCTCTATCTGAACCTGATAGTTTCCCAGCAGCTCCCTTAACAAATCTTCCACCGATAAGCTTTCCTTCCTCATATTTTCTCCATGATAATTCAGATACAAAATATCCTCCACAATTTTTCTCATGGATAAAAGCTGATTTTTTACCTCCGGAAGATACGCCTTCACATTCTTATATTTTCCCACCTCGTTCATCATGCCCTCTACCAGTAAAAGCGCCGCCGCAACAGGCGTTTTCAGCTGGTGGGAGGTGGCCCGCAGGAATACCTCCTGCCTTTCATTTTCCTGCGCCAAAGTCTTATTTTTCTGCGAAAGCTCCTGATATTTGGCAGAAAGCTCTCCGTAAAGCTCCTGTAAGGCGCTGCCTAAAGCTCCAATTTCATCTCCGCTGTCAAAGGGAATCTTCTCATCCGGTTCAAAGCCTTCACTTGCTCTTATGCTTTCCGCATAGTCTGCCAGACGGATTATGGGGTTAACGATTTTCCCGGAGAAAAACCGGGAGGCCAGCAGAACAAGCAGGAATATCACCGAGGCAATCATGGGGAGGCTTTCCATTACCACCGGCCTGATTTCACCCATATGGGGCGTCATGGCAGGCAGAACCGTCATCAAAAAGCCGTCTTTATCATGGCTCATGGCTACATAGGTCGTGTAGCCGTAATTTCCATCGCTGACACCGCCCTCAAACACAAAAGACTCTTCTGAGAGCATGTGAATTTTAGAATATTCTTCCCGGTATACCCCCTCGCTTCCCCTTCCCTCTAACTGCACGGTGACAGGGGCGCTTTCCGAAATCAGATTCTGTGTTGAAAATTTTTCACGTATCTGTTCCCAAATCCTAAACGCCTCATCATCTGACATTTCCGTGTTTGTGAAAACACTGCCCGCTCCTTCCCTGTATTCCATGCTTTCCATCATATCCCTGAAAGTATCCAGCATCTCCTGCAATTCTTCATCCTGTACCGTAATCGTCATTTGAAAAAATTTACCGGCTGCATATATTTCATTTCCCTTACCGGGAATTTTGACGGAAAATGTGGAAGAAGGGTTCTGCACAGTCAGATTATCATAGCTTCCTTCCGCCCTGTACCCTTCCTGAAGGTCCACTACCGATTTTAAATTATTTTTCATCACATAGTCCACATACAGGGAAGGAAGCATAAGCACAAAATACCCTATAATGAAGGCCGTCATGATCGCGGCAATCGCTATACTGTAAAGAAATGTTTTTTTTGACAAACCCATCATAAAACTCCTTCCTGAAACTGATACCCCACGCCGACTACCGTTTTTATATAATTTCCCGGCAGCTTCTTGCGCAGATTTTTCACATGGGCGTCAATAATCCTGTCATTCCCCACATAATCCTCATTAAATATCCGTAAAATCAGCTGTTCCCGGGTAAATGCCCTCCTTGGCTCCTTTTTTAAAACCTGCAGCAGTAAAAATTCGCTTAGAGTAAGCTCTAAGGGGACCCCGTCATAGAATGCCTGATAGGAGTCCTCATAAATCACTAACCCTTTTTCCTCCTGCTGCTTTCCTCTCTTTACCCTCCGCAGAATCGTTTCCATCCTTTTTAGCAAAATAATAGGCGATACCGGCTTAATCACATAGTCGTCCGCATAGAGGTTAAAAGCCTGCACCTGGGTCTTTTCATCATCTAAAGCCGTAAGCATAATGGTGGCCATCCCGCTTATGTGCTCTTTTATGTACGCCAGTACTTCAAGACCGTTTATCCCGGGAACCATAATATCCAAAACCGCCATGTCAAATTTCTGTTCTTTTAAAAGGGTAAGGGCCTTTTGTCCGTCTTCCACCTCTGTCACTTCATAGCTTTGTATTTTCATGTATTCTGCCAGAACCTCCCGTATGGTAGGCTCATCCTCCAAAAATAAAATCTTTGCTGCACTCATTCTTACACCCCCGCACACAGCCTGTGTGAGTTGCAAATCTCATGCCCCGTCAGTCTGCTGCGGGGTTTTTAACTATGCAATCATTTTAGCATACCCGTATGAATTTTATATGAAGATTTCTTGTAGCTTTTCAGTCTCGGTTTCAATTACTTTTTTATCAATCCTCTGAAATAATATTTGAATTTCCGGAAGTAAATATCCGCCTGGAACGGACTGTCTTTCCCACTTACTGTTTATGCCCAGCCATCCAAATATCTTTTCGGATGAAAATGGTAAAAAGGGCCACAGCAGTACTGCCAGACCGGCAATGATCTGAACGCATTGGTACAGCGTATTATCACATTCCGCTTTATCGGTGTTTCGCGTAATCCAGGGCTTTTTCGTATCAAAAAACTTATTTGCACTTCTTGCAAACTCAAATATTTCCCCAATCGCATCCTTGAAAAGACCATTTTCAATCTGTCCTCCTGCAAAAACAAACAAATGGTCAATCTGCCTGTCAATATCCTGATTATCGGTTCCATGGGGTACAATTCCGTCACAGTATTTTACAATAAAGGTGAGGGAGCGGTTTACAAAATTTCCATATGTCCCCAAAAGTTCCCCATTAGGCTTTTTGTCAAGAGGAACTTTTCAAGGGATGGGAAAAATCAGGCGGAAAAGCCCTGTAGACGGTTAAAAGCCGTTTTCGGGGGTGGGTAGTATAAACCCCCTTACCCCGCCCCGCGCCGGGGCTTGGAGCGCACCAGGAGGCCCGTATTCATGCGGGTTTGGGGGCTGTGCCGCAAGCCTAAATGTCCACGCCCGCCGGGGACGCTCCTGCCCTTATCCTGTTCTTTGAGAGAGGCCGGGGGCGCGGGGGCAGAGCCACCGCAAAACCTACCGACAGCCGCCGCAGTAGTGCAGACGGTTTTGCCGTTAGAATGAAGCGGACGAAAGCGGGGGACAGGGTTGTCAAATCCTGTTCCCCGTTTTCGGCGGCGAAATGGCAACGGCAAAAATCCAGACAGTCAAGGGGTAAGGGTGGAGATTTTTTGCGGAGCAAAAAATACTACTCGGCCTTGACGGTCTGGATAGGCGGAACGGAGATAGAACGGGGATTGTCTGCGGCGGGGAGATGTGCTATACTTTGAACTGATAAACTAACCGATAAATCGGAATCTGTGTGTGGAGTATATTCAATGGAGAAACTATTTGTGTACGCACTTTTATATAGTGAAGGTTTTGATGTGTGGGCTTCATATGCAGATACATTGGATATGCTTTTTATAGAAAATCTGGAGAACGAAGAGTATCTTTCCTTAGAAATGATGAGGCCGAAAGAGGCTGTTTTGCATAGTATCTCTGTCATGTATGGGAGTGAATTTGATTCTGAATATTTTGGGAAAATATTAATGAAATCGTTGCAGCAGATATATGAAAATATTAGTATTGAAGTTTTTGCAAAAAAGATGTACTCCTTATGGAAGAAGTTACCCCAGCATATATGTAAAGAGGAGCCTTTTTTTACCTTATCTTATGCCGATGATTGTCTGTCATATGGTGATGAGTATCAATGCAGGCAATTATATGAGAAAGCAATGTATTATTACGATTGAGCGACAACTTCCAGTTTATCGGGCTGTTGAAGTGCCAAAACAGGGCGGCGGTGACTATCCCGCCGCCCTGCCTGTTACCGCTCCACATCCTGCGCCCTGCGGGGCTGCTGCTCCCGCTGTTCCTGCCGCAAAATACTGTAAACGCTCTTTCGGATTTGCTCGGCTTCTTTCACTTCCCCTTTCAATGCAAGATACCGCCGGTTGAGCGTTTCCCTCTCGGCGGTCAGCTTGGCATACTCCGCTTTCCATGCCTTTACCGGCAGGGCGGTCTTGCCGTTCATCACGCCTTTCAGATAATCGTGCGCCGCCGTGAATAGGATTTGCTCGGCTTCGGTCAGCGGCTTTTTCCCCTTGTATTTGAAGTAAATGTCGGCCTGCTCGATGTGCTTTTTCAGAGTGCCTAACCGCCGGTCAATGGGTTTCAGTTTATGCTGAATGTCAAGTTGTTCCCCTATCATGGACTTGAATTTTTCATCAAGCCCCGACATATCCATGATGTTGTTGGCTTGCAGGAAGTTCAGCATTTTCGCCGCGTCCTTGAGATTATAGATGGATTGGGAAACCTGCGATTTCCCCTCCCGCGCCCTGCGGGACAGGATGCCCTGGATATAGTCGGCAAGGGTGGGCGGCTCGGTGTTCTCCTGTTCCTCTTTCAGCCACTTTTGCAGCTTGGCGATACGGGCTTTCAGTTGTGCAGATAGCCATAGGGGAGTGCGCCGGTGACGTGCTTCCCCGCCGCCGTCCTCGCGCCGAAAATCGCCCGTATCTTGCGGCTGGTATCTCTTGCGTGCCACTCCGCAAAGATGTTTCGGAAGGGCATGAAATCGTCCTCGCCCTTGGCGGTGTCGATGCCCTCGGCCACGGCGATCAGCCTGACGCCCCGCTCCCGCAACTGCTCCAGAAACAGCCCCACGCGCAAGTGGTCGCGGCCTAATCTGCTCATGTCTTTAATCAGGATTTGCCCCACGTTGCCGCGCTCGATGTCCTCCATAATCTGCAAAAATCCGGGTCTGTCCCAGCGTGTGCCGCTCCACCCGTCATCCGTTCGGTGGACAACATTGGTAAAGCCGTTCCGGGCCGCGTATTCCTCCAGGTACTCCTTTTGATGCTCAATGGACAGGGATTCGTTTTCCCGCCCGTCCTCATGGCTTAATCTCTCGTAAAGGATAGTCAGCTTGTCGTTCATGGTTCCCTCTTTCCGGCTGTCCGGCGCTGCGGCTCTCGGTGTCGTTTTCACTGTTTCACCGCGTCCCTTTCAATCAGGCGCACCAGCTTATCACCCATGGTTTCCCTGCTCGTCCTGCTGAAATGAACGCTCACCTTGTAGGTCGTGGAGCCAATCCGCTTTGTGATATGCAGCGGCTTGTCGGTGCGTTCCGCCGTCCTGTCTGCTGTCAATGTTGGCATGGGATTAGCCCCCTTTCCATATTCGGTTGTCTGTGATATACTACCGTCAAAATCACCTTGGCGCGTCCTTTCCCGCGCCCCTGTGCCGCCTGCGGCCTGACTGCCTGTTGTTTTCGGGGTGTCCCCGTTCCTTTACGATACACTCCTTTGTGACTGTAAACAAATTCCCGCCAGGAAAAATCCGCATCTTTCTTTTCCGGACCGTTTGCCAGAAAAAAATAACGAATGGAATCCGCTTCATAATGATCCAGCAAATCTTTCACCCATATGGCATAGTTCTGGCTGGTGGATATTTTTCTGCCCTCCAGGGTCAGATATTCGCTCGATACAATCCGGTCCGGCAAATGCCAGCCTCCGCCGTTTGCCAGCAAAAGAGCGGGCAGTATAATTGTGTGAAAGGGGATATTATCTTTTCCATGCACATAATAATGCCGGGCATCCTTTCCCCATAACTCATGAAAATCCGTATTTCCGGCCTCGGCGGCTGTTTTGCTTGCAGACAGATAGCCCAACACATTTTCTGCCCAGATATAAATCGTTTTCTTTTCATATCCCTCTTTCGGAACCTCTATTCCCCACTCTAAATCTCTTGTCAAAGCCCGGTCCCTTAACCCGTCATTGATATACCGGTTGGTAAAGGCAATGGCGTTTTTTCTCCAGCCGGGATGATCGTCAACCAGTTCTTTTAACTCATTTTGCAGTCTGGTAACCGCCAGATATAAGTGCTTTGACTTCCGAAAGCTTACGGGCTTTTTGCATACGGCGCAAACGGGATTTATCAGCGTTTCAGGCTCAGGAATGCTGCCGCAGGCATCACACTGATCTCCCGGGGCGTTTTTTTATAACAGGCTTTCCCCCAAGCGGTGCAGCGTTCGTTTTCCTGCTTCGCCCGGATTGCAACAGGCGTTCCGTGACAGTCGCTTCCAGACACAAAAACCACATTATCCCCAACAGCCCTGTGATATCTTGCCAGCACATCCCCCGGCAAAAGTCCTGCAATATGGCCTATATGCAATGAACCGTTTGCGTATGGCCATGCTCCTCCAACTAAAATATTTCTCATATGAATCAATCCTTCCTTTCTTTTCTTGTAATTGTGATAAATTTTGTCAGAAATGCCTCCTGACGGACTAACCGTCTGAAATTCCGGTATCCGTGAAAACAGGAAACATTTTATGTTTTTCTACTCCATATAAAAAAGCCCTCCTCTCTGAAAAATTTCTTTTTCAGGGACGAGAGCAATCGCTTCGTGTTACCACCCTAAATTCACTTATACCTCACGATATAAGCCTTATCAACTACGGATGAGAAATGATTCATCGATAGTCTATCACTATAACGGGTGAACCCGTCGCAGCCTTGGCCGGTAACCAAAGAATGCCTGTCTTTCAAGGCATTCTTCTTGTGTGAAGAAAGCTTGTTTTGCAAGCTTTAAAATTTCTTAGTCCGCGTCTTTTGCGGGCTTAGAAATTTTCTTCACGCTAGCTTCGGTGCGCAGCTCCGAGACCATTTTCGGTAGTTCCTTCTGTGCCTGTTCTCACCTATCCAGGCTCTCTGTGACATATCTAACTACTTACTCTTCTCTTCACAGCCTTTGAACCGGGCAGGGGCGACTTTCTCCCTGCCCGCCGCGCGGAGCGCGTGTTGCTTTGGCAACTTATTTATTGATAGATTTTATAGCCGGTTCTTTCTTTTGTCAATATTTTATAAAATATTTATTTAACGCAGCTCCATGCCGCAATCCCGCTGTCTCCATCTCCCCGGTTATGAAAGCATGGAAACTGCATCCGCCCTGCCCAGCTGTTTATATATCCAGCAATCCGTCAAATATTCATTCAGTTTCTTTACCATTAACTGTTTTTGATTTGGATTATCTGTGCCTAAAATTGTTTTCATATGTTCGGTCAGATAATAAAAAAATGAATAATAACAGTAATAACAAAGACGTTCCCATTTCAATCTGTAAGCAACATTGTGTTGGGATAAAACATCATTGATTTTATCAATGTGCTGACCGTCACACATAAAAAACCAGGCATCACGTTCAACAGGCGCATACTTGACCGTATCCCAGTCAATAATGTAAAACCGGTTCTCATCCAGAATACAGTTTCCGCCGGCATCGCCATGCGTAATATAAAAATTTTCAAAACTGGTACTGCATACATCCGAAAACAGTTTCAGCCTTTCGGCATATTTTGAAATGAAGGGTTCGCTGACATTAAGCGCTTTTGCTGCTTCAACCGGCATTTCTGTTTCATCCCGCAATTTTCGAAATGTATCAATAACATCTGTATCGAAAGTTTCTTTTTCGAGTGCTGCTTCAACAGGGCTTAACAGATATATTTGTACAAGATGCCCAAACAACCGCTCTACCAGATAATCTTCATGATTATCCCCTGGCAGATACTCAAATACTGCTACGATGCTTTCATGAAAAGAACAATATATTTTTCCGTTTTGGGTTTTTATAATCTGCGGAATTCTTGCGGTTGAAAATTTCAATTTTCAACCTTTTACCCTTGACTCTTTCGTTACGTCATAGCTTATAATGACTTTACACGGGAGGGATAATCATGCGGACAGTAAAGGAAGTAAGCAGACTCACAGGAGTAAGCGTGCGCACGCTGCATCACTATGACGCAATTGGCCTTTTAAAACCTACGGAAGTGACCAGGGCAGGCTACCGGCTGTATGACGATACGGCCCTTAGTCGTTTGCAAAGCATCCTGCTGTTTCGTGAATTGCAGTTTCCCCTAAAGGAAATCAAAGCAATTCTTGACAGCCCTGATTTTGACCCTGAAGAGGCACTGACACAGCAAATTAAACTGTTAGAAATGCAATACAAACGTATGGGGGAGCTTATCTCATTTGCCCGTGAAATACAGAAAAAAGGAGTAAAAAGAATGGACTTTCATATTTTTGACAAAAGCGAAATTGAGCAATATAAGGCGGAAGTTAAAATAAAATGGGGTGACACAAAAGAGTATCAGGAATATGAGCAGCGACAGAAAAACGGATATGATTTTAGTAAAGCCTCCCCACAGCTTTTGAATTTGTTTTCCGAACTCGGCGCACTTAAGCAATTGCCGCCTGACCATGAAAAAGTACAGGAAAAAATCAGCGCTATACAAGACTTTATTACACGCAATTTCTACACCTGCACTACTGAAATTTTCGGTAAATTAGGGCAGATGTATGCCGGCGATGAACGCTTTAAACACAATATTGACCAGGCAGGGGGCGAAGGCACGGCCCGATTTGCACAGCAGGCCATTGCTTTTTTTTGTTCTAACAAACAGGCTTAATAGCAGAAAAACTCTATATTGCCCATTGCAGAGGCCATTATGGAAATAAATGACCCAAACAAATCCCCGCCTGTATCAGAGGCGGGGATTTATCCCTTGGGTTTGTCAAGTTAAATGTGTAAGTTTCAGGATCGAAAACGAAATTTTTAATGTCGTTGACTATAATATATCGCAGGAATGTAATACTGTGTATCATTTTTAGTCAGATATATTCAAAAATACTTTGGATGGCGTCAGATACATTCATCATTTCGGGAATTGGCAATCTGTCTGTTTTTTTGTAACCGCGAACAGATAAATCCAGCAATGCAAGCTTTTCACAATGTATATATCCTTCCGTATTTTCCGTAGATATCCATATATGAAGCGGCCCTGGTTTAGAATTATGAATCACAGGACACCCTATTATTTCACCACTGGTATTAAAAAAATCTTTACTGGCAACTAATACCGAATGTCTGATATTCTCAACTTTCAGAATATCTCCCTGGTGCAGATGTTCCATTACCACACCTCTCTTCCCACGGGCACGCCCCAATCGTATTCACCGTCAAGCATTAATTTCCCGTCAAATTCCGCAGCTCTTTCTTCCAGTGTTTTGTGGCGAAATGGTTTTACAAACGTAATTACGCCATTTGATACCGTAACATCTAAAACATCATTCAACGCAATTCCTGCACTTTTTAATATTTCCTTTGACAGTCTTATTCCCTGACTGTTTCCCCATTTTTTTACCTGTGCCTGCATGCAAAGCCTCCTTATAACTTAGTATACACTTAGTATATACTTTATAAGAAAAATTATCAATCCATATTTATTCCCATGAACAATACGCCAGACCGTAAACCAAGTCAACAACCCCGCTGCAAGCAACGGGGCATCAAATTTGCAGCGCTACAGAGCGCAACACATCTTCGATGTGTGGGTATTGTGTCTAGACGTCACGGATGATACAAAAATAATATGTTGCACCCCCATTTTACACAAATAATAACTTAATCATATGAATAGAATATATCTCTAAATCCGCACTCATTTGCTATCATCTACCAGTAAATAAGGCGTTTACCCCTATAAATCGGGGCAAACGCCTTATTTACTTTGTATCAAACGTGACGTGCAAATATGACCCTCGCAGCATTCGCCAAATGTCTATGAGATGCTTTGCATCTCTATGACTAGCCGCCCCACTCATTGCCCGCGGAAATTAATGAAACCACTCCTTCATGGTTCGAAGCACCTTAAGTAGTTCTTCCTCCGATATAATATAAGGAACCATAGCATACATATAGTTCAAAAACGGTCTGCTGAAAACGCCATGCTCATAAGCAAACTGCTGGTATCCCCTTAAAACAGCGCGGTCAAAAACCTCCACGCACACACAGCCGCCCATGATACGCACTTCTTTCACGCGTGGATCTGTAAATCCGGCCATTTCGCGTCTTGTGATTTCTTCTATTTTATGGATTTTCTCCATATAATTTTCCTTTTCAAATATTTCAATGGATTTAAGCGCCACGCTGCATGCCAGTGCATTGCCCATAAAAGTAGGGCCGTGCATCAATGCCTTATCTGCATCCTCTCCATAGAAGCCATCATAGACCTTCTTATTTGCCACTGTGACCGCATGTCCAATGTAGCCTCCGGTCAGCGCTTTGCCAAGCACAAGAATATCCGGCAGCACCAGATCCGCTACAAAACGGTTTCCGGTACGGCCAAAACCGGTGGCAACCTCATCAAAAATAAGCAGCACGCCGTATTCATCGCACAGCTGCCTTGCCCTCTTTAAGAAAGCAATGTCATACATGCGCATACCTCCGGCTCCCTGCAGGAGAGGTTCCACTATCATACAGTTTAACTGGTTATGGTATTTTTCAAAGGCCTTTTCCAGCTCCGGAACCTTAGTTGGAATATGTATCACATTCTCTGACTCCCCATAAGCTTCTAAAATAAAGTGGTAATCCTCATCATCCCCCACTTCCATTGTTTTAAAGGTATCACCGTGGTATGCATGGGTCAGAGAAAGTACCTTTGTGCGCTGCATCTGCCCCTGATTTACATAATATTGCAGTGCCATCTTAAGGGCAACCTCCACAGCCACGCTTCCTGAATCGGAGAAAAAGCTGTAATCCAAATCCCCCGGCAGATAACTTTGCAGCTTTTCCGAAAGCTTTTGCGCCGGCTCATGGGTAAGTCCCCCAAGCATTACATGGGAAAAATTATCCACCTGTGCTTTTATGGCTTCGTTTAAAACCGGATGCTTATAGCCGTGGATCACGCTCCACCAGGAAGAAACCGAATCTATCATCTCTCTTTCCGGTGTCTTTAAAAAAACGCCCTCCGCATCTATAATTTGAAAGGGCGGCTTCATTGTTTTCATTTGCTCATAAGGATACCAAATCATACAAACCTCCAAATCCCTGATTTCTAAATCTTCATCTCTTTTTATACTTCTAAAATGCCGCTTTGCGGTACATACAATACATAAAGCATTTCAGAAGAATCGCTTTGCGATTCTTCCAGAGATGAAGATTTTCTTAGACGGCGTCTTTTGACGTCTTAGAAAATCTTCATCTCTTATTCATATAAAGAGGTAAGCGCCTCCAAATCCATATGCAGTTCTCCGCCATCCTGAACACAGGCAAGTACGGGCAGGCCCGTCATATCTTCACACATACGCAGATTATCTTCCTCCATCACATTTCCCGGATGAAAGTGATTAAAAATAATCCCTTTAACAGGCAGCTTTCTCCCGCGCATATACTCTGCCGTAAGCACCACGCTGTTTATGGTTCCAAGTCCGGCATCCGCCACTATGATGCTGGCAAGCTCCAGCTGCCTTATCACGTCCTCCAGCTGAATTTTTGCCTCGTCATAGCAGATGGGACAGCAGATTCCGCCGCTTCCCTCCATGGTTATGTAATCGTACCGGCTGCAGACCTTCAAAAATCTTTCCCTGACCACTTCCATTTTAACCGGATTGCCCTCAAGTCTTGATGCCAGATGAGGGGAAACCGCAGTCTCATAAACATAAGGACACATGTCCTCAAGAGGCTGGGAAATTTCTGCCATTCTTTTTACAAAGAGACCGTCTCCCGGGATCAGGCTGCCATCTGCCCTCCGCTCATTTCCGCTCATAGCCGCTTTATAATAAGCGGCATTTTTCCCGCCTTCTTTTAATTTTTTTACTATTAATCCGGAAATATATGTTTTCCCAACATCCGTTCCGGTTCCGGTAATAAATATTTTCTTACTCATTTAAAAGCCTCGCTTCAAATCCCAATTTCTTCATCAGTTCCATATCCGTCTCCACCGTAATTCCCGCGGTAGTCAGCATATCTCCCGAGATAGCGGCATTTGCACCGCTCCTGAAGCACCCCTCGCCTTTATCTCCCACCAACCCCCGGCCGCCTGCCAGCCGGATAGCGCCATCCGGAATCAAAAACCGGAACAGCGCCACACATCTGCAGGCCTCCTCATTGGTAAGAGGTGTTCTCCCCTCATAGGGCGTACCCGGGATAGGATTCAGCAGGTTAACCGGAATGGATTTCACGCCCAGCTGCCTTGCTGTCAGCACCATATCAATACGATCCTCCATCGTCTCTCCCAATCCCAAAATACCGCCGCTGCAAATAGAAAGCCCCGCCCTTTTTGCCGCCTTTAAGGTTTCTATCTTTTCTTCATAAGTATGAGTGGTGCAGACCTCCGGGAAATAGCGTGCGGAGGATTCCAGATTGCAATGAACCCTGGACGCTCCCGCCTCCTTAATTTTCCGGAATTGTGTTTCGTCCAAAAGGCCAAAAGAAACGCACACCTCAATGCCGGTCTCCTTTTTAATCCTCCTGATGCTCTCACAAACTTTGTCCACTTCTTTGTCAGACAATCGTTTTCCCGAGGTGACAATGGAATAACGCAGCACGCCCCGGTCTGCATTATTTTTTGCTCCTTCTAAAAATTCTTCTGCAGAAAGCAGGGGGTAGGTTTCCGTACAGGCAGTGGTATAGTGGGCGCTCTGGGCACAATACTTGCAGTCCTCGGAACACCGCCCGCATTTGCCGTTCACTATGGTGCAGATGTCAAAACCGTTTCCACACATGCTTTCGCGTATTTCATCTGCCGCCCTTTGCAGCTCCATAAGCGGAGCCTTAGACAGGCACAGTGCCTCCTTACGCGTAATCAGCTCCCCTTTTAATACCTTTTCCTTCATCTCATCTACAAAGCTCATTTTAGCTCTATCCTCCATATCTTATATCCCCGCATATCCAAAACTATAATAATTATAGTTCCTTCTACATATTTGCAATAACCGGCTTAAGACGCCTTGCCAAAACTGCAGCTACAAAGCACAGGCAGATATCCCCCGGAACCGCCAGTAAAAAACAGTACAGAAAAAGCGGCCACAGGCCAATGGGCGTATTAATCACATAGTTACATATAACATAATAATAAACCATGCCGGCCCCATAGACAATTGCAAGACCTGTAAAATTAGCGGCAAGAATTCTTCCCATGGTCAGCCCTTCCGGCTTTTCGGTCATCTTTCCCGTCACATAGCTTCCAATCACAAATCCGATTATGTAACCAAAGCTTGGTTTTAAAAAATACCAAAGACCGCCGCCCTCTGCAAATATGGGAAGTCCGGCAAGCCCTAAAAAGGCGTACAGCCCAACGCTGACTGCCCCTAATTTTCCTCCAAGCAAAAGCCCTGCCAGCATTGTAAACAAAAATTGCAGGGTAAAGGGTACCACTGGAACCGGAATCCGGATAAAAGCGCCTACTGCTGTCAGCGCTGTGAATAATGCACATAATGCCATGTTTTTTACTTTTGATTTCTGTTTCATACTGACCTCCATGCTTGTAATAGTCCACAAAATTCATTCCAAAAGCTGTGAAATTCATCTTAAGGAAATCAATTTCCAAACACACTCTAACAGAAAAAAAAGTTAATGTCAACTATATAATTATTTTGGTTTACATTATGTGATTGCTTAAGTTTTAATTGAAGTATTTCAAATGCTGTTTTATGCTGGACATAAGCTGTTTCAATTGCCGGAAAGCTACAAGTTACTCTCCCTGCTGCCCGCCCCATCCTTAAGAGCGCTTCCAATGTTGGTAATACAGACCAGTGTTACAATCAAAAAAGCCCCGGGAAAAAGGATCATCCACCATGCTCCGGACAGTAACGCCTTATCCGCAAGCGTAAGCATACTTCCCCAGGAGATAATATCAAGGGGCAGTCCAATTCCCATGAAGCTTAAGGTTGATTCGGATAAAATAGCGCTGCGCACATTCATCACCACCATAAACATGATAGAAGAAATAAAATTAGGCGCCAGATGATTCCAAAGCACATGAAAAAAACCGCCCCCCATACACTTCGAGGCTGTCACATATTCGCTATTTCTTATCTGTTTCGTTTCCGTGCGCACCACCTTCGCAATACCCATCCAGCCGGTGATTCCTATGACAAAGGAAATACTCCAGACATTTGCCTTTCCCAAAACCGCCTGCAGCAAGACTACTAAAAGAAGCCCCGGAACACTGAGTAAAATTTCCGAAAGCCGCATGAGCAGGGCATCCAGCCACCGGGGGGACAAACCGCTGACCGCCCCAAATATCACCGCAATCAGGGTGGAAACTGCCGTTGCCGTAAGCCCAATGAGCAGGGAAATCCGCCCTCCATACCAAATCATGGAAAACAAATCTCTCCCCATGGTATCCGTGCCAAACCAAAATTCCCTGCAAGGTTCGTGAGCATAGTTTGCCAAATCCATATACAGCGGATCCTTCGGTATAAAAAGTTCGCAGCCAAGACATCCTGCCATAACGATCAGAAGCAGGCACAAAGAAAGCACCGGCCTGTTTCTTTTTTTCTTTCTTATCTTTATCCTGTTTATTTTTTGCCAAAAGCTGCCCCAAAAACCGCTGCGGGCTCTGTCCCTCTCCCCGGCTCTGTCTTCCTCCCATTCGGAGAGCACACGGGATGCAGACTCCCTGCCCACCAGTTCAAACCATTTATCCTCCAAGTCCGCTCACCTCCGATATGCCGTTATCTCTGCCTGACCTGATGCGAGGATCTATCAGCTCATTGATAGTCTGCGCCGCCATATTGCATAAAATAACTACCCCGCCTGAAAGCATGCACAAAACCATAAGCAGATTGTAATCCTGAAATCTTGCGCTTTCATAGGAAAGTGTTCCGATTCCCGGGTAAGAAAAAACCGTCTCTATAATATAGGTTCCTCCCATAATATGGGGAACCGAAATTGCCATAATACTAAGATAAGCCGGCATAACATTTCTCAGGCACTGCCTGAACATAATTCTGCGTTTGCTTAATCCCTTGGCCTTCGCTAACAGCACATAGTCGGATCTGATCTCCTCCAGAATTTTGTTCCGTATCATAAAGGCATAGTACCACAGATGTCCCGTCACAACAATTGTCATCGGCAGTATCAGGTGCCAAATGCGGTCTTTGATATCTCCCTCCCGGCCTGCTGTGTAAGCGCCGCTGCCAGGCAGAATATGAAGATTAACCGCAAAGATCAAAATGAGTACCAAAGAAAGCCAGAATTCCGGTATACAGCTTGTAATAGTGCCGATTTTACAGATAACTCTGTCCGGGAATCTGTCTTCAAACCACGCACACAATATTCCCAATAACAGGGAAAATACAAATATAAGGATAAAACCGGTTCCGCCGAGTAGCAGGGTATTGCCAATCCGACCGCCAATGACCTGCGTCACATCCGTCTTATATTTATAGGAAATACCAAAATCGCCCCTAAGAGCCCCCCTAATCCACCTGATATACTGTACGGAAACAGGATCGTCAAGTCCCAGCTTCCCTGTTGCCGCCGCCCTTTCATCGGGCGCCATTTTCTCCGCCCGTTCGCCATAATAGGATACCAGCGGATCTCCCGGCGCCAGCCGGGCAATGTAAAATACCACAAAGGATAAGACCGCCATACTGAGAAAAAAGCCAAGCACCTTTCCGCCGTAATATAAATATGGATTTTTTCCGTTCATCCTTTCCTCCATTCCGACTGCATATCGCAGGCTGTGCCTGCGGTATCGCACACTTTTCAAATCTGTTCCGCATGATTTTCCAGCACAAAATGCATGGGCTGCTTTTCCACCAGCTGCCCGTCCACAGACCATTTTTCTTCCTCAAAATCAGGCAGCTTTCTTGCCTTTTCAAGCCTTGGATCAGGAACGGGAATTGCCGACAAAAGCGCTTTCGTGTAAGGATGCAGAGGCGTTTTAAACAATTTCTCCGTCGGCGCCACCTCCACTAGTCTGCCCCGGTACATCACCCCCACCCTGTCGCACAAAAAGCGCACTACAGACAGGTCGTGGGCAATAAACAAAAAGGTAAATCCATGCTCCTTTTGTAAATGTTTAAAAAGGTTGATAATCTGCGCCTGTATGGAAACATCCAGGGAAGCAATCGGTTCATCCGCCACTAAAAATTCCGGCTCCATGGATAAGGCTCTGGCTATGGCGGCCCTCTGGCGCATACCCCCGGAAAGCTCTGACGGATATTTGTTCAAGTAAGAGGCATCAAGTCCCACATACTTCATCTGGAACTGCGCCTCCCCCCGATAACTCCCGCGGGGTGTTTTGACATGATGAATGCGCATTGGCTCCTCGATAATACGGGCCACCTTCATGCGCTGGTTCAGGCCCCCGGCCGCATCCTGAAAAATCAGCTGCCTTCTCGTCTGCAGCATCTTCCGGTGCTTCCTTACCTGCTTTTCATCGCATATATCTATCCCCTGGTACCAGATGCTTCCGCCCGCAGGCCTGTAAATGTTCATAACACAGCGGGCAACGGTGGACTTTCCACAGCCGGACTCCCCCACCAGCCCAAAAACCTCTCCTTTTCTGATTTGAAAGGAAATATCATTTACCGCAGGAACCACCGCCCCTTTTCCCATTTTAAACTGATGGGTCAAATGCCGGACGTCCAGAATCACATTATTTTCATTTCTCTCCTCTGCGCATACCGCAGGCCGTGCCTGCGGTACTGCCGCCGATGAAGCGTTTGAAAGAAAACTTCCAGACTTTACTTTCTCTGCGGAAGCGCCTTCCCGCGCATCCTCCCCTGATAAGGATCTTCGTATGTAAATTTGACGGTAACCGTCCGGCGCAAAGGTTCCCCGTCCGGCTGCCGGATTTTTCACCTTTGGCGCACGTATATCCAAAAGCCATGTGGCAGCATAATGAGTATCGCTGATTTGAAACATGGGGGGTTCTTCCTTATAATCAATTGCAAGAGCGTATTCGTTCCGGCTTGCAAAGGCATCTCCCTTTGGCAGGTTAAAGAGAGTTGGCGGCATGCCGGGAATGGTATAAATCTCCTCATCCGGCCTTGTAAAGGCAGGCAGGGAACGCAAAAGCCCCCAGGTATAAGGATGTCTTGGATCATAAAATACCTCCTCCGCCCGGCCTGTTTCAACGATTTTTCCCGCATACATCACGGCAACCCTGTCCGCAGCCCTGGCAACCACTCCCAAATCATGAGATACGAGTATAACAGCCATTCCAAGCCTTTTTTGTATATCACAGAGCAAATCCAGAATCTGCGCCTGGATTGTAACATCAAGTGCCGTTGTGGGCTCATCCGCAAACAAAATCTGCGGTTCTCCTGCCAGCGCAATCGCCAGCACGCAGCGCTGGCGCATTCCTCCTGAGAAATGCCATGGATACATCTTATAGCGCTCTTTTGGTCTTTCAATCCCCACAAGCTCCATCAGCGAAAGCGCCTTCCTGTATATTTCCTCCCTTTTCATTCCCCGGTGGTGAATGGAAACCGCCTCCGCTATCTGCCGGCCCACCGGAATGGTCGGGTTTAAGGACGTCATGGGATCCTGCAGAATCATGGAAAAGAATTTTCCGCGCATTTTCCACATATCCCGCTCCCGGTACCCTGTAATGTCCACGCCATTTGCCAAAATCCGCCCTTCTTTTATCCGTGCCGCTTTCGGCAGCAGCTTCATAATGCTTTTGCACAGCACGCTTTTTCCACACCCGGATTCTCCCACAATAGCCAGTACTTCGCCTTTTTTCAGGGAAAATGAGACATCTCTGACAGCCTTCACTTCTCCTTCACAGGTATCAAAACTTACGGATAAATTTCTTACCTCTAACAAATTTTCCATCGTATGCATTTCTTTATCCATTCTTAAAAGTATATTTCAAAAACCTTTCCACCGTTATCTGATCATCAAAACATTGCCGTAAGATAAAGGGCCAGCTGTCCGACCCTTTATAAACACTATTATTTTACAACTTTTTTAATCAATCGTCCATTCCGTTATGTTCCAGAATATACCCACACCATGATGCCCCATTACCGTATCAGGCGAAATCCCTTTAATTCCGGCCTTTGCCACATAGTCTGCATCAATATAGCAGATAAAGGCAAAGGCCGGATCCTTTGCCAGCTCCTCCTGAAATTTGTCATATGCCTGTCTGCGCGCCTCTTTATCATCGGTTCTGCGCGCTTCGGTGAGGTACCGGTCAACCAACTCGTTGGAATATCCGCTATAATTTGCCCCTTTGTCCGTACCAAATACTTTATAAGTGTGGTCATCCGCATCAAAAGGACTTCCCCAGCCAATCAGATAAGCCTGCTGCTTTCCCCAGTCAACCACTGCCGGAACCTCTACATTTACATCAATGCCAATCTCCCTAAGCTGCTGGGCCGCTGCCTGGGCAATATCAAGGCGCACCTGGTCCCCTGCCCCCACACTGATGGTAAAGCCAAGCTTTTTCCCGTCTCTGTAAAAAAAGCCGTCTTCTCTCATTTCACAGCCTGCCGTCTCCAAAATCTCCTCTGCCTTTTCGGGATTATAATCATAATGCTCCACTTCCCCGTTATTGAAAATATTTCTCTGAAGAGGCCCGTAAGCTACAATCCCGTGATTTAAAACCACTGCATCCAAAATGGCCTGCCTGTCTATTCCGTAACAGACTGCCGGAATAATATCCCTGTTTTTTGTCCAGTACTCGTTCCAAAAATTAAACAGAATTCCCCGATAGTCAGAGGTTTTCATATGGTAAACCTGATACCCTTCCCTGCCCTCAAAGCTTTCCGAGTCCCTGGGAGATAGCAGGGCCATGTCAAGCTCGCCGCTCTGCATCTGCAAATTTTTGGCATTGTCATCCGGAACGATTTTAAAAACCACCCTGTCGATATTGGCAGTACCCTTAAAATAATCCTCATTTTTCACTAAGGTAATTGCCTGCCCTTCATCCCAGCTCTCCAGCTTATAGGGACCGGTCCCCACCGGAGCACGGAAAAAAGCCGACTCCTGCATATTCTCCCCCTTTAGCAGATGCTCTGGCAGCACCGCCATGGTCATATAATCCAAAAAAGCTACATTAGGCGCCGAAAGCTTAAAGGAGATTGTGGTATCATCTATCACCGTGATTTCCTCCACATCCTCATAGTTCGGCGCATTTTCAGAGCCGTTTTCCGGATTTCTAATCGCCTCAATGGTAAATTTCACATCCCCGGCCGTAACCGGCTCTCCGTCATGCCACTTAACGCCTTTCACCATATGAAAGGTGTATGTATTCGTCTCCTCATCAAATTCCCAGCTTTCCGCTAAGCCCGGCACCACCTGATTTTCACCGTCATGGGCTGTTAATCCGTTAAAGATTAAAATATTGATCTCTCCATGCTCATCCATGGCCGGATTAATGCGGGTGTAATCGCCGCTGCCGTACACCAGCGTCTTTTCGCCGCTTTGTATGTTTTCCTGTCCGCTGCCACATGCCGCCAGAGAAAAGATCATCACAAAAGAAAAAAGGAGCACAATTATTTTTTTCATATCCATACCTCACAAAATGATAAATTTCAAGCAAAAAAACCATTTGACATGTATTCTTACACATCAAATGGCTTCTGCCAGCATCCTGCTGCCTTCCTGACAGCAAAAACATTTTAACCTGAAAACCCTGGGACTGTCAATAGCACAAAATCTTTTCTTTCTGTCCCCCAAGGGCCACTTCCAGTGCGATTTCAACCGCCTGCTTTTGGGGAATCTGAATTTCCACATTGGGAATATGCTCCCTCACCAGCTGCGCCACCCCTCTTTGTACCATTTTATTTTTATGGAGCACGCTTCCCCAGAAAATAAGATTTAGCGTATCTTCTTTATCCACAGCCATTTTTTGGTAATTATCCCGGGCGATCCGATACAGCTTTTGAATGGTTCCCTCCAGGATCTCCCTGGCAGCTTCGGAACCCTCATTCATGGCCTCCTCTGCCAGAGGTGCTAAATCAGCAATGGCATTTTTAGTCATAATATTGGCATTTAAAAAATTGTTTAATGCCTCTAAATCAGAAATTCCGGTGGTTTCATAAAACATTTGATATAAAGTTTCATCATGGCTGCGCCTGTCTAAGTGTTCCCCTACGGCCTTCACAATCTCAAGACCAATATGAAAACCGCTTCCCTCATCGCTTAGAATATGTCCCCAGCCTCCTGTACGGACCATAGCGCCGCTGCGGCTTTGTCCAAAAGAAATAGATCCGGTTCCGCCAATCAGGATAAGGGAAGGCGCTTTATATACCTGCAGGAAAACCTCACAATCATTGAACACGTATAATTTGGATCTTGGGAATCCTATATCCAGAAAAATTTCTCTGACACACTCCCGCAAGGCCTCGGAGTCTATGCCCGTAGCCGCCACACAAATTCCCTCGCACTCCGAAGGCTCTGATTTTCTTTTCTTCAGTACCGGAAATACCAGTTCTTCGTATTTTTTCCGTGCAGCTTTCTCCCCGCCGGAAAAAATACTGACTCCGCCGGTCTGGAGGCGCTCCAGCACCTGCCCGTTCTCATCGCTTAAAATAATTCTTCCGCTGGTCCCTCCGATATCCAAACCTGCATAATATTTCATGAACGCCCTCCTCTGGCGGAAAGTCAAATGTCTTCCTCATTTTTTGCCTTAATTTGCATTACGGCATCCAGTCCGGCGAACTTTAAAGACCCCTTGCCGGTAAGCCCGATATGTTCCGTAACAACTGCACTTATCACCTGCATTGGCAGTATCTGCTCAAAGGGCTGTGTATACCATCTCCCGGTCAGCTTTAACAGACAGTCGCGCTTGTCCTCTGATTCCTCCAGCCCCACCGTGTACACCGATTTGCAAATATTCCGGTGATAGTTTATCAGACGCCCCATTCTTTCATAATCCGGATCATCGGCTGTTGGCAGCAAATAAAACCCGCTGACGTTTTCCGCCAGTGAGCTGGCAGGCCCATGCAAAAATTCTTCGAATTCATAAGCCACCCCCGGAATAAGCAGGGTTTCCATCACCTTAAGCGCACCTTCCGCCGCAACCTTTGCCCCCTGCCGCTTTCCGGCCATATAAATTATCTTAAGCTCACAGAGCGTCTCCCTGTTTGCATGTACCCATTCTCTGGTCCGCTCAATGTTTTCGGGCAGATTATCCGAGGCTCGGCTAAGCCCTTCCATATACTCGTTATACTCCTGATTTGTAATGCTTCCGGAACGTTTCCCTTCCTCCAGCGCCATCAAATAAAGGGTAAGGAGGGTAATCGTATAGCCTTTTGTTTTAGGTCCCACCGTTTCCTCCCCGCAGGGAATCTCCCTGTAGCAATCTCCTTTTGTGTTCGCATGACCGCCGGGATCTCCCGTCATCACAAGGGTGGGAATGCCCTGAATCTTTTCGAACACTTCAAGAATATTTGTGGAATTTCCTCCCTGGGATATAACTACTGCCAGGGGATTAGCTCCCTTAAGCTTCTCCACCTGAGAGGGCACATTTACGCTGACCGGTTTTCCAAGGATCATTTCCATAAAAGGCGCTGCCGCACATGCGGCGTTATAGGAAGTGCCGCTGGCAATCAGGCAGATTTGCGCCGGGTTATTTTGGGCAGTCATATCGCAAAAAGCTGCGGCTTCTTCCTCCCTGCATGAGAGAACCTTTCGGAATAACTCTGTCTGCTCCAGGATGTAGTCCATCATTACCATAATTCATTCCTCCATTTATTTCTATATAAATCCTCCATGCTTCCAACAGCGCTATTCTCTCTTTAAGGCTGATGCATAGATAAACCAGCTTGCATGAGGAATCCACTGCTCCGCCCAGCGCCAGTTATCATCTATTTCCAAAGTTGGCTGCCGCACAAAAGCAATCCCCTGTTCATCAGTAAGACCACTGGTAATACCGTTCACAATTCCCCCCGGACAGTTGATAAAATCATATCTGTTTTGAAAGAAATACTGGATATTATTTCTGCCATATCCTTCTATCATACAGCTGTCAAACGGGTTAAGACCCATAATCCAGTCAAGTGGATCCTGCGCCATACGGCGGCAGCGAACCGCTAATTCTTCGTCTTTGGTTACAAAGGACAGCTCGGCGCAGGCGGCTGCAATAGACGCAATGCGGGCATTATCTCCCTGCCACCAGGGCGCTGCGGTGCTGTGATGGGGAAAGAAAAACTTTTCTACAATTTGTTCTCCTTCCCTGCTTTCCAGGACAGGATATCCAAAAGGATTCGAACGATTATCCGTAACCATAAGCTTCCATCTCATGATATCTTCGGCATATTCTACCGCCTGCACCCTTTTGTCATCATCCGGCTCTATTTCAGCATACTGTAATAGTGCAACCACAGGCATTCCCTCATCTGCGGCATGGTAATAGGGAATCCCTTCTGCTGCCTCCAGCCGTTTAAGGCCGCTGCCGGTCAGGGTTGTGCGTAAATAAATTTTCTCCGCCATCAGGCGGGCCTTTTGAAGGTAGTCATATTCTTTTGTGGTAATATAAAGTTCGGTGGCCGCTATCAAAGCGCAGTATTCATCCACCAGGTTCCATTTCCCGTCATTGGTGTAGCGCTCATTATTTTCAGACAAATATGCCCATGCTGACTTTGCCGCCTGTATATACTCCTTTTGTGTATGTTCCGCACCGGGGTAATAATTTCGTCCGGCTATGGCCAGAGCCGCTATTGCCAGTCCGCCGCCGCTTCGCAGGCTGACCTCATAATTTTCATCACCGACAGATTCTTCCCCTGCGGTAGCGGCAACCGCACTGAACTGGTCACTGCTGCGTTTATACTCAAATCCAATCCTGCGGGTGCCTTCCACACTTGCTAAAGCATTGCTCCGGTTTATGGAGCGGAAAAAGCTTCCGGAAGGTGCACGCATACGCATCAAAAAGTCCACACCAAAAAAACCTTCATCCAGCATCCGCCGTTTCAACATGGAATACTGCTCATTTTGACTCTCTGTCAAAAAATCATGGGCTTTAAAAAAAGTATAAGCACTGAACGGAATCTGCTGGGGATTGTGATAAGTGCTGTGGGACAAATGGGAAAGGTGAATGCCGTAATCTCCCGTAGCATCATACCATCCGCCATGAGCATCCACTTCTCCTTCTCTCGGTCCTTTAAAGGGCAGGCTTCGGTCATCCTCCAGCCACTCCCCGCTGGAACGCTGGGCCTTGAAATAGTAACTTACGGCGTTCAGCATCCTCATCGTAACCAGGCATTTGCTGATTTCAAATTCCTGGGAATAATGCTCTCCAACCTGTATGCGGTAAGTTCCTTCTCTGGTAACCTCCGTAAAGTCCGCTCTGTAGTAACTGCCGGTATTCCAGTTGGCCACCCCGCCGGCAAAAACCGCAGTGCCGGTATATACCCTGTTTCCTTTCAAGTCCAGCACAAAAAATTCTTCTGCTTTTTCTCCTTCCACGCATTGGATCACCGCTTTCTTGGGCCCTGATGCACTGTAACCTATATGGTTGGTCAAAATATCCATACGTTAAACTCTCCTTCCTTCATCAAATCTTCTATCCCTTGACAGCTCCTGCCGTCAGTCCGGAAACTACCTGTTCCTGGGCAAATATATACAAAATGAGCGGCGGAAGGATCGTTACTACAATAGCAGCCATCATCGCGCCGTAATCTGTACCAAACATATTGCTCACCATGGAAAGTATCACACAAATCGGTTGTTTGGAACGCTCGGAAACATAAACCAGGGAGGTAAACAAATCGTTATAGCTCCAGATAAAAACCATGATTGCCACCGTTGCCAGGACGGAACGGCAAAGGGGCAGGGAAATATAGCGAAATATCTGGGGAACACTGGCTCCGTCAATAACCGCTGCCTCGTCCAGCTCCATAGGCAGAGAGCGCATAAATCCCTGTACCATAATAATGGAAAAACACAAGTTGCCGGCAGTTTGCGGCAAAATTGCCGCTATGCGGTTTCCGTGTACAAAGGGGATATTGCTTAATGTAACAAAATTAGGTATAACTGTTGCAAAACTGGGAACCAGCAGGCAGGCGGTGAGAATTGCCATAATATATTTCCCGGCTTTCATCTCCATACGCCCCAGCGCAAAGGCTGCCATGCTGGAAATTATCACAACTAACACAACTACCGCACCGGATATGATAAAGCTATTCAGGAACGCTTTAGGAATGTTTACATCCGGATAATTCATAATGGAAACAAAATTGGCAAGACTTAAAGAAGCCGGCCATTCCAGACTGTTGCGGAGAATCTCATCAGATGGCTTGAAACAGTTGATCACAACCCAGTAAAGCGGAAGGAATGTCATGGCTGCCCATCCAAACAGCAGCATCCATTTAAAAATAACAATAACCCATCCTATGGGAGTGTGCTGCGATATTTTGCTTTTCATGAAACCCCCCCCTTCAATATGTTTCTTTTGGTTCCAGAATCCTGCGCGTAATAGCTGAAAGCAGCACGCCAAAGGCAACCATTACAATGGCGATTGCGCTGGCGTAACCACCGTTATAATTGCGAAACGCCGCACTGTACATATAAGTACTGAGTAACTCGCTGGAATTCATCGGTCCTCCGCCTGTAATAACATAGACCATATCAAATACCTTAAAACACCCGGAAATTACCAGAATTACCACCGAAACAATCACATCGCGGATCATGGGAATTGTGATATAAATGGCTTCCTGGAAGGATGAGATGCCGTCCAGCTTCGCCGACTCGCTAATTTCCCCGGGAATTTTGGACATTCCTGTAAGGAAAATAACAAAGTAAAATCCTACATATTGCCACATAATCGGAATGGTGACCAGAAAAATAGATGTTTTTTCATTAATCCAAACCTGCTTTTCCCCTCCAAACCACTGGAAAATTAAATTCAGGAGGCCGTATTCGTAGCCGTAAATCAGCCGGAACATCAACCCTATGGCGGTGGCAGAAATCAAAATCGGAATAAAGTATACCGTGCGAAGAAACTTAAACATCTTTTTTGTCTTTGAAACCAATATCGCCAGCAGGAGCGATACCCCCACCTGAAATAAAAAAACGCCTGCCATCATAATAAATGTGTTCCGAAACGATACCAGGATTACCGGATCATGAATTAAACGATTATAATTGGATAATCCTGCAAAGCTCTGCTTTGGCGAAAAATTTTTCCATGATGTAAAGCTGTAATATATCGTACGAAACAGTGGATAAATCAAAAATGTCAGAATAAATACCCCTGCCGGAGCTAAAAACAGGTAAAAATATTTTTTGCTCTTCATGGTAAAACCTCCTCCCCTAAAGAAGCCATAACCTCACACTAACTCCCGTCTGCCCGCCAAAGCGGGCAGACAAATCAAGCTTTCTTATTCTTCATTCAGACTTCGGGATTGTGCCAGAATCTCTTCCGGAGAGGTCTGCCCTGTAGCAATATACTGGATGCCCGGCTCCGTCATATTAAGCCATGCCTCGCGCACCACCTGACTGTCACAGGCAGGTACAAATTTAGTCGCGGTATTTAACATTTCGTTTGCACTTACCTCTAAAGGGCTCGCCCCTTCAGGAGCGTCACAGGTAATCGCAGAACTTCCGCCTACTGCAATCATACGTGTCATAACCTCCGGGCTGGTCATATATTTTAAGAAATGGAGGGTAACATCATCGCGCTCCGCTGCTTCCTTACTCATATACCATCCGCTTCCGAAGCCTGAGAGGGCAACATCGCTTCCGCCTTTGCCGCCAGGAAGCGCCGGCATGGTGATCATACGCATATTTTCATTGTCTTTCAGACCGGCAACAGTCCAGGAACCATTAATCATCATAGCTGCCTTTCCATCGGCAAAAAGAACCCGGATATCATCTTCCGTCATGGTCATACAATCAGCCGGGAAAGCGCCTTTGTCATACAAATCTTTCATTGCAGCCAGTGCCGGAGCCCAGGAATCGTCAAAATAATCCTTTTGTCCCTCTGCGCCTACCTGCGCCAAAATCAGCTGCTCTACCATATAACTGGGTTTCATCAGCGAAGTGGCAAAAGGAACAATGTCGTTTTCAACAAAGGTGTCAATGCACGCTTCTATGTTTTCCCAGCTGGTGGGTTCTGCAAGGTCATACTTGTCAAACAGTTCTTTATTATAGAACATTCCTTCAAAGTAGCCGATGTACGGGATACAATACTGCATTCCGTCTTCGCTGCGTCCTGCTTCCATTGCGCCTTCTTTCAGATTAGCGCTCCACTGAGGGTCTGCGTCCATATAGGGTTTTAAGTCCACAAACAGCTCCGAATCCAAAGGCATTTTTGACTCTTCACCATTGTAATACAGCATCAAATCAGGTGGTGTCTTTGCTGCCACATCGGATTGAATTTTGGTACGGAATAAATCCTGTGTGCCAGAGGTCGGCTGACTCTCGTCTACGATGGTAACACCGGGATGCGCTGCCATGTAGTCGTCAATCACTTCCTTGTATACCGGTGCCCACTGATCCGACCCTGCAAAGAAGGTAACTACACGGATTGTCCCTTCATCATCTGCCTGTGTTTCCTCCGGCGCCTGTTGTTCCGCTGCCGAACCTGTCTGTTCAGGAGCAGAGGCCTCCTCTTGTGTTTTGGAGGCATCAGCGCTTTCGCCTGAGCCCGAATCCGACTTACCTGCGCACCCTGAAAGCAGGCCGATGCTCATAGCACAAATTAATGCTGCTGCCAGAAATTTTTTCATTTCTTTCTTCATAGTTTCTTCCTCCTTGTTTTTCTGAAAAAATTTTTCCCCCTTTTTATTTTTAACAAAGGTTGGTACCCTCGCTAAATTCTTTGATTTTTCTGCTCCAAATAGTGAATATAACAGTTCCCGCCCCTATCAAAACACTGCTAAAGAGCATCATCTTATCTGCACCCATGTATTCGCTGATAAAACCGCCCACAAGGCCAAAAAGCACACGGGAAACGACATTTCCAATCAGCACATTAAGGGTCTGCCCCGTAGCACGCATATCCTTTGGCACCGTTTTCCCGATATAAGTGATAATGCAGTAAGAAAAGCTGGTATATCCTATACCATGAAGCAGATTAACCGGAACAATCAGCCCTGGCGTCTTTAAGAAGAACAGCAAAAGCCAGCGCAGGGCTGTCACACTTCCCGCCACTACCAGCGTTTTCTTTATTCCAATCTTTTCCGTGATGCGGTGTATCAGCATCAGCATGGGAATTTCCGAAACCGAGCTGGCAAACATCATGATGCCAACCAGAGAACTATTACCGCCTACCGCATCCGAAGTAAAGTAAATCGCATAAAAATTATGGTAAAAATTAAGCCCGATAGAGAAGGTCAGATTAAATAAAATAAGTCCTGCCAGCGGCTTGTTTTTAAGCAGCTCCCTATAGGAAGACTTATTTTCCTTTGTCCTGAAGCCTTCAATTTTCGGAAGCTTTAAGCATATGAACCGGCAGATTGTCATAAATACCGCAACCATAAAGAAAATAGGGCGATAACCATCCTGCAGGAAAAAACCAATTACCAGCACGGTAAGACAATAGCCAATGGTTCCTCCTATGCGCACCTGCCCATAATCCCATCTCCTGTTTTCCAGGTACTCCAGAGCAAAATTATCCTGCAAGGGCATAAGTGGATGAAAGAAAACGGAAAACAACGTAACTGCCGCTGCCAAAAACAGGAAAGAACTGTTAAGGTAAAACGCAAGTGCAATAATAGCCGTGGCAGCATACAAAAGCCGTAACACACTATTTTTTGTTTTGGTTCTGTCACTGACCAGTCCCCAAAAGAGCTGTGCGCACAAAATGCCAACAGTAGAAACCGATACAATTATTCCAATCTGAGTCCCGCTAAGCCCCACAGAGCTTAAATACAGATTCACATAGGTATTATAAATAGCCTGACCTGCGTAAAAGAGGAAAAACAAAGCAAACAGGGCGATGGGAAATCTATCCTGTTTTTCTTCCGTTTGATAATTCATTTAACTGCCTCCTTCGCTTTTAGGCTACCTGCCCAGACTTTTGGCTGCCAGAGCCTGATTCTTTACTGATGCCGCTGCTTAAACATCCGGCATATTTTGTAATTATTTCTATTGTAATTACATTATGATAATAAAAATCATATTATAGTTCTATATGTAAGTCAATACCAAAAAAGTTACATATTTTGTCCTTTGTTTTTATACAACACTTACAATTATATTGTTATTACACCAAAAACAAGAGTAAAATTTATAAATAATTGAAATTGGCGCTTTCATAATTTATAGAATAATACATAAGTCCTAAAAATATATTGACATAAAAAATTGAGCTTATTATAATATTGTTATTACAATAGCATTGTCAACATCACATTTGACAGCCATGCAAATATAAGTCAGGAGGCAGCTTTATGATTAATTTTAACGAATCACAAATAATTGAAAACGCATATTACATCTATAAGCAACGCAGTAAAATTGAGGCAATTGCCGATCAAATATGCAAAAGAGATTTTGATCTGCTCTTTTTTACTTCTTCCGGAGGATCCATGTCCATGCTTTTGCCTTTTAACTTCTGGCTCAATTACTCCTCCGGTTTGCCTACAGCCGCCATGCTCTCTGCCGATCTGCTTATTACCGGATGCAATCTGTTAACTAAAAATTCCATTGTATTTATGACCTCCAAGTCCGGGGATACACAGGAGACCTTAGAGGCGGCACAATATGCCAAAAATAAGGGTGCTTTCATCGTATCTGCAGTAGGCGCTGCAGACTCTCCATTAGAAGCGGCCTCCGATGCCGCCGTGATATACGATGCCGGACGCCCTCAGGAATTGATTTTCTACCTTCTAATTGGGAAAATTTTGTATAACAGGGGCTTGTTCCCTGTCTATCCTGATTTCGCCGATAATATGAAGAATTTAGGGGCCGCACTTATGAATGTTCGTAAACAGGCAGATGAAAAATGCAGGCAGTATGCTCTAAGCTGCCATAAAGAGCCTTACAATATCTGGGTAGGCTCCGGAGACTTATGGCCCACTGCCTACTCTTATTCCATGTGTGTATTGGAGGAATCCCAATGGATTCGAACAAAATCCGTCAGTTCCCCCGAATTCTTTCATGGAACTTTAGAGCTTTTGGAAAAAGACGTGTGTGTGACCCTTCTGCTTACCGAAGGCCCTACCCGCCCTTTGGATGAACGCGTAAAACACTTTGCAGCGAAACACACAAATAAACTGACCTGTTTTGATACCAGGGATTATCTATTGCCCGGTATTAAAGACGAATACCGCCCCCTGCTTTCCCCTGTGGTCATGGCAGCCGTTCTTCAGAGAATCAGTAAAAATATTGAAGTGATTACCGGACATTCCCTTGACATCAGACGATATTACAGAAAGGGTGAATATTGATTATGAAATTTCTTGGCCTGGGCGATAACGCTATTGACTATTATGTAAACAAAGGTGTCATGTATCCGGGCGGCAATGCAGTCAACACTGCAGCCCATGCAGCCCTTCTGGGTCATGAAGCCGCCTATCTTGGCAATTTCGGCGATGATGAATATGCCGGCATCATACAAGACGGCCTTAATTTTGCCGGCGCCTCCTGCGCATTATGCCCTGTGGTTCATGGCAGTCACACAAAAATCTGCCTGTATGACATGATAGACGGGGAACGACATTTTCTTGGTATTGACACAGGGGAAATATGGTCCGGGCCTGTTGGGCTGACACCGGAAATTTTGGAATCCATAGGAAAGTATGAGTTGATCCACAGTTGCGCTTATGCTAAAATAGCTAATGAAGTTTACAAGCTTTCTGCCTTACCGGCAGTCTTCACCTACGATTTTTCGGAAAAGGAAAAATACCACACATCGGAATATCTGGATTTAGTTTGTTCAGACTTGGATCTGGCTCTTTTTTCCTGCAGTCATGCAAGCAGACAGGAAATTATAGATTTTACTCGCATTGTTCATCGCCACGGTGCCAGGCATGTACTGATTACAATCGGAAACCGCGGCCAATATTTTTCCAATGGTTCTATCGGTATCTGGAATCCGGCCAACTATGTAAAGGCCAGGGACACCACCGGCGCCGGCGATGCATTTTTAGCCTGTTTTGTAACACAGCTATACGGACATGGCTGGCATAAAGGGCAGATTATGCCGGAAGAACCCATTCGCGCAGCCCTGCGGGCTGCTGCCGCTTATTCTTCTGAAAACTGCAGGAAGGAGGGTAGTTTCGGCTACAGGGCTATGAAAAAGGAGAATTGCTGATGACCAATGCCATTTCGTTCATTACCATTGATAAGCACAATCAGGTTCCGCTTTATTTTCAGGTAAAGGAATCCATTCTCTCAGCTATCCGCAGCGGAAAATTCCTGCCAGGCGACAAGCTCCCTACCGAAGAGGAATTATGTAAGGAATTTGGCATTTCCAGACCGGTTGTCCGTCAGGCTTATTCTGAATTAACAGCCGAACACATTATTGAGCGTAAGCGCGGCCACGGAAGCTATGTAAAGCAGATGGATATCGCCAATATGAACTTTCATCACCTTGTAAATTTTGAAGAAGAAATGAAGATACTCGGAAAAAAACCGGGTACCCAGTTGATTCGGGCTGAAGTGGTCCCTTATGACACGGATATCTATCAATCCCTTGACATGGAAAAGGAAGATCCCTGTTTTATGATTGTCCGCGTACGTTATGCAGATTGCATGCCTTTTTCTTTAATTTCCAATTATATTTCACTGGCCCGTTTCCCGGGATTAGATCGGTTTGACTTTGCGGTGGAATCCCTTTATCGAACACTTGAAGGTCATTATCATACCAAGATATATAAAGCTAACCGGACCATGCATTCCCAGATTATTGATCCTACTGCCGCAAACCTGTTGCGTGTGGAAAAGCAGACAGCGGCGCACATTGTCACCAGTGTGGATTTTGACTGCCTTGATAAGCCTGTCGGAATGTCCGTTGAGGTTTTTCCGGGAGAAACCCATGAGTTTAGTTTTACGGTATACCGGCGCTGACTCATTGCCGGTACAGCCTCCGGCCCGCTCTGCGGGCCGGTCTTATGTTAACAAGCGCCGATACACTTCGCAAATCGGCTTATTGTAGCAAACGCCGATACGCTTCGCAAATCGGCTTATTGCAAAAAAGGCAGGTGTATGAATCGCCTGCCTTTTAAATGCTTTTAAACACTTTTAACACCTTCTGTATATCAGATACAAAAGCATTTTATTTCTTATCGAAAATTTCTCCATGCAGCTCCTGCAGAGACTTCACCTCGCCGCTTGCGTGGGTTTTCACATAGTGGATTCCCTCAGCCGCCACTCTCGCCGCCGCAACGGTGGTAATATAAGGGGTCCCTGCCTTAATTGCCGCCTTACGCAAATAGCTGTCATCATAAATACTGTCTTTTCCCACAGGAGAATTGATAATCAAATCGAAATCTCCGTTGGTGATCATATCCCCCACATTAGGGCGCCCTTCAAAGAGCTTTTTGGCCTTCTGCGCCTTTATTCCCGCTTCATTTAGAAGATTGCAGGTTCCTTCCGTTGCCACAATTTGAAAGCTGTCTCCCGCAAGGCTTCTGGCAACTTCCACCACCTCATCCTTATCCTTTTTATTCACGGAAATCAGCACTGTTCCTTCCACAGGCAGCTTTGACTGCACGGCCTCCTGTGCCTTAAAGTAAGCTTCCCCATAGGAACGCGACATGCCAAGAGCCTCTCCGGTAGAACGCATTTCCGGTCCTAAAAGGGGATCAACCTCCGGGAACATGTTGAAAGGAAATACCGCTTCTTTTACCCCGTAATTGGGAATTACCTGTTCCTTCAAATGCAAAATCGGAGAAGGACGGCCTGTCATTTCAGAGGTGATAATATCTGTTGCAAGGTGCACCATCCGGATATTGCAGACTTTAGATACTAACGGCACCGTGCGGGAAGCTCTGGGATTGGCTTCTAACACAAACACTTTTCCGTTTTCAATAGCGTACTGCATATTCATAAGCCCCTTTACATTCATTTTTTCCGCTATCCTTTTGGTGTAATCTTTTATGGTCTCTACCAGATTTCGGGGAATATGCACGGAAGGAATAATACATGCCGAATCACCGGAATGAATGCCTGCAAGCTCTATATGCTCCATCACGGCCGGTACGAAAACATGCTCTCCGTCACTGATAGCGTCCGCCTCGCATTCCATGGCATGGCTTAAAAAGCGGTCAATCAGGATAGGCCTGTCCGGTGTGACGCCCACAGCCGCATTCATATATTCGGTCATGCTTTCATCATCATAAACCACCTCCATGCCACGGCCCCCTAACACATAGGAGGGACGTACCATAACCGGATAGCCGATTTTCTTTGCTATGGAAAGAGCTTCTTCCACATTCACCGCCATCCCTGATTCCGGCATGGGAATTTCCAGTTTTTCCATCATTTCACGGAACAGATCCCTATCCTCCGCAAGATCAATGACAGCCGGAGAAGTACCCAGTATCTTTACCCCGTTTTTTTCCAGCTGGGAGGCTAAATTTAATGGCGTCTGCCCTCCGAACTGTGCAATCACCCCCAGGGGCTTTTCTTTCTTATAAATACTGAGTACATCCTCAAGGGTTAAAGGTTCAAAATACAGTTTGTCGGAGACATCATAATCTGTCGAAACGGTTTCCGGATTGCAGTTTACGATGATCGTCTCAAATCCCAGCTTCTTAAGGGCTATGGAAGCATGTACGCAGCAATAATCAAACTCAATTCCCTGTCCAATACGGTTAGGGCCTCCGCCTAAAATCATAATCTTAGGTTTGTCCGTGCTTACAGGATTTGCATCCGGTGCATTATAAGTAGAATAATAGTAAGCGCTGTCTTGTGTTCCGCTTACATGAACTCCTTCCCAGGCTTCCTCCACACCCAGCATAATCCTTCTTTCACGGATTTCTTCTTCGGGAATCTCAAGCAGCTGACTTAAATATTTATCGGAAAATCCATCCTTCTTGGCGGTAATAAGCATTTCATCCGAAGGCAGAGCGCCCTTACCCTTAAGAAGGGCTTCTTCTTCCTCCACAAGCTCTTTCATCTGCTCGATAAAGTATGCTTTCACCCTGGTGATTTCATAAATTTCCTCTGTGGTTGCACCCTTGCGCAGGGCCTCATACATCAGGAAATGCCGCTCGCTTGACGGCGTAATCAGCCTCTGGAGCAGTTCCTCCTTTGATAAAGTATCAAAATCTTTAGCATGTCCCAATCCATAGCGGCCTGTTTCCAGGGAACGGATTGCTTTCTGGAAAGCCTCTTTGTAGGTCTTACCAATACTCATAACCTCGCCCACAGCGCGCATCTGGGTCCCTAATTTATCTTCCACCTTCTTAAACTTCTCAAAAGCCCAGCGGGCAAATTTGATCACCACATAATCGCCGTCCGGCACATACTTATCCAATGTCCCGTACTTACCGCAGGGAATGTCCTTTAAGGTAAGGCCTGCTGCCAGCATAGCCGACACAAGAGCGATGGGAAAGCCTGTTGCCTTGGATGCCAGCGCAGAAGAACGGGAGGTACGGGGATTGATCTCAATTACGATAATGCGGTCGCTCACCGGATCATGGGCAAACTGCACGTTGGTTCCCCCGATTACCTGCACGGATTCCACAATTTTATAGGCCTGCTCCTGAAGTCTCTTCTGGCATTCCTCCGAAATCGTGAGCATAGGCGCCGAACAGAAAGAATCTCCCGTATGTACGCCGAGAGGATCAATATTTTCTATAAAGCAGACAGTGATAATATTATTATCCGCATCCCGGACTACCTCTAACTCTAACTCTTCCCATCCGAGAATAGATTCCTCCACCAGAACCTGACCAACCAGACTGGCCTGCAGTCCTCTTGCGCATACCACCTTCAGTTCTTCCTTGTTATAAACCAGGCCGCCTCCCGCGCCTCCCATGGTATAGGCAGGGCGAAGCACTACCGGATATCCAAGCTTTTCCGCAATAGAAAGAGCCTCCTCCACAGTATAGGCCACCTCGCTGCGCGCCATCTCAATCCCAAGCCTGTTCATGGTCTTTTTAAACTCTATGCGGTCTTCTCCCCGCTCAATGGCATCCACCTGCACGCCGATTACTTTAACATTGTACTTGTCCAATACCCCTGCCTTATACAATTCCGCGCACAAATTAAGCCCTGACTGGCCTCCTAAATTGGGAAGAAGGGCATCTGGGCGTTCCTTTTCAATAATCTGTTCAAGCCGTTCTACATTAAGCGGCTCAATATATGTCACATCTGCTGTTTCCGGGTCGGTCATGATCGTTGCAGGATTGGAATTTACCAGCACGATCTCATATCCTAACTTCCGAAGCGCCTTACACGCCTGGGTCCCCGAATAATCAAACTCACAAGCCTGTCCGATAATAATAGGCCCTGAACCAATGATTAAAACCTTGTGAATATCTGTTCTCTTAGGCATAAATTACCTCATTTCTACGCTGCTTTATTGCGCAAAGCCATATATGGCTTACAAGTTTGTGGGCGCAGCGCAGACACAAACTTGTGAGTGAAAGATCGGAAATCTTTCACTCTTATCCTCCATGCTTATCCTATAGCACTGTTGCTGTGCTTCATTTTATCATTACATTCAAAAACTGTAAATAAATAACTTCACAAAAATATCCTTAATCGTAACAGTCGGCCCGCACCCTTCGCACATTTATCAGAGGGTGGCAGGCTGTTACCCTTAGTCAAACAGCAGTTCATCCACCGTCACAAACTCATACCCTTCCTCCTTAAGCCGGTCCACAATTTTAAACGCTGCCGTCACCGTACTTTTATATTGGTCATGCATAAGGATAATCTCATTTTCACCAGCCTTTGCACAGACTGTATCCACAATACAGGAGACATTGCTGCTGCACCAGTCCAAAGGATCTATGGTCCAAAGCACCGGAAACATATTCAGCTCTTTTTCAAACTCTTTGTTCCAGCTGCCGTAAGGCGGCCTTACATAAATGGTATCTTCCCCAGTTACTTCCTTAATTGCCTCATTGGTTTTTATGATTTCCTCTTTGAAGCTCTCCCTGTTTTTTGAAGTAAGCTGGGTATGATTATAGGTATGATTGCCAATCAGGTGGCCGTCATCATATATTTCTTTTACGATCTCCGGGTATTCCCTGGCGTTTTTACCCGTGATAAAAAAGGTAGCCCTGGCATCCCGCTCCTTAAGTCCCTTAAGAAGCTGCTCTGTGTAATAGGGATGGGGACCATCGTCAAAAGTCAGGGCAATCTTCCGGCTGCCTTCATTTTCCAAAATCTTTCCCATCACAGGTATTTCCTGCTGTGTGGCAATTCCCAAAATACAGATAGCAGCCAGGGCGGCCAGAAGTAATATACAGGCTAAAATTCGTTTTTTCATATTCATAGTAAGAAATCTTTCCGGTCTCTTACTTCTATTTATATGCCATCTTCCCGCCGCCATGCATTTTTTTACCAGTGTTCTATCAGGTGTTCCCTGGGATTTTCATCCTCAAACTCAAACAGGCACTTTTCAAAAGCATTGATCACATGGGTGTCCTGATATTTATCATATCGCTTATGCTGCCTCCCATAGGACATATGCACATGTCCGTGAAGAAAATATTTGGGCCGGTATTTTTCAATCAGTGTCCGAAACACCTGAAACCCCTGGTGGGGAAGATCCCGTCCGTCATTTAACTGATAAGCCGGCGCATGGGTTACCAGAATGTCAAAACCTCTTTTTCGCAGCAGCTGAAACCACAGCTTTGCCACTCTCTGCCGCATCTGCCGTTCCGTGTATTGATTCGCCCCCATATTATAGCGCATGGAACCTCCCAGCCCCAGAATCCTGACTCCCTTATGGACATAGATCTGATCCTCTATACAGATACAGCCATCCGGAGGGATTTTTTCGTATTTTCCATCATGATTCCCGCGCACATACAGCACCGGCACATTAGAAAGGGTCACCAGAAAAGACAGGTAACGGGGATCCAAATCACCGCAGGAAATAATCAAATCAATTCCCTCTAATTTGCTTTTCTCAAAATGATCCCACAGGGATTTGGATTCATCATCCGCTATTGCCAGTATTTTCATTCTGCAAACTACCCCCATAATTCCGCTCTGCAAAATTGCAAGTCCGGACGAAGAATGCCTTCCTTATTCACTGCTACCCGCCGTATTTTTTACCCCCTGCTGTTTGATAACAGGTTCGGCCTGCTCCTTTAGTTCTTCCATCTTAGGAATAGAGCCAATAACATTTTCTGCCAGCCAGTCCATCGTCATGATTTCCTCCGGCGAAAGGCTTCTGCCCGGGTCATCTACTACTATGCCCGTTTGTGAATACAAAATACCGGAGAAGGGATTAAAAGCTTCTGCGCTGATAGTTGTTTTTAAAAGCTCAATCAGCCTCTTGGTTCCGATAGGAAGATTTTGGGAGCAGATTACATCAATAACCCCTGCTGACATGCCCCACCAATAATTAATAGCCTTAACTTTGGAAGAATCGTCATCATATTTCCATTTTCCTTCCATAATTGTTCTGATCAGCCGCTCGTAAAATTTCCCCCAATGGCAAAGCGGCATGGCAAGATTTCTGGGATAATCACCATCCATGTGGTAAATACCAAAAAACCGGGAAGCCTCCTCGGGAATCACCATGTCTTTTCCGGAAATACAGGATGCTCCTGTCTCCCGAATTCTTTCATCTATATCGGTTCCTTTCTTTGAGGACCATTCCAGATGGACCTGCGCACGGGGATTAATCATCTTCGCCCCCAGAGCAAAGGCATTGATATTTGCAATAGAGCCATATATCGGATAATCCTCCATATAAATCATTTGGTTATTTTCCGCCATGGCGCCGGCAATAGCCCCCATCAGGAATTTTGCCTCATGCATCCGCGGATAATATGTACGGATGTACCTGTGGGATGTATTCAAAGAGCAGTTCATGATCCTCACATCGGGATTTGCAATTGCTGCCTTTACGCTGGCCTGCACAAAGGCGGGCGTGGTAGTAAAAATCAGGTTGCAGCCTGCCTTTACGGCATCCTCAATCCTCTCCTCTATATTTTCCTGTGTGACATTTTCATAATGTACGGTGCTGGCCTCATCCGGAAATGTCTGTTCCAGATAAAGCCTGCCAAGCTCATGGGCATAGGTCCATGCGGAAGTGCCCGGCGTCTTCTCATAAATAAAAGCAATTTTAAGCTTGGAAGGACCTAAGGGAAGGAGAATGCTCAGCAGAGGCTTTTTTTCCTCATTAGGCTTCATCTTCAAATCAATTTCCTGTTCTTCCTCCAGAAGTGCAAATTCCTCCCAGCTCTTTACAATCAGCTCTTTTATCTCATTGGTGGTTTTCTCCTCAATATCCTTATATCCGTACAGGGTAATAAACGCCAGGAAAGCATCGCCCGGCGTAATTCCCAGCCTGCCGCCGCCCTTTGCTTTATATTCCAGACTAAAACGTGTATAGACAGCGCTGAAATCCAGCAAATCCTCCTCTGTCCACACTTCATCAGGCTCTTTCCCCACTGCTTCCTGCAGCTTTCCAAAGCTTCCCTCCTGGGAAAACCAAATATAATTAATGGGAGCCTTTTGATAAAAATTCATAAATTCATAGTAAATTTTATTTTCTTTATCTTCCGTGCGGTTCGGCACAATGCGGATCACATTGCCGGGGATAGAGACCACCTCGAAATATTTCATAACGCTGACCCGCTTATTGCCTTCTTCCACATAAAACCTGTTCATATACTCATAGGCTTTGATGGGATCTCTGATACCCTCCTCCACATGGCTGGTGCTTAAATTTGCCCACTTACAGGCAAATTCACTGCCCTCCTGCAAAATTGGCATAAAGTTCCCTGCAAAGGAGTTACTTCTCCCTACGGTCTTTGTACCAACAATCTGGTCTGCCGGAATCTGTACAATTCCCAAAGGCTGCTCATAATAAGCGCCCTTGGGAGGCATAATATCATCTAAAACCTCAAGAGTCGGTTTTTCCCCCCGCAGCAGACGCGACTGATAATCCCTTTTTCCTAATTTCAATGCCTTACTGTAATCTTCTCGTCCCATAATTTTTCCTCCAACCTTAACCGGTAATGCCTTCATAACATTATAAGAAAGAACCCTGATAAATGCAAGGAGAGGGTCCTTTACCCAATAGAAGCCACATCTATCAATGTAAACTTATCCTTCGCATTTTCCAGGCTGGTTACCAGCGCCCGCGCCGTGTCCATTGCCGTAATACAGTTAACCCCGGTCTCAATGGCGGTTCGCCGGATCAGGAAACCATCCCTTGACTTATCCCTTCCCTGGGTGGGCGTATCAATAACCAGATCAATTTTGTGACCCAGAATAAGGTCCATAACAGTAGGCGATTCCTGTGAAATCTTGTTGACCTTGCGGGCCTTCACCCCTGCTTCCTTTAACGCCGTTGCCGTGCTTCTGGTGGCATAAATGGTATAGCCGAGTCTTTCAAATCTCCGTCCAAGCTCCACCGCCTCGTCTTTATCCGCGTCTTTTACGGTTATAATCATCTGCTTATGCTTCGGAAGATCCACCCCTGCCCCGAGAAATGCTTTGTAAAGAGCTTCGTTGAAAGTCTTTCCGATTCCAAGGCACTCTCCCGTAGACTTCATCTCAGGACCAAGGCTTATCTCCGCGCCCCGTATTTTCTCAAAGGAAAACACCGGCATCTTGATGGCAAAGTAATCCGCTTCCGGATAAAGCCCCGGTTCATAACCTAACTCCCTGATAGTCTTTCCAATCATAACCTCTGTTGCAAGATCCACAATGGGAATGCCTGTCACCTTGCTGATATAGGGCACGGTGCGGGAGGAACGGGGATTTACCTCTATCACATACACATCCTCATCAATGGCAATAAACTGAATATTGATAAGTCCTTTTACGTGCAGCGCCCTTGCCAGTCTTTTCGTATATTCCGTGAGCTTTTCCTTCACCCCGTCCGAGATGGTAAATGCAGGATATACCGAGATACTGTCGCCGGAATGGACGCCTGTTCTTTCAATGTGCTCCATGATACCCGGGATCAGGATATCGGTTCCATCGCAGACTGCATCTACCTCTATTTCTTTTCCCTCCAGATATTTGTCCACTAAAATGGGATGATCCTGGGCTATCCGGTTGATAATATTCATAAATTCTTCTATTTCTTCATCGGAAATGGCAATCTGCATCCCCTGCCCTCCCAGCACATAAGAGGGCCTCACCAGCACCGGATATCCAAGTTTACCTGCAACCGCCTTTGCCTCCCTGGCCGTAAACACGGTACCTCCTGCCGCTCTGGGGATGCCGGTCTGTTCCAGAATCTTGTCAAACAATTCCCTGTCCTCGGCGGCGTCCACATCCTCCGCCTTAGTGCCAAGAATGGGAACCCCCATTTTCATCAGGCTTTCCGTAAGCTTAATGGCCGTCTGTCCGCCAAACTGCACCACGGCTCCGTCCGGCTTTTCGATGTTTACAATGCTCTCCACATCCTCAGGCGTGAGAGGTTCAAAATACAGCTTGTCCGCAATGTCAAAGTCCGTGCTCACCGTCTCCGGATTATTGTTGATGATAATCGTCTCGTACCCTGCCTTTGAAAAAGCCCATGTAGCATGGACAGAGCAATAGTCGAATTCAATTCCCTGACCGATTCTGATAGGACCTGAGCCCAGAACTAAAACCTTTTTAGGCGGATTTGTGGGGGCAGCCTCATTTTCACTGCCGTATACGGAATAATAATAGGGGGTGCCTGCCTCAAACTCCGCAGCGCAGGTGTCCACCATCTTGTAAACGGCCACGATACCATTGTCATAACGCATCTTTTTAATTTCTTCTTCCGCAATTCCTGTAAGGGAGCTGATGACGCTGTCCGGAAACTCTATGCGCTTTGCTTCCTTAAGGAGATCCACCGTAAGCGGCCCCTGCTTAAGCGCCTTTTCCATCTCCACCAAAACGGCAAGTTTGTCAATAAACCAATGGTCAATCATCGTGATATTATGAATCGTATCATAGTCCATCCCCTTGCGCAGTGCCTGCGCAATCACATAAATACGCTGATCATCTACCACTTTTAACCTTTCTTCAAGCTCCTTAAGGGAAAGCTCGCTAAAGTCATAGCTTAAAAGACTCTCCACATGCTGTTCCAAAGAACGGATCGCTTTCATAAGCGCCCCTTCAAAGTTATCGCATATACTCATAACCTCTCCGGTGGCCTTCATCTGTGTGGTCAGCGTTCTTTTGGCGGTAATAAACTTGTCAAAGGGAAGTCTCGGGAGCTTCACCACACAATAGTCAAGGGCAGGCTCAAAGCTTGCATAGGTTTTACCTGTAATGGCATTTTTAATTTCATCCAGCGTATAGCCCAGGGCAATTTTAGCCGCTACCTTTGCAATCGGATACCCGGTAGCCTTGCTGGCCAGTGCAGAGGACCGGCTTACGCGGGGATTCACCTCAATCACGCAGTATTCAAAACTGGTGGGATGAAGGGCAAACTGTACGTTACATCCTCCGGTAATCTGCAGTTCATCAATGATGTTCAGGGCGGAGGTACGCAGCATCTGGTATTCCTTGTCTCCCAGAGTCTGAGAGGGAGCCACCACAATACTGTCTCCCGTATGCACCCCTACCGGATCGATATTTTCCATGTTGCAGACAGTGATGCAGTTTCCGGCACTGTCCCGCATTACCTCGTACTCTATCTCTTTCCATCCGGCGATACACCGCTCCACCAGCACCTGTCCCACACGGGAAAGACGGAGCCCGTTTTCCAGAATGCTCTCAAGCTCCTCCTGGTTGTGGGCAATACCGCCGCCGGATCCGCCTAAGGTATAGGCAGGCCTTAGCACCACCGGATAACCGATGATTCTGGTAAAAGCCACCCCTTCTTCCACCGATTCCACCACCTTAGAGGCAGCGCAGGGCTCACCGATTTTTTCCATAGTATCTTTAAATTCCTGCCGATCCTCCGCCTTTTTAATGGTGGACGCCGTAGTTCCAAGGAGCTTTACCCCGTGTAAGGCAAGGAAACCGGATTCCTCCAACTCCATGCCAAGGTTAAGGCCCGCCTGTCCCCCCAGCGTAGGCAGAATACTGTCCGGCTTTTCCTTTTCAATAATCTGCTCTAACACTCTGGCGGTCAGCGGTTCAATATATACTTTATCCGCAATATTCTTATCCGTCATGATGGTGGCAGGATTGGAATTCACCAATATTACCTCCACCCCTTCCTCCTTCAGAGAACGGCACGCCTGGGTGCCTGCATAATCAAATTCCGCCGCCTGGCCGATTACAATGGGGCCGGAGCCAATCACCATCACTCTTTTTACATTTGGATTTTTAGGCATTCTTCCCCACCTCCATCATCCTGATAAATCTGTCAAACAAATAGCCGGAGTCCTGCGGCCCGGGGCACGCCTCCGGATGAAACTGAACGGTAAATATGTTCTTGCCAACGTAGGAAAGCCCTTCGTTAGTGCCGTCATTTACATTTATAAAAGCAGGGATCGCCACTTGCGGGTCCAGCTTGTCCATATCCACCACATAGCCATGATTCTGGGATGAAATATAAACCCGTCCGGTTTCCAAATCCTTCACCGGATGATTGCCGCCCCGATGCCCGTATTTCATCTTAAAGGTATCAGCGCCGGTAGCAAGCGCCATCAGCTGATGTCCTAAGCAGATAGCAAAAACCGGTACCTGTGAATCATAAAGCTTTTTAATTTCCTTTATGATGCTGACACATTCCTTGGGATCCCCCGGCCCGTTGCTTAGCATAATGCCGTCCGGCTTATCTTTTAAAATTTCTTCCGCCCGGGTAAAGGCCGGGTATACCGTCACGTCACATCCCCTCCCCGCAAGAGACCTTGCAATATTGTCCTTTGCGCCTAAATCAAGAAGCGCCACCCTTTTCCCTTTTCCGTTTAACTTCTTTATGGTGCCGGGACGCTTTTCCCGGATGCCTTTTGCATAATCCTCCCCCACAAACTTTGCCTGACCTGATAACGGCCCGTTTTCGGAAAGTGTTTTGGATCCTTTTATTTCATATTTCTGGGAGCAGGTTACTTTTTCGACCACCTTGCCGGTAGTATATGATTTTAACTTGGGAAGAATTGAAGAAAGATCATAGCTGCCATTGGTGGTTATCATACCATTCATGGTGCCTTTTTCACGAAGAATTTTTGTAAGTGCGCGGGTATCAATACCGGCTATACCTGGAATTTCATATTGTTCTAAAAATTCCTGAATACAAATATCTTTTCTGAAATTGCTGGCCATACGGGATAATTCCCTTACAATAAATCCATCCGGCCAGGGCTTTTTGGATTCCATGTCTTCCCTGCACACGCCGTAGTTGCCAATCAGAGGATAGGTCATACAGACCGCCTGCCCCGCATAGGACGGGTCGGTGAGTACTTCCAGGTAACCTGCCATGGAGGTATTAAAAACAATTTCACTGATAATATCCCTGTCAGCGCCTATATGCGTCCCCGTAAAAACAGTTCCGTCTTCCAGAATTAAAAATGCTTTCATCTAATCCCTGCTTCCTTTCCATAATTTATGCATTTCAAATCGTTCTATTATAGCACATCAAATACCATGCATCAATTGACAAATTGAATACCCGTGACAGCCTTTTATTATTCTTTCCTATGCAAAATGCGGAAAAGCCTGTGCTCTTCCGCATTTTTATCTGCCTTATTTTTGTTCTTCTATCCACTCCTGCATATAGTCCTCTATGATATAGAAGGGAGCCGGCCCTGTGCGCAGAAGGAAATCATGAAATTGCTTTACATCAAAGGCCTCTCCCAATTCTTCTTCAGCCATTTCCCTTAAATCAAGAAACTCTATATACCCGATAAAGTAACTGAGATAGCTTCCGGGCTCCTCCACAATAAAGTCAAAAATTTCATTTACCGCATCCGGATTCGCCACGCCAAAGCCTTCCAAATACTCTGTAACATCTTCTCTGCCCCACCCGTCATAGTGAATTCCTATGTCTATATAAGCTGAAAGTGCAAGAAGCACAGCCTCATTACCTGCAATCAAATCTGCAAGCACCTCGTCCTCTCCTGCAAAATCATATGCGTATTCAAACTCCACATAAGTGGCCCACCCCTCCGAATATCCTGTAAAGGAAAACAGATTGCGTATAAGAGGCAGATTGCTCGAAACCGTACATGCATTTTGGTACAAATGTCCCGGATAGCTCTCATGGGCCAGCGTTGCGTAAAGATTTGAACCTTCCTCTGAATCCGTTTTGAAATGCTTTGGATTAATATAAATCAAATTGTTTTCGATATCATCAACGGGTGTCGTCAGATAAAAGGCCGGATTCATATTCTCCTGCATGGACGGATGAACATATTTAATGGTATAGTTCACCTTAGGCGGATCCGGAAAATCTTCTCCGATTTTCGCTGTTAAGTCCTTAAGGACAGCCTCCGGTTCCATATCCGGAAGCCGGTATTCCATGATATCATCATAAATTTCCGGGTTTTCTGATAATGCCGTGTAAATTTTCTGATAATAATCTCTTATATATTTTTCAATCCTTTTCTTTTGTTTTTTTACCGATGCATCCGATCCGGTAGATGCCTTTAGCATATATTCATAATACTCTTTTCCATTCTCATAATAGCATAATCCAAGCTCATTTGTTCCGCTTCCCTTCAGGTCATTTAAGCCGTTGATCCAGGTCTGATAAGCCTCCACGATTTCGCCGGTAACCAGATCATGGTTTCTCTTTTGGTAATCTTCCTTTTCTTCCTCAGTAAGCCCTTCAAAACTGTTTATCTTGTCATTAAAAACATCTATCATGTAGTTTTCTTCCGGCTTTGAGATAAATTCTTCACATTGCCCAATAATTGCATCCGCCGCATAGTCAGGCATAAAAAGTCCTGCCTGCGCCTTTTCCTGCTCAAATAAAATCATCTGTTTCGCTATTTCATCCACTTTCGAAAGCAGAGCCAGATAATCTTCTATGTCTCTTTTGGTACGAAACGTGTATTCCGCCAAAAGTACAGGGAGCTGTGCCTGATAGCCGGTAGCAGGTCCTAACATCTCCGTATAAAGCACCAGATCTTTTGCAGACAGTTCCGTCTCCACATAATCCAATACAATATCGTAGGTAAGCTGCTGATCCCCAGACAGCTTCTTCTTATTAAACTGAAGGAGCCTTTTCCTGATTTTCTCCAGCTCCCTGTAATTCTCCTTAAAGTCTTCCGGGGTGAAGGAGCCAAGGGAAATCTCATAATCCGTAATCCCAAAGTTTTCAGGATGTGCAAGGGTATAATGAAGATTGATGGTATTTTCCACAATATCTTCCTTAAACATCGTATCCATATACGCGTCAAAGGCGGCAGGGCCATTGGCTTTATTTTTCCATATTGCTATCCCCCCTGCACCTAAAATCAAAATACCCGCCACTATGCCTGCCGACAAAATAAGCAGTCTGCCTGAAAGTTTCTTCCCTTTACTTTCCATATTAATAGCCATGCTCCTTTCTAAGCCTGCGAATTTGTGCCCTTGGGCACAATATCCGCAAAACAAACAGGTTCGTTTGTGAAAATTTTTTTTCATTATATCATACTGACAATATTTTTCCTACTTCTAAAATGCTGACAGGGCCTTTGGATAAATCGCATGTCTGCCAAGTTGCCAAAATCCGCCTGTTTTGCTATAATTGACCTTATACATGCATATGTAAATGTGGCAAAGGAGAGAGCAAAAATGACGAACGAACTAATTTGGAATAATGACTTTAATATTGGCGTGGACGTAATTGACAATGCCCATCAAAAATTGTTTTCCATTGTCCAGCGCATTATGAAGCTGGTTGATGAAAATAAAAATCAGCAGCTTGCCTGTGCGGAAGGAATCAAATTTTTTAAAAATTACACTGCGCAGCATTTTTCTGAGGAAGAGGCTTACATGCGTTCCATAAACTATCCCGGCTATGCCATGCACAAAAAACTTCATGATAATTTAAGGGACAAAACTCTTCCCACCCTTGAACAAAACCTGAAAGATACCGATTACTCTACCGAGTCAATTGAACGGTTTTTGGGCATCTGCATAGGCTGGCTTACCGGGCATATTATGATTGAGGATAAGGCAATCACCGGCAAGACTGTCAGCAAATGGGATATCACCCAGGCGGAATCTGTAAACAAAGCCCTTAAGGATGCATTTATCCAGGTAATATGGGAAATTTTCGGCCTGAAATCCAAAATTTTCAGCGAATACTATGGCGGTGAATCCTTCAGCCGTACCGTAAATTATATCCTTTATTACATATCTCCTGAGGGAAAGCCTTTGTGGGTCATTCTGTCCATGGAAGAAAAGATGATTCTTGAAACCATTGGCAAAGTGCTTGGTTTTAAGGTTGACAAAATAAACAACACCATTCTTTCCGCCACAAAGCTGATGGCACAGCAAATTCTCCACCGCATTGGCGTTTATTTTCAATTGAAGGAAGGCGCCTATTCCCTGAAAAAGGATTTGCTGATCACAGATGATGCCATGAAGCAGATTTTTGCCAAGCGCAATCCTCAGTACAGCCTTCTGCTTCATACTGATGCAGGATGTCTTGCCCTGTGTATAAAAGAACGATAAGACAGCTTAATGTAATAAACGCTGCCACGATTCGACCTGCGAATTGCGGCAGCGTTTGTTATCTTATGATCTGATTCCAATTCGTAATCCCGATAATGCTTTTTGCAAATTCCGTGTGTGCCGCATGCTCCGGCGTATCAATGTATTTAAATACATCGTAGATCTGTTTATGCCTGCCTCCTCCGTCAGAAAGCCCGAATGCCAGTCCCTGGGCCACTTCTTCCCCTGCATCTGTCTCTCTGTTTAACAAAAATCCGTCAATTTCAGGATACGCGGCCACTTTATAATAAGCATAAGCAAAGGCCGCCGCCTGCAGAGCTTCCCCTGCATGGGAGGTATAGCCCTGCTCGCTGAGCAAAATGCTGCGGACCTCCCCCTTTGTGTCACGGAACTGCTCCTGTTTCATGTAATTAATCAAAACCTCTATATTCGCCATGGTAATCATGGATGTGCCGGCGCCATGTTCCACATATCTGGACCCCTGCCAAGTCCTGGCCTCTGTCAGCGGAACATTGTAAGGATGCTGCGCCACCCCCCAGTCTATATTCCCTTTGGAAGAAATATTTCTGTTAAATACATCCAAAATATCCCTGCCGTCATAGTTGGTATTGTTTTTTATATTCCGATCCCATTGCTGGTCGATGGAAATATAAACCCTTGCGCTGCTGCTCACACTCTTAATCGCTGTGTAAAATACCCGAAATGCCTTGGCATACTCCTCCACATAGGTTTCTATGTCGGTATAGGCCATATGATTCCACTCCTTCCGGGCATTGATTTCATTGGCAATAATCCAGTTTGAAATCCTTCCGTGGGTGTTATCCGAATACCGCTCCGCTAAAAAGGAACCTACCGCCGCCATATATTCCACGCCGGATTCCTCTGCGCCGTTAAACATATAGTAAGGAGCTGATCCGCCGCCTCTGGCCTGTGGATGAATAAGCTGGGTATAAGCAGACGAATAATTATTTAGAATAATTGCCGTGGTTGTAATCCCTTTGGAAGTTAATGTTCCAAATACAATATCATATTCCGCCACCACCTGCCCGTTAAAGGAATAGGTTTTTCCATTATAAGTGTAATAAATCGTAGGATAAGCAGCACTGGAGGTAGGACCAAGAAGCCTTGCAACCGGAATATTATAAGCCGCCTGTTTTACCCCCAAATCCTCCAGCTCGCTCCCTCTTAGTTTATTGGGATCCACCAGAAGTCCCTTTTTGGATGCAGGCTGCTGATATACGGAACCAAATCTTGCTATTGCTTCCGGATTGGTAATATAACTCGGGGTGCTAACCGGCACATACTGCCCATCCTTTTTCACCGCAATCACGAATTTTTTGAAAAGACGACTGCCGGCAAGATTATAGTTGAGGCTGGTTTTCAAATTAATAGAACTGTTCTTGTAGTCCCTGTCCAGATAATCGGCTCCTTCCAAAATACCGGTATCATAAGTATTCATGGCAAAAAGGTAATAATATTTATCATCGCTTTTGGGAATGCCGTCCCCCTCTAAGGTGACGGAAATTCTTTTATTCTCGTCAATAATGCACTCAGTTATGTCTGCAAAATCCTCCGCATTTTCCGGCAGTTCAACGGTGGCGGGGCGCTTTTTAAAAGAATTCCATACAGCCCCTCCGGCCGTTACAATATGCTTTGTCACATCGCTGCCAATTTCCTCCTCTTGCGCCGGGATTTCAATCTTTTCCGAAATGTCAGGCGCCTGCTGCATATTTTGCTCCGGCTCCTCTTTCCTTGACAGAAACAGAAAAGCTACTGCTGCTCCTGCCCCGAGCAATATCACACCCATCAGCACCGCCATTATGCTGATAAGTCTGCGCATGTCTTTTCTGCCTTTTCTGTCATTTTTGCTTATTCTGCGTCTGAAGGGTTTCTTTGTCTTCAAAGGCGTATCTTTCGCCGGCTTCTCGTTTTTTCCGGTTTTAAAGTTCATAGCATTTCGTTTCCTTCTCTTTTTCTAATCCGTTTCATGTGCTCTTTTACCTTTACCTCATATCCGTTACCTGAAGGATGGTAAAATTCTTTCCCTGTAAGCTCATAAGGCAGGTACTGCTGCTCAACATAGTGGTCAGGATAGTCGTGGGCATATAAATATCCTGTGCCATGGCCTAATTTTGCCGCACCTTTATAATGAGCATCCTGAAGATGAGGCGGTATGGAAAGGTCCCCTGTTTTTTCCACTGTATCCATAGCCTCCCCTATTGCTTTGACACAGGCATTGCTCTTTGGCGCACAGGCCACATACAAAGCCGCCTGGGATAAAATAATCTGGGCCTCCGGCATCCCCACGCGCTCCGCCGCAAGCGATGCATTTACAGCCACCGAAATAGCCTGGGGATCCGCAATCCCCACATCCTCCGCCGCGCAGATCATGATTCTTCTGGCAACAAAAGTGACACTTTCGCCGGCATAAAGCATTCTGGCCAGATAGTAAACCGCTGCATCCGGATCAGAACCTCTCATACTTTTAATAAAAGCTGAAATTGTGTCATAGTGGTTATCCCCTGTCTTGTCATAGCGCACCCTTCTCTTTTGAATGCACTCCCTGGCCACCTCTAAAGTGATATGTATTTTCCCATCCTCCGACCGCTGCGTGGTCATTATGCCCAGCTCAATGGCGTTAAGAGCATGTCTTGCATCCCCTCCCGATAAATCCGCCAAAAACTCCATAGCATCCTCATCCAAAACCGCATCATAAGCGCCCATGCCCTTTTCCCGGTCATAGACGGCCCTTCGCAGCAGCTCTTTGATATCCTCCCTCTTTAGAGGCTTTAATTCAAAAATTACGGACCGGGACAAAAGCGCTCCATTTACTTCAAAATAAGGATTTTCCGTGGTAGCGCCTATTAAGATCACCGTGCCGTCCTCCACGAAGGGGAGCAGATAATCCTGCTGGCTTTTGTTAAACCGGTGTATTTCATCTATAAAAAGGATGGTCCTTTTCCCATACATTCCCATGGTATCTTTAGCCGCCTTTACGACCTCCTCCATGTCCTTTTTGCCCGCCACAGTGGCATTAATCTGGGTAAATTCTGCACTGGTTGTTTTCGCAATCACCTTGGCAAGGGTTGTTTTCCCTGTTCCGGGCGGCCCATAGAAAATAAGGGAGCTTAGCTTATCCGCCTTGATTGCCCGGTACAAAAGTCTGTCCCTGCCAATAATATGCTGCTGCCCTACCACTTCTTCTAACGTTGTGGGACGCAGCCTGGCCGCCAGCGGGGCTTCTTTCTCCATACTGGACGCACGCATATACTCAAATAAATCCATTTTTACACCCCCCTGCATACAACAGGCAAAGCCTGTTGTCATATATCCCAAGCCCTGCTTGCCATACTGCCACCAATAGAAAGTTTGGAAGTTTACTTCCAAACTTACACCCCCGTAAACTGCTTATATAATCCGGAATGATCATAAATACACCGCCATGGGCTGTTTGCATTGACAGTCACACAGACATAGCCTTTCCCGTTCTTTCCCTCAGCATAGCTGGCCGCGCAGCTCCCGGACTGCTCCACATAGCCGGTTTTTGCATACAGAACCTCCCCGCCGCTGTCCTGATCCTCAATTCTGCGCAGAAACCAGTTGGAAAGCTCAATTCCTTCCGGATGCTGCTGCGTCTTTGAAGTAGTATAGATATGGGCTGACAGGAACTCCCTGCATAGTTCGTTATCCACCGCCGCCTGCAGAATCATGGCAATATCATAAACCGTGGAATAATGATCTTCATCAAAAACTCCCACACAGTTTGTAAAATGGGAAGTCTCCGAAAGCCCAAGCTCCTCAAGCTTTTCATTCATCAGTTCTACGAACGCCTCCTGATCCCCTGCTACATAAGTGGCAAGTCCCACTGCCGCATCCGCCCCGGAGGGAAGCACCGTTCCATAAAATAAATCCCGCACCGTCACTGTTTCATCCTTATCAAAACCCGCGCTGCTGCATTTGTGCCGGAAACCATAATCCGTAATGTCAAGGGTAATCGTCAGGGTATCGTCCAAATCATCCACATCCTCTAAGTGTTCCGCTGCCACCAGAACCGTCAGAATTTTCGTCATGGATGCCGGGTTAATCCTCTCTTTATAATCCTTTTGTGCAAGAATACTTTTGCTGTCCAAATCAATAAGCACCGCATGTTTACTGAAAAATTCCTTCCCTGATGCAAGTGTATCCTGCAATTTTAGGGTGTTCTCCGTAGTGATCGCTCCATAGGTTTTATGACTGCACAATTCCTCTAATGCTTCCAGCGCAGCGCTGGTCTCCGGCAGGGCTTTTGCCTTTAAAAAAGCGCCGGCTGCCTTTTTCTTAAAGAATATATCTGCTTTTAAAAGCTCTTTGCCTTCCTGCCTGCCCCGGACATTTTCTCCCACTAAATTACCTGTTTCTTCCTTTACACTGGCTTGCTGTCCTGCATCGTTTTTATTGCTCTCCACCGGTCTTCGAAAAGTCCCTGCCGCCCAAAGCACAAAAAACAGTACCAAAATAACACCGGCAGCAGGCGGTCCGAATTTACGGCACAGCATCTGTCTGCGTTTACTGCGCTGCATCTGCTCTATCCGTTTTCTGTGCCGCTCCTGCCTTGCTGCTTCCTCATCACTTAACTGCTCTATCACTTAAATTTCCTCATCTTCCCACAAAAATATCTTTTCCTCCGGAATTTTTTCTTTCAGTCTGTCCACCAAATACTGTTCCATCTCCCCGGCCAGTTCCTGCGGATAATGGTATACACCTTTATCATTTATAAACGGAAACTGCACCGCCGCCGAACAGGGCTGCTGTTTGCGCATCCTTTTCAGATAGTCCTGTGAAACCCGGAAACTTCCCACACTCACATCCTCTATCCGTTCCATATTAATATCCGCAAACACATTTTCCAGCATATTTTCATACTGCCGTTTCCAGTCTTTGCAATAAATCATAGGGTCAAAGCAAAGCCGCACCCTGTACCCCTTCTCCAGCGCCTGTGCCGCAAAGGCTGTCCTTCTCTTAAGCGATGGGGTTTTATGCTCATATGCCTCAATCACTTCCCGGGGAGATAAGGTAATGCCATAAATAACGCCGGGAGACGGCGCGTGATCCTCAAAAAAATGAATGTCCGCGGCCTTTGTACGTATTTCAATGGTCAGCCCTTCTTTATTTTCCGCAAATTGAAGCCATTCCCGCACATAGCCTGTAAATTCCTCCAAGGCTGTCAGATCCGTGTCATAGGAGATGCAAAGGTAAAGTTCTTCCTCTAAGAGAATCCTCTCCACCTCCCTGAAAATATTTTCCAGATTGACAAATACCACCAAATTCCCCGAAGGGTACATTCCCTTCAGATAGCAGTATTCACAATCAAAAACACAATTCATCATACAGGACGTATAATAAAAATTTTTATTTCCAAAGCTCTGGCAGACCGGCGCCCCTTTATATAAAAGCTTTCCGTGCTTTGCCCCAAGGATCAGATTCTGCGCCTTATGCTGCAAAATATAATCCTGCCCTTTCCGGCAAAACACATCCTTATAATGATCTATTTCAATGACCTCTGCTCCCGGCAGCCTGTCCAGGATGCGCTTCGTCCGCAGATGATCCCGCACTTCTTTTTCCACATACACATGGGAAAAGGGGGCATTATAATACTCGCCTTTTAAATTCTTCAAAACAAAGCTTTCCCTCTTTCTTATCCTTACATGGCAGTTTCCCCTCAAAGTACATTTCTTTCCTGACGCCTTCAATATCCGCACCGGATAAAATGCCGTAACGGATGCACTGACGCAGGGCTGCCTCCATGGTCTTAGAGCAGTGCATGTCTGTGCAAAGCAAATCCGCCTCCTTTTGCAGCCTGCTGTCCGGACAGTTTGCACCCTCCTGCTCGCATCCGCCAGCCTTCCTAAGAAGATTCAAATATTCCGAAATTTCTTCCATATGGCCTTCCATCAGTTCCATAACCAGTTCCGGCGTCACCTTTTCCCCATCCCCATAATCAGATATCACTTTCAAAAAGCTCATCTGATGAGGGCCAAAATAATAAAGCCCTGCCTGATAAACCGCCGCTGCCTCCATATCGTAAAGGAAAAATCCGTCCTCCCCTTTATCCGGGGTATAAGGGACTGCTCCCGTCAGGATCTGTCCTTCCGCAAATCCATGGCGGTACAGGATATCCGGATAAAAAGCCCTTCCCGTAACCTGCTCTTTGATTTTATTGCACAAAAAAATCTGCCCCACCCTGTAGACTTTTTCTTCTGCCTGTATGCCGGCGCAGGTTCCTATATTCACCAGAAATTCCCCCGCTTGGGCTCTTTTGCAGGTATCTGCAATTGCCACCGCTGCGGCAACTCCTCCTGTACCTGTCACCACCAGCCGAATGCCCGCTTCCTGATTGTCAAATATCTGAAACCGGGTAAAAGATACATCCTTTTTTAAATGAAAATGTGTGATAATGGCATGAGCCTCCGCGTATACCGCCGTTACGATATAAATCATATTACTAACCATGCCTTTCCATATCCTGCAGGCTTAGGGTAACAGTTCATCCCTCCTCTGGCAGATGGACGAATCATACTTCTTTGCAAATGGCGCGGGCCAGGCTGTCAGGCCTTCGGTCATGTGCGCAAAGTTTCAGTTGACAAAGGAAACTGTCAGGCTGATTTTTCACGTTTCTGCTTCATTATATACTCTCAAAAAAAATTTTACAAGGCTTTCCAAAGGCCAAATTCTGCCCAAATCCGCCGGAGCGTAAAGTCCGGCCATGCCAAAATATATGACTTATCCTAACGCCACATCCAAAATCATCATAATCAAAAACCCCGCCATAACACCTATGGTCCCAAGATTTGAATGTTCTCCCTGATTAGCTTCCGGTATCAGTTCCTCAACTACCACATAAATCATAGCGCCCGCCGCAAAGGCTAAAAACCATGGCATATAGGGTGTGATTTGCGCGGCAATCAGGGTAATCCCAATACCGAATATCAATTCCACTGCCCCGGAAAGGCTCCCCAGCACAAAGGCCCTCCACCTGCTCATGCCTTCCTGACGCAGAGGAAGAGAGATTGCCGCGCCTTCCGGAAAGTTTTGAATGCCTATACCGATAGCCAGGGCAAACGCCGCCGCGTAAAGAGCCTGATCCTCAGGATGCTGTGCTGCCATCGCAAAGGCCAGGCCTACCGCCATCCCTTCCGGAATATTGTGAAGCGTCACCGCCAGCACCAGCAGTGTTGTCCTGTGAAAGGATGTTACGACGCCTTCCGGTTTCTTCTCACCCAGATGCAGATGAGGCATTAAAAAATCCAGCAAATATAAAAATATACCGCCTAATACGAAACCGCCTGCCGCAGGAATCCATGCTATTTTTCCCATACTTTCCGTTTCTTCTATCGCGGGAATCAGCAAAGACCACACGGAGGCTGCCATCATAACGCCTGCCGCAAAGCCCAAAAATGCTCTTTGAATACTTTTTCCCATTTCCTTTTTAAAAATGAATACCACACTGGCGCCAAGAGCGGTCATTAAAAAAGTAAAACCGGTTCCCATGGCAGCCCAACCAATTGCCTGATTCATATTTTCCTCTTTCCGCATCCAAAAAAGCGGATGCTTACCTATATTTTATTAGTATACACATGTTTCTTCCTTGTGCATGTCAGCCAGACACTGTAATGCACCGCCAAAAGTATTCTTGCAGATTTAAGGCCGGCTTTGATTATCTTTTTGATTTCTGCAATATACTGCTCACTTAGTGACAGGGGCGATTTTCTCCCTGCCCGCTATGCGGGGCGCGTGTTGCTCCGGCAGCTATCTTCCCGACGCGCTCCTGCACATAAAAAAGAAGCCTCAGATCTAAGGCTTCTTACAGTGCAGGAAAAGAGACTTGAACTCTCATGGTATTGCTACCACACGGACCTGAACCGTGCGCGTCTGCCAATTCCGCCATTCCTGCGAACAAATAATATTGTATCTTTTTTTATCGCCGCTGTCAACTGTTTTGTATAATTTTTTATAAAAGTCATCTTTTACCGTAGAACTGCCACTTTCCCCGGAGCGTATTTGAAAATTGCTTTCCGACAGATAGCGGGGATAAATATTCAAATACGCTCCGGCGTCTTATCACCCTGAAGGGAATATCCTTTCTTTTAAGGCAGAGCTTTGGGGATTATCTATGATATTTTGCATTCCTCTCATCATGGATTACGCCATTCCAATTCATGCCAAAGCCAAAATCGTAGACATTGCCGTGGCTGTCCTTATAGGGGCAATAATCCAGAGGTGTATCTTCTGCGTGGCGTTCCACCGTTTCCATGTCAGCTGGCAGCTGAACCGGTAACAGCCCTTCCGGCTGTGCCCTGCCGCTTATCAATGTAAGCACCGCCTTCTCCTCCACGCCAAAATCTACCAATATGGCATCTGCATAGGGCTCAAACTCCGCCAGCACGCAAGGGTTATGCATTCGCACCACCACAATGACAGGCTTAGCCGGCATAGCCCCGCGGGTATCCAATATCAAATCCAGATCCTTTTCATTTGCTGCACGGTTACTCTTACCAAAGTAGCTGCGGTTGGAAAAGTCTTCCCGAAAATCTCCGCCTGCTATACTCTCCTTTCTCGCTTCCATCGCCGTATACGGACGGTACTGAAGCATGATAGGACGATATCCGGCCTCTTCGCTGTATCCATCGCTTAAAGGACTTTCAATAAAGCATACGGCAAAATCCGCCTCCTTCGGGGAATCCGCCCATTCAAAGAACTCCTCCACCTTATTCCTGTCCGCACCAGCCTGGCTCTGCTTCCCGTTTAGTCCGCGGAAAAAGTTCTTTCTCTCATCAATTGTACGTCCCGGGATAAAGACTTTTTTGCGTCCGCTCACCGGCAGTACCCCGTTATTTTTAACCATAACCACAGACTTTAACTGTGCTGCAAATCCTGCCTCACAAAACTCTTTACATCCCAGTATTCTGACGCTTTCTTCCGGATCAAGATAGGGATTTTCAAAAAGTCCGCATCGGAAACTGTTAAGGAGCAATCTGGCTGCGCTGCGCTCAAAACGCTCCCGCATAGCCTTTTCACCATATTTTTTACACCCAAGCCAGTATGCCTCTAATATTGGCTTTATTTCATTGTTACCACCAAACTGATCCACACCGTTTTCTAAAATCCTCAGATGGCGTTCCGCTTCCGTCATATTTTCACAGCCATAGCATCGGCTTCCAAAGGAATCAATCTTATCATCCGGATCCTGGGTGATACCCCAATCGGTACAAACAACACCGTCATATCCATATTTTTCACGGAGCAGGTCATTTATAATGTACTTACTATAACTGTTTCCCACATTTTGCCCGGACGGGTCTACCCGCCAGCTGACCGTATAATAGGGCATAACAGCCGCTGCTTTCCCGGTAGGGCCATCCAGCTTAAAAGCACCTTCAAGGAAAGGCTTCAGATGCTGTTCCAAATTTCTGCCGGGATATACTGCAAATTTGCCAAAAGGATAATGGGCATCTCTCCCCCCTTCACAGGGTCCTCCCCCCGGCCAGTGCTTAACCATAGCGGAAACACTATCGCTGCCCCATCCTTCAGCGTCCGAAGATGCGCCGGGGTCTGTCTGCAGGCCGTCACAATAAGCCCGGGCCATATCCGTAACCAGCTCCGGGCAGGCTCCATAGGTATCCTCCACCCGCATCCAGCGCGGCTCAGTACCTACGTCAATTTGAGGTCCCAAAGCTGTTGCTATTCCAAGGGCACGATACTCCTGCGCCACTACGCGCCCAAACTCCCTGCATAAATCCGGGTCAAAAGTAGCCGCCATAGCCATACCATCAGGCCACTTGCTGGTATCTGCCGCTTCACTCTTAAATTCCGCTGCTGCTTTCGATGCTCCGTGCCGGGGATCGCTGCTGATATTTACGGGTAAAGCATGGGGAAGCGCCTCGCAAAAAGCCTGCATTTCATTGTTCCAGCGGGCAGCAATCTCCCCATTTTGTATGTACATGGCTAACACATACCGCACATGATCTTCTGAGAGGAATTTTTTTTGGGCATCTGTCATTTCCCATGGTTCTGCACCGCTTTCCTCAAAGCTCTTCCCACGGTAGGCAGCCGCAAAAGGGCTCCCCTGAAGGCTGGGAACCATCTGATGAGCGCTGTACATCATAAGTCCTGCAATCTCCTCCACACTGAGGCGGGAAGCCAAATCCCGGGCCCGTTCCTTAGCAGGCAGCCGCCAGTCCTCATACGGCAGTAAACTGCCTGTACGCTCCATATCCTTAAAGTAAAGCCCATCCACTTTCAAAACAGGAATATCCGTCACTCCCAGCACAGGCCCTGACGGATTTTTAATAAATCTTGGTGTTCCCATATTTCACCACTCCTTTCTGATACCTATTTCACCGGCCGGCTTATTATACATATGCCGGTATGCTTCAAAAACGGATCGTTTCAATTGACAGGGAATGTTTTCTCCCTGCTTTCCGCGCGGCCCGTGCGCTGCTTTAGCAACATATTTCCCCTGCGCGGGCCTGTGCATAAAAGGCCCTGCAAATGATGTCCCCATCATTTCCAAGGCCTTATTCTCCAAAGCTTGTTTGAAATGCTCATAATGCATCTGACAGTTGCACGTCTTCAAACTCTCTTGGGCAATTCGTTAATTGCTCAATTTATTATATATTAAATTTACCTACAAGGCTTTCCAGAGCGCCCGCCTGGTTGTTCATTTCCTGACTTGCCGCCGCACATTCCTGGGAAGTAGCAGCATTGGTCTGTACCACATCATTGATATTATCTACACCGGAATTAATCTGTGCAAAGGAATCTTCCTGTGCTTCCAGTGCATTAGCCACTTTCGTAACTTCTTCTGTGATAGTCTTGGAACCGCTCACAACATTTTCAAGCTGTTTTGCAGTTTCTTCGGCAATCACTACACCCTTCTTAACCGCACGCATAGATGACTCAATGAGTACCGTTGATTCCTTCGCTGCTTCGGAACTCTGGGATGCTAACGTGGAAACCTGATCGGCTACCACTGCAAAGCCTCTTCCTGCCTCCCCTGCACGTGCCGCTTCAATAGAAGCATTCAGTGCAAGCAGATTTGTCTGGGATGCAATATCGTTAATAGTAGCAATAATCTTTCCGATTTCCTGAGAAGCGTTGCTGATTTCCTTCATAGACAGCACCATCTCCTGCATCTTTGCATTGCCCTGGAAAATTTCTTCTCCGACATTTTCTACCTTTCTGCTGATTTCCTTAGCAGACTCTGCATTCTGGGATACCTGTCCGGATACGCTTTCGATTGTTGCTGCCAGCTCCTGGGCAATACCTGCCTGCTCTGTTGCTGCCTGTGCCAGATCCGTGGAGCTGTCAGAAACATTGTCCGAACCGCTCTTAACCTGCTCCGCAACTTCCTGGATGCCTCTGATGGTCTCCGCCATTTTTTCTTCAAACATCATAAAGGATTTGTGTATTCCCTCAAAGTCACCCTTCCACTCCACTTCAGGATGAACCACAAAATTTCCTCTTGAAAACTCGCTCATGGTTCTTGATATATCATCTACATATGTACTTAAAGTCTTAATCGAGTCTCTCAGACTGTTCGCAAGACTTCCGATTTCATCCTCAGAGTGATACATCAAATCATTATGAAGATCTCCCTGTGCAAGTCCTTTGGCCACGGATTCGATTTCCACCAGCGGTATTGTAACTGCAGCAATAATTTTTCTTCCAATATAAAGAGAAAGTATCGTTGCCAGAATAATGAAGGCGATAATAACAATCACTCCGATAAAGAAGGAATTCCGGCTGCTTGCAATCGCGTCCTCTGTTATCTCCACCGTAAGACTGTCAATCTCCTGGGCTGTGGCAATTAACTCATTAAGTACAGGTACACAGTCCTCTAAAATCATCCGGGTAGCTTCTTCCCTGTTTCCTGCTTCAAGCTCTTCTATGATATCATAACCTACCGCAATCCACTCTTCCAAAGAATTGGAGAAACTCTCGGCAAGGCTTTCCTCAATCAGACCGGTTGCCTTTAAAGCTGCAATCTCATCTCTTGCTTTCTCCACCCGCTCTTCTATCTCTGCCTTGAACTGCCCGTAAGTGCTGGTATCGGTGTTCAGTGCCATTTCCCGAATATTTCTGGCAGCCACATTAATATGAACACGGCTCATCTGTGCAGCCTTCTCCACTACCTGGGCGCCATTCGTATAATTCGTAAAATTTCCATACAACGTTCTTAGTGAAATAATACTGAAAAGGCCGGACAGCACCATCAGTACAATCACAATTATGTAGCCAAAATTTAGCTTTTGCTGCATTTTCATTTTTTCCATTTTCTTTACTAACATTTCCAATACCCTCTCTTACATATGCATTTTTTATCCATGTAGTACACAGTTACAATTACAATTTTATTTCTTTTCCCTTTGTCCGTCAATCCCTTTTTCAAATTTTATATTATTTGCCAAAATAGTTTCTCTGTTTTTTGTAAAAAATGCGGAGCAATTTCCCGGGGATAGGCATATATTGTAAAGACCCGGCAGTACGGTTTACAGCACGCTTTCCCGGAATTTTTTTATTTCCTCGAGGTATTTCTGACCAAGAGGGCTTAAGGCAGCGCCTTTTCTTTTTAAATAGCCAATGGTCATAATTTCCTCTGATTTCAGCTTAACGGCGCAAAAATCCGAACCGTTCAGATTCTCGCATATGATACCGGAGCACAGAGTATAAGCATTAAGTCCCACCATCAGATTTAGCAGAGTTGCCCTGTCATTTGCCTTAATAAGCCTTTTGTAAGCGTAGGTGCTCAGCACCTCCTCCGCAAAATAAAAGGAATTGTTCTCCCCCTGCTCAAAAGAAAGGCAGGGATATTCATCTAATTCCTCCAGCCCGATTTCCTCCTGACGGGCAAGCGGATGCTCTTTCCACATATACACATAGATCCCGCACTTTAAGAGCTCGTGAAATTCCAGTTCTGACTCCTGAAACAGCTTGGTCAGTACTGTCCGGTTAAAGTCATTGATATAAAGAATTCCTATTTCACTTTTGAAATTCTTCACATTTTCTATCACTTCATATGTTTTGGTCTCATGAACGGCAAACTCATACTCATCCATGCCAAACTGCTTTACCAGTTCCACGAAGGCTTTCACGGCAAATGTATAATGCTGCATGGACACGCTGAATCGTTTCTTGCTGTTTTTCTTTTCAATATACCGGTCTTCAATCAGACGGTACTGCTCCGCCACCTGTCTTGCATAGCCTAAGAATTCCTCTCCCTCAGGCGTCACCTTCACCCCTCTGTTGCTTCTGTTAAACAGAGTAATTCCAATCTCTTCCTCCAGATCTTTTACCGCCTGTGAAAGACTGGGCTGGGCAATAAAAAGCATTCTGGCTGCCTCGTTCATAGAATTCGAGTCTGCAATTGCAATTACATACTTTAACTGTGTCAGCGTCATTTCTATATCCCTTCATACAACAGGCAAAGCCTGTTATACGACTGAAAACCCTGAGGTTTAACCCCAGGGTTGCCAGCCGTATAAAAAATTTTTTGATTGCTTTAAAAAGTTTAAAACCCTGTTTATGCAAAAGGAATTACCGCTCCGTCATAGTTTTCCGTTATGTAGCTTTTAATGGCATCGGATTTCAGCACTTCCACCAGGGCTTTAATCTTATCTGCGCCTTCGCTGCCTTCTTTTACCGCAATGACGTTCACATATGTTTTAGCAGCCTCTGAATCTGAGCTCTCGTAAGCTAAGGCATCCTTTGCCACGGAATAACCTGCTTCCAGGGCATAGTTACCATTTAATACCACAAAAGCAACCTCATCCACCACTCTGGGAACCTGAGCCGCCTCCAGCTCAACGATTTCAAGATTATATGTATTTTCCACAATATCATTTACGGTTGCTTCAAGTCCGGCTCCGTCCTTTAAGGTGATCAGTCCGTTATCCTGCAAAAGAAGTAATGCTCTTGCCTCATTGGTTGTATCATTGGGAACTGCAATGCTGTCGCCCTCAGCCACATCCCCAAGACTGCTCTTCGTGCCCGGATAAATACCAAAAGGTTCATAGTGAATGCCTCCGGCATTTACGAGATGTGTTCCTTTTTCTGCGTTGAAGCTGTCAAGATACGGGATATGCTGGAAATAATTAGCGTCAAAGTCGCCGCTTTCCACCACTTCATTAGGCTGTACATAATCGTCAAAAATTGTTACTTCCAGCTGATAGCCTTTTTCCTCCAAAGCTGGCTTTGCCTGTTCCAGGATTTCCGCATGAGGGGTTGCGGATGCCGCTACTTTAATCACTTTATCATCTGCGCCGCCTTTTCCTGCGCAGCCTCCAAGTACGCCCGCCACAGCCGCACCTGTCAGCAATACTGCTAAAAACTTTTTCATAATATTAATCCTTCCTTCCTGTGTTCTTACTGATGATCCAAAGCCTGCAAACTGACCGGCGCACGGTTCCTACTTTGGTAACCGGTACCGCCTCCCGCACACTCTGCCGCCCCGCAATCATCTGTTTTGTCTTTATCACAGGAAGAAGTATAGCATCCCTTTGCCCGTTTGTACAATATGGAAAAAATTTTGCTGGTTATAGGTTGATCCTATAGCTACATTCGCCAACTGTCTGCTTCACAGCCGTCTGGCTATTGCTCGCAGAAATCAATCTGGCACATTTTCATGGTAAGCAGCGCTGCCTCATGGCTTTCTTTTGTTACGCCGGCGCAGCAGTCCGGATCCACCTTGACAGGCACTTCCGGCAGTTTAGTCTTTATCAGCAGTCCGTTTGACACCACGCAGATATCCGTGCACAGACCAACCAGTTCGATTTCGGTTTCCTCCTCTTTCGCTGCCCCGGCTTCTTCATACAGCCGCCGCGCAAGGATATCCGAGCCAAAGTTGCCCTTGTCAATGATTTCGGCCCCTGCCTCCGAAAGGGCGGCGGCAACCTCCTCCTGAATTTCCCATCCCTTTGTTCCCTTTATGCAGTGGGGAACCGGTAAATGCTTTCCTTCCTGCGTTTCTAAATAGTCGCTCCCGTGGGTATCTCTGGTGGCAAACACCTTGCATCCTTTGTAGCTTTTAATTTTTTCCACCACGTTTTTTACAATCTCCACAGCCTCTTTCGTCCCGAGAGTGCCGTCAATAAAATCATTCTGCATATCAATTACAACCAATATTTTTCGCATAGCAATCCTCCATATTTCCAGCAACCTGCAAATTTGAGCGTCAAGCTCAAATTGTGATTGATAAAATCAGCCGCCAGGCTGGTTTTTCAATCTATCCTCCCTGTTTCCAACAGCCTGCAAATTTGAGCGTCAAGCTCAAATTTGTGATTGATAAAATCAGCCGCCAGGCTGGTTTTTCAATCTATCCTCCCTGTTTCCAACAGCCCGCAAATTTGATCGTCAGGCTCAAATTTGTGATTGATAAAATCAGCCGCCAGGCTGGTTTTTCAATCTAGTCCAGCTCACTGAGCCCCGTGTACAGCTCATAATAACGCCCTTTTTGTGAAAGCAGGTCATCATGGTCGCCCCGTTCAATAATCTCTCCGTTTTCCAAAACCATAATCGCGTTAGCATTGCGCACGGTAGATAACCTGTGGGCAATCACTAACGTGGTTCTTGTGGCCATCAGACGGTCCATTCCCTTTTCAATGTGTTTTTCCGTTCTGGTGTCCACGGAGCTGGTAGCCTCATCTAAAATCAGGACAGGCGCTTTGGAGATCGCCGCACGCGCTATGTTGATGAGCTGTCTCTGCCCCTGGCTTAAGTTGGCGCCGTCTCCCTCTAACATGGTATCGTACCCGTGCTCTAACCGCATGATAAAGGAATGAGCGCTGGCCATCCTTGCCGCTGCTTCCACTTCTTCATCCGTTGCGTCCAGCCTTCCGTACCGGATATTTTCTCTGACCGAACCGGTAAACAAATGGGTGTCCTGCAAAACCATGGCGACATTTTTCCGGAGGGAATCTCTCTCCAAATCCGTTACAGGTATATTATCCACAGTAATGCTGCCCTCGTCAATATCATAAAATCTGTTGATAAGATTTGTAATAGTAGTTTTACCTGCGCCTGTGGAGCCCACAAATGCAATTTTCTGCCCCGGCTTTGCATACAGAGAGATATTTTTCAAAATGGTTTTATCCGGGTTATAGCCGAATGTCACATTTTTTAAAGTTACCGCACCTTTTACTTCTTTATAATAAAATTTTTCATCCTGCCCCTGCACATCTTCCATAAATCCGTCCATACGGGTAAGATGGCTGTCTTTGGGAATGGCATAAAAGCTCTTTTCCTGCTCCTTATTTTCCATAATGCAGACTGCCTGCCGGGCATCTTCCTTTTCCGGTTCCGCATCCATCACTGCAAACACACGCTCCGCACCGGCTAACGCGGAAAAAATCGTATTTACCTGCATGGCCACCTCATTGAGCGGGCGGGAAAACTGCCTGGAATAATTGACAAACACTGTCAGACCGCCTAAGTCAAACCCCCGCAGTACACACAGGATTCCACCAATGCAGGCTGTAAGGGAATAACTTACCTGCCCTAAATTCCCCATAACCGGGCCCATAATCCCCCCGAAAAACTGGGCTTTTATCTGCTTTTTCCGAAGATCACCATTCAGATATTCGAATTCCTCCTTTGCCTCCTCCTCATGGGTAAAGACCTTCACCACCTTCTGCCCGGTTACTGTTTCTTCTATATAGCCGTTCAGTGTGCCAATAGCCGCCTGCTGTGCCCGGTAATACTTTCTGCTTCTGCTTCCCACAAGCCCTACGGCCTTTAGCATAACCGGCACCATCAAAATGGTGATAAGCGTCAGCCACACATTGGTATAGGCCATAAGTGAAAAGGTGCCTATGATGTTAATTGCTCCGGAGATCAGCTGTACCACCGTATTATTCAACATTTCTCCCACTGCATCCACATCATTGGTAAAGCGGCTCATCACATCGCCGTGATTGTTGGTGTCATAATAGCGCACCGGCAGCTTTTGAAGCTTATGAAACAAGTCCTTCCTGAGTTTCATGATTGCGTTTTGGGATACTTCTATCATGATCCTCTGCTGCAGGTATTGTGCAGCCACCCCTGTCAGGTAAATAGCAGCCATGGTAAGGATTCCCTTAAGCAGAAACACAATATTTCCATCCCCGGATGTAAGCCCGTTGATAACAGGACGCAGCATATAGGAGCCTGCCAGGTTGGCAATTGTACCGCCAATCACGCAGAAAAATACGACTCCCAGCTTCCACTTTTCATGGGCAATATAAGAGAGCAGCCTTCCCACCGTTATACGCACATTTTTAGGCTTTCCGCCCGGCATATTCCCCCTGCCGCCTCTTCTTCCATGGCCGGGCCCTTTGGGCATAGCGCCTCCCGGAGCCATATCCAAAGCTGTATCCTTTGCGGGATTAAGCCTGCTTTCATATTTTTTTTGTAAATATTCCAGTTTTTCCTGTCTCATGACGCGCACACCTCCTTATCCATCTGAGAATAATAAATTTCCTGATAAGGTCCGCACTCCTTAAGAAGCTGCTCATGACTGCCTGCTCCCACTATTTTCCCTTCATCCAGCACTAAAATCTGATCCGCGTCCATCACAGAAGTAATTCGCTGGGCGATGATAATCTTTGTGGTATCTTTAAGGGTACTGGTAAAGCTTTCCCTTATTTTTGCCTCAGTGGCTGTATCGACCGCACTGGTCGAATCATCCAGAATTAAAATCCCCGGCTTTTTCAATAACGCCCTGGCAATACACAGTCTCTGCTTTTGCCCTCCGGAAACATTTACGCCTCCCTGCCCTAATTCTGTCTCATACCCATTCGTGAAGGAGGTGACAAAACCATCCGCCTGGGCTGCCCTGGCGGCTTTTATCGTCTCTTGTCTTGAAGCGCCGGCATCTCCCCACATCAGATTTTCCATAATCGAACCTGAGAACAGGATATTTTTCTGCAGAACCATCCCCACACCGTCCCGCAGGTGCTTTAAGGAATAGTCCTTCACATTGATGCCATCCACTAAGACCTCTCCCTCATCCACATCATAAAGCCTTGGAATCATCTGCACCAAAGTGGTCTTTCCACTGCCTGTGCCTCCGATAATACCGAGAATCTGTCCGCTTTCAACCTTAAAACTGATATGTGAGAGAACTGCCTCTTTATTTGCTTTATAATATCTGAAGGTTACATCCTTAAATTCCACCGTACCGCCATTTACAGTCTTATCAGGCAGTCTGCACCCCTCATCGGTGAGGTTCACTTCGGTATCCAGCACTTCCGTGATACGGTTCAGGGAAGCCAGCGCCCGTGAGCTCTGCAGAAGAACCATTGCCAGCATCATAAGAGACATCAGGATCTGTACAATATAAGTGGTAAAGGCCGTCAAATCCCCCACAGGCATTGTGCCTGCCAGAATCTGCTTCCCGCCAAACCACACAATACCCAGGGTAGTTAAATTCATCATACACATCATAATCGGCATATTCAGAATTACAACCTTAAAGGCATTCAGGCTTGACTCCTTTAGTTCTTCGTTTGCCGCTGCAAACCGTTCCTCCTCGTAATCACCTCTCACAAAGGATTTGATCACGCGCACATTGGTGAGCACCTCCTGGATTGTAGAGTTTAAGGCATCCAGCTTCTTCTGCATAATATTAAATTTGGGAAAGGCCGTTTTAATCACCAGGGCAATCAAAACCGCCAGTACCGGTACCACCACCAAAATCACCAGGGCAAGCTGCTTATTCATCATAAAGGCCATAATAAGCGCTCCTATGAGCATTCCCGGCGCCCGCAGCATCATCCTGAGCGCCATATTGATCAGATTCTGCACCTGGGTGATATCATTGGTCAGTCTGGTCACAAGAGAGGCGGTACTGAACTGGTCAAGATTAGAAAAAGAGAACTTCTGCACCTTGTCAAACACATCGCTCCTTAAATCCGATGCAAAACTGATTGCCGCCTTTGCACCGAAATAAGCGCCGCCAACACCCCCTGCCAGCATGAGAAGGGCCGTAAAAATCATGGCAATTCCCATTCCGATTATGTAGGCGACATTTCTGTCAGCGGCTCCCACATTGATAATATTTGCCATAAGCTTAGGCAGCACCACCTCGCCGATTACCTCAACGATCATAAAAAGCGGCCCTAAAATAAATGCCGGCAGATATGGCTTTACATACTTCCAATATCTTTTCATTTTTTCCTCCATTCCTGAGTGTTTATGCGAAGGACCTGCCTCCCGGTCTAACGCATGTTCTGATAATAGTCCTCACCATTTTTGATTATCCGTAAAAAGAATTCCTCTAAAAGCGCTGTCTCCTCCCCGGAAAAACCCCTAAACAGGGCATCTTCAATTTCCTGAAAGTAGCTAAGGCTTATATCAATTGTCCTCAATCCTTTATCCGTCATAACCACATGATTCATCCGGTTATCCTCCGCACTGCACTGCCTGCTGATATACCCTGCCTTTTCCAGCTTCTTAAGTGTAACCGCCACTGCGGCCGGAGAAATATCCAGCTTCTCCGCAAGTTCCGTCTGGGAACAATCCGGGTGCTCGCCTAATATCATCAATATCCTGTGCTGGCTCCTGTACACCCCGGTATCCGCCACCTTCTTGTCAATTGCTCTCTTAAAAGACTGATCCGCCAGCCGAAAAAGATTTACCAGCCGGTACTCTCTGGCCTTTTCCATTATTTTCTCCCCCTTTTTATAGCATTTCTTTTTTGGATAGCCGCAATTACCTGCACACTTTTATTCCATGCTATTAGTTAACTAGCTAACATTTAACTAGTTAACTAATAGCCATTATAAAATCTGCAATTTATGATGTCAAGAAGGACTTTATGATTTAATAGAAAATTTAGAAAATAGTAGTTTTAAATACTACTATTTATAATTATAAAATCTATTTTTCCTTGACTTAAATACAAGATAGATGTATAGTGTAGAAAGTTTGATTATCAAATAGTTTGAAAGGTGAAATAAATATGGAATCACTTATTATTGGAAACAAATCTGCCAGACTCCCCATTATACAGGGCGGAATGGGGGTCGGCGTCAGTCTTTCCGGACTGGCAGGCGCTGTAGCCGCGTCCGGCGGTATCGGGGTCATCTCCGCAGCGCAAATTGGTTTTGACGAGCCGGACTTTTATACCAACTGCCCTGCCAGTAATATCCGGGCACTAAAGAAGCATATTTCTGCTGCCAGAGAAACCTCCTTTGGAAAAGGAGGTCTGGTCGGCGTCAATATCATGGCTGCCACCAGCGAATACAGAGCCCATGTACAGGCATCCTGCGAGGCCGGAGCAGATTTGATTATCAGTGGAGCAGGTCTCCCGGCAGACCTGCCCGGTCTGGTGCAGGGATATGAACGGGAAACCAAAATCGCTCCTATTGTTTCAACTGCCAGGGCAGTCAGGGTTATTTTAAAGCTCTGGGAAAAGAAATTTGGACGGACTGCGGACCTTGTTGTCATAGAAGGCCCGGCAGCCGGAGGACATTTAGGATTTTCGGCAGAGCAACTGACTGCCCTGACCCCTGATGCTTATGACAAAGAAATCCGGGAAATTATTTCTGTGGTAAATTCCTATGGAGAAAAATTCGGCTGTCAGATTCCTGTAGCAGTCGCAGGCGGAATCTTCGATAAGAACGATATTGCGCACGCCCTGTCCTTAGGCGCTAAAGGGGTTCAGATGGCCACCCGCTTTGTGGTGACGAAGGAATGTGATGCATCCCTTCCTTTTAAGGAGGCTTATTTAAAGGCCCGCGCTTGTGATATTGAAATTATAAAAAGTCCGGTGGGAATGCCCGGCCGTGCAATTCACAACGCCTTTCTGGAGGAAATTGCTTCAGGACCTTCTCCCGTAACCCGGTGTCTGAACTGTCTTTCCGGGTGCAATCCGGCTAAGGCTCCCTATTGCATCACCCAGGCGCTCATCCGCGCCGTGAAAGGAGATGTTGACCACGGCCTTGTTTTCTGCGGCTTAAACGCCTCAAGGCTCCATCAAATGACAACAGTGTCAGCCCTTATGGAAGAACTGACACAAGAAGATAACCGGTAAAGTCAACAGCCCCTTTATGGGAAACTACTATGAGAAAAATACTTCCGCCAGTGCATACAGTATCATCAAATGCAGCGGGTAAAACACATAAAAAATAAATTTCAGCTTCATCCCCCTGCGCCCGTTGTACCATGCCACAAAAACAAAGGCAAGCGGAGCCGTAACCTCATACAAAAAGGCCGCACAGCCTGCTATTATCTGTCCTGATCTGTTTCTTCTGAGAAGAAACAGCAGGACAATTGCAATAATCCCGTGTGCGCCGTAATCACAGAATATTTTTTCCGCTGTATATGCTGATGCAAAAAAACAGACGCCCATACCAGCCCATTTCACCCAAAGACTGCCGGGAAGCTCCTCTATTTTCTTCATTCCCCACATCATCATAAATCCCAGAAAAAGTGTAAAAAAAACGTTTTGACCTGTAAAGTCACTTAACTTTCCATAAAAAGCCAAATCAAAAGGTATCTCCGAAAGCAGCGCAAATACAAAAAGGCGCCCTGCATACCTTAACCTGTTGTGCGTCTTTTCAAATCCTTCTACCAGTAAAAAGCAGTAGATTGGAAAAGCAAGCCTGCCTATCACATCCCGCATTATCATATAAGCCACATAAACCTGCCCTGTAAAACCGGATTGAAGCATCTCATTTATATAAGTGAAAGAAAAATCCACCTTATATACCAGTCCCTGGGGATTATGTTTCAATATCCTGCTTAGCAAAACCGCACCCGTATGATCAACCAGCATGGATATTATCGCTATAATCTTTAATGTACTTCCGCTTATTCCCCTGATTTTCTTCATATTTTTTATTCACCCTCTAAAAAATTATCCTTTCACCAGTCTTCTTCCACCTGCAATGAAAGAACCTGTAAAACATAACTTATTTATCATACATGATTTCCATCTTTCTTTCAACCTTCCCGTCATCCCGCCGTGCGGCACAAGCAATACATGAACCAGTCTTCATCTCTTTTTCAACCTTCTCAGCGCCAAAAACTGGTATGGTTAAAAAGTTTTAATTTGGCACTTTTAGCAATGCCACATGTGTATATAATAAGATACAACGATTCAGTTGAGGAGGAATTGACATATGAAAAATCAAAAAGCACAAAAAATTGCAATGGTTGGCCTGATGGCTGCTTTATCCTACGTGGTATTTACTTTTCTGCAGATTAAGATCCCGCTTCCCGGCGGCGATGCCACATCCATCCACCTTGGAAATGCCGTCTGTGTCCTTGGCGCCCTGATTCTCGGAGGCTTTTACGGAGGGCTTGGAGGCGCTATCGGGATGACAATCGGAGATCTGCTTGATCCTGTTTATGTGGTGTATGCCCCTAAAACCTTTTTCTTAAAGCTCTGCATCGGCCTTATCACCGGACTGATTGCACATAAAATCGGCAGGATAACCCTTGAAACGGAACATAAAAAGGTAGCCCTATGGACAGTTCTTGCCTCTGTGGGCGGACTTTTGTTTAATGTAATTTTTGATCCTTTAATCGGTTATTTTTATAAGCTCGCCATATTGGGAAAGCCTGCCGCTGAAGTTACCCTTGCCTGGAATGTGGCTTCTACCTCCATCAATGCGGTAACTTCCACCATCGTAGCCAGCCTTGTTTACCTGGCCCTTCGGCCCGCCTTAAAGAAAGCCGGATTCTTCTTTGTCATTGAAAGGAAAACCGGAATGAAATAATTCATTTATGGAAACCGGGCAGGGAAAATTTTTCCCTGCCCGGACATCATACTACCTTATGCAGGCCTGTGCATCAAACGCTGTCACACAGCGCAGGCCAGCTTATTTTTGCTTTACTGTCAGATCATACACGGTTTCAATGGATGTAACATAAATCCGGCCAGTTTAAAGCACGCCAGCCCCAATGGTATCAGTAACAGGGTACAGCAAAATATCACTCCCACTGCCGCGCACAAAACAGCGCATGGAAGGCAGATTGCCAACTTTAAAACCAGCTTCAATATACTCCCGACCAAATGAAAACAAAATCCCAGCACTAAAATTCCAATCAGTATTGCCATAATGAAAATAAATGTAATCATTTTTCCCCTCCGTTCATTTCATCTCCCACAAACTGTGACCTGTATCTGCCGGAAAACAATTTCCGGATGCTCTTTTGCGGTCATTCTTTAAAAAGTACCGTGATATTACCCATATTACATTCAAGTTTAAATGTCCTTGAAGCGCCGTTTTGAATGCTTCTTTCCGCTCCAAATGCTGAAATATAAGTTCCATTTATATCAATATTGCCTGCGGAACATTCCACTTCGTAATTATAATCACTTTCTTTTCCGTTCAGAGACAGCTCTATATTTCCCATATCGCATTCTGCGTTTAGCTCATCTGTAATAGTTCCCTCATAAATGCATTCTCCCATACCTACCTGTATAGAAACTTCCCTGGCATCCATGGCGCCTGCTTCAAGCCTTCCTGCCCCAATCTCCGCTGAAAGCTCCTTTGCACTGGTCTGGTTCATGACAATTTCTCCGGCTCCTATCATTACCGATATTTCATCTGCCTGCAGGGACGCTATCTCCATCGTACCTGCTCCGGCTTCTATATCCGCCTCTCTAAAGCTGCTCCCTGCCGGAAAGGCCAGAACAATAGAATTTTTATAGGTGTTTATTCCTATTCCCAGCGTCTTTATTCCCGTAAATCCTTCTATGTGCAGGGTTTTATCCTTCACCTGGTAATTACAGCCGCCAACGCCCTCTACTACGATATCCACCATACCATCTGCCACATCTTTTTCCCTGATATAAAATTCTCCGGCTCCAAGCTCCAGATTTAAATCTTTGATATTGTCCACAGGTATCTGTTCTTTCCAGACTTTATCTTTCACCCTTTTTCCATTTACCGTAAGGTGGGTGGGATTCGTCCCCAAATTATGATGCCATGAAATGCCGGCTATCCTGTCCGTAATATTTTCAAGTGTATCTCCCACCATATGCAGTTCATCCGGATACTCGCCGTTTTTTACCAAATGCATCATACTGCTGCCGCCAATAACCGCGCTGATAAAGCAAAATACGATTCCTGCCGCCATCAAAACTCCTGCTGTAATAAGACTAACCTTTACAAATTTGTTCATCGTTTCATGCCTCCAATCTTATCCCACGCCTTTTTACACGCATATCCGATTCCCCGGCAGATGCCGGGAATTGCTTTTCCCGCCAGAAAATACGTAAGAAGCATACATAAAATTCCCAGAGCCCCACAAATGCAGCCTGCTCCTATAAGACCTATGCCCTTTATTGGCGCCACAAAAATACATCCAATTCCTGCCACTACCAGCAGCACAGCTGCAAAATAAAGTACAAAAACTGCTGCACCAATTCCCAAAACCACCGCCGCTGCTCCGGCCACCAAACTAATAAGACCGCCTAAAAGACCTCCAATGCCGCCTAAAATGACCGGTGCCAAAAAAATACAGCCAATAATGATAAGCACTATCGCCCAGATCGGCATTCCTTCTATTTTTTTCTGAAAACTGTTTTTTACTTCTCGTGTATAAGTTCCTTCCCGATTACTTCCACCGGTATTCCTGTCTTCTGTCCCATAAGTACCGGCCTTATTTTCCCCGGTGCCATCCCCCGGATTCCCATACCTTCCGGGAGGTATCTCATTCTTTTTGGCATCCGCATCTTTTCTTTCACCTGCCGCCCCATAAGCTTCCCTCTCCCCTGCATTTAAAGGCGCTCTTTTTATAATTGGGTTTTGCTGGGAGGATGCCCCGTTTTTAAACCCGCTTTCCGTAAATTCACCGGAACTTACGTTTTCGTTTAATCCATCCCGCACAATTCCTGCTACCTGGGCAGGTGATCCAAGGGCTTTTATAACCTCCTGCTCATTTTCCCGCCCCGCATCATTGAAATAGTCATTATAATATTGAAGCGCTTCCTCCTTTTCACTAGGCGAAATATCGGAGAGCAATTCTTCCAACTGCCGCATAAATTCCCATCTGCTCATTATTTCATTCCTCCCTCAAATATGCTGTTAATTTTAGCAGAATATTTTCTCCACTCACTTTCATACAAATTAAGCTGTAAGCGCCCTTTTTCCGTTGCCTTATAATATCTTCTGTTTCTGCCTGCACATTCCATATCATAAACCTCAAGACATTCATCCTTTTGCAGCCTTCTAAGTACCGGATACAGAGTGGACTCCGAAAGTTCAATCGCCTGCCTTACATCCTGTGTGATCTTATATCCATATGCCCCCTCCGGCTCCCTGGATACAACTGCCAGCACAATGGCGTCCAAGAGCGCTGCTCCCGTGTTAAAGACCATAGCTCCCTCCTTTATTTTCTTTATAATATTATATGCCATATAGTATTGTATCTGATACACATACTATATGGCATATAATATTGTTTGTCAATAACTATTTTTCAAATTTTTAAAGCTATTCTCTGGCCATTTCTTTTACCTTAGCCAGTCCTTTTTCAACCGCTGGCAGCATTATGATTATCACTGTGATTACAGCCTCCAGCCCTATATAAGATCCATTATAAACAAAAGAATAAACAGGCGCTGACAGATTGTAGGCGGCTGCATTATCTCCAAAGAAAATCATACCTGACAGGAAAGTAAAAAAGAATCTTCCCAGAGCACCTAAAAGATATCCCCAAAGCAGTCCCCGCTTTTTGTTTGCAAATATACCTGATAATCCCAGAGCCCCAAATGCAAAAATATAATCCGTAAAAAGCTGCCAAATACCAATAATGTAAGGGTCAACCACCAGCTGGAGCACCCCGTAGGCTATGGCTGATGTAAGTCCTGTGCGCAGCCCATACATATACCCCACAAGACAGATAAAGAACATACTGCAAAGTGTGACAGCTCCTCCCATAGGCATATCAACAATCTTTATCATACTTGTCACCATAGCGAGCGCCATGGAAGCCGCAGAAAATACCAGCTGCTTTGTACGGATTTTTTTCTTTGCATCATCTCCCGCCATGCAGCCAAGTACCAGTATCACAAGCATAAAGGCGATAAGCGCCCCATACCCCGGGCCCGTCAGGTCAAAATAGTTCCCCCACTGTTCATCCACAATTTCTTTCACAAAAACAGACATAAAAAAACCTCCTTCGTTTGATCACATCACAGGAGGAGTTACGCTTCATAAATGCTGCCCGTATTTCTTCTTTATACCCCGCACCTTACAGGCAAACGCCTGCCCTGCGGACATAATGTTCTGCCTTTTTACCGTTATGGCTCACATTCTGTCGGTGTCAGCCGGTAACAGCCTTAATGTAAGCCTGCAGTTATCTGAAATACAGCACTTATGAAAATCAGCTTCCCTACGCCGGTATTATCCGGTTCAGGTGATGAGGGTCTGTGTGCGGCCTGACTTCGTCCGTACACACTCTCAGCTTACGCTCCCCTAGCAATATACAATTTTGTTATCAGACGCTGCCGCACTCTGTACGCCAGCTATTCATTAGAATACACCTGCCCTGCCCGCCTGTCAAGAACTTCACAGGTTTTGCCGAAGGCTGAACCGTTCCCCGAAAATTGATTATTCCAAAGCTTTCGCTTAGATAAAAGGATTATAAAACCTGCTTCCGTCCGCAAATGTAAACACAAGCGCCGCAACCGCAAAAATCACCGTAAGCCCGATGATCAGATAATCATTCTTTTTCATCTTTTTCGCCATATACCAGGTTCTTTTTTTGTGCTTTCCAAACCCCCGAAGCTCCATGGCATTACTGACCGTATCAATCCGGTCCATACTGGAAAAAATCAGGGGAAATATGATAGATGAGGTGCTTTTTATCCTGTTTAAAAGAGACGCTTTGCCTGACATCTCAATCCCTCTGGCTTCCTGGGCATGTTTAATTTTGGTAAATTCTCCCTGAACATCAGGAATATACCTTAAGGCAATCGAAATAGCGTACCCCACATTATAGCTGATACCAACCTTATTCATAGAAGCCGCAAATTCACTGGGATTTGTGGTCACAAGAAACATAAAGACCGTTGGGATAATCGTAAAATATTTGATCACCACATTCAACTCATAAAAAAGCTGTTCCAGCGTCATATCATAGGGCCCTGCAATGTGGAAAAGCACTGTTCTCGTACCATAAATACGGGTTCCCTGATCCGGAGAAAAAAGAAAAATGGCAACCACATTAAAGATAAGAAATACCATGATTACCCTGAACACAGACCCTACCTGCTCCCACCGGGTCTTTGAAATTTTAAAAATAACTAAGCTGAACAACACCATAAAAATTAAAATTCTGGTATCGTAAGTCATCATACTCACCACACACCACAGCAGGAAAAAAATAAGCTTGGTGACACCACTTAGCTGATGGATCCAGGTATCTTTTTCTTCATAGGATAATATCTTGGACATGCCGTGTCTCCTTTGTTTCTAAAAACCGGAAATCTTTGTTGACTTTTCTCTTAATCTTAATTCTCTCTGCTGCCTCTCATAGGCAATAAACCGATCCACGAACTCAGAAGGGTTATCTATCTGGCAGCTTACCGCCAAATCATATAAAGAAGTTTTTTTCAGGTATGCCTTATCAGCAATTATTTCATTTGTCAAAATTCTTGCAGGAGTATCGTCCGCAATCAGATTTCCGTCTGCTATTACAATCGCCCGATCCGTATATTCCAGCATCAAATGCATATCATGCGTTATCATAATAACAGTTATTCCCAAATTCTCATTGATATCTTTCAGGAACTCCATGATTTCCGTATAATGTCTGTAATCCTGTCCCGCCGTAGGCTCGTCCAAAATAAGTACCTCCGGGTTCATAACCAGTATGGAGGCTATAGACACTCTTTTTTTCTGCCCAAAGCTAAGAGCCGACACCGGCCAGTTCCGGAAGGGATACAGGCCGCAAATCTTTAATGTCTCATAAACCCTTTCCTTTATTTCCTCTTCGGGCACTCCCCGTACCGTAAGCCCTAAGGCCACCTCCTCATAAATCATAGGCTTGGAAATCATCTGATTAGGGCTCTGCATTACCAGACCAATCTTTTCTCCCCTCTCTTTAATGGAAAGAGACGCCACATCCTCCCCATTTAAAAGTATTCTCCCTTTGCCGGGTTTATAAAAACCGCAGATTAAATTGGAGAGCGTTGACTTGCCTGCACCGTTTTTTCCTACAATACTGACCATCTCTCCCTTTTTTATGTCGAAATGAATGTGCTGGAGAACAGGCCTGCCTGACACATAGGAAAAGTATAAATCTTCCACTTTCAGCGCCGAAACGGATTTGTTCTTTTCTTTTTTCCGTTCCGCCTTGTTAAACCATTCTCTTAAAGGCTGCTTATAATTATCCAGCTTCATGGTCTCAATGTGCTGAGGCCTGTCAGCTGCCAGAATATTGCATCCTGCATGTTTCAGCGCCGTTATGTAAAGAGGCTCCCTGATTCCCTGCCCGGCAAGAACGTTCGTCACCAGCAGCTCATCCGGTACGGTATCCACGATAATCCTGTCCACATCCCTGTAAAGGGCATCCTCCAGCCGGTGTTCAATGATAATAATCGTAGATTTTCTGTTTTTCCGGATCTCATCAATTAGTGCGATGGCCCGTTTTCCGGTAGCCGGATCCAGGTTTGCCAAAGGTTCGTCAAAAAGCAGAATTTCCACATCATCCACCATGACGCCGCCCATGGATACCCGCTGCTTTTGTCCGCCGGAAAGCTCTCTTGGCGCATTTTCCAGCAGCTTCTTCACATCCACCAGCTCCGCCACCTCATCTACCTTAGCAAACATTTCCTCCTGAGGCACCAGGTTATTTTCCAGTGAGAAAGCCAAATCCTCCGCCACTGTCAGGCCGATAAACTGTCCGTCCGTGTCCTGCAGCACGGTTCCAACAATCCGGGAAACGCCAAACAGACCTATATCCGCAGGATTTTTCCCGCCTACCCGCAGGGTCCCTGTCATATCCCCCGGATAGGAAAAAGGCACAAGCCCGTTGATGCAATGAGCAAGAGTTGATTTCCCGGAACCGGATGGTCCCACAATTAAAACCTTCTCTCCGGGCATAATCGAAAGATTAATGTCCCGGAGAGTCGGCTGTGTCTGTGCCCGATATTTAAATGAAAAGTCTTTAAACTCAATAACAGGCTCCATGTATTAGTCCTCTTTGCTAAGGCTTGAAGATTTTGCTCCTATTTTAGAATAACCCACACAAAGCAGGGTGCCTAAAATGCCAATAATCAGAATATTTCCTATAAACGCCCCGATACCCTGTATAAATACTTTATTTACAGGCTCCGCATAAATCACAATATCAAGAATCGGCGCCACCAGAATCCATGCTGCTGCGTTGGCAATCACCTGCATCACGTTAAACAGGGTAATCGCCTTTGTATTTGTAAAGCCGCCTTCTTTCACTGCATACTTTGCGGCAAAAAGACCGATTACAAGACCAACAACGCCATCCGGCACAACCCAGCTCCACCATACGCTGCCATAAAACATTGCATCTCCAAGAGCATGTCCTAACAAGCCAACCAGTCCGCCTACAATCGGACCAAATACAGCTGCAAGAAAAGCCATGAGCGCCATGCGGGGCTGCAAATAGGTATTGGGAATCGGCGTGGGAATCTGAATCTCTGTCAGTGCCACAAACAGAGCTGTACCAATACCGATTGCAACAACTTCTTTGATGCCAAATTTGGACTTCATTTTTCCCTCATTTCTGCGCGGCATCCTGTGCTTCATGGAGCCTGTCAATGCCGCGCGGTTACAGTTCTCCATTTTTCATTTGCCTTTAGAACCGTAATTTCCGGTCCACTGTTACGAAGATCAGTATAACACAATTTCCTGTCCAAGTGCAAAAGAATATATGATTTTTTGCATCACTTTCTTATCGGTCAGACGTGCAAGGGCCTCCTCGTAGTAATCTAGCTGTGTCTGATACCTTGCAATCAGTTCTTTGGGATCGGAAACCGCATCCGTCTTATAATCGGCCACTACAATTTTCCCATCCTCCTCAAAAAAGACATCTATGATTCCCTGTATCAGCACCTGCTCTCCTTCCGGAAATTCCTCCCCCAGTCTGCCTGCCGCAAGCCCCAGCACAAAAGGCTGTTCCCGACACAGCTTTCCCGCATCGGCCGCCTGCATTATACGCCCTGCAAGGCTGCTTTCAAAAAAGGTATAAAGCTTTGCCATAGAAATGCCCTCCCGCCATGTCTGCTCTAACAGACCCTGACTCACAAAGTCATCCATCTGACGGTTTAACTGTGCCTTTATGCCTTCCGGCGTTTTTTCTGTCCTGATTATGGCCTTAAAGTCAAGCAGCTCCATGACTTTATGGTAAGCGCTTCCCCGATCTGCCCCCGACATTTTCTCCTTTGCCCTGATGAAGGAAGGAATGTACGGTACAATTTCCGGTTCTTCATACAGTTTCCTCCCAAATGCCTGTTCAATGCGTTGTCCCTGCCTCTTTTCTCCCTCCAAATCCTCCATTGACCGCTCTGATAAATCATGCATCCCTTTCTTTTTCAGTTCTGACACGGTCGTCTTTACAAAAAGACCGGAAAGATACTGATATGGATAGGTCCTGTTAAACTGTTCCGACAGCTGCGCCATAAGTTTATTGTCCGTCCCGGTCATCTCTAAGTTCTGCCTGAGACGGATTTGGGAAACCGCCCCCTCTATATCCTCAATCAGCTGTTTCCCGGCATCCACCAGCTGCACATCCTCCATACAGGGAAAAATAAAATCCAGGTAGCACCCTGCCCCCAAAAGCACAGAAAAAGGAACCTTTCCCTCCCTGTCTTTTATCTGCTCCCCAAGCTCCTTTTCCTGCTTTAGCTTTTCCCTGAATTTTTCCGTATCTTCGGTCATGGCCGTTAAAATCAGCTTCTCTTTTGCCCTGGTCATTGCCACATAAAGCACCCGCATTTCCTCCCCGAGGGCATCCAGCTTCATTTTCAGCGCCACTACATTTTTTTTCAGTGTATGGCTTTTAAGGCGCAGGACACTGTCCACATAATCCACCCCAATCCCCATATCAATATCCGCAATCAGCCTGCCGCTTAAATCCTGCATGTTAAATCTCTTGGAAAGGCCGGCTACAAAGCATACGGGAAACTCCAGTCCCTTGCTTTTATGGATGCTCATAATGCGCACCACATCCGCGTTTTCATCCAGCACATCAGCCTCTCCGTAATCCACCTCGTATTTTTCCAGCTGTTCCACATACCGCAGAAAATGAAACAATCCGTAATAGCTTGTGTTTTCAAATGCCGCTGCCCTTGTCAGCAGCATCTCCACATTTGCCCTGCGCTGCTGTCCTCCGGGCCGGGCCGTCACATAATCAAGATATCCCGTATCACTTAAAATCTCCTGTATCAGCTTATGAATAGGTGTGTAGGCCGTCTTTTGCCTGTAATAAGAAAGCCAGTCCAAAAACCCGCGTACCCTCTCCTTTAAAGGCCCTTCGCAGATACTTAAAAGATCATACAGAGGAATCTTTTTATCCATCGCACGCACGCCGGCAATTTCTTCCTTTGTAAATCCTCCAAAAAAGGATACCAGCGTACCGTAAAGGGGAATATCCTGCAGGGGATTGTCAATTACATGCAAAAGCTGCAAAAGAGTTCTTATCTCCGCCGCCTGAAAATAACCGGTCTGGGAAGCCACATAGGCAGGGATCCCTTCCTTTTCCAGGATCTTCTTAAAGTCCCCGGCCCAGCCCGATGCGGTCCTTAGCAGAATCACAATATCGCCATATCTTAAGGGGCGCAGCAGACCGGTGTCGCTATCTGTCACCTTAAGGCTCTGGCGCAGATGCCATATTTTTTCTGCAATGGCTGCCGCCTCCTGTTCTCTGGCGCTTAAGGGTGAATCCGCGTCTTTCCCTATGACCAGGTATTCTGTCTTATATGGTGAAGCAGACGCTGCTTTTTCAGCAGATGCTGTCAGCCCGGCTTCTTCTGATGCTGACTCGGGAACAATTTCTGTTGAAGATATGGTTTTTGGCATTGCAGGCTCCGGATAAACGGCTCCTTCATAAAGAGCCGCCTCATCGTCATACTCTACTCCGCCAAGCCCTTCCCCCATAATCTTCCCAAAGAGCCGGTTGACACTGTCAAGGACCTGCCGGCGGCTTCTGAAATTTTTATGCAAATCTATTCGCTGACAGCTGCCGTCTTCTTTTGAATAACAACTGTATTTTTCCATAAAAAGCTCCGGGCGGGCCAGCCGGAACTTATAAATGCTCTGTTTCACATCGCCTACCATGAACCGGTTAAAGTTTCCATCTTCCTCACCGGATATGCTCTTTAAAAGCAATTCCTGCACCAGGTTGCTGTCCTGATATTCATCAATCATAATTTCCGAAAAAAACTGGCGGTATTCTAAAGCTGCCGGAGACGGACTTACCCCGCCGTCCGCGTCTTTTTTCAGCAGAATATTTAAGGCAAAATGTTCCATATCGTAAAAATCTATCATGTTTTCCTGCCGCTTTTTTTCATCAAGCCTTTGTTTATAGGCAAGCACCAGCGACAATAAGCATTCCACGTTAGGCGCGGCCTTTCTCATCCGCTCCACCACCTCTTTGGGGGACAAAAGCAGATAGGATTCCCTTAAATCCTCCAGCTTCTTTTTTACATCCTTTCTGATCTGCTGAACTTTTTCCCTGTATATCCGGCTTACCGAATCATCCTTTTTGGATGGAAGCCGCCCGAAAGAAACCCTTTCAAAGGCTTCGTAATAAGCCGTAAGGCTCTGAAGGCCCAGAAGGCGTTCCAGCATTTCCCGTTCTTCTTCCAGTATTTTCCCGTACATATAGGGACCGGCCGGCCTCTCTGCAATCTCTATGGCCATATCCAGACCGGCTTTGCATTCCTGCGTCATTGTCCTGATATGCTGTAGCAGATAGTTGCACCAGTCCGTATTTTCAAGTTCCGCAACATCTGCAATTTTATACTCCTCCCTGCATTGACTTATCCAGTCTTCCGGCCACGGACAGCTCATGGAAAAATCATACAGCTTTTTTATATATTCCGCCAAGAGACTGTCATTGCTTCCGCCGGTAAAGTACTCCACACAGTCAAGAAAGGACTGTTCCTTTTCCCCGTATTTTTCCTCCAGCAGATCCCGCATCACATCCTGTCCCAGTAATCGCAGTTCCCCTTCATCCACTACCCGGAATCCCGGATCAAGGCCAATATCATTAAAATTATTCCTTATGACAAAAAGGCAGAAGCTGTCGATAGTGGTAATCTGTGCATTGTGAAGCAGGGAGGCCTGTCTTTGGAGATGGATATTTCCCGCATCCTCCTCAAGACGCCTGTTGATAGCAAGACCGATTCTCTCCCGCATCTGTGCCGCGGCGGCGTTTGTAAAGGTTACCACCAAAAGCCGGTCAATATCCACCGGCCGCGTATCATCCGTAATCATCGAAAGAATGCGTTCCACCAGCACGGCTGTCTTTCCCGAGCCTGCGGCCGCTGAAACCAGTATATTTCTGTCCCGAAGCTCAATTACCCTGCGCTGCTCCGGCGTAAATGCAATTGCCATATACTTTCTCCTTCTCTTTTTTCATAAGCCCGTTCGCAAAGCGTGCCGGCCTTTGATATTATCCGTTTTCTACTCAGGCAGGATTTCCTCACGCATTTTTTCCAGCAGCAAATCATCAGGCGGGGTAGGGAGCTGGCGTATATTACAACCGGGAAGTCTTTCTTCAAACTCACAAACTCCTTTATAGGCGCAGTAGGTGCAGGATTCCCTCACTCCCTGCCTGCAGGGATTCATCTCAATATTTCCCTCTAAAATCTGCCGTCCGAACTCTCTGATCTTATGATTTACAAACCGGGAAACCGTCTCATAATCCGCCCTGCCCATGGTGGAGGAACGCTGGGAAAAGCTGCCGTCCTTTTTTCGTTCCACCGGAATGACCAGCGACTTATCCGTAAAGTTTTTGTCCAGACGGCTGACCACCTTCTCGTCCTCATTTACGATTCCGGTGGTGCGAAGCTCCTTTAGAATTTCCCTGTCAATCTCCTCCTCTGACAGGAACGATTCCGCTTTCACCATTGGGTCATCCACATGATAGTAAAGAAGGGCAGCCGGTACCACCTCTTTGCCCGGACAGCTCTTTTCCGTCATCTTCACCGCCACGTTCATGTAAACCACAAGCTGCAGCTGCAGGCCAAAATAAAGAGCCGCCAAATCAAATTTTTTGTTTCCCGACTTATAATCTATCACCTTTACATATACATGATCTTCATCCTCACAGGTGTCAATTCTGTCAATCCGGCCCCGGAGCCTCATTTTTTCATCATCAGATAAAGAAAAATCCACTGCTTCCGGCGCCTTCGCCTTTGAAAAAGAAAGCTCAAAGGCGGCAGGAGAGAAATCCCCCTCCCGAAGCTGGGCCCTTAGTGTAAAGATGGTTCTTTTTAAAATACGGTACATCCTCTCCACCATATATTCATAGCGGGCGCTGCTGTAGAGAATATTTTCTCCATAGGACGCCGTCACTGCCTCTAAAGCCTCGCGAAGAAGCTTTTCTCCCTCCTGCCTGGTAAAGTCAAACCAGGTCAGCTTATTTTCTGCAAGTTTTCCTGCAAAGACCTCAAGCACCTCGTGGAAAATATTCCCCAAATCTGTCTGCTCAAAGCTGAATTCCTCCCGCTCCTTCAGCATAAGCCCATATTGCAGGAAATGTGAATAAGCGCAGGCCGCATACCGTTCCAGGCGGCTTACGCTGTTCTCCAGCATTTTTCCGTAAAGAGCCCGGGCCACTGCCTTAGCCAGAGGCTTATGCTCATACTTTGCAAAGGCGGCTTCCATAAGCTTCCCCGCATAATTTCCATATTGCTCATCCTCTGCATAAACATGATACAGACATCCAAGCTCCTGCCCGCTCAAAATTCCTTCCCTCCCTGCCGCATACTCCCGGATTTCTTCCGACAGAAGTGTCAATCCGTCCTTTTTCCCCACTATCTGTTCAAACGGCATATGTGACACATCCGCCTTATCCACCTGAATTTGTGGAAAAAGCTTCCTGAGCACATCAATCAGATAGGAAGGTCTTGCGCTCTTTCCCTGACTGCTTATTCTGAAAAAAGACAGATAAAGCCTGTCAGAAGGCTTGGTCATATTCATATAAAGATACAATCTTTGAATATACATCTTCTGTCTGGGGGTGGGCGCTAACTCAAACTCTGACTGCTGTAAAAATTCTCTGTCCAGGTCAGAAATAATGCCTCCCTTCATGCTTCCCTTCGGAATATTCCCATCGTTAATTCCTAAGAAAAACAGTACCTTAACCTGCTTTAGGCGGCTGCGCTCCATATCCCCCACCAGGGTTCTGTCCACGCTTCCGGGTATTGTCCCCACTTCAATCTCTGCAAATCCGGCATCCAAAATGTCCGCAAATTCCTTAAGGGTCACGGGCTCCTTTTCAAGCAGCTCCATAATCTGCTCTAAAAGCTCCATCACAAGCCTGTAGACCTGCGCATATTCACGTGCACGCTCTCTTTCACCGTTTTCCGCAAAATACTTTTCATATACACACAGCTTTTCCTGTATCTTTCCCTTCACAATGAAGTCATACAATACCCTCACCAGCTCGCCGGCCGTTTTTCTCTTTTCAAGAAGAGGCGCTATCTGTTCCATAAAGCATGTTCTTGTATAATTAATCTTCTCAAGAAGGTGGTTCTCTCCATCCTCCTGCCCGTTTTCTTCATTGATAACATGTGTGTTTTTATCCGCTTTTCTGACAAACATCTGCCCCCATTTTTTCTTTCCCCTGATCCCTAAAGCAAGCACATAATTTTCAAGCCGGTCAATCTCCTCAGGGGCAAAATCCGTAAGACCGCACCGCAAAAAGTGAAAAACCGATTCGTAGGAAAAATCAGACAGTACAATCTTAAGGGCGCTTCTTATGTATTCAATCAGCGGATTTAACAAAAGTCCTCTTGTTCTGTCCAAAAAGACGGGAATATCAAAAAGAAGCCCATCCCGCTCAAAATAGCCCGCATAGGTTTCCAGATCCCCTGTGACCACCGCAATATCCCGGTAGCTGTATCCTTCCTCCAGTACCAGTTTCTTGATCTGAACACAGACCTGCCGCACCTCCTTTGCCGGGTTTAAGGCCTCCATCATACGTATGCAGCCTTTTTCACTCCCGGCATAGGGCTGCATAGGATAACGAAACAATTGTTTTTCCAGATGTGCCATCTCTGCATTGTCTTTAAATCTCGGCAGTGGATCATTGTTTAAAAAAATATCGTTCGTTCTTTCCACGCCTGCCTCTTTGGCGAGACCGCACAAGTCCCTGACTGTTTTTTTGCTGAGAGAAAACAATTCCTGCTCTCCGCCCATCTTGAAGGGATTTTCTCTGATATCTATTGTTATGGAAACAATGACTCTGTTAGTCAGCCGCAAAAGTTCCTGAATCAGCCTGTACTGTATAGGCGTAAAACCCGTAAATCCATCAAAAATAATAACGCTGTCTCTGATAATCCCTGACTTTCCCACAGCCCTAGTCAGAAGCTCCAGCGTCTCCTCCGTGGTAATAAAGCGTTCCTGTATGTAAGATACAAATCCCCTGTAAATCACTTCCAGGTCCTTCAGCTTAGAATGCAGCGTTCCCCTCCCTTTTGCAAACTCCGCCATCTCTCCCACCTGTCCGGGGCTGATGCCGTACTGCATAAACTCTGAAATGGCAGACTTCACTTCATGAATATAGCCTATTTTATTTAAATTTTTACCGATAACCGGCATTTCCTCTTTCAGATCCGCCGCTACCTTACGCAGGACAAGACTTTTTCCCGTATCATCCAGAACCGGTTTGTTTCCGTATCCGGTTTCCTCAAAAATACGGTGTGCCAGACGTCCAAAGCTCAGCACATCAATATTCATGATCCCGCCGCATCCGCTGGCGTTTACCAAATCCACCTGAGTCTGCATGGTAAACTGGTCCGGCACCAGAAATAAAAAGCTGCAGGCAGGTTTCTCCCCTGCCCACGCAACAATATCCTTATGCAGCTGTCTGCTTTTTCCGGCTCCTGATCCTCCAAAATAAAACTGTAATCCCATATCCGTTTCCTCTTATAGAAAAGGTATCATTTCCTTTACGGAGGAAAAAATCAAATCCGGCACTACATCCGATTCCTCCACATCCTTCATTCCTGCTTCTCCGCTGAGCACCAAAATTCCCGTGTAACCATTGTTCACCCCTGCTGCCACATCCGTATAGAGCCTGTCCCCTACCATGGCGGTTTCGTGTTTTAAAACGCCTGCCTGCTGTGCCAGATAATCCATGATATCACCGCTTGGCTTTCCAATCACATGGTCGGGATAGCGAAAGGCAGATGCATGGATAAACGCATGGATTGCTCCTGCATCCGGAATAAACCCGGTTTCCGTAGGGCAGTTAAAGTCAGGGTGGGTAGATATGTAAGGCAGCCCTTCCCTCACAAGATCACATACCCGGCACAGCTTTGCGTACGTGAGGCACGTGTCAAATCCCACCACAATCACCTCCGGCGCCTTTTCATCCAGTCTGATACCGGCCTCCTGAAATTCTTCCTGCAAAAGCTCATTTCCCAGCAGGTAAATCCTTTTTTCCGGGAAATTCTTCTTCAAATAATCAATCGTTGCCTCCCCTGAAGTCACGATCTGATTAAGCCCGATGGTATGTCCCATCCTTTCGAGCTTCTCCACGTAAGCCTGAGGATTCTTAGAAGAATTATTGGTCAAAAACACGTATTTTTTTCCGGCATCCTCCACCGCCTTCAAAAAATCCCTGGCTCCGTCAATCCATTTTTCTCCCAGATAAACCGTCCCGTCCATATCAAGCGCAAAACAATTAATCCCTTTTAAAATTCCCTTTTCGTCCGTATCGATCTTATGTATCATGAACCTTCTCCTCACTTCCGCCGTTCCTGCACGGCCAAACTCACGGCCCGTGCTGAATATGCCGGCAAAATATTCTCGTAAACCCCTATCCTAATTTACGGGCGCAGTAACCGCCCCCAGCCACTTAAGCATCTCCCCCTCAAAATAGGGCGCCAGCTTCTCATACACCTCTTTATGATATCCGTTCAGCCTCTCCTTATCCTTCTCCTCCAGCATGGAAATCTCCACGCCGTCCAGATCAATGGGTACATAAGTCAAGTCCTCAAAATACATAAACTGCCCGTAAGCATTTTTCTCTCCCTTTCTGCAAAGGAGCTCATTTTCGGTCCTGATCCCATGACTTCCTTCTATATAAATACCCGGCTCGTCAGTGGTAACCATACCTTCCTCAAGAACCGCACTGTTTAAATGTTCTCCCTGAGTCTTCCATCTGAAACTGTTAGGTCCTTCATGCACGTTTAAAAGGTAACCGACTCCATGACCTGTACCATGTTTATAATCAAGTCCCCGCTCCCAGAACACCTCTCTTGCCCGGATATCCAGATTTATGCCTCTGCATCCATAGAGGAACTTAGCCGCTCTTAAATTGAGCATAGCCTTAAGCACCATGGTAAAATGCTCCTTCATTTCTTTTGTCAGCCCGCCCAGGGCAAAGGTCCTTGTAATATCCGTAGTCCCTTCCAGATAATGGCCGCCGCTGTCCACCATCAAAAAGCCCTCCGGCCGGATTTCGGCGCAGTCATTCTCCTTAGCGCTGTAGTGCACAATTGCCCCGTTTGCTCCGTAAGCGCAGATTGTGCCAAAGCTTGGCTCGATAAAATTCTCATTCTCTCTCCGCAGCTTTTCCAGATATTCGGCCGCGCTAACCTCGGTCATGGGAGCTTTACCGACATTTGTTTTAAGCCAGTACATAAAACGGGTTACCCCAATGGCGTCCTTTAAATGAGCCCTGCGCAGGTTCTCCATCTCCACCTGATTTTTCACCGCTTTCATAAGGGAAGTGGGGTTTTCCCTGTCAACCACATCCACATCCCCGGAGAGCTCCTTTAACAGCCGGCAGCTGACGCGCCCTTTGCAAAGCAGCGCCTTCAGCCCGTGTATTTCGGGTATATAGGAGTAAAAGCTGTCATAGGCGCGCAGCTCAACGCCGTTTTCCGTAAGATATTTCTTTAATTCATCCGTCCAGACACCGCTTTCTCCCTCTGCAAAAAGCAACACTTTCTCCATCGTCATAACAATGTAGGATAATACCACCGGACAGCTCTCCACATCATTTCCCCTTATATTAAGCAGCCATGCAATATCATCCAGGGAAGTTAAAATATGTATGCCGCAGCCCTCCTCCTTCATCTTTTCCCGCACCCGGGCAATCTTAGAAGAAGCGCTCTCGCCGCTGTAGCTTTCTGCCAGTACGAACACCGGATTATGGGAAAGGGCTGGGCGGTCTGTCCAGATTCCCTCTGAGAGATCCTTATCCCAAATCATTTTTCCATTCTTTTTTTCCAGAATTTCCTCATATTCCTTTACCGATTCCGCTTTCACCACGCGCCCGTCAAATCCAAGGCACTCTCCCTCCTGCAAAACCTGCTCAAGATATTCGGGAATTGTCGGGACCCCCGGCTCCTCCATTTTCATAAGACGGATGCCGCTCCCCTCAAGCTCTTTTTCCGCCTGAATAAAATATCTTCCGTCTGTAAAAAGCGCGGCCTCTTTTCTGCCGACAACCAACGTCCCTGCAGAACCTGTAAATCCGCTGAAGTATTTTCTCACCTGAAAAAAGCCGCTGACATATTCACTGTCATGATAATCCGAAGTGGGTATCAGATAACAGTCTATCCCGGCCGCTTTCATACTTTCTCTCAATCTTGCAATTCTGTCCTGTACCATTTTTAACCTCATTTCTGCGAGGTGAACAAAGCTCACCTTTGCTTACAATAAGCTGGCCCGCGAAGCGTGACAGCGTTTGTTATTTGCGCAAAGCCATATATGCCTTACAAATTTGTGATTGATAAAATCAGCCGCCAGGCTGATTTTTCAATCCGGGCTCACTTCACATTATACGCATAAAACAGGAAAAGGACAACCTGATTGGCAAAATTGTAATTTTTATTTTCGGCATTCGTTAGTTTCCGGGATTTCCAAAACATAGCTCAGAACAAATAAAAATTCAAGAAGGAGCCCTTATAAAAACGCCAGCGCTTGGTAAGGTTTGGTCGAACCTAGCGTCTGTTGCGTTTTTATAGAGCGAAAGCGTGGTGACGACTGAATTTTTATTTGTTCTGAGCGGACGCATAACCAATATGTGAAAGGCAACTATTTTTTCATCTTGGGATTAAAAACAAGGCTGGCCAGATATCCAAAAATAAGCGCAGCCGCGCATCCTACCGCTCCTGCCTGAAAGCCTCCGGAAAACAGTCCCATAAAGCCCTGCTGTTCCACAGCCTCCTTTACCCCCTTCATCAACACATTCCCAAAACCCAAAAGCGGCACACTTGCACCTGCTCCCGCAAACTCCACAAAGGGCTGATACCAGCCTACCGAGCTGATTACAGCCCCCAGGCATACCAAAAGCACCATAATTCTGCCCGGCATCATCTTTGTCTTTTCCATTAATATCTGTACCAGCGCACATATAAGCCCGCCTACCCAAAACGCGTTAAAATAATCCATAATAACCCTCCGTTCATGTCAATTAACCATCATTAAATATTCTCTGAAAGAACGCCCTCTCTGCCTTTCTCCTGTCTGATTCTCTGACTTTATTCTGGATTATTATGCACCCTTTTACAAAAAAATATGCGGCGTATCCTCAATCCTTTCTGCAAATACCTGTCCTGCTTTTGTCTTTTTATAACGCTCTGTCACATCATATTTCTCCCACATATGCATGGGAAAAACTCTCTCAGCATCCACTTTCTTTAAAAAATAATCCATTCCATACCCATAGCCTTCCTCCAGCCTGGGATCTAATGGCACGAAAGCAATATCAAAATGCCGCCCTTCTATTTTGTCAATCTCCTTTTTATAGTCCCTTTCCATTCTCTCATTGCCGCTTTTTGACTCTTCCGGCCAATACCAGTTATTTAAATCTCCGGCATGATAAATGGATTTGCCCTCCGCCGTCACCAAAAAGGCAACTCCCTGATCGGTTGAGCAAAGGGTTTCCACCTTAATCCCCTCTTCCCTGCTTTCATATACCGCTCCGCCTCTCATCCGTTTTATTCTTTTCAGGATATCCGGACAGATTCCTTTTCTTTCGAGGTACTTCTCGTTTAGTCTGATATCGTTTCCCACAAAAAAACGGGAATCCTTTGCCATCTCATCCGCCCACTTAAAAACAGAGAGCTGAAAATGATCCGGATGTTTGTGGCTGGCAAACACAAAAAGCTTTTTTCCTTTCAGCGAGGAGGGCAGTTTCCCTTTAAAGTAATCAAAAATAAGAATACTATTCTCAAGCTCCACCATAAAACCGCTGTGGTAGAGATAAGTTACTTTAATCATATTTGCCTCCATTTCTGTGCTGCTTTTTGCGCATAATAAGTTTTGCGGCAAACAACGCGCAGACACAAAACTTGTGGTTGAAAGATTTTCTTTCAACCTTTTCTCCATATTGCGCCACTTGCCGGCGAAGGCTGCGGGGCAGATTGGGGATTTGGCTCTGCGGATTTCCCCTTCCTTCATACCGCAGGCTGCCAGAGCATGTTTGGCCAACGCCCCGCTCATTGTCCGCGGGAATCATACTCTGGCAGCCTGTCATAAAAACTGCTTAACAATTACTTAAAAGCCTCAACGGCTGTTTTTACTTCCACCTTTCCATAGTCCCGGTAGCCCTCGTGCTGTTTTTTAATCTCCACTTTTCCGTCCTGATTGTGGATCTGATAAGTATTAAAGCTGCCCTTGCGGTATGAAAAATCTTCTCCGTTATCCTGATAATGTGTGTAGGTTCCTTCGCCCGGATAAGCCTCTAAAATCAGCAGTTCATCTTTATCTTCTCCCACATGCATCCTTACGGGATATTTGGGAATTACTGCTCCTGCCTTCACATAAATCGGACATACGTCAAGAGGCGCCTTGCGGATAAAAGAGCAGCTTCCTTCTATTTTTTCTCCTGTCCAGTAGTCATACCAGATGCCCTCCGGCAGATAAACAAGCTTTTCCCTTGCTCCCTGCTCTACCACCGGCGCAATCAAAAGCCGGTCGCCAAGCATAAATTCATCGTTCCGGTTTTTCACATTTTCGTCATTGCCATATTCCAGAACAAGAGGACGCATGATCGGCATTCCGGTCATTTCGCACTCATACATCAAATCATACAGATAGGGAAGCAGTTCATAGCGCAGGTTAATATACTTCCTGCTAATAGCAAGAACTTCCTCACCAAACTGCCAGGGCTCCTGGACTCTGCACCCCTTTGCACAGTGATCCCTGAAAAACGGTGAAAAGCATCCTACCTGCAGCCATCTTGCAAACAGTTCCGGCGTACAGTCGCTGCCAAAACCACCTACATCCGTTCCCACAAAGCTCATGCCGGAAAGGCCCATATTACACAACTGTGGGATCGCCATGCGCAGATGCGACCAGATACTGTGATTATCCCCTGTCCAGCCGGTTGTATATTTCTGTGATCCGCCGTAGCAGGCTCTGGTAATGACAAAAGGACGCTTTCCTGTAAGTTCTTTCCACCCCTCATAGGTTGCCTTGGCCATGTTGTGGCCGTACACGTTATGCATCTGCGAGTGGGGGGCCGGCATATCCTCGTCCGTAAATACAATATCATTGGGAAGGGGACCTCTGAAACTTGCGGGCTCATTCATATCATTCCACACGCCGGCAGCGCCTAAGTCAACCAGATATTTCTGCTTTTCTCCCCACCATTTACGCACTTCGGGATTGCCAAAATCAGGAAATACCGCATCCCCCGGCCATACCTCATTTACATAAATTTCCCCTTCAGGTGTCTTTACAAAGTAATCGTTCTTTACGCCTTCCTCATATACATAATAGCCTTCTTCCACCTTTACCCCCGGATCTATGATGGTGACAGACTTAATGCCCATATCCTTAAAATCGGAAATTACCTTCCCGCCATCCTCATAGTTTTCCTTATTCCAGGTAAAGACCTTGTAGTGATCCATATAGTCAATGTCAAAATGAATACAGTCGCAGGGCAGATTGTGCTCCCTGAGTCCTTTGGCAATACCTCGGATTTCCTCTTCTGTCTCATAGCCCCATCTGGACTGATGAAAGCCCAGGGTCCAAAGCTGCTGCATGGGAGCCCGCCCGGTAAGCCACGTATAATCCGCCACCACGTCCTTAAGGTTTCCGCCTGCAATAAAGTAATAGTCCAGATTTCCCTCGTCTGCCCCGAGCACATAGTAATCCTCGCCTTCCTTGCCCATGTCAAAGTAAGTTTTGCCATGGTTATCAAAGAAAATTCCATATGCCCCTTTTTCTTTTAACACCAGCATAAAAGGAATGCTCTTATACAAAACCTTAAAGTTGTCCTCCTGGGGATTGGGGTTATCCGTATTCCACATTTCATATGCATAATGCCTTTTATTTAAAAACCCGGTTTTATCTCCAAGGCCGTAAATGCAGTCCTTATCATCTAAAGATCTCACCTCCTGTATGGGGTAGTCTCCGATGATACTTCCTGCGGCTGCATGTCCCTCCTTTGCCAGAAAGGCAAGCAGTGATGCACTCAGGGCAGTGTTCTTTTTTCTTTCTCCCCGGTGTGCAAGGCTAAGCGGCATGCCTTTACAGTCATAAAAATCCACATGGAAATTATCACCGACTACCACGGTCACTTTTTTTGTCTTAATTGTGACACCTGATTCATTCTGTGACACGCTTTCCGGTTTCACGGATCTGATGCTTTCTTTTGTGTCACCTTCTTGCGTCTGTTCCCATTCAATAGCTCTTGAACGGTGCCCTAAGCCTGTATAATCCACAAACACATTAATAATACTGTCTGAAATCACCTCCACACAGGGTTCCTTTTCCTCACCCGCACCTTCATATTGGAAGTAAACCTTCTGTTCCTCTACACGATATCCCTTTAATTTTTCAAACATATTTGCTTATACCTCCTTTTTCCTGTCCGGGAGCTGTACCAGAACTACCGCCCCGAAAACCATCACGCAGCCAAACATCTCCTTTGCACTTAGCGCCTGCCCCAAAATGATCCATCCTGACAGCACGGAAAACACCGATTCCATGGAAAGAATAAGCGATGCCACCGTAGGATCCATATTCTTTTGTCCAACCACCTGCAGGGTATATGCCACTCCGCATGACATGATTCCGGCATAGGCAACGGGAATAATACCGTCTATAAAGCTCTGCAAAGCCGGTTCTTCAAAGATAAATGCAAGGATACTGCTAATGACTCCAGCAGTCAAAAACTGAATACAGGACAGTTCCACTCCGTCTGCTTTAGGAGAAAAATGGTCAATTACCAATATATGTACGGAGAAAAGAATGGCGCATATAAACACATATGTATCACCCTTCCCAAGCACCAGCCGCTCGCTCATGCAAAGAAGATACATACCTGCTGCTGCCAGAACTGCACCAATCCAAATTTTTCCCCCGGCCTTTTTCCCCAAAAAAATACTCATAATCGGCACAATGATAATATACAGGGTGGTAATAAAGCCTGCTTTTCCCACAGTGGTATACATAATTCCAATCTGCTGGAACAAAGCCGCCGAACACAGGGCAAGCCCGCAGCAGATTCCACCCGTAAGCGTAACCTTAAGTCCTGCACGTGGAAGGCCCTTATCCTTGTCCTTCTTCCTCCGCACAAATACCAGAGGCAAAAGGACAATGCTCCCCATCAGAAATCTTGCGCCGTTAAAAGAAAAAGGTCCTATGTAATCCATCCCCACACTCTGGGCTACAAACGCCACTCCCCAGATAAACGCTGTTAAAAGCAGCAGTGCGCTGCTTCGCAAAGACTTCTTACACAACTGCAATAACCTCCACTTCACACAGAACATTTTTAGGAAGGGTTTTAACTGCCACACAGCTGCGCGCCGGTTTTCCGGTAAAATATTTCTCGTACACACTGTTGAAAGCGCCAAAATCCGCCATATCCGCTAAAAAGCAGGTGGTCTTTACCACATTTTCAAAATCTGTACCCGCTTCTTTTAAAATCTCGCTTACATTTTTCATTACCTGCTGCGCCTGTACACTAATGTCTCCCTGCGCAATTTCCCCGCTTTCCGGTACAATGGGAATCTGTCCTGATGCAAACAAAAAACCGTTTGCTATGATTCCCTGAGAATAAGGTCCAATTGCTGCGGGTGCTTTCGTTGTAGACACTTTTGTTAACATAACTCGTCCTCCATTTCTTATTAAAATATTCCTTTTGAATTGCCTGCCGGCGTTGGGACCGGGTTATTCTTCAAACTCCGCCGTCACATAAAACCCTCTTTCATTTTGGATAATGCTGACGACTCTGCCCTTTCTTGAAAGCATCCGCTCCCTGAAAGGAACATTACCTGACATGGCAAGGGACGGATCAATCGTGTAGTAATAATTACTTGGCAAAAGCCCCTCTGTCACCGTAACCTCATCTCCCTCTTTCAAAAGGCCGGGGCGCTCCATCTTAAACTCCATCCGCCGCATGTACATTCCTCCCCTTGTGGCAATTCTTTTTTTATTTTAATCGGCTTTCCATGAATTGACAATACCCATTTATACAACCGCCCGCTGAAAAGTTATTTACAGCCCGGAGGTATAGATTCCTTTTATAAAGTAAATAAGGCTCCCTGTCACCTTGCCCAGCGCCGCAGCGCTGATAGCCACTCCAAGACCATGCCGAAACCCGATTCTTCTTGCAAAAATAGGAATAGAGTTGAGCATTTCAGCTATGGCAAGAGCCAGGCAGCCGACAAACATTCCTGCAAACAGCCCGCCCAGGGCCAAAAAGATTTGTCCCGCCCAATTCCAGATAAGCACAGTTTCAGGACCGAAAAGCTCCCGGGACAGGACATAACCGCCCAAGTGTCCAAAATCTGAAAAGACGCTGAACAGGCCACCGCATATGGTCCCTAAAACCACCGCCTCCTCCAGAGCAAACACTTTTCTTGCCACATGCATTTTCCCCGCAAATCTTGGAATAAGCCCCACGGAAACCAGCACGGTAAAAACCCCTGCGGAAGCCAGAAACCCAAAGCTCAGTCCGCATATTCCCAATAAAATCTGTTTCAGAAATATCATTTGCCCAAACATCGTCTGTTTAAACATCCTTTGCTTTTCCCTCCCTGTCCGCCGTTTCTATCAGTGCCTTATTTACATCAGTTTCATATATCCGCATTTCCACCTCAATGGGCGTTGGATCCTTGGTTATTCTCCTGCCGCCCACATGATTAAAAAACAATATGATTCCCACTGCAAGACCAATGGAATAAGAAAATTCTAAAATGCTGTATCCATCCGCAGGATATCCCATTACAAGCTCATAAATTCTTGAAAATATTTTGTTGATACTGATATCATTGTGAAATGCCATGATAGTGAAGCCTGTGCCAAAAAAGCTGATTGCCGCCACAAAAATCATTTTTATCCACTGGGCAAATCCCTTATGATTATCAACACTGACCCGCTCTATGAGTGTTGCATTTTCTCCCAGACTTTCCACGGTCACACCGGGACATTCACTTTCAATCAGCTCAATCACCTTTAATATGCTGATAACCTGACGTTTTTTGCCTTTTTCATGGAACTGATGCACTTTCAGGGATTTTGCCTTTGCACTAACCGACTTATCCGAACAGTAAACGGAGGCAATGTCTTTCACACATACGTGCTCATCCATTACCTCCGCATTTTGTTCCGCCTTTAAGTATAAAACCAAACCTGCCATCCTGACTTTCGACCTCCATCTTACCCTGCTTAGAAGCTGCTTTTGGGGTTAGTATGGCCTCTTATGCTTATTTCTATTCTTTTGTCTAATTTTCAATCCCACCGGAATCTCACGGAGCTCTTTTTTCAGCGCATGCACAAAGCGAATCGGCCACACTCAATAGAGCAAATCCATTATATCAATTAAATACCCTTTTTCAATTTGCGAATAAAGGAAAGATATAGATATGTTATTCTAATATAAACTGCATCAAAACCGGGTCATGATCCGAAAATTCATATCCCCAGTCCATATGCTGATAATAGTTCACCTGCACGTTGTCAGAAACAATAAACCCGTCTAAGGTAACCGTATAAGTAGTTTCTTCATCATAAGGCGTCTCGGCGCTTCGGCAGGTATTGTGCTCCACACTTTCCTCCATTGCCGCATCAATGGCCATGTGGAACCCTTCAGGCAGGCTCTCTCTTGGAAAAGGGTAAGCCCACTCCGGTGCATTTTCTCCAGATTCTGCCTTTAAATTATGGTTAAAGTCACCTCCGCAAACCACATAATTCCCTTTTTTGTAGTCTGATATCATATCCTCATAAAGAGTGCCCAGCTGCGCCTGCCTGATCTCATCACTGCCGCCGTAAGCCGAGGTATGCACATTGTAAAGACACAGGTTTGTACCATTTTCCATAGGAATTCTGGATATGGAATAACATCTGTCCAAATCCACCAGCTTGCTGACGGATTCCGATATGGGAAGGCTTCTGCGCATGGCATCCGTAATCTCCGCCCGGGCATATGTAGCAAGACCTGCCTTATTGGCGCCGTGAGGCTCCCATGGCGGATAAAACAGGAAAGGGGAATCATAATTCTGTGCGAAATCATAATAATACCCTTCCAGAAACTTATTCATCAGCTCCAGCTGATTTGTGTGATAGGAACGGGTACCGTCAATATCCACCTCCTGCAGCAGGACAAAATCAGGGTTTACCGTGCTTACAATATCTCCCATGGAGCAGACTGCGGCAATCACGCTTTCTTCATCCTTTCCCCATGAGGATTTCCCTCCATCCATAAAAAAGCTGTAATCCCTCCTGTAAGCGCCAAAACCAATATTGTAAGTCATGATAAAATAAGCACCGCCGGAAGATACCTGAAAGCCATTATCAAAGTCAGCGTTCTCCCCATTTCGCCTGACTTCAAGGGTCAACATATCCGGCAGCCGGTAGTATGCTTTAAAAACATAGGCCGCATACCCCCCTAAAATAACTGCCAGCACCAGAATTACGATTATACCGCGCTTTATAATCTTTTTCACTTCCCGGTTCCCCCTTTGTTTCTTTAAAGTATACATTTTCCTTTTCTAATTATACTATCCCAAATAAAAAAAACCAACTAAAAAGTAACTTTGGATCATACCATTGATACCAATATTTTTTGTAGTAAAATTAGGAAAATTGTGCTATACTCATATGCATCAGAAAGGGAAAGGAATGGAATGCCAATGAAAAAATCTGATTTTATATACAAAACCATTCAGTTAATTTTGTTTATTCTGCTTGCGATTACATGTCTGTGCATTGTCCTGTTTGATGCAAACATGCGCAGCCTGATAGCTTCAGATCCCGGTATACGTCTGATATACGCCCTTTTGGGAGGCATTTTGGGGCTGTCATTTATCTTTATCTGCTTTGATTTTTCTTTCCTTTCTTCCTGTAAAAAAGATTATACGCAGCTGGACCATGCAGTTTACTCCGATCCCCTTTCAGGTCTCGCCAACCGTTTTAGCTGTGATAATATGATTGAAAAATATTTAGATAAACCTCTGCCTGAATGCTTAGGCTGTATTATGTTCGATCTTAAAGTAAACGAAATCAACCGGCTGTACGGACATATCCATGGCAACCACCATATCAGGGAATTTGCGGACCTTTTAAAAATGGCCTCTACTGATCTTTGCTTTGTAGGGCGAAACGGCGGCAATAAATTCCTGGCTCTGTTTGAGGAAGGAAGCCAGGAAAAAATTGACCAGTTTCTCAGCCGTTTAAGGCAGCGGGTTCAGGCTTACAATGATTTCCCCGAAAACCTTCCTATCGAATATTACTATGGCGTTGCCTTCCAGGAGGGTGATGCGGCCAAAACTATTACGGATCTGATTGCCCTTTCCAACAAAAGAATTTCTTCACAGACCGGTTAGCCCGTATTTTATCTTTTATTTACAATTCACCAGTTCCACCCCATGGGCAATTCCCGGAATACTCTGTCCTTCATTAAAGCTTGTCTTGGACAAAAGAGCTCCTGTAGGTACAAACAACACCCTTTTCCACTTTCCTTCTTCCATCTGCTTTAAGATATAGGCGGATAAAGTAACCGCACTGCATCCACATCCGCTGCCGCCTGCATGGGCATCCTGGCTCTGATCATAAATCTCCATTCCGCAGTCCATGTGCACCCTGGAAATATCCATGCCCTTTTCACGCATCATATCCCACAGGGCCTTTTGCCCCACACTGCCCAGATCCCCGGTAATAATCTTATCATAATCCGAAGGCTTTCTGTCAAAGTCTTCCAAATGCTGACAGATCGTATCCGCTGCTGCCGGTGCCATACATGCCCCCATATTCATGGAATCCTTTAATCCAAAATCCACAATTTTACCGATGGTAAGCCCGTCAATCATTGCTCTGTCCTTTTTCCCTTTTACGCCGCTTAAAATAAAGGCTCCACTTCCGGTAACCGTCCATGTGGCAGAAAGGGGCCTTTGGTTTCCATAGCCTAAAGGAAATCGAAATTCCTTTTCCGCGCTGGCGAAATGGCTGGAGGTGACACAGGCCGCATGTTCAGCCATCCCCCCTGCAATCATCATAGCCGCCATAGCCATGGTAAGCCCGCAGGTGGAGCAGGCTCCATACATACCTATCAGTGGTATTTGAAAAGAACCAAGTCCAAAGCTGCTGGCAATAGATTGACCTAACAGGTCACCGGCAAACAGATACTTAATTTCTTCCTTATTTAAATCAGATTTGCCGATTGCAATCTGTAAAGCTTCCTTTTGCAGAGTGCTCTCCGCCTCCTCCCAGGTATCGCAACCAAACTTATCATCTGTTCCCACCACATCAAAGCAATCCCCAAAGGGTCCCCGTCCTTCCTTTGTTCCCACCACTGAGGCGCTTGATCTTATATAAACAGGCACCGGCACTTTAATGCTGCGCTGGCCCTGTGCAAAAATTGCTCCAACTGTTGTATCCATAAAAATTATCATGCTCCCTTCCTTTTTGGTTAGTTTTTCTCATACAAAGATTTTTATTCACTTTCTTTATCCAATACACGACTATTTTGTCATAGTAGACAAATTTTATAAATAATGATAATATAAATGCAAAGATTTCAGACAAATGTCTGAGTAGGGCTGTTAAATTGCTCTGTCCTGCCAGGTATTGATTTGTTGGCAGGATTTTTCATAGCAACGCCCAAACAGATATGGAGGAGGTATGAGGTAACAATGAAAATATGGGCACACAGGGGATGCAGTTATGCATGCCCTGAAAACACATTACAGGCCTTTAAGGCGGCCTGCCAATATCCAATTACAGGGATTGAACTGGACATCCAGTTAACCAAAGACCGGAAAATGGTCGTAATTCATGATGAAAAGGTGGACAGAACCACTGACGGGACGGGCCAGGTATGCGATTTTACTCTGGAAGAATTAAAAAACCTTAAAATAGCAGTTCCCACATCCGGACCCGGGGAGTCCGCATATACACAGATACCTACCATAGAGGAAGTTTTTGAGCTTGTGAAGCCTTACTGCCTGAAAAATGGTGTATTGATTAATATCGAATTAAAAAACAGTCAGGTACGTTACGAGGGCATGGAAGATATGATCTTAGAGACAGTAAGCAGATGGGGCCTTGAGAATTATATTGTGTATTCTTCCTTTAACCCGCAGTCTGTGCGCTTATTAAAAGAAAAGAATCCGTCTGTAAAAACAGGAATTTTGGCAACGCCCCTGTCAGAATGTCTTTCCTTTGCAGAAAAATATCCGGTAGACGCCCTTCACCCCAATATTAAAAAGATTGATGTGGAGGACTTAAGAAGTAAAACCAATCTGCCCGTGAGAGCATGGAATACCAGCGGCTTTGAACCTTTTTATCCTGATACGGGAGCGGTAGAAATACAAAACCTGGAAGAATTGGTAAAGGCCGGAGTGACCGACATCTTTACGAATGTACCGGAAAGATATTTGCAAAAAAGTCATGAAACTGCTGCAAATTAATTTATGATATCCTTATGCTACTAAAGGGGGCGAATATGTGTGGAACAAGCGCTGTCACGCTCTGCGGTCCAGCTTATTGTAATAAAATCCGATTGCTAATCATATTTTACATATCCGAGGTTTGAAATGAATTTTTATATCAGAAAAATAAAAGAAGAGGAATACCCTGTCCTTGAAGATTTTTTGTACGAAGCAATTTTTGTTCCAAAGGATGCACTGCCCCCGCCGAGAGACATCATCAAAAAGCCGGAATTGCAGGTATACTTAACCGATTTTGGAAAGAACCCGGGAGATTACGGACTGGTTGCGCAGACCGGGGATAAAATTGCGGGAGCCGTCTGGGTGCGCATCATGAACGACTACGGTCATATTGATGACAATACCCCTTCCTTTGCCATTTCCCTTTACAAACAGTACCGCCATTTGGGGATCGGAACCGCCATGATGAGGGAAATGCTTCTCCTTTTAAAACAAGAGGGATACGGGCAGGCATCCCTTGCAGTCCAAAAAGAAAACTATGCTGTGAGCATGTATAAAAATGTGGGATTTGAAATTGTTGATGAAAACAGCGAGGAATACATTATGCTCTGCAGGCTGTAGCAGGCCGGCAAAATATATAACCTGAGAGCTAATCTATTCGCACAAAAGCGCAATATGGAAACAGTTTGGAATTTGACCAAAGGTTACATATTGCGCTTTTTATGCGTATTTTCACAAAACCGTATTTTCAGCCTGTCTGCACGGAGGTGGAAAGCGGATTCCACACTCCTCTCACATAACAGATAAAAAACAGGACAAACAACAGCAGATTGTGGGCAATCATACATGCCCAGGCAAAGATAAGCCCCAGGCCTAAAAGCTGGGTGCAGATGAAGGTGCCCACAATCCTCACCAGCCACATGCCGGTAATATTGTACACAAACGGTGTCTTCGTCCTGCCAACTCCCATCATAAAGCCTTCTATTATAATTGAAAACCCATAAAAAGGCTCAGAGACCGCCACCATGCGCAGCACACTGGTTCCCAGCCGTATAACCTCATCGCTGGCGGAAAAAAGCCGCATCAGTCCCGGCGCCGTAAAAAAGAGGCAGGCGCCCGAGCATATCATCAAAATCATTTCCAGAGGAATAAACACAGATGCCAGATCCTTCATGCGCCTGCCGTCCCTGGCGCCATAAGCGTTTCCCGCAAGGGTAGCTGCCGCAGTCTGCATCCCGTAACCGGGAATATAAAAGGCAGATTCCACCGTATTGGCAATGGTATGCGCCGCAGTAGACGTTTCTCCAAGAGAATTGATCATTGCCGCAAAGGCCACATAGCCAAGAGAAGTACCGAAACGCTGCAGCATATTGGGAAAGGCAACCTTAAGGCAGGGCCTTAAGATTTGCATATCCGGCGAAAATCCCTGCCCACGGGGGGAAACCACCGGATGTTTCCACAATACGTAAGTAATGCAAATGCCCCCCGCGGTGAAGGCTATAGCGCTGGCAGCTGCCGCTCCAATTACGCCAAGTCCCGCCCCCCACACCTGTAAGCGCAGGGAAAATAAAGAAATTTCCCGGGCGGGATAAATGAGAAGAAAATTTAAAACTACATTGATCAGGTTTACAAGCACGCCTATCTTCATGGGCGACTTCGTATCTCCCGCTGACCGAAGCACCGTGCCAAAAATGATGCTGGCCGTCCTGGGCAGCATAGGCAGATACAAAATCAGAAAGTACTGCGATGCCATCTCTCTGATATTTACATCAACCTGCATCCACACAGGTACCATTCCGCTTAAGGACACTGTCACAGCCGTAAAGAAAATGCCCAAAATAAGCGTGATCAAAACAGCCTGCGAAACAGCGCGCTTTGCGGCCGTCTCTTCGCCCGCTCCAAATGCTTTTGCGATGTAAGCAAGAAATCCCACACCTACAGCGGAAATGGTACTGCCAATCAGCCAGTTGACGGTGCCGGTAGATCCGACCGCCGCCATCGCCCGGGTTCCCAGGGAACCTACCATTGCCGTATCAATATACTGAACGGCTGTCTGCATGAATTGTTCCAGCATAGTGGGCCATGCCAGGGCAAGAATTGTCATCAGCATACCACAGTCTATCCATTTTTTCTCTGCCGGTTTATTTGATTCCGGTAACGGAGCCTGTTTCATAAAAATCCCCATTCCTGCGGTTACAAATCTATAAATATATTTTCTTCCTTAACAAAGTTCCCGCCGTCCATTTGATTTCTTACAAAGGGCACACCCCTTCTCACATAAAAAGTATTATGGGCAATATAGGCATCGAGATTGCCGCCGCCACCTTTCCAAGACAATTGTTTGGATACTTGTATATGCGATCGTTCATTTCCCGGTCCACACTCTCAGCCATATTGTACTTTATAACAGGATTGAGTGCATACATTGCTGTAATTCCATTTCCCTCCGCATGCCTTTACATAGTTATTGCAAAGAACAATTTCCTGATGGCCATAACAGTAAAACAGCTCCCTGTTACTTCTCATAACATAATTGCCGTTTATACCCCGCCATTTGCTTTCAAACACGCTCTATAACACAGAATGAATTTCCCACAAATTACAGGCGTTTAGAAGCAGGTAAACGCACCGTCAATCACAAAATCCGCTCCTGTGGTAAAGGTACTGGTGTCCCCTGCAAGATACACACAAACAGACTCTAATTCTTCTGGTCTGCCCATCCGCCCTAAAGGCGCCATATCGTTCCACTTTTCAATTAACGGTATGAGCGTAGGAGAATTCAGCGTCAGCTCCGTGCCGATATATCCCGGGCTGATACTGTTTACACGCACGCCCCGTTTTGCCCATTCAATTGCCAGGGACTTTGTCAGCTGGATTACCCCTGCCTTTGAAGCATTGTAAGCGCACTGGGGCTGAGGCACATTTACAATATGCCCCGACATGGAAGCCGTATTGATGATAGAGCCGCCTCCATGGGCCAGCATGTATTTGCCTGCCGCGATATCCGTGAGAAAGACTCCGTTTAAATTGACATTAATTACCTTATTCCACTGCTCAAAGGTCATCTCCTCCGCCGGAACATTGATGCAGATACCTGCGTTATTATGGCAGAAATCAAGTCCGCCCAGCTCGCTGACCACCTGCTCAATCATTGCGTCCACCTGTTCTTTGTCCGTACAGTCAGTCCTGATTGCAATCACCTTTCTACCTGTTTCCCCGGCCAGCTCCTCAGCCGTCTTTTTGGCCTCCTCGTAGTCCAGATCCACAATTGCAACATCCGCTCCCGCCTCCGCAAAGGCTCTGGCCGTGCATTTTCCAATGCCTCTGGCCGCTCCCGTGACAAACCCTTTCTTTCCATCCAACCGCATTTTCTCGATGATTCCCATAATTTTTATCCTTCCTTTCCTTTATAAAAACTGCTTGAAAATAAATCAAATCTTTCGTTGTCAGAACGCTTTAGCTTCAGGCTTCTGGCAAATGGAAACAGAATCGTTTATTTCGCAACAGTTCTTTTATTGTTTATAAACGATACGTCTGTATTCCCATGCATCTGTCGTCTTCAAAAGAAAACTTTACAATTCATGGCATGAGATTTTTTATCTTACAAAACCCATCATACCCAAAAGACGGATCAAAATAATGGATAACGGTGCTTAAAGCGGTTCCATGGCTGCCTATAATTACATTTTTCCCACAATAAATTCTTAACACCTGCAAAAGCGCGCGAATGTTACGCCTCTGCACCTCCCGCAAAGATTCCCCTTCCGGAAGCTTAAAGCCGAAATCCTCCCACTGCTTTCTGCAGAATTCATCAAAATCCTCTATCCATCCGCCTTCGACCTTTCGCTCTCTGAAGTCGTCCATTAATGTTATTTCCAATCCCCTGGCATCGGCAAATTCCTTTATGGTGTCCACGGATCTTTTGTAGGGACTTGACAATGCTGTATCAATATCTTTGTCCCACAAAAATTCCGTTACCCGCCTGCGATCCTGCAGTCCCTGCTCTGTCAGTTCCCGGGTTAAATCATCATGATTATGATAATTGGGAGCCGCATGGCGCACAAAATATACGGTGGTCAATCTTATACCTCCTGCATACAACGGCACAGCCTGTTGTCATTTATCGCAAGCTTTGCCCGCGTTGCTGCCACTAATCACATTTCTTTTTCATAGATAAAATTTCCTGAATCGTATAATCCGGCTGCTCATATTTTTCTTTCGTATAATCGCCATTCCCCCCGTTATCGAATTCCTCCATCACATATTCAATTGGATTTCTTACATCCACTTTGCATAATATTTTTTAACAATTACGTAAAAATCTCATATCCGTAGTCAAAAGGATATCTGCCCCTGCTTCTGCATAATAATCAATATTGATTCACGTTCCAAATAGTTTTATATTTGATCTGTCATCAAACAAACGATTGTAACAACAATTATCAAAGTATATTTTCAATGAAAATTACTACTTTACGTACTTTATTTTAAATCTGATATTTCTCGCACCAACTACAATATAAAAATACATTTATATTATACCCCATCGGGAGCAGGCGCACAATCTGATTTTTTGCAGCAATCCATCCCCCTTTATCCTCTATGATCTTATTGACTGTAAAAGGCTTTCGGCGTATATTACTTTGTATAGTAAAGCGGCTGATAAATCCATCGCCGCAAAGGAAGGAGAAAGTTTGGAAGTAAACTTCCAAACTCTTTATCAGCAGCAGTATCGCAAGCACAGCTTGCGATATATGACAATAGGCTTTGCCTATTGTATGCAGGAGGTATAAATATGATTTCATTTGAAAACGACTATATTGCCGGGGCGCACCCGCTGGTTTTAAATCACCTTGTAGAGACAAATCTGGAAAGTCTCTCCGGATATGGCCAGGATATATACTGCGAAAATGCCAAAGCCAAAATTAAGAATGCCTGCGGGCGTCAGGATGTGGAGGTAGAGCTTCTGACAGGCGGTACCCAGACCAATCAGGTTGTCATATCGACCATGCTGCAGGATCACGAAGGCGTCATTGCCGCTGACACAGGACACATAAACGTCCACGAGGCCGGCGCTATTGAATATACCGGCCACAAGGTTTTATCACTTCCTCACAAAGAGGGAAAGCTGCAGCCGGAGGTTCTGAAAAAATACCTTGAGGGCTTTTATGCAGATGAAACTTACACCCACATGGTATTCCCGGGGATGGTTTATATCTCTCATCCCACCGAATATGGCACGCTCTATACCCTTAAAGATTTAACGCAGCTTTCGGACATCTGCCGGGCCTTCCGCATTCCTCTTTATTTAGATGGCGCACGCCTTGCCTATGGCCTTATGAGCCGGGAAACAGATGTAACGCTTCCCGACATAGCGCGGCTGTGTGATGTGTTTTATATTGGCGGAACCAAGGTGGGCGCATTATGCGGCGAGGCGGTTGTTTTTACAAGGCAAAATAAACCTGCGCATTTTATCACCTCCGTGAAAAAACGGGGAGCCCTTCTTGCAAAGGGAAGACTCACCGGCGTTCAGTTTGACGCTCTTTTTTCAAATGATTTATATTTTGAGATCGGCCGCCATGCCATCCGAATGGCGGAAAAGTTAAAAACAGTTTTTCACGACAAAGGAATTCCTTTTTATTTAGAATCCCCTACCAACCAGCAGTTTATCATTCTTGACAATGCGCAAATGGAAAGGCTGCGCAGGCAGGTTTGTTACAGTTTTTGGGAAAAGTATGATGATAAGCGCACCGTGGTGCGCTTTGTCACCAGCTGGTCCACTACCGAAGAAGATCTTCAAAAGCTGGAAGACATATTGTAGCAAACGGATGCCGCACGCCGCAAGAGAGCTTATCAACCGCTGCCGCGCTTCGCGAGTCGGCTTATTGAATAAAACGGATGCCTCCACAAAGTCTGGCATCCGTTTTTTAGTGGGCCGGCATATGGAAATATCCTGCCGGCCCGGCTTGTTCTTATCGCTTAATATCATAATTCATATTCATCAGATTGCGGATGCTTTCCACATCATCCGTAATATTGGCATCCCCCCGGATGGTATGCTTGATCGCACTGCTTGCAACCGCAAAGTTGACCATATCCATAGGCTTATATCCATGCATCATAGCGTAAATCAGTCCGCTTGCAAAGGCATCTCCGCCCCCGACCCTGTCTAAAATATTAAAGGTAAACATTCTGCTCTCGAAGGTGTGATTTTCATACCACAAGAAAGCTTTCAGGCTGTTTTCGCTTCCGCTGTGGGCATAGCGCACATGCCTTGCAATGCATTTGAGGTTCGGGTACCCTGCCGCAAACGCGCGGAAAATTTCGTCCTGCTGCTCATAACTTGGCTGCAGAGGCACGCCATCCTTCACATCACCCTTACTGTGGTCGCTTTCGTCCTTCCACAAATGATAAGGCTCAATGCCCAGCAGCACATCCACATAAGGAAGGCACTGTGTGCAGAAATCTCTTGCCTGTTCCCATGTCCACAGTTTACTTCGGAAATTTCCGTCAAAGCTGACCGTAATCCCTTTTTCCTTTGCCGTCTTTAAGCTCTCCAGTATAAGCTCCCCGCAGCCCGGAGAAAGAGCCGGCGTAATACCGCTTAAGTGAAGCCAGGTAAACCCCTCTAAAAGCTCATTTAAATCTACTGTCTTAAAGTCAAATTCAGAGATCGCACTGTTTTTTCTGTCATAGATAACTTTGCTTGCCCTGATCCCATAGCCGGTTTCCAGATAATAGCTTCCCAGGCGGTGGGTGGGGGTCTGCTGCGGCGTGCTTAAAATAACCGGCGTACAGTGTACGTCATTGCTCCTAAGCATTCGGATTGCGCTTTTTCCAAGGCTGTTATTGGGCACCACACTAAAAAAAGTGCTGTCAACCCCTAAGTTTGCAAGAGCCAGTGCAATATTGGCCTCGCTCCCCCCATAGCTGGCCTCAAAGCCGGAGGCCATGCGTATTTTTTCATAGTTGGGCGGCGTCAGCCGCAGCATAATTTCGCCAATAGTTATAAATTTATCTGCACCCTCATTACTTTTTAAAAGCGGATTTGCATGTTCCATATGAAATTCCCCCTATTGGCAATGCCCATTGCCTTTATAAACATCATACTCTGTTTTTTAGTCGTCATACCCAAGATAAGCGCCTTTCATAGGGCTGACCGCGTGTTCACTAAAAAGGCGCAGTGCACCTTTCTTATAGCGGAGCTCTCCGGGTTTCCAGTTTTTCCTGCGCTGTGCCAAAACAGCATCAATTTCTTCCGGAGATTTCTCTACACCATGAATTCCTATAATATTCAGTTTCCGCTCTATGACGTCAATCTCAATCAAATCTCCCTCTTCCACCAATGCAATGGGGCCGCCGTCAGCTGCCTCCGGGCTGCAGTGCCCGATTACAGGCCCGGTGGAAGCTCCTGAAAAGCGTCCGTCCGTAATAAGAGCAATGCTCTTTCCCAGTTCCTTGTCGCTGCTGATTGCCTCAGAAGTATAAAACATTTCCGGCATACCGCTTCCCTTAGGTCCTTCATAGCGGATAAAGACCGCATCCCCTTTTTCCACCTTATGCTTTAACACAGCATCCAGACATTCCTCCTCGCTGTCAAAAGGTCTTGCCCGCAGCACCGCGCGGAACATTTCCTTAGGACAGGCTGTATGCTTGATGACAGCTCCTTCCGGCGCTAAGTTTCCCCGCAGGATAGCAATGCTTCCCTCTGTTCCAAGGGCTTTGTCAAAGGGACGGATAATGTCCTGCCTGGTTACCTGAGTGCCATAGCGCTTATTAAATTCCTGCAGCCATTTTTCACAGCCCTCATAAAATCCGTTCTGCTTCAGTTCGTCCAGATTTTCCCCCAGTGTCTTTCCGGTTACCGTCATCACATCCAAATGCAGGCATCCGCGGATTTCCTCCATAATAGCAGGAACACCGCCTGCATAATAGAAACATTCTGCCGGCCAGCGTCCTGCCGGACGTATATCCAAAAGATAGCGCGCATTTCTGTGCAGCCGGTCAAAAGTATCTCCTGTGATTTCAATGCCTAATTCATGGGCAACTGCCGGTATATGGAGCAGGCAGTTTGTGCTGCCCGAAATTGCGGCATGGACCAGAATTGCATTTTCAAAGCTGTCCATAGTAACGATATCACTTGGGCGCATGTTTTCCATAAAGGCAAGCTTAACCGCCTGTTTTCCGGCCTCTCTTGCAAAGGCAAGAAGATCCGGGCTTGTAGCAGGCATCAGTGCGCTTCCCGGCAGGGCAAGACCCAGCGCTTCCGCCATAATCTGCATGGTTGATGCAGTTCCGATAAAGGAGCATGCACCGCAGCTTGGGCAGGCATTATGCTTTGCCCAGTTTAATTTTTCCTCGTCAATTTCTCCTCTCTGATACTTTGCACTGTACATACCGAGCTGCTCCAGCGTCAGCATATCCGGGCCTGCGTTCATGGTTCCGCCAGGTACCACCACTGCAGGAATGTTAACTCTGCATAGCCCCATCAGGTTCCCGGGCATCCCCTTATCACAGCTTGCAAGATAAACTCCCGCGTCAAAAGGGGTTGCATTTGCCTGAATTTCAATCATGTTTGCAATCATTTCACGGCTTACAAGACTGAAGTTTATACCGTCCGTTCCCTGGCTTTCTCCATCGCACATATCCGTGCAGTAGTATCTTGCGCCAAATCCTCCGGCTTCCTCAATCCCCTTTTTTACCTCCTCAACCAGCAGGTTCAAATGACCGCTGCCCGGATGAGAATCCCCATAAGTGCTTTCGATGATTACCTGAGGCTTCGCCAAATCCTCCGGCTTCCACCCTGTTCCGATGCGCAGCGGATCTAATTCCGGCGCCAGTGTACGCATTTCCTGACTTTTTAATTTCACCATATCCAAACCTCCACATTTATACCTTATAACAACCGGTTCTTCGCCGGCTCACTGCCATCCCTTCTATACTCCAATGTCATTTCGTTTAGCGTCCAAAGCCGTTAACTAAATGACATTGACCCGTATTCTCCTATGCAAAAAATGATATAATTAACGCCACTACGAAACCGGTACCGCCTACAAGGGTCTCCATAATCGTCCATGTCTTTAATGTCATTTTTTCATCCATGCCGACCAGAGATTTCACAAGCCAGAAACCTGAATCATTAAAGTGGGAACAAACCGTTGCGCCTCCTGCCACAGCCGCTGTTGTGCATGCCAGGTATAAAGGAGACAGCTCCGCGATACCCGGAATAGCTGCAATAATTCCTGCTGCCATAGTCATTGCTACGGTTGCGGAACCTACACAGATGCGAACAAGGGCTGCTACAATAAAGGCAAGCACTACAATAGGCAAAGACATGGAAGACACCGCTTTTCCAATCACATCACCAAGACCTGAATACTGCAGTACATAGCGCAGTACGCCGCCGCATGCGGTTACAAGCAGAATCAGTCCTGTAGGCTCTAAAGACTTGGTCATAACCTTTTCCAGTTCCCCGGTACTGTATCCGTGCCTGAGTCCAAGAAGAATCATTGCAGTAACAGTTGCAATAAGAAGTGCAACAAAGGGCTCGCCAAGGAATCCAAATACCGGCTGCAAAAAGCTAAGGGCCGGAATAACTCCTGTCACGGAATCCAGTATAATCAGTACAAGAGGAATCAGAATAATACCTACAATTGCCCAGAAATTAGGCAGCTTGGACTCATCATAGTCTTCCTGGTTTGCCACATGCTCCGGCACCGGAACATAGAATTTCTTTCCGCAGACAGAACCCCATACAGGTCCTGCCACAATCATTGCCAACGTTCCACAGCAGATACCTACCAGAATAACCCATCCCAGTTCCACATTTAACATGGTTGCAACAAGAATCGGGCCCGGCGTGGGCGGTATAAATGCATGGCCTACTGCAAGCCCGGCCAAAAGCGGAATTGCATAAAACAGCGAAGATCTCTTTGTTCTTTTTGCAAGTGAAAATGCCAAAGGGATCAAAATAATAAGACCGGCGTCAAAAAATACCGGCATTGCAATTACCAGTCCTGTAATTCCCAGAGCCCAGGCCGCCTTCTTATCGCCGAACCATTTCACCATAGTTACCGCAAGGGTCTGCGCACCGCCTGATATCTCCAGTATTGCCCCAAACATGGAGCCAAGTCCTACTAACAGTGCAATTCCTTTCAGGGTATTGCCGATACCGTCATTTACCGCAGTGACAATATCCTCCACCGGCATACCTGCAATCAGGCCAATAGCAATGGCACCAATTAAAATAGAAATCATAGCCTGAATTTTAAACTTAATGATCAAAACCAATAAAATCACCAATCCGATGATTGCCGCAATTACAAGCCTTGTAGGATTTAAAGCAGCTTCCTGTGCATTCATAATCTTTCCCTCTCTTTCATTTTTTCCGTCCATAGCGAAGCATTTTTCGCTTCGGTATGTTGAACTAAATTATTTCCGGACAATTTAGTCAACCTTTACCACCTGCTAACTAACATCATATGGCTTATTCACATAAGGATGGCTGGCAAAGCGTGGGCCGTGCCGGCATCCGCTGTTTAAATTCATCTCCCTCCTTTGCTTATTAATCATATGACGTATTATGTATTCTTAATATTATGTTACTTTTATTGCTTTATATTGTCAATATGTCTGATGTATGTTTGATCTTTTCGCTTATTTCAACAAAAAAAGGAAGAATTATCTGTTATTAATCCTTCCTTTTTGTGCATCTTTAACAATTATTCTCATTTCGTTTTTTGAAAGCAAAATTTTTTCTCATCTGCACGATAAATCATCTGATTTATTTTTCATTTCTGCTTTTTTATGCTCTTTATCCCTGCGGATCAATGCCTGCCGGTTGTAAGTTAAGTGCATGACCATGGCACATTTTGCCCCCACAGGATCATGATCTAAAATTGCATTTACCACCGCGCGATGGGTTTCAATTGTCTCCTGCATCAACGTTCTGTGGGTTAGGTTGGCAAATGTCATAACCGCCGTATTGATGACCGGAATCAGCGTCTCAACCACCCGGTTCTTGCTGCATCTTGCAATACAGGTATGAAATTCTATGTCTTTGGGTATATGGTTTTTTCCCTCCAGATATAATTGCTCCGTCTCATCACAAAGCCTTTTAAGCTGCTCTAATTCCTCCTGTGTTGCATATTCTGCTGCAAGAGACGCTATCTCCGGTTCAAGCAGCAATCGCACGTCAAACAATTCAAGAGCCAGTTTATACTTATCCTTCAGCTTAGACAGCCTTAAAGGATCATCCTCCACAGACTGCGTGGCCGCCACAAAGGTGCCGGATCCTCTTTTAACCTCCAGTATACCCTTTGTTACCAATCCTTTAACCGCTTCCCTTATGGTGCTGCGCCCTACCCCGAATTTCTCAGCCAGCTCAAACTCATTTGGTATTTTTTGTCCTACTTCTAACTGCTCCTGCCTGATAAAATTCAGCAGCTCATCCTCTATCTGCTCTCCCAGAAGTCTTTTATCAAACTTTTCAAACTGATACATAGCCTTACTTATTCCTGCCTAATCTATAGTATAAATATAAATAATTTTACTTTACAAATAAGTCTGTGTCAAATATCCTTTTTTACTTTTCACAAACGCACTTAAGTGCGCGGACTGATGCTTTTTCGGTCAATCAGGGAGGTGGCCACCTCCATTTTGACAGGAATATTGTCCGGATCCTGAATAAGCTCGCAAAGCCGGCGCACTGCCAGCTTTCCCATATACTGTTTTGGCACCCGGATGGTGCTTAAAGGTGGTTCAATATAAGTACACAGCGGAACATCATCAAATCCTATGACGGAGATATCAAGGGGCACACGATAGCCCTTTTCACGGAAAGCTTTTATGGCGCCGGTAGCAATCTGATCATTGTCCGCAAAGTAGCAGGGAGCCAGAGGTTCATCGTCCTCAAGCAGGGCATTCATATCCGCACAGGCACCTTCCACGGAAGGGGTCAGTCTGTGAACTATGGAACGGGAGGGACTCATACCGTTTTCTCTTATGGATTTATAAAATCCATCAGCCCTATTTTCAAAGTTATTAATAGGGTAGGCAGAGCGGAGGTACCCCGGCTGTTGTTTCCTTTTTTGAATCAGATAATTTGTAGCCGTAAAAGCCCCCCTGACATTGTTGATAAGCACGCTGTCCACTTCCTGGTTTTCAAAGTAATTATCCAGAAGCACCAGCGGAATCGGACTGTTTGTAAAAGGAATAAAATCCTGCTCCGACATTTCTGTTCCAAGCAGCACAATTCCCTTTACCCCTATCCGGGTCCAGTTAAGAAGAAGTTTGTCTATGTTTTTCTCATCATACAAATAAAGTATATTTAAATCGTACTGCCTTATTTGGCACTCAGCTTCCACCCCTGCGGAAAGCTGGGAAAAAAAGGGGGTGTCCGTGACAATGGCGCCGTGTTTCCGGTAAAAAATAAAATAAATGGTACCACGGGAAGCGCCCGGGCTTTCCTGAGCGTGTATGCGTGAAAAATCATATCCAAATTCTTTTGCAGCGGAAACAACCTTTTTTCGGGTGTAGGTGCTGACCCCGGGCTTATTATTAAGCGCCAGTGAAATGGCCGACTCCGATAGCCCAAGTTTCTTTGCAAGTTCTTTTGCTGTAATTGCCATATTTCCCCCATTTTTGCGAGGTGAATAAAGTTCACCTTCGCTTAATTTACGATTGAAAAACAGACTGCTTAAGAGCATTATAAAAAATTTAGTAAATTTAGTCAATTATATTGAGAAATTTACTCAACTATCAATTTAAATTGAGAAAAAAAGGGATTATAATGTGCTTACTATAAAAGATTTTCATTGCAAGTTTTATTTGCACAAGATTATTTTATCATGCAGGAGGTAAAAGTATGGACAGGGTTGTATTAGGCATGGCGCCGACAAGAAGAAGTATTTTTTCCGCACCGGATGCGGTCAAATATGCAGATTTAACCAGGAAAAGACTAAAAGAGCTGAACGTGGAATTCGTGGATATTGATGATATCGCTGTGGACGGGCTGCTCCACGATGAACAGGACCGCATAAAAATCGCGGAAAAGTTTAAGACGGCCGGGGTAGACGGTCTGTTTTTCCCACATGGCAATTTTGGAACAGAGTACGAGGTGGCCAGGCTCGCCAAAGAATTAAACATACCCGTTTTATTATGGGGGCCAAGGGACGAACGGCCCGATGAAAACGGAATCCGTCTGCGGGACAGCCAGTGCGGCCTTTTTGCAACAGGAAAAGTCCTTAGAAGATTCCGGGTTCCTTTTACCTATCTTTGTAACTGCAGACTGGAGGATCCGGAATTTGAGCGCGGAATCCGGAATTTCCTTGCGGTATGTAATGTTGTAAAAACCTTCCGTAATATACGCATTTTACAGATGGGGCCCAGACCCTTTGATTTCTGGTCTACCATGTGCAATGAGGGAGAACTGCTTGAAAAATTTAATATCCAGCTTGCCCCCGTACCTCTTCCGGAGCTGACCGGGGAGCTGAAAAAAGCAAAGGAAGAAAAAACAAAGGTGCAGGAAGTGATGGCTTATTGCAGAGAGCACTTTGAAATACAAATTAAGGACGAGGAGCTGGAAAATGTGGCTGCCCTTAAGATAGCTGTCCGCTCTCTGGCGGATAAGTATGGGTGTAACGCCGGGGCAATCCAGTGCTGGAATGCCCTGCAGGGAGAACTGGGTATCATGCCCTGCGCGGCAAACAGCCTGCTAAATGATGAAGGCTTTCCTGTGGTATGCGAAACAGATATTCACGGAGCTGTCACCGCGCTTATGTGCGAAGCCGCGGGCATGGGAGAGAACCGCACTTTCTTTGCAGACTGGACCGTCCGTCATCCTGACAATGAAAACGGAGAGCTGCTTCAGCACTGCGGTCCATGGCCGCTTTCCTGTCTGGCAGGAAAAGAGAAAGAGCCCTGCAGGCCTTCTATTGGTTATCCGCTGGCCTTTGATCATCCGGGAGCAGTGGAGTCTGAAGCAAAGCATGGAGATTTAACCCTCTGCCGGTTTGACGGGGATAACGGAGCGTATTCCCTGCTGTTAGGCAATGCAAAAGGAGTGAACGGCCCTTATACAAAGGGAACTTATCTCTGGGTGGAGGTAAAGAATTTAAAGCGCCTGGAAGCAAAGATAGTGGAAGGGCCCTATATTCATCACTGTGTGGGAATTCATCAGAATGTGGTTCCGGTACTGTATGAAGCCTGTAAATATATCGGCATTACGCCGGATCTGTATGATGATAATGAAGAAGACGTACGGGCGTTTATCCGTGGCGAGTAGAAAAAATAAAGGAAAGAAGGTCAGGAAGGGAGCGTGGCTATTAAGATGAGAGAATTAACGGCAAAATCATTTGAACTGCGGCAGATAGTTCTTGATATGATAATGCAGTCAGGGGGCGGTCATATCGGCGGTGATTTCAGCGTTATGGATATCCTGGTTACTTTGTATTTTAAACAAATGAATATCAGCCCGGAAAACAGGGACGATCCGGACAGGGATATGTTTGTCCTGAGCAAAGGACATTCTGTGGAAGCATATTATGCGGTTTTAGCCGCTAAAGGATTTTTTGATACCGAAAAACTTGTCAGGGAATTTTCGGCTTTTGGCTCAAAGTTTATCGGGCATCCCAACAACAAGCTGCCCGGAATCGAGATGAATTCCGGTTCTTTAGGACACGGGCTTCCTGTCTGCGTGGGCATGGCCCTTGCAGGCCGCATGGATAAACGGGGAAACCGGGTCTATACGGTGATGGGAGACGGAGAGCTGGCGGAAGGCTCCGTGTGGGAGGGCTTTATGGCCGCAGGACACTACAGGCTTTCCAATCTCTGCGCGGTGATTGACCGCAACAGACTGCAGATATCCGGCGGTACAGAGGAAGTTATGAGCCATGAAAATCTGGCGGACCGGATCCGCAGCTTTAATTGGAACGTGATTAACGTAAACGGCAACAGCATAGAAGAATTAAATAAAGCTTTCGAGGAAGCCCGGCTGGAAAAGCAAAAACCCACCTGTATTATTGCAGGTACCATAAAGGGCTTTGGAGGCGGCGAAATTATGGAAAACAAAGCGGTATGGCACCATAAGGTACCATCGCAGGAAGAATATGAGACAATAAGGGCTGAGCTTAACAGAAGAAGGGAGGCAGCGCTTCATGAATAAAATACCAAACCGTAAAGCAATCTGCAACGTGCTTCTTGAAAGGGCACAGACAGACAGGGATATTGTGGTGCTGTGCAGTGACTCAAGAGGTTCGGCGTCTATGGCTCCGTTTTTTGAACGGTTCCCGGATCAATCGGTAGAGGTTGGAATTGCGGAGCAGAATCTTGTAAGCCTATCCGCCGGCATGGCAAAATGCGGCAAGAAGGCCTTCTGTTTCTCCCCGGCAAGTTTTTTATCCACCCGCAGCTACGAACAGGCCAAAGTGGACGTAGCTTATTCAAACACCAATGTAAAGCTGGTGGGCATCAGCGGAGGTATCAGCTACGGAGAACTGGGGATGAGCCATCATTCGGCGCAGGACATTGCGGCCATGTCATCCATTCCTAATATGAGGGTATACCTGCCCAGCGACCGCTTTCAGACTGCCTGCCTGACAGAGGCCCTTTTGCAGGATCAAAAGCCTGCCTACATCAGAGTGGGAAGAAACCCTGTGGAGAATATTTATCAGGAGTACTGCCCTTTTGAAATAGATCAGGCATCCGTCATCCCTAACGGGGATGTGCAAAAAGCCGTGTCCAGTGGAAAAGCAAACTGGCAGGCACTTGGGGAAAATGATGTGGCGATTGTAGCATGCGGAGAAATGACAGGACCTGCCGTGAGCGCGGCGGCGCTGCTTTGGGAAAAAGGAATCCCCAGCGTAGTTCTTGATATGTACTGTGTAAAGCCTTTAGATAAAAAAGCGTTAATACAGGCAGCGGGGCATGCAAAGCTGGTGATTACCGTTGAAGAGCACTCTCCTTTTGGCGGCCTGGGAGCGGCAGTCAGCCAGGCTGTAGCGTCAGAGTGTCCCAAAAAGGTGATAAATCTGGCACTGCCGGATACCCCTGTTATAACCGGAAAATCTCAGGCAGTGTTTGATTATTACGGACTGAACAGCGTGGGAATTGCAAAAACAGCGATGGAAAACCTGTAATGTTTCGGGACCGCAAACTTACAGGGAAATGGCCAGAGGGAGAGGATTTATAATGGAGCAGGATAAATATATCATCAGCATCGACCAGAGCACCCAGGGTACGAAAGCGCTTTTGTTTGATCGGACGGGCAGACTGCTTTGCAGGGCGGACCGTACCCACCGGCAGATAGTAAACGATTTGGGCTGGGTGTCCCATGACGGGGAAGAAATCTACCGCAATGTGATTGCGGTGATACGGGATTTACTTCATAAAAGTGCAATTGACAGCAGAAAAGTGGCCGGGCTTTCCATCAGCAACCAGCGGGAAACCTCGCTGATCTGGGATAAAGCCACAGGAAGGCCTTTAAACCATGCGGTGGTCTGGCAGTGTGCGCGGGCAACGGAAATCTGCGAACGTCCCGACATTTCAGCCCTGAAAGAGATTGTGCCGGAAAAAACCGGACTAAGACTTTCCCCTTATTTCCCGGCTGCAAAGCTTTGCTGGCTTTTGGAAAATACAAAAGAGGCAGGCGAACTTGCGGGGAAGCATCAGCTGTGCCTTGGAACCATGGACGCCTATCTGGTGTTTCGACTGACGCAGGGGATGTCTTACCGGACAGATTATTCCAATGCCTCCCGCACCCAGCTTTTTAATCTTTTTTCCCTTACATGGGACGAAGAGCTTTGCCGGGCCTTTGGCATCTGCCCGGAGGATTTGCCGGAAGTGACAGACTCGGACGCCTGCTTTGGAATGACGGACTGTGAAGGAACATTTGCGCAGCCCATTCCCATTTGCGGCGTTATGGGGGACTCCCATGCGGCTCTGTTTGGTCAGAACTGCCGCAAAAGGGGCCTTACGAAAACTACCTACGGCACCGGTTCTTCTATCATGATGAACATCGGAGAAAAGCCCATTATCAGCCGGAAGGGAATCGTTACATCCCTGGCGTGGGGAAGAAGCGGACAGGCGGAATATGTGCTGGAGGGAAATCTGAATTACACTGGAGCTGTGATTACCTGGCTGAAAGACGATTTGAAAATGATCGCCTGCGCAGGAGAAACCGAAAAGCTGGCAGAGGAGGCCCATCATGGAGATGCGCTTTATCTGGTGCCTGCCTTTACCGGGCTTGGGGCGCCCTATTGGGATTCTCATGCAAGGGCAGCAATCACAGGGATGGATAGAAATACTGGACGCAGGGAAATCGTGCGGGCCGGACTGGAATGTATCGCCTATCAGATAGCCGACATTATTCAGGTAATGGAGGAAGAATCAGGGATAGAAGTCGCAGAACTGCGGGTGGACGGCGGCCCCACACGGAACAGGTATCTGATGCAGTTTCAGAGCGACATACTGAAAAAGAAAGTTGCCATTCCCCAGGCGGAGGAGCTTTCGGGAATTGGCGCGGCTTATATGGCAGGGCTTGCGCTGCACATCTGGGGAGAAGAAATATTTCATAATCTGGAAAGAACCCTTTATACCCCAAAAATGGATGAAAAAACAGCAGATAAAAAGCAAAAGGGCTGGAAAGAGGCTGTGACGAAAGTTATCCGGGCATAACCGGTTTCCTGTCTGTTAATTCCATGGATTGATGCAGGTATCCCATATTTTCCTTTAAGAATGTGCCAAAATCATAGCCGCCCGCTCTGTACACATTGTGAAATGCACCCCATACAAACAGCAATGTTGCTTCCATAAGAATAATTCGTATCCATTTGTCCGGCAGATTATTTTTAAAATGGCTCAGCGTATAAGACTGAAACATGACATGGGGTATCTCGTCATGCAGCATCTGCGCGCAGATGCTTTTCAGGACGGCGGAATCCGTGTTTTTGGAGAGAGCATCATAGTAGGTCAGGGCAATCATTTCCGCCGTCACCAAAACCGTAACTTCACACCGGATGCCCCCAAGATGCCTCAGTTTTCGGAATACTCTGTCCAAAAACGGGCTTTCCTTAGCCTGTATATGATGAAAATCCATATATGTTTTCAGATAGGTACTGTGCTGGTTTTCCTCTCTGACAAACCACCTCATAGCCCCTTTATATTCCGGAACTTTATGCCTGACTGCAAAGCATTCCACTGTTTTCATCAGATATCCGCCGTCAGATCCTTCGCCCCTTTGAAATTCCCTTATAGAAGGAAAAATCCTCTTTTTCACTGTCTCAGAAAGATTTTCCTCCTGCGAAAAGTCAATTTTCAACTTTTGTTTATCGTTACGTGAAAAATAATCGTTCCACTCTTTGTACGAAAACCCATTCATTTTTGATTTTTTAAAATCAACCACAGCCTGATACCTTCTTTCACCCTCAAACGCTGTCACGCTGTGCGAGCCAGCTTATTTATTTCAGAAGAGCTTCATCTCTTTTTCAAAGTTTTAAAATACTGTCCCTCACCACTAAATCTATCCCTATGCGCATACAGACTGCCGGTATCGGCTCAGTACTTTTGATGCGCCGGACCAAAAGCTCCACGGCTTCCGCTCCCAGCCTGGGCTTGGGCACACGCACCGTGGCCAGCTTCGGAGCTGACACAAACGCCGCCGGTATATCATCAAAACCTACTATTGACACCGCGTCAGGAAGTATATATCCGTGCTCCTTTAAAGCCCTCATGCAGGAAAGCGCTATAATATCATTATCGGCTACAAGCGCTGTCGGTAGCCTCCCTGCTCTGTCCAGATAGCGATTCATATCCCTGTAAGCAGTTTCTGAGGTAGAGCCTACATGAATGTGAATGTCCTCCTCCACAAGTCCTGACAGGGCAAGGGCACGACAGAAGCCTTCATAGCGTTCCTTGAAATTATTAATATGTACATTGGAATGGATATATCCCAGCCTGGTATGTCCGCACTCAATCAGATAACGTGTGGCCAGAAATGTCCCCTGCGTATTATTAATGGCAACGCAGTCCTTTACGGAACCGTCATAATTGCTGTCCAGAAGAACAAGCGGTTTTTCTATATGATTACACAACTCAATATCTTTATCATCCATCTCCGTAGCCAAAAGAATAATCCCGATGCACTCCGGATCACAGAGCTCCTCTATTTTCTCTTCCAGATTTTGATCCCCGTAGATGTAGGACATCTGCATTTTATATCCTGCCTCAGTTATACCCGTATTGACCCCTTCAGTCACAGATGAGAAAAAAGGTGTATCACCAAAGACTTGTCCATGCTTCTTAAAAATTACAAAGCTGATATAATTTGATGCCGCTGCTTTCCGCGCTCTGAACTCCACTCCGTAAAGCTCAGCTGCCTGAAGAATCCGGCTCCTTGTTTTATCGCTTATTCCCTTTCTTCCATTGAATGCAATAGAAACTGCTGATGGTGAAACATCAAGAAGTGTGGCGAGTTCTTTTTTATTCATAATGCCTTTCTCCTACCATACTCTTTCCCAAATGCCGCCTTGCGGCACAAGCAATACATGAACTCTTATATGTGATCATATAGTATATAATAAAATAGCAGAAAAATCCAGTCCCCTTCCGAAAACGGACATTAGGAGACTGGATTTCACCCCGGCTTAGCCGAAGGCCGGACTATAATAAGATTTGAGGAAACTTTAAACAATATCGATGCGATGCGCACAAAGCGCTATATACTGTTTTCCCGGAAGCTCAATATGGGAAAATCCCTTAAAAATTCCGGCAGACTCAATTGTCATGTTCCATGTATCAATGATATCAATCTGATAGCTGCCCTCGGGAAGAACCCATTGCCTGAAGGAAGGGCGGTTAAATCCCAGATACATCAATATAAGAGAAGGACTTCCCTGTCCGAAAGGCATTTCATCTTCAGGAACTGCACAGGATGCATCCCAGGCCATTTTCACAGGCTTTAAACCCCCCTTCGGCAATGTTTTTGCAAACTCTGCCAGAAATTTCAGCCGTTCATTTGAAGTCCCATGCAGCTTTCCGCCATGGGACCACCAAAGGATATCCTCCGGATCTATATAAGTCTCTCCATGTCCTACATATCCGCCATTACAGATGCCTTCCCAGAAACGGCGAATCATCTCCTCACCGGTTATATTTCCCCATCCCTGTTCAATATTTCCTTCATAAGCCACTTCATCCATTACCACCGGTTTGCCGTATCTGATGCGGTACTCGCTTACCATTTCCGTGGTTTTATAAAGATCCGTACGCTGCATACTGCAGTGGGTGATCCACGGCCTTGTGTGATCGTATACTCTCATGCAATTATGAATTCCCCGAAGATGTCTGTAAGGATCCTTATCTATTAAGATCTGCGCATAATGCTCCCAGTCATCTACTGTTTTTTCCGTCAGAAGATCCCACTCATTTGCAAGAGACCACCACACATTGTGGTAAGCCGCAAAACGGGCGACCACATAATTCCAGTAGAGATCATCCTGCTGCCTGGTCATTTTGGAAAAGCCCCAGCAGTCATAGGGGTGCATCACAATAAGGTCCGCCTCAATTCCCAGCTTTCCAAGCCCGCATATCGCCTCATCCAGCAGCTGGAAATGCTTCGGGTTCAGCCTGATATAATCAAAATGATTATCATAATCATAAGGCCAGTCACCTGTCACAAAATTTTCCTCTGTGATGTGAGAACGGTCAATGGGAGTTCCCTCATAGGGAAAGGTAACCGGATCAACCAGATTGTGAATATAATGCTTTGGAGTCAGACAAAAACGGATTTTATTAAAAGCGCTGTCCTTTAACTGTAGAAGGGTCTGTCTGCGCAGTTCTTCTTTCTGGAACACCCAGGCATAGCAGGTCGTTCCAATGGAAAAATAAGGCGTCCCGTCCTCATAGGCAAAGTGATAATTGTTCATCACCCGCATGGGCCCGTGATTTCCTTCCTCCGGCTGTGTAACCATGAAATTAACTTCTGCCTGCGCTCCGAAATCAGAGGTGATAACTGCCGTATATTCTCCCTCAAAGGATGGCATAAAGCGAACCCTGTAAACACCCTCTCCGTCATAGAATCCGTCCACCTTTATCTTTTCATTCCGGCCTTCAAAGCCAGCCTTTACCCAGTGCTCCATAAAGGGATTTCCCTCCGCAGGTCCCTTGATGGATAATTCATACACACCCCATTTGGGAACACTTGCGGGATAATCAATTAAGTTCATACTGATACCTCCATTATTTTACTTCATACTTCCTGACATGCCGTCCTGCGGCACAAACAATACATGAACCAAAGCAAATCTTCATCTCTTTTTTACTTTAGCCCTGCCGCCGCGGCCCGCTTAACTGCTGTCTCAACCGCATCCTCCACATCCTCCGGGATGAGCTGCCCGTCAGCGGCAAGCCTTTCGGCATCCGCCCTTGCAAACTCTCTGTAATGTTTTAAATCCGTGTACAGCTCTTGCAGGAATTCCGGTGAAAAATTTTCCTCGCGCCCTGCAAGGGCATTTATTGTCATCTCCCCTGTAGCCGGATCTGTTCTCTCTGACCAATTATAATAGGTACAGACAGGATAATCAATCATAGGTGTGCGCAGGCCTCCGATGCTGTTCCCAAAAGCGTCCTTCAAGATTCTCCCTTTGGCGTCCTGGCGCATCCGCTCATATTTTTTAGGCGGCATTCCTTTCTCGCACCACAGATATAAATTGCGTAAAGCTACATGAAATGCGAAATATTTATGATAGTCATTCATGCAAAAGCTGTTTCCGGGAGGGCCTCCGCCCACTCCCCCCATGGCTTTCAGAATATCTTCGTCAAAGGAATTGTAGGCCATACAGGTATCCACTGCATCATGACATCCCCCTGCAATATCCATGTATCTGTACCGGAATGCCGGATCGTCACTGTCGATACGGCGGGCGCTGTATCCTTCAAATCCATATTCGTCCCCGGCTTCGCTCTCCGTATTTAACTCAATCACAGGCGCCGGAGACATATTCAGCCTTTTCTGATAAGAATCAACCGGCTTTGTGCTCTCGTACCGGTTGAGCGGGGTTGACAGGGAACGCACACCACCGGTAGATAAATAGCCGTCATAGGCATGGTTATCAGGTTTTTCAAAGCTTGTAACAAATCGGGTAATATAGCTGCAGGACTGGGACCATCCTGTCAGATACACATATTTTACCCCCCATTCTTTCAGAGGATTGCTTTCCTCATTGCTTTTCAAAAATGCCGGAATATCCGTAAGAATATCCCAGATAAACCCTGTCTCCTGATCCTGGGGACCGGTAGTAAGAGGCGGTACGTCATTTTGTGGCACCGGTTCATCGGAAGGATTAGGCCAGGTCAGCTCGCCATACCTTTCTTCATCGAAGCGCTTTAGAGCCGCAAACACGTTTGGCTTACTGGTAATCCCCACAAAGATATCTCCCTGCCTCATCAGATATCTGTAGGATTCCGCCCATACACGGTCAATATCAAAATTAGCGGTGGAATTGACAATCTCCACTACAACCCTGCCGCTAAATCTTTCCCTGTTCTTTGGAAGACGCATGGTCATTCTGTCCGTATACTGACAGTCTGCATATTTGACAACGGGCCCTCCATCCTCACCTGTCTCATAGATATTGGCATTTCCCGTAAATATAAACTCTCTTTCCCGGTACTGATAATCATCCATTTTGCAACGCTTTACGGCACTGGTAAAAAAATGGGAATTTTCCGTGTTAAAAAGTTCCTTTATCTTCAAAATCATAGGATGACCCCTTTCCTTCTTTCTACTATAATCATACCATTAACCTTATCCTCTGCCAAACAAAAATAACCTGTTTAAATGAATCGCCTCTTTTCGTCTTTTACCCTTCACTCTTTCTAAGCCGTGCTTGGGCCACCTCCCGGCGCACCTTGTCCGCCTTCCGGCTGTCCGTAATGATTGTGTAAGTCATAAGCACCAGCAGAAACGCACTTGTAACCGTGCTGTTAAGTTCACTGTCAAATCCAATGGAGACCAGTCCGATAGAGATAATGCTCATGGTCACGGCTCCAATATAAATTCCTATTGTCATATTCACATATTTGCTGATAAACATAGCGATAAACACACACATCAGGGAAGAAAATGCCGATCCGATACTGTTTAACCCATTCTGCGCCGTAACACCTGCTCCCCTTGAAAGAGTAAATACAGCTGCGATACCGGCAAAAATTGAACCGATAAGGCTCGCCTGAAGATTAACCATATGTTCATTGATTCCGGCTGCCTTTGCCAGATTCGAATTACCCCCTACTGCCCTCGCATGAGCGCCAAACCGGCTTTTTGTCACCAAAAACCACATAATGAACCCAGTCACAATCAGGATAATAAAATTGTATGGCATTCCTGCCAGAATTGTGGCATCCCTTCCGATCACCGTGCTCCGGTTTGTTGAGAGCACCTCCCCCAAAGATGCCAATATGTACGTTAAGCCTAGTCCCAGTACCATGGATTTCACCGCAATCAGCTCCTTGACAAAAGCCTTTAAAAGACCAATCACCAGAGCGGACACCATGGTAAGCAGTACCATTGCCGGGAAACCACCCATATTATAAAAGATAGTCGCCATAATCTCATACAGAATCATCTCGGCAGCGATAGAAAAATCCAACGCGTCAACAGTCATGGAAAAGCTCATTCCCCAGCCCAGAATACAGGTGGTGATAGACTGTACAAGAACCGTATAAATGGTCCCTGCTCCCGTTCCCAAAAAAATCTCAGGTCGTAGTACAGAGAAAAAAGCATACACAATAATCGGTAAGGTCAGACCAAACAATGATCTTTTTACATTATCTAAAATTTTCATATCAATCTTTCTCCCAATACCCGGGCAGGGAAACCCTGCCCGTAAACTGCTACAATATCCCCATGCTCCCAACAGCCCGCAATCTTACTATCTGTTTATTCTGCGTGATGACGTGCCATAATATCACTATAGCTGTAATTGAGAACCAACTCGTTAAAGGCATCCACATCAAAATCAGGATTGACTATCTGAAGGCACTGACGAAGCTCATCCGTATTGTATACAATTTCATCCTCAATGGCTACCCACTGTTCAATTTCCTCAGAGCTTGTAAGCTTGATATACTGCTGGTTGTAGGAACGTCCCTTGTCAGTAAGGGGTGTACCGTTCATGGCATTGGCAACCAGAATGGTCAGGTAAACAGGCCCTGTGATATGGGCGCCGGCATCGTATACCAGGACGCCTTCCTTCGCATAAGATTCCATATCATCCGGGAAGTCTATGCATGCCACCTTAAAATCAGTCAGACCTTTGGAAGCGATAGCCTGGGCAACACCGGGCATAACAAACTGGGTATTACCTGCAATCACAATGCCTTCCATCTCCGGATAAGCTGTCAGGAAGTTCTCCACTGTGGTGGCGCCGCCCTCTGCCGTCATGGTAACGTTCTGATCTCTCTGCTCAACCAGAATTTCCATTCCGAAATCTTCGCAGGCCTTCTGAACGCCATCGTCCCGGCTGTTCTCCTGCATCTCATTGGAGGCTGCCAGGCCGATATACCCCAGCTTATCGCATCCATAGTCATGAAGGGTGCTCATGGCAGCATAGGCAGCATCATTCTCCTGTTGATAGAAGCATCCCAGGAATTTAGGACTGTCCTGACAGATTGCCAAAGTATCTTCTCCTAATGTTTCGCAGTCAACTCCCCAGTAAAATCCATAATAAACACCTGCATCCTCACACTTCTTCACCGCTGCCGGCGTACCTGCAAACATAAAACTTACCCAGGGCAGTGCTATGCCGTCAACGCCCTGGCTGATCAGGGTATCCAGGGCATCCAGATAATCATCCGGCGTATTTCCTGCAGGCTGTGCTGCAACGGGTGTTGCCCCAAGGCTTTCAATAGCCGCCACAAGGTTGTTGCGCAGAGGAACACTGGTTCCATCCTGGGATCCGGTATCGAAATAGCCCATCTTAAAGGATTTCAGCGTAGCATCAGCCCCATCTTCTGCTGCCGAGCTCTCCTGTCCGTTATCCTCACCACTCTGAGTATCCTCCGCCGCATCTTCCTGCGCGACTTTTTCCTCATCACTCTCCGTGCTGTTTCCGGCGCTGCCTGTCCCGGTGTCTGTCCCGCCACAGGCCGTCAGCGACAAAATCATAGTTACTGTCAACAAAATCGCTAGTACTTTCTTCATTCTTTTTTCCTCCGCTTTTTATTCATTAATCTACATCAAATTTGCTCAGCCTGTCCGTCAAAACCATCACTGCCAGAAACAATACGCCCTTCATCAGATTCTGCACCCCCACGTCAATCATGGCGAGGTTCATCCCCTGGGTAAGGAGATTAAATATCAGTGCACCGAGAACCGCACAGTGAAACTTTACCTTCGGTCCCCCTGTGGTAGCGCCACCAAGCGCCATTGCCACCATCACGTTGAAGTGAAACATAGTGCCTGTGGCTTTGCTGGCGCCGCCGCTTTTACAGATGCTGAAAAATGCAATTATTCCAGCTGCAATGCCTGTTATGACAAAGGCAGCAAATTTGTACTTACCAAGATTGATTCCTGACTGCTCCGACACTGTACTGCTGGCTCCCAATGCCTTGCTGTACTTTCCATAGGTAGTCTTTTGGTAGAGGACCCATGCAGCAATCCCAAACAGAACGGCCAGCGCAATTTTCAGAGCAGCATTGTCAAAATCCAGAAAGGACACCGGCGTCCTTACCGATTGATAATTGGTCAGAGGTCCTAAAAATCCTGCAATCACATTGCCGATACACATAGTAAGGAAAAACACAGGAATCGGAAATTTCGCATACATTGCTCCGCTTGCGCATCCCACCATGATACTCACTGCCAGTGCAGCCAGGATAGCAAGCGGTGTGCTGAATGAGGATATTGCCGCCGCTGCAATGGCGGACAGGGCAATATTAGATGAAAGTGCAAAGTCCTGTTCCCCCTGGGCAAAAATAAACAGAGAAGCTATACATCCAATCAAATAAGGAAAAGATGCCTCCAGAACATTTTTGATATTGCGGGGCGCAAACAGCGCGCCTTTTGATAAAATCCCAAAAAGAATCAATATAAACGCCAAAATCAGAAAAGGATACCCCTTCAATATCAGTCTTTGCCAGTTTAATTCTTCCTTTTTCTTTAACTCAATTTTTTCGCTCATCTTTATACCTCCTGCATATCGCAAGCATAGCTCGCGATGCTGCGTTGAATAGAAAGTTTGGAAGTTTACTTCCAAACCTTTCACCTTCCTTAAATCATGTATTCTATAATCGTCTTCTCATCAAGCTGCGGACTTCTGTCAAGAATTTTAGAAACAGAATAATCCTTCATCACCATAATCCGGTCGCTCATACCGATAAGCTCCGCCAGCTCCTCGGAAATCATGATAATTGAGACTCCTTTTTTTTTCAGTTCCTGCATCAGATTATAAATTGCTTCCTTCACGCCGATATCAATGCCCCGGGTAGGACAATCCATGATAATAATTTTGGACTCGTTTCCCAGCCATTTTGCCAAAACCACCTTCTGTTTGTTTCCGCCCGAGAGTGTGGCGCAATAGGAATGAATGGAACGGAGCTTGATAGATAATTTCCCTGCCCAGGTCTTTGCCAGTTCCCGTTCATCCTTTGATTTGATGATTCCCTTGTTCACAAGCCGTGCCAGAGAAGGGAGGCAGATATTATCGTCAATTGGAAATTGAAGAATGATCGCTTCCGTATCACGATTCTTTGACATATATCCCATTCGTTTCTCCACAGCCACTTTCGGATTTGTAATCTGCGTCCCGTCAGCAAGGGATACCGTTCCGCTGTCCAGTTTTTCAATACCAAACAGGGCTTTGCCCAGGTCATGCATGCCGCAGTCGCTTAAGCCGCCGATCCCGAGAATCTCCCCCTTATGTAATGCAAAGGTGACATCCTTAATCTCCGGCGCCACTAAGCCCTCCGCTTTCAAAACCACCTCATCCTCATAATCTTTCTCAAAATCAGACCGGTAGTAATTATCCGAAATTTCCCGTCCAACCATCAGTTCTCTCAAATCCTTAACCACCATCTTCTCCTTTGGCAAAGTGGCCACAAAGCGACCGTCCCTCATAACGGTAACGCTGTCACAGACTTGAATCAGTTCATCCAGATCATGGGTTATGAACATAACAGAGCCTCCATACCCCTTTACATCCTCTATCACTTTATAGAGAATCTCACGTCCTCTGGTGGTAAGCGCATTGGATGTCTCGTCAATAATCAGGAGCCTGGGGTTATCGCACATTGCCTTGGCAATTTCCACAAGCTTGCGGTCCTCAAGATTTAACATGGTAGTCTGTACGGAAGGATCTATATGTTCCGCATATACATTTTTCAGAGCTTCTGATGCCGCCTGATTCATTTTTCTGTAATTAATCCCAAACTTGTCCTCAAACCGCTTTTCTTTATTCAGGAAAATATTGCACGCACCGCTTATCCCAGCAATAACGCCCGCCTCCTGGACCACCAGGGCAATCCCGTGGGCGCTTGCCTCCACAGTGGAATGGGGAATATATTCTTCGCCGTTAACATAAAGCGTCCCGCTATCCTTGTTGTATACCCCGGCGACCACAGAAGAGAAAGTGCTTTTCCCGGATCCATTTTCACCTATGAGACCACGAACCTCTCCCGCTCTAATCTCCATTGAGAAATCAGTGACTGCTTTAGTCGCGCCGAAAGTTTTGTAAATATTTTCAGCTTTGAGTAGTACTGTATCCACGCTCATCCCTCCAAACTAAATTTATTAACTTTAGTAGTTAAAATATATCATTATATTTTAGTTGTGTCAACCATATAATTTGTATAATTATATATTTTCGTTGCTAAAACATAGATTTTAATGTGCAATATGTACAAATATTAATTCCATTTTAGTTCATATTGCTGTGTATCATCCAAATTGTGTACTAAAATGTAATTTGCCATTTTAGTTCTCTGCATTCGATTTTAGTGACTAAATGTTTCCAATATAGAATTGCGGATTCTTTTTTTGGTAATTTTCTCCATAGCTGAAGCAAGGAAAAGCACATGGACCGATGTCCCAGGACAAATATTGAAAGACAGTACTGTCTATAAATTGACTTTTTAAACAATGCAGTTTAAAATGTTTAAAAGTTTAAACAAATTGAAAATATGAAAAAAGTCAGTACGCTCCGCGGACTGCCCTTATGTTAATAAAACGCTGACATGCTTCGTAAGTCAGCTTATTTATTAAAATCTCAAGAAAAAAGAAGGAAACGCCATGCGAGTGAAAGCAGTTCAAATTGCAAGAGAAATGGGAATTTCCAAGGCAACAGTATCTCTGGCCCTAAACAATAAGCCCGGAGTCAATAAGAATACCAAAAGAGAAATTCTTCTGTGCAGAGAACGCCTGGAGAATAAAGCAGCCAACGAGCGCAGGGAAGCCTCTGCTCCCAAAAAAGGAATTATAAAAGTAATAATAGCTACAAGGGGATTGCGGATCGCACTTGATTCGGAGATGGATCTTTGGACAGATGTTCTGGCTGTGTTCGAACAGGAGGCGAAGAAACGTGGCTATCTGACAGGCATAACCTACATTGATGTGCGCGCCGAATCCATCGACAAACTAGCGGATGCATGCAACGGCGAAGATATTTCGGGCGTAGTCCTTCAGGCCACAGAGCTTTACGAGGAAGATATTTCAAAATTTGAGAAAATCAGGCATCCAATGGTTATCTATGACAATGAGTCCACGGATCTGATTCACAATTGCGTTGTGGCAGACAATTTTCTTGGGGTGGAGCGGGCTGTAAACTGGTTATTCCGGAGAAATTATAAGGATATTATCTATCTGGCAAATGATATCGAAATCTATAACTTCCGCCAGAGACGAAAAGGATTCTGCGGCGCATTTTTAGAGCACAATCAAAACCCTTACCAGCCTGGAAGAATTGTGGAGGCTGGCGCCACGATCGAAAACGTTTATCACAAAATGAACCGCTATCTGGATTTCCACGGACTGCCCGAAGCATTTATTATGGAAAATTACCAGGTGACAATCGGCACTATGCGCGCTTTAAAGGAACGAAGAATAGCAGTGCCGGAGCAAGTGGCGCTGATCGGTATAGATGCCCTTCCGTCTTATATGACAGGAGACTGTCAGCTTACGGCAGTGCGGATACCCCATACGGAGCGCGCCGTGCTTGTCATAATGCTTCTGGAAAAAGAGATAGCGGAGCAGAGCGGTACCAAGTCAAGGGTAATGACAGACTGCCGCTTAGTGGAGGGTATGAGTGTAAAAAGCAAATATAATGGTAAATGATAACAAAAAACCGGCGCTGTTCCTTATTCTTATTGGACGCCGCGCCAATTGCTGATGGGATTTCCGCCAGGAGCCTGCCCCCGGTGGAATACGCCGGGACTTGCGGGATGTCCGGGTGTACCGGCAAAAGGCATTAAGCCTGATGCGTCCGTGATATGAAATGCGATGAGAACCCGGGCATTTCTATGCGGGCGCCTCTGTGTACAGTATGGATTAACAAACTATCAGGGTTCTGAAGTATCAGCACCCGGAACAGACTACTTTTCTTTTTCGCGTTAGTCAGTAACACCTTCTTTTCTATTTTTCTGGAAATTCAATCCTAATTATGCTAAACTATATTTTGTATATTTGCGTTTAGGAATCACGACATATAGAGGAAAGCAATAAATATATTTTTGATTGCAAATTTTTTGAGAGGTGTCTGTATATTATGGCAAAGAAAGAACCGAAAACAGATTTTTGGGTATATGAATTGTTAAAAGAGGCAAATATAAGTTTAGAACCCCAGGGGAGTACAATTAAAGAAATTAACGAGGCTTTAAAAACCGCCAGCAAAAGAGGAACGGGAAATTCCGGTTATCCTGAATTTGTCGGCGTTGTAAAAGACTATTTGATCGTAATTGAAGATAAAGCAGATATAGCCAAACATAAAAAATTAGACGGCAGCGTTATTAGTTTTGAAGTCTCATCTGTCACTGAATATGCAGTAAATGGCGCCCTTTTTTATGCAAAGCATTTAGCAAGACTTACAACATATAAAAAGATATTTGCTTTTGGTATATCCGGCAATGCAAAGAAACATACTATAAGTCCCCTGTATGTTGATGAGACAGAGTATTACAGGGAATTGCCAGAAGTAGAGTCTTTCATTTCTTTCAATGAAAATAATATTGATGAGTATTATATCCGCGAAGTATTGGGTGAAACTACAGACTCAGAAAAGGAAACAAAAGAAATTCTGCGTGATGCTGAAGAACTGCACGAAGATTTACGGAATTATAGTGCATTAACAAATAATGAAAAACCGCTTATTGTATCCGGAATCCTACTTGCATTAAGGGAAAGAGAGCATAAAAATTTTTCGATTGACAGTTTAAGTGGTGATACAGCGAAAACAGACGGGCAAAAAATTTATGATGCTATCTCTGATAATCTGCAAAGATCAAAGGTAGCTCCTAATGTAAAAAAAGATAAACTATTAACTCAGTTTGCATTTATCAAAGATAAAACGGCATTAAATGAGATTGATGAAACCCTTGGTAAGACTCCCTTAAAATACTATACGGAATTTCTTGATAATAAGATTTATAAAAGTATTAGATATAGTAATTCATCGGAGGATTATCTGGGCAGATTTTACGGTGAATTTATGAGTTATTCAGGTGGCGATGGTCAGGAATTGGGAATTATTTTAACTCCAAAACATATTACGGAATTATTTTGTGATTTGGCGGACCTGAAGGCAGATGATATTGTGCTTGATCCTTGTTGTGGAACTGCCGGTTTTTTAATAGCGGCTATGCACACAATGTTAAATATGACAGATGATGAAAATATAAAAGACAGCATTAGGCGAACACAACTTCATGGCTTTGAATTACAACCGCATATGTTCACTATTGCCACTACTAATATGATTTTGCGCGGCGATGGCAAAAGCAATTTAGTAGATTGTAATTTTTTGAAGCAGACAAAATACAATTAAAAGGCGCCACTGTGGGTATGATGAATCCTCCCTATTCCCAGGGTTCGAAGAAAAACCCTAATATGTATGAACTATGCTTTACAGAACACTTATTAGATAGCTTGTCAGAGGGTGCAAGATGCATTGTAATTGTTCCACAATCATCTATGACCGGAATAAAATCAAAAGAGGAAGCGGCTGTAAAAGTCAATATATTAAAGCATCATTCATTAGAAGGCGTTATCACATTAAATAAAGAAACATTTTACGGTGTCGGTGTAAATCCCTGCATAGCCATTTTTACTGCCGGAATACCACACCCCAAAAAGAAAATTTGTAAGTTTATTAATTTTGAAGATGATGGTTATAAAGTCATGCCGCATATTGGTCTAATGGCTACTGAACCGGCAAAAGATAAAAAGCAGCACTTATTGGATGTATGGTTTGATAGAATCGATGCTGATACACGATTTTGTGTGAAAACTACCATAGAAGCAACTGATGAATGGTTACATGGCTTTTATTATTTCAATGATGAAATACCTGCAGATGATGATTTTGATAAAACCGTCAGTGATTACCTTTCATTTGAATTTTCCCTGGTAATGCAAGGCAGGGAATGCTTATTTTCAGGAGATGATAACGATGCTTAAACTTACTGACAGGAAATGGGAGGCAATTCCTATTATTAAAATTTTTGATAAGCTGGAAGCTGGTAAGGGAAAGGGTCTAAATCACTTGATTCAGGTTAAACAAGGTATTCCTTATATTGGCGCTACAAACCGTAACAACGGAGTTATGTGCTATGTTGAAGATAATGAAATATCCCATAAAATGATACAGGATGGAAACTGTATAGGATTTATCAAGAATGGGGATGGTTCTGCCGGATATGCTATTTATAAGCATAAGCCTTTTATCTCAACAAATGACGTAATCTATGGTTATGCTGATTGGTTAAACTTATATACCGGATTATTTTTCGTAACAGCACAAGATATGATAGAAAAAAAATATAGTCATGGATATAAACGCAATCAACAACATTTGCGTGGCGATAAAGTAATGCTGCCTGTAACGAATGCTGGTAAACCTGATTATAAATTTATGGAAGATTACATAAGAGAACTGAAAAAGGAAAAAATTGACAGATACTTGAAATACCTTAATAAACACGTAGCAAAAACAGAATACCAAAATATCCCTGCAATAAACGAAAAAAAATGGAAAGATTTTTTTCTAATTGATATATTTCCTGAAATCAAACGAGGAAAGCGTTTAAAAAACGAGGAGCATATTGCCGGTAGTATTCCGTATGTTTCCTCTTCTGCTTTAAATAATGGCATTGATGATTTTGTTGGCAATGAACGGAAAGTCAGAAAATATAAGAACTGTTTAAGTCTTGCTAATTCCGGTAGTGTTGGCTCATGTTTTTATGAACCATTTGAATTTATTGCCTCTGACCATGTGACACATTTACAAAATGACAACTTTTCAATGTATACATATTTATTTATTGCAACTATGGCAAGGCGGCTATCAGAAAAATATAACTTCAACCGTGAAATCAGTGATACCCGCATTCGCAGAGAAAAAATATTATTACCGATTACAGATGATGAAACACCGGATTATGCATATATGGATCAGTTTATAAAAAATCTGATGGTTGAAAAATATAAACAGTATTCAAAAAAGATTACAAGCAGGCATAAGGCACGGGCCGGAAATTGAGCTGTTGGAGGGCGTGACTGCAGACCTTGTAACGGAAATCCCACTCCCATAAAAAACAGAGAGCACTCCCGGGCGGAAATTGGGGCCGGACACCGTAAATGCCCTGAGCAGCCCCAAAACACCTCCGGAAGTGCTGTCCATATATTTCTCTCATCCTTTTTATAAGCAAAAAATTATCCTGTTGCTTCCTGCCGGCTCTTTACCGGGATCACCCCCAAAACCACTGCAAGAAACACTGTCATAAGCACCCAGGTAACCGGCTCCGTAATACTTGTGCCCCAAAAGCCAAACCGGGGAATCAGATACACGGCCGCAAGCACTTTCACCAAAAGTTCAATCACACTTGAAAGTACAGGCGCCACTTTGTAACCGATTGCCTGCATGGTCTCCCTAAGGCACATTAAAATCGTCACTGCCGGGTAAAAGGAAAACTGTATTCTCAGGCACATCACGGCGTTTTGAAGCATATCTGCATCCTTTGTTCCGGTAAGGAGCACCACCAGTTCCTTTCCCCAAAGCCACACCATGAAACAGGCCGCAGCCGCCCATAATACTTCCACTCCCAAAACCTTTTTAAGCGTCCTTTTAATTCTTAAGATCTGTCCCGCTCCCAGATTTTGACCTGCAAAAACAGAATTGGCAATGGCAATGGTACAGGCAGGTTCAAGGAGCGTTTCCATAATACGCCTTGAAACCGTAAAGGCTGCAATTACGCTCTCCCCCAGTCCGTTGGTTGAACGCTGAAATATCATGGTTCCCAGATCCACCACACAATGAACCAGCGCCATGGAAATTCCTGTGGAAAGTAATTCTCTCATCAACGCCTGCGGAATCTTAAAATCCTCCTTTTGAGGCAGGATGGCACGATAATTTTTGAAAAGATATCCCCCGCACAAAAGCGCTGAAATACCCTGCGAGAGCACTGTTGCCGCCCCTGCTCCTGCTACGCCTTTTTTCATTCCGGCCACCAGTGCAATATCCAGTACAATATTTAATAAAAAAGAGATAATCAGAAAATAAAGCGGGGCCTTGCTGTTTCCCACCGCCCTTAAAATTGCAGCAAACATATTGTAGCAAATCGTACAGATCATTCCCATACAGACAATCGCAATATACTCATATGCCTGCTCAAAAATTTCCTCTGGCGTATTGACAAACATAAGTAAGGGTCTCAAAAAAAGTAGTGAAATCACAGTTATTCCCAGCGTCACGCCAACATTCAGGGCCATCATCCCCGCAATGGAGCGCCGCAGCTCTTTTTCATTATGGGCCCCAAAGCAACGGGTCACCACCATACCGTAACCAATGTTCATACCGAACGCAATATGTAAAATAAAACTGTACAAGGCTACACTTGCACCGATTGCGGCAATAGAGCTGTCACCTAAATTGTGGCCTACAACTATGGTATCAACCATGGCATATAGCTGCTGAAAAATATTCCCGATAAACATAGGCACTGCAAAGCCAAAAATTAATTTCATCGGACTGCCTGTTGTCATATCCACAATCTGCATGTCTCTTTTTTGTTCATGTTTCGTTTTCATTCTAATTTATATTCTCCTGTCCTAATCCCCCTCTCCTGGCAAAGCGCCTGTTTTACTATAATAAAGAGCATACTCTGTTTTAGCAAAGAGCATGTTCAAAGGCCTTAAGCAGCTGTTCGCGGTGAAAAGGCTTGTCCACAAAGCCTTTTGCCCCGATCGCTTTTGCCCTCTCGTAAGTATCGTCATAAGCCAGAGATGAGGCCATAATAATCCTTGCATCAGGATGGCTTTTCAGAATGCACTCAGCTGCATCAAGTCCGTCCATCCCCTGCATAATAATATCCATCGTAACCAAATCAGGCTTCACTTCGTCATACTTTGCAATTGCATCCTCACCGCTTCTGCAAAATATTACTATCTCATAATCCGTACCTTCTAAAATATCACCTAACTGAACCTTTACCAGCCGTGAATCATCTACTACCATAACTCGTTTGCTCATTTTAGAACCATGCTCCCTTCATAACCTGCAAATTTGCGCCCACAGGCACAAACCTACGTGTAAAAAATCTATCTGGACTCACCCAAATCCTTATCGGAACAGGGCACGTGATGAATCAGCTGTGCACCTTCACAGTACTCATCCGAATATGTAAGCATGAATTGTACTTCACGCCCTTCGGGCTCATAGCGTCCGTGGTAAAATACCGGCGGACTAAAATGAGCCGGAATCTTTGTAGCTTTGAACATTGCTCCTGCTATTCTCCCGCAAAGCACATTAAAATATTCCTTACTGAATTCCTCCAGCTCTTCGGGACTTACCGATTCCTCATGAAAAGAGTTGCAGGCCATACGATACAGCAGTCCGGTATCGGCACACAGTGTCAGACTGGTATGAAATCCTCTGTCAAAGGTAATCTGGACCGTACAAAGATCCTCACCCGTTGACTGGCTTTCCTGATGCAGGCGCACACCTGCAGTGCATTCCGTCACATCCCGAACCGCCTGATCAAGTATCTGCGCAAGCTCCTCTTTTGCCATAGCAGTATTCATTCCACAAATCCCCTCTCTGTCATAGTTTCATATTCTTACGGATTAAAAACCTGATGAATTCTTTTAAGAAGCTCCTCTGATTGAAAAGGCTTCAATATATAATCACAAACTCCCAGCTTAGCGCTCGCCATAACCACATCCTTATCCTCCACACCGGTAAGCATGATCACCGGTATGTCCGCTCTGTTCTCCATAGCACGTATCTGCCGCAGTGTCTCAATGCCATCCATAGGCGCCATTTTAATATCCAGCAAAATAAGCTCCGGCTTTTCCATCTCCAGATATTTTAACGCCCGTACCCCCGAATTGACCGTGATAACATCATAATCATCGCGCAGGGTATTCGAAATTCGTGTTAAGACAATTGCCGTATCATCCACTGCCAAAATACGCTTTTTATAATTTCCACCTCTTGTCTGACTCATTTTTGATTTTCCTCCTCTTTCAATATGCCAATGACCTGACCTAACAGCTCTTCGGCATTATCATCTTCATATAATCTTAGCTGCTCCTGTATCTGCCCAAAGCGCTCCTGCATCTCCTTCGGCAGTTCATGAAGCAGTATTGCTTCCACCTTTTCCGCACACTCCCGGGATCTGAAATGCTTCAGTTCCTCTAACGCTGTCTCTGTCTGTTTTCTCAGTTCCCCTATGGGAATACCGGGAAGTTTTTCTTTTACGTCATTATCCTGTCTGTACTTTTCCAGGAACTGTTCAATGTTCGCAAGGAGAGTCTCATATTTTGCCATCAAAAGCGGAAATTGTTCCAAAATAAATTCTCTCTCACCCTGTGCCGCAGCATTTTCCTGTGCCCGGGCTATATTGGAAACATCCATGGCTCCAATATTGGCGGATGCGCTTTTAAGTCCATGGACCTCTATCTGATAACGCAAAATATCTGATTCCACAAGCTCACAAAGAAGCCTTGTCTTACGTTTGCCATCTGCGCAGTAAAGATCCAGCAAATCCACAAATCCGGCTTCATCGCCCGAATAATACTGCATTGCAACGTTCATATCCACTCCGTCTATTCTGAAAGTCTCCGGGTTAAGGGGCCTTGATTCTGATTCAGCGTCTGTGCTTTGTCTGTATTTCTCCGGCACCTGGCGCAGCAAAAGCCGGTTTAATTCTCTCCTGTCAAGAGGCTTTGCAATAAAATCCTGAAAACCATGTTCTAAAAAAAGCTCCCGCATACCTTCCATAGCATTGGCGGTAAGCGCAACTATAACAGGTGCAGTACCGTTTTCACCGCACTTTGTGCGGATAATCTCCACCGCTTCAATACCATCCATCCCCGGCATCATATGATCCATAAAAATAAGATCATACCGGGTGGCGCGTACCAGCTCGATAGCCTCCGGTCCGCTTTCCGCCTCATCCAAATCAAAGGAATAATTTTTCAGAAAACCTCTTGCTACTTTGCGGTTAATCACATTATCATCCACAATAAGCACTTTCACCCCCGGCGCTGTAAACATATCCGTCATCTTCCGCTCCACCTGCGGGGCCTCGGGCATCTGTGAAACCGGCTGTTTGTCTACAATTTCCTGGGGAATTGTAATTGTGACGATTGTTCCTTTGCCGTAAGTACTTTCCACTTTGATGGTTCCTTTCATCAGTTCCACCAGATTCTTCACGATTGCAAGCCCCAGCCCGGTGCCCTCCGCGCTCCGGTTTCTCTTGGAATCCACCTGACGAAAATCTTCAAAGATTTTATCAAGGTCCTCCTCACGAATACCGCAGCCGGTATCCTCCACATGAAAAGTAAGCAGCTCTTCATTCTCGTTCTCTCCGGGTTTTCCGGTAATATATGCGCGTACATATCCCTTCTTCGTAAATTTTATGGCATTGCTGAGAATATTGATCAGAATCTGTTTAATTCTGCCGTCATCGCCTTTGTAGCGGCAGGGGATTGTCTCGTCACACTCATACTTAAGGATCAGTCCCTGCTGGGAGGCAGCCATATCCATCATTCCAATAATCTCATCCGCCATATCCTTTAAGTAGTAATTCACATTCACCAGCTCCATTTTGCCTGCCTCCACTTTGGACAGGTCCAGGATATCATTGATGATTGCCAGCAGGCTTTTGGCTGCAGACTGCACATCTCTGGCATAATTGCAGATTTCAGTATCCTCGCTTTCCTCCATGATAATTTCATTCATTCCAATGATGGCATTCATAGGAGTACGTATCTCATGGGACATGTTGGCAAGAAATTCGCTTTTTGCAATGCTTGCCTTCTCCGCCTGGCGCCGCACGCGTTTAATCTCATTGATATATGCTTTTATATCTGTCATATCCAGGATCAGGATAACGCAGCCCTGTACTTTACCGTTTTCATCTTTGATATGCTTGCTGTGGCTTTCATAATGCTGTCCGTTAATAGAAAAACTCCAGGGAGCATCCTCGCTCAGCATTTCTTCCTTAAAATCCTCCACTACCCTGATGTTCTCGCCCAGCTTATGGGCAGGCAGACAGGTAAAGATGTCTGCTGCCGCTCTGTTATAGCTGACCAGCCGATCGTGAGCATCCAGTGCGATTACGCCATCCCCCATGCTCTCTAAAACCTTTTCTGCTGCCAGATGACGAAAATCATAATTACGGCGGCTCCATACCACGATAACCACCATAGACATGGAGATGGCTAATGTCACCGGCGTGAAATCATATACATTGGCAAGCTTGCAGACATAAGCAATTAATACAATCACAGGCAGCGTGGAAATCCCAAGAATTGTAAAATATTGACGGTTGACCTGCTTATCGGAGCGTTCACGGACAGCGTGTATCAGGGTTAGCATGCACAGGGTATAGGGCACAATAATACGGCTAAACAAAAAGAACGCATACAATGGGCCATAACTGATATCCACATGATAAAACCCGTTCGCATCCGCCACCCACTGAACTTCCCGGTAAAAAAGACCATACCGGTCAAAAAATACCGTAAGCAGTGAAAGGAAACCAATTGCGCCAAGAATTCTTAAAAGCGCTCTGGGCGGGGTGACATAACAATATATGTAAATAAACCAGCAATAAAACAGGGGCACGAAAGTGGAACCCACATTTTCCACAATCAACGCCGTCATGGCCGCCTCCACCGTAGGCGCCCTCAGCTCCAGCAAATATCCCACATTCTGTACCAGCGAGCCGCACATAATAAAAATCAGCAGTTTCTGCTCTCTTGCTCCTTCCCCGTTAAGCAAAAGAATCAAAGCAATCACTATAAGGCTAATACCTAAAAATTCCAATAATATGACAAGATTTACCATTTTAACTCTCCATGCTCCCCCAGCCTGTAATTTATGGCATATAGCAAATGTCACCGAAAATTCAACACTAAAAATACAATATTATAATTTTGAAACTATGTCAAGAATTGGCTTCCCTGTCCGGCAAAATCTTATTTACTGCACAGACTGTAAGAAACAGACTTTACACCTTCCTCCAAAACCACTATAATAAAAATATGATAATCAATGCAGGCCACAAATAGAAAGCAGGTGATTGTATGCCATCTGGTATTGAAGTAATCAAACAAGCGCTTGATGATTTCAGCAAAATTCAGGAATATATGTTTTTAGCCAGAAAAGAGAATGCCACCGAAACTTATGCAAAGCTGAAAAAGGAATATCTGACACTCAAAGCCTTGCTTAATGTATCCGGCGTCAATCTGACAGGTATTGATGAAATTAAAGAATAAAAATGTTAAGGTCAACACACGCCAAAAGCGGCCCGGTTTTAAAAAATCGACTCATTTTCACCTTAAATGAGTCGATTTCTAATTTTATATAATGATGCTTCCCTGACTTAGGAAGCGTGGCAGCGTTTTTGACATAAAGAGGCCGGCAAAGCCTGGCATCCGTTATTTTCACCTTTTCACGATGATATTCTTTCGTATAGCAGAAACCCCTGCATTCAGTTTTCTCCCATTTTAACCAGCTTCGCAGCCTGGTCCGCTGCAATGCAGGCGTCAATAATCTCCTGGATATCCCCGTTCATCACTTTATCCAATTTATAGAGGGTCAGCCCGATTCTGTGGTCGGTAACCCGTCCCTGGGGGAAATTGTAAGTGCGTATCTTTTCGGAACGGTCCCCTGTACCAATCTGGCTTCTTCGCAGCTCTGCTTCCGCGTCATGTCTCTGCTGCTGCTCTATATCGTAAAGCTTTGCTTTTAAAAGGGCAAAAGCCTTTGCCTTGTTTTGAAGCTGGGACTTTTCCGTCTGGCTGTACACCACAATTCCCGTGGGGTAATGGGTCAGCCGCACTGCTGAGTCTGTGGTATTGACGCACTGACCGCCGTTGCCCGATGCACGCATAACATCAATGCGGATATCCTTATCATCAATTACAATATCAATATCTTCATCCACCTCAGGCATCACCGCAACACTGATGGTCGAGGTGTGAATACGCCCTCCTGACTCCGTTTCCGGCACACGCTGCACACGGTGCACACCGCTTTCATATTTCAGCCTGGAGTAAGCTCCCTGGCCGCTTATCATAAAGCTGACCTCCTTCATACCGCCAATTCCTATCTCATCCACATTTAAGGTTTCCACTTTCCAGCGCTGACCTTCCGCATAATGCACATAAAGCCGGTAAACCTCTGCCGCAAACAAGGCTGCCTCATCACCGCCGGCTCCTGCCCGGATTTCCACAATAACGTTTTTATCGTCATTGGGATCCTTAGGCAGAAGCAGCACCTTAAGCTCCTGCTCTAATTCCTCAATGCGCTTTTTGGAAGAAGCCAGTTCTTCTTTTAACATCTCACGCATATCTTCATCAGACTCTTCCTCCAGCATGGAAAGAGAGTCCTCCACATCCTGTTTTGACTTTTTATATTCCTTATAAGCGTCCACAATGGGCGTTAAATCGCTTTGCTCTTTCATCAGTCTGCGAAATCTCTCCTGATTTCCGGCCACACCGGGTTCGTTTAACTCACTCATGATTTCCTCAAACCGAATCAGCAAATCTTCCAATTTGTCAAACATTGTTTTCATCCTCCATTCCCGGAAACTACCTATAATCCCGTTTGCTTCCGGAACAAAATTCCGGTATAATTATTCCCTGCATCATGCACCTGCAATCCGCCCGTTAAATATACGATTCAGGCCAAAGACTGCAAAGTTCCATCCCGCTTTCAACCAATATAAATACCCGTCACTACTCTGTCAAGTCCTGATAAATCCTGATAAACCGTGATCTCACCGTAGCCCGCTTTTTCCATAAGGCTGCTCACCTGCGCTCCCTGCTTACAGCCAATTTCAAAAAAAAGCCTGCCGCCCGGATACAAATATCTGTCTGCCCTCTTTATAATCTCCCGGTAAAAATAAAGTCCATCCCCGCCGCCGTCAAGAGCCATCAGAGGATCATGATCTCTTACCTCCTCCATCAGAAGCGGTATTTCCCCGCTTGGAATATAGGGCGGATTGGAGACGATGATTTCAAACTTTCCCTCTATGTTTTCAAACAAATCACTTTGTACAAATTCAGCGCTTAAGGAAAGACTCCTGGCATTTTCCCTGGCAACCAAAAGGGCCTTTTTTGACAAATCGCTTCCCACTCCCTGACAGGAATTTGAGTATTTCAAAAGGCTTAAGAGAATACAGCCCGATCCTGTGCAAAGATCAAGGATGCGCATCCCATCTCTCAGAATGCGCATGACTTCCTCCACCAAAGTCTCCGTGTCCTGTCTCGGGATCAGCACATCGGGCGTCACCTTAAACTTAAGCCCCATAAACTCCTGACAGCCCAAAATATGCTGTAATGGAATATGCCGCTTTCTTTTATCAATCAGGCGCAGATAACGCTCACACTGTTCCTGCCCCACCTGCCTGTCCCCGTGGGCAAACAGATCGCTCCGGCTAGTGCTGCAGGTTTCCTCAAGCAAAAGCCTGGCGTCCAGGGCGTATTCCTCTATCCCTGCCTGCTTAAGCCCCTTCTCTCCCATTTCATATAATGCTTTGTATTCCACCCTCAGTTATCCTCATCTTCCCCGTCAGTCATTTCATCCACCAGCCAGGAATCGTCTACCTCGTAGCCAAAAGTCTCTTTCAAATACGCCTTCCAGTCAAAAACAGCCTCTACTGATTTCATGGCAACCTCCACCATGCTCTCATCCGGTTCCTTGGTGGTAAGCCGCTGCAAAAGCATACCGGGTGCCGAGATGATCCGTACTAAAATATTGTCGCTTCTCCCTGCAAGCCGTATGATTTCATAAGAAATCCCCGCAATCACAGGTATCAGGGCAATGCGCAGCAAAACCTTCAAAGCCGTATTATCCACCCGTATAAAAAAGAACAAAATAATGCTGACAAACATGACAAAAAACAAAAAACTGGTTCCGCAGCGCTTATGAATACGGGAACTCCTCATTACATTGTGTACCGTAAGGGGTCTCCCTTTTTCAATGCAGTTAATACATTTATGCTCCGCTCCATGGTATTGATAGAGCCTGTGAATATCCTTCATAAGGCTGATTCCCACCACATATGCCAGAAAAATGATAATCCTGATTGCTCCTTCCAGGATGGCAAGCAAAGAGGCATTTCTCACATATTCGGCAAGAAAACCGGAAAGGAAATAGGGCAGCAGGATAAAAATTGCCACCGCAAGAATTACGGAAAACACAGTGGTTATTCCCATCAATATACTCTCTCCCCTGCCGCCGGACACTTTATCAAGGGCCTTGTCAAGCCCCGTCTCCTTCGCGTCCTCATCCTCATAAAAGGAGGCTGAATAATTCAGCGTCCTCATTCCGAGACGCAGGGAATCAATAAAATTAAATATTCCTCTGATAAAAGGAATGTTAACCAGCCTGCTGCCATGCATGCATCCGTGAAACACATCCAGCTCCACTTCAATTTCTCCGTTTGGCTTGCGAACAGCCACTGCATAGTCGTCCTTATTCCTCATCATAACCCCCTCAAGCACTGCCTGTCCGCCAATTCCTGAGTAACGGCTGCCTTTTTTCTTCCTCATCTAAAACCTCCGTACAGTCCATCCATCAAATGCTGCTGCCACGCTTTGCGGGTCAGCTTATTTATTAAAAACTTAGTTAAACCTTCTATATGCAGGCCTGTGCACAAAATAAGGTTGAGATGTAACACCCCAACCTTTTCTGCGTAGAACTATTTGTTTCCCATACCATATTTCTTGTTGAACTTATCAATTCGTCCGTCAGCCCTTGCTGCTTTCTGCTGACCTGTGTAGAATGCATGGCACTTAGAACAAACTTCAACGTGAATATCCTTTTTGGTTGAACCTGTTACAAAGGTATTGCCACAGTTACAAGTTACAGTTGCCTGATAAAACTCAGGATGAATTCCCTCTTTCATGCTATCACCTCTCTATGTTCATTTAACGTTTCTTAAAATTACTTCGTTTTCATCTGCCGTATGGCTTACCTGCGTCAGTTCCCGCAGATATAATCCGAAACAGCTTTTTAATTGTATCATAGCTTATTCTATGATGCAAGTACTTTTTAGAACCATTTTATTTTTTTCACAAGATTTACAAACTCCTGATTGTTTCTGGTCTTGGCAAACATATCAAGGATCTTATCCACAGCTTCCTCCGGCTTTAACCCGTTTAAGGCTTTCCGCATAATATTGATTGCCTCTAATTCATCGGGAGCAAGTAAAAGATCCTCCCGCCTTGTACCGGATTTGGGAATATCAATGGCCGGAAATACCCTTCTCTCCGACAGTTTTCTGTCAAGCACAAGCTCCATATTGCCGGTTCCCTTAAACTCTTCATATACCACATCATCCATCTTGCTCCCCGTATCAACAAGGGCCGTGGCAAGTATGGTAAGAGAACCGCCCTCCCGCATATTTCTGGCTGCCCCAAAAAATCTCTTGGGCATATGTAAGGCTGCCGGGTCAAGACCTCCTGACAGAGTACGCCCGCTTGGCGGCACGGTTTGATTGTAGGCTCTTGTCAGTCTGGTGATACTGTCAATCAGGATCATAACATCCTTTTTATGCTCAACTAAGCGTTTTCCTCTCTCTATTACCATCTCGGACACACGTTTATGGTGCTCCGGTAATTCATCAAAGGTGGAATAGATCACTTCTACATTAGGGCCCTCAATTGCCTCTTTAATATCTGTCACTTCCTCGGGGCGCTCGTCAATTAAGAGAATAATTAAGTGGACCTCTGGCGCATTGCGCTTTACGGATTTCGCCACATCCTTAAGGAGAGTGGTTTTTCCTGCTTTGGGGGGCGATACAATCATACCGCGCTGTCCTTTTCCCACAGGGCTTATTAAATCCATAATCCTCATGGCAACACTTGCCCCGGGCATTTCCAAATGTAGCCTTTTGTTGGGAAAAACAGGCGTCATATCTTCAAAATTGCATCTTCTTGCCGCCACCTCAGGCGCATAACCGTTAATGGATTTCACGTAAAGAAGTGCAGCAAATTTTTCTCCCTGGGTTCTGACCCGGGTGTTTCCCTCCAAAACATCGCCTGTCTTTAAGCCAAACCGGCGGATCTGACTGGGTGCCACATATACGTCATGATCTCCCGGCAAAAAGTTCTCACAGCGGATAAAACCATATCCGTCAGGCATAACCTCCAAAATACCGCTGGCGGCAATACCGCTGTCCAAATCTGCCGGAAACTTGTCTTCCTCCGCCTTTACATCATCGTTTTTATTTTCTCCCCGGCCCGGCTTATACTCGCCCCTTTCCGTCCGCTCCGGCTTTGTTTCTGTTTTTTCATTTCTATTTTCTCGGTTTGCCGGTTTATCTTCTCCCCGGTCATTTCTTTTCTCCGTTTTTTCCGAAAAAGCCTGTTTGGCAGGCCCGGGGGCCGGCATCACATTCTTTCCCTGTGCCTTAACCTTCTCATCCTCTGCCAGCATAAGCTCTACAAGCTCCGCCTTCTTCATCGTGGACGTTCCTTTAAGACCCCTGGCTTTTGCGACAGCCTTTAAATCCGCAAGCGCCAATGACTCATATTTCTCTCTCATAAAAATCCTCCATTCTTTCCTAAGCCCGTAATAAAATTAATCTATACACAAACTAAAGCTTTCTTGCAAGGCTATTAAATTCATTTGTTTTCTCTCGGGAATTTATTACGATTTGTCATCTGAAATGTTTATGTAAAAGATTATACAACATAACTGCAAAAATAACAAGAACAAGGTTTCGTATAAATTTCAGGCAGGTCTGGCAATGCTGCTTTTCACAGGGTGGTCAGAAGCGGATAGATGACCAGCCTGCGAAAAGTAACCTGCAAAAATATCTTTTTATTCTTTTCCGTCCCAGCAATAGGTGCAAAGCCTGCACTTATCAATTCCCACCGACTCTATCATATCATCCAGCCTGTGGTAGCGCAGGGAGGTAAAGTTAAGCTGCACGCCAATCCTCCTTACCATCTCCTTATACTCCGGTGTCTCCGGATTGGAATAAGCGCTTAAGTTCACATTCTTTGCATCCCCCTCCATCTCTTTAATAATTCTCCGTGTAATCAGATCCATCTCCGATGTGGATCTTGAAAAATTCAGATATTTACATCCATACAAAAGAGGAGGGCAGGCAGGCCTTATATGTACTTCCTTAGCCCCGCTTTGATAGAGAAATTCCGTGGTTTCCCGAAGCTGGGTACCCCGGACAATGGAATCGTCAATTAATAACAGGCGCTTATTTTGTATCAGGTCGTGAACCGGTATCAATTTCATTTTGGCAATCAGATTCCGCTGGCTCTGTATAGCAGGCATAAAAGACCGGGGCCAGGTAGGCGTATATTTAATAAACGGCCGCGAAAACGGAATCCCCGACTGATTAGAATAACCAATGGCATGAGCAATACCGGAATCCGGTACGCCCGCTACATTATCCGGCGATACGTCATCTCTTTTTGCAAGGAGGGCCCCGCAGTTATAACGCATTTTTTCAACGCTGACCCCTTCATAGGATGAAGACGGATATCCATAATAAATCCAGAGAAAGGTACATATCTTCATATCCCCTCCGGGCTTTACAAGAGTGCGCACCTCCTCCGGCGTTACAATCACCACTTCTCCCGGCCCTAACTCACGCTCATAGGTATAGCCTAAGTTTAAATACGCAAAGCTCTCAAAAGAAATGCAGTAGCCATCCTCTTTCCTTCCAATGGCAACCGGTGTTCTTCCCAGTCTGTCCCTGGCTGCATAAATGCCTTTTGGGGTCAGCAGGCACATTGTTATAGAACCGTCTATTAGATCCTGGGCATAGGTGATGCCCTCAATCAGATTATCCTTTTGGTTGATCACCGCTGCCACAAGCTCCGTGGCGTTGATATCGCCGCCGCTCATTTCCAGGAAATGAGCATGTCCTTCCGTAAACACCTTATCTACAATTTCATCCATATTGTTGATTCTTCCCACTGTTGTGATGGCAAAGGTACCGTGGTGGGAACGCACCAAAAGGGGCTGTGGTTCATAGTCGGAAATACATCCAATCCCAAGATTTCCGCGCATTTCATTTACATCCTTATCAAACTTGGTTCTGAAAGGAGAATTTTCTATATTATGAATTGCCCGGTCAAAACCGTATTCCTTACTGTATACGGCCATCCCTGCTCTTCTTGTCCCTAAGTGGGAATGATAGTCTGTTCCAAAAAACAAGTCAAAAACACAATCTGTCTTTAAAGCTGCTCCAAAAAATCCGCCCAAAAAATACACCTCCCGGATGGTTGCCTCTTTGATGGTTACAATAAAGATTATCACTTTATGCTGTCTTACCGGCTTTGCAGGAAATGCAAAGTCCCTGGTTAAGCAAGTTGTTGTTTAAACGTTAATCTCTGCTTTCATGCCAAGCAACTCCTGATTTTCTTTCAGCACAGGTCTTATCACTTTGTCAAGGAAACTATCCACCTGTTCTTTCGCCCGTCCTACATATTTGGATGGGTCCATGGTCTTTTGCAGATCCTCAAGGCTCATGGGAAAAGCGGGATCTGCTGCAATCAGCTCCAGAAGATTGTTTTCTTTTCCTTCCACCTTCACATTTTTTCCGGCTTCCATGGAAAGCCCTCTTATTCTTTCATGAAGTTCCTGCCGGTTGCCGCCCAGCTTTACCGCATCCATCATAATGTTTTCCGTGGCCATAAAAGGCAGTTCGCTCATCAAATGCTTTTCAATTACTTTAGGGTAAACCACCAAACCGTCCACCACATTAAGGCACAGGTCCAAAATACCGTCAACCGCAAGAAATCCCTCCGGTATGGAAAGACGTTTGTTGGCAGAATCGTCCAGCGTCCTTTCAAACCATTGAACGGCAGATGTAATGGCAGGATTTAAGGCGTCCACCATCACGTACCTGGCCAGAGATGCAATCCTCTCGCTCCTCATGGGATTTCTCTTATATGCCATAGCCGATGAGCCAATCTGGCTCTTTTCAAAAGGCTCCTCCACTTCCTTCAAATGCTGCAAAAGCCTGATATCATTAGACATTTTGTGGGCGCTTGCGGCAATTCCCGCAAGTACATTGATAACTCTGGTATCCACTTTTCTTGAATAAGTCTGTCCTGATACCGCATAGCACTCTTTAAAGTCCATCTTTTCGGCAATCATGGGATCAATCTTATCCACCTGCTCCTGATTTCCATCAAACAGCGCCAGGAAGGATGCCTGGGTTCCGGTTGTTCCCTTGGAGCCTAAAAGCTTCATGCCGTTAAGCACATAATCAAGGTCCTCCAGATCAAGCAGGAATTCCTGCATCCACAAAGCAGCCCTCTTTCCCACCGTAGTTGGCTGGGCCGGCTGGAAATGGGTAAACGCCAGCGTAGGCTGCCCCTTATACTTATCTGCAAAGTCTGCAAGCTCGTCAAGCACATTCACCAGCTTTTTCTTCACCAGCAAAAGGGCCTCTCTCATCACAATAATATCCGTGTTATCCCCTACATAGCAGCTGGTGGCTCCTAAATGGATAATACCTGCGGCTTTCGGGCACTGCTGGCCATAAGCATACACATGACTCATGACATCATGGCGCACTTCCTTTTCCCTTGCCTTAGCCACCTCGTAATTAATATCCTGCGCATGAGCCTTCAGCTCATCAATCTGTTCCTTTGTAATGACAGGCTTGCCATTTTGTGAAAGTCCGAGCTCCATCTCGGTTTCCGCCAGAGCAATCCACAACTTTCTCCATGTTCTGAACTTCATATCAGGAGAAAAAATATACTGCATTTCCCTGCTGGCATACCGCTCAGACAAAGGGCTGATATATCTGTCCGTACTCATAAAAATCCTCCTGCAGACTTTACACTGCTTTCCTTCTGTCCCTCTTGTTTATCTCCTGCCGTCCGGATCCGGGATAATGACAGCCAAACCCATCCGCCGAAAATCACTTTTAACTCTCAAACTCTCCCCTGATATCCTCCATGGGCGGCGCAAGCGGATACTTTCCTGTAAAGCATCCCCTGCAGATAGGCCGGCCTTCTACAATCTCATCAAGCCGCTCCACCCGCAGATAGCCAAGAGAGTCTGCGCCAATCAGCTGACAAATATCCTCCGCGGATCGATGATAAGCAATCAATTGCTCTCTGGCCGGTACATCCGTCCCAAAATAGCAGGGCCATAAAAAGGGCGGCGAACTGACCCGCATATGCACTTCCTTTGCCCCGGCCTCTCTTAGCATATGTACAATCCGATCCGAAGTGGTACCACGGACAATGGAATCGTCAATCATGATAATTCTCCTGCCTGCCACCGCTTCCCGCAGAACATTCAGTTTCACCCGCACGCTGCTTTCCCTGCTCTTTTGTCCGGGTTTGATAAAAGTCCTTCCTACATAACTGTTTTTCACAAAAGCCTGACCGTAAGGAATTCCGGATTCTAAGCTGTATCCAAGAGCCGCACAGTTACCGGACTCCGGCACGCCTACTACCAAATCCGCTTCCACCGGACTGTCCATGGCCAGAAACTTCCCCGCCAGAATACGGGAATGATAAACACTCATACCGTCAATGCAGGTATCAGGCCGCGCAAAATAAATATACTCAAACACACAGCGGGCATGCTCTTTAGCCGGAATGCACATGCTTGTGTCTGATACAATACCCTTTTCCGGAGAAATGGTAACAATCTCGCCGGGAGATACGTCCCGCACAAACTCCGCCCCAATGGTATCAAGGGCGCAGGTTTCCGAAGCCAGAAAATAAGTATTATCCCGTTTTCCAATGCACAAAGGCCGAAACCCCAAAGGATCCCTTGCGCCAATCAGCTTGCGGGGGGACATGATAATCAGGGAATAAGCCCCCTTTATCTTTCCCATAGCCTTAGCCACCGCTTCCTCCACACTCCCGGTGTTCAGCCGCTGTCTTGCAATGTGATAGGCAATCACTTCCGAGTCGATAGTTGTCTGAAAAATTGCTCCGGTATATTCCAGCTCCCTGCGAAGCTTTGGTGCATTTATCAGATTCCCATTATGGGCAAGTCCCAGCGTACCTTTCACATAATTTAGCACCAGCGGCTGTGCATTTTCTCTTGTAGAGCTTCCGGCAGTGGAATAACGCACGTGCCCCACTCCGATATCTCCTTTTAGTTTCTCTAGAATGTCCGGGGTAAAAACCTCATTTAAGAGCCCCATATCCTTTGTGCAAAGCACCTTGCCCTTAGGACCTGCCGTATCACTGACCGCAATACCGCAGCTCTCCTGCCCCCGGTGCTGAAGGGCAAGCAGACCATAGTAAATACTCGGTGACACATCCCCGCCGTCAAAATCATAAGCCCCGAAAACGCCGCATTCTTCCCCAGGCTTATATGGCCTGTCCTCTAATCCGTCAAGCTCACACTGCCAATCCATTCCGTCATCATCTTCTTTCTATGCTATTGGTAAGGTTCTTTTAAACCTTTCGTCTGCTGCATTTTTACCGGAGCGAAAATGCGGTGACATTGGAACACTTATTTTTCCAAACGTCCTCTGACTCCAACTATTTAAGCAAGCCCCAGTCTCTTAAAGACTTCGTTATAAGCCTCCTCCACATTCCCGAGATCCCTGCGGAACCGATCCTTGTCTAATTTTTCATTGGTATGCACATCCCACAGCCGGCAGGTATCCGGGGATATCTCGTCTGCCAAAAGAATTTCTCCATGAAAACGTCCAAACTCAATCTTAAAATCAATCAGCTTAATATCCGCCTGCAGGAAATACGCCTTCAAAACCTCGTTTACCTTGAACGCATATTTCTTAATTGTTTCGATTTCCTCCCAGGTTGCCAGCCCCAGTGCAACCGCAAAGTAGCTGTTAATCAAAGGATCTCCTAAGGCATCGTTCTTATAACTGAATTCAATGGTTGGCTCCTTAAAAGGCGTTCCTTCCTCCACCCCAAGGCGCTTGGAAAAGCTCCCTGCTGCTACATTGCGGATGATTACCTCAAGGGGAACTATCTCCACCTTCTTAACGGCCGTCTCTCTCTCACTTAACTCCTCATTCAGGTGGGTAGGCACTCCCTCCTTTTCCAGAAGCTTAAATACATGATTGGTCATGCGGTTGTTGATAACCCCTTTGCCCACAATAGTGCCCTTCTTTTCGCCATTAAAGGCTGTGGCATCATCCTTGTAATCCACGATAACTACATCGGGATCATCCGTTGCAAATACTTTCTTTGCCTTTCCTTCATAAAGTTGTTCCATTTTTTTCATATTTATCCTCATTTCTGCGCTGCTTTATTGCGCAAAGCCATATATGGCTTACAAGTTTGTGGACGCAGCGCAGACACAAACTTGTGAGTGAAAGATAGAATATCTTTCACTCTTTTCTCCCTTTCTGCGAGGTGAATAAATTTCACCTATGCTTACAAGTTATGCATACCGAAGCGTTTTACACTACCGGGCAGTTTACTTAACCTTACATATCATTTAATTTATTGAAATTTTCCGATAAACTCCCGCACTCTCTCGTTTTGCGCCTCGAAGATTTCTTCCGGCGTGCCCTGGGCCTGGATTACTCCCTGCTCCATAAAGATAATCCGGTCAGACAGCTCTCTTGCAAACTGCATCTCGTGGGTTACGATAATCATAGTCATATGCTCAGCCGCCAAAGCGCTGATCACCTTTAGCACTTCTCCTGTAAGCTCCGGATCAAGGGCCGATGTGGGCTCGTCAAAAAAAAGTATTTTAGGTGAAAGGGCCAGCGCTCTTGCTATGGATACCCGCTGCTGCTGTCCTCCCGAGAGCTGATAGGGATAGGCATCCGCTTTATCGGAAAGGCCCAGATCTGCAAGCAGTTTAAGCGCTTTTTCCTTTGCCTCCTTTTTGGGCGCCCCTGCCGTACACACGGGCGCATCCATAATATTTTTTATTACACTGTAATGGGGAAAAAGATTAAAATTCTGAAAAACCAGCCCAAAATTTCCTCTTAATTCTTTCAGCTTGTTTTTCCCTGCGTACACGCATTTCCCATCTTCTTCCCAGGCTGCCTTTTCCCCCAGATAAATCAGTTCTCCTCCATCCATCTTTTCAAGTAAAGTTGCACAGCGTAGCAAAGTGGATTTACCTGAACCGGAAGGGCCTATAATGGACAGCACCTCTCCCTTCCTCACCGAAAGGGAAATATCCCTGATCACCGAAAGACCGTCAAAGCTTTTACGTATATGATTCATTTCCAGCAAAATCTCTGTATCCATCACAGTTCTCCCATCCTGATCCCACAGCTCTTAGTACAGAGCCGCCTTAATCCTGAAGTAATCAGTGCAGCACCAGTCACCTGTAATAATCCATTGCTTTTTCAATACGCTCCATTGCGAAGGCCACCACAAAATTAAATATGTAATAGAACACTCCGGCTGCCATAAGAGGCATCATGCTGGTATCCTTAGCCGCAATCTGCTTTGCCATCGTAAACATTTCCGCCTGGGCCAGCACAAAAGCAAGGGATGTATCTTTTACAAGTGTGATGGTTTCATTGGTAATGGACGGCAGAATACGTTTCATAACCTGCGGCAGAATAATCTTAAAAAAGGTCTGGAGCCTGCTGTAGCCAAGCACCTGAGCCGCCTCATACTGCCCCACCGCCATAGATGCGATACCGCCTCTGTATATTTCAGCAAAATATGCTGCATAATTAATGGAAAATGCCAGAATAATGGCAGGAAAACGATAACCTCGCAGGTTCAGACCAAACAGATAATAAGGAGCGAAATAGACCACCAGAAGCTGCAGCATAAGCGGTGTCCCGCGCATGATAGTGATATAAAACCTGGTGACTGCCTGTAAAAGCCTGTTACGGGACATCCTTCCAAAAGAGACCAAAAGCCCAAGGGGCAGGGAAAAAAGCAGCGTCAGGGAAAAAATCTCCGCCGTGGAAATCATTCCCTTTCCCAACTGTGTCAGCATCGTTACCGTACTCATCTGCTTTCCTCCCTTATCCATAAAGCGCTGCTGTTATTTTCCCAGGCATACGCTGTCTTCCAGACCGTATTTTGAAGCAATTTCCATAAACTTTCCGTCTTCCTCCATCTCAAGAAGAGTGGATTCCACCTGCTGCTTCAGCTCATCATTACCAAGTAAAAATCCGATACCATACTGTTCTGTTGCCAGTCTTTCCTCCAGAATTACATAGCCGTCTCCCCTGGATTCAATCTGGTAATCAGCAACTCCTATATCAACTGCCAGTCCGTCAATAGCGCCTGCTTCCAAATCCATAAAGCCCGTGTTGTAATCTGCATATTGTCTTAATTCACTGAAAGTGCCTGCCAAGTCCGCTGCATCTCCTTCCAGAGCTGCCAGCGCAGAAGAATCTCTCTGCACACCTACGATTTTCCCTGCGAAATCATCAAAGGAAACGATCCCTGCATCTGACTTTACCACAAATACCTGGCTGTTGTCCACATAAGGAACAGACCATGTATAAGCATCCTCACGGCCATTCATCGTAAAGCCGTTCCAGATACAGTCAATTGATCCGGACGAAAGCTCCATATCCTTGGAATCCCAGTCAATGGGCTGCTTCACCAGCTCCCAGCCTCTGCGCGCACATACTTCCTGTGCCAGCTCTAAGTCAAAGCCGGTATACTCACCGTTTTCATCCATGTACCCGTATGGCGGGAACTCTGCGTCAAAGCCCACGGTAAAGGTTGTGCGCTCATCCGCCGCATCGCCGCTTTCTTCCGCTTCCCCACCGGCATTTTCATCATCGGCGCTTTCCTTCCCTGGATTTTCATTTTCAGTGCTTTCGCTTCCGGCGCTCTCGCCGGTTTCTACTGCCGCTGTCTTTTTGGGTTCATCCGCTTTTGATCCGCAGCCTGAAAACAGACCCGCCGTCATAGCCGCCATAAGCAGTACAATCAGATTTTTCTTCATAACTCTCCTCTCTTCTGCGCGGTATTTCTCTATTTTTCAATTACTTTTCTTAAATGCTTTACAGATGTCCTCTGCCAGGCAAAAGAGCACCGACACGCTTCACGGATCAGCTTATTAAAAAGCAATTCTCATGGAGCTCATGTGCACCGCGCGGACATAAGCCCCGCACTTTATCTTGCTAATATATTAAAGTGCTCTCTTATACGTTAAACATGCTATCATGACCGAAAGGGGAAGTCAAGAAAAATTCTGTTCGTACTGTCCCACAATTTCCAAAATTTCTTTTGCATACTCCGGATAGGTATCTACCAAATCCTTTACCTCCGCCTGAGCTTTGCCTGCTATCACCTCCTTGTTGTAATCCATGCGCTTACGCAGAGACTGTCTTCTGATAATCAGGCTGTGGCGCACCTCCACCATTTCCTTTTTGTCAATCAGCGCCGGAACCTGATGCAGCCAAATCATCGGATCCATAATCTTATGAAAACGCAGGATCTCAACAAGCTCCTTGTGACACTCGTCAAGCTCCCGGACCGCTATCTGATAGTTGTGCCGTTCTTCTTTTTCCTTAACGTATCTTTTCCAGTTTTTGCCAAGTTCCGCAGCGCTGGAAACATTGTATTTAAAGTAGAGATATTCCAGCAGGTGCGTATTGTTCACATACCGGATTTTTACCGTGTTCTGCAGGCTGATAATACGGTTAATTCCGTTCTCCACCTGAGAAAGCTCTTTGATGGAATCGTTGTGTTTTATAAAAATAATTGTGATTGCTATAGCTCCCACCGCTGCCGCTGCCAGATACCCCGGCTTCGTATCCATCCTGAAGCCGAACTGCAGCACAAAAAGGATCAGAATACACAAAATTACGGCAACCGTACAGACGATGGTCATGGATTTGGTATCTGCAATGATGCGGCGCAGCTCACTTCTCCGGTAATAATAAGCCTGCCGCTCTCCGTCTAATTTGCGCAGATCCCTTTTTACCAGATCCTGGTACTCCTCCGCCTCAGTCAGCTTCTCATAGCCTTCCTCAAACTCGTCCTCCATACGCTCTAACTCCCGGAACGTTTCTTCATCCATCCGGTTTTTCCGTTCTTCATATCCGGTCTGCTGCCGCTCCAGGTTATCAATTTTCCGGGCGCAGTCCTTAAGCTCTGCCGCATCCTCCTCAGACAAAGCTTCAATCTCCTCAATATCTTTCAAATAAGAAGTAACCATGTTGTACTCAAATTGAAGATTCTCAAGCTCCTTGGATGCCTCCGCTATCTGCTCCATACATCCCTTCACATACTCCTGGCGCTGCTCCCTGTTATCAATCTGATAATCCTGCCTGTCATAAGTAACCTCATTCCAGTCCCCCGAAATAAGCTCCGGCTCCTGCCTGTTCTTTTTCCTGTGAAACAGCTTTTTAAATAACCCCATAAACCTTTTTCCTGTTCTGCTTTAATTTTTCTTCTTCATTTATACTACTTATTTTTGCTTTTCTCCAGGCAAATCAATAAACAGCTTGGGAATAGCTTTCTAATCCATAACCAGCTCCCGGTACTCATCCTCTTTTTTCATGATAATCCTATCAATATCCTCATAATAAGAGGCCACATTTCCCTCTTCCTTGTAGAATTTAAGCGCCGTAAGCATTCTGTTTTCCTGGGAAGCTTCAAATTCCCCTTTTGCCTCCTTTAAGCGCTTTTCTACCTGCAGGGACAATCCGTGATATTCTCCGTGCCGGGCAATAAAATCAATATAAGCATTTTCACTTAAATGCAGTCTTTTTGCTGCCAGATAGGAGATACCCGACTCCTCATTCCCTGTCATATCATAGGCTCTCTTAAAATATCTGACCGCCATTTCAAACTGATACAGGCTTGCGTAAATCACTCCCATATTATGGCACACAGGAGGCTTTAACGCACTTTCCGTCTCAGGCAGTTCCCGCAAAAGCCCGTCATATTCATCTAACGCCTGGGAATACCTTTTGTTTTTCAAGAGAAAATCCGCCTGCCTTTTGCGCTTTTCATAACCGTTTAATCCTATATTGTTTTGCAGTACATCCTCTATTTTTTTCTTTTCCTCAGGCGTACAGTAGTTTACATAATCCAGTATCGTACTGACAAAAACACCGGGCTGGGTTCCTCTGTTAAACAAACTAAGGAGCTGATGGCTCAGTTCCGAAAGGCCGCATTCTTCGTCCAGCCACTTTGCCAGATTCTTATCCATAATGTCTCTGTCTATCATAAAAGGATTGCTGACAAAAAGATAACAAAGCTCCTCCACACAATACACATTTGCAGGCACGCTGTCAATACAATAAGGATGTGCGGCATATTTCCCCATACACAGTAAAATTCTTCCCATTAACCATTTTCCTTTCCATCACAATTCCTCAAACCATAATTGTCTGGGTCCAGGCCTTTCCACTTGAAGAAAAAAGCTCCCCAAACCCCATATCTTCTATGGTGACTGTTGCCTGACTGACCGCCGTCATTTCAATGTGTACATTCAGTCTGGTGGTCGCCCTTGGCCGCTGTGGCAGTCCCTCTAAGGTAATAGTCCTGTTTTCTACCTTACCTCCCGTCATGGGCGTAATCACAAATTCCACCGTATTGCCGCTTTCCAGTATAATATCAAAATCCGATGAAATTTCATACCAGTTTGTCCCTGCGTCTAAAATAGCATAATAGGAATCCTCCCCCCGCCGCAGAGCACGCATTCCTATATTGGATTTTAGCTTATCCTCCCCGAGGTAGACGTATTCTTTCCACAGCCTGCCGGCATTTAAGCGCTCCATCATGCTGTAGCAGGCGCCCTTACTATACAGATTATTCCCCTTAAATGCCCGCCTGTTCCTGCACAAAAATTTTAGGGATTCCTTTGCCCATTCCTCCTTAAAGCCATCCCCCAGCAAAAAGACAGTGGAAACTATCTCCCCTTGAAGGGCTCTTTCCGCAATGCTTAAAAACAGCTGATCAAGTTCTTCCATCTGCCGCGTCTTCTTTTCTTCTTCCTCTTTCCAGACTCTCCGCTGCATTTGAGGATATTCCTGCTGCTCTATCATAACCACCTGAGGAGTGGTGCGGGCATTGCATTTAAACCACAGGCTTTTTAAAACGGTATCGTATTCAAATATCACAACATCATTTTTCCACAATTCCTTATTCTGATGCAGCGTATAGGCATAAAAGCTTTCCATATGATTTTGAAAGCAAATATGCTTTGCCTTCAGGTTAAGACCTGCCGCCACCTTGCCAAGCACGTCCACCATCCGCGGTGTCAGCTCCTCCATGGTGAACATAAAGGCTTCTATCTGATTTAGTGATACCCGCATATTAAGGAGAGATAAGCTTCTTTTTACAAACAGCGTAAGAAGCGCTGCCGGGTCAAAAGCCTCCCCTTCCACCAGCACATCCTCGCCGCGCTCCGCAAGGGCAGACAGATCCTCCACTAAAATTCCCTCTTCTTCTCTGGCAAACTTGATTGCCTCCTTGCCGTAGTACCATTGTCCCACTCCTTTGCGCTTACACAGCACAGTGGGAATATTGTATTGCTCCGTACCTGTTACCGCTGAAACGGTTTCCGGCTCCGTTTCCTCCAGATAGCAGAAGCTGATCTGCGCATAGCTTTTTCCAAGCTCGTATCCTACCGCCACTTTTTTGTTATTTTTTTTGCCCGGCATATCCTTTCTGTCCTGAAGCACTTTTCTCCCTCCCGGTGGTCTTTGCAATACCACACTTATAAGCCGTCCCCACAGCAGACTTTCGGAGCAGCAAACCGGCTTACACAGTTCAGGCAAAGGCCGAACTGTTTCATTAAATCATCTTAAACATCTCTTTTACTATATAATCCTGTTCAAAGTACTCATACAAAAGGCTTTCCATCGTATCATAATCGTGCAGGTTCCTTCCAATGGCAATATCATTTAGCATGCCGTACCTGCCTTCCTTTTGTTCGCCTCCGGTTTCATTGCGGCTTAAGGTTCCGCTCTGGGTCAGATTTTCCTTTCCGTTTTCCGTCTCAGTGATATAATACTGTAAATGCTCCCCAAAGAAAAGGATAAACTGTTTAACACATATGCCGCCAAACATCTCCTGCATTTCTTCCTTTATATATTCTCCCTGGGAATTTCCTTCTTTTTCCAGCAGATAATGAATAACCGCCCTGTTTCCATCCTTAACCCGGTATTCCACCATGGTCTTATCCGCAAACCGGTGCATGAATGCAATGTTATCCGCATATTCCATAAAGTATGGAAAATATTTCCCCTGCATCAGGATTTCCCGCAGAAAAATGACCAGATAGCGGGATATCTTTTCATCCACCTGCTTTTTATTCTCCGCATAATATTTGGTGTAAGCAAGCTTGCAAATAAAGGGAATCTCCTCCTGTCTGTCTATCACCCGCTGCATATCCTCTAGCACAAACTCACTGGTTATTCCGTTTTCCACGAAATAGTCATAGCCGCACTGAGCTAAAAAGGCAAGCTCCACCTCTGTTTTAGCCCCGCCTGAAACATAGCGCCTGAAAATTTCCGACTTTTCCCCTATATACGCTCCTGTATAAATCAGCTGCAACAGTATCCGCTCACAAAGCTCATAGGTATCCACGCCAAAAGCTTCCGCGGCCTTCCAGATATCCCGCATTTCCTTGCTGGTACCCTTAAAATATCTGCACAGATAAATAAGCAGGCTCTCATCATATTTTCCGGCCTGAAAAGCCTGGAAAACCAGGGCAGTCATGGCCTCATCTTCTACAATACCGTCCATGGAAAGCAGCCGGCTGCAGAGTTTTACAACCAGTTTTGCCTCCACACCTGCCCCGCCCCGGGCTTTCAGCCACTCATAAGCCTTATCATACATTCCTCTAATGACCATAAAGCGCACTACCGGGGTATAACTCCTGTTCTCAATCTGGTCAGGCGTGATTTCATCCAGGAAATCATCCAGGTCCTTCATCCTGTCACTGTCATAGAAAAATTGAACCAGCCGCATCCGGATTTCCCTTTTCACTTCCTCCACCACTTCTTCTTTCCCGGAAAGCCGCTTCATATACTCCACATTTTCATCGTTGATTTCCACCATTCCACGGCCCCTTTCACAAAGCCAAAGGTCGAAATGAACGCAGTCGGTCACATAAGGCGCAATCATGGAAGAAAGCTTGTCCGGTATCAAAAGTCTCTCCACCACATACTCCTGCTCCCTGCAGTATCGGTTTCCGGCTGCATCCTCCAAAAGCAGCCTGAAATCATTTCCATAAATAGGAATATAGGCCTCCCTGCCGGTAACAGGGTAAATGCTCTCCGCCTTTTCCTTTCCATAGACCAGAATCACTTTTCGGATATCTTCCCGCTTAATGGTCAGATGATGTATAAAAAGCGCCACGCTCAGTCCTTTTGCCGTATCCTCTGTGATCATCATGGGCGTGATCAGGTTTTTATAAAGCACAGCTAAATACTCATTATTTTTCTCTTTTATAAGCTGAAATACCATAAACCGTTCTATCTGCTCCCGATAGCTTTCGTACAGCTCCGGATACTGCCCCCTGTTCCGATATACGTAAGCATAGAGAAAAGCGTTGCGCAGGCTGTCAAGGGTACTGTCAAAAGCAAAATACATCAGCACGATTTTAGGAATAACAGCGTCATAGGTAAGGGGCAGGGACATCATATAATATTCGTAAAGTCTGGTAATGCGCAGCTCCCTTGCAACACCCTTTTCATACCATGCAAAGGCCGTCCTGCCGGTCATATTTCCCTTAATGAGAAGCGTACAGATTGCCTGCAGCACCTCATCTGTAGGTACCTTCTTATAGCAGCATTTTAAAATATAAAGCAGCCTGCCGGAATAATTTTTCTGCCTCTGGGACAGATAAACGGTCTGTCCGATGACCTCAGCAGTCAATAATTCTTTTTTCGATGCATAAGTTAAAATCTGCAGTTCAAAATCCTCAAGCCTAAGAAGGAGCGTTGGATTAGCTGCAACCAGATTCCACGCCTCTATGTAAAGCAGAGGACTTCTGCACCCCTGCAGAAACTGATCCCCAAGCATAATCCACTTTCTGGAAGGGCTTCTTGTATATTCCCCGGAAAGGTATAGCAACAGCCACGCAATCCGCCAGTTATCCGAATTCTGGGCAAAAATCCTCTCCACCTGACTGGCTGCTTCCTCTATCTCCTCCTCCGGCCGGTTTAGCAAAGTCGTCAAATATAAATAATAACAGTACAGGGCCGGCTCGTATTCTCTCCCAAGGGCTTCCGCCGCCTGATCCAGGTTCCATTTAGCCTCATTAAACCGCTCCTGGGTAATTAAAAGCTGCGCCTGAAAAAGTCTGACGGAGATATCCCTTTCATCTAACTGGATCATTCCCTCCACCAACTCCCCGGTCTCCTTCATCCAGGATGCAGCGCTTATTTTTTTCGTCCGGAAAGCCTCATAATACTGCATAAGCTCCATGAGCATATGCTTTTTCTGCCTGCGGGTTGCCGCTTTTTTTACCATATCCGATTTATTAATTACCGTAATTTCCGCTGTAAGAGACACATACGGATTATAAAACCGGATCATCCCATAGTTTCTTCCCGGGTGCAGCTTTTCCTTTGACACATAAAAGGGGAGCCTGTAACAGTTGCCAAGGAAATCCTCATCCCTGACCGCTTCTTTTTCCAGAACAATAAAATCTCCTTCCTTTTCCACAAAAAGCTCCGAGTAGCCCCAGCCATTGCGGTTAAGAACAAGCTTATTTTCTTCCATATCCTCCGGGTTTTCTATCCGGAGCTTTGTATCCTCCAGGAGGAACAAAACTTCCTGCTTTTTTCGGATTTCAAGCAAAAATTCCTCCACGCACTGCTGCTTCCTGCTTCCTTCCAGCAGTCCTTTATATGCGCTGTAATACTGCCTGTCCGCTCCCTGGAAAACATTTATAAAATCCCTGGAATAGAACAGACTGACAGCTTCCTCCCAGTTGGTTCTTGCGAGATTTGCAAAATGGAATAAATTTCTGATATTTCCCAGCTCAGAGTCCGGCACCCCTTTCGTGATGCTTACATTGTATGGGATAAAATATTCCCCCTGATTGGAAATGATGCGGAACTCTCCCTTTAGTTCATCTCCCTCCGCCATGCCGGAGGCATCGAACTGATATCCAATCTCCTCCTTCTGGCCTGAAAAACGTTTTGCCAGGCACTTCATGCGCAGACTGGTAGAAGATATGATTCCTTCACTCACCTCATTGTCAGGACCAACTATAGTAAAGCTTCCTTCATAGTTCTCGCCTTCACGCAGATTAAGCTCAATCACAGGGCTGGAAAAGTCCAGGGCCCGAATCCCCTTATTAAAGTTTCCTTCCAAAATCTTTTCTACTGCGTTCTGCACACCCTTTGCTCCTTTAGCTGTCAGTTTTTTCTTCAGAATTTTTACAGTTTTTTCGCATTCTTAATCTTTTCATGAAATTCCGGTTAAAATGTCCATGCAAAATTGTACTGCATTTTATATTATCAGTATAGCATCATTCCCTTGCTTTTCGCAACTGGCGTGTGTTTAAAAATTGCTTTCAATTATCTGATAAAGCAAACCGGCAGCAAGGAAGATACCGCTGCCAGTTCGCGTGATTGCCATGCTTCGGGCTTAAGGCACAAAAAGCATGTTATTTCATCCGGGTTCCGCGATACGGCTTACACCAACATAGATGTTAGAGATGCTGTACCATGTGGGGTAATCTACTATGCCATTTGGAGGAAGATTAAAGATCCCCTGAAAAGTTTTCACCGCATTTGCAGTGGCAGGCCCAAAAATGCCGTCAGCCGTAACCTTTGGGATTGCCGGGTAGTTCTGGGCAATACGGTTTAACTGCTGCTGAATCTGTCTGACCTTATCTCCGGTCGAACCGATGGTAAGATTATAGCCGGGCCATGAGGAGGGAACGCCGGAAATACTTTGCGCCGTGTTGATATACATATCGCTTCCATAATAATAGCGGATGATTTCAATGGACGAGTACCCCTCCTCTGCCAGATATTTTGATCCCCATTGGCTCAGTCCGTCACAGGTTACCCTCCGTCCATCGCAGTAAGAGGTAAAAATAGGCTGCCGTACACCAGGACGGGATAAGTAATTGGCAAATACGCTGTCCACTATCCGGTCAATATTCCCATAAGAGTTTCTTCCCCTCATCCATTTCTGGTCATAAGCTGTGGAGGATGTAATGGTAAAATTATAGCCCTGGTTCCGATACCACTCCGTATATACCCTGTTTAGCGTAAAGGACATAATCACCAGAGTATTGGCATAAATGGCGCTTTCCGGCCAGGTTGCATATATTTCCGAAGAAACAACATTTTTAATATAATCCCTGTATCTCACGTAAAAATTCGGTGCTGTTGTGTCACCAGGCGTTCCATCGTGAACCACCACATATTCCGGTATCACCACACGGCTAAGTACAATTTCCCCGCTCTCATCCACAGGTTTGATTTCATCTTCCGGGATTTTAGGCGGGTATTCCCCGTACAGAGTGTGATCCGGTATCACAATCACATCGTTTTGTTCTTCGGTCGTTTCCAGCGGATTCATCTCAATTGGCTGAAGAGCTGTAACATCCGGCAGGATCTCTGTTCCTGAAACCATAACGGGCTCATAGCCGGGAGCTTCCACCTGTATATTGTATTCTGAATAGGGCTGCTGCTCTACAGGCGTTAAGCTGTACTCAATAGGCGGCGCCGGAAGTTCAACAGTTTCTGTCTGTCCTGAAGAATTGGTACTAAGCTTTTCTATGGTCACATCCGGCACACCTGTGTAGGAAATAGTGACAGTAGCATCCTGTATAGGGATAAGGCCTAATGAGGAAGTTACGCTGATCTGCAGTTTCCCCATAGAGCTGTTGTCTGTCTGAGCCATCCTTAAAATATTTTGGGGCATAAAATACCTCTGCATAGTTGTTTACCCTATCATATGCAGAGGTATTTAAACTGTTCACCCGGCGCGCCATATTCTATATGCGTTTTCCAATAAGCCCTCACCGGTTTGTTCCTTCTATAAAATTATTTTGTCTGACTTGCTGCCCTTTCATCTAAATCTTTACGGATTTCATTGTATTTTTCATTGGTAATTTCATAAAATGCCATGGAAATTAAGGATGCAATGTATCCTAAAATCGGCATACCAAACCGCAAAAATACAATCATATTCAGCACTGCCTCCGGCTGTTCCTGATTTGCCACAAACCCTACTAACCCAAGGAAAAAGCTTGCAATAAACCCACCGATGGCCATACCAAATTTATTGATAAAGGTAAGGGAAGAAGACATCAGTCCGTCTGCACGCTCTCCAAACTTCCATTCCGTATAGTCTGAACACTCCGGAAGCATTGCCCAGCCCAGATTAGAAGGAATTCTGGATATGAATCCAAATACGGCCATCATACTCATCAGGATTGTAACGCCTGCCGTTGGCTGCAGCCACATTACTGCCAGGGGAATGATAGAGAATAAACTCCCCCACCAATATAATTTTTTCTTGCCAAATTTCTTTGAAAGCGCCGGAAGCAAAGGCAGTAAAATAATTCCTGCAAACAAGATTGCGGACGCAACTTTCGGTACAAGGTCCTCACGGTGCAGAACATATTTGAAATAATACATGTTTACCGCACTGTAGGTAGCGTTTGCCAAAACGTCTGTTCCGAAAGCGATCATGAGCATCAACATGGACTTATTTTTAAATAGCATTCCCAGATCTTTCAACATATTGAAGGACTGCTTTTTTCCATCCTGCGCAGGCTGGCATTTATCATAATCTTTGCCGCCCCATGCGCATACCCAGAATGCAATTGTTGTCATAATACCAATGAGTGCGCCGTAAATTGCCCATCCCTGCTTTCCGCCGCCAAAGAAGTTTACAAGAGGAAGCGCCATAATCGTAATGATAAACTGTGAAACGGTACCCATTCCCTGTTTCCATGATACGATTACTGTTCTCTGATAGGGATCCTGCGACATTACCGGCGTCAGGGAATGGTACGGGATATTTACTACTGTAGAAGCCAGCGAATATGCGATATACACAACATATACATACACTATCTTCATGTTAGCGGACAGCTCCGGTGCCGTAAACAGCAGGAAAATCAAAAGTCCCAGAACCGGAGCCCCGAAGATAATCCAGGGCCTGTATTTTCCTAATTTACTTCTTGTATGGTCGCCCAGCATACCCATAAGAGGATCCGTGAACGCATCAATAAAACGTGATACCAGCATCAGTCCGGATACTACCATGGTATCAATGCCAAAAATATCTGTATAAAAAAATGTCAGGTAGGACATTACCAGGATAAATGCCAGGTTAGATCCCAAACCTCCAAAAGAATACTTAAATACATCTGTAAATTTCGCTTTTGCATATTGTTTATTTTCCATATTTTCCCTCATTTCTGCGAGGTGAACCTTGTTCACTAATCCCGCAATTTAAACTTTTAATGTATAACTACGTCCATAAATTCCCTGTCCATTCTGCTGTCCTTCCTGAACGGAACAACATCACAAGTGTCCTGATAAAATTCGAGAAGCCTTTCTTTCATCTCCAAAATTATCTGCGCATACTTCGGATTGTCTATCTCATTTATGCGTTCATCTGGGTCCTTCTTAAGATCATAAAATTCATCCGCCTCATATAATCGTCTGACATATTTATAATCCGCCGTCCGGCACATCACTGCTTTTCCGTTATACATATCATCCGATGCCTGAAGGGACTGCCTTGGATAGTACAAACCTTTCGGATTTGGAACTGCCTGCCCACCGGTTTCTTTGCAATGGTCTTCTCCCTTTCTGAATCCGCCTTCACAAAATACATACTTTCTGAGGGAATCCTGCTTTCCTTCCAAAAAAGGAACAAGAGAATGCCCAAAATGTGTATGCTCTTTTCCAAGCTCTGCCAGCTCCTCCACTGTTGCATAGAAATCAATCAGTTCCGTCATCTCCCCGCTTATTCCATGCCTTATGTGCATAGAAGATGGTAGTTTCACAAGAAACGGAACATTGGTCAGACAATCCTCAAAGCAGTTCTGCACCTTTTCCACCAGTCCATAGTCTCCGGTGTAATCCCCGTGGTCGCTGAAAAAGAATACTGCCGTGTCTTCATATAGATTCTTTTTTTTCAGTGCCTCAATAACTCTGCCAGTCAGTGCATCCACCTTGCTGCACATTCCCAGATATACTGCACGCAGCTCATCAAACTCCGCCTCATTCCAATCTTTCAGGTTCTGGCGTTGTGCCAGCGCCTTCTGCATTTTGGGTTTACCCTTGTACTCACCCGGCGGAAGCTTCCTTGGAGGAAGAAGCTTTCTGTCAATTCTGCTGAAATACGGCTCGCTTATCTGATAGGTAGGGTGCGGCAGCATAAATGGAAGAAAGATACAAAATGGTTCCTCTCCATCATAGCTTTTAATGAATTCCACCGCTTTGTCTGTCCATATATCATCTACATCTTTTCCTTCGGGTATCTCTCCCCTGAAAAAGGAATAATAATTTTTTCCTCCCTCCTCTCCCCGCCAGTTTTCTGCCGGAAGTGCATTCGGAGGATGCTCCAGCTTAAAATAAGTGCTACAATATTTTTCATAATACTTCGGCTCCTGTGCAGGAAGCAGGTCATTTCGCTGGTTCATCCAGACATGGTAGCCATGTTCCTTTAGTCTCCTGAGCAACACCGGTTCATGCTCATGCATCATGTGGTTCATTGTCCTGTGTCCCGCCACATGCGGATACCAGCCGCTCATAAAGCTGCACCTTGAAGGCGTGCATACCGGATTCTGGCAAAATGCTCTTGAAAATGAAATTCCCTCCTGTGCAAGCCGATCCAGATTCGGCGTCACAGATGCCTGATTCCCCAGATGAAACATACTGTCGGCACGCATCTGATCCGGATTAATGATAATAATATTAGGACGCTTTTTTTCTGATGTTTTCATATTAATCTCCTATGTTTCCAAAAGCCCTCAAATTTGGATCAGAGCCCCAATCTGGCAAACAGTTCCTTCGGCGCATCATTTTTCTCCATGCTCTCCCGGATATACCCAAGCATTTTTTCTCTGATTCCTTCATCCTCAATGGGATGCTCCTGTTCCGGATCTGCTTCAAGGTCAAACAGCGCGCTGCCAAACGCTGATGTGTCTCCCATTCTGTTTTCCGATTTAATCTTCATTACTCTGCATCCCTTTGTAAAGGAAAAGGGGCCTGCCAGCTCGATATTCTGCATTTCAGCCGGCTGGAACATAGCGCGCATGTGTGTGGGCATTAATGTATACTCATATACCGGAATATCCGGATTTGCCGGAGAATGCATATACAGATACCTTCCATCCGTGACATCCACCTGGCTCCCATGATATCCAAATACCGCATATTCCCGGATCTGTGTATCGTTATCCATCACGCCGCACAGAGGCTTTCCTTCCATATCCTCCGGAATCTCCACCCCGAAATATTCCAGAACAGTAGGCGCAATATCTATCATCTGAACCAGAGATTTTCTTTTAACGCCAGCGCATGATTTCCGTCTGGGATCATAAATGTACAGGGGCGTATGGGCTATCTCGTTATAAAGCGGCATTGATGTTTTGCCCCACCAGCCATGCTCGCCTAACAGGAAACCGTGATCCGTATTTACAATCAGCATGGTATCTTCCCACAGGTTATACTTATCCATCAAATCCAGGACTTTCCCCAGGTATCTGTCGCATTTGCTCAGCAGCGCAGCATATTCGTAACGCACATGCTCCACCGTATTTTCATCCTCCGCAACCTTTGCATAAGGAGGCCAGTCGGCTTCCGCCTCCGCGTCCCCTGTAAAAGTATGAGGATATAACGCCTTATCTTCCTTTAAGGTATAAAATGGTTCATGAGGATCAAAAGTTTCAATTTGTAAAAACCAGTTGTCTTCTCCGTGATTCTTCTCGATAAACTCCATTCCGTACTTAAAAGTAACAGCCTGTGAGGTTTTTTCCTCCCTGTCCATTTCACGGCGGTTCATCTCATCATGAGCCATCATCTTTGTATAGGGAGGATATGACAACATCACCTCTTTATTTTTGAATACGGTCTTTTTGTCATACTGGCAGCTCAGATCCGCCTTCCACAGATCTCCCTCCTGCCCTCTTGAAATTTCCCAGGAGGAATAGCGATTGTGATAGGTGCATCCCCCATCCTCCCAGTAATGCTGATGGTCACTAACCAGATGCGTATAGATTCCCGCATTTTTCAAAAGCTCCGGCATGGAATCGTCAAAAGGTTCCATGGGGCCCCAGCTTCTGTGATAGAAATTCATTCTTCCCGTCTGCAGTTCCCGCCTCGCCGGCATGCATGGCATACTGCCTACATAACAGTTTTCAAACTGCACGCTGCGTTCCGCCAGGCGTCTGAAGTTGGGGGTGATTGTCCAGTCACATCCGTAGGTCTCAAGCATATGGCGGTTCAGTGAATCGTACATTACCATAATTGCTTTCATTTTTTTCCTGCTCCTTTCGTTTTAGATTTATCTATTGATTAAATGATGAATCATCTAATTTCTATTTCATGCAATAAGCCAACTCACAAAGCGCAAGGGCTTTTGTTATTCCTTTGGTTAAAATTTTGAAAACGTTTTCAAAATTGGCCTGTCTATAAGGCGTTACAAACGCCTTATAGAATTTCGTTCAATAAATTTCGTTTCAAATTCAATTGAACTTTCGTTTACTTCTCTGTTCTCAATATAGTCAATCAAAAGTTCCGCTGCTCCGACTCCCATATCCTTGGCAGGCACATAGAAGGATGACACCTGCGGATACAAAAGCGTTCCGGCACCCGGCTTGTGCTCCACGGATAAAATAGAAACCTGCTCCGGGATCTTTATCTGAAGTTCCGCACAGACACTGAGCAAAACCTGTGCTTCCTCCATTCCCCTTGCGCATATGGCGGTGCAGCCTCTGTGCAGGACATATTCTCTTATATCCTGTAGAATATGCTCCCTTGTATCTAAAAAGGAATTTGTTATGTGGGGAAAGACCTCCATATCCGGCATTTCACTGTGAACCCTGGCCATGATACCTTCTAAGTAATGATTATGTACTTTAGCTACCTGCAAAAGTACCTTCTTGTGACCACTATTTTTAAGTACCTCTATCATCTTCACATTGTAATGTTCAAACTGTGCGTATACATTCAGTCCGTTTTTATGAAGCCTCTTTCCGATGTATACTACCGGATAACCTTCCTCCATAATCTTCCAGACCACATCCACATTATCCTCTGCGGATTTGCTTGTAAGCCCGCTTAATATCAGCCCGTCTATGCGCTTTTGTCTGATAAACTCAAGATACTTGGGTGTACGTTTCTTTCTGCTCTCAAATTCCCTGCTCTCGCTGATCAAAACCATACTGTAATTCTGGTAGGCAAGAACCTTTTCAATGCCCCTTAACAGTTCCAGGTTATAAGCGGATTCAAAAATGGAATCTGTTCCGCCCGGGAAATATACGCCAATCATATTTGAAGTCTGCTTTTTTAATCCTCTTGCAAACTGGTTTGGCTCGTAGTTGTAATATTCCATGGCCTCTTTCACTGCCAGCATCTTTTTCTCACTGACCGTTGCGGTGTTGTTTAAAATTCTGGATACCGTGGAAATCGAAACTCCCGCCCTGTTTGCCACATCCCTGATTGAAACTTCCATATAGCTTTCATTCCAAATCTCTTTGTTTTCTGATTTTGAAAACGTTTTCAAAATCCTCTTTTATATTAACTGCAAATATTCTTTTTTTCAATAGCAAAAAGCACTAATTCTATCCATATTTTTTTGGTACTTTTTGACAAAAAATCATTTATTCTTGTTACAATAATCCGGCCCGCAAAGGAAAACAACGTTTGTTCCAATAAAATGGAACGCGAAGCGTGACAGCATTTGTTATTTTCATTCATCAGTATTTACAGATACTTTCGGTAACATTTTTTCGTACATACCGGTCATAAGAGCTAATATTACCAATAAGAATCCCGGAAACAGGAAAACGCTGATATGGTTTGCAATAAAACCGAAAACCGGAGGCATAAGACAGGTCCCCACATAAGCAAATGCCATCTGTACGCCTATCATAGCCTGTGATTTATCTGCCCCGAAATGTTCCGGCGTTGAATGTATGATAGAAGGGTAAACCGGGGCACAGCCCAGCCCGATAAGAATAAGGCCTGTCAGCGCAATTCCTGCTGCGGTTTCTGCCGGCAATCCATGACGCAGCACAAGATAGCTGCTTGCCCATAAGCCGGTTGTCTGCTCAAGGGCACAATAGCAGAAAAATGTAATCAAAATTTCTTTTGCCCCCGGAATTTTGATAATCTGGCGTAAGGAAAGCGGTTTGGTTTTCATCTCCCCGTCTGTCTGTCCTGTATCATCTGTGCCCTGCTTTTTCCATAATGGAAGACTAAAAATCAAAGCAGCAGTCAATACAATCTGAAGAATGGCAATATAACGATAACCCATATTCCAGCCCTGCCCGCCAGAGAGCGCATAACCCATAATGTAAGGTCCAATTGAAGCGCCAACACCCCACATGCAGTGCAGCCAGCTCATATGCCTGCTTGCATAATGAAGTGCAACATAATTATTTAAGGAAGCATCTACACTTCCGGCTCCAAGCCCATAAGGAATGGCCCATAAGCATAGTGCAGCATAAGAATGGCTGATTGAAAATCCAAACAATGCGGCAGCGGTCATAAGCACACTGGCAGTCGTGACTTTGCCCGTTCCGAACCTTTTCGTCAATCTGTCACTTTGCAGACTGGAAACAACTGTTCCCACAGCGATAATCATGGAAATCCCGCCTGCATAGGAAACAGGTACTGAAAACTCCTGATCCATTGCCGGCCACGCCGACCCCAGTAAGGAATCCGGAAGTCCTAAGCTGATAAATGCAAGATAAATAATCATCAACAACAATTGAAACATCTTAATTGTCCTCCTAAAGTTTTACTTAATCAAAAGAATACCTTTAAACAACACTTGATACAATACATTTTCAGACATATAATAAAAATATTACCAAACTCTTTTCCCCGGAAAGAGATGACAGTCAGGTTACATTCTTAATCGCTTGACATTATAATATAATTTTGTTATGTATTTTATATACCGCAGGTTTATTGGCGTCCGGCTCATCTCCTGCGGAAATAAAATATTGATCACATTAACGTAAGAGGAAAAATTATGCTGCTGATTATTTTTTTTGTAATTTGTTTTTCTGCTTCCATCATTGGAGCCATCTGCGGAATCGGCGGAGGTGTTATCATCAAACCGGTCCTGGATGCTTTTCATGTAATGGATGTTGCCACAATCAGCTTTTTATCAGGCTGTACGGTTCTTTCCATGACCACCTATTCGGTTATAAAGAGCAAAATAAGCGGTGAATCCCATATTGATCAGAAAACCGGCTTCCCCCTGGCTGTTGGCGCAGCCTTAGGAGGCCTTGCGGGGAAATGGATGTTTTCCTATATTTCTGCCCTTAGTCCCGATCGTAATAAGGTAGGCGCCGTTCAGGCATTTTGTCTGCTGATTGTTACTCTGGGAACCTTAATTTATACCATTTATAAAGAAAAAATTACCACAAAAAATTTAAAGAATCCTCTCATCTGCATTTTGATTGGACTTTTTTTAGGTATTTTGTCCTCCTTCCTTGGAATTGGAGGCGGTCCCATTAATCTGGTCGTCCTGTTCTTCTTTTTCTCCATGACCACCAAAATTGCCGCAGAAAATTCCCTGTACATTATTTTCTTTTCACAGATTGCCAGCCTTTTGTCGTCCATTGTTACGAAAAGCGTTCCTGACTTCCAAATATCCATGTTGGTAATGATGGTTATCGGCGGGATTGCAGGCGGAATCGCAGGCAGGGCCCTGAACAGAAAAATTTCAGATAAAACCGTAGATAAGCTTTTTATTGGCCTCATGGTTGTGATCATTTTTATCAATATCTATAACATTTTTATCTACCTTGGTTGACAGAACGGATGCATACTAATACAACGAATAATAAATTCCTGATACATTGACGCAGGATGATTATTTCATATGCACGGCGCAGGGATGAGGCGCAGCGGCGGCTACATCGACTGACGCCAACGTAGCAGATGAAAAATCAGACAAGTCAAGGCGTCAGTTAATTAATATTCATTGTGCTAACCACAATCAGAAAGGAAATCATGCAATGCCTGCCATCAGCGTACTGATAAAGCCCGCGTCCAGCCTCTGCAATATGTCCTGCGACTATTGCTTTTACTGTGATGAAGCGGAAAAACGAACACAGAAATCTTTCGGATTTATGTCTGAACAAACTTTAAAAAACGTTATCCGCAAAACCATGCTGCGCGCTGAAGGCATGATTAGTTACGCCTATCAGGGAGGAGAACCCACTCTCCGGGGCCTTGATTTTTTCAGACAGGCTATTGCCTACCAGAAGCAATATAATAAGCATCATATTTCCGTGCACAACGCTCTCCAGACCAATGGGTATCTGATTGACGATAAATGGTGTGAATTTTTAAGAGAAAACCGGTTCCTGGTCGGACTTTCTTTAGACGGAACGCCCCAAATTCATGATTCTCTGCGTCATGACCGGAAAACAGGTGGTGCAACCTTTGGAAAAATACTGGATTCCACCCGAATGATGGATGATTACGGAGTGGATTATAATATTCTGACCGTTGTGACCTCTGAAATTGCTGAAAATATTGCGGATGTTTACTCTTATTACAAAGAAAAGGGATGGCACTACCAGCAGTATATTGCCTGCCTTGACCCTTTGGGGGAAGAACACGGGAAAGCGCCCCATGCCCTGACGCCGGAACTTTACGGACGTTTCCTTATTGATTTATTTGCTCTGTGGCTTCAGGATTTGAAGAAAGGGAAACAGCCCTATATCCGCCAGTTTGAAAACTGGGTGGGCTTATCCGCCGGATATGGCGCCGAGGCCTGCGACCAGAGGGGAACCTGCGGCATTCAGACTGTGGTGGAGGCTGACGGAAGTGTTTATCCCTGTGATTTTTATATGCTGGACGAATACCGGCTGGGAAATTTTAACGAAGATCAGTTAGATGCCATTGACAAAAAGAGATATGAAATCGGCTTTATAGAGCGCTCTCATAAGCTGGACAGTGCCTGCATATCCTGCAAATACTACAGGATATGCAGAGGCGGCTGCCAGAGAAACCGCGACTTTGATCAGGCAACCGGGCTTTATAAAAACTATTTTTGCCCTTCTTATCAGATGTTTTTTGAAAAATATTATGACACTATTTTACAGCTGCTCCCGCGCCATATCAGCTGATTAAGCAGATGGCCGGCGAAACCTGACCCTTTGCATTTTCAGGAGCATATTGGGCAAAAATATACCTTAAATCAAACAGCGGATGCTTCCATTCGCGAGCTGGTTTACTGTAATAAGTATAAAACCTCTAAATGCAGACACTCTTTATCATCTGCACTCAGAGGTTTTCTTTTTCGCTTATTGCACCACCCCATTGCCGCTTCTGGTCCACACAATATTTTCGTTAATCATCTCGTCAATATCCATCCCGATAATTTCCGATGCTCTTGCCTTCGCTTCCGCCTCATCGGCAGTGCCCAGCTTTTTGTAAATCTCATAAGCCGGTTTTTTATTTCCCTCTAAGTCGTACAGGCCAAGTGCCAAATGGCTTTCCATCTCCTCCGCCTCGTCTGTCTGGCGAAACAGCATAAAGGCATCCACATCAGGAAGGGAGGCTGCCTTTAAATAGCCATAGGCAATGGAGGCCTCCTGATTCTCATCGCCAAAGCTGGAAGTATAGCCGATTTCAGCAATAGAAATACTTCTCACTTCTCCGTCAGGGCTTAAAAACTTCTCCTGGTGCATATAGTCAATTAAAATATCAATATTTTGCATGGTGATATAGGGTGTTGAAAGGTTTTTCCCTACCCACACGGCCGGACCATTCCATGCATACGGGTCATACAGAGGGGAATTGTAAGGATGATACGATAAGTCCCAATCTATATTTCCCTCACGGTTCATATAGTAGTTAAACTGGTCCAGATATCCCTTGGCAAGGAAACTGCCCGGATTGGACTTGCGGTTCCATTCCTGGTCAATGGAATTGTAAATCCGTACATTGGCGTTCATGCTCTTTATCTCGTTATAAAGGATACGGAAAGCCTTCACATAAATATTCACATTCACATCCAGAGACTCAGAACTGGTATACCACCAGGAAGTTCTGGCGTTTACCTCGTTGCCGATAATCCAGTTATCCACCTGCCCGCAGCCAAGCTGCCCCGAATAACGCTGTCCTAAAAAAGCGCCTATGGCTTTGATATGGTTACACCCCGCCTCATCAGCCACATTCAGCGCATAGCTGGGACATTCAAATCCATCCTGCGCTAAGGGATGAATCAAATCCTGTCCATAAAGACCCGTTCCGCTATTTAAAAGAACCATGGTAATCTGAAGCCCATTACGGTTTAATCCTAAGATAGTGGAATCGTATCTGCCAATCAGGTCACCGTCAAAATAATAAGTCTGCCCATTATAGTCAAAGGCAATTGCACCGGGGGCTGACGCATCCGAACAGATTTCGCTGACATCCATGTTGTAAACCACCTGCCGGATGCCAAGGTCCTTTAACTGTCCTTCGCTGACCTTCGTAATATCAGGCAAAATCCCTTTAATTCCATTGTCCATACGCGCAGAGCTGTACAAAGCAAGGGCCTCAGGGTTGGTAATATAATGCTCATCGCTTACCTGCTGCATCTGTCCGTTCTTTTTAACGGCAACTAAAAATTTACGGCTTAAATTTGATTTTTCCGTATTATGCTCTAACGGGAAACTGACACAAACGCTGGTTCCCGCTTTTACCGATGCCACAACATCCCCTGTGGGGCCGTCCAGATAAACCTCATCCGCATAGATATAAAATTTTCCATCATCACTGGATGGAACGGAGGATGCGCTGATCTGGCATTCTACATCTGTCCCTTTAATAAGGCAGGAATCAATTGCAACAGGCCTGCCTGCTGCCCTGACACAACGTGGGTTTTCCCCTGTGACGGGGCCGCTGCCAAGAGCCAACACCGCTGCAATGGCAGCTATGATTACTGTCATGATTTTTTTTCTTCTGTACCTCATGTTCCCTCCTGATTGTAAAAATTTCTTATAGTAATTTCTTCTAATTTAACATGTTTTGCATATTACAACAACCACATATCTTACTTTTTTGCTTACCTTTTTATTAATTTATTCTTTATATTAATCCCCCCATCCTGCCAACAGTTACTTTTTACTGATGCGCCGGAAACACAGCATGGGAATGGCTGGCGCAGATGTGAAAAGTAACTGCCGGCAGCCCCAAATCCGGGCGCCGGATGGAACCGTTTATCCTAAGGGAACCATTCACCGCAGGCTGACAAAAAGCCAGTCCGAACAGCTCTACACAGGCAGCGGTCATGAAATTGCTGTGCACGGACTGACTCATCCTTTTCTGGAAAAGCTGCCGGAAAATATGATTATGTGGGAGCTGCTAAAAGACAGGGAAAATCTGGAAAACCAGTTTCATACAATTGTCAGAGGCATGGCGTATCCCTTTGGCACCTTCAATAATATTACAGTTGACTGCCTGAAAAAGGCAGGTCTGGTATACGGCAGAACCGTTATTTCAAGTCACTGTTTTGACATACCCGGGGATTGGCTCAGACTGGAAGCGACCTGCCATCACAACGATCCGGAACTGATGAATCTTGCAAAGAAGTTTGTGGAAGAAACCCCCGGGCAGAATTCCCGGCTGTTTTACCTGTGGGGACACAGCTATGAGTTTGAAGCAAATGACAACTGGAATGTCATAGAGGAATTCGCCGCTTATATGAATAATCGTGATGATATCTGGTATGCCACAAACATTCAGATTTACGATTATATGCAGGCTTACCAGAGACTGGAATTTTCCGTAGACGGCAGACAGGTATATAATCCCACGGCTGCAGAATTATATTTCGATAAGCAGGAAGATGATACGAAAAGATATTGCATTTTGCCCGGAGAATATCTTGCCTTATAACAAGGAAGAGCATATCTGTTAAGCCTCAGCAGATATGCTCTCCACATTTAAAGCAGTGCGCTTTCTTCTTTCGCTGCCCAGAATCCTTCTCCGATAAATCCCTCCGGCAACGGTTTAGGCTGCTTAAATTTTGTTTTCATCCTATAGGTTTTCCCAGAATCCGCGCTGGTAGTAATTCCATGCATGATCTCCATCACATGCAGTGCCATCTCCATTGATGCCCTGTGGGGACGCCCCTCAAGTATGGACCATGCCATCTCCGCAGCCCCAAGTCCCCTGGACTCCCTTTGAAATCCATGGGTAAAAGGCAGGATCACCTGTTCATTCTGCGCCTTTTCCAATATAACCTTCCCACAGAATGTGTTTGGATCCCCCATGCGCAGAATTCCTTTGTCTCCGTACAGTTCCAGATGATAGCTTTCATTGATAATTGTGCCTGAATTCAGGTGCAGGGTAATCAGCGCTTTATTTTGAAATTCCAGAATGGCAGTGATGACATTATCCTCCTCCAAAGGAATGTCCTTTCCAAACAGAGGGCTTCCCACTCTTGTGACTTTGTGAACATCCTCTGTCCGCATTCCAAATGAAGCTATCCGGCTTACGCCGCCCAAAATGCTGCACACAGCCGTCAGATAATATCCGCCCATATCATACAAAACGGAGCCTCCCCGCCCAAACAGATGGGGCAGGTTTTCTCCAAATACGCCATAATCTCTGGTAAGCGATAACACGCCGCTTAAAACCTTTCCCACCAGTCCGCGTTCAACCGCATATCTTGCTGTCTGAATGCCGCCGCCTAAAAAAGTATCCGGCGCGGCTCCAAAGCGGACATGATGTTCCAGCGCAAGCTCACACAGTTCCTTTCCTTCCTCGTAGGTAACCGCCATCATTTTTTCCGAATAAACATGCTTTCCACTTAGAATTGCCTGCTTTGAAAGGCTGTAATGGGCTTTGGGGCTTGTCAGATTGATAATCATTTCTATGCTCTCATCTTTTAAAATATCATCATAGCACATGGGTTTTATCTGATAGCGCTGTGCCAGCTCATTCATTTTACTCTCATCTAAATCGGCACAGGCTACAGGCTCTATGATGGAAAAATTCTCTTTAAATGATCGCATATATACGTCACTGATTACGCCGCACCCTACTATTGCTGTCTTTATTCCCTTCACACTACCCCCATTCCTGCCAGCGGCCCGCACATTTGGGCCAGGGCATAAAATCATACTATTTTTATTGCATATGCCAATCCTTTTTCCGGCTCATCCTCAGGGAAGTATTCAAGTCCAATACACCCTTCATACCCTGCCTCTTTAATGGCCTCAAATACTTTTTTGTAATCAATTTCCGATTGGTACAGCTCATGCCTGCCGGGATTTCCCGCTGCGTGAAAGTGTCCGATATAGGGAATGTACTCCCTTATTCTGCGAATTAAGTCTCCTTCCATAATCTGCTGATGATAAATATCAAACAGCATCTTCACATAAGGGCTTCCCACTTCCCTCATAATCTCCGCCGCCTCATCCGAGCTTGACAAATAATAGCCTGCATGATCTACTCTTGTATTTAACGGCTCCACCACCAGCGTAATACCACTTTCTTCCAGGTAAGGGACGCAGGCCTTCAAGCCTTCCACCATGCTTTCATGCTGCTGCTGTCTGCTAACAGATAATTCCTGTCCGGTCTGGGATATGAGAACGCTGCAGCCCAGACGCTTTGCCGTGGCAATGGTTTTCTTTAATGATTCTATGTACTTATCCCGTTCTCCCTTTTCCACCAGACTGATAAAGCCCGTACAGAAAGCAGCAATGTTAATTCCTTCCCCATGCAGCTTTTCCAAAAGCTCCACATCCTTATCTTCCCATGTCCAGAATTCTATGGTATCAAGCCCTGCCTCTTTTACCTTTTGCACGGCTTCCTCTATAGCCTTTCCCATAAAAACAGCGTCTACACACACCGATAATTTCATCCTGTCCCCTCCATGCTAACCTTATTTTTTCTTCCCATTATTCTCATGGAATGCGCAGCCTGTGCGCATTCCATGACCATAAAAAGTGCGAACCTTCTTTTCTAATAAGTAATTACCGCCTGAATAATCTTTTCAGGTTCTTTGTCAATGGTATAATAAGCGGTAGGGATATCATCATATTTAAATTCCGTAAACAGATTATCCGTCTTAAGCTCCTCAAGAAGCTTTAAGCATGTCTCCACCCTTCTTTGATAATTCCAAAGATTCGAAAATGCAGGATCCATGGCACCTGTCTGTGACTGCTTGATTCCTATCCGGTTATGATGGAATTCCTCTGACAAATCCACATTTGAAAGTGCGCCCTGATACCAGGCAAGCGCGGTAATTGTTGTCTCAGGCGCCGCGATTCTCACAGCTTCGTTTAATGCCCTGGCATTACCGGATGCCTCAATCACTTTATCTGCGCCTCTGTTGCTGGTCCTCTTACGAACTTCCATTGCCACATCACAGGCAGTCGGATCAAACACCTCGTCACACCCGTTTTCCAAAGCTGCCTTTCTTCTTTTTTCCAATACGTCAACGCCATAAACTTTATGCGCTCCGCTCATCTTTGCCATTTGTACAAGAAGCTGTCCAATCACACCAAGTCCGCTAACTACCACCGTATCGCCCAGATTGATATGGGTATCCATAATACCATTATAAGCGGTGATTAAATTGGTAAAAAGCACGCCTTTTTCCGCAGGGATGCTCTTAGGAAGAACCACTGCATCTTTGGCAGCAATCACATTTTCTTCCTGGTGAGGCGCGCTGCAGGCAACAATATCGCCTACTTTTACGTTTTCCACCTTACTGCCTGTCTCAATAACCTCTCCCACGGAGGCATATCCCATATACCACACACCGGGGGCACAGCTTCTTACCGGATATTCCCATACCTCGCTCTCTGCTGCGGGAACGAACAGCCTTGTTGCCGGATCCTGTTTTTTTCTGAAAAAGGGAGCCAGCCCTCTGTATACATTCATCTCCGTACCATGGCTTACACCTGAATAAATGGATTTTATGCGAATCTGTTCCTCATTCATGGGAAGCTGCGGCACCTCGATTACTTTTAACTCTCTCGGCCCCTCATACATAATTGCTTTCATTCTTTTCCTCCATCTTACTTTGCTTTATTTTAGTAACCAATTGCTTCCATTTTTTCCAGACATTCTGCAATTGCCGCATCTATATCCTGACCGTCTACAATCTTAGCGCACATATTGGGAATCGGTCCGTCCGGCCATGCATCTAACTGGCTCCAGGTGGTAAGAGGCATATCGCCAGACTGTGAATTTAATGCTGTCTCTGAGAATGCTTTCAGCCACTCATCTTCTGTAAAGTAAGGATCCTGCATAACCTTTACATTGGAATTCAAAACGTTAAGCTGCTGGCTCATATACAACTGTACTTCTTCACTGCAGAAATATTTCACCCATTCTTTTGCAGCTTCCGGATTCTGTGTTGTCTTGAATATACTAATTGGCGCTGAGAAAGCGATAGCGTTTTTCTCCGTTCCTGTTGCGGTAGGCAGCGGTGCAGAGGCAACTTTTCCATCCATCTGTGGTGCTGCGTTTATAATATCCCTTTTATTTTCTCCTGTTGCTCCAAAAATCATGGACACATTTCCGCCCATGAACTCGGTGAGCGCACTGTAAGAAGCATCAAGACTGTTGCTGCAAATATTATATTTATTGATGCAGTCTGTTAAAAACTGCAGGGATTTCTTCCCTTCTTCACTATCAAAGGTAAACTCCGTGAAATCCTCATTCATCATTGTGCCGCCACACTGTGCCAGCATGGAAAACCACGCCTGGTCATATCGTCCCATATCTGAATTCCATGCCAGTCCTGCATGTGTAATTTTTCCATTTGCATCTGTCTCGGTAAGTTTCTGTGCTACTTCAATAAGCTCATCCCAGGTTTTAGGCGCTTCGGTGATACCTGCTTTTTCGAAATCCTCTGTGTTATAAAGCAGTACACGGGTATCAAAACGCCATGGAACACCGTACCAATCACCATCTACACATGCCTCATCTTTCCCTGCTGCCAGCCAGGTGCTTTCTCCGCCCATATCCTCTATTACATCATTGATTACCATAAGGCCTGCATCTTCCGAGCTCATCAGCGCAAAAGACTTTGTAAAGAAAACATCTCCCACATCAGGCGCTTCACCGCCGGTACACGCCAGCGTCAGCTTCTGGTTTGCGCTGCTCCAGTCATTAATTGCATAGTTTACCGTGATACCTGTTTTTTCCTTGAAGTCTGCTGTAACTTTATCCAGAGCTGCCCTTTGAATTGACGGATCGGATCCATATGACTGCATCCAGAAAGTCAGTTCTACCCCTTCATAAGGCTTTTCGGTTCCTTCTGCAGTATCTGCACCGCCTGCCTGGTCATCTGCCGCGGCATTGCCCCCGGCATTTGCATCGGTACTTTCTGTGGTGCTCTGTGTGCCGCTGTCTGCATTTGACGATGATCCTGAATCGTCTGATTTTCCACAGCCTGATAATAAACCTGCTGCCAGAGCTATTGTCATACCCCATGCTACTAATTTTTTGTGCTTCATCCTTTTTCCTCCTCCTTTTGGATTCTTGCTCTTTTTTATCCTTTCATTTATCCTTTCACAGCGCCTGCTGACAGACCGCTGATTAAGTACTTTTGTAAGAAGCCGAAAATAATCATCGCCGGCAGTGTAATGAAAATACCTGCTGTCATTGTAAGTGCCATCTTTGTATTCGCCCCGTATTGCCCGATAAAATCATAAATCCCTACAGAAACCGGTTTTAACTTATCCCCTGACAAAAGGATGCTTGCCCACATATACTCATTCCATGCCAGAATAAAAGCAAAAATAGCTGTGGAAATAATGCCGGGAATAGAAATAGGAAGACAAATATCAAAAAATGTCCTGAACTGCGAGCATCCGTCCACCCGCGCACTTTCCTCAATTTCTCTCGGTATTGCTGCATCAAAATATCCCTTGATCATAAGCGTACAAAAGGGGACTGCCCACACTACATACGCGATAATAAGTCCCTGATATGTATTGTTCATTTTCAAGTTAAACATAATGAAGTACAGGCTGATCATGGTCACAATTCCCGGTATCAGCTGTGTACAGAGCATTAGGATCAATGCTCCTTTCTGGGCTTTGCGGCGGATAAAGCGGCTGATACTGTACCCGCACAGAGTTGCAAATATAACACTGACAATCGTAACCACTGCTGACACAATCAGCGAATTTTTCATGTAGGTACCAAGTGGAAGGAAATTCCATACCTTCCCAAAATTTGACAGTTCAATCCGTGACGGCAGCAGCGTTGCAGGGGATACCATAACCTCCTCCGTAGGCTTTATCGCCGTAACAATCATCCAGTAGTATGGAAGCAGTACAAAAATGCTTACCACTAAAAGCGCCAGATAATGTCTTATAATTTCAATTACTTTTCTTATCCTTTTTGTCTTTTTCATCTTAATACCATGCTCCCTTCTAAAGCCCGCGAACCCGGGCGGCCTTTCCATATCTGCCGGCTTTAAGCCGCAGGCGCCAATCTGCATCTTCCTCCTGCTCCTACTGAAGATCTTTTACAGAAGATCTGACATAAAGAACTGCCGGAACAGCCGCCACCAGCATCATAATCACACTGACTGCCGATGCGTAACCATATCTGAAATTGGTAAATGCCTGCTGATATACCTCCACTGCCAACAGCTTGGTCCGGCCTAAAGGTCCGCCGCTGGTAACCATATAGCTGATATTAAAGTTATTAAACTGCCAGATTAGCTCAAGCAAAACAGACACCGCAATAACCGGACGGATGCATGGCACCGTAATTTTCCAGAACTGCTTTATCTTTCCTGCTCCGTCCATGGTAGCCGCCTCATACAGCTCGGTCGGCACTGTCTGCAAGCCTGCAATGAACATTACCATCAAAAACGGAAAGATGGACCAGACATTTATGATAACCAGCATGAGAAGCGGTATGGACAAAAATCCCAAAAACACATCCGTACTGTTCAAAAAGCTGATGGGCGTTTTAATCCAGCCCAGTCTTAACAGGATAGAATTAATCGGGCTGAAATTCTCACTGAACAAAATTCTCCATGTAAAGGAAGCAACCAGCGGCGGTGTCACCCAGGGCGTTAGAAACATTGCCCGGAAAAATCCTTTTCCGGGCAGGGGCTTAATCAGCTTAACCGCCACATACATTGCCAGCGCCACCCCAAGTACCAGCGAAACAATGGCAAAGAACAAAGTATTACATATGTAAAGCCACAGTTCGGTTTTCCCAAAGGCTTCTGCATAGTTTGCCAGCCCTATAAAGGGTTCTTCCCTGCTTAACAGGGATTTATCAAAAAAGGACATTCCAACTGTTCTGAGGGTAGGGTATACCGATACGATAATTACTGCCAAAACAGCAGGAAGCAGCATAATAAAGGGCGTATGCCGATCCCAAAACCCTCCTTCTAAGCCTGCCTGCCTTCCTCCTTTGCTCTTTTCCATATCCGCTACCTCCTTTTTTACTTTCAATTGCTGATTCTTTTTATTGAGTTTCGCTCTACAAAAACCGGGCTGATTTTTATTGTTTTCACATGCTGGCCGGGATTTTGTATTTTGCTAATAAGCGCTTCCACCGCTGCTTCTCCGATTTCCTCTACCGGAAGCTGTAAAGTTGATAATGGAGGAGATAAAAACTGTGCGAGCGTATCATCATAACCCACAACAGAGATATCCTCCGGAATGCTTATATGCAATTCTAAAAGTGCACGATATACGCCGGCAGCTAAAATATCAGATGCTGCAAATATAGCTGTAGGACGTTCGCCCTCCTCACAATTATTCAGGATTTCTTTTGTTTTACGATAGCCATCCTCCACACCATAATCATTCACAAAGTAAGAATGGCCTCTGGCATAATCGCCGTCTATATCTTTCATAGCCTGCTGATAGCCGTAATACCGCTCATTTTCCACTGCTGAGTCGTGCCCGACTCCTAAAAAGGCAATTTGCCTGTGCCCTGCATTTCCAAGCTTTTTAACAGCCGCATAGCTTCCTTCTTCATTGTTAATCAGTATTTTCTCAATTCCATATATATCAGCGGGACGTTCTATCATTACAATGGGAACCGCAATTTCATCTATTTTTATTGCCATCTTATCTATAGCTCCTTTGATATCTCCGGAATTCATTATGATGCCATCCACTCCATAAAAGCAGACATCTGAAAGGATTTCATTTAATGCATAGATATTTTCCGGATCCAGTGAATAAGAGATTGTCCTGAATCCACGCTCAAAGCTTTTCTTTTCGATGCTTACCGCTATTTTGGTAAAAAATATATTTTCCTCTGAGTTTTGATGAATATGCGCAATAAGATTCGAACGCCCTCCCCGCAGGTATCTTGCCTGCTGGTTAGGGGTATAATTCATTCTCTCTAATACAGCGTCAAGTTTTCTCTTTTTTTCTTTTGATACATAACCGCTTTTATTGATATACCTTGTCACGCAGGAAACTGAAACACCGGCCTCTTCTGCAATCATTTTTAGTGTGACTTTTTTCATATTTCTCCTGCAACTTTTTTCATATTTTTTTCAGACATATTACCTATTATTGCCAACTATATTCTGAATTATTTATTAATTCATCTTTATTTGTGTTTACACATTAACACACAGAGATACCTTTGGCAATGCATTTTTAGTCATTTTGCACATTTTCGTTGTTTTACACTATGATAACGTTGTCACATTTTTACAATTTTTCCAATGAAATTACTCTAATTATCTTGTTTTTTGAAATTGCATATGATATTATCGCAATAATGATACCTGATTAAATTAAAGAACAATAATGCTATAGGAGGATACTGTGAAAAATAAATTTTTCACAGACAAATTTGTGCTGACGCCCAAATTTACAGGTGTTGGCAGCATGGAGGATTACTATGGCACTATATTCACTTGGAACTTCCCATGTTTCACTAAAGCACTGCGAGCTGCATTCTCATAATTCCTGGGAAATTGTTTTAAATGTCAAAGGGATGGGAATTGCTTTGGTTGGAGAAATGAATTATTCCTTTTCTCCCAATACGATCATGTGTATACCCCCGGGGATCCCTCACATGAAAACATCTGAAAACGGCTTTTATGATATTTACTTTCATACAGACACCATATTTTTTGCCATGCAGACCTCTTCCGGTACCGGCAAAAAATCCGCTAAGGCCCTTCCCCTCATTATGCAGGATGATGCGGAGCAGAGCTTTCAGTCCATTTTATCCCTTATGCTAAGGCTCCATTACCAGACACCAAAGCATGAGGCTGTTTTGCTGTCCTTGCACAATGCCGCCCTGCAGCTTTTAAATTTATGGGCGGACCGGGACTTAACCGATCCTGTCATTGCATACATACAGAGCAGACTCATTTCCTCCTTTACGGATCCGGAAATCAATATCACGTCTATTTTGCTGGAAAGCGGTTATACGAAAGATTATATCCGGCGAAGGTTTCACAAAGAGCTGGGTGTTACCCCCAATGAATATGTGACAAATCTGCGCATTAACTATGCCAGACAGCTCCTTTCCCAAAAGGAAATTCTCAAACTGAATGTTGCCGATGTAAGCAGTATGTGCGGATACTATGATGCCGCGTATTTTTCCAGAATCTTTCGAAAAAAGATTGGCATTCCTCCCGGAAGTTACTAATGCTTGTACTCAAAACCAGAGCGTTTTTGTCCATATTATTGCCGTTATTATTCTTTCTATACCTTCTGGTTCTTTTATAAAATAAATCTGGCAGGCGAAATGCCAGATTTTGCTCTGCCATTATGAAATTGTAACGTTTCAGCACAAATCTGCAGGATATTGGAAGTATGGGGGATCATTATGGTGAAAACAAAAACAGCAGTTTTAATGGAACCGGGAAGATTTGAAATTCAGGAAAAGGATATTGCGCCAAAACCCGATGAGGTCATTGTCCGTGTTGAAGTCTGCGGACTTTGCAATTGGGAGCTCAATCATTTTAAAGGCTTTATTGGAAACTTTCCCATGACATTGGGACATGAATGGGCCGGAATCGTAGTGGAAACGGGCTCTGATACAACGAAATTAAAGATTGGCGACAAAGTGACCGTATTACCGGATCGTCTGGAAGGCTTTTCACAATACGCAGCCGTTGGGGAAGAATTTTGCTTTCTGTTAAACGATGACATTGACATGAAAAAGGCTTTTTTAGAACCCTTAAAATGTGTGACCACCGTGCTCCATGCCGCCAGCCCTAAAGTCGGCGATTACGGCATTGTTACAGGCTGTGGTCCAATGGGCCTTTGGTGTATACAGGCATTAAAAGGACAGCTCTTAGCCGGACTAATCGCGATTGATATTGATGATGAAAAGCTGGCTCTGGCTGCAAAAATGGGAGCCGGTGCAGTTATCAACAGCCGAAAGGAAAATGCGCCGCAGCGGATCAGGGAGATCACAAACGGGCATATGGCTGATTTTGTGATTGAGGGGACCGGTCTGCCAGCGCTGATGGAAGCCTGTGCCGACTATATGAAAAGCGGCCCTGCACGTTTATGCATTATGAGCTATTATGAGTCTGGTATGACAAATTTTGATTTCAGAAAATTTTTGGACAAAGGTACCACTATTTTTACTCCCCATCCGGTATCCGAGCCCTTTCCGCTTGATACGGCCAGACGCGCTGCCGCTTTAATCAACAATGGCTCCTTCCACATGGACGATATGATATCCCATACCTTCCGGCTTGATGAGATACAGGAAGCCTTTCTTACTCTCAGTCGTAAACCCCGTGGGTTTATTAAGGGGGTTGTATATCCAAATGATTAAGTAAAGCTCAGATTACTTTTTATCTCCAAAAAAACCCCTGTCAGCTCCACCGGCTGCAGGGGTTTTCTCATCTTACAATAAGCCGATTCGCGAAGTGTATCGGCGTTTGTTTAACATAAGGATGGCTGGCGAAGCCTGGCATCCGTTGTTTTATTTCGTCAGAAGCATCATAATATCATTGGTTCTTGCAACAAACTTGCTCATTGCCTCCGGCTCAAGAGGTGCATGCTGCAAAAGCGCAAGGTCATAGAGCTGTTCGCAGATCATATTTACATTGTTTCCTTCCGCATTGTCCATTACATACTGAACAAGAGGATGGTTGGCGTTCAGAATAAGGGTTTCGCCCTCTTTTCCAAAGCCTCCCATATCCATACCCGGCATGGAATACATCTTCATCATATCCTGCATTCTCCTGCTCTCCTCAGAGAGGGTAATCATGGAGGATATCTTCTTGTTTTTCAGCTTCTCAACTTTGATAGTAATCTTATCCTTCTTAAGAACCTTCTTCATCACCTTGCCGATGGCCTCAGCCGCTGCCTCAAGTTCTTTGGCAGTCTTTTTATTGGTTTTTGCTCTGAAGGTGTCCGTAAGGTCCGCATCAATTCTCTGGAATTTAATGCCCTCATTCTTTGCCTCTAACTGGGAAATGAAAGGCTGGTCAATGTTGTGCGTGAGGATAACAGCGTCCATTTTGGCAGCCTTAAACATGCTGATATACTGTCCCTGCTGCTTTTCATCGGTTACATAGTAGATAACCTTTTCCTTCTTTTCTTCCTCGTCCTCTTCCTCTTCCTCAGCATCATCCCCGGCGCCAGCGGAAATCACATTGCCATCGGCATCCACCACCTCTGCACCTGCAGCATCTTCCGCCTCATCTTCAACGCTGCCTGCATTCTCTATCTTCTGGCCGCCTTCTGTCTGCGCATCTTCCTTCGCTTCATGCCCCTGTGCTGCATCGTTCTCTTTTGATTCCTTTGCATCCACATCCCCGGCAGTATCCTCCGCCTCATCGGGATCTGTCTTTTTAACCTCAAGGCACTCGGGAAGGGTCAGATATTTTCCGTCCAGATTCTTAAACAGAATATAATCTGTCATCTTCTCGCAGAACTTATCGTCTCTAAGGCATCCATATTTGATGAAAGGACTGATATCATCCCAGTATTTCTCATATTCTTCTTTTTCGGTCTTGCACATGCCGGAAAGCTTGTCTGCAACCTTCTTTGTGATATAATCAGAAATTTTCTTCACAAATCCGTCATTTTGCAGCGCACTTCTCGATACGTTAAGAGGCAGGTCAGGGCAGTCAATCACCCCCTTAAGGAGCATCAGGAATTCCGGAATAACTTCTTTAATATTATCCGCAATAAATACCTGATTGTTGTAAAGCTTAATCACGCCTTCAATTGACTCATACTCCATGTTGATCTTAGGGAAATATAAAATACCTTTTAAATTGAAGGGGTAATCCATATTCAAATGAATCCAGAATAAGGGCTCCTTGTAGTCCATGAAAACCTTACGGTAAAATTCCAGATATTCTTCCCTCGTACACTCATTGGGATGCTTCATCCAAAGTGGGGTAGTTTCATTAAGAAGCTCAGGACGCTTTACTATCTTATATCTTAATTTGTCCTCCTCCTTCTCAGGCTTAATCTCTTCCACTACCGTATCCGTATCCAGCTTTTCATCCGCATCAATGGTCTGGGTGTCCGTGGTGTTTTCCTTGGAAAGATAAATCTCCGTGGGCATGAAGGAGCAATATTTCTTAATAACCTCCCTTGCCTTATATTCATTACAAAACTCCAGCACATCCTCATTCAGGAAAAGAGTGACAGTGGTGCCAACCTCTGCCCGCTCTCCCTCCCTCATGTCGAATTCCGTGCCGCCGTCACATTCCCAATGAACCGGCGCGGCGCCCTCCTGCCAGGATAAAGAATCGATATGCACCTCGTCCGCTACCATAAATGCAGAATAAAATCCCAGACCAAAATGTCCGATAATCTGATCTTCGTTGGTCTTATCCTTATACTTTGCAATAAAATCTGTTGCCCCCGAAAATGCAATCTGGTTGATGTATTCCTCCACCTCATCTGCTGTCATACCGACACCATTGTCGATAAACTTAAGAGTTTTCGCCTCGGGATTGACCATAATCTGAATCTTTCCCTTATAATCCTCCGGCAGGGAATACTCTCCCATCATGTCCAGCTTTTTCAACTTGGTGATAGCGTCACATCCGTTAGATACCAGTTCCCTGAAAAAAATATCATGGTCTGAATACAGCCATTTCTTGATAATCGGGAAAATATTTTCACTGTTGATTGATAAGTTTCCGTGTTTTTCCGCCACGACATTCACTCCTTTTTCTGAAAAATTTCCTTTTTGTTCCTATTCCAAGATGCATCCCGCATCTTTTTACTAATCCTGCTAAAAGAAAGTGTAATTCTCTTTTTTATAAAAGTCAAGGAAAAATTAGCACTCATTTAAAATGAGTGCTAATAATTCGTCAAAACCCTTGATTTTCCAACATTTCTGTAATTCTAAAATTTTTATAAAAATAAGTATTAACCAAAATACTGGTTGTAAATGTCAAAGAAATCTTTCGTTTTCACTTCTTCATTCTCTATAAAAGTAACCGTTTCCCAGAGTTCCTCATTTAAGGACCGGGCCAGAGACTTTACAAAGGCATCATACTCCTGACCAAACACTTCCTCACGTCTTTTTTCTACAATCTTCACCTTATTTGCATCTGTCTCCTCGCGGTTAAAGGTACTGATACAGCGGATGATGTGATAACCGTCTCCCGCCTCCACGATATCGCTTATTTCACCGGTTTCCAGATTGAAAGCGGCATCCTCATAGGCAGGCTCCATTTCCCCTTTGCCAAAGGATCTGGTTCCTTTTTCCCCTTCGCTGTAGGTAAGAAGCAAATCTTCAAAATCACTGTCCTCCTGCCCTGCAAGCTCTAAAATTTCCTGCGCTCGGTTTCTTGCCTCCTGCCTGGCACTTTCATCATACTCTATTCTCTTTCCTGCTCCGTCCATGGAATAAGTTTTAATCAAAATATCCTGCACCGTAATGGTTCTCGCCTCGTCATCGCTGATCTCCGGATTAATATCCTTGATAATAAATTCATATACCTTGTTTGCAAGGACAAATTCCGCATAGAGATTAAAAATGGTATCTTCCGTTACCTGCATGGCTTCCCGTTCTGTCTGATTAAGAGCCCCAAAATATGCACCTGCCGCCTCTCCGACCATCTTAAGCTCTGCCTCGTCCAGCTCGACCCCATGCTGCCTGGCTAAAAGGTTCATTGTCTTAATCTGCGCAAGCTCTGCAAGTACCGTATCTTTTACACTATCTTCAAGAGTAATGTCATTTAATCCTGTTTTCCAGATCTCCTTTCCATACACACTCTCGTACTGATCCTGGGTGTTGGTAAGATAAACCATCACTTCCGGCAGCGTACAGGACATCGTCTCTATTCGAAAGACTTCATCTTTTCTGAATCCTGTGGTAAGCACAAGCTTTGTATCTGCCTTTGCATCTCCGCATCCGTAGGATGTCACCATAAGGAGACTGCACAAAAGTACGGCTGTCAGCCGTTTCCTCTTTCTTTTCCTCATGCCTCTAACGCCCTCAATATACTCCTGGCCACACTGATTCCGTTGGCAGATGCCTGCTGCAGTCCTCTGGTCACACCGGCGCCGTCTCCAATCGCCCGAAGCCCTTTTATACTGGTCTCAAAATCTTTGTTCACGACAACCCTGTTGGAATAAAATTTCACCTCCACCCCGTAAAGAAGCGTTTCGTCTGCGGCAATACCAGGGGTAATCTTATCAAGGGCCAGCAGCATTTCCTCAATATCTACCATAATCCTGTGGGGAAATACCAAAGATAAATCGCCCGGTACCGCATCCTTTAAAGTGGGCATCAGGTTGTTGCGGCAAAGGCGCTCTTCTGTGGTTCTCCTGCCTCTCCTGAAATCACCAAAGGTCTGCACCAGGATCTTTCCGCCGCAGAGCATGTTGGAAAGTCTGGCAATATGCTTGCCATATTCAATCGGCGTCTTAAAGGGCTTGGTAAAATTTTTGCTGACCAGAATGGCAAAATTCGTGTTGTCCGTTTTGTAATCCTGTGCCTTGTAAGCATGGCCGTTTACCACCGCCAGGCCTCCTTCATAGTATTCTGCTGCTACCTCTCCTGACGGATTGGTACAAAAGGTTCTCACCTTATCGTCAAAGGTAGGCGTATAGTAAATCAGCTTTGCCTCATAAAGATTTTCGTTTAAAAACTGCATAACTTCATCGCGTACTTCCACCCGCACGCCGATGTCCACCGTTCCCGGTGTGGTCTCTATGCCTATTTCTCCGCATTTATCCTTAAACCAGTCCGCGCCCTCGCGTCCTACTGCGGCTACTATCTCGCCGGCGTAAAAGCATTCTCCCTTCCCGGTTTTGATACCTACGGCTCTGTCTTCCTCCAACAGGATTTCCTCTACCATGGTATCAAAAATAAGTGTCACTCCTTCAGCCTCCAGATGATGCTGTAATTTTTCGTAAATCTTATAGCCTTCTTCCGTTCCCAGGTGCCGGATAGGACACTCCACCAGCTTTAAATTCGCATTGATTGCCTTTTTGCGTATTTCCCGAATTTCCGCCTGTCTGTCAACCCCATATACGTTTGTGTCTGCCCCAAACTTCAAATAAATACTGTCAGATTCCTCAATCAGCTCCCGGGTCCTTTCATAGCCAAGAATGGCGGGAAGGTTTCCCCCCACATCCGGTGAAAGGGACAGCTTTCCATCAGAAAAAGCTCCTGCTCCCGCAAACCCTGTGGTGATAGAACATGGCTTACAGCCTACACATTCCTTTGTAATACGTTTAGGACACTGCCGCCTTTCAATAGAACGGCCTTTCTCTACAAGAAGCACCTTTAAATCCTTATTTTTATTTACCAATTCATATGCGCAGAAAATTCCGCCCGGTCCTGCGCCTATGATAATCACGTCATATTGATTCCCCATATGCCTGTCTCCTTTCTTTATAAATCTTTTCTTTTAAAACTGCATCATGTAATTGCAAACTTATAAATCTGTCAGCTGTTCTGTGAAAAGCCCGTGTATCATAGCCATAAAGCCTTCATTTCTTAGAATAGCATAATGGACGCTCCACTTCCAGCATTTGTTTTTCTATTTATATCTTTTACCTGTATTTGATTTATGCAAACTTTTCTTTAACTTCCTTTACAAACTGCCGCAAACTCTGTAAGATAAACCATAAAGAACTGCCACGGGAGCACTAAAACAAGCTATAACTATTCTTTATTAGGAAATGAGGGATTTTTTATGATTCGAAACATCGTCTTTGATATGGACGGCGTACTGATTGATTCGGAAGCTCTGATTCTGGACGCCTGGAAAGAAGTTGCCGTCACAGAAAAAATTGCAGATATTGAACATACGTTATTACAGTGCATCGGTATCACCGCACCGGAGACAAAAGCTTTATTTTACAGAACCTATGGGAATGACTTTCCTTATGAAACCTACAGGGAAATGGCTTCTGAAATTTTCCAGAGGCAAATCAGCAAAGAGGGCCTTCCCGTCAAACCCGGCGTCTATGAATTGTTTGCCTGGTTAAAAGAAAATCATTTCCAAATCGGCCTGGCATCCTCCACCCGGGAAGAGGTGGTACGCCGGGAGATGGAAAGCATTGGGCTGATTGACTATTTCCATGTGATTGTATGCGGCGATATGGTTTCCCACAGCAAGCCCCATCCGGAAATATACTTAAAGTCCTGCCAGCTTTTAGGCGCAGCCCCCTCCTCATGTTATGCAGTGGAGGATTCGCCAAACGGAATACGTTCCGCTTACCGGGCAGGCATGAAGCCTCTTATGGTGCCTGATTTGATTGCGCCGGATGCGGAAATCAGACAATTGTTATTCCGGCAATTTCAGTCACTGTCAGATGTACGCCTGTTTTTGCAGGAGGGATAACGCCCAGGCGTTATTCCTCCTCTTCCTCATTATAGCTCTGGGGGATCCAGATTCCATTTTCCCCATAGGGCTGTACCATAAGCACCACAGCTCTGTTGCCGTCCATAAATTCCACAGTGACCTTAGCCTCTTTCCCTTTTTCGTCTATTTGGGCCTCCACTTCCACTTTTTCTTCGTTTCGCAGCAGATTCAGCAGACAAACGGCAGCCGTATCCGGCTCAAAAAGCGGCAGATAAATGGTTGTACTGCTAAGCAGCGCATTGTTATTTAAAGCCTCCCCCATACCATTTTCCAGATAATCCATAGGAGTGCCGCTAATCTCCCCGTCCGGATATGCCTTCTCAAATTCTTCCAGAATACAAATATATTCCATGATATCCGTATCCACCTGATCAACCAGCCATTTATCCTCCTTATGATAAGAAAGGCTCTGCCGCCATACGGACATATGAGGCTCCGAAGTCCACGCATAATACAGAAGTTCCGCATGATTTTCCGAAAGTTCTACAACACGAACCAGGTCGTCCTCTATGGGCCAGGGACTTGACCAGCCGAAAGTGTATCCGTTTTCCGGACCAGGCATCATCTCGTTCTCCCCCGCATTCTTTTTCCATTCATCGGAACACATGGCATAAATTTTTTCTCCGTCCCTGTTGCAGAAAGCCTCTGTCCACTGCCTTACAAACTCTGTGTTTTCTTCCGGATTTTCTCCTTCTGTCTGCGATACAAATATCTGTGCCTCATCTTCTGTGCCTTTCGCCGGTTCCGGCAGTGTCTGACCCTGGCCTGCCATTTCTCCTGAACCCGGCAGTGTCTGGCTCTGCCCTGCCTCTTCCCCTGATCCCAGCGGTGTTTGACCTTGGTCTTCCTCTTTCTCTGATTCCGGCAACAGTACTCCCTGCCTGTCCCCCTTCTCTGTTTCAGACAGCATCTCTCCCTGATCTGCTCCCTCCTCCGGCCCTGGCAGTGCCTTTTCCCGTCTTGTTGTCATAAAGCACAGGGAAACTACCATACAAACAGTAATGCTCATTACAACCGCCAAAAGTGCTGGCTTCTTATAGCGCAAAACATTTTTCACTCTTTCTTTTATCCCTGTTTCCCCGAAAAATGCCTGACATGCCGTTATTTTCTTTTGGGCTACCGAACAGTTTAAAAGAGCCGTTGAGTATGCCTTTTTCTCCCAGGCTGTAAAATCCCGAATCACCAGTTCGTCACAGGCAAGTTCAATATCCCTGCACATCAGCTTATAGGCAAGCCAGATGCACGGATTAAACCAGTGGATGCATAGAAGCACAAAAGCCGCAGGCTTAGTCAGATAATCCTTTCTCTTTTGGTGAGCACATTCATGTTTTATGATATAAGGCAGGCTTTCTTCCTCTATGTGCATGGGAATATAAATCCGCGGGCGGACAATACCAAACAAAAAAGGTGTCTGTATTCTGTCACTTTGATAAATTTTGATCCCCATGCTTTCCCACGGAACTGCTGTTTTCAGCATACGTGTAATTTTGTGCCAGCTTATAAAAAAATATCCCAGCAGTAAAAGCACTCCAAGCCCCCAAAACACAGCGCCGGCTTTCATCAGCATGTGTCCTCTGCCTGCGTCCTTTAGGCTCCCCGTACTGTTCACACCAAAAAGCCCGGGCTGTGCCAAAGCCTTTTTTTCCATATCCACCAAATCTTCTGTCCCTGTTCCCGATTCAATGTTATCTAAATTTTCCAAAGCTTCGCTATCATAAAGCCAGCCGCCGCGGTCGGCCCCGCCGCTTATCTCTACCCTTGGAAGCAGTCCAAAGGCCGATTCTATGGAAAAGGGAAAAAGCAGATGTATTCCCACCAGCATCCACAAAAAGCACCGGAAGCTTTTCGGCATTTTTCTAAACAAAATGCGTATCGCCGCAACAGCTAAAACCATAAAACCCGCCGATATACTTGTGCTTAAAATGCTTGTAAATATGCTTTCCACAATAAACATCCTCCCTTCCCGGCCTTCGAATTCCCGGCAGCAAAAAAAGCTGCATCTCATCTTCCGTAAATTTAGTTTGAGCCAAAGATCACACAAAGCACATCATACTCAAATACGCCTTAAAAGGCCTTACTTATAAGTGTTGATTATTCTCTGTATTTCTTCAATCTCCTGCCCGGACAACTTTCTTTTTCTGGTAAACGCCGCAATAAAATCAGGCAGAGAGCCTGAAAAACTTCTCTCCACTATCTCAGCGCTTTCCTCCGACTGCACGTCCTCTTTTGACAAAAGGGAGGTTACGATTGCGTTTTCTGATTTTAAAACTCCCCGCTGTGACAGACGCTTAATCACTGTATAGGTAGTAGACTTTTTCCATTCCAGTTTTTCCCTGCAAAGCCTTACCAGCTCCGTGCTGGAAACAGGTTCATTTTCCCACAGGATTTCGCAAAAACGGTATTCGCTTTCAAATATTTTAGGCATCTCCATTTCCACACCTCCATACATTGCAGGCTTTACACGTACCATTAATAAATTACTTCTACGACTTACAGATCAGCTAAGTGTCAAAGCCCCTGCTTCAGACAATCAGGGGGGCGGGCTTACGGTACTGCAAATCGAAATAGGTCTAATACATTAGACTTGCAATAAGTCTATCACATTAGACCTGCTATGTCAATATCAGACAGGTGTTGTTAATCATGCAGCTGATATTCATATTGTAGGATTAAGAGAAATGTGTTATAGTTGAAACAAATCATAATAAGTTTCAAAAATAAGGCGGTAAAGTTCAATGTCTCTGGAAAATAAAACAAGAGAAAATATAAAATAGAATATTCTTGAGAAAATATATTATAGAAATAATAATATTGTAGCCTCGACATCTGAGACCTATAATATATCAAGAACCACTGTAAACAGATATCTTAAGGAAATGGAAACAAACGGAATTATTGAAAGGTGCGAGGAAAAACAATATAAATGGCAGCTAAAAGAAACCCGCAACTCATTTTTTATTTACTATCCGCAGAAGGATAAATTGGAAGAAGACAGAATTTTTGAAACTGATATTCTTCCACTATTGAAGGTTCTGCCTGACAGCGTTTTAAAAATTTGGAATTATGCATTTTGCGAAATAATGAATAATGCTATAGAGCATTCTAAAGCGGAGAAGATCGGTGTAGTATTCAGTTCGAATATACTCTTTACACGCATATTTATAAGAGATGATGGCGTGGGAATTTTTGAAAATATAAGGCAATATATTTTAAATACAACCCAAAAGAATATATCGCTGGATGATGCAATGTCTATCCTGTTTGTGGGAAAAATGACAACCAATAAGGAGAATCATTCAGGGGAAGGTATTTTCTTTACGTCACGTTCGTTAGACAGATTTTATATATTATCATCAAACCGGATATTTGTGCATGAAGCTTATGACAAAAATTCTTCTGCCGATATACGTACGATAAACAGGCCCTCAAGAAAAGTTATAGAAAATGAAAAAGGGACTTCTGTTGTTATGGAACTTTGGAACAATTCGAAACGGCAATTAAGAGAGGTGTTCGATATGTTTTCTTCCAATGAAAGAGGCTTTTACAAAACACAAATACCTATAAAAAGTTCGATACTAAGTGATTTCCCGGTTTCCCGATCTCAGGCAAGAAGATTATGCAGCGGATTCGATAAATTTGAGGAAATTGAACTTGACTTTGATGGAATTGATGATGTGGGAAGGGCATTTATACACGAAATTTTTTGTGTGTTTAAAGATAAGCACCCCGAAATTGAAATAAAGGTAAAAAATGCGAGTACAAATGTCACAAATGTAATTACACAGGTAAAAAAGACCATAGTACCGACCTAATAGAAACGTGCGCCGCAAGGCGCACTATAAAAAGAGATGGAAAATATTCCATCTCTTTTTATAGTCTTTGCCGCCTTTATGCCGTCACAACCTGTTTTTACCAGGTTTTCTCAAAAGCCAGATTCCATTCTATATCGTAAGGACTGTCAGCTTCCGCCTTAATATCCTCGTAAATTCCGCGCCTTTCCTCGCTGCTTTCTTCCGCCCAGTATTCATATCCTACGAAATAATTCTCCATGAAATCATCCCATGAGTCAAATGCCTCCTGGATAACCCTGGCCACTTCCAGAGATTTGTCCAGTGCTTCCGTTTCCGTATAAAAGCCTGCAAGATAATAGTTTCCGAGAAGCGACATTGCCCGGCTGTAATCCCATGCCGCTAAAGCGTTTTCTCCATATTTCTCATAGCAGCTGTACCAGATATCATAATTTTCCGCTTCTTCCACATCTATATAGAAATTTTCAAGCAAAAAGTCAACCCTTTCTTCTTTTGGGACATCTCCCACACCGGATTCACCTATGTAAGCCATATCCTCTAAAAATGAGGTGCGGTGTCCCTCCGTAAGGAGCCATTCCATGTTTTCATCCGCCGACGCCTTATCGGTCACCTCCCACCAGTCGGCCAGAAGATTTTGAGCAATCTGCTTACTCATATCGTTTGCAGGAAGCCCGCCAAACATGGTGTAATCCCAGCTATTTACCGCCGTCAGCACCGCACAGGTGTTGTTAAACCACTGAATAGTGTCCGTGGCTTCCACAACCGATGCGTTTTCTACTTCCGGTACGGTTTCCTTAAAGGTTGCGCACACCTTCTTAAAATATTCTTCCTTCTGGTCGTTCATCTTGGGGGCCGCATATAAAATACAGTAAAATGCGTAGTCCGTCTCACCGTAAACCACGCGTCCGGCTCCTTTAACCCCATCTGCTGTCACTACACAGCTGTAGGCGCTGTCAACGTCCATCCCGGGAACAGACGGCGCTTCCATATCCTCCGGCTCCGATATGGGATAAGTGCTTTCGATTATCTCTTTCCATCTGTCCATGGTGACCCCGGCACCGTATACGCTTTTTGTAAGCTGCATAACGGAAACGCCCTCCGAATTGTCCTCCGTAAATGCCGCTACCCAGCCTTCGCTTCCGCTTTCATCGTTTATCTTCTCAGGGCTCCAGCTCTCATCTAACTGAATGCTTACAGTTTCATCATCTGAGACAAACTCCTTAAGAACGATTTCTTTCCCGCTTTTTCCGCACCCTGCAACCATCAGTGCAATGGCCATGGCAAGTATTATGACTTTTTTCTTTCTTTTTTTCATTTTTTACCCCATTTCTGCTAAAAATAATATTTTATTTTGCCAATATATAATATATATTATTTTCAACCGGGTTTGTCAATCCGAAGCCGCTTTCCTGACACAAAATAAAACGCTGCCACATTTCGCGAGCCAGCTTATTTATAAAAAACAGCTAACCCTGAATCTGGTGACACATATTTTTCACAGCAAGCCGGTAAACCGCATAATAAATCAGACCGATTCCCATAAGGATAAAAAGACACACTGCCATCCCCCCTGCCTCGCTTGCCGTGATTTTTCCGTCATTGCCATACATCAGAAGAATATAAAGAAAATACATGGCGCCCATGCCGACTATCGCCGGGATTTTAAATACGGGCCCTGCCTGGCTCCTGATCTCCTTTAGCAGAAATCCGGGCGAGGCGCCAAGACGCTTTAAATCCTCAAAAACATAGCGGTTATTAAGAACAATTGTCATACACCGGGTATATTCAATAATCACAGCCGCCAGAGAACAGATAATGGCAATAAACAAAAACATCATGAGAAATACGGAAAAAGTACTGTTATAATCCGTTTGATCCAGCAAACGGCTTTTGGGCATATACTTCCAGTAAATTCTGAAATTGCTGCTGTCCGGATCGGAAAAGCTGACTTCAGTCATGTCCGGCGTATCTCCCCAATACACTTCCCCCTGACTGTTTGCATAGTATTTTGAAACCCGATCATAGTACGATGGTATCTCACATTCCGGACCAAAAGAGGAAATCAGCGTATAGAAAAAGTCCTGTGCAAATTCATAGCTGTCCTCCCCGTCTATGTTAAAAAAGACTGCCTCTCCCATCCATTCTCCGCCAAGATCCTGGCCAACACTTTCATAGTCTTCGCTATTCAGCACATAATATCCACTGGAATCCGTTAATAAATCATAGTGGGCATATCCGGCAAATTTAACGGGAATACTTTGAAAAGTTTCCATATTAGTAAGCACCTGCGCGGTTTCCTCCAGAAACTGCAGTCCTGTCCCGTCCGACTTGCAAACCGCCATATAGCTGCCCTTTTCCAGGGCGATTTTTTCTCCGGTAAGGGCTTCATAGGATTCTTCCGACAGAAATCTCCCTTCACACTTAAACGGAATACGCTCATAATGAAATGAACGGCCCTCCTCCACTTCCGTGATTCCGTCCATGCCGAGGGACAGATAAGGCGCCTTTTTAAAGTCCTTAACGACAAGGCCGTGTTTTGCAGCCAGCGTGGAAATTTCTTCCTCATCTGGAACATTCTGGTCAGCCCGGTAATGATAATAATAATCATATGGGCGGGATTTTATCTCCATGGCCCTTTCTACGCCGGTCATGGGCAGATAGAACATTCCAAAAACACTTCCTGCTATCAGCACCGTGCTTACAAGAAGATTATTCACCGTCTGCTTTCCCTGAAATTTCATCATGCTCCTGGCAATCAAATTTTTGTATGGATCCTTTTTGCGCGGCCGCCAGCCGTATACCACTGTGTGCAGCATAATCATATAAAGCCCCACGAAAACAGGCGCATACAAAATATTAATCCATGCCGGTGCATAAAATTGAAAGCCATAATAGCAGACCACCGGGCCCATGTATCCAAGGACAGCTCCTGCCAAAACCAGCCCTATGCCCACAGGTCCGCACCATCTGCCCAGCTCTCTTACCGGTTCGTTTCTGTGTTCTTCATGCATGACTTCCATAATATTGGTTTTCTTTAAATACCGGTAAGCATTCAGGCAGGAACAGGCCACGACAATCACAAAAAATACCGCTGACAAATACAGGCACTTAAAATCAAAGGTTAAGGCCATCTGACTGCTGTCTGAGATGAGCTTAAAGCAGTTCCACAAAATCCATACAAAAGGAAAGCCTGCCACAATTCCCAAAAAGGAGGATACGGCACTCAGGGTAAGCACTTCCCGAAAAAGCCCCGGCAAAAGCCGGCGTCCCGAAGCTCCGAGAGCCATCAGCGTCCCTAACTGCTTTGCCTTTTTCCTGAAAAAAAGACCGGAAGCATAAATGGTAAACACCACGCACCCAAACAACGCCAGCACAAAGATTGCTACCATCTGCTTGCGGCTGTCGCCTCCCTGCGGAAGCACCAAAAGCACCGTAGGCGAAAACATCATAGCCGAGTAAGCCGTAATAAGCAGCAAAGAAATAAAATTGCAAAACAAATAAAGCTTTGCCTGCTTTGCATCTGCCTTTTGTAGTTTTTTCTCTAAATCCTTTAATGTCATCATATTAATCTCCCATTCTTGCCAACAGCCCGCAAATTTGGGCCAGGCACAAATTTGTGGTTGATAAAATCAGCCGTCAGGCTGATTTTTCAACCTATTCCCATTCTCCCTTCCCAGCCTAACTCTCCATACTGCTCATTTTTCGTATAGCATCAAGGAGCCGATCCTGAAAAGCGCCCCTGCTTCCCTCTCTGTGCCCCGGTTCCGCTTCCAGGCTGTCATAAACTACGCCGTCCTTAAGGAGAATCACCCGGTCGCAAAAAGATGCTGCAAAGCTGTCATGAGTCACCATAAAAATGGAAGTTCCCAGTTTGGTTCTGGCATTTTCAAAAGATTCAATCACCGATCTGCTGGACTTGCTGTCAAGATTTCCGGTAGGTTCATCCGCCAGGATTAAAAGAGGCTGGTTGAGCAGACTTCTTGCCACCGCTGTCCTCTGCCGCTCTCCCCCCGAAACATCTGCAGGATATTTTGAGGCAATATGCTCAATCCCAAAGAGGGTCAAAAGCTGATCTGCAAGTTTTTCCGCCTTCTTATCCGCTTTCCCCCGAATGATTCCGGGAACAAGAATATTTTCCCGCATAGTCAGCCCGTCTAAAAGCATAAAGTCCTGAAAAACAAATCCCAGTTTTTCGTTACGGATTTTTGCAAGGCCGTTTTCATCAAGCCCGTTCAGCTCCTGCCCTCCTAAAGTAATGGTCCCCTGCTCAAAGGGTATATAGCAGGAAATACAGTTAAGCAGTGTACTTTTTCCTGACCCGGAAGGCCCCATAACTGCCACGAATTCCTGATCCGCCACCGATAAGTCAATTCCTTTCAGTACATTGTAGGATTTGTTTCCGCTTTGATAAGATTTGTGCAAATTTTTTACATATAACATAATAATCCTCCATTCTTCCAACCGCCCTCAAATTTGGGCCGGGGCACAAATTTGTCTGTGAAAAATTTATTTTTCACAGTAGCTCCCCTTTCTTTATTTACAGTTAAATATCTGGCGGTATTCGCCAAATGTCTATGAGATGCTTTCCATCTCTATGAGATTCTATCTCTATGAGATTCTATCTCTATGAGATTCTATCTCTATGAGATTCTATCTCTATGGTCAGCCGCCCCTCTCATTGCTCACAGGAAAAACACACTCCGGCGTCGCTAAAGCTAATATAACAAAATTGTAAAAAGCTGTGGAAAGGGTTGTCATTTTATGCAGCTCATATGTAACTTTTGACCAGAAAGAATAAGCCATGTAAAGTTTGGCAGGAATTTTGTAAAGTTTAGTATAAGGGAAGGATTGTCTGTGAATACAAAGGATGATAAAATATCTCCGGAATGTATCAGAGTGTATAACAAGAGCCGGCTTTATATACCTTAGAATGGAGGAATGCGTTGAAATGCTTCGAATCGGAATATGTGATGATCAGATAGATGCCAGAAACACCCTGCGTTTCCAGCTGGAAAAGGTTCTTTATGAGGAATCGGAACAGATTGTTTATGAGTTTTCCACAGGCGAAAGCGCTGTGCGCTGGCTCAAAAAGCATCCTGGTGAAATTGACCTTTTGTTTCTTGACGTGGAAATGAGCGGGGCAAACGGAATGGAAGCTGCCCGGCAGATCCGGGAATTTGACAAAGGAATCTGTCTTGTGTTCGTTACAGGCTATACCGATTATGTGTTTGACGGTTACAAGGTGGACGCCCTTGATTATGTAGTAAAACCAGCCGGAACTTCAAAACTGCAGGAAATACTTGGCCGGGTGCGGAGGCGCATTTTTGACAACAGGCCGGAAACCTTTTCTTTTAAAAATGCGGAAGGCACCTATCGTCTTCCCTTATCAGGTATTTCTTATTTTTATAGTGACAAAAGAAAAGTAAATGTGGTTTGTCCGGGAGATGCCCAAAACCTTTCTCATACTTTTTATGGGAAACTGGATGAGGTGGAGGAACAGTTAAATGACTTCGTCCGGGTACACCAAAGATATCTGGTCAATCCCAAATGGGTTACCCGCATCGGCAGTGAAAGCATCACCATAAACGATCAGACAATTCCCATAAGCAGGGCTATGAAGGAAAGCGCTGTTATGAAACTTGCCAGGGCCCTGTTGGTAAATTAGCCGAACAACTTTGGAAGTTATCTTCCAAACTATCTTTTCATGCAGTATTACAGACACGTCCCGGAAGATGCGGAGGGAAAAATAAACATGAATCCGGAAGATTTCATATTTTACTCATTTATCATATTCGGCATTATTGCCGCCATTTTTGTTTACGCTGCCTTATCTCTTTTTATCCGGATAAAAAAGAGCTGGTGGCGCAGGGGATTTTTGCTCTTTGCCTGCTGGCTTACCACCATAATGGTTATATTTTCCGGCGATCTGATAAATCTTTCTGTCAGCATAATCTTTTTTCTGGCTGCCTTGTGGTGCGCCTGCGAAGGCACCCTGCTTAAAAGGATCACCTTAGGTCTACTGTTTTCCAGCGCGATTTCCGCCTTCAACGGTTTTTATGATAATTGCATAGGTTTCCTGGCCCATTGTGGAGGAATGGATACTCTGTACAGCAATCTGTATCTGATTGGCAGATTGTTTTTTGCGGTTATTCTCTACCTGAGCATACGGGTGCGGAAACCCCGGCAGGATTTTGAGCTTTCCTCCCCGCTTTGGCGGCTGATGCTTCTTCTTACCCTCTCTCCCTTAGGCATTATGATTTCCCTGATCCTGCTGCGAAGTCCCTATATGCGGATAGGCGAAACCATCCTCTCAGACTCCGCCCTGTTTTTACTGGTCATTCTGTCCTTTGCCGTGCTGCTGCGTGCTCTGACCGTTTTGGAAAAGCAGCAGCGGTTAGAGCAGGAAAATATGCTGGCACTGCAGAATCAAAGATACTATAAAACCATGGAGCAGCAACAGTTTGAAACCCGCAAGCTGCGTCACGATTTATCCAACCACCTGCAAATACTCCTGGCGCTGCCCGAAGATCAAAAAGATGCTTATATTAAGGAAATGCTTGCTCGCCCTGCTTTTGGCCAGATCCTTACCTGGTGCGGGGACACTACCATAAATATTATTCTGACAGTCAAAGAGGAACTGATGCGCCAAAACAATATCCTCTTTTTGGCAAAGGTTGACATTAAGGACGAACTTCCTTTTGACAGGTCAGATCTCTGCGCAATTTTCGCCAATGCCCTGGATAACGCAGTGGAAGCCTGCGTTGCGCTTACGGAAGGCGAGCGTGAAATTCATTTAGACGCAGCGGCCCAAAAAGGCGTCCTGGCAGTCAATATCCGGAATTCCTGCCAAAGTGTCAGCGTTACAAAGGACTTTCCCAAAACCACCAAAAAGGATGCCAAAAATCATGGACTTGGTTTAAGAAGCATTCAGGAAACCGTAAATAAATATGATGGTAATATGGAAATAAAGCAGAAAAAAAACAGCTTTAATCTGTTTTTGTATCTGCCAATACCTGTAACCCCGTAAGGTAAGCGCCGCTTTATTTTCCCCTATACTGACCTCCAAAACAGAATCCGTAAATTGTAAGCAGTCTAAAATGTTTCAAAGTAGACAAATGATCTAAAAAAAACAGGAAACCCAATTCCCTGAGTTTCCTTCTTCTCCTTATAAATATTCTCCTGCTTGTTCCATAGAAAGCCCATATCGTTGCATAATAATGTTTTTAATCTCTAAGTCTCCATACCCAAACTCTCGTAACGTATCAACAGTTCCCTCTATTCTCCCTTCTTCTCTCCCTTCTTCTCTCCCTTTCTTTTCCCTTAACAGCAATTGTGGCTCCATAATCTCCATTAATGCCTGACACATATCACCATCTCCTATCAACTCTTCAATCACCTGTTTATTGGCTCCTATACTGACCTCCAAAACAGAATCCGCAAATTCCTTATCTGCTTTTTCTGTCAGTCTGTCAACACTTTCCAGTAACCTGACCATACTTTGTTTCTTCATTCTTTCTGTCAATGCTCCCAGCCAGATATGCGATTCTTCCTCTAACTCCTTTGTTACAACAATCTGTGTTGGGAACAAAACATTCCCTTCTATATAGTATATTCCACGATATGGATTCGATATGGGATAATTATGTTCTTTAAAATACCGAAACAGCCCTTCCGGTTTAACTTCCCTCACAAGTGAAATTGTCACATCATCTGCTCTGACCGCATCCGTTGTTTTCCCATAAGATTTGTAGAGGCTTTCGTAGGCTCCGGCTTTATAAAAATCATCTATATCCAAACTGTCCTCCGGAGATTTATACTCCATGATATTATGCCCCCTAAAAAGGATTCCTATTTCATTGGAAATCCTGACTGAACTGTCCTTCTTTATTACAAGCAGGTCTATTTCCAGAGGTTTGGTATTCAGGTTATACTCCTTTTCAAATTTAAGTCCCTCTCTGTCTTTCGCAAATTCCAGATTCATTGCTGCTATGAATCCCGGATGCCATTGTATTTTTTTATTTTTCATGGAAAACTCCTTTGTATTGGTTAAATTATAGCATCCTTTTTACAGCATTACAATACTGCCAAATCCTTTCAACTTGTTTTCATATAGAGCACTGCGAACCTTACTGATGATGTATCATCCCTACTTTGTGAAACACCTTTCATATTTCCTGAAGTCCATACACATTCCTGCTCTGTGAAAAATAGGGAATACTGACCCTCCCGGACAGAATAAATATCCGGCACACTGCTTCCAGGCATATGATCATTACAGTTGTTCCACCCTTGATGCATATTCCATGTTCCATTTTTCATACAGGTTTCACTATTCATTATTCGCTTAGCTGCCCAAGTGGGGCTTGAACCTACCCCAACTCAGTTAACAACCAAATGCGCACTCCCCCAATAATCCCTTAAAAATTCTGGTGTCAATTTCTATCCACGCCTCCCACAAATGATTCAGCGCAAACTGATCCGCTCTGCTTTCCATTGTCCGGTTTCTATATGCCATGGCTGCCTCCATTGATATGCCGCTGTCAGCAGAATTATTCCAGGCCTCCAGCTCATTTGTGTATTCATCAGGATTATCTTTATAATCATACCAGTGGCCAGCTTCATGCAATAGCGTAAATATAGAATATAACATTGCGTCATTTTCTTTGGTCACTTTTATCTTTGTATTTATCAGCTCCATAATACAGGAGGTTCCGTTTGGATCACATTGTAACGCCATATTATAAATTATGTTTGTATCTTCATCACAAATTCTGATAAAAGGCTTATTTTTTTCACAGCCTTTCTTTGGCGTGTTACACTTTGCAAGGCCATATTCCTTTACCTGACCTATTGTACAGAATTTAACTTCCACCCCTTCGAATATGCTGAGAGCCTCCGCTAAATTGCGGCTCCTTGTCGATAAATTGTTCATTACCAATACCCTCTGTGAATTTTATATAAATATTTTCAGATAGATCCGGTTTCTTTTTAAGATTTGAAAAAAAGGCTGAAATATGATATTCTATTTATCAGAAATACGCCCAAATTTAAGAACAATGGTAAGAGTGAGGGTCTTATGTTAAGATTTTATTTTGTAATTATTCTTTCTTTACCTTTTATTATATTTTATCTGTGCAAAGCCGGATACATAGAAAAACATACGGATGCCTATACAGAAAAGGACCGATACAAGGTGGCGCAAAGCGCCATTTCCGTTTTAAAGCGCAATGGCTTTATTCACACAGATGTCTATGGAACCGAAAACCTGCCCGCTGAGGGAGGATATGTCATGTATGCCAATCACCAGGGAAAGTATGATGCTCTGGGCATTATTTCCGGTCATCCCACCCCCTGTACCGTCATGATAGATGACAAGCGTTCCCATCCTATTGTTACCACCCAGTTTATCACCCTGCTAAAGGGAATCCGCTTAGATAAATCGGATATGCGTGAGCAGTTTAAAACCATTATGGACGTTATTGCACAGGTAAAGTCCGGGCGGCGGGTTATTATTTTTCCGGAGGGCGGCTATTACCGCAACCGGAACATGGTTCACGAATTTTTGCCCGGAGCGTTTAAATGCTCTATCAAATCCAAAAGTCCTATCGTTCCTGTGGCCCTTATTGACTCCTACAAGCCCTTTGAGCTTAATTCCTTAAGGCGTGTCAAGACGCAGGTTCACTTTTTGACGCCTATTTTTTATGAAGATTATAAAGAAATGACCACCAAAGAAATCGCTGACCTTACCAGAAACAGGATTGTAGATGCTATCAATAAGGTTGTCCTTCCCTAACGCTGTTTATCGAAACCGCTATTAAAAATATTGTCTGCAATTGCTCCTTTCTACAGTACTTCTTTCCATTGTCACAGATATCTTACTACGAAAGGAAATCTTTATCCATTATTTTTTGATTGATATGCTTCTGCTGACAAAACTGCTAACAGGGCGGCCTCACGGCCGCCCTGTTAATTTTTTGCAGAAACATATTTACATTAATTCTCTGTCGTGTTATCTTCCGCAAGTTTCTTACGGTGTCTCCTGTACATCTCAGCTCCTGTTGCGCCAAGAATCAGGATAATCAGCCACCACCACCAGGACATTTTAGCCTGCTCTGCCGGTAATTCCGCAAGAGGCGTTTCGCCGTCATGTATATCTACTGTGCCTTCTGTTTCTTCCTTTGCGCTTGCTGTAAGCGGCGTTTCTTCATCTTCTAAAATAACATTGCCGGTAACAACCGTTTCCTCATCACCTGTTAAAACGGTATCTTCTTCCCCTTCACCGTCTGTCGTCACACGGGTACCTGTGCCTGTTACTCTGGCGCCCATGACATTTCTTCCAGTGCCTGCCACCATTCCATTGCCTGCTATTACGGATCCGGCGCCTGCTGCACCTGGCACTGCCGCCAGAGGTACTTCTTCTGCAGGGATATTGGTTACAGGTGCACCCGGAACTACTGTTGTTCCATCAGCTGCGCCAGTGGTACCGCCAGCTCCGCCGTCTGTACCGTCATCGGTCGTGCCGCCTGTTCCGCCGCCTGGTGTATCGTCATCATCTCCATCATCCGTAGCCTGTGTATTGTAAGCAAATTCTGCGTCAGCCGCTGCACGTGCACGGGCCGCTGCGTCTCTGATTTGCACAAGATACGAATCCGCAATTCCTTTTGCTTCAAGTGCATTCTCGTAATCAGAAACTGCTTTATCATAAGCATTCATCAATTCCTGATAAGCGGCTTCATTCACTGCTTCCTGTTCCTGTAAAGCAGCAAGTGCATTTACTGCCGCAAGTACTTTATCGTAAGCTTTCTGTACAGCGTCCTTTGCATTTGAAGCCGAAGCTGCCTTTGTACCCGCTGCATCTGCACTTTCCTGTGCCTGTTGCAATAATGCAGTCAGCTCAGTTACAGCCTTTTCTTTTTCTGCCTTCAAAGCTTCTGCATCCTTAAACTCCCAAGTAGCTTTAACAACATTTTGTTGCTCGTTCGTATATGTGTTCCACTTGGCCTCAGTATTGGCTTTCGCATTATTTAAATTAGTCTCGGCAGTTGTTAATTCATTCTGTGCATCTGTTAATTTGCCTTGTGCTGCTGTTAATTTATCCTGTGCCTTTCCCGCTGCATCCTTCGCGTCTGCTGCCTCGGTGGCTTTATCTGCTGCCTCTTTTGCTACCCGCTCCGCTGCATCTTTCGCATTTGCTGCCTCGGTGGCCTTATCTTCTGCCTCTTTTGCTGCCTCTTTTGCTGCCTGTTCCGCGTCTGCTGCCTCGGTGGCTTTATCTGCTGCCTCTTTTGCTGCCCGCTCCGCTGCGTCTTTCGCATTTGTAGCCTCGGTGGCCTTATCTGCTGCCTCTTTTGCCGCCTGCTCCGCTACATCTTTCGCATTTGTAGCCTCAGTGGCCTTATCTTCTGCCTCTTTTGCTACCTCTTTTGCTGCCTGTTCCGCGTCTGCTGCTTCGGTGGCTTTATCTGCTGCCTCTTTTGCTGCCCGCTCCGCTGCGTCTTTCGCATTTGTAGCCTCGGTGGCCTTATCTTCTGCCTCTTTTGCTGCCTCTTTTGCTGCCTGTTCCGCGTCTGCTGCCTCGGTGGCCTTATCTTCTGCCTCTTTTGCTGCCTGTTCCGCGTCTGTCTTGTCCGCCGCTGCCTTATCTGCGGTTTCTTTGGCTACCTTCAATGCCTCTCTGAGCTCATTGGTCAGTTGCTGATATGCAGTATTTCCATTTGTGAAAGTCTCCTGCTTCAGATATTCGCTGCCTTTTCCATCGAATTTACCTGTGTTTTGGAGGGTCATCTTTTCTGTGCTTTTTACTGGATCTTGATTTTGCGGCCTGCCGCTGTCACTTTTTACTTCTGTAATACCAATTTTAGTAATGTTCCCATTTTCATCAAATTTAATTTTGTTAGCGGCAGTTTCTTTCCCATCAACATAGTAAATAGTTTTACCACATTTTGTTACTACCGTAACTTCTTTTGTTCCCTGAAGTCCAAGTTTCCCCATTACACATTTATAAGTCTGTGTCGTCACTTCAACTTCAGCAGTATATCCATGCTCAGCATCACCTTCAACCTTTGAAGAATCAATAATCTCATCCCCTATTTTATATACCGGCTTTCCATCCTCAACTGTAACGATCATAGGGAAATTCTTGTCATCGCCACTATAAACTGCTGCCTTCTTCAAAAGCGTAATCTGTCCTGTTTCGGTATCCAACGAATAATCAAAATACTCTTTCTGAATTCCTCCATCAGCCGTAGGATATGTAACCATTACATAGTTGTTATCCTGATCTGATGTTGACTTCCAACCACTGAACTGGACTTGACTTAAGTCTTCAATATTATCTCTATTATTCTGCAGGAAAGTATATTTAATTAAAGATTCTGCCAAACTATCTGTTTTCTCAATCAGATTATGCCAGTTCTCATTATTTTCATTACCCTTATAATTTTCAAAGGCCGTATTTACATCTGGTTGCTTGGTATTTTTTACTTCATCAAATACTTCTTCGAGAAGATCGTCCTTTACTTTATCAAAGTCATCTTGAGCTTTAGCCAAGTTATCATCTGCTGTCTTTGCTACTTCGACTGCTTTGTCTGCCGCGTCTTTCTTTTCTGACGCCTCCTTCTCCGCTGTTTCGGCTGCTTTTGCCGCTGCATCTGCTGCTGCCTTCTTCTCCGCCGCATACTGCCCTAC
>RAYQ01000042.1 GCA_003612395.1 Parablautia intestinalis
ACTTTAGTATGACCATAAAAGAAACGCTTTAATCTATAAAAGTAAAAATAGCAGGATACCTTCCTGCCATTCTTTCCCACTATGTATATTTATCTTTTTCCACTCGGCTTCCAGTACACCTTTACCACCCTGCCGCAGTTAGGGCATTTCAGCGACACGATAATCCAGCCGGAACCCGTCTCCCCAATATCACAGGCCCGTTTCTTGCACCATCTCTCCGGGCATTTCATTTTCCGGATAATACCACCTCCTCTCCCCCAAAATACATCTGTTGCTATCTCCCCGCACTGATATGGAACAAGGGAACCAAACATGAACACTTCACGTTTGGTTCCCTTTATCGTTTGTGCATTATTGGTTTTCTTCTTATGCCCTCGCATCAAATCCGCCCTGAACTTCCATCCCGGCAATGCCGGAATTTATCTCCTGCCTTGCCGCATGGTACGCATCATAGTAGGCAGCCTTCAAAGCCCCGTGTACCTGCGTCTCCGCCTTTGACTCCTTCTCATGCCAGCCCACGCCCGTCGTGTAGGTCAATATCTCGTCACCGTTCCTGTCATACACATGGACGGCGGAACCCGTACCTTCCGACTGGAACTTAGCCTCATACGGCTCCCCGAACAGGAGGCGCAGCCACCTCTCGTCCGCCTCACTAATCTTCAATACCTTCCTCAACCTTGTCAAGAATATATGATGTAAATTTACCCTCCACACTATCACTCGGGAAATCCTCTTCCAGTTCTTTACGTTCCTCCTCAAAATTTTGCCGTACTTCTTCTTGTTCTTCGGGTGTCATGTCGTCCCAATTCTTGTTATTAGCATAAACACAGCCACTCATTGTTATAGCAATCATGCTAAACATAAGAATAATAAGAAACAACTTTGAAATCCTGCCTGTTCGCTCCATAATTTTTCCTCCTAAATTCCTAATCGTGAAAGCAAGCCTAATGCAGTAATAAATAGCACTGTAACTATTGCTGTTGCCGCTATTATGGCAATTATGCCTATTGCTTTTTTGTATTCTTGGCTCAATTCCTTCTTTTCCGGCACTGGAACAGATACTTTTTCAGTACCTAACAGAATATAATCTGCACTTACATGGTAAATTTCTGTTAGTTTAATGATATTGTCAATTTCCGGCTTTCCCTGTCCCGTTTCCCTTAATTAAAGATATTGTTGGGTAAAAAAGAAAGGTCAATCGATTTTGCCGATAAAGCGGTAGTAGATTTCTACTTCCTGCTCACGGCTTCCATCCTCGCCCTTGACAGCTTCGTGGACGGTTATTTTTTCAATTAGAGTGTTCAGAAGTTCGGCGGTCAGCTCCACAGGGTTGACATACTGTTTCATCAGGGCAATCCACTTTTCAGCATCCGCTGCGGTCTGTACGGCGGCTTCCATCGTTTCGTGAAGCTGTCTTATTTTTGTTTCAAGCTCCTTTTGCTCGTTCTGGTACTTCTCGGACAGCATATTGAAGTTATACTCGGTTATGCGTCCAGCAGACCAGTCCTCATACATTTTAGCAAACAGCCCGTCAACCTCGGCTTTACGCTTCTCTGCCTTTTTCAGCTCCGCAGCCTGCTTTTTCTTCGCAGAGTTTCTTTCCCTGTCGCTGGCATTGAGCAGGCGTTTCAGCAGCTTGTCCTCGTCTTTCTGTGCCAGCATAGACCAGTATTGCAGTCTTGCAAGTACATAGGCATACAGTACATCATAGCGGATATAGTGCATGGAACACTGGCGTAATCCCTGTCCGTTTTTGCTGCAATGGTAGTACCCGTATGGGTTTTTGTTCTGCTTGTTTTCCCCATAGGCTAAAGACCATCCGCAGTCTGCACATTTTATCAATCCTGCGAAAATCTGTGTCGTACCGTTTCTGCGTTTCCTGCGTCTGCTTGCAATCAGCTCCTGAACTTTTTGGAACACTTCTTCGGAAATGATGGCTTCGTGGGTATTTTCCACACGATACCATTCTTCCTGCGGCTTCCGCACCTTTTTCTTGTTCTTGAATGAAATGTTGCTCTGCTTGTTGTGAACACTGTGACCGATGTAGGTTTCCTCTTTCAAAATGCTCTTGACCTGTGCAATCGTCCACGCATAGGCTTTTTCTGCGGGCGCACCGGCGTAGATATTAGTGAAAGTCCCGTATCTTTCATAGTTCAGCCAGCCGGGGGTAGGTACTTTTTCCTCCACCAGAATCCGTGTAATGCTGGCGGCACCACGCCCGTGTACGGCAAGGTCAAAAATCTTCTCTACAATCCAGCGTGTTTCCGGGTCGATCAGAAGATGCCCCTTTTTGTCAGGGTCTTTTACATATCCCAGCGGTGCATAGGCTCCATAGTGTGCGCCATTGGCAAATCTTGTGTGCATGGCAGCCTTGACCTTTTTGCTGGTCTGTCGGGCGTGCATTTCATTTAGGATGTTTAAGAACGGGGCAAGCTCGCTTTCTCCGTTGATGGTGTCCACATTGTCATTGATGGCAATGTAGCGTACTCCCTTGCTGGGGAAATAGATTTCCGTGTACTGACCGGTCAGGATATAGTTTCTTCCCAGACGGGATAAGTCCTTTGTGACAACGCAGTTGATTTTTCCGTCCTCGATGTCATCAATCATCCTTTGGAAACTTGGACGCTCGAAATTTGTCCCGCTCCATCCGTCGTCAATGTACTCGTCTACAACGGTCAGCCCATGCTCTGCGGCATACTGCCTAAGCATCATGCGCTGGGTCTGGATACTGCCGCTTTCCCCCTGTAATTCATCGTCACGGCTCAATCTCAAATATAGTGCAGTGTTATAAATCGTTGTATTGTATGGTTGTTTCACGGTTAAAAATCCTCCTTCTAAAAGAAACAACCCACGCTTATACAATACTCGCTGGTACAAGTATATCATAAGCGTGGGCTGATTGACAGTCGTTATTCCGTATTTTTTCAGGAAGCGGCGGCAGCGTGCTGGATCACATCTTCCAGCAGGCTGTCAAGCGGCTTCCCATCCTGTGCGAAATGCTCCGATACCTTGATACGGACTTTCCCCATGACAAAATACTGGGTGCCGTCTTTTTCGGTAAGCAGGGTGCCGCTGTTTTTGTTATTGCTCTCGTTTTTGCTTTTTGCCATAGGCAGTTACCTCCATAAATGAAATATGCCCGACAAGGGAATGTCAGGCAGGTGTACAGCCGCAGACTGTCTCCATGTCAACCGAACCGTGTCAACCGGCAGAAAAGACTTTGAAAACAATCCATAGGCGCTCTATGATTACTTTTTACTTTTTCTTTGATTTCTTGGTTGACATGGTTGACAAAGGAGAGAAATCCCCCAAATATCAGGCTTTTCCCCGTCAACCGGCTGTCAACCGAAGCGTCAACCAAACTGTTAACCGGCGGCTTTTCAGAATGGCAGTTCCATTTGCCGGGCTTCTTCTTCCGTGATTTCCTTAAAACCGTCCCCCTCCGGCGGGGCTTGGTTGACACGCTCCCAGCCTTTTTGAGAACCGTATTTCTTATACCGCTTCGGGCTTTTGTAGGCTGCCCAGCCCTGTATGATGCCGCCCGCAATGCCAGTATTCATAATCTCGCAGATTGCCCGTGTCTCCCAGTCTGCCGGGGAATTTAAGTTCCCCAGCGCTTCCTCATAAAGCTGCTTGGAGCATACCCTGTCACCGGTGTAGTCCTCCAAATAGGCGTAGATCATGCCAGCTTGTGTGTCCTCCTGCATGAAGTCCTGCTGGTGGGCGTTCAGGTATCGGTTCATTTCTATGCTGAATGACAGCTTATACTTCCCACTGCGGTAAACCGTCATGGCTTCCGCCCACATCTGTTCGATATACGCCCTCGCCGCCGCTTCATCATCCAGTATGTGAACCTCCGCCCGTTCCGGGTACACCGTCACGGGGAGAAAGCGCCGGTTGCCGGTGCGGTCACGGGGTAAAAAGTCCTGCCGGTTGGTCGTCCCTCCGAATACACATTGCCGCAGCCGGTCTGCCGGGTGTGTCTCATACGGCACTTTGTAGGTTTCTTTCTGGCGGCTTAAGAATGACTTGATTTCCTCAATACTCTTGGCGTTGGCTGTGGCGATCATCTCCGACATCTCGATAATCCAATGCCCTTGCAGCTTGCGGTACACATTTTCATCGTCCAGCTTCTTCAAATCGTCTGAAAACCATTCGTCCCTGCCTGCCAGCAGCCGGAAAAAGGTAGATTTCCCGGCTCCCTGACCACCAACCAGACAGAGCATGACCTCAAACTTGCTCCCCGGTCTGAATACCCGCCGGATGGCTCCCATCAGGAACAGTTTCAAGGCTTCATAGGTGTATTCGTCCGTATCGGCTCCCAGAAAGTGATGCAGGGCGTAACGGATGCGCTCTGTGCCGTCCCATTGCAGGCTGTTCAGGTAATCCCTGACCGGATGGTAGCGGTTTTCATTGGCAACAATCTTGATGGCGCTCTGCACCTTTTTCTCGCTGGTAAGCCCGTAGTTTTCTTCCAGATACAAAAGCAGGTAGTTCATGTCCATGTCGGTCAGCGTGGTACTGGTGCGCTCCCAGCCCAGCGGCTTCACAATGTCAATCTGCTCCGTCAAAAGGTTCAGGCGCAGCGCCCCACGAAACAGAGGGTCACGCTGGAACACCGTCAGGCAGTTTCGGATGCTGTTCTTCACGCCGCCTTTCTGCGTCCCCTCTAATGTCTCCCGGATTTCTGTCGGTGTCTGCGCCGGTTCCATTGTGTCCATCGTCCTTTTGACAGCTTCCTGCGTTTCCGGCGGCAAGCTCTGAAATTCGCTGTTCAAGCCGCAGCACCTCCTTTCCCTGTGCGGCGATCAATGCCGCTTTTTCTTCTATTTCTCCGTATAACAAAATATCCAAAAGGTATTCTGTGTAGCTTATCCTCTGCAACGCTTCCACAAAAAGAGGATGCCAGATGGCATCCTGCGGCTGTGGGGCGTATGCTGTTTTCCAATGCTCCAGCAGGCGCAGATAATCGCATAGCACCCGGAAACAATACCGTTCCGTTTCCTGAAATCTCTGCTCCGCTGATTTTTGTCGGGGCTGTGACCTGTTGTGACGCTTCCTATCTGGCGGCGCATTGCCGGATTTCTCATAGGAAACGCCGAAGTCCTCCGCAAGCCTGACCGCAGCTTCCCGTTTCCCCAATCCATGCAGCAAAGCGGCAAAGTCGATCACATCCCCGGAAGCCCCGCAGCCGAAGCAGTAAAAGCGGCTGTCCACTTTCATGCTGGGCGTGCGGTCATTGTGGAATGGACAGCAGACCATGCCGTTTCTCCCCACCCGGATTCCATAGAATGAAGCAGCCTGCCGGGTGGTAACAGACTGTTTCACCGCTTCAAATACATTCAAATGCTCCCTCCATAAAAATACCGGCAGCGGTAAAGCTGCCGGTTATATCATAGCTCCATCTCATGTTTCTTTCTCTGTACTTCCTGTGGCTGCTCCCACCGGCGCAGTGCGGTATCTACGGCGTTCTGCACCTGCCGCAGCCGTATGACTTCCTCCCGGAGCGGCTTGTGCTGCGGAGACAGTTCGGCATACTCTGTTTTTAACTGTGCATATTCCTGTTTCCATGCTTTCAGGGCAATGGGTTTTCCGTCCAGTTTTTCTTTCAGAATACGGCGGGCGGCATAAAACAGCCGTAACTCCGCATCGTGGGATGTTTCAAATTTCTCCCTCTGTTTCTTAAACTTGATATTGTTCAATTCCGTATGGACAGGTTTTAGCCGCTGGTAATTCTCGCCCTCCCGTATCAATTCCTTCAATTCCTTTATCCGGGCAGATTTCTTTTTCATGGAGCCGCTTAATGCTTCAAATTCTTCACTGACAGAGGAAAGACGCTCCTGCAAATCCTCTAATGTGAGCAGCTTGTTTTCCGTCAGATAATTGACGGCTTCGGCAAACTGCTTTAAGTTTCCGGTTCTGGCTTTATTGCTCCATGCCCCTGCGTTACGCTGGTTGTAATAAGCGATCAGCAGGTCGGCAAGGTTCGGTGTCTGCGGTTTGGAAAGTTCTTCTTTTACCTCTGCCATCCAGACAAACAGGGCTTTGATCTTCTTCCTCACATCCTGCATGAGCCGGTTGGTAGCTTTAATCCAGCGGTTCAGTTCCCCTTTTTCGGTACGGATGCCCTTTGCTTCCATCTGCCGGACATTAGCGCCCTCGTGGACAGTAGGTATCAGGTCAAGCCCCTGCCGCACATAGGAACGGTGGTCGATACGCACATCCAGCCCTTTTTCCTCAAATTTTGTATTAACGGCAGCCGCCCACTGCTCCCGCCAGTGTTCCAGTGTTTCCGGCTCGTGCCAGTCTGTTGTGTGGACAGCATTAAACATATAATCGCCGTTTTTATCCCGGATTCGGTTTCCATCTTCATCAAGAAGATATTCCCGCCGCTGTTTTTGTCCCCATGTGCCATCCGGGTTCAAAGGGCGCATGGTTGTCATCACATGGAAATGTGGGTTAGGGATGCCGCCGTCCTCTTTCTCCGGGCTGTGAAAAGCAAGATCGGCAATCATGCCTTTTGCCACAAACTGCTCCTGCACGAACTTCCTCGCCAGCTCCATGTTTTCTTCCAGCGTCAATTCATTCTGCATGGCAATATCAAAGGAAAAGCAAGCTGGGCTTTTGGATGTTTCTCGCAGTTCTCCACAGCATTCCAGAGGGTCGCCCGGTCAAGATATATTTCCGGCGCATGGGGCGGCAGCATGATTTCCGAAGCGATCACGCCGCCCTTTTTGGTGTAGTCGCTGACTTCTCCATAGTAGCTGCTGTAAAGACGATCCCCGGCTCGGTAGGCTGCGCTGGCAATGGCGCTCTGACCGGCGCTGCGCTTTATCTGTGCGATTGAAAAATGATAAAGTGCTATCCTTAGTCACCGCCTTTCTCCTGCCCGGAAATACGGGCGTGGTTTTCTGCGGCAGACCGGATGAAATGCTCCGCCTGCGGCAGATTCAAAATGCTTTCCATGAGGGAATAAAATTCCGTTTCGGTCAGCTCCTTTGTCTGTGGCGCAATGCTCTCAATAGCTGCCCCACGGGTAATCAGCCGGTGCGTCCTCTGTTTCCGGGAACCGCTTTCCAGATACGCCTGCCGGTTTTTCAAACGCTGCATTTTCCGTTTTTCCCGTTCCAGCAGGACAGTGGTTTTTTCATATTCCTGCTTTAACTGTTCCAAAGATTTTTCCATGTTCTCACATCCTTTACTGATAAGATAAAGAAAGACCATCCGCAGACAGTCTGTGTGTCAGTGCTTCTATAAAACCCGATGAAAAGGGAAAACCGCAGAGCGGATTTCTCTTTGCGGCGGGTACACAGGGGATAGCCGCTTTAGCGGCGCAAGGGGGTGTAGCCACCTTGTCGGAGCGAAGCGAACGCAGACCTCGGATTGCTGATTTTATCAGCGGCAGGGGTAAGCTCCGCAGGACGCACGATACATGGTCTTTAGACTATGTATAGAAGTGCGCCCTATCCGAGTTCTTGGATAGGGCGCATTATCCGAGATAAAAACTTATCCGAGGTAAATTGATTAAATCCGATGAATACAGCATTTGAAAACGATTATCTCGGATAATTAACCCCGCTTTCAATTGTGGGTGATTTGTACTTATCCGAGATAATTGGGTAAATCACACCTTTGCCTCTGATAATTTTTGAAATGGCAGTTGCTCTTTTCATAAATAATTATCCGAGGTAATTTCTTTGAAAGCCTTTCATATCGGCAGCTTTGAGAGTTACTTCGGATAATTGGAAATCTCGGATAATGCGCCCTTAGTTCCTAAGGGATTTTGCCGTTTCCGGCAGTCTTGTTCTTTTTCTTGGAACGTTTGGAAAGATACTTCGGGCAGTCAACCACAACCGCCCGGAAGCTCTGTTTACATTCGTGCTGGCATTTCCGGCACAGTTCGTTGTAAGTGATACGGCTGCGGTCATTTAGGAAGAAAGACCATTCCAACCGCCGCTTGTTGCTCATTCTTGCCATAACCGGCTCCTTTCTCCGTTTCTATCTGATGTACGCAGACAGGCGGTTTTTGTGTAGCGTTTCGGTATCATTTTTAAGGTTTTTTCCCTCTGTATACCCCTTTGGAAAGTACGGCAGTTTTGCAGTCAGGGAATGATACCTCACGCTTATTTGTCGCTTACCGGTACGGTTTCGGAGCCTTTTGCCATCCATTCACCGCCGAAAGGCCCAACCACCAGCTCAGCTGGTGGAATGGGATAGCCCCCCTGGGGCAAAACCTTTGCATTTCCGCCTAAAGGCGGTCTAGCAAACCGTTCTTTCTTTACTGGTAGGCCGCTTAAAAGCGGCTCTCTTTTAATGCTCCATCCTATCCCTTTCGTACTGCTCCTGAATATACTTCTTTATTGTCTCTTCGTTGACATTACCGACCGTTTCGCAATAATATCCTCTTGCCCAGAAGTGACGGTTTCCTTTCTCTCTATATTCTGGATGCCTGTCAAATATCATAAGCGCACTCTTGCCCTTAATAAGGCCTACGGCCTTTGATACGCTCAACTTGGGCGGAATTGATACATACATATGCACATGATCGGGAAGCGTAGCCGCCTTTATGATCGTTACCCCTTCCATTCTGCACACCTTTCCCAGAATCTCTCCTACATCTTTCCTTAACTCTCCGAACATTACTTTCCTGCGATATTTCGGAATAAATACAATATGGTACGTGCAATTGTACCGGCTATGTGCTAAACTATTATTATCCATATGGATATACCTCCGTTGTTTCTAAAGTGGTTTGCTAGACCCACTTCTATTATACAACGGGGGTAATTTTTTGGTACTCTGTTCACCGCCACTTGCATCTGTTATTCCCCCAGCTCAGCTGGGGGATTGATACTGTTTCATTCAAAGAAGGCAATTTTGCTGACCTTGATAAGCCTGCCCCTGCGGAACGCCGGAAAGCCGGGTGTGTGTACCAGCTCATAGGCGCTCGCTCTTGAAATTCCCATAATCCGCTGAATGTCCGCCACATCCAGAACCAGCGGTAAATCCTCGTAGCTGTTCAATCTCTTTTTATCGTTCATTCTGTTCCTCCCATAATCAAATAGGTTAAAATGCTTCCTGCTGCCGTTCTCCCCAAAAGCCGTTTTCCTGCCCCATTCCTGCGGTGTTTCCCTGCATTGGTGCGCCGGATGCGTCACTTCTCCTGCCGGTCATATCCCTTTTGGACGGTCATTCACTTGTCAAGGTACTGTATGGCACGAAATTACCAACTACAATCATCATAGCGGACTATCCTTGACAAAACAACGCTTCTGCGATACCATGAGTGTAACGGATATAACTGAATTATATAATTACCATAGATAAAGGCAGGGATAGGGATGGAGAATCAGTTTATACGGCATGAGCCATGTTTTGAGAGGATTTTGTTTGTCCTGACGCTGGACAGGAAGAAAATGAAAGAGCGGATTTTGATTGGGGAAGAACAGCAGATCCGCTTCCAGCTGAACGGGAGCCAAAACGCAGAGGTGCTTTGTGATATGACACGCCCGCTGGGAACTTTTTTGATAAACTTTGAGCGTGACACGGACAGAGATTGGAACTTATACGGGCTTTCTCCACTGCGGCAAGCCCTCCACTCCAACCGATGGAAACAGCCGGAGCTGGAGCAGGCGGCAAGCGAATTTCTCTGGGGAAAATATCTTAGCAATGACCCTCTGAAAATGTATGTGGCGTTCCGTATCTGGAACAGCTATCTGCTTTCCAGAGAACCCCGTGACCGTAACGCTGCCTGTGACCGCTTCATGGATAAAATGAGCAGCCTGACCGGGGTATTCCATAACGAAGCCATGAGCTTTGACAGGGAGACAGGAAAACCGAAACATTTTCAAGCTGGCAGCCTTTATTTCAAAGGCGCACCATCAGAAGATACCCGGCTTGACCTCTGGTTCCCGGACAACCGTCGCACAGAAGAATGTGTGTCTGCCTATGCGTCTCTCTACCCGTTGATTACCTATTATCTGAACAGGCTGAATGACTGGGGGCTTTGCTTCCGGCAGTGCAAGGTCTGCGGGAAATATTTTCTGGCAAAGAGCCAGCGGTATGAGCTGTGCAGCGATAAGTGCCGCAAAGCACAGGCGCTTCAAAACAAGAGGGAGTTTGACGAGAGGGCAAGAGAAAATAACTACGATTTGCTTTATAAAAACGAGTGCCAGAACTGGCGTAATAAGATCAACAAAGCGAAGAGGACAGCGGGATTCCCGGCTGACCGGCTGGAAGAAATGCTGACTGCTTTTGAAGCGTTCAAGAAAGAAGCATTGAAGAGAAAAAAGGCTGTAAAAGAAAAGACAGCCAGCCCGAAAGAATTTACGGACTGGCTGTATCAGCAGAGTAATATTATAATAAATTTATCAGTCTATTGATTTTATACTTTCCTGACGGCAAAAGTTTGAGCGTTTTTTGAGATTTGGCTGTTACGATAAATATTATGAATTGCAAATGGAGATGATAGCATGAAACAAAGGCTTCTTATTGTTGATGATGAACCGGGAATTGTAGATATGATGGCGAGTTATTTTTCTTCTCAATATGAGGTGTTGACCGCTTATTGCGGAAATGAAGCACTTCAAAAATTAGCAAGACAGCCCGATTTAATCCTGCTCGACATCAATATACCGGACATAGACGGATTGACCCTTTGCCAGAAAATTCGGGAGCTTATTACTTGCCCTATCCTTTTTTTGACAGCAAGGATTGAATCTGCCGATAAAATCATGGGTTTTCAGGCAGGGGCAGATGATTATATCATTAAGCCTTTTGATTTGGACGAATTAGGGGCAAGAGTTGCCGCACATCTGAGGAGGGAGCAGCGACACCGGAATAAAGCTACAATTCGCTTCTTTGGTGAACTGGCGATTGACTATTCAGCCCGAACTGTCACAGTCGCAGGTGAATCTGTTGCTTTATCAAAAAGGGAATTTGATATTGTGGAGTTGCTTTCGCTGAATGCCGGACAGGTATTTGACCGGGAACGGATTTATGAAACGGTGTGGGGGCTTGACGGTGAGGGTAACAGTGATACTGTCATGGAACATATCAGAAAAATACGGGCGAAGCTGGCTGGCTGTACTCTCCACAGTTATATTGATACAGTTTGGGGGTGTGGTTATCGTTGGAACGTCTGAAAAATATGGAATTAAAGAGAACTTTTCTCGTTCTGTCTGTTTTCTGTGTCTTGGTGGCGCTCCTGCTGTTAGGCTTAGTCTTTATGATATGCAATTCAATCAGCAGCTTCTTTCCTTCTGGTGGAATAGAAATTTTAGCAGACGGTTCCATCGTTAAACTGGAGGCACCCACGGAGGCACAGCAAAATATATTGTCCATGCTTGGTATCATTCAGATTGTGTCCTGCATTGCTCTCCCTATGGGTGGGCTGACTCTATCTGGCGTATTATACTATCATATCAAATTAAAGCAGCCGATTTCCACGTTGCGGAATGGGATTTCACGGATTCAGAACCATGACCTTGACTTTTCTATGCCTGTCCATTTTGATGATGAATTGGGGCAGCTCTGCGCCGCCTTTGATACTATGCGTGAAGAACTTCTGAAATCGAATCAGGAACTATGGCGGCAGGCAGAGGAACGCAAAAGGCTAAATGCCGCCTTTTCCCATGACTTACGCAATCCAATTACGGTTTTAAAGGGGACTGTAAAATTGCTGCGGCAGGGCACAGCAGATGAACAAGCTATTGACAGATTGGAAAACTACACATTACGGATTGAACAGTACGTAGAAGCTATGAGTAGCATCCAGCGATTAGGACAAATGCCGGTGAGGATAAGTGAGTGTTCCTATTCTCTGCTACATTCTGAATTAGAGGAAACAGCTAAAATTTTTGCAGGAGCATTAGAACTGTCCGTGTCCACACCTGATAAGGGGACGATACTATTAGATCATGGAATGGTTTTAACTGTTGCAGAAAATCTGATTGGAAATGCAGCCCGGTTTGCAAAAAGTAAAATCACAATTCTTGTGGAGCAGAAAAGGAACTTTTTGCATCTATCAGTTACAGATGATGGCCCAGGTTATCCAGTGGAGTTAATACAGAGCGGCCCGAAACCGTTTGGAAAAATGAAAGAAGATTCCGCACACTTTGGCATGGGGTTATACAGCAGTCAGATACTATGTCTGAAACATGGAGGAACGCTTACACTAGAAAACAAAAAAGGTTATGGTGCAACGGCTGTTGCTTCTTTTCAAATAAATCAGAAACCTTGAGCGTTTTTTGAGATTTATGTTTTACACTCTCCTTATATCACGGATAAGGAGAGTGTTTTTTATGAATATTGAAGCAAAAGAATTATCGAAAATTTACGGCAGCGGCGAGAACCGTGTTGTTGCGTTGGATAAAGTCAACCTTGAAATTGCATCCAGCGACTTTATCTCTATTATGGGGCCGTCTGGCAGCGGTAAAAGCACCTTGCTCCATTTGCTGTCAGGGCTGGATAAGCCGACTTCCGGCAGTCTGACATACGATGGGAAAGACATCTATCGTTTCAATGACAAAGAATTGTCCGCATTTCGCCGTCAGCGCATCGGATTTATCTTTCAGCAATTCAATCTTCTCCCTGTGCTGACCGCAAAAGAAAACATCATTATGCCTCTGCTTTTGGACAAAAAACAGCCGGACGAAGCATATCTGAATCAGCTTACGGATTTGTTAGGCATCCGTGAACGGATGACCCATTTGCCCCATGAACTTTCCGGCGGTCAGCAACAGCGTGTAGCGATTGCACGCGCCCTGATTGCAAAGCCGGATATTATTTTTGCTGATGAACCGACAGGAAATCTGGACAGCAAAAGCGGAGGTGAGGTTATGGAAATGCTTCAAAGCGTATGGAAAAAGATGGGCAAAACACTGGTTATCATCACTCACGACAGCCGCATTGCAAGAATGGCAGACCGGCAATTTGTAATTGTGGACGGTGTTCTTTCGGAGGTGACAGCAAGATGAAATCTTATTTAGCTCTCGCATGGAAAGAACTAAAAGCCCAGAAAATCACGGCAATCCTGATCTTGGTTGCGGTTATCATGTCCACGATTATGACAACAGTGGTCGGCCAGTCTATTGGTATATTACAATCTATGCGTACCCAGCAGGCGGCGGGTCTGAACGGAAATCGTTATGTAACCTTCCATCAGCTTGACAAGGAACAGGCACAAAGGCTGCATGAAGATGCTCGCCTATATGATGTAGGTGATACGGTCTTTATAGGCAGCACACCGCTAAGCAACAGTAGTTTGTCTTTATATCTCTGGGAATATCACGATAACGCATTATCTATGTACCCGGCAATCGGAAACGTAAAAGAGGGACGATTACCAGAAACAGCGAATGAGATTGCCTTGTCGGAAGATGCGCTTCAATATCTTGGATTGGACGCTGTAATTGGTGATACCGTTTCTTTGGATTTGCGTGTGTCTGTTATGGATGGATCACTGCCTGAGTTAGAATATTCTGCTGATTTTGTATTGACGGGCATTTTGGAAAGCAGTTATATCGGTTACGCATCGGGTACAGTTAAGGGGATTGTTGGAGAGGGAACCGCAGAAAAACTGTTGCCAGAAGAATATCTGCTTTATTCCACAGATTTTAAGACTTATGACAAGCAGAATTTTCAAAGTATTATTTATGCTCTCGCAGAGGATCTGAATGTGGGTGAACGGTATATCCAGTATAACTGGGTCTTGCTTGACGCTATCGGCATTTCCTATGATGAAGCGGCAGACAGTGATACCGGCACAGGATTTTCATTTATGGCTATGGCGTGCATTTTAGTGGGTGTGCTGGTCTTGCTGGCGGCTGGACTGGTAATCTACAACATTCTGAAAATCTCTATCACAAAACGTATTAAAGAATACGGAACACTTCGTGCGATTGGTGGAGAAAAAGGGCAAATCTATCGTTTGGTTTCCTTGCAGCTTTTGATTCTCTGTGGAGCCGGTATTCCTATCGGATTGCTACTCGGCACATTGTCGGCAAAAGGTGTTTTGATTGCAGCCACGGGGCTTCTTAACCCCGATCTATTTATGACAAATAGTGTTTCCGAATTGAACTCTGCAATCAACACCGCCAGTACAGTAAAATTGCCTATGCTCTTTGCAAGTATTGCGGTCACACTTCTATTTGCTCTGCTGGCTGCCTTTCCTGCTGCCCGGTACGCATCCCATGTATCTCCGACGGTTGCTATGTCAGGGCAGGCTGTAAAGATCAAGCGCAAGGTAAAAAGGAACCGCAAAATCCGCAACTTTGAATCCTATTATGCAAGGCTCAACCTGAAACGTGGGTGCGGAAGAACAATAGTTACCATTCTATCGTTGGTTATGAGTATTACCGTATTTGTTGCCTTGCAGAGCTTTACGGGGTTGCTTGATGCCAGCAGCTCCGTTCAGGATATGTATTTCAGCGATTATGCAGTTACAAACGAAACCGTCGGCATCCCATCAGAAGCCGTAAAAACATTAACGGAAAATGACGCAGTAGAAAGTGTTTCCACTACACGGCTTTCTGTATTTATGCCAGGTGCCGGTGATATACTGCCCTTTGAAACTGATCTTTCCGTACAGAGCCATGAAACCTTGCAGCTTGTAAATGTGGATGAAGCACAATTACAAATCTATGCTCCTAACTTGTCTGCTCAGGATAAACAGGCTTTGAAAGATGGAACAGGCTGCCTTGTAAAAAATCCCATTGCCTTTTCTTATGGAGATACAACTGTTCAGCAGACTGATCTTACCGTAGGTGATACCATTCAACTGGGAGACAGAACACTTCGTGTATTAGGATTGATCGATACAGCAATCACAATCAATAATGATGGCTTTACGAATGGTGTTCAACTCATCGTGAATGACGAAATATACTGTTTACTGCTCGGAAACGACAGTTATTCAGAAGTCTATCCTACATTACAGGATAACGCCGATACAGATACCTTTGAAAGCTGGTTGGATAGCTGGTGCAGCAATTATCCAGGAACACATTGGCTTTCCTATCTCCAAAGCAGCAATGAGATGATAGAAAGCTTTGCACAGATCAAAATGCTGTGCTGGGTGCTTATCATCTTTATCGGTATCATTGGCATCCTGAACATCATCAATACCGTTTACAGCAATATTCATACTCGTGTCGGTGAAATCGGGATGCAGCGGGCTATTGGAATGAGTGCCGCAAGCCTTTATAAAACATTTCTGTGGGAGGGCGCTTATTACGGTATCATTGCGTCAGTGATTGGAATGGTGTTTGGCTATGTCTGCTGTATCTTTGTCGGAGCAGCACAGACCGATGCTTTACAGCTTGTCGCTGTTCCGGTTATGGCGATTGTGGAAGCTGCGATTATTTCTATTGTGGCCTGCCTGCTTGCAACGGCAATTCCTCTGCGTTCTATTGCAAGAATGAGCATTGTGGATTCTATTGAGACTGTTGAATAATTTCAAAAACGACAATTAAAACAAGAAATCCCACATAAAGCAAACCTTGTTGCTTATGGGGGATTTCTGTATGTTCTTTTGGGGTGTGCTAAGTCCCGTATAAGCGTGGTGTTGTTATGTTTGGTGTAGTATCTTTAACTTTGGGAAACTCCACTTTCCCATTTGGAAATTGCCTGCCTGGAAAGTCCTAACATCTCGGCAACTTGCTCCTGTGAATAGCCTTCTTTCTTACGCAGCTCTTGGAGCCTTTCCGATATGTCCATGTTCATCACCTCCATTTGCATATTTTCCATTATGTCCATGTTAATTACCTCCTTGTGAACATAATAGAATAATTTGTTAGTTGCATACCACCAACAGCTATTTAATTGGTGTCAACTAATCGTTGCAGTTACGAAAATTTGCGTTGCATTAGGATTTATGGAACGAATTTTCTTGATGAATCCAGCCAGGTCTTCCTGGGACAGCTTCCATTCCTTTTGGGATGATGTCTTTCCCGTCTTGTGGCTGTATGTCTGATAGCTTTTTGCTATTCCTGCTATATCCATTTCGAATCTTGTTTGAGAAATTTACCATTATCACTTAGCCAAAAAACAGAAAAGAAACAATGCATTCTATATATTTTACCTATTCTAAATATGATAAGATATATTTTGCTATCTCCTCTGACACTTGATAATGTGTTATAGAATCTCCCCGATCACTATATTCACCCGGAATTATTTCCTCAATATAGTAATTACCATCGCTTTTATAAAGTATCTGGGTATCCATTTCTTTTAACTCTTTTTCATTACTATGCCTTGATAACATAAATCTGACAATTTGGCATTCAACTTCTTCTGGATTTGGTGCATCATCTGCATATTCCCACTGATCCAAAGCCAACCCGTTAAGATATTGCGCTATTTCAGAAATATCGTCTATTTCATTCAGCAACGTGTTTTTGTCTGCTCCGTAAAACTGTATCTTCTGCTCTTTAGAAGTCTTGCGTAGTTCCTCTTCTGTAAAGGATGTTTCACCTATATAATATCGGGCATTCTCTATATCATCTGTTTTTTCAATATCACTTTCAATATCACTATTTGGCACATAAAAATCAAGTCCCCACCCATCCAGTATATCCTTCGCTGTTATATTCTTATTTAGGTCTAAGTCTTCCGGCGCATTAAGAAACTGTCCCGCCTTTTCTGATATTCTGGCTATTGCTTCTATTTCCTGATTATAATCTCGTATAATATATTCACCTTTCTGTGAAATATAAAATTCTAAGGTACTCTTATTAACTAACTGTTTTCCATCCTGTAAAAATATAGGTTCATCAATTACCTCATATGATATATAGCTATATACCAGGTCTATATCTTCAGGCAGCTGTTCCATATCATTCCAGGATTCAATATCCAGTTGTTTTACGAACCTTTCTATTTCTTTATTATTGTCAATGATACCAATCGTCTCACCAGAAGCTGTAATAATTTCAGTAAATTGTTTTTTTTCTTCATTGTTACTGAAATACGCTCCATCTGCATCTGAAACATTGCTTTTAGCTGTCTTATCCCCACAACCAACGAGACTAAACATACCTACTGTCAATATAAAGACTAACATGATACATTTTTTCATACTTCCTCTCCACCCTTTCATTTTATCAAAGCCACTCCTGCTCCCCCGATTTTCCCAAAATCCATAACAGTTTTTACAATGCAGTATCGTTCATAGCCCTTTCTCTCTTACACAAAAACGTTTAATGACCAAAAACATCAAATACCCGCAAACAATTCCTATCATATTAAGAATAATATCATCAACATCAAAAGTACCAAGTTTAGTAAGGAATTGAAAAATCTCTATTAACAGTATCGAAGCTAGGCCAGTAAAGAAAACACTTATCGTTGAACTGAATTTTTTGTATGCAATAGGCAAAAGAAAGCCAAACGGGATAAATGGAATTATATTTCCCAATAAGTTTTTTAATGCCCACCACTGGGTAATGTACTTGATCTGAGTGGACATACTCCTGAATGGAATAAGATTATAGTTTATTGAACCTTGCATTGAATAGGTACTAATCCTATCAGTTAATTCATAAAATGAACCTTTGAACTTAACAACGACAAAGACCAACAATAAGGCAGGTAGTGTAAAATAGTTTGTGTCTTTGGAAAAAAATACCTCTTTTTGGGTAAGAATCAAGATATGACAATTCTTAT
>RAYQ01000043.1 GCA_003612395.1 Parablautia intestinalis
CGATGTGATATGTTGTGAACTGTAGATGTAAACATTTTCGGCAAACGCAGTATTTTAGCGGAAATGGGGCATCTGCTAAAATACAACATATGCGGCTGGCTCATTTGTGGTGAATGGAAACTTGCAGATGTTGTGGTAAAGAAAGTGGGTGATAGCTCTTTTTATTCGTATCTGTAAACAGTTTAGCACAAAGAAAGGCGGTTGTATATGGAGATTACATATCATTGGGAAGGCGATTATCTAATCCCTGATCTCAAACTTTCGGATACAATAGAATATCAGATCGGGAAGTATGGGAGAATGAGAAAGCGGTTTTTGGAAGAAAACCACAGGGGCATTTATTCTTATATGCTTTTGTCGGAAACCTTATGGAAGCATCTTGCAGAGATTGACGAGGAATGTAATGAAATGATGGACAGGCTTGTAAGACAGATGGCAAAAAACGAGGGTGTGACGGAGCAGCTAAAATCCGATGACTGGCTGCTTTGGATTCAAAAAACAAACAGCATCAGGAGCAGGGCGGAGGAAATAGTGCTGCATGACTTGATTTATTCTCTTTAATTTTGTGGAAATCCCGCAGGTGGTAGCAGGAAGCGCAGAAGATGTCAAGACATCGGCTCTGCCTCGCCTGCGGCGGTCTTGACATCTTCTGCGCTTCCTGCTATGGGGTAGTTAAGGGGGAACAAAGTTCCCCCATTGCATTAGAAATGCCAATGGCGGCATTTTGAAAAAATCAAAATCGGGGATTGACAGGACGGGAAAAATAGCTTATTATTGACAATAAGAAATGGGTTTTCACCGTACATCTTGTTACGGCTTGCTCGTTTCTTTTTTTACTGCCAAAATGTCATACAGATATTTTTTGCCGTTTTCAGCGTGGTTGATTAGAAGCCGGGCATGGAAAATATTGTATCTGACGAGTACGTTTTCTTCATAGACCGGGAGGGCAAAACGGACATCATACCTGTACCAGCCGAATTTGGCATTTTTATTGTGTTTTTCCTTGCGGTTTTCCTCATAAGCCGGATTGGATGCTATCTGGATCAGCTCCGGTATTGCAGTGGCGGCATTTGCCTTAGCTTTCGCATTAGCCCCCATAAGGCTTTTACGGCTCTCTGATTCCGTGTATTCTTCCGGAAGTTCATTTCCGATATAAATACGTTCTGCACTTTCTTCAATTTCGTAATAGTCACCGACATATCCCTCAAGATATTGTTTTACATCATCCCAGTCAATCTGCCGTTTGCCCTTGAAACGTATATCGTTAATCAAGGCCAGCTTTTTACCGTCAGCATCGGTTATGATATTTACATTCCTGTTTTCAATCATCGTTTTTGTTCCCCTTTTTCTTTTCTCTTGATTTGTATACATTATATTGGTTTTTACATTGCGGACTGCAAAACTCATTTCCTTTTCTGCTTGCAATAAAAGCTTTTTTACAGTGCTTGCACATCCGCATATCGCTGTCCTTATCCGTGAGCATGAAGGAGAAACACATCTGAACCATGATAAGTAGGGAATGGAAGTCCCATACAATGACGGGCGCATCCTTTTCAAGTGCGATCCGGTAAGTTGGGGCAATACCGCCGAAAGCGGAAATGCCCTGACGGTACAGGCTGCGGGTATCTTCGTCAAGCGAATCATAATCGAGGTAATAAAGGAAACTTGTCATAAACGTAAACGCAAGGTCAGTAAACTCTTTCACAATCCAGTCGTACTTTTCGGCATATTCCTTCTGGAATCCCATCGTCACAGCCTGCGGCGCATTCCCCATAGCCATTGCGATTGCAATGCCCTCACGGTCAGTCACAGACCATCCCGATTCCACGCCTTTTTTTCTGAAATCCGGCTTATTAAAAGGATAGAAATAAGAAAGGTAATCCTCAGTGGAGAGGGATTCTTCCTTTATAAAGTGGTTCTTGGGAAGATACACGGATTCATAGGTGATAAAATCCGCTGTTGTCGGCAGGGCGGTCATAAAGCCGAGGAAACCGTACTTCCGCACAAAACCGAGGACAGATTCTTTCAGTTCTTCTTCCGGGACTTTGTGCATGGCGGCAAGTCCGACATTTACGGCATCCATAACGAGTTGTCCTGCTTTCTGCATGGGGCGGTACATTTCCGGCTTGGCATCTTTGGAAACGGTTATGTAAAGATTGTCATTATTATCTGTTTTATATTCGTAGTTGCTGTACCGAATCCACGGTGCGCTGGTATGTTCAAATAAATTCTTCATAGAAAATCTGCTCCAATCCATCAATCTATCATATCATGAACTTCGTTCATGATCGGCATTCGCCGTTCGTCAAGAGTGAGCAAGCTCCCTCTTTCCTCTCTTGCGCTCATTGCATCATCTGATGTAATACTTCCTATATTATAAGCAGTTACCTGTTATCGGTCAAGCTGTCTGCTGTCCTTTTTCTTCCGCACGCCATTGTTTAAGAAATATTTTTCATCAATCGTCATCGGAAGGCTGTTCTCTTGTCTGTATGCGAGTATGCCGCCATAAAGTTTCCGTATCTTTTTCAGTGCAGTCTCCCGAATGCCACGGATATTCCGGTCTGACTGTCCGATGTTCTCCGCATACTCCGCAGCAGAGTAATCATGCAGGAACAGATAATAGAGCATATTTTTGAGATGCGGTTTCAGGTCTTTTAATATTCTTGATAAATCCGCATCCGTGACAAGTTCATGTAGCGTTTCCGGGCAGTCAAATATGAGGTCAATGAAATCGCCTGCAAGCATGAGCCTTCTTAAAACCGTGTCATAGGAAGGCCTGTCAGAAAGATATGGTTCGTCTGTGCCCCATTCCAGAGGGACAACGGAGCGTCCTTTTTCATGATCCCTTTCCCTGCGTTCCCTGTTAGCATCCAGTTTATCCCACCATTTAATGACTTCCCTGAAATCCTCCTCTGTCCGTGCGCTTTCCTCGATACGCCGGAGGGCAAGCGCACGGGCTTCACGGTGGAGCATATCCCCGTCAGCTTCGGTTATTAAGTTTTGTTCCCTGAATGTCTGGAACTCAGCGTATTTCGGCATTTATAGTCAGTCCTTTGCAAAAAAATAAAATTTTGTAGCAGTTTTTTCAAAAACACTTCCGTTTTTATAGCCGTTTTTCTCCCATTAGTGAAAGATGTAATTCTTTTTATTTAAAAATTGGTTACAAGAAAGGAGAATGGGAATATGGGATACGGATAACACAAAAATATGGTTACAAATAACGGAAGCATAAGAAACATTATAACGGCAGTGAGCCGGATGCGCAAGGGAGGATGCATGGAAACAGTAAAAACGGATAATGACAGGATGATGGAAACCAGACCGCATGAGGCTGGATTTTTTTACAGAAGAATCGGAGGGACGCTTTTCAAGGTCAGGGTATATACGGGTTCGGGATACGCAGACACGCTGGATGAAAAAATTCCCCGCTTAATTTTGAATGAAATGGTGACAGGCACGGAAAGTTATGTTAAGATGGATTCACCACAGATGAGCCAGCCGCCGGAAAGGAGTTCGGAATGAACAACAGGACGGCTGGTGACAACAGAATAACAGCTCTTTATGAGCGACTCTCAAGGGACGATGATCTTGCGGGGGACAGCAACAGCATAGTCAACCAGAAGAAAATGCTGGAAGACTACGCAAAAAATAACGGGTACACGAACACGGTGCATTTTACGGATGACGGATTTTCCGGCGGCAGTTTTGAAAGACCGGGATGGAAGCAGATGTTAAGCCGGATTGAAAACGGCGACGTCAGCACAGTCATAGTAAAAGATATGAGCCGTGTGGGGAGGGATTACCTTCAGGTGGGATTCTACACCGAGGTATTCTTCCGGGAGAAGGGTGTCCGTTTTATTGCTGTTTCCAACGGTGTTGACAGTACCAACAACACCAGCAGTGAATTCGCCCCTTTTTTGAATATCATGAACGAATGGTATCTTCGTGACTGCAGCAGGAAGATCACCGCAGTTTTGCGGGCAAAGGGGAAAGAGGGAAAACCGATTACGAGCAATCCGCCATATGGCTATGTAAAAAGCCCTGATGACAAAAATCTTTGGATTGTCGATGATGAAGCTGCGGAGGTTGTGCGGAAGATTTTCAGGCTGACAGTGGATGGCATGGGACCGTTCCAGATTGCCAAGCAGCTTACGGAAGAAAAGATTGAGAAACCATCATATTATCAGGCGACCAGAAACAGGGGGAATTATAAAACTATGTGTAATTTTGAAACTCCTTATAACTGGACGGGCGGATCGGTTGCACGGATACTGGAAAGACCGGAATATATGGGAGATACCGTAAATTTCCGCAGCCACAAGGAATCCTATAAGGACAAGAAAGCAGTCAAAAACAGCAGTGACGAGATTCTTGTTTTTCAGGATACCCATGAACCGATTATAGACCGCAGGACTTGGTATATGGTGCAGGAATTAAGAAAAACTGTTCGAAGGTTTGATACCAGCGGGGAAGGGAGTATGCTGACCGGAAAGCTCTATTGTGCAGACTGTGGTGGAAAAATGCACTACCGCAGGGGAACAACGAGGGCAGGCAGGGACTGGCGTGGGATTCCGAACGGGGAAGTCCAACACACATCCGCAGGCTTTAACTGTGGGACATATAACAGTGCCAGAAAGCAGAACAGAAAGGTGTGCTGTTCCCACTCCATCAAAGAGGACACGGTAAAGCAACTTATCCTTGAAACAATACAGTATGCCTTAAAAAGCGTCCGCATGGACGAGGCGGCATTTATAAAAAGTATGCGGAGCGCATCACAGGTCAGGGACAAAGGCGAGGTAAAAAAGCTGAAATCAGACCTTGTGAAAAAAGAGAAACGCTTTGCAGACCTTGACCTGCTGATTAAAAAGGTGTATGAGGACAACGCAATGGGAAAGCTGCCGGACAGGCGATACGAAATGCTTTCTTCCGATTATGAAAAGGAACAGCAGGAGATTGAGATTTCCATGAGAGAAATTCAGGAAAAACTCATGCAGTTTGAAGAAGATACGGACAGGACGGAAGAATTTTTGTTGCTTGTGCATAAATACACTGACATTCAGGAACTTACGCCTGCCATCGTCAATGAATTTGTGGACAAGGTTCTGGTACACAAAATAGAGAAAATGGATGGAGACCGTGTGCAGGAGATTGAGATTTTCTTAAATTATATCGGGAAGGTGGATCTTCCGGCGCAGGAACTTTCGGAGGAAGAAATTGCAGAGGAAGAAAAGAAACGGAAACGCCGCCAGTACAGCAGGGAGTACCAAAAAGCATACCGCAAGAAGCACAGACCGGAAATCCGGCAGCTGATTGAGGGTGCAAATGCCGCAGACAGGCAGAAACAGATAGAGGAAGCGAGGCAGTCAGCGGATGGACTTCTGCTTACAGACAGCACGGAGCAGGTTGCAGCCATAACAGCCGGGGAAAATAAAGTTATCGTAGACGGCAGCCTTCCGACGAAAGAAGAAGTGAAACGCAAGTATGGCAGATAATTTTATTAAAAACAAACCATGAAAGAGAGGATTTTTATATGACAAAGATCAGGGATTACAACATGAACGGGACAATTATTTTAGGCGTGGATGCAGGCTATGGGAACTATAAGACGGCAAGGTGCTGTTTCCCGACTTCCGTGAGCAGGAGCGACCAGCCGCCTATTTTTACAAGGAATTATTTGGAATATGAAGGCAGCTATTACACCATAGGCGAGGGGCATAAGGATTTTGTGGCGGAAAAGAGCATGGATGACGATAATTATATCATTACCCTTGCCGCCATAGCAAAGGAACTGAACGCAAGAGGGCTGTCAACGGCAAAGATTCATCTTGCGGTGGGACTTCCGTTAAAATGGGTTCAGACACAGCGGGATTCGTTCCGGGAGTATATGATGCAGAACCGTCATGTAGATTATAAGTATGCGGGCAGGCGTTATTTGATTGACATTGTGGACTGTACGGTCATGCCACAGTGCTATGCAGCGATAGCGGAGAGCCTGCCGGATTTTAAGGGTATGCACATGGTAGCTGATATTGGGAATGGGACGATGAACGTGATGATACTCAATAATGGCAAGGCAAGCGAAAGCAAATCGTGGACAGTGCGGCTTGGCGTGGGCGAGTGTTTTAAGGTGATCCGTGACCACATCTTAGACAGAAAAGCGGAGGAACTTCCGATGGAAATTATTGAGAATTATCTGCGCTGCGGCGATACAAAAGTGGGCGGGGAATACCAGCAGCTCATGGAGGAAGCGGCAAAATCCTATGTGGATAAGATATTTGCAGAACTGAAAGCGCATGGTTACAATCCTAATCTTATGAAACTGTATGTCATGGGCGGTGGGGCGAAGGTTGTGGAGCTTGTGGGCAGTTATGACAGCGATAATGTTACTTTTAACCATGATATACGGGCAAACGCCAAAGGCTACGAATATTTCTGTTATATGAAACTCCGCAGGCAGAAAGCAATGGCATCAGCCGGATAAGGGGCGCATTTGAATGAAAAACAAAAACCATAATATCCGCTTTAACATGGAAAAAGGGGACGAATGCAGGGCGTGGGAGCTTCTGCACTCCCCAAAGATACGGCAGATGTTCAAGTCGCAGAATAAATTTGTGATAGAGGCGGTCAATGATTATTATAACAGGCGCATGGCGGCAGAGTATGATCCCTATCTGGAAACACGGGAGAAAGAGGATGCTTTTGCAGAGCGTATCGTGGAAGCGGTTGAAAAGAAAGTAATGTCCAATCTCCCGGCGCTTTTTGGTATGTATATGGCACAGATGCAGCTTTTTCCTTTATCCGTTCCTATGGGGGCTTATCAGGCGGCGCAGGGCGGCATGGTGTGCGGGCAGGAATCATTAAACGGCGCAGACAGTGGAAATGTGACGGGCGGCACAGTTTCTCCCGCTGCTACGAAAGCAACGATACGGAATGCGGGGAATATGCAGGAAGAAGCTGTATCAGAGAATGCCACAGAGCCGCCGGACAATGATTTGATTGATTTTGACGCATTTTAATATATTTATAGGGCAGGGCTACGGTAATTAGGTTTACTGTAGCCTTATTTTTGCGGATTTTTTATATCAAAGTATAAATGTAGCCGTATTTTGAAAAAAGACTAACAAAAGGTAGCCGAAAGGCTACAAAACAAGGACAAGGGGCAGCCATTAAAGGCTGCATAATAAAGGGCGGGCATTCAAGCCCGCAAAATAAGGGCAGAAAGCAGCCGGAAGGCTGCAAATAAGGGTGCAAATGTAGCCGTCTGTTTTGAGACTGGAATACCAGTTTTCAGGCAGGCGGCTTTTTTATGCCTGTAAAGAATCTGTTCCACGGACTGCTTCGGAGTGGTTCAGAGAGTGTCAGCAACTAATTTCCGGGGAGGGCGCAAGCTCTCCCCTAAGCCCTCGGCGTTTGAGAGCGAAATACACCCTACGCACAAACCTTCGGTTTATGCTCCGGGGATTTCGCCCTGCCGGGGGCAAATTCACGCAAGTGTGAATTTATACAGTCCGAAAAAACCGGACTGTATTTATCCATGCCGCCCAGAGGACGGGCGCATAGATGGCGCTGCTGCTTACGGCTACATTTCAGGACAGATGTGCAGCATTGCAGAGGGGACTTCACAAAACAAAGCCCCCTGCGGCTGTCAGAAAGCGACAGCCGTAGACTGCCCGGATACGGGCATCGGTTCACAGACAGCCGTCCTATAATGGCTGCTCACAAAAAATGCGGTGGCAGGTTATCCGCCAAAAGAAAGGAAAAGCGTTTATGAAAAGAAATTCATTTATAGAAATGGCAAAGCTGCATGACTTATCAGGGCGCATCACTTATATTTCAAGCCACGCCAAGCAGGAGCATCTCTATGAAGTCTATACAACGGAGCCGGACAGGGCATTCTGGCGGGAGCTTGCCAAATGTAATCAGGAGGAATTTGAAAAAAGCGGCACGAATGGGAAGTGCATTGAGGCAAGGGAGCTGATGATTGCACTTCCGGAGAGTTTTATCAACTATGAGCATGACTATCTTTTGAAAAAGATGGCAGACGAATTTAAGGAAAAGTACGGCGTGGAGTGCTTTGCTGCGCTCCACCACAATAAACGTAAAACGAATCTGCATATCCATATGGTATTTGCGGAGAGAAAGCGGCTGGAACAGCCGACAGAGAAAATTGCCACTCGGAATATGTTCTACAATGAGCAGGGGCGTCATGTGAGGACAAAGAAAGAGATTCTTGACGGAGATGGGAATATCCGTCAAGGCTGTAAAATCATTAAAAAAGGTGAGGTGTATGAACGCAAAATTTTCACTGTCAAAGATGAACGCTTTAAGCAAGAATCTTTTTTAGATGGGGTAAAAGTGTTTTATACGGATTTAATCAACCAGATGGTGCTTGATGATAGGGACAGGTTAAGTATTTTTGATAAAAACGGTCCGTACCTTGCGACAAAGAAGGTTGGCAAAAATAATCCGAAAGCGGAGGAAATCAAATCGGACAATGAAATACGCATGGAGTGGAACAGAACCGTTGACCGTGCGATTGTAAGCGGCGTATCAGAAGCGGAGATTGTGGAGCTTAAAAAGACGGAGATAACGGATAAAGTAAAAGAATCCGTGGAGCAGAACGGACAAAGGCCGGAGCTGTTCGGGGAGATTGTCAGGGCAGCGATTTTGTTGTTAGAACTCCTGATTATGAAAGCCATGCAGAAGGTGATTGATATAGTGGAGAAAGTGATCGGAAATGGTGTCAGTGTCATAAAGGAAACATCAAAAGAAACGGACAGCCGTATCCATGCAGGAGATGATCCAGGATTTCAGCTGGAAAGAAAGGAGATACCATTTCCCATAGATCCGCATCGAAAACTCGATATGAAAAAGAATACAGAATATTCAATGACTGCTTCCAAAGAGAAAGAAAGCATTATTAAACAGGTAAAGGCGGAGCGAAAACCTGTTCTGGTTGAAAAAGAGCAGCCAGCAGAAAGACCGCCGCAGCCAAAACCGTCCGTACTGGCAAGTAAATATCCCCGGCTGAAAGAGATTGAGGGCAGGCTGAAAGACCAGAACAAGGCAATATTCGGGCGTGAAAAACAGAGGGATATGCTGAAAAAAGAATTGTCTGAATGTACGGGCATCTTCAAAGGCGGCAGGCGCAGGGAGTTACAGCAGGAGATCGACAGCTTTGATAATCAGATTTTCAATATGAAAAAGAGGCTTTCTTCTATTGTGAAAGAACATCATTTTGATTCTATGCAGGCATTCTATAAGGAACTTGATGTGGCAAAAAGAGAGAATCAGAATTATGAAGCAGCTTGTGCGGAGTACGAGAAAACTTATGGAGAAAAAGTGGTGGATACTAAGAGCGTCAGAGACAGGCTTAGGCAAAAAGAGAGGGCTATAAAAGAAAGAGAAGCAGGCAGGGTGCATCAGGCAAGGCAAAATGACAAAGGGGCGAGGTAGAATAGGCAGATGGTGGTCTGCTTGTGGGAGAGAGTGTGAGCAGGGACATCCAGTCTATGTTCCAGCATTAGACTTCCCCATTATAACGGAAGAACATTTTCGGGGTTTTCTTTATCATTCCGATGACATCATACCCAGTTTCCTTAACGGAATGTAGGGCGCTTGGAGAGGAAAACCAGCTGTCAAAAAGGACATATTTTGCAGGAATGGCTGCTTTTTTAGCAGATGACAGGAGTTCCAGCATGGCATGTGTTCCTTTCTGCATAGAAAGTGCACGCCGTTTATAACCAACGGTTCTTTTTTCGACAGGCTCTGCTTGATTGATCCAGTTTTTCTTATTTTCAGGTGGAAGAAGCACACTGTTAATCGGAAGGAAAGTACTTCCGTCAGACCATCCAAGCGTGAGCATACGGAAACTAAATTTATAAGTGTGTCTGGCATGGTCATATACTTTTGCAAGAAGTTCCGTTTTTTTTGAACGGTTGCGTTCAAACATAGAATTATCGATGATCAATACGTTGGCGCGGTCTTGTGAATCCAGCGGAAGGATTGCCTCTCTGATGATTCTGCCTGCAAGAATGGTTGTAAAACGGATCCAGTTGATCTGGACCATTTTCATAAAGCGGTATACAGTATCCTTGGCAAAAGCCAGAGTATTTCTTCATGAAATAAGGTTCTTATATGCCTCTGTTTGAAAAAATCAAAAGAAACAGGTACTGAAAGATTTCCACTGCAGGAGTTCCCTTCTTTTTATACGCATTAGCCGTTTTTAATACAGATGAAACATGAAATCTAGTAAAAAATAGTAAAAAATCTTCGGATAGATTTAGAAATTTGTTTATCATTTTGGTTGTTTTGTGTTATACTTTTATTCATAGTGCGAGCTGAGAAATCAGCATAGCTGATTATATAGTAGGAAAATCCTGTCGGGAAAGGTTTAATCAACCGCCCGTACCAAGTCCTTGGAGTCGAAGTGGCAACATCAGATTTAAGCATAGGACAGAGGCAACAGAGCCGAAACGAAAGTGAAGTGATAGAGCTTGCAAATTAGTATGAGGTCGGAAATGGTCGATGCGTTTGCGTTCGTAGCAGACAACATCTCTGTAACCGCTATGGTGAGGGACAGGGGCATCCCCCAGTCCGAGAGCTTGGAGAGGTTGATGAGAAATATATAATACAGAACAGTTGGGGTCTTATTATCCCCCTGGCATAGGGTATGATGTACAATTAAGGGAACAAGAGAGGAAATTAAATGGATAATAGGAAGTCTGAAGTGCTCATAGTACCAAAGAAACCGTTAATAACGGTGGAGGGAAGGGGCACACCTTGCAATGAAAGAATATTGGGTTGAGTCGTATGCGTTAATAGTGCATGTACGGTTCTAATGAGGGGTATGGGGAGCAATCCCCATATCTACTTGAGGCATGAGCCTGTGGTGTTTTAATTGTTTTGAACAACTCAATTATACCAAACCAGATGGTTTCATGCTATTTTAATGCCAGTAATTATTGAATGTTCAAGGTGCATAAACACTTATTCAAGTGCGAAGTTTGAGTATAAAACAAAAATTGGGGGAGGATATGATGTGTTTCATATAGGGATATGTGATGATGGAAAAGAAGTCTGTGCAGAACTGGAAGATATGATTTATAAATTGGGAAAAAAGCATGGGGTAGGGCTAGAAACAAGTGTATGGTTTTCCGGAGAAAGTCTTTGTGATTTTTTAAAAAGGGAAAATACTTTAGATATGCTGTTTTTGGACATAGACTTAATTACCACAGACGGAATTCAGGTAGGTAATTTTATACGAGAGAAAATGAAAAATTTAGAATTAATTATCATATATATTTCATCTAAAAGCAGTTATGCAATGCGGCTTTTTGAGGTGCAACCGATAGGCTTTTTAATTAAACCATTAAAGACAGAAACTGTAGAAAATGTATTTTTAAAGAGCATTCATTTTTACGAATTGAAAAATCAAAAATTTGAGTATTATTCGAAAGGTTATTTTTACAAGATTTCTTTTCGAGAAATTATATTTTTCTATAGCCAGAATAAGAAGATTAATATTGTTACAAGAGAGGGCGAAAGACAGTTTAATGGAAAACTGAAAGAAATAGCTTCAGAATTACCACATAATTTTATCATGATTCATCAGTCTTATATTATAAATTTAGATTATATGGTAGAGTGTTCCTATGAAGCAATCAGAATGCAGGGAGATAATTTATTGAGTATTAGTATTCCATATCGAAAATTAGTAAGGGAACAGATTATGAAATATAAATGGGAGGAAAAATAATGTGGCAGAAATGATTACGGTTTTAAGCACTAACTTATTTAGAACATTCATTCTCAAAAGATTCATGTCAATATTTTTTGAAATAAATATTGAAGAAAAGGGAAAGGAGAGGATATGTTATTTTGTTTTCTTTTCACTGACAGTATTAGTTCATTCGTTTTTTCACTTTCCCGTATTAAACATCATAACTAATTTATTATTGATTTATTTTATTACACGATTATATGTGGGGGTAGAGAAGAAAAAAGTATTGGTTACTCTTTTGATATATGGAATCAATATGTTTTGTGACATTATAGCAGTATATTCCTTTGGTAATTACATGGTAGGTGAAGAAGCAAATGGAATGACAGTATACATTACTACTTTTTTAATACTTATTTGTGAATTTGTTGTAGAGAGATTTTTGGTGAAGAATAAAAGTAAGGATTTTATACCATTTCACGGAAACATATTAATTGCTATCCCTGCTATTAGTATAATGATTTTACTAATATTGGTTATGAACAACCTGAATAGCAGAATGATACTAATTTCTGTAAGTGTTGGGATTTTGCTTATTAATCTATTAATATTTTATTTATATGGTGTTTTAGTTGATGCTTATTTAAAGTTAGAGGAAAGAGCATTATTTGAACGACAGATTGCTAGCTATGCCAATCAATTAAATATTATGACACAAACGGAAGAAAAAGTAAGAACACTAAAGCATGATATGAAGCACCATTTAAATGAATTAATGATTTTAGCGAGGCATCAAAATGATGATAAAGTAATGGACTATATTTGTGATATGCAGGCATATCTTGAAAATCCACATGAGTATATCAGCAGTGGAAATCAGGAAGTAGACAGTCTGATGAATTATATGCTGAACAGAGCAAAGACAGTTCTTAATCATGTTAATTACGAGATAAATATCCCAAAGGAATTGGCAATTCGTTCCTTTGATTTAAATGTCATTGTCGGGAATCTATTGGAGAATGCGATAGCGAGAGGAAATCATAAATTATGGTATTAGAAGAAGTATAGTTATATCTATAAGCACCATAGTTACAATAATGGCGGGGTATCTGTTGGGTATAGCCTTACAAGATAAGATGGTTGTAGGAGCAAGGGGTACAATTACACCTGCTGGTTTGAATGTTAGTGAAAATGTTACACATTTGTTGGAGGAAGGATTTGCATATGTACATTTGGCACCAGCAAATAATATGTTAAAGGAAAATGATTTTGAAAAAATAATCGAAAATTATTTTTTATATTGCGAAGAGTTTGAAAAATTATTATTAGAGCATAAATATAAAGAGTGTATTGCAAGACATAATCTATATAGTATTTTAAGAGAAATTCATGAAGGAAAGAAGAGAAATGTTTATTGTGCAGCAGGTTTTAAAGCAATATCTATAGATATTGATGGATATATATATCCATGTCATCGATTTGTGGGTGATAAGGAGTTTTGCATGGGGGATGTTTCCACTAATGTATTTGAACATGATGTGATATATAATCAATTATATAAAATTCCGGAAAAATGTAAATATTGTATATGTCAGTCTATATGCTCTGGAGGATGTATGCATGATAATCTTTTGTTAATGAAAAATATAAATATACCGGCAGAATGTAATTGCAAATTGCAAAAGTTTTTAACGGAACAAGCATTAAAAATATATATTTCTTTAACTGATATAGACAAAAAGTATTTGTTTGGGGAGGAAAGTTGCTATGGCGGATAATTATATTTTGGAAATGGAGAATGTCGATAAAATATATGGTTCGGGGGATAGTGAGGTAAAGGCACTGAATCATGTAAGTTTTTCAGTACACAAAGGGGAATTTATTGCTATTATAGGTGAATCGGGTTCTGGAAAAAGTACTTTACTTAATATTGTAGGGATGTTAGACAGACCGACCAACGGAAAAATAGTAATTGATGGGATAGAACAAAGAGAGATGACACTGGATCAGCAAGCAGTATTTAGAAGAGAAAACATAGGTTTTATTTTTCAATCCTTTAATTTGATTCAGGAATTAACCGTTGAGGAAAATATAATTTTTCCCATTTCATTAGGGCATAATAAGCCGGATAGAAAGAAAATAGATAGTATTATAAATAAATTGGGACTGGAGAAAAGGAAACAGCATTTTCCATCACAGTTATCGGGCGGGCAGCAGCAAAGAGTGGCGATAGGCAGGGCATTGGCAACAGAGCCGAAATTGATATTAGCAGATGAACCGACAGGCAATTTGGATAGCAAAAATAGTCAGGAGGTTATTAAAATATTGTGGGAAATATCAAAAGAATATGGCAGAACAGTTTTGCTAATTACTCATAATCATGATATTGCCAAAGTAGCAGATAGAATACTGTATGTAAAGGATGGTTGTGTTAGTGAAAGAAGATAAGTGGAAGAATAATTATTTAGAAATCATATATAAATATTATCGTATGCATAAAAAGAAAACAACTATTACAGTGGCATGTATTGCGGCGGCTATTTGCATGATTACAACGGTATTTAGTTTGGCGGATATTGGAATAGATGTTGAAATACAGGCCGTCAAGAACATCTATGGAAACTATCATATGAAAGTGGAAAATCTTTCTTTTGAAATTACTGATATAGAAAAAATAGAAGGAATAAGTCATGCAGGCTGGTTGGTTGAGTTACCAACAGGAGAATTGAAAGAGAAAGAGTGCAGGATACTATGCGGAGATGCGGATATCATACAGCAGTTTGATGTCAGACTTTTAGAAGGACAATATGCAAAGACCGGAGAAGAGGTTGTTATTGATAAAAAGGTTAAGAAGGATTATGCTTTGAAGGTAGGAGATGTCCTGCCAGTTAGGTTGGAAGGAAAGACGTATAACCTGGACATTGTAGGGGTATGCGATACCTTTTCTTCCCTTACAGCAAGAGATGTGTATGGTCTTTTGTTGTCTGTAGAAGGCGGAAGGATACTGGGAAATAGTTGTGGGGATTATTATATTACATGTCAAAATGTGGAAGAAATCGATGAAGTAAAATGTAAACTTATAGAAGAGTATCATTTGGAAGAAAACAGAATACAGTTAAATGAAATATTGTTGGCAGTTATGGGAAAGGGGAAATCTGTCTTAGCCGCTAATTTATATTTGATAGCGGGTATTTTATTTTGTCTTGTATTTCTTGTAAGTATTCTGATGATTACAAATTGCTTGAATATAAGTGTTCATGAGAAAAAGCAATTATATGGCTTACTTAGGTGTATAGGAGCAGATTCAAAACAATTAAGAAGATGTGTGCAGAAAGAAGGAAAAATACTATGGTGTCATAGTATACCCGCAGGGATTGGGAGCGGGGTGGTTTTGACATGGTGCTGTTTATTATTGCTACGACTTCTTAATAAAGATATGTTTGAAAATATTTTTGTGTTTCAAGTCAGTATAGCAGGGATTGTGATTGGAATATTTACTGGTTTGGCAGCAGTTATGATAGCGACAGTGAGTCCGGTAAGATATGTATGCAGTATTCCGCCATTAACAGCGATAAATGAAGAAACTTATCAGAAAGATATAAAATGCCGAAAAAAAAGAAGGACGATAAAAATTCCAGTAGAATTACTAATTAGCCTTAGACAGACAGGAAGCAATAGAAAATCACTTGGGCTTATGATAGCTTCTTTTGCAATGAATATTGTTTTGATTTTTGCTTTTTCTGTTATGATTAACTTTATTTATGAAGGTTCATATTTTACAAAGCCATATAATCCGGATGCCTCTATTTATAATAAAGAAGGTAAGTACTATATTCATGATGAAGTAAAGTGGAAAATAGAAGAAATAAGTGGTGTAGAAAGTGTTGTTGGACGTAAAGTAAACAATGCAGAATTGGAAAAAAATGGAAATGTATTTTCTACGTTGCTTGTATCATATGACAAACAGCAATTTGAATGGATAGAAAGCAAAATAATTTCTGGGAAATTAAATATAGGCAGGTTATTAGAAGGAGAAGAAATATTAGTTGATGAAGAAAGTGGTTTAGAAGTAGGAGATGAGGTACTGATTAAAGGTAATGGAGGCAATACAATAGCGTGTGTAGTAGGAGGAGTATTAAGGAATTTTCCATATGATTCGGCTGACAGTGTGAGATGCCTGCTTGCAGAAGCATTGTTTCAACAGGTAGTAGGAAATATGGATTATTCCATACTGGATATAAGATTTAGTAAGGGAAATGAGGAAGTATGGGAATTAATGACTAAAATTATACCAGAAAAATTTAGTATATTTGATTACCGACAAAAAAAAGAAGAAAGCAAAAACCAATTTTTAACAATGGCAGTCTTTGTATATGGATTTTGTGGAACTATCATAGCGGTAACTATCTTTAATATTATAAATTGTATGAGCATAAGTGTTTGGAATAATATGAAAAAGTATGGGATGATTTGTGCTGTAGGTGGGACGACAAAACAATGTAAAAAGATAGTAATACTGGAGGCTCTATTATATGCATGTGGAGGTGGGGCGTTAGGAATAGCAATTGGTGTACCTTTACATTATTATCTTTATAGTCATCTAGTTGCTAAGTATTTTAATACCGTATGGAGATTACCTGTTGAAATGATAATTACAATTATTGGAATTACTATATTTACAGCAATTGTATCATCACTGATGCCTTTGCAAAAAGTTAAGGAAATTAACATAATAGAAATAATTCGACAAGTATAGAGAGGAATACAATGAAAAAGAAAATAAGACTGTTGACATTTGTAATATGCATATGGATGATAATCGGATTTAATATTGAGGCTATGGCAGCAAATAATGCTTTAGCAATACAAGTAAATGATGATTTTGGTGAACTGATAAAGATTATTATTGAAATTAAATCGAAAAATCCAGAAAAGGGAAATGAAGAAATAGAAACGCTTATAGTAAGACAGGTTTCTATGAGAAGAGATAGTGGTGTAAGTAATATTTGGAATTCTCTAACGGATACAGAAAAAAAATTAGTCATTAGATATCCACTTGATGCATTAAAAGTAAATACAGCCAAAAATATTGCAACTACACAGACAGAAAAAAAGTTTGGTTATAATGGGCTTGGTGATAGGAGTGATGCATTTAGACATGGTATGTGGAATGCAGAAATGGTTATATTAATCGGAAGTGAGAAAGCAGAAATGTTTGCAACGGCTCACGAGGATAAGGATATTACGGGTTTGGAGGTAGATGGGCATACTAAATTAGAACATAAAAATATGGACATACATAATAATGCAGAAGGTAGAATTATTGGGGAAAATAATAAAACAGCAAGCGAAGAACAGCTAGCAGAAATAATTTATAATGCTGTATATGATGAAAATACTAATTTTATTTGGCTTAATAATTAATTACTAAACTCAAATGAATATTCTTGCTTCAAGAAACCTCCATTCCGGAATTTTGGAAACCGGTGTTCCGGACGCGGAAACCGCCATTGATTGGCTTGATTGTCCTGCATCAGAAATGGAATTCTGGTCAAGTCCGAAGCCGTTTTACGGTGCGTTAGCAGGCTTTACAAGAATGGAATTTCTGATAGTCTATGGAAGCCAATCAAAGCAGAGCAATCGGTTAAATTAAGAGTTTACGATTATAAAAGTTTAAAAACACACTTGACAACACGTCCCTGA
>RAYQ01000044.1 GCA_003612395.1 Parablautia intestinalis
ACCTCGGCTAGTGCTAGCACTTCAGCTTCCGCTAGTCAAAGCGCTTCTACTTCGGCCTCTACTAGCCAGAGTGCTTCTACTTCGGTAAGTACTTCTACCTCGGCTAGCGCAAGTACTTCGGCTTCCACTAGTCAAAGTGCTTCTATTTCGACCTCTACTAGCCAGAGTGCTTCGACCTCGGCCAGTGCAAGCACTTCGGCTTCCGCTAGTCAAAGCGCTTCTACTTCGGCTTCTACTAGCCAGAGTGCTTCTACCTCGGTAAGTACTTCGACCTCGGCTAGCGAAAGTACTTCAGCTTCCGCTAGTCAAAGTGCTTCGGCCTCTACTAGCCAGAGTGCTTCGACTTCGGTAAGCGCTTCTACCTCGGCTAGCGCAAGTACTTCGGCTTCCGCTAGTCAAAGTGCTTCTACTTCGGCTTCCGTTAGTGAAAGTGCTTCAGCTTCTACTTCAGCTAGCACTTCTACCTCAACCAGTGCTTCAAATAGTAGTTCTCTGAGCGAATCCGAAGAAAGCAATTCCGAATCCCAGAGCAACAGTGAATCCGAAGAAAGCAATTCTGATTCTCAGAGTACCAGTGAATCCGAAGGAAGCAATTCTTCCCGCTCAACAGATAGTGAAAGTAATCCTTCTTCGAGCGAAAGTACGCCTTCCAGTCAGAGCGCCAGCACATCTACAAGTATACCGGGATCAGAGTCGTTGACTCCGCCAATGGAGATTGTAGATGAAGAGGTTCCACTTGCGGTGATTGAGGATGAAGAAGTTCCACTTGCCGGATTGGTCGACATATTTGATGAGGATGTGCCATTATCCGGATTGCCTAAAACAGGTGATTCCAGCCCATCCACCAAGGGCCTTTTAGGGATTATGATGATGTCGTTCTTAGGATCCGTGGGACTTTTTGCTGGAAAACGCAAAGATAAATCAGAAAAAAAGAAATAAAATGGCAAAACTATTTAACAGATTATTGGGGAGAGTCGTATGCAACGTTTAAAAGGCAAAAAGTATTTTATAGAATATAAGCTTGCATACACAGCAATAATCATACTTGTATATATCTTGGGAAGAAATATTCCCTTGCATAGTGTAGATGTCTCCGCCTATAAAGCCGCGTCCGGCAATGCTGAAATTATGCTGATGCAGGCTATCGGCGGGGATGTCAACCAGTACTCTTTGTTTGCATTGGGGTTAGCCCCTCTCATGATATCTTCACTCCTGATGTTGATCGTTATGTCCTGTTGGAAAATTCGGACAAAAGTTAAGATGTCGCCTAAAAAGATGAAGGATATACAGCTTATTCTGATCCTGATCATCTCCGTATTTCAGGCTCTCATACGCGTACAGGAATTACGATTTGACGTAATCGGCAAACTGCTTTTTACAGCGAGAATAACGGCGGCCGTGGAGATGGTAACCGGCGTTATGCTGGTTATGTGGCTCACCGAAAGGAACAAAAAATATGGCCTGGGTGGTCAGGTTGTATTGATTTACATTAATATCATAGATGGAATAATGAAAACTGTCATGCGCTACAATACGGAGACCCTCCTCCCTTTATGTGTATCAATAGTGGCACTCTTTGCCACTCTTATCATGGAAGGAAGTGAGCTGCGGATCCCTATGCAGCGCATCTCCATTTATAACGTCTATGCGGATAAGAATTACCTTGCCATTAAATTAAATCCTGTCGGAGTCATGCCGGTGATGTTCTCTTCTGCTTTTTTCACTTTATTGAAATTAATTATGTCCGGGCTGCACTGGTTGTTTCCAGAAAGCGAAGCCATACTCCGGTGGCAGGAAAATTTAGTTCTGACGAATCCGGTAGGAATCGGGACATATATTGCGATCCTTTATTTTCTCACCATAGGATTCGCCATGAAAATTATTAGCCCGGGAGAGATAGCAGAACAGCTTCTAAAGAGCGGCGACAGTATTATGAACCTTCATGCCGGCCGGGAAACCAGAAAATATCTCACAGGAAAGCTTTGCATCATCAGCTTTTTCAGCGCTACAGTCATGAGTGTTTGTCTGGGAATACCAATGATCCTACAGCTGACAGGCGATATCAACGGGGAATTGGTCATGTTTCCGGTATCCGTCATGATGCTGACCGGGTTATGGTACAATCTTTATCAGGAATTCAAAACCGTCAAAAGCTATGAGGCTTATCGGCCATTTATTTAGGAGGAAATTATGCTGCATTTTATACCGGCCTGGTATCGGCCAGATACCTGGCATGAAAACGAACAGAAATGGTACATCCGAAGGGAACATACGGAATTTGATGATACGGTGAAGCAAGTGCAGCTTTTTCACCGGAATGAAGTGTACCCTTATCAGATTTTACTATTGGGTTATTCGCCTAATTTCCGCCATTTTCTTCACAGACAGGGCGTCTTTCATGCTCCGTACTGGTCCTGCTTTGATGCGATTCAGGAAATAATGAGAAAAAAAGCGGTTCCCTTGTCTTTTCATAACCTTAAATGGCCGGCCTACACAGAGTTTGAATATACGCCTTTTGTTGTGACGGCTTTCCTGAAAGGGGAAAAATACGCTCAGATCGAATTTGGTGAGGACGGAAATCCCATTGAAATCGATATGTATAAAGGCGGCGTGATTTGCCGCCGGAATATTTATGATGATCGAGGCTTTGTTTCCGGAACTCTTTTGTATAAAGACGGACAGCCCTACTATCAGGATTACCTGATGGAAAACGGCATATGGAAACTTCGCTGTTTTCAGAATGACGGTCATGTGGAAGTAAATCCCAAATATCCTGAATACCGCCTGTTTTATCAGGATTACGCGGAGAAGAAAACATTTACTTCTCTCCGCTATGACAGCCTGGAGCAGGTAATTCGGGAGGTGCTTCAGACTTATTTGGAACTAACCAGGGAACAGGATATGTTTTGCATCGCCATGGATGAACGTCATGCAGGCCTGCTAAAGGAGGTTCTGAAAGGCAGGAAAACCATCCTGTCCTTTTTTGGCAATCGTTATGACTTTGAGAGCCATCCTCTGGCTGCAAGAATGGCATCCATGGCCGATTGCGTTATAACGGATTCCCAGGAACATTCTGAAAAAATACAGAGTAAAGCCGGCGATGCTATCTGGAAGATTACGGATATTTCGCCCTATGACACAAGAGTTGATTTTGGCATCAGCCAGCAGCTTGAACTGCAAAAAATTCTGGTTCCTGTGGACGGGATCAGGGAAGAAGATTTTAAGTTGCTCATAGTCACCCTGGCCGGATACCTTAAGCGGAATGATACTGCCAGAGTACATCTCTTTACCCGTCAGGCTGAATGGGATAAAAAGACCAGAATTCTGGAGCAGGTGAGAATATTCCTGAAAGAGAAAGGCTTTATTGCTGAATGGGGAAAAGAGGAAAAAGAAGAAGGGCTTTCTGAAAATGATATCGATCGTGAAGGCGCCGTCCAGGCGCGTTTTATTGTCGAACAGTGCGTAGACGAGCTTTCGGTCAGCAAATGCATGCGTGAACAGAGGATTCTGGTGGATATCCGCAAGTCCCCTGCCTTGTATCTCCAGATCATGGCCATCAGTGTCGGAATCCCCCAGATTGTGTGCGAGAATACACAGTTTGTAGAGGACCATGGCAACGGGCTTATTTTGCAAAACTTATGCCAGCTTCCTGACGCACTGGCGTATTATCTGGATGGTCTGTCAAACTGGAATAATGCGAAGATACATGCCTTTGAGATGGGCAAAAAGTTCTCCTCAGAGGTGCTGATCAATAAGTGGAAAGAGGTCATAGATTTCGTTGGATAAAATTCAGGTATTGCAGATAGGAAACAAGAGCTGGAAAGAACTTTATACACTGCCGGATTTATTGGAGCTACACTATGCAGATGCTATCAGGAAACCACTGAAAAAACTTTATGATCTGGTTTTTCTGGACAGAACGCCATCGGATCCGGAGATTACATATTTATATAAAGCCACAAGGGCATATACGTTATTTATAACAGAAAAAGTTGAAATGACGGAAAAGACCGCCTGGCTATATCATAGCAGAAAAGGCCGGCAGATTACGCACGAGAATGTTCAGCATTTCCTCTCTCACGAAGCAAAAAATTATTTTTCTTCACAGTATGGAGAAAAAATACCTTTAAACAGCATAACTGTTGCTCAGGGATTCCGCGGTATGGTGAAATGGAATGGAAATTACAGTGTTTGTCTCAAAGGAGATTTTGGAAAGGATTTTCATCAGGCTGCTTTTGGACGGCAGAATATTCCAATTTTTCAAGGACAATGTATTGATTTGTGGTTGGAATATAGTAAAAGTCCCAATATGTCGATAGCCATTGCGATAAGCCTTACCGCAATGGGAAGTTATTCAGATATCCTGCAGGAATGGAGATTTTCTGAAGATGAAATAAAAAGGGGAGTTCAGCTTGACAATCAACAGGCGGACGGCTTCCTTTTTATATCCCTTCTGGTTAAGGGCAAAGGGGAGCTCAGGATTGTCGCTCTGCATGACCGTTATTCCCGAAGGGGGCATGGCTTTTTTTTACCGGGCGGTGAGCGGTATATCACATCTAAGGGTGAAGAGGTATTCTGCTATTTTGACCCGGGAGATATGAAACCACCCCTCACCGTATATTTCTCCGGCTATAAAACAGCGCAGGGATTTGAAGGATATTATCTGATGAGAAATATGGGAACCCCTTTTTTGCTGGTAGCCGAGGCAAGATTGGAAGGCGGCGCTTTCTATATGGGATTTCAGGAATATGAGGATTTGATTCCCCGCTTGATTACAAAGTACCGGGACGAACTTGGATTTTCGTCAGATCAGGTTATCTTATCCGGAATGTCTATGGGCAGTTTTGGCGCCCTATACTATGGGTGTGATATCAGACCCCACGCCATGATCCTGGGAAAGCCTCTGGCAAGCATAGGGGATGTGGCAACTAACGGAAAGCTTCACCGCCCTGATTCCTTTGCCACATCTTTTGATATTCTGGGGTATTTATGCAATGACGCGAACCAGGAATCCGCAAGGGAACTAAATCACCGATTCTGGGATAAATTTGACAGAACAGACTGGGGAAGGACAAAGATCATCGTTGCCTATATGCTTGAGGATGATTATGACGGTACGGCCTATGGCAAGCTAATGGAACATCTTCATTCCGATGGAGTGCAGCTGTATGGGAAAGGATTTCATGGCAGGCATAACGATAATACGGATGGAATTGTCAACTGGTTTGTAAGTCAGTTAAAACAGATTTTAAGAGAAGATTTTCATAGAAAGGTAGATGGGTAATGACAGGAGAAACATGGGTTATATACTGGAACGAATACGCCGCAGATACTTATCTGTACGGTTCGGAGGTTACATGCCACAGAAAGGATGATGTGGAATTTGTCAATCATATGATGCCTCCGGGAACCGTAATCAAGCAGTGGTATTCCAAGACAAATTATCAGGCTCAGAGAATTGAACCGGCGCTGCCTATGATTGACGGGGAAAGCGATTACAGGCTGATTGTGGATATTGACACTGCGGCCGGGGAGGAATGCCAGGTGCGGCTGGTATTTTACGACAGGTATGAAACGGAAGTTGGAAATATAACGGCAAGAGACAGGGTAACTGACTTTAAATGCCCTCTTAAGACATACAGCTACCGCATGCAGCTGCTAAGCGGAGGGGCCAGGGAATTTCATTTTCATTCCATTATAATTCAGGAAGTGCTTCATGAGAGGGAAGAAACGGTTAAAACAACTTCATAGGATACTTCGCAGGATAAAAAGCTTTCGCAAATTTATGGCTGATTTGACAGATCAGGAATTATCTCATCTGACGGTATCCTTTAAAGAAAGGTTAAAACAGGGAGAAAGCCTGGATCATATCCTGCCGGAAGCTTATGCGGCCATATGCGAGGCCGATTACCGGATTCTGGGCAAATTCCCCTATGATGTACAGATCCTGGGAGGGATTGCCCTTCATAAGGGAATGCTTGCCGAGATGAACACAGGGGAGGGAAAAACCCTGATGGCCACGATGCCATTGTATCTCAACGCCCTGTCGGGAAAGAGTACTCTCCTGCTAACCACCAATGATTATCTGGCCCTGCGCGATGCAAAGGAGATGGGGCCCGTATATCGCTTTATGGGGCTTTCCGTAGCCGCAGGCGTCAGCCGGAAAGCGAATAAAGCTTTTACCCATAAAGAAAAGAAAAAAATTTACGCATCCGATATCGTATATACCACGCACGGAGGTCTTGGATTTGATTATTTGATCAACAATCTGGCAACAACAGCATCGAAAAAATTTTTAAGAGAATTTTATTTTGTGATCATTGACGAGGCGGACTCGGTTCTGTTGGATGCGGCTCAGACGCCCCTCGTGATTTCCGGATCCCCCAGGGTGCAGTCAAATTTGTATGCACTTGCGGATTTCTTTGTCACCACGCTGGTAAAAGGGCGGGATTACGAGGAGGATGAGGGAAGCGTCTGGCTCACGGAAGCGGGCGTAAAGTACGCGGAGCATTTTTTCCGGATAGATAATTTTTATAAGGAAGAATATTTCGAGATAAACCGCCGGGTAACCTTTGCGCTCCGGGCTCATACCCTGTATGAGATAAAAAAATCCTATATGGTTTCGGAAGATGGGGAACTGCAGCTTTTGGACGGGGGGTCGGGGCGCCTGATGGCAGGGGTTAAGCTCAGCGGCGGCCAGCATCAGGCCCTTGAAGCCAAGGAGAAGGTCAGGATTTCGCCTGAGAGCCGGTATATGGCCTCCGTAACCTTCCAGAATCTGTTTCTCCTGTTTCCCAAAATGTCCGGCATGAGCGGCACTATTTCTGACGCTGCCCGGGAGCTTCTCGATGTATATCACACAGAGGTTGTAGTAATTGCTCCTAACCATCCTGTAAAAAGGCTGGATTTGAAGGACAGATATTTCAAAAATGCAAAAGAACAGCTCTCGGCGGCAATGGCTGAGGCGGCCGCCATCCATAAGACAGGGCGTCCTGTACTCATCGTAGTCTCCACCATTCCGCAGACAGAGCTGGCGTCCGCATATCTGGTCAAAGCCAGGATCCCTCATAGTGTGCTCAACGCCAATAATGCTTTCTGGGAAGCTGAAATCATCAAAGAGGCAGGGCAGATGAATGCGGTGACAGTGGCCACCGGCATGGCGGGCCGGGGGACAGATATCAGGCTGGGAGAAGGCGTCAAAGAGCTGGGCGGTCTTGCGGTGATCGGAATTGGGCGCATGGGTAATATCCGCCAGGAACGACAGGCAAGGGGCAGAGCAGGCAGACAGGGGGATCCCGGAAGCAGCCAGTTCTTCGTATCCCTGCAGGATGGTGTGCTGGAGGAAAACTGTCCGTCAAAGCTGGAAAAATATATAGAGGGAAAACGCCGGATCAGCACAGGGCGCACACGAAGGATTATCAACGCGGCTCAAAAAACGGGCGAAGAATTCGCTGTCATATCCCGCAGGCAGGCCCTTAACCATGATCAGGTCGTCAGGTTCCAGCGGGATCTGATGTATGCCACCAGAGAGAAACTCTTAGACGGGGGCGGTATGGATGAAGATATACTGCTGGAGATTGCGGATAAGAATATCGAACGGTTTATTCAAAAGCAAAGTCATCTGACCAGAATGTCTTTTCAGCGTTATATTCTCGATCACATCTCCTATCGTCTGGATGGAGATATGTACAATATAGCGCTGGAGAACGCGGGCGCCGTACGGGAATATTTACTTCGTCTTGTAAAACACCAGCTCAGGTGCCAAGAACAGAGAATCGGCAGCACAACACAGATGCGGCGTTTTATGCGGGTGGCGGCGCTCACCGCCATTGATGAGGCGTGGGTGGAGCAGATGGATTATTTACAGCAAATGCAGGCAGCCATCTCGGGAAGGGCCATGGCCCAGAGAAATCTGGTATTTGAATTTCAGAAGGACGCCCTGGAAGCCTTTGAAAAGATGAAAATTGTGATTTGGGAGAATATAATGAGAAATATTCTGCTCAGCAATGTGTATATAGACGAGAAGAAACAGCTTCATATTATATTTCCATAAGGAGGAAGGTATATGATTTACAATTTTAATCTCGGGATTGGCTGGGCCAGCAGCGGCGTGGAATATGCGCAGGCCTACCGTGCCGGCGTTCTGCGCAGGATAGGCCAGGAAGCAAAGTTTATTTTTACCGATATGTTTCCGCAGGATAATATTGAACATATGACTGCGAACATTGGTTTTCTGGATTCGGAAATCATCTGGTTATATACCTTTTTCACAGATTGTAAAATTGCACCGGTAACTTTTACCTTAGACCGGCTGGAGGCCACTTTTGCAGACAGGGAATTCTCCTTCTCCAGAGAAGGCATCCGGGTTAAATATGACTTTTCAGGTACCAATACCTATTATATGGCCTATATGATCGATGATCAAAGTGACCGCGTTCACCGTGTTGAGATGGTTTCCAACGGGTATCTTGTTAGAAAGGATTATTTTACTTACTGCAGAATATACTCGGAATACTATGCCCCATTAGATAATCAGGCACACTTATACCAGCGCCGGTTTTATAATGAAGACGGATCGGTGGCTTATGATGAGATTACGGACAATGATTCCGTGATGTACCAGTTTCCCGACAGATTTTTTTGCTCTAAAAAGGAGCTGGTAGGTTATCTCATATCCTGTTTACAACTGACCAAGCGGGATACCCTCATCTTTGACAGAACAATGAATTTCGCCCAGGTTGTCATGCAGAACGCCGGATCAGCGCGGATTGGTATCGCAGTCCATGCGGATCATTTCAGTGTAAATAATACAGATGATGAAAATATCCTCTGGAATAATTTTTACGAATACGCTTTTTCCCAGCATAAACATGTGAGCTTCTATCTTGTGTCTACGGATGCCCAGAACAGGCTTTTGAAGGAACAATTTCAAAAATATGCAAATGCTCTGCCGGATATCGTGACCATCCCGGTGGGCAGCCTTGATGAACTAAAGCACCCAAAGAAAGAACGGGTGAGGCATTCCCTGATCACGGCTTCAAGACTCGCAGGAGAAAAGCATATAGACTGGCTGATTGAGGCGGTTGTGGAAGCCAGAAAGATTATAGGAGATCTCACGCTGGATATCTACGGAAAAGGCGGCGAGGAGGTCCGCTTGCAGGCGCTGATAGCAGAAAGGAAATGCGATGAGTTTATTCATCTTAAGGGACAGCAAAAGATGGATGAAGTGTATAAAGATTATGAAGCCTATGTCTCCGCTTCGCTCAGCGAGGGGTTCGGGCTTACTTTAATGGAGGCGGTGGGTTCCGGGCTTCCCATCATCGGGTTTGACGTACCCTACGGCAATCAGACTTTTATCGACCACGGGAAGAACGGCTATAAGATTCCCGTATCCGATATGATGGACAAGAAAGAAAGGGTTCAAAAACTGGCGGAAAGTATCATTCATTTGTTTACAAAGGCGAATTTGAAAAAATTTTGTCAGTATTCTTATCAGAAGGCGCGCACATATCTTACAGTAGAGGTGGAAAAGGGATGGATCAATTTATTAAATCGGACGATATAGTATTGCTATTGGATAATTATTCTTCTTATAGTCATAATCTGCGCTATTCTTTTCACAAAGCCGGATTTTGCTGCCCCACGGTAGTGGTTGAAGACGATGGGTTTTTGCCGGAGGATGTATTGTCCGTGTATGGATTTTTTATTGGGAACTTTAAGGGGGAGAAGGGCGTTCCCGGTAAACCCAGATATTTTAACCAGATCCCGGTGCCGGATTATTGGGAGATCAGCGGCAACAACAATGTGGGAAAGATAAAAGATTTAAACCGGGAGAGAGGGCGTATTTTTTATGCAGAGCCCTTTCATAAGCGCCTGGTAAAAATAGTGGACTGGTATGACGAAAATAAAGTTCCCCGTTCCAGCGATCACTATAACCGTTATGGAGCGTTATTTGCGAGAACCATATTTAACGCGAGAGGACAGAAGGTAAATAAGTCCTGGTTTTCCGCCCAGGGACAGGAGATCATTGTAGAAAACTATGTTACCGGCAATATCATTTTAAATGATGGCAGCCAGGTGAGGATGTTCCGTGGAAAGACAGAGTTCGTTCTTTATGCTCTGAAGCGGGCAGGATTTGATAAAAACCGGCTTTTTTATAACTCTCTTTCCACCCCTTTCTTTGTATCCCAGAGTATTCACTCCGTACACAAGAGAGATATACTGTTCTGGCAGGAGCCCATAAACGGGGATATTCCGGGAAATATGCAGATCATCCTGAAAGGGGAGGCAACCCGCACATCCAGGATCATGGTTCAGCGTAAATGTGCCTGCAATGCGCTGCTTCGTCAGGAAGTATTACCTAAAAACGTTCAAAAGCTCGGTTTCATCTATCCTTTTGAAAAGGAAAATTGTCATAAGCCGGAAGCTCTGATCTGTACAAATTCTGATCAGATTGAGCATTGTCGGAGGATCGTGAATGCCATTCCGGAAATGCATTTTCATATTGCAGCCCTTACGGAAATGTCAGCGAAGCTTATGAGTATGGATTCCTGTGAGAATGTGAGCCTTTATCCCGGGGTAAACAGAAATGTCTTGTCCGAGCTGTTTCGCAGGTGCGATTTCTATTTGGATATTAACAGGGAAAATGAGATTGTATCCGCCGTGTATCGAGCATTTTTGCACAATCATGTGATTTTTGCATTTAACGAGACCCTGCACAACGGCGATTATGTGGCGGCAGAGCATTGCTATTCTTTAGACGATGTAAACAGGATGATCTCGGATATCCGAATGCTCATAGCCGATGATGAGAAATTGGAGCAATGGCTAAGACGGCAGCGGGACGAGGCCCTGGCAGAGACAAAGGACAGCTATCTGCAGTTTCTGGAGAGAAGGAGAAAGCCCGTTAAGGAAAACCCTCCCATCACAATACATATTACAAACTTATTCGGAGCGGACGGCAAACCTTCACATGCCACCGCCCAACAGAATGTTGTGAAGCTTGCCAGGGAGCTTGGATTCGTAGAACTGCCTCTGCAGCGTTATCCTTATCCCATCGAAACCGGTACGGAGGACGAACTAAAAAGGCAGCTTCATATGACCACGTCCGTAATTAAGGACAATGACATTGTTTTCTTCCAGTCGCCCTCCTGGAATGCCGCCGCTTATGACAGGGAGCTGGTAGACGAAATCCGCCGCCACCGAAATATCCGGCTGGTTATCTTCATCCATGATATGCCGCCAATGATGTTCGGGGCCACTGAGGAAGAATTCCAGCAAATCATTAAAATATATAACCGGGCGGATCTGGTGATTGTACCCACGGAGCCTATGCTTGATTTCCTGCGTAAAAGGGGACTGGCGGTAAAAAAGACGCTCATCCAGCCCATGTGGGATTTCCCATTCTCCGGGGAGCTGCGGGATCCGTTTTTTCAGCGGCAGATACTATTTTCCGGTTCACCGGAGCAGTTTCCTTTCCTGTCTTCCTGGAATTACGATATCCCTCTTCGACTGTTTACGGATGATGACTTTGAATTTAACGGGCAGAACATTCTTTACGAGGGCCGGAAAAATACAACGGAATTATTGACGGAATATACCCGGGGCGGATTTGGGCTGGTCTGGGAGCAGGGCAATCATCCCGACTACGATAAATGCAGTCAGCCATATGAACTGTCCGTTTATCTGGCAGTGGGAATCCCTGTCATTATAAAGAAAGGACTTATCCACGAACAGACCGTGCTGGACTATGAGATAGGATTTGTTGCCTCCTCCCTTGAGGAAGTGGCAGACAGGGTAAAAAATACTACGGAATCCGAATACCGTCAGATGGCGGATAATATCAAAAATATCAGCCGCCTGATCAGAGGCGGATTCTTCACAAAAAAGGTTTTAGTGGATGCCATTAATTTTTTAATGCTGGGTTAGTACCTGAAGACGGCGTAAATGAATTTTTAGACACGCTCCGGAGCAGCCAGCAAAAAACAGTCGCATATTTTCAGGAGGTTGCTTATGGCAATGCATATTACAAATTTGTATGGAATGAACCCCAGGGGGACACAGATTATTGCACAGCAGAATGTTGTGAAAATAGCCAGGGAGCTTGGCTTTATAGAGATGGGTCTTTATCACTACCCGGTGGAATGCGATACCCAAGGCGAGCTGCGAAAACGTCTGGATGGGATTACTTCCGCCGTGGGGGACGGAGATCTCGTGATTGTTCAACTTCCCTCGTGGAATTTAACGGCATATGATAAAGCATTACTGGATGTGCTCCGCCTTCATAAGGATATCAAAATTGCAGTTTTTATACATGATGTGATTACAATGATGTTTGAAGGGGCTCCACAGGAGCGTCTTTTGGAAATTATAGAAGTTTACAATATGGCGGATCTTGTGATCGTCCCCTCGGAGCCTATGTTAAATTTTTTGTGTCAAAAGGGACTGACCGTTGAAAAAGTACTGATTCAATCCATGTGGGATTTGCCGTTTGAAGAAGAACTGAAAACCCCCGAATTCCAAAGACGGATATTCTTTTCCGGCAATCCGAAAAGATTTGGTTTTGTGTCATCCTGGCATTATGATGTCCCCTTACATTTATATACATATGAAGATTATAAGGTAGAGGGGCAGAATATTCATTACGGTGGTTGGAAAAACACAACGGAATTATTGCTGGAGTATTCCAGCGGCGGATTTGGCCTGATCTGGGAGCAGACCGCGCCAGCAAGTTATTACAAATATCATCAGCCTCATAAGCTGTCCACTTACCTGGCGGCGGGAATTCCCGTGATTGTGCAAAAGGGTCTTGCGCGCGAGCAGGCCATAATAGATTATGGATTAGGATTTTCCGTCAATTCCGCCCAGGAGGCAGCTGACATTGTTAAGAATATTACGGAAGATGAATACCAGACGCTGGTTGAAAATATTAAAAATATCAGTTTTCTGATAAGTGGCGGATTTTTCACAAAAAAACTGTTGATAGATACGGTCAATTACCTGCTGCTTAGTTGAAGCGGAAATAATTGACTATGGAGAAATTGCATGAACCGGAAGACAAGACTCACATTAGCCTTTATCCTGCTTGCGATTAGTATTGTAAGCGGAACGGCAGCTTTTTATAACTACAAAATTGATACCGCGGCAGAAAATCAATTTCAGAAAATACGTGATCAGGTAGCGATTTCCACGGCAAGGCCGGTTTACGAAAAAGATATTTACCAGCCGCCGCAGGGTTTGCAGGATTTGATGGCAGCAAATTCCTCCGTCATCGGGTGGCTGAAAATTGAGGACACCAACATCGATTACCCCATTGTCCAAAATAAGGAGGATAATGAGTGGTTCCTGCACCGCGATATAGACGGAAACAAGAGCAAGCCCGGATCTATCTATATGGATTCCATGCATGACATCAATGCGGAAGGGATGCATATTATTTATGGCCACCATATGAAAAACGGAACCATGTTTAAGGATATATCCAAATATATTGATGAGGAATACCGGGCGGAACATCAGAAAATTACCATTTGGACCGATAAACGGGAAATCCGGCTGGAACCCTTGTACTGCTATACCGGTAAGGAGGATAATACCTATCACCTAAACCTTGATACCCGGGAAAAGCTGGCGGCTTTTCTTCTGGAAAAGACGGATATGCATATTTCGTCCGATGAAATTTTCGTGTTCATTACCTGTTCCTACAAGACCAGGAACGGCAGGTGCTATTTAATCTGCCGCCCGACAGTGTGAATGAACTTCTATGTCTTTCGTAATTTTCTGCCTGTGGCGATTTACTGCCTTTAGCGGTTTTTGCCTGTGGCAATTTGCTCTCATAATAATTACGGTTTGAGAAGAAGTTAAAATAACTCCTAACATATAAGTGCAGCGGAATCCCTTCTATTCCGCTGCACTTATATGATATCTCACAATACTTTCTCTTTTTTAATTTTTTAAAAGATTGCTAAAAAATCTTTGCCTTCTCTTATCCATACGATTCACAGTTTGCTTGCTCAGCATTAGTAAATTGCAGGCCTCTACATAATGTCAGTATAACGCAAATTCCCCTGTACGTTATAACTTCCGTCGGGCGTATAGCCGTTAGCAGCATTCGCACGGGTGGTCGTGTAGTAATCTACAAGCGATGCGTTGGTAGCGATGGAAGAGCCGTAGTCCTTGAAGAATTCCTGTACCTTAGACATATCCGATTTCTTAAATACATCCTCGTCAATCTTCATTCTTCCCTTCTGGTCCACACTGATTCCAAACTGTTTAAGTGCATTCTCATTGCGTGCTGTCTTCTCTCTGATGTAAGACAGGTTTGCTAACGCACCGGAATTGAAACTGGATTCGGCAGCATCAAACATTTTGTTGTAATTGCTCACAAAGCTCTTTGCTGTGGCAAAAATTTTATCAACATCATATTTATCTGTTTCCTTACCATCCTTATCCTTTATCTTGGCATATAATTCATCGCCTGCAAGCTTTTTACTGTCTTCTTTAAGAGAACTTGCGCTAGAGCCTGCCGTATTGTTTTTATCCGTGCTGTCAGTCGTATTTGTGTTGGCCGCTGCCCCTGCAAAGCGCAGACGTGATGCGATCGTAGAGCCATAGCTCATGATATTGTCAGCCGAAAATAAATCCTGTACCTTAGAAGTGCCTGCTGCCTTCAGCTTAGCCTCATTAAGTTCCAGTGTCCCATTTGAATTGATGTTAATACCAATTTCCGAAAGTTTGTCAGCATTGGCTGCCGTGGTGCTCATCATATTTGCCACATATGCTGTTTTATTGGACAGCGTGGAGCCTTTTGCCGCTTTCACTACATCATTGTAATTTGATACAAAATTCTTCATAGCGGAAACCACCTTGTCTTCCGCACTCTGACCATTTTCCGTATCCGTATACGTTTTGCCATTCTGCAATGCTGAAACAGAGGTTTTCAGATTCGAAAGCCCCGTTGTCAAATTAGCATTTGCCTCCTGCACATCTTTGGAAACCTTTGGATTCTTCTTCTCCTCCAAAATTTTCTCAAGTACATTTCCTGAACTGCTTTTCTTGCCCGACTCTGCCGCCGAACTCTGCTTTGTGCCATAGTAGCTCTTCATAAGCTTGGCATAGCTGCCATTTTTAATGCTGGCGTAGTCTGAGAGGAAATTCAAATTCCCCAGCCCGCTGCCATTAGATGAAATACTTTGGAACAACTGAGAATAATCCCGATTGTTACTTACATTAATTTTAATACCCATTGTCATCACTCCTTTGAATAAAAATATGGACTTCCATGTCCTTACACCTGATATATATAATATATCGTCATAAAAATTTATATAATTACTAATAATATAACATCTGCCTTGGGGGATTGCAAGATACTCTGACAAAAAATAAAAAATTTATCGTAACAAAAAGTGCTGTCCTTGTAATAAATTTTACCAGCTTTCCGCTGTTTCCCCTTAGGCGAAAATCTCGGTTTACAATTCAGGAACTCCGCTGTTTTTTTACTATGTACATTCCCTTCATCAACATACTATCGCTCTCTTTAACAGTCAGCACTGCTCCCTATATCCGATAGAGCCAGCCTTACGTCCTTTAGCTATCGGAAAACATCTTTCTGCGGCTGAATATCATAACTGGTACGGCATTTCACATTTCCCTATAAAACCTTCATTTGCTGCAAATATGAAAATCTGCACTAAATTTTTTAGGCTTTGCTCCGATATAAAAATAAATTATACCTTTTTATCAGTGGAGGACTCATAATGAGCGCAGAACCTAATAATTGGCGGCCGCATGGTAAAATAATTTACCAGAAGCAAAATTTTATAGTCAAGCAGGTGGCCATGCTGCCTGAAAAAGCATCTGAATATGACAGCACCCCCGGTTACACTTGTTGTCCGATTCAATCATGGCAGTATACAGACTTACATAAGTTGTTTGATGACTGGCGCAAACAATTTGCGAAAGCGCCAGAGAATGGCATCTGCAAACGTATACCCTGTATCTGTTATCCGGACGCTATAACCTTTAGGACAACCTATTTAGCCGGCCTTAAACACAGCATATTAATAAAAACCATGGATGATAACCTCCTTCGAGGATGGGAAAATGCAAGACTTGTTGCACATGATACCGTAACGAAAGCAACGAAATCAAAGGATCTGAAGGAAATTTGCAAAGTTATTGGTTATCCTCCCTTTATAATAGCAGCACTCGGCAAAGCACTTCTTAAGTTTGAAGATGGAGATCCAATGCCGGTTATCGCCAGGTTTTATGAAGAACTGATTACAGGTATTCTCTGTACACCTGTAGATAAACTTGATGAGCTGGCATTTAAGCTATCTGATAAAACATGGGAAGTAATTGATTCAGCTGAATTTAATTACTAATTCTTCACATAGTAATCTCTCATTATGAAGCAGATAACAATCTGCTTATTTGTTGTGCAATCACGCCTGCGGGCTCGTTCCGGAATCAGGTTAAAGCGAAAAATAAGCAATGGCCGGCATGTCCGGCGAGCTGCCTTTAGTCAACGCGATAGTAGGCACGCAGCTCAGGATAAACTTACAAAGTTACAAAAATGTTAAATACCATTCGAAAAAAGAATAGGGTATCCTATTCTTTTTTTCGG
>RAYQ01000045.1 GCA_003612395.1 Parablautia intestinalis
ACAGAAGCTGACAACGCCTAAAAAAATGGTATATCCCTCTTACCAGACCAGCGTCCTGCGGTGGTCTTTTTGGGATATATATTATTATCCCATTAGAAATCTTTAAAGTTTATCATTTTGGACTTGACTTTTTATTTGCAGACTGCTACTGTTGTTTTTCCAACGCCAACTTTTTGATTGGTAATGGCTATTACTTTTCCCATTTTTCTGTACCTCCACTTAATCAAACTCTTCCTGAAAAGCTTCCATAAATTCATCAAACTTCTGAACATTCACAAGCACTCTGCGATTAATTTTGTATATAGCCTTGGCATCCTTCGCCATCTGTCTGAAAGTGTTCTTCCCGATTAAATAGAGAGCTGCTCCCTCATCCAGGCTGACATATTTCTTACCATGTCCTCTTGTAAGATTCTCAAGTTCTTCAACTGATAATTCTTTTCTCTTCTTCGCCATCGTTACCTCCTCACCAGATTGACTCTGTCAGCTACATCTGGATTTTCTTTCAAATACTCTTCAATAATGTCTACATCAATTATGATGGTTCTTCGAAGCGGAAGATTCGCCCCTGCTTCCTTTGCCAGACGGACAAAAGAATAATAAGGGATGTGGTACATTGTTGCGCCTTCAGTGTATGTCACTAAGTGGCGACCTCTTTCTTCCAGGTATCCTTCAAGATCCGGAAGACCTTCATTCTTTACTGCCATGTTTGTCTCCTTTGATTTTCTTAGATTTGCACGGGTTTTCTAGGACGCAAAAAGGCACTTCATCACTGGTATTTCTACCAATAACGAAGTGCCTTTATATGCACGTTTCTCAAAGCTGTTCCTCAAGAAATATCTATTCACTTTGCTTTTGTAATCCGTGCTTATCCATGGAGAAATCTCGGATTATTACATGCTAAATCATTGGAATCCAACGTCCGCCATCAGGATTGTAACACATTTGAGTCCTATGCTTAAACCCTTGTGGAGGTCGGCGTTCATTACCTATCTGTCGGATTAGTCCCTATTAGGGATGCTTTTCATCGTGGGGAACAACAAAACATCCCTAATCGCCGGCGAATTTGTCAGTAGCATCACTAACCTGTCAATCCCGTATCCAATCCCGCCTGTAGGCGGCATACCGATTTCCAGCGCATTAAGGAAATCTTCATCCGTGGTATTCGCTTCTTCATCTCCGGCTGCCAATGCGGCTTCCTGGGCCTTAAAACGTTCCCGCTGGTCAATCGGATCATTTAATTCCGAGTAAGCGTTACACATCTCCCGCCCTGTAATAAACAGTTCAAAGCGCTCCACGTAATCAGGCTTGTCCGGCTTGCGCTTGGTAAGCGGGGAAATCTCCACCGGATGGTCCATGACAAAAGTAGGTTGAATCAAATTTTCCTCCACAAATTCCTCAAAGAATAAGTTTAAAATATCGCCCTTCGTATGCCTGTCCTCATAATGAATTTCTTTTTCATCCGCAAGCTTTTTGGCGGCGTCCGTATTGGGAATCTTGTCAAAATCAATGCCCGTATACTTCTTTACAGCCTCGATCATGGTCAGCCGCTCAAAGGGTCTTCCTAAATCTATCATGTGCTCCCCATACGGAACTGTGGTTGTCCCGCACACTTCCCTGGCCACATAGCGGAACATATTTTCCGTTAGATCCATCATCCCATTATAGTCCGTGTAAGCCTGATACAGCTCCATCAGCGTAAATTCAGGATTATGCCTTGTATCCAGTCCTTCGTTCCGGAACACACGCCCAATCTCATAGACCCGCTCAAGGCCGCCTACTATCAGACGCTTTAAATATAATTCCAGGGAAATACGCAGCTTCACATCCTCGTCAAGAGCATTGAAATGCGTTTCAAAGGGCCTTGCCGCAGCGCCGCCTGCATTGGATACCAGCATAGGTGTTTCCACTTCCATGAACCCCTGATCATCTAAATATCTTCTGATGGTAGAAATGATTTTAGACCGCTTAACAAAAGTTTCCCTTACCTCGTCATTTACAATCAAATCGGTATATCTTTGGCGGTAACGGATATCCGTATTCACCAATCCATGGTATTTTTCCGGCAAAATCTGTAGGCTCTTGGAAAGCAGGGTGATCTCGGAAATGCGAATGGATTTCTCACCTTTCTCCGTGCGGAAAACCTCGCCTTTCATTCCCACAATATCGCCTCTGTCAAACTTCTTAAATCCGGCGTAATTTTCTTCGCCAATATTATCACGGGCTGCATAAAACTGGATATCGCCGGATACATCCAGAATATTTCCAAAAGATACCTTTCCCATGACGCGCTTTGCCATAATCCGGCCGGCCACCGACACAGTTTTACCTTCCATATCATCAAAATTGTTTTTTATTTCCCTGCAATGATGTGTCACATCATATTTCGTGATTTGAAAAGGATCTTTGCCTGCCTCCTGCAATGCTGCAAGCTTTTCTCTCCTCACCTTCAAAAGCTGTCCTATATCCTGCTCCTGCTGCCGCTTATTTGTCTGGGGCTGGTTATTTTGCTGTTCTGCCACTTTAAACCCTCCTTATAAAGGCTTCCTTGTCCATTAGTTATTGGCTCTTTGAATCTCAAGAACCTCATATTTAAATGTTCCTGCAGGCGTTTCCACTTCTACAATGTCACCTGTTTTGCTGCCAATTAATGCTTTCCCCACGGGCGACTCATTGGAAATTTTTCCTTTTAAGCTGTTTGCCTCCGTAGAACCCACAATTTTGTACTCTAATTCCTCCTCAAATTCAAGATCACGTATTCTTACAAGGCAGCCAATATTGATCTTGTCAAGGTCAACTTCGTCCTCTACTACTACCTCTGCATTTTTCAGAATTTTTTCCAGCTCTTCAATTCTGGCCTCAATGTCACGCTGCTCGTCCTTGGCTGCATCATACTCCGCATTCTCGGATAAGTCTCCCTGCTCCCTGGCTTCCTTAATTTTCTGCGCTACTTCCTTACGTTTAACCACTTTCAAATCATGAAGCTCATCTTCATATTTCCTCAGTCCTTCATAAGTAAGTATGTTCTTTTTTTCTTCCATTTCCAATCTCGTCCTTCCATATTTTATGTTTCTAAATATTACTATCGGTTAAAAACCGCTGTTTTCCTGTTTAATCCTCCACCTATGAATTAACGTCCGTATTATAACCATTTTTTACCGCAGTGTCAAGAAATTTAAGCGCCAGTGCCGGAGTTATGTGCCTGCCTTCCCCTTTCCCTTTTTCGGAAGGCTGCTGCTCTTTTCCCTCATCCCCATCCTCCTGCAAATCCAGCCACGGCATGTCTCCAATCGCTCCGCAGAATTTTGTCATTACAATCCCAAATTCATTATAAAGATACTCTTCCAGCCAGTCGGATAGACCGCTCACATTTCCCCTGAAGGCCACCTGCCTTATTCTGGGCAGATAGGGGCAAAGCAGCTCCCTTAACTGTTCCGTCTCCTGTTCCCCGCCTTCATCCGGCAGAGAAATACATATCCTGTCAAAAGGTCTCTCACAATAAAGGCGCACTGCCATAAGCTCCCGGGGTACCTGTAAAATATTGCCATTTAATCCCTGCCCCATGAGCTGTTCCCGGCAGTCAAATGACCTTTCAGCCCGTATCTTTGCTTCTTCCAAAAGCTGTCCGGCCACATGGGATTTCCAGCCTTTAGGCTTACCCGCAACCAATGTTTTTCCACTGTATTCGGGAAGCAGTGCATAGTAAACCTGCAGCTTTTTTACCACTATGCGCCCTTCTCCCAGAAGATAAGGCAGCTCCCGCTTCAGCCTTTTTACAGGCAGTCCCTTCTTTTTAAGCTTTTTCCCTTTCGAGGGGAAACCGCCATATTCAATTCCTACATAAAATAATTTCTTATAATCTGTTTCCATAGGAAAGCATATGTAGCCATCCTCTTTCCTATTCCCATAAAATATTATTTACCGCTCTCTCAAGTTCTGCAAAGGTCTCCATGCCATTGATGTCCCTTCTTAGCACTGCTGAATTTGGATAACCTGCCGTATACCATCCAATATGCTTTCTCATCTCCCGGACCGCCGTATATTCTCCCTTTATGGCAAGCGCCATTTTCGCATGCCGCATAATAGTCTCCCGCACTTCCTTTGCCGGCACCTTAAAGTCCCCCCTGCCGGTTTCGAGATAATACAGAATTTCCTTAAAGATCCATGGATTTCCCCTGGCCGCTCTCCCTACCATAAGACCGTCACAGCCGGTTTGCTCAAGCATAGCCTTCGCTGACAGGCCATCTGTCACATCCCCGTTTCCAATTACCGGAATGGAAACCGCATCCTTCACCTTCGCAATGATATCCCAGTCCGCCCTTCCCGAATAGTACTGTTCCCTTGTTCTGCCATGAACTGCAACGGCAGATGCCCCGCACCCCTCCGCAATTTTTGCAATTTCAACAGCATTTACCATATTGTCGCAAAACCCTTTGCGGATTTTGATGGTTACCGGCTTACGGACTGCCTTAACTGTTTTTGTTATAATTTGTTCCACCAGCTTAGGATTTTTCATAAGAGCGGAGCCTTCCCCGTTGTTAACCACCTTAGGCACCGGACAGCCCATATTGATGTCCAGTATGGCAAAGGGCTTCTCCTCAATCCGACTTGCCATTTCACTGATAATTTCCGGGTCGGATCCAAAAAGCTGCAGTACTGCCGGCTGCTCCCCCGGGTCAATTTCCATTAACTTATCCGTATTTTTATTGTGGAAAAAAATAGCCTTGGCGCTTATCATCTCCATACATACAAGCCCGGCCCCCTGTTCCCTGCACAGCAAACGAAATGGCAGGTCTGTCACGCCTGCCATAGGAGCCAGTATAAGCGGATTATCTAAAACTACATTTCCAATCTGTAGTTTTTTTATTGTATCTGCCATATGTTTTGTCATCCTTTTGCTCCCTGAAATCTATTCATCCTCCCAAAGCAGTTCTCCCACATCCTCGTGGAGGATGAACACCTTATAATATAAGCGCAGGGATTCAAACATCTCCTGTCTTTTGCGGCGAATCTCGTTTACCAAAAGTCCGCTTCCAATCTCATCATAGAGAAAATCATCCGGCGCATATTCTGTACGCATGGCCACATTGCTGTCCTCCTCAAACTCAATAGTAAAAATCCCGCCTATCTCCTCTGTAAAAAGCACGCAGATGATATGTAGTTCATCCTGAATGGACTTTGGCATTCCTGCAAACTGTTTGTTAAAATAATATTTTTTTTCATATGCATTTGCGCCGCAAAGCACCACTTTCTCTTCTTTTTTTTCTTCTTTTTTTATATTCTGCTCCATTGTCTGTGCCTCCAAAGCCCGGCCTTCTAAAGTGTTGCCGCCATCACGGCCTTGATAGTGTGCATTCTGTTCTCAGCTTCCTCAAATACCACGGAAGCTGGGGACTCAAACACTTCGTCCGTAACCTCCATCTCTTTTACATGAAATTTTTCTGCCATTTCCCTGCCAATTTTGGTCTTAAGATCATGGAAGGCAGGCAGGCAGTGCATAAAAATCGCATTCTCTCCGGCATTTTTCATTACTTTGCTGTTTACCTGATAGGGAGACAGCTCACGGATTCTCTCCTCCCACACGCTTTCCGGTTCACCCATGGACACCCACACATCCGTGTAAATCACATCTGCCTCCTTCGTCCCCGCCGTCACATCCTCCGTAAGCGTAATGGAGCCGCCTGATTTTTCCGCCATCAGCCGACACTTGCTGACAAGCTCCTCATCTGGGAAATACTTCTTTGTGGTACAGGCCGTAAAATGCATGCCCAGCTTTGCACAAACCACCATAAGAGAATTCCCCATATTATAGCGTGCATCCCCCATATAGGTAAGTTTCACGCCCTTAATACGCCCAATCTTTTCCTTTATGGTAAGCACATCCGCCAGCATTTGCGTAGGATGAAACTCGTTGGTAAGCCCGTTCCATACAGGAACACCCGCATATTTTGCCAGTTCTTCCACAATTTCCTGTTCAAAGCCACGATATTCAATTCCCTCATACATGCTTCCCAACACTCTTGCCGTATCCGCAATACTTTCCTTTTTCCCGATTTGAGAGCCTGAAGGGGCCAGATAAGTAGTTCCCATGCCGAGATCATGGGCTGCCACTTCAAAAGAGCAGCGGGTACGTGTGCTGGTCTTTTCAAAAATAAGCGCTACATTTTTACCCTCATGCAAGTCCTTTGTGAGGATCCCTTTTTTCTTTTTTTCTTTCAATTCTGCTGCCAAATCCACCAGATAAAGAATTTCTTCCGGAGTAAAATCCAGAAGTTTTAAAAAACTTCTTCCTTTTAAGTTCATATTTTCCAACCATGCCTTTCCATAATTTACATTTCTTATATCATTTGCTGCAAAATTTACCTGCGCCGCATTAGTACTCCGTACTTGAGCATATCTGAAAATTCGTTCCCGCAAACTGTGACATGCATCTTAAGGAAAGCAATTTTCAAACACGCACTAATGGCAATCAGGGCATACTTGAGATTTTTGCTCAAATATGCCCTGCAAATTTTCCATGGGCCAATGCCTTATTGTTTACCGCCTTCTAATTCCTATTTATCGCTTACCAGTTCCTTTACAGATGCCGCCAGTCCGGCAATTCCCTGAATTTCAGAAGGTATAATAATTTTGGTAGCCCTGCCGTCCGCTGCCTTCTCAAAAGCCTCCAGGCTCTTGATGCGCAGCACGGATTCATCCGCTCCAGCTTCCCTGATCATTCTGATACCATCTGCCGTAGCCTGCTGTACCTTTAAAATAGCTTCTGCTTCACCTTCCGCCTCGCGGATCATCTTTTCTTTCTGGGCCTCTGCGCGCAGAATTGCAGACTGTTTTTCAGCCTCCGCCTCTAAAATTGCCGCTGCCTTTTTACCTTCTGCAACTGTTACGCTTGCCTTCTTCTCACCTTCTGCACGGGTAACTGCTTCTCTTCTCTCACGCTCTGCCTTCATCTGCCTCTCCATGGCATTTTGAATTTCAGCAGGTGGTATAATATTCTTAAGCTCTACCCTGTTTACCTTAATGCCCCAGGGGTCTGTGGCTTCGTCCAGAGAAGCCCTCATTTTAGTATTAATTGTTTCTCTGGAAGTAAGGGTCTGATCCAGTTCCAAATCACCGATGATATTACGAAGTGTGGTAGCTGTCAGATTTTCAATTGCCATAATGGGGTTTTCCACCCCATAAGCAAACATCTTAGGATCTGTAATCTGGAAAAACACAACCGTATCAATCCGCATGGTAACATTATCCTTTGTGATAACCGGCTGGGGCGCAAAGTCTACTACCTGCTCCTTTAAATTAATCTTCTTTGCCACCTTGTCAATAATAGGCAGCTTAAAATGAAGTCCTACCGACCATGTTCCCTGGTAAGCTCCCAGCCTCTCCACTACATACGCATTCGCCTGCGGTACAATCTTTACGCAGGATGCCAGCAGCAAAAGCAAAATGATAAACAAAACAAGAACTACATATCCCATATTTTCCTCCTCTTTCCGGGTTAATTCCCTAAAGCCGCCATTATTTATCCATGGCCCGGAACGCCATTTATAATGGTATTTTTCTGTAACCGGCTGCCTCACACAGGCTTTTCCTCTACCATAAGCTTTACGCCGCTGATAGCCCGTATCATAACCACACTTCCTACCGGAAGCTTAATTCCGTCCACCGTAGTCCTGGCGCTCCATTCCCTGCCGCCTACCGTTACCTGTCCTATTCCCTGTAAATTGTCAATCTCACTGATCACAATCGCCTGTTTTCCAACAAGGCTCTCCACATTGGTTTTTACCCTGTCTTTGTTAAAATATTTTACTGCAATAGGCCGCGTAAAATATAAAAGAACCAGTGATACGGCTACCAGCAGGGCAATCTGCAACCAAAGGGGCGCGCCTAAACCCGCGCTGACTGCTGCAATTAACGCACCTCCTGCAAACCAGATGGTAGTAAGGCCCATTGTAATAATTTCAATCACAATACAGGCTACAAAAACAATCAGCCAAACTGTTACGAAATTCATAAATCCCCTCCTTATCAATCTATATTATAAACACAATCTGGATTTTTCACTATTTCTAAATATAAATAGCAATTCCGTTACACTTTGTTGTGTCTAAAAACTATTTTACTACATAATAAGAAAGTAAGCAACACAAAACGGCAGCCGTATTTTACGGCTGCCTGTTCCAAATTTCACCATAACCTTTATTTTTACTTGTCTTTTGCGGCTAGTTACCAGAACACATGAGCACCTAAAACATATCCTTCTCTCTTGCCCGCACGTCTGAAATGCGTGGCATCTCCCACAGTGGTTTCCCCGTTGATCGCCGCCTGGGCAGCCTGCATACACACATCCGGCACCTGTCCCTCATACACTTTAGCCACCTTTCCTGTCATAGCAGGTGTAAACTGACCTGATGCATAGATTACGGAATGGATCGTATTGGGGTATGCGCCGCTTTTCACCCGGTTCATAACCACTGCGCCCACGCCCACCATACCTTCATAAGACTGATTGCCCGCTTCACAGTAGATCAGCGCCCCAAGAAGCCTCGTTTCGTCCGCATCTGCCGCTACGGCACCGCGGTTCTCCTTACGCTTACGCTCCTCAGCCTCTTTCTCCCTGGCTCTGATGATTTCCATACTTTCCGCCTCATCAATGTGGAATTTCACATTAACGTACTCTGATTTAATGTATCCCACCTCGCCATCATAATCAACACTGATCCAGCCGTCTTCCACTGTATCAATAAATTGCACGGAATCCTCATAAGCCATAAGACCATACAGTTCAGCGTCCTCACTGGGTTCCATTCTCACCCGTACCGTCTCCGCATCCAGCGTTACGATCCAGTTTGCAACGTCCTCAGCCATATCCTTGGCATCCTCGCCAAATAAAAGATACTCATCCTTAGCCCAGCCAATCACGCTGCCGCTTCTTAATTTCGTCCAGCCGTCTTTTCTTTCTAAGATAGTACCGCCGCAGTCCTTATAAAGCAGTCCTACCTTCTCGGAATCCTCATCAGCCTCTGCTCTGATATTTAATGCATTCTGCACATTGGCCATGGTCAGTTCCTTTTCCATTCTTTCTTTTTCAGCTTCAAACTTCTCGTCAATATTTTTCTTGCGTTTTCTTTCTGCTTCATCTTCCTCAAAATTGTAAGCGCCCGGATCTAACACCTCCGCCACTCCAACACTGAGAAAATCATAGCCCTCTTTTGCCTGAACGGTTATTTCCCCTGCTGGTACCAAAAGCAGGACGGTCATAAAGTATGCTGCCGCTGCCAGCAGTCTGTTTCTCAGGTTCATTTCGCTACCTCCACAATATCCTGTGCTTTGTAATACACATTTTCATACATATAGCTTTTCCACATATTTCTATGTTCGTTCTCTATATTTATATGCATAAATATATGATATATGTTACAAATTTATTACAGCATATGATGGTTACATTTTATCAAATCATTCAATATTTGTCAAGTTTACGCAAATCAAACCATATTTTCTGAAGTTTTTATTCCAAATCCATCCAAATTTATTACGTTTTTTTTACATGCTTTCTGCTTTTTTTACACAGGCATCCACCGCTTCCATTACAGCGCTTCTAAGCCCTTTTTTCTCCAAAATCTCCACGCCTTCTATCGTAGTTCCTCCCGGGGAACATACCATGTCCTTAAGCTCTCCCGGATGCCTTCCTGTCTCAAGCAGCAGCTTAGCGCTTCCAAGAACCGTCTGAGTTGCAAAATGATACGCCTGTCCTCTTGGCATCCCTGCCTTCACAGCCCCGTCCGCAAGAGCTTCCAGAAACAAAAACACAAATGCCGGCGAGCTGCCGCTTACACCTACCACTGCATTCATCAGCCTCTCCGGCACTTCCTCGGCCATGCCAAAACTTCTAAGCAGCTCCATACACTGCGCCATTTCTCCGTCACTTACCAGTTCATTCCTGCACACACCGCTGCATCCCTCCCCCACCATAGCAGGCGTATTGGGCATACAGCGCACCAGCTTAAGTTTCTTTCCAAAAGCTTCCTCTATCTGCGCAATGGTTCGTCCCGCAGCAATACTCATCACCAGAGCATCGTCTCTGACAACCCCCTTAATCTGAGGAATAACCTCCCCAAACACCTGAGGCTTCACCGCCAGTATCACGATATCTGCCTGTGCCGCCACCTGCCTGTTCCCTTCCAAAATCTGAATACCATACTTTTCCTTCACATACTGTCCGGTTTCTTTAGTCCTGGCTGAGCCAAAAATTTCCTCCGGCCTGGCAATCCCCTTCGCCAGCATCCCGCTGATCATAGCCTTCGCCATATTTCCCAGTCCGATAAACCCAATTTTCATTTTTATATCTACGCTCCTTTGTCAATCTTTTTCTTCTCATTTCGTACATACCCGGATGCCTGATAAAGCAAAAGTGCCGCCGCCACTGCCGCATTTAAGGATTCCAGTCTCCCCTCCATAGGAATCTTCAGGTAAGCATCCGCCAAAGCGGCAGTTTCCTCCTTAATCCCCCTCCCTTCATTTCCCACCAGAAAAGCACTGCCCCCTTCATAAGAGATCTCGTCATAATATTTTTCCCCTTTTAAATGAGCTGCATATACCAAAACATCGTTTTCCTTTAACAGAGCAATTGTTTGTCCCAGGCTGTCCGTATACAAAAAGGGAACTCTGTACAAAGACCCCATGGTAGAGCGGATAGTTTTAGGATTATAAATATCCACTGTGCCCCTGCTCATAATAACTCCGTCCACACCGGCCCCCTCTCCCGTCCGCAGCATAGTTCCCAGATTGCCCGGATCCTGAATATCCTCCAGCAGAAGAAAAAGCGGGGGCCTGCCGCCATTTTCCCACCTTTCCCGGGCCCCTTTGATAAGTTCTTCAGAAGAATAGGAAAACTGCTCCGCCACAAACAAAATCCCCTGGGGCGTCTGGGTATCCGAAATCTTTTTCAAAACCTCCTCCGAAACCTGCTCTACTAAAGACCCCTGCCTCTTACACTCGGCCACCTTTTTCCAAATTGTCTCATAACGGATTCCCTTCGATAGCTGTTCCCGCAATTCCCTGCCCAGATATATTTCCCGTATCCGGCAGACAGGCGCTTCTTCAAACATCTTAATTCCTTCAGCTGCAAAAAGCCCCTCCCTGTTTCTCACCCGGCTCTTTTCCTGTAACGCAACAAGCTGTTTTACCCTCATATTTGTTAAGCTGGTAATCATTTTTCCTCCCTTTAAAGCCTGAAAAATATCCGCCTCCTCCAGGCCCCGAAAAACAAACGCCGGCATACACCGGCGTTTCTATTTCAATAAACAGCCCCGCAAAGCGTGAGAGCGTTTGTTACAATAAGCTGCCTCGCAAAGCGTGGCAGCATTTGTTCTACTGTGAAAGCATCTTGCTGACAATATATTCATATTCCGAGATGGCCTTCTGCATATTTAAAGCTTCCTCAATATCAAAATCCACAAATTCTCCGTTTTTATATCCAACCACTCTGTTTGATTTGCCCTCGCACAGAATATCTGTGGCATAAGCTCCCATCATAGAAGCATAAAAACGATCCTTACAGGTAGGTGAACCGCCCCTTTGCATGTATCCTAAAATGGTCGCTCTTGTCTCCATGCCGGTGGCTGCCTCTATTCTCCTTGCCATAGAAGTGGAATGGCCGATTCCTTCGGCATTGACAATAATATGATGGGTCTTACCCTTTTTCCGGTTATAAATAATATTATTGATAATATTCTGTTCGTTAAAATCATATTTTTCGGGAATCAGAATATCCTCCGCGCCGTTGGCCACACCGCACCATAATGCAATATATCCGGCATTTCTTCCCATAACCTCAATAATACTGCACCGTTCATGGGAAGAAGATGTATCTCTGACCTTGTCAATTGCTTCCATTGCAGTATTAACAGCCGTATCAAAACCAATGGTGTAATCCGTGCAGGCAATATCCAGATCAATAGTCCCCGGAATCCCTATGGTATTAACCCCATTCCTTGCAAGAGCCTGCGCACCGCGGTATGAGCCGTCTCCGCCAATAACAATAATGCCGTCAATGCCATGTTTTCTGCATATCTCAGCCGCCCTTATCTGGACCTCCTCCTGTTTGAACTCCGGACAACGCGCTGTCCCAAGTATCGTACCGCCTTTTTGGATAGTATCAGAAACATCTTTTCTTTCCATATCTACGATTTCTTCATATAAAAGACCCTGATACCCCTTCTTGATACCCTTTACCTTTACGCCATTCCCAATCGCCTTACGCACTACCGCACGAATTGCCGCATTCATTCCCGGTGCATCACCGCCGCTGGTGAGAACACCAATGGTTTTAATTTCTTTTGCCATAAGTAGGTCCCATCCTTTCTTTGTTCATTATTTTACCTCCATTTTGTATGGTTTTCAATCTTTTTTCACGTCCCACACAATTTTTATGTTTTCCTTTCCATACCTCTCCCGCAGCTGACCGGAAAGATTTTCATCCGCACATACATTTCTGTTTGGAGGCAGTTTTTTCATGGCTTTCAAATCTTCCAGGTAAATAATTACACTATCCTTACCATCCGATTCGGCAAGCGCAGAATACAGCCCTTCTTCCGCCTTTTCATATTCTTCTTTGGTCTTAAATTTAATCCACAACTTTCTTGGAATATCCTCAAAGGCTGTTATCTTTTCGCAAATCAGTTTTCCATCCTTATCCTCCTCTAAGGAAACCCTTCCTCTGATAAAGACCTTGTTATCCTCTACCAGCTTTGTACTGTTTTTTTCATAGTCTCTGGGAAAAACAATCACCTCAACGCTCCCCGCCAGATCCTCCACCTGCAAAAAAGCCATAATCTTATCATTTTTGGTGTATTTAATCCGCTTATCCGTGATCATTCCGCCGATTACCGCCGTCATGTTATCCTTTACCACCGTCTCATTGTTCTCCGCATCCAGCATAAAGTCTGCCGTTGTATTGGTGATCCCCTTCCTCCAAAGCTCTTCCTGCTCCTCTAAGGGATGGCCGCTGATATAAATGCCAAGGACTTCCTTTTCAAAAGCAAGCAGCATTTCCTTGGAATATTCCCCCACATCCGGCAGCTTTACATCAAATTCCTCTTTCTGGCTTTCATCCACCAGATCAAAAAGGCTGAGCTGTCCTGCCATATTATTTTTTCTGTCGTGAACAATATTGTCCAAAATCTGCACATAACCGCTCATAAACTGCTTCCGCGTTCCCGGAAGACTGTCGAAGGCGCCCGCCTTGATAAAGTTTTCAATAGCCTTTTTGTTCACTTCCTTGTCCGACATTCTTGTAATAAAGTCTTTCAGGTTTGTATATGGCCCTCTCTCATTCCGCTCTTTCACCACAGCCTCAATTACCGGCCGTCCAACGCTTTTAATGGCAGTAAGGGCATAGCGGATAGAGCTGCCGCTTACGGAAAACCCGCTCTCGCCCTGATTAATGTCAGGGGGCAGAATCGTAATTCCCATGTTTCGGCTGACCATAATATACTCAGCCACTTTTCCCGGATTATCAATCACAGAGGTCATAAGCGCCGCCATGAATTCTACCGGATAATAATATTTAAGGTAAGCCGTCTGATAAGCCACCACAGCATAACAGGCAGCATGGGACTTGTTAAAAGCATACTTGGCAAAATCCATCATATCGTCATAAATCTGAGAGGCCACCTTTTCCGGAATCCCGTTTGCCACACATCCGGGAACCCCTTCCTCCTGATTTCCATAGACAAAATTCGCCCGTTCCTTTTCCATCACCGACTGCTTTTTCTTGCTCATGGCACGGCGCACCAGATCGCTTCTTCCAAGGGTATAGCCGCCCAGGTCGCGCACTATCTGCATAACCTGCTCCTGATATACGATACAGCCGTATGTGGAGGACAAAATAGGCTCAAGCTGCGGGCAGGAATATGTGATAGCTCCCAGATTATTCTTTCCTTTGATGTATTTGGGAATGAAATCCATAGGGCCGGGCCGGTAAAGGGAAATTCCTGCAATAATATCCTCCAGATTCTGAGGCTTTAACTCTTTCATAAAGCTTTTCATCCCGCCGCTTTCAAGCTGGAACACCCCGTCCGTCCTTCCGGTGCCGATAGACGCTAAAACTTTTTTGTCGTCAAAATCTATTTCATCTATGTTGATAGGAATCCCCTTATCCTTCTTTATAAGCGCCACCGCGTCCCGAAGCACTGTCAGGGTCCGTAGCCCCAAAAAGTCCATTTTAAGAAGTCCCAATTCTTCTATGGTGGTCATGGTAAACTGCGTGGTAATGGAACCGTCAGCTCCTCTTGAAAGGGGCACCAGCTCCTCCGCAGGTCTTGAGCAAATCACCACCCCCGCCGCATGCATGGAGGTATGCCGCGGCAGTCCCTCCAGACGTCTGCTCATATCAATTAGCTCTTTTACCTGTCCGTCCGTCTCATACATTTTGCGCAGCTCAGGATTGATCTGCAGTGCACGGTCTATGGTAATATTCAGCTCATTTGGTATCATTTTTGCAAGGGAATCCACGAAAGCATAGGGTAAATCCATAACTCTCCCCACATCCCTTATCACACCCTTTGCCGCCAGAGTACCAAAGGTAACAATCTGAACTACCTTTTCCGCGCCGTATTTGCGTCCTACATACTCAATAACCTCCTGCCGCCTTTCAAAGCAAAAATCAATATCAATATCCGGCATGGAGACACGCTCCGGATTTAAGAAGCGCTCAAACAGAAGATTATATTTGATGGGATCAATATTGGTAATGTTAAGAGCATAGGAAACAATGCTCCCCGCCGCGGAACCCCTTCCCGGACCCACCATGATCCCATTTTGTTTCGCATAACGGATAAAATCCCACACTATCAGGAAATAATCCACATATCCCATGGTCTTAATAACATTCAGTTCATAGTTAAGACGCTCCTTCAGCGTCTGTCCTGTATCTCCGGCCGGGGCATTTTCGTCCTCCCCGTAGCGCTCCTTCAGGCCATCATAACAAAGCTTATTCAAATACGTCCAGGAATCATACCCCCCTGGCACCTCAAAATGTGGAAGTTTCGTAACCCCAAATTCAATTTCCACATTACATCTGTCCGCAATCCGTTGGGTGTTTTCAACAGCCTCCCATGCATAGGGAAAAAGGCCCTTCATCTCCTCCTCACTCTTTACATAATACTGTCCGCCCACATAACGCATTCTGTCCTCATCCGCCAGCTTTTTTCCTGTCTGGATGCAAAGTAAAATATCATGGGGTTTTACATCCTCCGCATAAGTATAGTGGACGTCATTTGTCGCAACAAGAGGAATACCCAGCTCCCGACTCATCTGTAAAAGGGCTGTGTTAACCATTTTTTGTTCCGGCAGCCCGTGGTCCTGCAGCTCTAAAAAGTAATTCTCTTCCCCAAAGCAGTCCCTGTACTTTAAAGCCGCCTTTTTCGCTTCATCCATAAGCCCTTTTTGAATATAACGCTGCACTTCCCCTGCAAGACAAGCGGACAGCGCAATGATCCCCTCGTGATTTTCACGCAAAAGTTCCATGTCCACACGGGGTTTATAGTAATACCCTTCCGTAAAGCCGCGGCTGACTATTTTCATCAGATTATCGTATCCCGTGTTGTTTTCCGCAAGCAAAACCAGATGATAGTATCTGTCCTCCCCACCCGTCAGCTCCTTATCAAAACGGGAATTAGGCGCCACATATATTTCACAGCCCAGTAAAGGCTTGATTCCCTCCGCTTTGCATGCTTTATAAAAATCAATCACACCATACATAACGCCGTGGTCCGTAATGGCAGCGCTGTCCATACCAAGCTCCTTTACGCATTTTACATACTCTTTTATTTTGTTGGAACCATCCAGAAGACTGTACTCCGTATGAACATGAAGATGTGCAAAAGCCATATGAACCTCTTTTCCCTCTACTTATTTTCTACCCTCTGCTACGCAGTGCGCATTCGGAATGCCTTCGGCCTTCCTCATTCGCGGGCTTCGCTGCGTTTCCCTCTACTACGCAGTGCGCATTCGGAATGCCTTCGGCCTTCCTCATTCGCGGGCTTCGCCCTATACAGACGAAACCTGAAAAAATTGTCAGCAAGCTGCCATTTTTTCATTTTACGTCTGTGCACTGCTCATTGCTTTCGCGTACATTATATCTCATTTTTGAAAAAAAAGGTATATATTTAAGACATCTTCCCACAGCAAATGTACGGTTTGCATCATGTTCTCACGGAATGCGCAGGCTGTGCGCATTTCTGACTCGTGAAAAGTAATACGTTTGTTACTTTTCATGAGAGAAAAAATCTCGTATGTTATATCTTATAACTCAAACTTCCCACACTACTTCCGGGAATAAAGCCTTGATAAATGCCGGTTGGGATACAAACCAGTTAATCAG
>RAYQ01000046.1 GCA_003612395.1 Parablautia intestinalis
TAAGAATTGTCATATCTTGATTCTTACCCAAAAAGAGGTATTTTTTTCCAAAGACACAAACTATTTTACACTACCAAGAAAGAATAAATTTTTATTTGTAGGGCTGTCTGTTTCATTGATAACAAATATTGTTTTGGTAGTAAAGATTTTAGGACAACCATAAGTATTGCAGATTAGAAAGAACCGTTACCCAAAGTAGGAGGGTAGCGGTTTCTTTTTTTGAATGAATAGAGGGCATCTGCTTTTGACAGACACCCTCTAATACGGTTCTATGTAACGGTCACTTCTTATACTTAGTCCTGTGAAGTATTTTTTTCTGCGATTGAACACCTAAAAGATAACCGTACATAAAGGCGTTTTCCGCCCCTTGCTGATAATCGCATACCGCCTTTTTATCATATATGCCAAATCCAATGTCGAAAAGTTCTTTGATAATTTGTTTGTTACGTTTAACTTTCCAACTGACACGCAACGATTTAGCGGATTTCAGCATTGACAAAGCTTGTCTGTTTAATTCCCTCTTTCTGATTTCCTCTTTCCAATCAAGAAAATATTTTTGAAGAATGTATGATGATTCTATGTCTGTCAATTCTGCAAATCTGTCTAACAGCTTTTCGGGAAGATACTTTGAACGCATGACTTTCTTTATAATTTCCTCAATCTCTTTCAGATTTTTCAAGTCTTTATTTAACACAATACATTCCCTTGCGTGTTTTACAAGCACAAATTTCTTTACTTCTACATGATGAACCCTTTCAAGCCTAAAAATATCTTCCGCCCCTAAATCGTCAGCTGAAACAGCGTACATATAAGGAATGTCACGTTTTACAATAGAATCATATGCTATACTCATAATTATTATCCTTTCTTTTGGTTGGGAAGCATGCTACAATGAACATACTCCCTTTAATTTGCGTAGTGGCTTATTACTGGGTAGCGGCTCTATGGTATTTGCGGTACTGTAGAGCCTTTTTAATTACTACAATCAATCTGCATCAACTCCTTTCCTAGATTTTGTTTATGGCTTCTATCAGCAAATCTATTTCAAGATGCGTGTAGACGGTTTCTGTAACGGTCTTTCCTGCATGACCTACTATTTTCCTAATGATTTTATCATCAACCTCATTTTCCGTTAAGAGAGAAATACAGGTGTGTCTGGTATCATGGGGTTTATGTTCAAAATTCAGTAAATCCATTGTAGGCTGCCAATAACTATCACGAAAATTTCTGTCTTTAAATTGACCTCCTTGTCTGTTGGTAAAAGTATATTCAGTATTTTTAGATAGCCAATGCTCAAAGAATGGAGCAATCTTTTCAGCAATCGGCACGGTTCTGATACCTGCATCTGTTTTTGATTTTGTTACTTCAAAGTATCTGTCTGCTAAATGGACATCTTCCGTCTTTAGATTCCATAATTCCCCAACACGCAATCCGGTGTAGATAAGTACAAGCGGAATTTGCATATATTCATCATGGTTTACGACATTCCATAGCTTTTCTATTTCTTCCTTGCTAAATGTGGTATGTTCATTTTTGTTTGGATTACGGTCTTTGTATTTTCCAATATCAACAAACTCTGAATAATCTTTAGAGCAGACATCATTTTTCATTGCATAGCTGTACATAACATTGAACAGGACTTTTAATTTGCGAAGTGTGGGGGAATTCTTGCCGCAATCGTCAACTATGCCCTGCAAATGGGAAAGTCTTATATCTGCAAATACCATATGTTGTATATCGGTACAAAGTTTATAGGCGGCATTATACCCATGTATATTGCTTTGTGAGATATTGGGAAAATGTTCTGTACTCCACTTCTCATATATTTCTGCAAATGTTATCTTGCTTGCATCAATGTTATATGGATTTTGTATGTAGTTGGAAAGAGCTATTTGTGCATCTGTCCTTGTTTCAAAATATCCTATATTTTTTCTGATTTGTTTTACCCTGCCTTTTTCAGTGTCATATTTCCAACCGACAGTAACCGTTACTCTAAAAGGTTTCCGCAAGTTACCTTTAACGTGTGTGATAGAGCCTGTGCCATTACCGTTTCTGGAGGGCTTACCGTTTCGTATGCGTGATACCTTTGGCGTGGGAACGGCAGTATCAACGGATTTTTCTTTTAACGGATAAAAGCAATAACCGCATTGAATGGAATATTCTGAAATATCTTTACCGCATTCCGGGTATTTGATTAGAGCCATTAAATCACTTCCTTTCTGTTGAATTATTGTTTCGCTTTTTTTGCATATGAAATGATTGTGGTGTGCAAGGATTGTGACAAAATGTTTGATTTCTTCGATTAGCAACAAACTGTTTATGACATTTTGGGCAAGTTTTTATAATGCCACTACCGAGCGTGCCAGATTGCATAAGTAAGCATAAATGATAAGCTGATAAGTGCAGCAAGTTTTCACAGTTGAGACGTAGACTTAAAGTTTGATTATCCCATTGTGTAGTAAAACCAATTAAAGATGGTGTATATAGGTTAATGTCTGCATGCTTTGAACTTTGGAGGCTACCATATTCCATTTTGGATAGGATTTTTTTATCTTTTGGTGTGAGCAATAAAGAGATGTTTATTAGATTTTCCCATCCGTAATAGCTGATAATTCGCAAAAAATCACTACGCAAAGACATAAGACCAACAGCAAGTGAAGAAATAGGAAATAAATTAAATTGCGAGTATGGAATTACAGAACGTAAAATATTTTTTTGCATTTCATCTAATTTATCCGATGAATCATTAAAAAATTCTTCATTTGAAATATTGGTAAAGGGCGCAGCATCTAGTTTTTTATTCCAAAAAGGCAGACCATGAACTTTACAAAAATGTAATATCAATTTAACATCATTATCGGTGATGGCAGCATTTCCTGCTGATTGAGTATGGGTAAATATATCTGGAGATAGTTTCGAGTATAAAGTCATGAGTGCCCAGAAAAAGCTACTATTATCAATTTCTTTATATTCAAATAAGTTTGACTCGGTATTTTTAATACTGCTACCATAAATAAATTTAAATCCATTAATTTCAATACATTCGTATTTTTCCCATTTACTTATTTTTGTGACAACACGAATATAAGGCGTTGGGAGCATAGATTCATTTCCGCAAAAATCTTGATAATTCATAAAAAATCACCTTTTTAAATAAGTTTATGTTTTGGTTTATGTTTCTGCGATGAATTGCATCATATAACGAGGTACAATGTCAACAACTTCATGAAGTACAACAATAATTTTGGAGGTAAAGAAGATGCGTAACAGAGAAATCAAAGAATATATAAAGTCAAAAAATATACCTATGTGGAGAGTTGCAGAATGTTTAGGGATTGCTGATAGTTCATTCAGTCGTATGCTTCGGTATGAAATTTCAGAAGAAAAGAAATCTCAAATCAAGGCGATTGCAGATGAATTAGCAGAGGAACAGTAAGGCGGTGAAAGTATGGCAGAAAATAATTCGACTTTAACAGTCGCACAGGTGGCGGCAGTTTTGCACAGGGATAATCAGACTATCCGCTATTTACTGGATAATAAACTTGTTTCGTGGGGAATGAGTTTCCGAAAAAGAGGTAGCAAGCGAAAAACATATATCATTTATGCAGATAAATTCATGCAGGAAACAGGCATAAAGATTGTAGAAAGCGAGGTATCTAAATGAATATTCTGAAAAGATACCGACTGAAAAAACAGCAAAAAGAGCTTATGCGTAGATATGCGATATTGGAGCAGTTGCAGACAGAACACAACGAGGATGAATATTTCTACAAATATACACAGTGTGAAATGGATTCCCTTGACGAACAAGCGGAATATATCCGGGGGATTTTAGAGGGGCGGTGGGACGCATGACCGCTAATGAGGTTTATGAAAATAATTTGCGACACTTTAAGATAAAAAAGCGGTATGGAGATAAATCACAATGCCAATGCCCGGCACATGCTGATAAACACGCTTCATTGACAATCACAAAAGGCAGAAAATGTACTTTATTTTACTGCCATGCAGGGTGTACCGTTGATGATGTGCTAAATGCAGCAGGACTTGAAAAGAAAGATACCTTTTATGACGTAGAGCCGAGAAGTCCGAACTGGAAAGCCTATGTTGAAGCTAGGGAGAAACGCCGGATTGAAGCAGTTTACAATTACGTTTCAATTAACGGTGCTTATGCTTTTGCTAAAATTCGATGTGAGGGTAAGAAAATCATTTATGGCAAATTGCAGAATGACCGTTTTACATATGGTTTGGGGCATGATGTAGGTAGAAAGAGTTATAAAGCCATTTATGGAAGCCTACAAGCCATAAATAAGGCGATTGCAGAGGATAAACCCATATTCATACCAGAGGGCGAAAAAGATGCCGATACGCTCATAAAGCAAGGCTGCACAGCTTTTACTTATGGCGGTGTGAATGATTGGCAATCGGATTTTGCTACATTGGTGCAGGGGGCAGATGTTTATATTCTTGCAGACAATGACGAAGCTGGAAAGCGTGTTGCTGAAACTATTCAGAACGACATTAAAACGGCTGCAAAGAGCAGTAAAATCATTGTACCTATGCCAGACACGCCTAAAGCGGATATAACGGATTATTTCAGCGCAGGACACAGCAAACAGGAGTTTGAGAAGATGCTACAGCAGGAACAGAGTACCGTTAAAAAAACCGTAAGGGAGTGTACGGCGGTTCACAGTACCGCTATAGAGCCGCAGAAACGGCAAGAAAGCCGCTTAGAACAGGTGTTAAAGGATTTACACGCTGAACGGTATGAAACATCAGATAAAGGCTTCGGGCGGCTATTTGCGGATGTTTTTAAGGACAAGCATAGATATAACCCATCCAGAAAAGATTTTATGAGGTATGACGGTAAACGGTGGATTGATGATATTGAGGGGTTGAGTGCGAGAGCATCAGCAAAGGTTTTATCAGATGCACTTGTGCGATATGCAGTAAATGTTGATACAGAGGGCAAGTATCTCAAAGCAGTAGCGGCATTGTGTAATATCAGAAACCGAAACAATATGCTACAGGACAGCAAAGATGTGTATTTCTTCAGCAATGAGCAGTTAGATGTGAATGATTATCTTTTGAATGTGCAGAACGGCACACTGGATTTATCCGGGAATGAGCCTGTATTTTTGAGCCATAGCCCCGATATGCTTCTTTCAAAGATATGCAATGCTGAATATGAGCCTGCTGCCGATTGCAGAGAATGGAAGAAATTTCTCTTGGAAATCATGCAGGACGATAAGGAGAAAATATCGTATCTCCAAAAGATAGCAGGGCTTTCATTGACAGGGAACACAGAGCAGGAAACTTGTTTTATTCTCTATGGAAGTACCACACGAAACGGAAAATCTACTTTTTGCGAAACACTGATACATCTGTTGGGCGATTATGCGGTAACAATGAAGCCGGAGAGCCTAGCAGTAAGACAAAATCTTGACAGCCGACAGGCAAGCGGAGATATAGCACGATTGGCGGGGCGTAGGTTCTGTAATGCCAGTGAGCCGCCAAAGCGAATGTTATTTGACACAGCTTTATTAAAATCACTGTTAGGCAGGGATAGCATTACAGCAAGGCATCTGTATCAGAGAGAAACAACATTTATTCCCAAATTTAAACTTGTGATAAATACGAATTTTCTACCAACGATTACAGATGATACGGTTTTTAGTTCCGGCAGAATCAATGTTATTAGTTTTGACCGACACTTTGAGCCGCAGGAACAGGATAAAGACCTAAAGAACCGATTGAGGGATAAAAGTGAAGTGTCGGGCATCTTGAATTGGTGCATTGAGGGATTGCGGTTGTACCGCAAAGAGGGATTGAAGCCCCCAGCAGCAGTGCAGACCGCTACAGATACTTACAGGACGGACAGCGACAAGGTAGGCAATTTTATCAACGAATGTCTGACTAAGACTGGCAGGAATAGCAAGGCAAAAGATGTTTATGAAGCCTATACGAAGTGGTGTGATGATAACGGTTTTGGATGTGAAAACAAATCGAATTTCTTTGCAGAATTGAAAACAAAGGGTGTATTTGCGAACAGCGGAACGGTGGAGGGCAAGACCGTAAAAAATATTGTAAAAAGCTACACATTGGAGACAGATTTTGTTGAGTATGAGGGGCAAGAGCCGCTGCCTTTTGACTAGAGAAAATTGGGAATGTGCAATTTGTTCAAAGTAAATGTAAATTCCCTATAAGGGCTTAACTTCAAAACATTACATATGAAATGAACATTTTGCATAAATCCAGTAAAATCAATGGTTTCAAGCACTTTAATAGATTGAAGTGTGCAAAATGAATGTAAATAATTTTACGGTTTTTGTAACGATATTTCAGAAAGTAGGTGCATTATGGATTATTGGAATTTGTATAAGGATGTGTGGAATTTCCACAAGAAATATTCAAAGGTACAGACAGATGATGCGTACTGGGAAGCGGTAGTTGATGAAAGTGGCCGGATAGCAAAGAAGTATGATAACCATAAATTTGCTATTGCGTTATTACTGGCGGTTATTGATGAACTGGAACGGATTTATAAGGAGATGATGAAAAATGCAGACACAGCAGTATCAGGATTATATGCGTAGTGATGAATGGGAAGACAAGAAACAGGAACGTATAGCCATAGATGGCGGCTGCGTGATGTGCGGCAGACCAATAAGCAGGATTAGGAGCGTACAGGTGCATCATATCACTTATGCCAGATTAGGCAATGAGAATGTGCTGACAGACCTTTGTACTCTATGCGGTTCGTGCCATAAGAAGATACACGCTTACTATAACCGCAGGAGGGCGTGAAAGACTAAGTACAATGTACAATCTTAACATCATAAAAAGGGTTTTAACAATATTAGCTGAAAATCAGCGGAAAAGAGGTAAAGCATGGGAAGAAACAGCTATCCACAAGGACAGATTGATGATATGGAGTCGTCAACGGTGCAGGAACTTGTCACATCAATGAAGCAATTACACGACAGAGGAAAGCCGGAAACGGACGAGGAAATCAAACAGAGGATTGACGAGTATTTTTCATTCTGCCAGCAATCAAGTATTCGTCCTGGCATTGAATCTCTCTGTATGGCATTGCATATCAGCAGGACAACACTTTTTAACTGGAATAACGGAACAGGATGCAGTGAGATGTGTCAAGAGTTGATACAATCGGCAAAAGCGTTTATAGGAGCATTTATTGAGCAAGCCATGTTAGGCGGCAAAATAAGCCCTCCGAGCGGCATTTTCTTAATGAAAAATTGGTTGTCTTATAAAGATGCTATCAGTATTGAAGAAAGCATACCAAACAAAGAGACAAAGCGTATTCTGACTGCTGCCGAACTGCCTAAACTGGGAGAGCCTACAAAGACACAAGGCGAGGATTTGCCGAAATTGGGAATGAAGCTGGATTATGAGGAGGGAGAAAATGAGTTTTAAAGCATATGTTGAAGAAATCTTGCAAAATGAGGTTTTAAGTGTGGTTAGGCAGCAGGGATATGTTCTTGAAACTGAAATCTGTACTATGATAAGTGAGAAATACAATATTTCTTTATACATAGTGCGTGCAACACTTGGAAGGATTTATCCTGAAATGTCGTTACTGAAAAGGCGTATGTCGAACGATTTGAAGCGGTTTTATGGATTGGATGTGAAGGGATATCCGATTGCATATTTCCCGAATAAATGATTTTTGGTAACTATTAAAATTTTCATAAAGAGAGAATGAGGTATAAGAAATGGACTACGCACAAGTGGCAAAGCTACACAACAAAGTTTTTAGCACACCGAGGAACAGCCCGGAGCGAGAGCAAGCCATAAATTCATTAAGTGAAGCAGAACGGACGGCGGTATTTAGTCTTGAAAAAGATTATATGCTTGGACGTATCACAAGAAAGGAGATTGCAGAAATGGCACAAAAAGGAAACGGAACTATGACCTATGAACAGTTTGTGAAGAAATCAGAAAGTAATGAAAAGGGAGTAATGCAGGAGTTATCACAATTCGCTATGAAATCCCCGGAATTATACCAGCAGTACCGGGAGAGATACCACTGGGAGCAGAATGAGCAGACAAGGCTACACAATAGGCGGCTGACAGAAAACACATTCAAAAACAAACCATTTTCAATTAGATAGGAGGGTATGACAATATGACTTATGCAGAATGGAAAGCAATCAAAGCAATAAGGGGCGAGGACAATCAGAAAATTATTAGGAATTTTGAAAGAAGCAATCCCGGACTGGCGGCACTTTTTGAGCAAAAAGAGCAGGAAGAAAAAGCGAAAATGCAGCAGATCATGACCGAGCCGGACAGAATGGAACGCTGGAAAAAGATGGCGGCGGTATTTCCAACAGATGAAGATTGGTTAAAGCGTAGACAGCGAGAAGTAATGTAGAGAGGGGAAAATATTATGGATATAAAATCAATTCAAACCACATTTTCAAAAATTGTAGAAGCAGCAGGAGAAAATGGCGTTACTGATGAAAAAATGGCAAGTGAAATTGTTAAAAAGCATAAGGTAAGCAATTTTGAAGCTATGAACGCATTGCAGGAAATTAACAAGAATTTAGAGGCAGGAATAGCACTTGAATATGATAAAGGCGTTTTCTTTTACAGAAAGCTAAAACAGCCTGAACAGTCTACGCAAAAGCCGGAGCCGGAAGAATCAACAGCGGTAAGGCTTGCTAAGAAATTAGCCCGGCAGAGAATGGGAGAAAAAGAAAGGCTGGAAATTCTCAAACATTATATGTAGGAAGTGGGTGTAATATGGATAAAAATACGCTTATAAATAATCTGCTTGCAAATTATGGCAAATATGGCGTTACCAGAACCGAATCAGAACCGATTATAGAATGGCATACAGAACTATGATTTGTCCTTAGAAGCTATCTACAACGGTTTGAGAATGAGCCTTGCATCTGCATTTAATGAGCATGAGTATTTCTCTTTAGATGATGTAATGGTGATAACTGGGGAAAGTCGGGAAGAACTTTTACAGCGGATAGATCAGTGCAGACAGGAATTGATAGAAGCAGGAGAAAACCCAGACGAGTATTTCAAACCTGTAGAGCCACAGAGGGTAGCAGTCTATTATTTTCCTAACGGTTTGCATTAACGGAATTTTTTCTTGAATTTATCCGGGGATTATGCTATATTATAGATACAAAAGAGGAAACAACCGCCCACAAAGTGGTTGACCTCACAAGATTAGACGATAAGCCTACCTGTTCCGCCAAGATACAAGGTAGGCTTATTTATTTTCGCTTGTTCCTCTTATCGAGAAAGGCAAGCAACGCTATAACAAAACTACCAAAGGCAATCAGCAGAGCTAATATACCTATGAAAATCGAAATGATTTCAAAAGCTGTCATTTGCGCCACCTCCCCTCTTATGTACTCCGGCAAACCGGGCATGAAGTTTTGGGAGGTTACCACCTTGCAACACGATTGGTCCTCTCTGATATTCTATCATATTCGTTCTTTTATGACAATTCCCAGATTCCCCTACAAGTATTATTTTCCTATTTTTCTTTTTGAATAGTCTAAAACTATAGATTAAAATATACCATTTTCTATTGACAATAACAGCAACAACAAGTATAATTTTGGTATAAATTTATTTATAATTATTTTTAGACTATTTTAGAGAAAGAGAGGGAACAGTTTATGTGTAAAATATACGGTTATGTAAGAGTTTCTACAATCCAACAGAAAGTAGAAAGGCAGATAAACAATATTATAGGATTCAATGGGGATGCAATCATTATATCCGAAAAGCAATCCGGCAAAGACATAGATAATAGGGCAGAGTTTAAGAAACTGCTGAATAAGGTAAAGCAGGGAGATACAATAATATTTGATGAAGTCAGTAGAATGTCAAGAAATGCTGATGAAGGCTTTTCTCTGTATATGGAACTTATGAGCAAGGGCATTTCCCTTGTGTTTCTGAAAGAGCGGCATATAGATACAGACGAATACAAACGCCGGACACAAAAGCATATAGAGAAAGTATCATCCAGTAATAAGAAAATGGATAACCTCATAAATGGAATACTAGAACTTGTGGCAGAGTTTGAGCAGGAAAACTTGAAAGATAATATCCGGCTTGCATTTGAACAGGCAGAGCATGAGAGGCAGTTTCTTATTAAGAGGGTAACGGAGGGCAAAGCTACATCAAGTAAGAAGCAAGGCAGACCAGAGGGAAGTTGTAATATAAAGACAGATAAAGCAGAGCACATAAAACAGACGATAAAGGATTTATCAAAGGACTTTGATGGTAAGTATTCAGATGCTAAGATATTGAGGGAATATTTGCATAACACATCAAAGGGAACATACTATAAATACAAGAAAGAATTGAAAGAAGAAATAGCATAATAGCATATATGCATTATTAAGGGTATCGGCTGCATAGATACCCTTTTGCTTTTCCTTAAATGCTATGCCGTGGGGGTCTTATAGAAAAATGCTGCATAGGAGTAGTTAGTGCCTCTTTTTGCCGGGCATTTTCAAAAAGGCTTAGTCCTGCTGCCAGTCTGAAATATTTTTGAAATATGCAAAAAGGTAGTTTTATGATAAAATAAAAGAGAAGCCGTTGCTTTCGTGGGCTGACTTCTCTTTATATCCTGCATCTACTCAAATTATAGCAAAGAGGTAGGTGCATTGCAATGACGAATGAGCAAATTGCCAGTGAAATTAGGAACGGTTATTCTGTAACGGATTATATGCAATTACTGTATGAAAGCAATCTGCCGTTGATAAAGAAATTCATAAAGCCATTTGCCGCCTATGAACCTATGGAAGATTTATTGCAGGAAGCCTATTTTGGATTGTGGGAAGCGGTACAGCATTATGAAACGTTTGCAAATGTGCGGTTTATGACTTATGCGGAATACTGGATAAAACAATCAGTACAGCGGTATCTTGAAAATTGCGGTTCTACCGTCCGCATACCTACCCACACAAGGGCGAAAATGTCACGCATACGGAAAGCCGCAAGCCAGTTAAGGCAGGAACAGGGCAGAGAGTCGACAGCGCAGACATAGCGGCTTTATTGGGCGTATCGGTGGAAGAAGTGCAGGAGATACAAGGCTATATGCGATCGGTAATAAGTTTAGATACACCGATAGCAGAGGATAACAGCTTGACACTTGCGGACACGCTGCAAGCCGATTTAAGGCTAGAAGATGATACGATAGATAAAATATATGCCGAACACTCTAAAAATGAATTGTGGGGCATTGTGGAGCGTTTTACAAGTGATAGAGAGAACCATATAATAAGGGAGATATTCATAAATAATCGGACAATGGCAGCAGTAGCCAGAGAGCAGGGCATAACCATAGACAGAATACGACAGATAAAGGAAAAAGGACTGCGGCGGCTATGGATAGGCAAGGCAAAGCGTGAGTTATTAGATAAATTTGATATTGTGGAAGCTGGGGCATACAGAAACAGCATGAATAAATTTAATGAGCATGGGTTTACTTCTACGGTGGAATATATTGCTTTACGCCGGGCAGAATTACAAGCAGAATATGAAAAGCATAAAAGACAGATAGAAATTATGCATGAGCAGAGAAAAAAGTGTCTGTAAATAGTGGTTAAATGTAAATCGCAACTCTATTGCAACACCATACAGAGCCGGGAAGCCTTTATTTTCAATGGTACGCAGTTCTCCAAGCGATAACCGGGCAGAACTCAGGATTCAAAGAATATTTACTCCGCAGGTTTTCCTGCGGAGTTTTTCTGCTCCATTAACCTTTCAGACTATTTAGGTTATAATATATTTTGAGCTTATGCAGATTTCATAATGGAAGTGCTTGTATTGGAAGCTGAAACGAAAGATCAAAACGAAAAGCTGATGTGGGGATTTTCCTATATCAGCTTTTGTCATTCTTAGTATTTTTGTAAAAGTGATGTATTTGTATCTTTTCTATTGACAGCCAATCTCCAAAGTGATATATTTGTCTTAATGAGAGATAAATATATCACTTTGGAGGAAATCATTATGAAGAAAAGAACGAAACTCACAATTTGCCTGGGCGTGATATGCGCTCTGCTTGTAGCAATATCTTCATGGTACGCGGCGGCATTTAACAATTCAAGGTTTATTGTGCCTATGGATTTATCAGAATATGTTTTCAGAGTGCAAGATCTGCCTATGATTATTTCCGGCGTACTTCTTGCTTTGTATATTGTGTACCTTTTTATGCTGCTTTTGAAGTCTATCACAACAAACAAGCATAGGGAATTAACCCTGCAATCCACCAGAACAATAAATCCCAAACTGGGCTTTTTAGGTTTGTTAGGATTTGCCGGCTTTTTAGGATTTTGGACTTACAGCGTTGACAAGACAATTTTTCCATTTGTATTTTTCCTGTTTTTTGGCTTTTTCGGATTTTTCTATGAGGGAAAAATGTCAAATACTTTTATAGATGAACGATACAAAGAAAACAAAATGAAAGCGCAAAACGTAGCGAACAAAACGTCTCTGTCCATTATTTTTTTTGCAATACTCATTCTGGGACAGGGAAAGCTCATGAGTAACCTTGAATATACCTTGATTGCTCTTGTTATTGTCGTAACCCTTTCCATAGCACTGGAAATATTTCTCAGCGAATATCTGCTATATCATTATGACAGTGATGAACAGTTTGATGAAAGTGAGGAATGAGCGTGCCGGATTTTGAATGTAGATTAAAAAAATACAGGCTATTAAAGGATTTGACGCAAGAGCAGTTAGCGGCACAGGTAGGTGTGCGGCGAGAAACCATTATGCGGCTGGAAAAGGCACAATACAATCCATCACTTAAACTGGCGATTGATATTTCAAGAGTAGTTGAAACACCGATTGAAGAAATATTCGTTTTCAAGTGATTTGGGTGGGAATAATGCTTACTATACAGGTAGCTGTTCATAGAGATGCAAATCATCCCATAGAGATAAAAATCATCTCATAGACATTTGGCGAATGCCGCGAGGGGGCTATGCGCCAGCGGCACATGGCCGCCAGCACGGACCGAAGCGGAGTATAGTCCACATACCCATATATCGAAGATGTGCTGCGTTCTGCAGCGCTGCAAATTTGATTCCCCGCTGCTTGCAGCGGGGTTATTTGACTTGAGTATGTTAAGAAAACGGGCAAAATTGCAATTTTTTATTGGTAAATTTCGGATAGTATTCCATTTATAATTTTTAAATGGGAATTCTGCTGTAAACTCGTAAGGCACATAGAAATTTGCACAAATAAAGCAAAGGTGAACTTTTGTTCATCTCGTAGAAATGGAGGAAAATATGAGTTTAGGAAACAGTCTTTTTAATGCACGAAAAAGAAGCGGTTTATCACAAGAAGAAGTTGCTGAAAAATTAGGTGTAAGCAGACAGACAATCTCTAAATGGGAACTTGGTGAAACATTGCCGGATATATGGCAGTCTAAACATTTATCGAATTTATATCATGTGACAATGGATGAACTGGTAGATTTTGATGCAGATGTAAAGGAGATTGAGGATATAATTGAAAAGACAAGCGAAAAAACACAACAAAAAATTGACTGGGCAAGTGTATGGGGAAAAAAATATCCGGTACTGACAACCTATCAGGAAAAAGTTGAAGTGGACAATTATATAATCAAACTAAATGAACTGCTTAACAGTCTGAAAACCAGATACGGATATAATGATTTAGATGCTATGCTAGTGCTAAAGGATATTTTATCACATGCATGGACGAATGAGGAACAGCAATAAGATAGTTCCGCATAAAGATATGGGCGGGTTACCTGTTACTCCTTATAAAGTTTTGCAATCCGTCCATAAAATTGTTTCTCATCTGAAAAAAACGATAAACCGCCAAACAGGCTAAGGTTCCGATTAAAGGAACATTTTTAAAGGTAGTGTAAAATAGTTTGTGTCTTTGGAAAAAAATACCTCTTTTTGGGTAAGAATCAAGATATGACAATTCTTA
>RAYQ01000047.1 GCA_003612395.1 Parablautia intestinalis
CAATTGATACCAGTGAATATGATTGCGTACAGAAGTCAATATGGAAGTGTGAACCCGGCAGGGATTATTGCGCCGGCAATTGTAGCTACTTTTATTAGTACGTTGGTGGCGGTGGTGTATTGTAAGGGAAAGGATAGAAAGCGGAGAGTGTGAGGGCTCTCCGTATTTGCTTTGTACATTAATATGTTGACAGAAAGTAAGAGTCAAATCCTTCGCCTCGGATAGTCAGCCTGCTTGCGGGATACTCTAAAAAACACGAAAAAACTAGTAGTTTTTTAGAGGAGGCATCCCTTGCCTGAGGAGGCTGCAGACATCCGCCGGGTGGCGCCTGCCTGCGGCACGGCGGACATTCGCAAAGGCATAAACGGCCCCGCCATGATCATTGGTGACAAATATAAGCAGAATCTCTTTGAAAAAGGCACACTCTTTTTATTCTGCGGACAACGTTCAGACAGAATAAAAGGAGTGCTGTGGCAGGGGACAGGCTTTCTTCTTCTGTACAAACGCCTTGAAGAAGACGGCCGTCTGTCATGGCCACGGACCACGCAGGAAACGGCGGAACTTACGGAAGAACAGTTCCATTATCTGATGCTTGGATTAAACCCGTTAGACCCGAAGGTGAGGGATGTAAAGCCCGGAAAATTTATTAATGATTGTGCAAAACAGAGAAATTTTCCCTTTGTATTTTGTTTATAACTTATCTGTTTTTCTACGTGTCAGATGCCCGCACAAAGCACATAAAACAGCGTATACTGGATGCCATTACGGTACAGCTTTCCTTCTTCATTGAGGCTAAAGCCTGCTATGATGAGCAGAATCAGGAACCGGATATTGATGAAGTTATCGGAGATGCCCTTAAGAAACCCCGTAAGCCTAAGAAAAAAGGACAGTGTGAGGAAGATTTAAAGGACTTTCCACGGGAAAAATTTCCCACGATGTACCGGAGGAAAAACTGACTGGGATATTTGGTGAAAGTAACTATAAAAGCATGCCGGATGAAATCTGCTGGCAGTTACGTTCTGGGCCTGCCAGACGGATTGCCGGAAAGCACATCATTAAAGTGTATATGGGAACAGACGGGCTGCACCAGGATGAATTTCTGTGTGGAGACCAGAGACCATTCGGACACTCTGTTCCGTGACAGTACTGCCACCGCATCACTGGAAACAGCAATTATTAATGCCAAATATGTAAACAGTAATCCGCCTGACCGTGTTTCCAGGGACTTTAAGGCAGACGGTCTGAATCTATCCAAACGGACCATGTCAAATCGGACTGTCTGGTCTGCTGGGAGCAAAAGCTACATGCGGGTGTATCTGACAGGGTAGCTCTCTGATGTTCCGCCCATTGTGGTGTACGAATATACAGCATAAATCAGGAAGAGTATCTCAAAGCATTTCTGAACAAAGGTGAAGTGCCCATAGATGATTGCGCATCGGAACGTGCACTGAGAAATTTCACAATCGGCAGGAAAAACTGGATGACTATAAATACCGTCCGCGGGGCACAGGCAAGTGCCATCATTTACAGCATTACCGAAACCGCACGTGCAAACAACTTAAATGTATATTATTACATCAAGCATCTGCTGACAGAGCTGCCGCGGCTTATAAATAAAAATGGGAATATAGAACAACCAGTGCCGGAACCCCTCATGCCGTGGTCGAAAACTTTGCCGGCTGATTGTTGCAGCAAGCATCGCAATTAAGCGGCGCTTAAATTTTAGGTGGGCATCGGATTTGACGCTTACGACAGAAACATCTTTGCATATTCCATAAATATTTGGGCTATTTAATATTGCTACTGAATACGTAGACAATATTCCGATAACTAAAATAGTTGTATCCAGTGGTATTGAAAAGCTCTATTATATAAAAAGTAAAGGAATGTCACCGAGCGGATGCTATATGCGAATTAGAACGTCAACGCAGCCAATGTCTACTGCATTAATAGATGAACTGTACGCAAAGAGAATACATACAACATTGCGTAATATTCCTTTTCCCAGACAAGACCTTACTTTTGCACAATTAAAGATATACTATCAGGAAAGGGGATTCGAGTTAAACAGGAAATTCGCTAATAGTCTTGAGCTGCTCACTCCTGATGGAAAATATAATTATATAGCATATTTGCTTGCAGATGAAAATGGCGTATCGATTAAAGCTGCAAAGTATACTGGAACAACAAAAGTAGATTTAGTTGAGAATGAAGAATATGGATACTGTTGATTGACTAAGGCAACGAATCATGTCTTGGAGAAAATGAAAGTAGAAAATATTACAAAAGCGAAGGTAACAAGTATAAAAAGGATTGAAAAGAATCTTGTTGAATCTGTATCGTTACGTGAGGCGCTAATTAATTCCATTGAGCATAATGATTTTTCTGCACAAAATTCCACCTGTTTTTGAGATTTTTTAGTGACAGAATAGAGTTAACATCATAAAGTGGACTGATTCCGGGACAAAGTAAAGAGGATTTTTTTAGTTGTAGCAGTATACCAAGAAATAGAGAGCTGATGAGGGTATTTAAGTATTTTATAAAGGTTATTTTTCCATTTTCTCTATCCACTAATGATAATGTCGCCATTGGAGATATAAATGGCGATAATCAGAATGATCGAGAGAAAGTTTTGTTATTATTAAAAGAGAAGCCTGGTATTACAGCAAAAGAAATGAGTGAGCAGACAGGCTTAAGCACCAGAAAGATTAGCCTCATTATAAGGGAGCTGCGTAAATCAGAAGTGATTATACGTATGGGTTCCAATAGAAAAGGACATTGGGAAATTAATAAATCAAAATTTTAAGAATTATTAAAAAGTTCGTGTCATTAACTTGACACCGGCTTATAAACAGCAGTACGGAAGTGTGAATCCGGCGGGTATTATTGGGTCGGCAATTGCGGCAACGTTTGTGAGTACGGCGGTGGCATATTGCAAGGGGAAGGACAGGAAGTTTTGAAAGAGATTAAATAATAAAAAAATAGTTTGTGCTTTTGGAAGACACAAACTATTTTTCACTACCTGCCTAAAATTGTATGCTGTTTACACGCCATACAATCCTTTGACTTCTACCGGCATACGTTTCCTGGCGGATTCCATAATTGCCAGAATGGTCAGGGAAGTATTTGCCGCGTCATATAAAGTGAGTGGAAATTCCGTTCCCGTGAAAAGACAATCCACAAAACTGCGAATGCTCTCAAAAGCAAATCCCTTTGGTTGTCCCCAAATGTGGTTTTGTACGATAACATCGGGCACTGTTACTTTTTCATCTGTATACTTTTGAATCATATTGTGATTGGATGCATCAATTGCAATCATTCCCTTAGTGCCCAGTACATTGCATTTGATATCGTTCACGCAGGGATTGGCATTGGGCGTAATCCACCCATTTTCCATGTGGGCGATTACGCCGTTTTTGAATTCCAATGTTGTGAGATATTCATCCACCGTATCTACTCCCATATCCTTTAACACACCGGACCGGCTTACACAATATACCCGCTCCACCTCTGAATGAAAAATCCAGCGCAGCGTATCCAGGCTGTGACTTCCTAAAAACCATAGGATGGACGATTTTGCCGCCCAGGGCAGCAAATCTGTGGCTACCCACTTAATATCATTTAGACGGAAATAACCACTGTAAACTTCTCCCAATTCACCGGAACGAACTGCTGTATATGCTTCGTGGAATGGTGGAGACCATCGATTGTGGAAATCCACCATCACTCGTACATTATTTTTTTCAATTGCATCCACCATACGGGCAACGTCTTGTTTGGTAGTTGCAAGAGGTTTCTCAATCAGAAGCGCTTTTTTTGCGGCCGCACAGGCAATTGCAATATCAGCATGCAAATAGTCTGGCGTCACAATGGCAACGGCATCGCAGCCGCTCTTATCCAGCATTTCATGGTAATCCTGATAGACCTGAGGGATCCCCAGGCTCTCTGCCACCGCCTGTGCCCGCTGACGATTGGTATCACAGATAGCCACTGTCTGTGCAAACGGATGGGCATTAAAAATTCTGGCATGGTTCATGCCCCAGGTTCCGGCTCCTATGATAGCCATTTTTACCTTTGAATTCATTTTTTCTCCTCCTTTTCTTCCGTTAAGGTCAGTTCTAATGTTTCTCGTATTTGTGAGGCATTTATCTCTCTCGGATGACATCCCTTCTGTGCTGCTAATGCGCCGCATACCCCTGCGGCTTCTCCTGTGGCCAGTGCGGCTCCTGTATTCATTTCATTGGTATGTGTATATATTGCTGCCAGTCTTCCGCAGACCATCAGGCCGCCTGGCTGTGATAATGCAAGATCCTCCAGGCTGAAATATTGTACGGCTCCCGTTTCGCCTATAGCGGCTGCTGCTATATTTTCCGGAATATTGGAAGCTTCAGGCAGTAGTGCCTTTCCAGGCGGCGTCTGACGCAATATTAATTGTGGCGGCAGAGAAGACAGCCGGACCTGCTCAAAGCCCGGTGCCCTGTTCAGGGTCTCCATGAGCTTAAAACACTTTAGGTGTGCTTCTGCGATCGCCTGAGTGCGGGACAATGGGTTTAACGAATCTGCCTGGCATTTTACCGGAAATTCTACAAGGCAGCGCCGGGGTTCCGTACAGATAGTAACTGTGCAGACAGGACTGCCTGCATAAAGAGGGCCGCAGTATTGTGCACCAGGCTGCCCTGCGGCAAATCCATCCTGCACAAAAGCCTGCTTCCAGCGATGGCATAACAACGCAGGATTCATTCCTGTCAAAATGACTGCTGCATATGCGTATAATGAAGATTCTGTATGCCAGACACCTGACCTGCGCACCAAATCACCTGTACCGGTGGCATCGATCACCACAGGTGCTTCAATTTGAAAAAACATATTTTTTGCCAGGGCTCTCAGACCGCTTACTTTGCCCTTATGCTGATCCAGGCTGCAGGCTTCGCTGTAGAGAAGTACGTCCACGCTGTTTTCACGGCATATCCGAAACAGCGCCAGCTTAAGAGTTTCTCCGTTTATTGCCACGGGCAACAAACCAGGCGGGTATGCTGGCAAGTTGTAAAGGCCCCCCAGATCCTTTAATATGGATAGAAATTTATCCAGCAATTCCGTTTGATGATAAACCTCCCGCAGTATTATTCCCTGCACAGCCATTCCGCCCAGCATCCCTGTTCGCTCCAGCAAAAGAGTTTTGGCCCCTGTCCGGGCCGCTGCAGCAGCAGCAAACACTCCGGAGAGCCCGCCGCCTGCAGATACTACATCATATTGCAGATTTTTTTGTTCTATCATATATGTATTCCCATTTCTGCGCTGCTTTGTTATAAAAGGCCAAATATAGCTTACAAGTTTGTGGCAGGCAGCGCGCAGACACAAACCTTATGTAAAGAATAAATACCAACGCTCTGTTTTAACCAGTGTCCTGCTTAAATCAATATTTTTTATTGTCTGAAGCTACTGTATTGTCAGTACGGCTCCGTTTTCAATAAGCAGGCGGCGAAGCATTTCCACTGGCACCTGTCCTGCTTCACATTTTGTCTGTACACATATAGAAGCGGCTATGCCTGCTGCCTGCCCTAATGCCATGCAGGTGCCCATAATACGGCTGGAGCCAAAAGCTACTCTGTCCGCCCATATGCTTCTCCCGGTAAAAAGGATTCCGTTCATCTTTTCCGGCACCATGCAGCCATATGGAATTCCATATGCACGATGCACAATGTAAAGTTCACTACCTTCGTCACAGCCGTGATGAATATCCACATTATAGCCACCTAAAGCTACTGTATCAGAGGGGATCAATCCTTCACGCACATCCTTTTCTGTTAGGCAGCATCTTCCCACGAAGCGGCGGCTTTCCCGTATGCCCAGCGTTGGTGCAATAAATGAAAGTGTGCAGTCTTCATAACCTGGCAGATAGGCAGGCATAAACTTGATTAGTTCTTCTATCTGTCTGCAGGCTTCCTGTGTGCCGCGGGAAAGCTGCCAGATATCAGTGCCGTCAAAATCTGTCAGGCGTGTATTATTTATGACCGTAGTATCGTCATTGGGATATGTTATCAGAGAAAAACGATCTCTGGGAATATCGTTATACCGGCCATCCGCCCGCGCCTTTCGGATGCATGCGTCAAGCCCCAGTAAATTATAGCCGTTTACTTTCCTGAAGAATTCCGGTGCCACCTTCGTTTCATACCCTTCCGGTGTATCCACCTCCAAAGGGTGATCTTCTACATATTTCAGCAGCTTTTCTTTATTCACTCCGGATACGGCAAAAATTAACGAAGCTGGCTGCAGTTCTCCGTCCGGGCTGCCTTTTTCAAAAGGCAGACCAATCAGGCTGCATAAATCACCATCACCTGTGGCGTCTATAAAGACATCTGCTTTTACATCAAAAAAGTTTCCTTTTCCAAAGACACGTACCTGGCAGAGACGTTCATTGTGTACCAGGGCTTGCGTGGGGATGCAGCCAAATAGCATACTAACCCCCGCTTCTTTGCATAGTTCGAGTAAAACAAGCCGGATCAATCCTGCGTTGACAGGAGTTAAGCTGTTCAGAATAGGGCATGGATTATGCCCCAGAGTTCCATGCAGGGCTTTGAGACGATCGATTAATTCCTGGGCAATACCGCCAACTATAGTATTCCCCTCCCTGTCCTGAAAGCCAAGAAGCCCCAGACCGGATACGGATACACCGCCCAGAAAATCTCCCTGCTCTATAATAATTACACGCTTTTTCTGACGTGCTGCTGCAATAGCTGCGGTCACCCCGCTTACGCCGCCGCCCAGAACTGCAATATCGCAGCAAAGTGTTCGTGCATTTTCATCTGTCATATGTATACCCTCCGCATACCGCCGGCGTTGCCTGCGGTACGCACCAATAAATAGTTTAAAAGGAAAAAGCTGCCCCTATCCCTTTACTGCTCCCTGTGTCAGGCCGGATACCATCAGTTTCCCTAAAACGGAGAATACCAGCAAAATCGGCAGGACTGCCACCATTGCGGAGGCCATTAGTCCTCCCCAGTCTGTTCCAAAAAATCCGCGGAAATAATAAATCACCAACTGAATGGAACGCAGATTTGGAGAATCAATCATTACCGCTGCCGTGATAAATTCATTCCATGCTCCAATAAACAAAAACAGAGCCGAGGATGCAATAGAGGGCAGACATAAGCGTGGAATAAGCCGTGTAATGATATAGGCGCGGCTGCAGCCGTCAATGCGCGCAGCGTCTTCAATTTCCAGGGGAATTGCCTCAATGCCTCCTTTCATAATCCAAATTGCCATGGGAAGGTTGTAGGCCGTATACAGAAGAATCAGAGTATACCATTTGTTTGTCAGACCTAGATTCATCATATACAGGTAATTAGGGATTAGCATGGCGGCACTGCCGATAGACAACGGTATACCTGCAATTACAATATAAAACAGAATCTTTTTTAGCGGGAAACTATATCTTTCAAAGCCATATGCTGCAAGTAATCCCAGGATAAGTCCCAGGACTATGGTGCATCCCGCATACAAAAGGCTGTTGCGCATTCCCAGGCCCAGTCCGTTGTCAAATACATTCTGGTAATGTTCCCAGCTAAAAGTAAAATTAATAAAACGAGGCGGGTATACCAGGATTTCCCGCCTCGTTTTTAAGGAAGTAATCAGCCCCCAGAGAATAGGCGTGGAATTTGTAAAAAACAGGACCAGCAAGAGCGCCAGCTCAAGCAGGGAGGCCCCCTGCTTTATGTCCCCGTTTCCTGTGATTTTTATACCGTTTTTCTTTGTGTTTTTAAATATCATACTTAATCATCCTCACATACAGCACTACAAATACAATGTTAACCAGGAACACAAGAACTGACAATGCGGAAGCTTGCCCAAATTTGTAATAGGTAAAGCCCATGCGGTAAAGCTCAAGGGAAATGACATTTGTTGCCGTTCCGGGTCCGCCGCCAGTCAAAATCAAAGGAACTGTATTGTTATTGAAATTGCTCATTGTAAGTACAATAGTGGAAAGCAAAATGGGCGTTTTGATTAATGGCAGCTTAATATGGGTTAATACCTGCCATGTATTTGCCCCATCCACCCGGGCTGCTTCCAGCAGGCCATTATCCACGCCTTTAAGTCCGGCCAGAATCATTACCATAGAATACCCGATGGTCCGCCATGCCATGACGATAATGAGCGTAACAACAGATGCTGTTTTGCTTTCAAAAATGATAATGGGAGAAAATCCAAGAGAACGCAGGAAATAATTAAGTAATCCCGTATCTCCGTTTAGGATCCAGCGCCAGAGAACTGTTCCCACCATCATGGAAATGACCCAGGGTAAAAGTCCGATTAACTGGATCAGGTAAGCAACCATTCCTGTACGCCTGTCGATCCACAGTGCAAATATAAGTCCCAGTACCATGGAAATTCCTGCGGATGCCACTGTTATAAGAATGGTAATGCCAAAGGAGTACCAGATAGCCGGATCTGAAAATAAAGATGCATAATTGGCACTTCCCACATATCCTCCATTCTGCAGATGATCCAACTTAAAAAAACTGCTGTAGAGCGTGCTGAACAAAGGTACCACCAGTATCATAATAATAAGAAGCATTCCCGGCAGAGTGAGCAGGAACCCCAGATAGTTGTGTAGCAACTTTTTTACATTCATAAAAATCCTCTTTCTATAAGTTGCAACGATTGTGCCTGTGGATCTATTCCAAAGGCACAATCATAGCGTGAAGAATGACCGTCAGCACGAACTTATCAACCGCCATTGCGGGTGTCAAAGTCACCAGCTACAGTGGATAAAGCCTCTGAAACAGATTTTCCATCTACCATGACCATTTGAGCTGCGCGGTTGAGATCATTTTTCCAGGAACTTATTGGATAATCCGTAGGCTGCGGCCATCCGGCGTTGGTAATGCCGTCTGCCACAATAGTTAAATATTTATTGTCGGGATTTTGATAAAAATCTCCAAGTTTTTCCATTGTAGATTTACGGATGGCAAGCTGACCGCCTTCTGTAACCCACAGCTCATCGGCTTCCGGTGACATCAGCGCTTCTACAAATTTACCTGCTGCGTCTTTTACCTGGCTGCCGGACCATACACCGACACACCAGCCATTAATTGTACTGGGTGCGTGGCCATTGCCATCTGTGGAAGGATAGAGCATGAGCTGCACCGCACCGGGATCAAAGGGAACGTCTGCCCGTACGGTAGGAACTCTTACTGCACCACCAGAAATAATTGCGTATTTTCCGGCAGCAAATTCTGTAAAGAGTTCTTCACCTGTCAGGTTTACTGCTGCTTCCGGGGTAATACCATATTCAGTAATGCAGTCCAACTGGAATTTAAGGGCTTCCTCACCCGTTTCATTGGCCCAGTTTGCTTTGCCTTCCTCTGTAAATAAATTTCCCTGTTTCTCAAGAAGGCGGGCTGTCATTATTTGCGGATCTACTTTATCCACATTAAATGCCTGACCAAATCCATACCGTTGAATTCCCGTCTGCGGATCCACTTCGGTTAATGCCTGACAGACCTCTACAAACTCGTCCCATGTCTGGGGAATGGATAATCCTTTTTCCTCAAAAAGGTCTGCACGGTAATAAAATGCCATATAGTTGCGTGAATGGGTAATCTGATAATGCAGGCCGTCACGTGTGCCAAAGTTAAAGAAGGAATCGTCAATATCAGCGATTTCTTCCTCTGACCAGTCCTTTAAAAACAGATTTTCCAAAGGTTCTAATGCGCCCAGATCGAGCGCCGCTCCCATTTCATCCATGATACACCAAATAATATCCGGTGCATTGCCCGCTGCATGTGCTGCAAAAAACTTAGGTGTCATTTGTTCCCAGTCCTGCGGCTCTACGACAATTTTGATGTTGGGATTTTCCGTTTCAAAGTTTTGAATAATCTCTCCAAGTGCTTTTCCACGCCCGTCTGCGGCTGCCGGATCCAGGAAGGTCCACATGCGAACAACCTGTTCTCCATCCGTCTGGCCGCTCTCTGCTGTCGAATCGGTTTGTGATGATGCGTCTTCCTTGCTTTCCTTATTAGAAACGCCTGTGTCCTGTGAAGGCACCGGCTTGGCACTGCAGCCTGCTAACAGGTTCAAAGAAAGTATTCCCGTCAAAATGATGGCTATCCAACGTTTACTTCTTTTTTGCATTCGTTATCCTCCTTTTTGCTCTCCAGTCTCTCGCAGGCAGACTGGAAAATGCTTGTCCATAAATATACTGTTATCTGCTTCCGACTTTTTTACTATATGATATGAAAACGTTTTTTTAAACTCTATATATTTTGATATATAAGCATTGAAATTGTTATTTCTTATAATTACTTACTTTATCTATTATTTTCTTTCTTTTTTATATTTTTATTAAATATGTAATAAATTAACCAATTTTTAATTGTAAATATATGCAAATTGACATGAATTTATATGTGAAACTTGATTTTTGGATAATATTAATTTATAATATCGATGAAAAAATGTTTTCACATTTTTTATTACAATAAGCCTGCCCGCGAAGCGTGGCAGTGTTTGTTTCTTTGTATAAAAATCCATATTCATTTTGGGAATTTTTGTAAGGAGGTTTTTGTTATGGCTACTATCAAAGATGTTGCCCGGCTGGCTGGTGTTTCCATTTCCACTGTTTCCCGTGTTACAAATAATGCGTCCAATGTATCGCCCGCTATTCGCAGAAAAGTACTGCGTGCCGTCAAAGCTCTGAATTATACACCCAGCATCGTTGCACGCAGCCTGGAATCCCGCAGTATGAAAAATATTGCGGTGGTTATGGGCCGTACCATGGATCAGGCTTTTTCTAATCCGGATTTTTTTACTATTCTGCAGGGGCTCACTTCAACTTTGGTGGATCAGGAATATAATGCACTGCTTCTTACCAACCTTAAACAGACCATAGAGCTGGAGCATTGCATTAAGCTGATCCATTCGGGCGCCATACAGGGTGTGGCTGTAGTAGGATCCTTTGTACATGATTCTCTGCTCAGCCGTCTTGTAGATGAGGAATTTCCTTTTGTTCTTATAGGATACCCGCCTGACTATCCGGATATTTATACAACACCGTATAATACAGTATCCACAGATGACAAAAAGAGCGCCTATACAGCGGTTCGTTACCTGCTGGATCATGGACACCGGCGTATCGGGATGATACATGCATCGCTTGCCTATGCCTCTAACCGCAAACGTTATGACGGATACATAGAGGCCATCACGGAAGCGGGTCTTCGGATTGACCATATGCTGATCACATCGTCCAGCCATGAGGTTTCTGAAACGGTTCCTGCCGTAACAAGGATGCTGAATGTTATGCATCCGCCCACGGCCATTTTCTGTACGGATGATTATAAGGCTACCGGAGTGTTGCGTGCCGCATTGCAGTTAGGGATACGCGTGCCAGAGGAACTATCTGTGATAGGACACAATAACTATCGTATTTCCGAATTTGTTACACCTCCCCTTACGACTGTCAACATTCCGCTGTTTGAGCTGGGGCACAGAGGCGGGGAAATCCTGATGAATAAAATTGCTAACCCATCCACCCCTATTCAAAATGTACTTTTGGACAGCCAGCTCCTGATTAGGGATACCGTGCGGAATATCTGAGATCCAAACCAATAAATGGCCGTCACGATTTGCACAGGCTGGTTTTAGCAAAAAAAGCCTCAGCCCGGCATATTTATAATGCCAGAACTGAGGCTTAATTATGTTCTATATCTTAATTTATATCAAAACAGACATCCGTTTTTGCGCAGAACAGATCGAAGCGCTTTGATGTCCACATCCCGCATATCTACTCCGGCATCAATTCCTAACGCCGCAGCGGCACCGGCTGCTTCTCCTATTTCAATACACGGGCCCATCACACGGACGGATGCAAATACCTGCGAATCGACACAAATCGTACGGCCCGAAAGTAACAGCCCGTCTAATGATTCCGGTACGAGGCAGCCATAAGGGATGCCAAAAGGTTTATCTATCGGTGTCAGATCGATATGATCCTTTACCCCACTGTGAATATCTATATTATATGCAGATTGCGCAACAGCTTCCTGCATCATCTCAGGGGCGTACATAGTATCTTTAGTCAGCCGTCTTACACCAAGGAAATGGCGTGTTTCACGAATACCAAGTGTAGGGGAAATTCCCGCCAGTTTCGCATCCGCAAATCCGGGCAGGTATTTTTTCATAAATGCCATGAGTTCCTTTACCTGCATATAGCCATCTTCCAGGCCGCGGGAAAGCTGATACGGATCCGAGGCATCTATTTCGGTAATACGGGAGGTATTAATTGCCAAAATGCCGTCCACAGGGGTAGTAATATAAATAAACTGATTGCGCGGCACATGAAAATCACCAGCCTCTTTTGCCTTTCGGATCAGATCATCCATACCAATAAAGCAATGCCCGGGAGAGGAACGGAAAAACGATGGGGTATAACCCTTTGCATAGTCTTCTTTGATCCCAAAATTCTGCGGGTTATTTTCCGCAAAAGAGAGAAATTCTTCCAGGTTATAATCCTTGATGGAAAACATCAGTGTACAGGGCTGCATAATTCCTGTACCATCCTGTCCGGATACATATCGGGCGCCAGCCATATAGGCCAAATCTCCATCTCCTGTACCGTCTATGAATACCTTTGCGCTAATTAGGGTATGTACACATTTACCATAAACTTCCACACCAGTTACACGGCCGCTTTCCACTGTTACATCAAGGAGCTCATTGTTAAATAAAATCTCCACACCGGCTTCCTGACACATTTCCACGGCCACAACCTTGAACCAATCTGGGGAAATTGGCGTAATGGAATTATGCACCGGACAGGGATAATGTCCAATCGCACCGCCATAGTTTGCCAGCCTGTCAATCAACTCCTGTGCGAAACCGCCGAGGGCCTTTTTTCCCTGTCTGTCCAGATATCCCAATATTCCCAGGCCTGATGTAGCCGTACCGCCCAGAAATCCGTTTCTTTCTACCAGAATTGTCTTCTTGCCCATTCTGGCTGAACATACTGCTGCAGCTAAGCCGCCGGGACCGCCGCCAATCACTGCCACATCGCAATCCTTCGTTGTTATTCTTTTCAAATTCATTTCCACCTTTCTCTGTATCATGCGTTTTTGTGCCGGAATATGCCCTTCGATTCTGTGGGCAATAAGCCAAGGAGCTGCCCATAGAGATAAAAAGCATCTCATAGAGATAAAAGGCATCTCATAGACATTTGGCGAATGCCGCGAGGGTCAAATGTTCTGGCATCTGTTCCTTAAAGCATCTTGCGCAAAACCCTGCGTGCTTTTCACAGATAGCTATTTGTCAGAGCAGTAACAGATATATGGTGGTGATACTGCAAACAGTAAATTTATTCCAGCTTGCAGCAGAACTCATCTTCCAAAGTAACCAGAAGAGTGAAAACTTGGTTTTAGTATAACATTTTATTTTCAGCTGTCAATACAAATACAGCTGCGTGCAGGTTAAACTTATAAACCGTTATGCACCGCAGCACCATCTTTGGTGCTGGTTAAAAATATAAAGATATGCTCTATT
>RAYQ01000048.1 GCA_003612395.1 Parablautia intestinalis
TAACAGCTTAAGCAACAAGATGGATAACATCCTAGCTGGTTGTTAGGAATATCAACCATAAATACATTGTAGTAGAGTTAATATGCTGACACGGCGGTTTGTGTTTCCAACGTGTCAGACGAATGGCGAAAAACTTTAGACTTATTTGGGGAATTTTACAGGAGAGAAAAACATTTCGTTCCCTTTCAAATAGGGTTTCGTTCCCTCGCGGCTAACTGCGCCAAAATTCTGCCGATATAAAAAGTAAAAAGAATTGCCCGTGGGGAAGCTAATGCTTAATGCAAGAAAAAGCATTCGCATGGAAAATGAGTTGCAGGTGATGGAATTGAACATAGCCATATGTGATGATGAGGAAATCATCCGTGAACAGATAAAGGAGCTGGCGGGGCAGTTCTACCGCATCCACCGGGGATACCTTATCAACCTTTTCCATGTGGAGGGTTACGATAAGACGGAGGTAAGGATGGTAAACGGGGATAAGCTGTTGCTTTCAAGGTATAAATATGACGGCTTTGTGCAGGCATACATGGATTACATTTCGGAGGAAAGCCTATGAGCCAGCCAGCGTTTGAAACGATCAACAGCATATTGGATATATGGAAGATTGCCATATAAGCCATCATGTTCCTTGTTTTGTGGGCGGCGGCTTTCAGAGGGAAAAAAGGAAAAATGGATGGAATTGCGGCAGCGCTGTTTATTCTTGCCAATATAGGGATTGGATTTCTGCTGTGTACCGCTTGGGTAAGGTATGGCGTTTCTGCTTTTGCAATAATGGGGTATGCGGGGATATGTTATAAGAAACAGATTGGGAAAGCTGTATTTGTGATGCTCGCTTTTTATAACCTTCATTGCCTGAGTTTCCTGATTGCAAACAGCATCTACATGAAAATAATGAGTGTGATGATGAAAAGGATTGATTTTTTGCAGAATAGTTATCAGCAAGAAGTGGATTGCTGTATGGCGGTTGGGATGTTCTGTTTGATATTTGCTTATTCGGTATTATTTGTGGCAATGGCGCTTATTTTGTACAGATTTATGAAGGATGTAGCCATAATGGCCTGGCAGGATGTTATCCTGCTTTCCATTCTGAATTTTGTCGGGAGCATGATTACAAGAATCATCAGTGGGCTGATTACTGTAAAGATAGAGGATGAGTTTTTCATTTTATTTGATAAAAAGCCGGATTTGCTTTGGGAAGTTCCAATGATAGCAGTGCTTATTTTCATAGGGGAAGCCGCATTGATTTATTTCTGGCAGAAATACCGCATCCTGCTTGCTGAGAGGCAGAAACATTTTATAGAGGAACAGCAGGTCAAGGCAATGAAGAAGCGTCTGGAGGAAGCGGAGAATTTCTATGGAAGCATCCGAAAGGTGCGGCACGAGATGAAGAACCATATGGCAAATATCAAAGGGCTGGCAGGAGCCGGGGAGTATGGGAAAATAGAGGACTATGTACGGCGGATGGACGAAACCATGCAGGAACTGGAATATAAGTATGTGACGGGAAATGCGGTCACAGATGTCATTATCAATGACAAATGCCGCAGGGCGGAAAAGGCAGGAATCCGGTTTGATGCAGATTTCCGGTATGGAGGGGAAATCCCTGTGTTTGACATGGGAATCATCCCGAACAATCTTTTGGATAATGCTATTGAAGCCTGCGAAAAACTGGAAACAGGTAAAGGATTTATACACCTTTCGTTAAAGCAAAAAAAGCAGTTTTTATTGCTGGAAGTTGAGAACAGCTTTGACGGGGCTGTACCTGTGCAGTCGGGCGGAGGTTTGGCTTTGCCTATAACGAAACAGAGTATCCTGCCGGGGATTATTGCGAAACATGGGATTGGGCTGGAGAACGTGCGTGATGTGGCAGAGAAGTATTTCGGCGGTGTAAATATAAAAGTGAAAGGGGATGTGTTCCATGTGACAGTCATGCTGCAGCAGGGGGAGACGGGAGAAGATAAGTAAATGGCTATGCATGAAATGAAACTCGAAAATAGATTAAAGTGGAGGATTAAAAAATGGCTATCAGTAGAGTAGGACAGAATTTTTATCGGAACAATGTGGAAACAAAGGGAAATACGAAAAATGTGAACAATACGGAAAAGTTCGTACTGGAAAAAACAGGCAGTACACGGGAATTATCGGAAGCGGAAGAAATGGAGCTGTTTAAGAAGGAATTTTATGCAGAACTTGATAGAATACCACGAGACAGAACCATAGCAAATGTAGCAGTTAATATATCGGAGGAAGCATTTAAAAATATGAAAGCTGATCCAAAGTATAGGGAACAAATGTTGTCTGTAATCAGGCGTGATATGACTGGCTCTGTCGCTCCGGCTCCAGACTGTTCTTTGGTGATTACGGTAGGAGCCACAGCCAAAGATTATAGGGCAGATGGATGGTCTGTTAACAATGATTCAGAGTTTTATGCACGTTCACAGGATAGTTTTTATAAGAAAACAAGCGGGCAAAAGGACAGGCAGAAGGAGTTGCTGGAAGAATATCTGGAAAAGCGGGCGCAGGCTAAGAGACAGCAGCAGGAGATGTTGGATGAAAAGGTTGCAAAGGCGGAGCAGGAGAGAAGCAGGCTGGCAAAGGCATGGGCTGGTGAAAGGCAGATGGCGGCGGCATCCAATGCTTATGATGCAAATGTCATGACTGAAACAGCGGCAGGCGGAGATACGCTGCTTGGTTAATGAAGGGCATCATGCCCGGACTTACCATAAGGGGGCATGGGCGGTTCCGAATGACAGATGAGCCGCCGTTACGATAAGTATAATAATTTTAGTAATCAGGAGGACAAAGAATATGGCAATGGAAATTACAAACAATTACAATAACTATGCGGCAAATTACGCTGATACTACGAAAAAATCTGGTAGTAATGCGGCAACGGAGATAAAGACAAGCAGCAAAGGCAAGGTACAGGAATACTATGAACAATTATGTAAGAAATTTCCGCAGATAAATATTAATTCGAGTAGGGGCATTGCAGATGGCGGTAAAAATAATATCGTTTTGAATCTCTCCAATGACTGTTTGAAAAAAATGGCAAGTGATCCGGACTTTGCAAGAAAAATCGAAAATGACATAGCGGGCATACCAGCAGCGCATGAGCAGATGTTTGCTAAGGCAAAAAGTGACGGTATTGAGATACATGGGTTTGCTGTGAGGATCAATGCAGATGGAAGTATGCAATGCTCCTGTAGTGGTTCAACAAGAACCAGTGGCTCAAAACAAAGCGCATCCATACTGAATACGGAAAAAAGCCAGAAAGAAAGATTAGAAAAAAAGCGTGAGGAGAGAAAAAATTTAGAAGAAAAAGCAGCGAAACGGCGGGCAGAAAGAAAAGAGCAGATGGATAAACTGACGGAAGAGGGAGAAGCAGAATCGTTCACGATATCTGCCACTGGTATGGATATGAAAAGCGTCACGCAGAACCTCATAGCAGCGGTTTCTGGTACACCAGTGCCTACAGGGGTAAGTTTTGATATAAAGGCGTAAGAAATATTTTGCAGCAGACTGTTTAGGCATATTGCAAGGGGCAGATGTGGCTCTGACCGACAGAGGGCTGTTACATAAAAGAAATCGGAGGATGTGAAAAATGCGTGTCAGCAGAATATCGGCATTACTTATTACGGCAATGATGATTCCCGCGATCAGCGGATGCACCACACAGGGGAGTCCCGCCCCGGATGCCGTGCATCAGATTGAGGATGACGGCCCGGCGGTCTATGATGATGACCCGATAGCGGTGGAGCTGCAGCTTGACGAAGATGAGCTGGACGGGGGTTCGGATGATGCCAACGTGCAGGGGGAGATCATTTCGGCGGAACCGTATTAAGGGGTGCGGAGTGAAAAAGGCAATGCCCGGTGAATAAACATTATGGGCATAGTGGCTATGATTGACAGGTGAGGAGCAGGTAAGGTTTTTTAAGGAGGACGATATTATGGCAATGGAGATTACAAACAATTATAGCAATGCGGAACAGGTTAATGCAGAAAAAGAAATACAGGCAAAGGACAGTTCCGTGTCAATCAATTCAAGCCTGCTTTCAAAGGCGGCATCCAATCCCAAAACGGCTGAATGGCTGGAGAATACGCTTTCCCCAATGCCGGACTGTATCAATAAGATATGTGAAAATTCTGCTAAAAATGGGGCGAGGCTGGTCAGTCTGGAAATCAGCATAGACAGCGAGGACTGTATTACGACAAAGTGCGTAGGTGTTTTTGAGGCTGACCCCGGCACAGAGGAGTCCAAGAAAATGGTTGAGGAGGCGAGAGCCAGAAACAAAGAGCGTAAAGAGGAATGGGAAAAGCTGCTTGAAAAGAATAAGTAAAAGAAGGCCGAGCAGGAAAAGCTGGAAGAACAGAAAGACGGCAGGCAGTATGATATTACTGTAATGGGAACAGATATGGGAAAAGTTACAGAGAATTTGATAAGTAAAATCGGTATGGGTAACAGTGCCATGTCTACAGCACCGACAGTAACAGGTTTCGATTTAAAGGCGTAAATATTATTTCTTTCCGGCAGAGGCGCAAAAACCATGCGCCTTTGTCGAGAGTAACTGTTCGGACTTATTATAAGGGAGCAGGTGTGGCTCTGACCGACAGAGGGGCTGCAATAATAAAAATAATGGAGGACATTTAGAGATGAGAATTAGCGGAGTAGGACAAAATTATTATCAGAACAATGTAACATCAGCGAAAAACAAAAAGAACATGAACGGCACGGAAGAAACAGGCGGTATGCGGGAATTAACAGAAGCGGAAGAAATGGCAGCTTTCAAGAAGGAATTTTACGTAGAACTTGATAGGATACCACGGGACAGAACCATAGCAAATGTAGCAGTTAATATATCGGAGGAAGCATTTAAAAATATGAAAGCCGATCCGGAATATAGGGCAAAGATAATGTCGGCGCTTCAACGTGATCTGACTTCATCTTTTGCCCCGCTAAAAGCGTCATTACTTATAACGGTAGGCGCAACCGAGAAAGATTATAGGGGAGATTCATGGTCTGGCCCCAATAATGATTCAGAGTTTTTTGCACGTTCTCAGGACAGCTTTTTTAAGAAAACAAGCGGGCAGAAAGACAGGAATAAGGAACTGCTGGAAGAATATCTGGAAAAGCGGGTGCAGGCTAAGAGACAGCAGCAGGAACTTTTGGATGAAAAGGCTGTAAAGGCGGAGCAGGAACGAAGCAGGCTGGCAAAAGCATGGAACAGTGAGAGGCAGATGGCGGTGGCATCCAATGCTTATGATGCAAATGTCATGACGGAAACTGCTATAGACGGGATTATATAGGAGAGGGTGAAATAATGCAGGTCAATTCGTCCAAGGGTTCATTACAGAACAGATATTTTTCAGGAACAGGAAGTATAGGCGGTATCCATCTGCCCGACTTCAATGACAAATATGTTTTCTCCAAAAAGAAAAGCGGCATCAGTGATGAGGAATACCGGAAGCAGATTCGGGAACAGGCATATGAGGATTTTGCAAAAGGGCAGTTCCAGAACAAATCCGAAGGGTTTAACAGGCTGATGAAAAACTACACATCAGAAGTATCCCCGGATAGAAAAGGAATCATCACTTCCGGCCTGAAAGCCGTTTCGGGAAACAGGCAGAATGTGCTTAAGCCGATAGACTTTGTGGCAACGCTGCTGGAAGGGAAAGTAAAATATCAGAAACTGCCATCGGGCAACAGCGATTACATAGAGTTTTACGATAATAGCGGGGAAATGGTAGCGACTTATTCCAATAATGGGTGGACGATGTATACCACCAATGCGGAGGCTGCCAGACAGACGGAAATGTGCATGATTTATAACGAGGCATGGGGAAACGCAAAGAGGGGCATTCCGCTGGCGGGTGAAGAAGTGGTGAATGCGGAAAATCCGCAGAATAGCTTTGACGCAAAAGCATAGCAGGAAATAAAACTTATGGGTACATATCCCCGATAAGCCATAGCCGGACAAGGCAGGGCAGGCATCCCCGGCGTTCCGGCGGATTGGGGAACAGGGGAGCAGTGCGGACAGTGAGCCGTAATATTGAAAATAATGGAGGATTTGAAATGGGAGTTAATTTAGTAAATGATGCAGGTTCTGCATGGGGAGCGGCTTTTCGTGATAAGCCTATCTATTTAATGACAATAAAAGAATCAAGAGCGTTTTTTGAAGGGAAAATGCGGAAAAACATGGTATTGCAGGAGGACACCTGCACCCTCAGCAGCAATAATACATACCGCAGGCAGCATACCACTTATGAGGTTTCCGATAAGGACAAAGGCAGTGCGTTCCTGGACTTGAATTTTCTGATCAAGGACGAGACCAGCAGCCTGAAAGGGAATCTCAGCGATGACAAGGATGTGGATTTTTATAACTTCTCCATTCCATTTATGAACTTTCAGCGGAATTACTTTGGCGTTGAAGCTTACATTGATATGCCGGAGGGTTGCGATTACGACCTTACCCTGTATGACGAATACGGCAACCAGGTGGGGAAGGCAGAGTGGGACGGAGAGGGGCGGAAGAAGCTGACCGTCCCTAATTGGGATATCAATACCAATAAATACTGCCTCAAGGTAGAAAACGGAAACGGGGAGGAAGTTTCCCCAGATGATTATTACAAGATCAGTTTCCATGTTTCCGAAAACAAGGAGCATGAAAAGACTGACGCCGTTAGGGAAGCATATGGGAATCTCCACAACGCATACAGCCGGAAGGATGAAAACTGGCGGGAATATCTTGACCAGTATAATGCAGTCCTACGGGAGACGGAGCAGAATTATTTAAAAGAGCTGGAGCAGCTCCACCAGAAACAGTTTGACAGCCTGCCGGAAGAAAAGAAGTATAAGGACGGGCGCACCGTGGATGAACTGCTGCAGGACATGGCGGAGGGGAAGGGCTTAAACGATGCGGAACTGGAGTATGTGAAGATTTTTGCCAACTTGAAAGACATGGAAAAGGCACAGCAGAAAGCGGAGCTGAAAAACAGCTTTTCAGATGATTTCATTAAGGATTTGGAGGGAATGGGCATTTCCCGTAAGGACATAGAGGGAATGCGCGTAAGAATTGGGAGCAGCGGGGATGTGTCTGTGGACGGGATAGGGGACGAAACCATGCGGGAACAGGTACAGAAACTGATAGATGAAAAGTACGGTGACCGGATGTACCAGTATTACATAGGGATTGCAGACAGCGTGGGAGGCCTGTCCTCTATCACATACCGGTATGCCACGGACATACAGGAAGTCCGGCGCTACCTGAAAGGTGTTACGGGGGAGGATATTTCCTTAGAAAATCTTTATCTGACACCCGATGGGAAGATTGGAGGCCTGCCGGACAAGGCGGCTGATTTGATCAACAAGACAAAGGACAATGCCAAGATAGAACGGATGAAGGATGCGCTGGTGGATATCATAGGGAAGATCAGGATAAGCGGCGATCTGGGAATTCCCGATTTCACTTCACAGTTCCGGTTCAGCAACGGGACGTTTTCTGTGGCGGACAGCGGTTTTACAGTGGATATGGACGCACTGGATGGACGGTTTACACCACAGTCCTCTGGAAATATGTATTCCGATATGTATAAATATCAATTCAAGACGGTTTTATAAACAGCGACAATGGAGGATTATTAAAATGGGCATTAGTGGAATAGGGACAGCGGGATATCCGCTGACAGGATACACAGCAAGGAAAATGAAAAGAAGTGTGGAACCCGGAACTGTGGGATTCATGGAAACGGTGGAAGAAAAGGCGGCGCAGGGCAGAGCAGCCAACCAGGACGAGAAAGCCTTTGAGATGGTCGGACCGAACGCCCCGCAGGAAGTGAAGGATGCGTGGATGGATGCGGCGAAAGAAGTAAATGCGAATGGCATGGGAATCCGGGGCAACGGAATGATGAGCCACATATCGCAGATGATGGTGCAGCGGCTTAATAAACAGCTTAAGGGTGAAACGGAGAATTTTGACATCCTTGGAAGCACGGTGGAATCTGCAATCCAGGCAACGAAACAGGCGCTGTATGATTTGGAGCATCCCGTAGTATATACGCCCAGGAGCATAGAGGTTCAGCAGGCCCGCATCAAAGAAGGGGAATTTTACAGGGCGTTTTTGGAGAGGTTGGAGCAGTTATAATAGATTTACAGAGGAGGGTGAAATAATGCAGGTCAGTTCGTCCAATGTTTCATTGCAGAACAGATACTTTTCAGGGACAGGAAGCATAGGTGGTATACATCTGCCCGACTTTAATGATAAATATGTTTTCTCCAAAAAGAAAAGCGGCATCAGTGATGAGGAATACCGGAAACGGATTAGGGAGCAGGCTTATGAGGATTTTGCAAAAGGGCAGTTCCAGAATAAATCCGAAGGGTTTAACAGGCTGATGAAAAGCTATACATCGGAAGTGTCCCCGGACAGAAAGGGAATCATCACTTCCGGCCTGAAAGCCGTTTCGGGGAACAGGCAGAATGTGCTTAAGTCCATAGACTTTGTGGCAACGCTGCTGGAAGGGAAAGTGAAATATCAGAAACTGCCATCAGGAAACAGCGATTACATAGAGTTTTACGATAAGAACGGGGAAATGGCAGCGACTTATTCCAATAATGGGTGGACGATGTATACCACCAATGCGGAGGCTTCCAGACAGACGGAAATGTGCATGATTTATAATGAGGCATGGGGAAATGCCAGGAGGGGCATTCCGCTGGCGGGTGAAGAGGCGGTGAGTGTGGAGAGTCCGCAGAATAGCTTTGACGCAAAAGCATAGCAGGAAAAAATATTATGGGTATATATCCCCGATAAGCTACAGCTGAACAAGGCAGGGCAGACATCCCCGGTTTCCGGCAGATAGGGGAATCGGGGAGCAGGGGCAACTTTGTGAATGGCGAAGTCGCCAAATAAAAATAAATGACTGACAGAAATGGAAGAAAATATGAATAATACTGTTTTAGAATTTGAGTGCATTGGTATGGACAACGGAAGCAAGTTTCCCATCGAATATACCGGACGGGGGCAGGACGTATCGCCGGAATTTGTAATTAAGAATCTATCACCGAATGCAAAGACACTCGCTGTTACATTGGAAGATCTGTCACACCCGATTAAGGATTTTACGCATTGGGTTATATGGAACATTCCTGCCACTGACAGAATAAAGAAAAATATTCCTGCTGGCAAGTCTGTGCCAATGTTGGGGAATGCCTACCAGGGGGTAGGATATGGCCTGCACCGTTATGCAGGGCCGAAGCCGCCGAAAGGGAAAAAGCATACTTACCGTTTTACAGTCTATTCCTTGGATTGTGAAATAAACATAAGCGCCAACTCCATGAAGAGAAATTTTCTGAAAAAGGCTGAGAAGCATATCATCCAAAAAGGAAGTATCATTGGTGAGTTTGAGTAAGAAATACCTTTACGGCTGCATATCCCCAATAAGCCACAGATGGCGGGCAGGGCAGATATCCCCGGTTTCCGGCAGATAGGGGAATCGGAGAGCAGTGAGAGGTGTTGCCGTGGAACGTAGATAAAGTGTTTTTGTATGAAGCAATAAACTGCTCGGACTTATTATGAGAGAGTAAAGGCGGCTCTGACCGACAGAGGGGCCGCGAGATTAAAATAATGGAGGAGATTTAGAAATGAGCGTAAATGGAATTGGAACAGCAGGCTACCCCGTAATGGGATATGAAATGAGAAAGACAGGAAAAAATGTGACAGGAGGGAGCTTTGCAGAACAGGCGGCAGAAGCGGCACGGGCAACAGCCACCCTGCATGGCGCAGATGAAGGTTCAGGGGATATTACGATATTCTCAGGGGCGGAAGTTGTGAGCGGCTCATCTTATTCTGTTTATAAGACACCGGACTATGACCCGGAAAATCCCATATATAAAGTGAAGATATGGGATAAGTCAGGAAATGTGACAGAGAGGATGGTGGATGTGTCGAAGGTAGATCCGAAAAACTGTGATACGGTTGAAATGTATGCGTACACCGCCAATCTGAAAGAAAGCGGAAAGGGCAGTTTTGAGGATACGGTGCTGAAAGCCGTAGTTGCAAAATCTGTGAAAGATGCTGAAAGCAGGTCTGGCACATGGAGTTTTTTAGAAAAGTTTGATTGGACAAAAATTGTGAATGACCTTATGGAATCATCGTATCACTATGGGGATTTGAAGGGCTACATGGAGTGGAAGAAGTTCTTGGGATTTTTGGAGAAGTAGAACATTCAGATTTATTACATAAAGCACAAACGATAAAAGGGAACCGACTGGGACAGGCTGGTTCCCTTGTTCCATATAAGTGCGGGGAGACATTAGGGGTGTCGTGGAAGAGAATGAGTATCAGGAGAGCTTGACGGAGGAAGACGGAGTCAGGAGTCTGTCCGATGATGCAAAGTCTGTCTCAGATAGCAGAACCCCCTGAAAATGTTCTTACAGAATCCCCCGACTATTCTTTCGACAGGGAGGTTTCAGAAATCCTTGTTGCCTGTGCAGGAACAAGGATTGAAAAGAATATTGAGGTGGCGGATGGTACATCGCTCCATATCAGTGCAGATGTCAACGTGGAGGGGATAACCAGAGTCAGCCAGTATGAATATGTCCTGACAGATATTACAGAGGAAATACGTGCAGATCTTTTTAAGTCGGTATTTCCGGAAACGGCGGATCAGGCTGAATATGATGAAATGAATGATGTCTGGACACTTGATATTGATGCTTCCATAAGGAATTATTTTCTGTACCAGATCAGCTATTCCAATGGAGGGACCACCATTCCCGGTGAACAGATTATCGTGTTTGAAAACAGGTATTATGACCTGTATCCTTTTGAGGATAACCGGCTGGGTTCTGTTTTGGACAGCAGGGTAAATGCTTCTCTGGACGAGGCAGAGAGTATATGCAGGCAGATAGTGGATTCCATAACAGATGCAGGAGATTATGCAGCGGACTCTATCCAGGCTTACGGGAAGGGTGGGAGGCACCCCTATCTGAAGCTGGTATTTAAACGTATGCTGGATGGTATGCCCGTAACGGTATACAATAACCTGGCATTTTGGTTTGATAATAATGGCATTTAAAAGGTGACTGGTTCCCTGTTTTCCGTAAATGAGACAGGGCTGGATCAAAAAATGCTTTCTCCGGAGGAGGCCGTCGGGAAATTGCAGGAACAGGCGGAACTTTTGGACTTTGAAGGGGAGAGCCATGTTACGGTTACGAAGATCGCTTTAGAGTATGTGGTAGTCATTTCTCCTGATGGTCAGATACTGGTCAAACCTCTCTGGAGGTTTCTGCCTGGAGAGAATGAGGATGAGAGGAACTTTCTGCGCCAGAATATACTTGGAATTGATGCAGTTACGGGGGAACTGATATGGGAAGAACGTGGAAATACGCTGTGAGCAATACAGCATTTGGGAGAAGCTATAGAATGCATACCACTAATAAGGTATTTTTCCGGTTTCCGGCAGATATAGGAATTAGGGAGCAGAAGATTATGCCAAAATGGAGGAGATATTGATGAAAAAGAGAGCAGGGTTCTTTTTAGCAATGATGTGTGTATTAGCGTTAGCAGGATGTGGTACATTAGATAATGCGGAAAAAGCAGAGGACAATCTTGCACAGTCTGCTGCGATGAAAGTATAATAGCAGAAGAAATTAATGTTGTGGCAGCTTTAGAGAGCGAGCCTCTTAAAGTTAGGAAATGCAGCATACATTTTGCCATAACGAAATACGCCAGGGAGGATGCGGCACAGGACGTCTATATGGGAAATAAGTTCCTTGCCCTGCGGAAAAGCGAGGTTGCCAAAGCCGCGCCAGACAGGGCGGCTTTGATGCGGGGGCATAAGAATTCAAAATGGTATCTGCCATTATTTGAGTTATCGAAAAAGTTATTTGGAGATAATATTTGGGCATATTATTATGATCTTACTTTTGAGGAAACGTTAATCAGACATCGTACCCAAAGTAACAAAGATGATTTTGGAAAAGAGGAAATGTTAAAATGGTGGAATGAAAAAGACTTTATTGAAATCATTCCGGAAAAAAATCATTTCACCAGACATAAGTTTAACAAATACCGTTGAAATGATAATCAGAGATATTTTTGCCTGATAACTACCAGCTTGAAGAATTGCTCGAATACTGTAAGGTAGTAAAAGGAATTCCGTTATGTCCCAGCTGTGCGTGGGAACTGGAGTTTGATTTGAAAAATGAGAAGTTTGTTCAGAAACTCAAAGAAAAGAGGTATAAAGATAGTGAAAATACTATTCAGAAAAGGGAGTAAATAATAAGTATTTGATTTAGAGTGTTATATTGGATAATGATTCTCTAATAGAAATTTTTTAATTGGCAAATTTTTATGTATTTGTTTGTTTCGAGAAGCAAAATAAGTATTCTTGTAATTTTGGAAAAGTGTATTTTTATGAATATGTAATATCTAATAGGTAAGTTTATTGAAGAAGATGCTTTTTAAATAGTTCTTAAGGAACAGATTAGAAATATACTCCAAGAGGATATATGTGTGAAAAGGATAGCTCAAAAATTAATTTTAATGATAGTTGCAATAGTTTTGTTTTATATATTGGCAGGTTGGAAAATTCCGATTGTTTGGCGTATGGAAATGTTGAAGCTGCCAGAAGGCTGCGAAACAGTATATTGTACAAAAATATGGATATCTGATGTCTACTGGTTACATATAAAAGGGGAAAAAGTAATCAAATGTGATATGGGTTACGAAGAGACTAAGGCATATATTGAGAAATACAATTCCGAAATAGCAAGAGAATATATAAATATTTATCTATATGAGGGAATGTCGGATATCGCAATCTATGATTCTCAAAATGATGAAAAATTTTGGCAACAGCCGGATAGGGAGAATTATGTTAAGATAAGTTATTTTAGAAAATTTTAGTTGCAGTAAATCTCAGAACAGTACAAGATGTAATGTATTAATAATTAATTTTGGAGTTTTGCTCTTGGTGAGGAACGAAAATTATAGTGGCAAGTTGGTATTAAAGGAATTGTATGATTCAAAAAAATGATTGGCGTCTTTTAAATAACGTAGAAGATTTAAATAAAGTTGTAAAACGCCGGGAACCACCGTTACACCCATATTTTGAGCGAGATATTGAAAATGACATTGTTATCTGCCCGATGGGCCAGACTCTGTTCTATGCAGGTCCGGGACATCCCAACGGCAAAAAGGATCCCTCCATCCGCAGGTATAACAGACTTTCAGCCTGTTTGAAATGCCCCAACAAATGTACACTATTGGCCTGATACAGGTCTTTTTCTTTTGAAAATGGTTTACTTTCAGGCCAGTATACGAAAAAATACTCCTGCCGCCAGATTGTTGATTATTCTAAAGCTTGGGAGCCACTAATTTAAAGCTTGAGAGCCACCCGAATCCAGTGTATTTAAAAGCTTGAG
>RAYQ01000049.1 GCA_003612395.1 Parablautia intestinalis
AAGAAAAAGTTAGAAAAACTAAGAACCGGATAGAATCCTTTCGTTTAAGGTGTCTATTCTGGCGGGGACGGGTCAGGATACGTTGTTTTGCAAAAACAAAAACCAGAGATCCGATGACAATTCCCAACACCCAGTATGGAAAGATCTGTTTCAACTGTATGGTAAAGTAATACCAGATATATACAAATTCTCTGTGAAGAACCTCCGCCATCTGCCACCTCACATGTTATTCATCAACGGAAGCCAACTGGTATGTCCGGCTCCCAAGCCCGATCTGCTCCGCATATTCCAGCGTATGCAGGCCGTTCAGGGATTCCAGAAATGAATCCTGGTCGCCGCCCCAGGAGCTTAAAGAGCTTTCGCTCCAGTGTGGATCAGGCATTTCCCCTCACTGGAACCGGGGATTGCGATATTCCCCGCCTGCAGATGCCAGCGCAGGATAATCTGAGCAGAAGTTTTATTGTGTGCTTCTGCAATTTCAACAATGGTTTCATCGTTGAATAATGTCTGCGTATTGCCGCGTCCTCCAAGAGGATATCAGGATTCCAGGACTGTGCCATACTGCCGCAGATGTTCCTTCATCTCCGTGCTTTGATGATATGGATGGGTTTCATTCTGGAGCAGGGCAGGTGTAATGGTTGTCTCGCCCACAAGTCTGTCAAAATCATCGGGTGTATAATAATTGGAAAGTCCGATCGAACGGAGTTTCCCTTCGGTTAACGCCTGTTCCATGGCCTGATATGCGGATACATCGCTTCCCGGAGCCGAATGATGCAGGATCATAAGGTCAATGTAATCTAACCCCAGTCTTTCAAGGGAGGTCTCAATGGCCGCAGCGCCATGTCATAATCATCCATCCACATCTTGGTGGTGACAAAAATTTCTTCTCTTGTTACGAATCCTTCCTCAATCGCCCTCCGGATTCCCCTGCCAACACCTTCCTCAGAGAAAGATTGTCAAGTGTGTTTGTAAACTTTTTATTAAAAATGAACAGAAGATATTATACCGACACAATTTTATACCCGCAATCCGGTATCTGCTGGAACTGATGCGCAAATAGTCCGATATCAAAAGCAAAACAGAGCCGATAAACAGTGATTACTCACTTGTTCATCGGCACTGCGTCGAATCCATGCACAGCATGGATTTTGCGTCATGGCTCTTTAATGAAATAAAAACCATTAAATCATTTTATTCAGTTTCTCCCTTTCCTCCATGTCCGCAATTACAGCAAAAAACGCTTCCACAACTGCCGGATCAAAGTGCGTGCCGGATTCCTCCCTGATGATCGCATACGCTTTTTCAAGTGGCATGGCGCTTTTATAACATCGTTTGGAAGTCAGTGCGTCAAATACGTCCGCCACCGCCATAATCCTTGCGCAGAGCGGTATTTCTTCCCCACTGATGCCATAAGGATAGCCTTTTCCGTTCCATCACTCGTGATGATACGCTGCCATCTCCACCACCGTATTCAGATACCCCGATTCCCCAAGCTCCTCCTTTGCGTGGATAAGCAGTTCCTCCCCTGCCGTGGTGTGCGTTTTCATTATCTCAAATTCTTCTTTCGTCAGCTTTCCCGGCTTGTTCAGGACAGCATCCAGTATATGTATTTTCCCGATGTCGTGAAGCGGCGCTGCAACCACCATATCGCTCAGATGTCTGTCCGTAAGAATATTACCTTATGTTCCCTGCCTTTTCAGCTCCTTTGCAATGCACTCCACATATGCCGCTATACGTCTGATGTGCCCGCCCGTATTATCATCCCTGTTCTCCACGACCTCCGCCATGAACGTAATCATGCCAGACTGCATACGGGAAACCTTTTCGTGGTAAAAGGAACGCTTATTTCCCTGCATAATCAGCACGATAATCGTAATCGTCATAACAAAGGCGGAAACGCTGGTAATCCCGATAATCCAAAGCAGATATTTTTCCGTTCTCCGCAGACTCCTGTGCTGCATATTCTCATGAAACCAACTACGCCAGCTTTTCCCTTTCATATAAAAGAAGCAGCATGAATAATACCCCATATAGGATAAACTGATAAACTACGGTTTCCTGTACCGACATCGCAAAGAAATACGGAGGCACGATGAGTGGCGGGACAAGAAGTCCGTTGATAATGCCCGGAAACGGCAGCATCTGAATCAGTCCGCACAAACGATGCTTTTTTCTGCCAAGGCAGATATTTAACCCAATTAAGAGCAGTGCTGACATGTTTACGACATCTTTTCCATAAATCAGGAACACAACGCCGATCAGGAAAAAACTGGCCAGATAAAAGAATTTCTGCTTTTTTGCCTCCATATCCGGCTCTAAGAACACATATTTTTTATCAGGAAACCGCTGACTGCGATTGCCGCCGTTTCCAGTATTTCCAATATTACCATTTCCATAGCTTATGCACCGTACTTTCCGTTCTTTTTCCTACGCCCTGCACAAACATTTTCTCTTTCCGCATCAGTAGATAACTGATTCCGCCGATAACAGCCCTGCCTCGTTCATTGGTACGATATGCGCCTGATAAAATAAATCGCTATATGCCACTAATGCAGGGAGCAGATTCGTTACAGCGTGTACCACCGCCGCTGGAAACAGTGATGCACTCTTTTTTGTCAGATAAACCAGAAATCCCTGTAACAACAGATTGGAAAGAAATAAATCGCACAGCCCAATCAGCGGGTGCGGGAGAAAAATCAGGATTCCCAAATGCCATATTGTCCGTATCAATGCCAATAACAGCATTGCATCTTTCGTTCCATGCAGTTTCTCCAGCTTAGGAAAAAGCCAGCCGAGCCACCCCAGTTCTTCTCCAAGCATCTCAACCGAAGCCAGAACGCCCAATATTGTCATTCCAACAATCTCTCCCAATCCACGCAGGGTAAATGCTCCTGCCTGAAAAGATACCTCTCCCCTGAACATAAGATACATGAGCAGCTCGTTTAAGTAAGTCATGACGAGCGCACCGGCTACTGCAAATAGGTAGATTTTCCATGCTTTTTTGATGTTCGGAAGAATCATAAGATTTTCCCATCCTTCCCTGCTTATCTTACATAGAATAAGCGAAGTCAGTGCCGGAAGAAATGAGGTCAGAATGACAAACGAAGTCGATACGGACTCGTCCCCCGCCGAATATGCAGTGTACCACAGTATATTGGAAAGCGGCAGACAGCACAGCAGGAATATCCATATGTATTTTTTCGTGTTCTTCAAAATCAAAACAGGCTCCTTTATCTGCTCAATAATTGATATTCGCTTTTCTCGCCTGACTGCACAAATCACGGGTAGCCAGAACGTATTTCTTTCCGTCCTTAATAAAATGTGTCCCGCACTGCCGAAACTCAATATGTACTTTATGGGCGATACATTGTTCCCGTATGGAAAGTACCCATGCATAGTCAAGCAGTCTGGCGTTTCTGTCCGATTCGCCGCCAACCACGACTAATTCAACATGGTTAAGATAGGCACTAATGTCTATTTCTTCAATCAGTGGCTGGCAGATAATATTTTTATGTCTGATTGGCAGCTCATTGAAAATGGAAAGCCTGTAATCAGCCCTGTCCTGATTTTCCACCGTACAGCCAACCGATACATTGTCGTATCCATCATTCCAGTCCTCCGGGACGCAATCCATAAACCGGTCAATACGCTTTGTCAGGAACAAAAAATGCAGGTCAGAACGCTCCCGTATCATCTGCCAGCATTCCAAACGCCATTCATCAGCCTCCTCAATCAGAAAATCCGTGGAGAAGCAAAGATATACGGTTTGCCCCGATTTGATTTTGTAGTCCCCCGATTTATTTTTAACGACAGGTGCATAAAAATTGTCTGTTTTAACAATATTGTCCGTATCCATCCCACGTTTTAAATCACCTTTATGAATGTAACAGTATTTACACCCCTCGCTATGTTTGTGGCAGCCACGCCACGGATTCCACATTGCCATAGTTACAACCTTTCATCAATCAATTGGGGAAACGAATCCCTATTTATATTTTACAGTCCTGAATTTGTGTTCTATCCAGAAAGTTGCCTCCAATGTATGGAAATGAATAAATCTTATCTTAGGATCATCAATCCCTTTTGGGAAAAAACTCTTATCATCCTCATTCCATAACTCCTGCATTTCGTTTCTGTCCGTTATGATCTCAACTTCTCCCACCAGTGTTAAAGAATCGCCCCCATGCTGGAAACAGATACTTGACTTTTCGTTGGTTTCAAAGTGTTTTGCCTTCCCCTGTTTTTCACTTCTTTTGGAAGTCACAAAATATATATCCCGAAACCCCTTATCGCTCAACTTATTTACGCAGCATACTCTTGGATATCCCTTCTCATTCACAGATGAAACAAACATAATATTGCATTTTTGCACTAATTCATCTGCTTTTTCTTCGATTTCCTTAATTCTTTGCTTTTGAATGTCACTTGCCTTTAATTCCATACCATATTCCTCCATTTTTCCCTCGTAATTTATGAAAAATTTGTAAAGCTGTTGGTCTTTGAAACACTGTCTACATGAATATACACATCCATACAGGTAACGCTTCCTTTTTCATAAACATACTCAAAACAGGATAAAACATTCTCCTTCGGTTCTTCACAAAATCCATTTGCGGCTAAAAAATCCATTATTTTTTTATAACCGCCACGGATACGGTCTACCGCCATAAAAGGGTTGTAAATTGTTATCACTGCATAGTCGGCTTCTTTCTGGACAGCATATTCCACTCCCGGACATTTTGTTTCAAATCCTTCCTGCAGAATATAAGCTGCCACATATCCGTGAATGCCAAATCTGGTAGTCATCTCAGACGGGACAAACGGAAAGTCCCATCCAATCCTCATTGCATCCGGCGAAACTTTTAGCAGACCAGACCGCCGTGCCCAATTTTCCATGTATGCATTTACATCATCTTCCGGATTCGGTGAGAGCATTACATATCTTGCCATCTGAAATGCTTCTACCTTTTTTACGATAATTTCTGAATAAACTGCATCACCGGCGCTCATATCTTCTTTAACCATAGCGTCCAGTTTACAGACAAACAAATCGCTTAAAGCCACTATCTTATCCTGTTCGGGAATAACTTCATCTGCCTCCCATTTCGATATTGTCTGCTTTGACCTTTACCTGTTTTTTTATTTTATCTTTATTCTTATAATCTGCGTAGTTACCGCCCATTTTCATAGTTGTTATTCCATAGTTATAATATCGCTTGATAAAACAGTCCTCTTGTCATCCTCAATCACTCCCTATAAATTCCGATTTTTCAGTATGCCAAACTGTGATTGCTCACTCATTTATCGGCTCTGCGTCTGTGCGTCTGGCTCTTTGATGATGTTAAAATAATGTTAATATTGCTCCGTCAATGACTGCTATAATCAAAAAGGCGGCAATCCCTTTCAGAAACGACGCAAAGTGTTTCTTCGGGTTGGAATACAATTCCTTTCTGTCTTTTGTGTCTGCAAAACGTACCCTTTTAGAATTTCTCCACCACAGCATATCAATGACAAGAAAATCAAAGGCGTTAAGACATTGCCCTAAAATCAGCAAACTTATAAAATTAGCCTTAAATCCGTTCTCTTTCACAAACAAACCGAAGATAAAGAGGACAGTGCCAAAAACAACAATATTTGATATGAACGACACAAAGGGCGAAACTGTCTTAATTTTGAATTGTAGCGCAGGATTTTTCTTTACCATTTCCTGCACTTCATCGGGGTAAGAAGCATAGCTTTTGATATTTTTATCATCGCTCCCTGTGTTTAAGTAGCATATTCCCCAAAACAGGATACACAAAATGACTAATTCTACTATCAGCATATTATCTGCTTCCTCCGATTTTTCTTTATATACACTATCCCGATAGATGGAAATTTGTCGCTGAGTTAATCAGCTCTGCGTTTTCGCTTCAAGCTTTTTAATAACCGTTACTTGTAAATCCTTTGCGTCAATCAAACTTTCCTGTCTGCATTTTGGGCAGTAGAGGGGAAAGTTTTTCAGCTCTGTATCTGCCCGTATCTGTAACCTTGTTTTATTTTCGCAGACAGGGCAGTGTATCCACTCAGAAATTATTTTTTCCATCCTTACGCCCTTACCATTTTTGCAGTTGGCAATTTAATCAGCATGATAATTGCACATAGTATCAATCCCGACATACTGATCAGCACTGTCGGATTGGGGCCCAATAGCCCATTCTTCCCCGAAACGGAAATGAAAACGGGTATTTCACCTATGACATTGACTACTCCGTGAATAATTGCAGGATACATGACATTGTTGCTGTACACCATAACATAGGAACATATCATTCCTATTGTCACGCACACAAGCATCATCATAAGCATATTGCTCCACGGTGCGCCCGCATTTTCCAGACTGTAATTAAAACCAAGGTAAATGAGCGGCAGATGGGCGATTCCCCAATAAAGACCATTCAGCTATGTTCCTTTTCTTGCTCCATACTCCGCTATTTGTTTTGGGAGCAGATATTCTCTCCAGCCAATTTCCTCCCCAAGCTCCAGCACTTGAATCGGAATACATACCGCCGCAGCAAGTACGCATATCACGCAGAATTGCAGCGGGTTAGCTATATGTATCACCTGTTCTGTGCCTGTCAGACTGCCCAAATTGAAGATGCCGCTGTATTGTTCGGGAAACAGCACAAAATATAGAACTGTTCCCATCACAATTAAAATGCCGGGAGCAAAAGCGCAGAAAGCCCATAGCTTTTTGTTCTTCCATATACGGAAAGAAATGTGCCATTCTGATCTGTCCCCGTCATGCGTCTTGTAAAAAGAGCAGCTATAACGGGAAATGCTGTAAAACCCTCATGCAAAATTTGATATATGGTATTTTGACTGTTCCCCTGCAAACAAAACGCTGCTATGCCAAGCGCCCAACAGATACCTAATATAAAAGTCAGGTATATTCTAATCTGACTTTTATTATCATTCATGTTATTTATTTCCTTTGTCTTATTTCCACAGACAGAGCAGAATATCCATTCGTCTTTTTCCATAGAAATCCTCAGATTTTGCCACCTTTCGTTTTCTGCTCCAGTTCCGCACCATAACGAATAACCATAGCAAGCAAAAGCAAACAGATCCCAGGCGTAACGCTGCCAAACAAAAGAGAAATATCCGCCGCAACGAGGACAGCCGCTATTGATGTTAAAGCCACTCCCACGATTGCAAATACCAAAACAATCTTAGAGAGTATCTGAAACACCCTCATTCCTTTTTGAATTTTCTCTAAATTACTCATTCTTTTATTTTCCTTTCTCCACTATCATCATTTTTCGAAAGCCTTTCAGCAGTCTTATTCCGTACAAATATGACACTTGGTGTGATTACCAGATATAGAACGGTCAAAATCACAAAGAATCCTATATCTGCCTCTAAAAACACATAAATGATATTAAATCCAAAGTGCAGCAATACCGAATAAATCAGGTTGTTATGCCATTCTAAAAAAATGTTCATCAAAACGGTCATGCAGGTAATGACGACAATATTGGAAATGACATAGGGGACTGCCCTCCAGTCGGTAAATTCTGAATCCACTGCCCACAACAGGGTATGCCAGAAGCACCACACCAAGCCCTGACAGACAGAGGATTTAAGGAAACCATATCTCTTGTTGAATTCCTCCCGCATAAAGCCACGCCAGCCCAATTCTTCTCCTGTCGGTCCCGACGTAAAGGACAGAAAAATGCTGAGTGGCAATGCTATTATTCCAAAATTGATATAGGACAGCACAGGCTTTCCCATGACAGCGGAAAAGAGGAACAACGCCAAAACACTAATCCCAAATGTAAGTGCAAAAGAACATAGCAACGGAAAAAGTTTCACTTTACCCGAAAAACACCGTTTTATGAAAACCCTTCTTGTTTCGTCCGGTCTGAAATGTTTCCAGCCAATCAGGAGCAGATACGTTGGTGACCATGCGATCAGATTGCGGACAATCCACATGATGACAGGCGGTGCATGGAATACAAGGCTTGCCATACCTGCCACAAAAATAATGAGCGCCCATACCAGAATATAGGAACTGATGATGTATTTCTTCAAATAATTTGTTTTCATACCGTCAGTGCCTTTCCCTGTCTGTGCAGATAACAAGCTCGCTCTTGATTCCATTTAGTTCAATGATGTTCTCCGACTCCGGCACACTGAAAGGCTCGGTCTGCTTTCCATCCTTCTCATAAGATATGCTTGTGCCGATCCCCTTCGCAACGGCAGTAAACGTTGCGTCCTGCGGAACATAGATTTTTGAAGTTGCAGACACTTGGTTGATTGCAACCTCCCCGTTTAAGGAATGGCAGACCACTTCCATATCAAGGTTACAGTTAATCTCTACCGTTCCGGTGACATCCGCAAGGATAACATTCGGTGTCTTTATATCAAGCTCTATGCTCTCACACTCCAAAGAACGGATCTCCACCGTTTCCGCATTGACCGCACATTCAATTTTTCCGATGTATGGCGTTGGTATCTGGACAAAGATGCTGACCGCTTCTTTTGCCGTTGCTTCTGTCACCCCGTTTTTACGATTTACCTCCACATCAATCCGTTTTCTGATGTCATCAATCCTGACCTTAAAATCATTCTGAAGCGTGGGCATGGTATTGGATACGAGGCGGACACGGATTTTCTCGCCCTCATATCCCGACAGTGTGAATTGCTTTGCCCCGCCGAATTTCATATCGTAGCGTTTTGGCTCGTCAATGTCATACTCTGTAACGCTCTCATAAAGATAGTCCGCCGGCTTTTTTGCTCCTTTTTCATTCGAGAGCAGCTCATCAATGGAAATGTCAAACAGGGCGGAGACTGCCATCATGTTTTCAATATCCGGAATGCCTGTATCCGTTTCCCATTTGGTAACTGCCTGTCTTGATACGCCGAGTTTCTCCGCCAGCTGTTCCTGCGACATACCTGCCTGCTTGCGGATAGATTTTAATTTTTCTGCAAATGTCATATGAATCCTCCTAAATTTTTAACTTTTTGTTTTGCGAAGCAAAATGCGACTGCCACTGCATGGAGCAATGCCCAGCAAGCTGTGCAGAATTTTGCCTCCTTGTTTTGATGCCTTCAGTATAGGAAAGCGCATTTTGCATTACAAGCAGGCAGGAATTACATTTCGTTTTTTTCTGCTACTTTTCGTGGCATTTCCTTATTTATAAAACATTCATTTGCTCTAAACATTATAATTTTCTTATTGACCGTCTGCCTGTCTATATCAAATTAAATAATTAAGGGACAATAGCGCCCCTTGAATATGCACGATATCCATTTCGCCAACAATTTACTTCATGGTGTGTGCAGTAATAATTGTATAGCTGTAAGAATTAACTGTCAGCCTTGCATTGTCAATTTCACAATACCAATTTTTTCCTTGACGGTAGATACGGCAATTCTTATTCATAATCAGACTTTTACAATATCCAACAACATCATCCGTATTTAATTTCAGATTTCTCTTAATCCTGTCAATTCCCATTTTGGTAGTATGAATTTTGTCTATATTATCAATCAATAGTCCACAATCACTCATTATACCTTGCCCCCTATAAACGCTATGCCGTATTACTTATTGCTGTTTTGAAAAATGGGAATAACAGCCGCTTTCATGCTGTCTTGTTCCATATTTAACAGCCGTTCCAGATTGTAAATAAATGCAGCTATCTTTCTTTGCTTTTCTTCTTCGCTGTGTTCCATAAGGTCATCAAACACTGTATTTGCATATAAAAAAGTCATTTCCGCAGCTTCTTCGGGATAATCCGTCTGACATATCCCCTGCTCCATTCCCTCTCTTATTAAATCCGTAATAATAGGATTGATACCAGAGAGCAGGGACTTTTCCATTTTCTGGTGCATAAGGGCATTCTGCGGGTTATGTATCTGTTTCAGGAATTCCTGTCCAAAATTACCATCGCTCACATTTAATGCAAGCATCATCATAGTAACGCGCTCCAGCACAGGCACATTTTTCTGTGCCGCAATCGCTTCCGCTTTTTCAATCAGCCTGCTCATCATGCGGCTGATCATTGCGTCCAGAATTTCTTCTTTGGATTTGAAATGGTAATAAAGCGTCCCCCTCGCAATGCCGATTTCATTCAGAATGTCACTGGTGCTGGTGCCGTCAAAGCCTTTTGTTCCAAACAGTCTCTCTGCCACGTCCAATATTTCATTTTTACGTTCTTCCGCTTCTTTTACCACACGCATGGAATCTGCACCCTCCTATTGTTTGTGGACTGACTGTCGGTTTAATATTAGCACTGAGAAAATAATTTGTCAATCTAAACGGCTGGAAATTGATAAAACTTTGCTTAAATGAAAAATCAATGGACATAACCATACCCATACAATATAATCCTTTCTGTCCATTGATTACTACGTTCTCAAATAGAATTTCTACCCATTCTTTGCTACCTTGCCCCTTTATCTTTATGCCTTGCCTGATTATCCCTCCCGCTTCTCTTTCTCTTACAATTTGCTCTTTTTGCCTAAGTTTGTCTCTGATCCTCATGGAATCTACTGTTTTTTCTCCATAGAATTTCTCATACTTCGCACGAGCTGACTTATAATCACGATTTTCTTTCTCTGCTGCATTCAATTCTTTATAGAAATCCTGAACAGAGTCAAATTTATATTCCCTCACGATAGAAGAAAGCCGCTTTTTCATATTGGCAATCTGTTTGTCGATACTGTCAATTTCCTGCTGTAATTCCTTCCGTCTGCCCCCCTTAAAGATACCCTTACATTCAGATAATTCCTTTTTCAGCTTATCCCTCTTTTTCTCTCGCTCAAAAATTGCTTTGTTCTGCTCCTTGAGCCTGTTGTCAATTTCTTTTAGGCGGGGATATTTACTTGCAAGTACGGAAGGCTTTGGCTGCGGCGGTTTTTCCGTTTCCGGCTGCTTTGTTTCTGCAGGAACAGATTTTTGTTCTGCTTATATCTGTTCAATAATAGATTTTTTAACGGTAACAGTAGTTTTCTTCTGTGGCAGTTCTGCTTTATTCTGCATAACCATTTTGTGTTGCGGATTAACAGGAAATGGTATCCTTGTCTTTTTCGCCTGAACCGCTGGCTCATCTTTTGCATGGACATGGATTTCCGTTTCTTTCGGTGTTTCCTTTTCAGCATCAGCAGCTTTGTCGATAGCTTTTTCCACCAAATCCATTACTTTCTGCATAACTTTTCCTTAAATTTGTCAACCATCTTTTTCAGCAGATAATCATGGTCATAATTGATGAAACTTTCCGGCAGGGCGATCATCAGCTCCCTCGCCTCGATACGCTTTCCGTTCGTCCCGCTTTTTTCAAATTCCTCCTGATTACATTTGGCAAGCTCCTGCCAGAATGCCCTGTCCGGCTCCGTCGCATAAACCTCATACAGATGCTCTTGCTTGACGTGGCTTGAAATATAAGTGATGCGCCCCGATAAGTCATGCAATTTTGCCATTTCTATAAATGAATTTCTTTTCACAAATGCCTTTCTCCTTTCCTTTGGCGGATAGATAATACAATGCCGCCGCTTTCCATGTGAACAGCCGCTATAGGGCGGCTTATTACGAACCCATGCCCGTATTCGGGCGGATTTACGGCTACCGTTTTCTGACAGCCGCAAGAAGACTTCTGCGAAGTCCCGCAGGCGCGGCTTCACATTTCCCCCGAAATGAAGCCACTGGAAGCAACGCCGTCCATGCGTCCCGTCCTTTAGAGCGCATAGATATTAGCAGTACGCCTGCCGTACTGCCTTAATTCGCGCCTGCGCGAATTTGCCCCCTGCAAGGGCGAAATCCCCGGAGCATAAACCGAAGGTTTGTGCTCCGGGAGTATTTCGCTCTCAAACGCCGAGGGCTTAGGGAAGGGCTTTCGCCCTCCCCGGAAATTGCCCCACGACACTCTTTGAACCCCTTCAAAGCAGTCCCTAAAGCACGGCTTTTCAAGACATAAAAAAGCCGCCTGCCCGAAAACTGATATGCCAGTTTCAAAACAGACGGCTACATATACGCCCTTATTTGCAGCCTTCGGGCTACTCTTTGCCCTTGTTTTGCAGGCTTTTATGCCTGCCTCTTATTATGCAGCCTTTAACGGCTGCCCTTTTCCCTTGTTTTGTAGCCTTTCGGCTACACTTTTTCTGCTTTTTCTTAAATTGTGGCTACATTTACGCTTAATTCAGTAAAAATAAGGCTACGATAAACCAAATTACCATAGCCTCATTCACTAATCATATTAAAATGCGTCAAAATCAATCAGATCATTGTCCGGTGGATCTGCTGCGCTCTCTGCTGTCACTTCTTTACAGCGTGTTTCCCCATAACACCTGCAAATACCGGAAAGGGTGCAGGCGGAAGAAAGTATACGGGACAGGGGAATGTAAGCATCCGCCGGTGCCCACATGCAGACAATGTGAACTGCTGTGCAACCGTTATTGTGAACAGTATGAGGAGGAAGTATGCACCCACCGTTTCAAGCCGCCCTATGCGTGCAACGGATGCCGGGAAGTGAAGAAATGTACGCTGACCAAAACCGTATATGACGCGCTGGAAGCCCAGAGGAAGGCGACGGCGAAGATATCGGAGTCAAGGAGTGGTATCCTGTCAACGGAAGGGGAGATAGCAAGGCTCAACGAGATACTTGTTCCGCTTGTGAAGCAGGGGCAGAGCATCCACCAGCTCTACCTGAACAACAAGGACGAACTGATGTGCAGTGAAAAGACACTCTACAACTATGTAGATGGGTGCCTGTTCGATATCCGCAACATCGACCTGCCGAGGAAGGTGAAGTACCGCCCCGGGTATAAGGAGCCGGAACTGAAGATAGACAGGGGATGCCGCGTGGGGAGGAACTACCATGACTATGAGGTGTACATGGAAAAGCACCCGGACACGGCGGTGGTGCAGATGGACAGTGTGATCGGGAGCAGAGGAGGGAAAGTGCTTTTGACGGTCTACTTTGTAAACGTGTCGCTGATGCCGGGATTCCTGCGGGAAGCAAATACATCAAAGCCGGCGATAGATATCTGCGATGAGTTATACCAGCGGCTTGGGGGACAGGATTTTCGGAGGCTGTTCCCGGTGATACTCACGGACAACGGGAGCGAGTTCTCGAACCCGAAATGTAGCTTGCAAAAGGTGAAACTTGGTTACAAAACGGGAACCTCGGTTTGCAATCGACCTGAGCATAAAAACAGCGGAAATAAACACCCTTGCCGGTGGTAGTGTAAAATAGTTTGTGTCTTTGGAAAAAAATACCTCTTTTTGGGTAAGAATCAAGATATGACAATTCTTAT
>RAYQ01000050.1 GCA_003612395.1 Parablautia intestinalis
CCAGATTGTCACATATAGACAAGTTTCTGGCGGTATTTTCTACGCTATTTTTTCTTATTTTTCGGACAGTCTCCTTGCTATCCCGCCAAAACAGAGGTAAGCTACAACACCACGGAAGGAGGGATTGGATTGGAAAAAGATTCTGCATTGTACCAGCTCATGGACACCCGCATGCACAGCGTCATGAACGGTATCGTGAGCGGTGACGGGGAATACCAGGCGATTCTCCGGAAGTCGGACATATACTCCGGCGAACTGGACAGGATGGATTTATGAAAAGAAATCCGGCTGCTGATTGACCGCTACGTCAGTGAACAGAACGCGCATAGCACTTGTGCTATTGATCCTGGTTTGGGATGCTCGCCTACCTGCTTGGCTTTTCCGACTGCAAGGCTATGTTTTTGGGGAAATGCCTGCCGACAGAAGCAAAAGAAATGACCACAGAACTGTAACTGCAAAGTGCCGGACAGGACGGAAGGGCCGCTGGATACAGCCCTTCCGCCCTGTCTCTCTTTCGTTTTAAATGAATATCCATACTTCCAGTTCCGCATACCTGTTGGATTTTGACCACTGCGGGTGTTTCTTGAACCACGCCCGCTCGTCATTGATTATTATCACGCTTGGAAACCACTAAAATTTACTGTATTATCACGCTTGAGAGCCACTACTATATATAGTGGCTGCATTAGTATATATTGATATGGCATGTCAGCCTCTTTTAAACTGTATTTCATGAAGGAGCATATCCTTCAAATACATTTTAGGGAGGTTTTCTTTATTTTCAAGAAAGCAAGAGTGAGGCAGAGCATAGAGCAGCTTCAAAAAAATTTGAGTGATCGGGAAATTTCCGGTGTTCTTGGCGTCTCCCGGAATTCTGCTGCGCGGATCAGGCAGGCTTCCGATGAGCGCCGCAAGGAGTGGGATGAACTTCTCATGATGTCTGACGATGAATTATGTCATTTCTTTTATCCTGATAAGTTCAAACCTAAAAGCAGTTATGCTCCGGCTGACTATGCGTATATCCACCGGGAGCTCAGCAAGGTTGGGGCTACCGGAGCGCTTCTTTGGGAGGAATACTGTGAAAAATGTAAGAATGAAGGGGAAAAAGCCTGTTCCTATCCTACATTTGCCAGAGGCTGCAAAAGATATACCGTCAGCAGGAATTATGCCAGCCATGTGGAGCATAAACCGGGCGTTACACTTGAAGCCAAAGCGGAGTCTTCCGCTATTCGACAACACTAATGCTATGCACATTAGTAATTTGTGCAGGATATGATTCTTCAATCGAACCGTCATATTCTATTTCCAGAACATCTCCGACTTCCGGCTCTGGCGAAGGATTCATATTTTTCATGGGAACTGTTATCTGGTCTGCGCTGTTCAATTCTGTGCTTCCAGCAACAGGAGCAACCAGATAATATCCATCATGTATCTCTAATATAGTCGCTTGGAATGTGGCTTTTTCGTTTCCACCAACCTCTGATTCCCCGCCACCGCTGGACGTTCCGCAAGCGGTGACTGTCAATATAAGACTTAGGACTAAAATTACCAGCATTTGTTTTCTCATAACACATGACCTCCAAAAAATTAAATTACAATTCCCCAATCTGCCAAAAAGCCAAGGATACTTCCTCACACCCTCGCATCAAATCCGCCCTGCATTTCCACAGCCCCGGCATTTATCTCCTGCCTTGCCGCCCGGAACGCATCATAGCAGGCAGCCTTCAAATCCCCATGTACCTGTATCTCCGCCTTCGACTCCTTCTCATGCCAGCCCACGCCCGCCGTGTAGGTCAGTACCTCGTCACCGTTCCCATCATACACATGGACGGCCCCGGACTGAAACTTAGCCTCATATGGCTCCCAGAACAGGAGGCGCAGCCACCTCTCGTCCGCCTCCCGTATCTCCTTCATGTCCGCCATTTCCTGACTGACCTTCCCCATCAGCGCGGCCCTGTTCGGCGCGACTTTGGCGACCTCGCTTTTCCGCGGAGCGAGGAACTTATTCCCCATATAGACGTCCGGTGCCGCATCCTGTTATCTTCTCCCGGAGGAATCAGACAGCTTTCATTCCTTCCCGGATGACGCCTTTCCCGTCTTTGGGATGCCCGCCTAATGGCTTATTGCTATTCCTGTTATATCTATATTCAATCCTCCTGTTCGATTGGGAACGCTAAACATACCTGCCCTATGTTATCCTCCGTGGCTTATTGGGATATGCAGTCATTGGAGTTTTTCGTTTCACATCATAGTATCATCACGTAAAGCCTCCGCCAGGCTGACTTTTAGTATCTTTTTCCCACCGAGGTAATATGCCAATGCCACAAATGCAAAAACGGCTGAAACAAACGCCAGAATCGGCGCTATCGGAGCCACTTTAATAAATTCCATAGGATCTAAGTAGCTTGCCTTTATCATGAATGCCACAGCCACTATTGTCAGTGCCGATGTGACAAGCAACGGACGTCCGACAATCATCAAAGCCTCTATGCAGAACATCTTCCGTATCCCTTCCGATGTAAGCCCAACAGACATATACCGGGCAAATTCCCGTTTCCTTTGACGCAGGAAACCAAGGGTATGAGAAAACACATGGGCAATCCCAATTATTGCAAGCAGGACGCAAAACGCACCTAATATCAGTTCATACCCCTCTATCATTTTATCGTTGTCTTCTCTTTCCTGAATACGATTCTCACTCTCTATTTCATATTCCGATCCGATTATCTGCGTTATTTCATTTTCCAGCGCATTCAATATATCCACTTCTGTCCTGTCATTTGCCAACACCCGGACATAAGTATCCTGCTCCGCCCCGCCTATCTGTCCTCCGATTTCTTTCCACAAGGACAAAGGCATAAATTGTACCAGAGGGCAGTCGGATTTCCCGTATTCTTCCCGCAGGAGCGGATATTCCTTTGTACAGGCCAGCACTGGGATCTCTACCATGTTTTCGTCTCCCTTTTCAGCAGCGTTATTCAAAGCAACTGCTTCCATATCTTCTTTTACATAAGGAATGTATTCAGGATAACGAAAATTACTGTTAACGCTGTCCCAAAACCGATTTAAGACGATTGTCCCATCCATCCGGGAAGCTATTCCTATCTGTCCGCAGAATTCACCAAAACTCTCATCATCCAATATAAAGATGGGAGCCTCTATCTGAAACAAGCCCTTGCCATAAAATGCTGCATCTCCCAAAAACACTTCCAAACCACCCAGTGACAGCAGTTCCTTACTTTGTGCATCCTGCGGTAATATACATACTGCCTCTGCCTTTTGGTAAACAACACTGCTGTCCGCTTTAGGCATTCCCCGAAGTTCATTTATCAGCCCAAAATCCTCTATATGGGTATCCTTCACAGTTACCATGACATCCCATGCATCCTGATATTTTTCAAAATAGGTATGGTTTGTGCTGATACCGGAAAGTGTCCAAAAGCACTGCATTATCATAAAACCCAGAAAGGCGAGTATCAACGACAAAGATGTGGTACGCAGAGCCTTTTTCTGAGCCTTCAGTGCATTTCCTGCCATTTCCCCCTCTATTCCAAACAGCACAGACAAAATGGGAGAACGCTTTTTCTTTTTTAGCTGCAATTCATCCGTTCCACGGATTGATTCAAGCGGAGTCAGTCTGCTCAGCTTTCTCGCCGGAATCCATGCAGAAACAAGCACTGTAAGAATAGATAAAAAAAGGACAAGGAGCAGAATAACAGGATGACAGCTAAAGGATGCCTGCCTTCCTCCCACAAAATTCGCCGCGAAAGCGTTCATTCCCCAAACCGTGCCAAAGCTGAAAATAATTCCTAACAAGATCCCTGCCATAACCGGTACAATAGACAGAAAGAGTGCCTCCTGTACCAGACATGTCCGGATCTGCCCCGGCGTAGCCCCAATGCTTGAAAAAATCCCAAACTGATGAACCCTGCTGTTCATAGATGTAGCAAATGAATTATGGATTACCAGTATCAAAGAAACACACACAATCATCACTATCGCCAAATACGCCGGCATCAGAAGTCTCGGCATATTGTCACCCGGAATACGGACAAAATACAAGGATAAAAGCTGATAATTATAATCAGCCGCATCTTCTGGCAGTCCCAGAATATTTACGAGGGCGGACATATCCTGATAGACTGTCCTTTTGTTATAAAAATACACATCTGCCACAGTTCCCTGTTCCCCGGACAGTTCCTCATTGACTACCACTTTTTCCACATTGGCAAAATTATTGATAACTGCCAGTTCGTCTCCGCTGATTTCCCCGGTAATACGGCCATGCCAACTGCCATCCTCCAATTTTGTCCCTTCAATGCTGTCCAGCCAGAAATTATAAAACAGACAACAGAGAAAAGAGAGAAATAAAGCGGCAATAAAAGATGCTGCTATAATAGATATACCGGATGCCCGGTTATTTTTTATATAATCAATTGAATAATTTTTCCACATACTACCAATCATTGTCATGTTTTTATGACAACGATTTACCTCCCTTCTTCTCATCGCTGATAATCTGCCCATCTTCTATGGTTACAATACGGTCTGCCTCCAGCGCAATCTTTTCGTCATGAGTGATCAGCAAAATGGTCTGCTTCAGATTACGGTTCGATAATTTCAGCATATCAATGATCTCTCTTGAATTTTTCTGATCTAGATTTCCGGTGGGTTCATCTGCCAGGAGAAGAGCTGGACGGTATATCAAAGACCGGGCAATCGCAGCCCGCTGCTGCTGGCCTCCTGATAACTGGTTGGGGAGCGATTCCAGTTTATCAGCAATGCCCAAAGAGCTGACTACCTGTTCAAAATATTCCTGGTTCGGTTTTTTCTTATCCAATAACAGCGGCATAAGGATATTTTTCCGAATAGTAAGTGTCGGTATCAGATTATAAAACTGATAAACCAGCCCCACCTTCCTACGCCTGAAAATAGCTGCCCCGGTTTGATTCAGAGTAGAAATATCGGTTCCTTCAATGATGACCTTTCCCTCAGTAGGCTTATCCACAGAACCAAGGATGTGCAGCAATGTGGATTTTCCAGATCCTGAAGCTCCTACGATTGCCACAAACTCCCCTTTTTCCACTGACAGATCTACTTTTTGCAGAGCCGCAACCCTGTTGTTTCCAGTACCGTATATCTTTTTAATCCCTTCGCATCTTAAAATCTCCATGCCTTCATTTCCTCCTGTCATGAATTGTACATTGCTTATAATTTTATTATAGCAAAGTTAAGTGACAACTCAGTGACTGTAAAAACGGATTTCAAAACACGCCCCGGCATTTATAAGATTCCGTGCTGTAATGGTTCCATTCTGCTCCTCTATGATCGCTTTCGAAAGTGCCAGGCCAATCCCTATGCCATCCCCTTTCATCTTCCGCCCCCGATAAAACCGTTCAAAAAGGTGTGGAATGTCCTCTTTTGCAAATCCGGCTCCTGTATCCCAAATCCTGATCTGTGTATAAAGCGGATTCTGTTCATAGGAACAGTGGACAGTTCCTCCCGACGGCGTATGTTCCATGCAGTCTTTCAGAATATTCATGATTGCCTCCATTGTCCACTCCATGTCCGCACGAATCAGCATTTCACCCGACTCCGGTATATCGACAAAGACATCTGCCCTTAAAAGCATTTCCTGCAGATTGTCCGCCGCAAGCATGAGAATTGTGAAGACATCAACATCTTCCCTCTTCAGGGACAAAGTCCCCGCATCAATACGTGATAGCAGTAATAATGCATCTTCTAAGTGTATCATATGGGAAATCTGCCTGCGTATCTGCTCCAAATGGATTGGAGATGGATTGTCCTGCATCATCTGCACAGACAGTGAGATAGAAGTAACGGGTGTTTTGATCTGATGGGCGATATTATAAAGATTATCCGCAAAATTATTTTTAGCCTGAACTGCCGCATCCCTCGTCTGGTGCAATTCAGTCACTGTCTTATAGATTTCATCCTGCAATTTAGAAAAGTCATCTTCGCCCGTCTGAAGAAGAGTGCCGCAATATCCCATGTTTACCTTTTCCAGATATCCCGTCAGCATTTTTATGCGTACAATCTCTTTTTGCCGCCAGAACAAACATGTAATAAAAAATAACAATACCCCTGCAAGAAAGCCCACAACAAAAAAAAATGTACGATGCATTCCGGATGGGTTCCAAAGGTCTGACGGTCTGTATCCATATATTAAAATAATATTTTCTTCCGGCAAAACAGACGATCCATATTTATATTCTTTAATAGCCTCCAGTACTGCCTGCTCTGCCTCCGGCTGCTTTTCTATAATTTTCTGGCAGATCCCGCCTAATGCCTGTATATGAGCATGACTATAATAATCTGCCAAAAACAGGGAAGTGGCTGAAACTGCGATCAGACTTACAGAAAAGACAAACCCTATCAAAACAACCAAACCTTTTTTTCCACTCATTCCGGCTCCTCCATTCGGTAGCCTACGCTCCTGACCGTTTTCAGACAGACCGGCTGATGCAGCTTTTCACGCAGGCGTTTCATGGTAACAGTAAGTGTATTGTCATTCACATAGTTCCCGCAACTATCCCAGATTTCTTCCAATAACTTCCTCCGTGTGATGGTTTTTCCTTTGTTTTGTAGCAGATACAAAAGCAGCTGATATTCTGACGGGCTTAAACCGATTTCCTCCGTACCGTTATAAACTGACATTTTTTTCAAGTCAATGGATAGCGAACCACAGGATAAGTATTGTCTGGAGGCATCTCCTGTTCTTCGCAGCAAAGCCTTTATGTGCGAAAGTAACACCTCCAGTTCAAAAGGTTTTACTATATAGTCATCCGCACCATTCTCAAATCCGGAAACAATGTCACAGGAATCACCGCGAACCGTAAGAAAAATCACAGGCAGCTCCTTCCATTTCAAACGAATCCACTGCACCAGCAGTTTCCCACTCCCATCCGGCATATTCCAGTCAACCAGAACAAGCGTTGGACACATACTGGCTAAGGCTTCTTTTGCACTGGCAACCGTAGAAAAAACCGAAACTTTATAGCCCTGCTGTCCAAGAAATTCTTTCACCGCACAGGATATGTCTACATCATCTTCCACATAATATATCTCAATCATTTTCCCCGCTTCCTTTCTAATATGTACACTAATTTTTACTACCTTTCCTATACCGCAATCCCATTCCTATATTTCTTTCCGTCTGCTTTGCTAATTTTCATTGTTATAATCTTGTCTCTCTTTGATACAAATATTCGCCCCCTCTTTGCACTTCCATAGATTTATGTTATATATCGCCACTCCCCAAAAAAAGATTTAGCAAACTCAACAATTCTCCACAAGGCGGCGCAAACGCAAACCGCCGTGTCAGCATATTAGCTGATTCCCCCGCTTTCCAACAGGCAGACCGCCGCATATGGCGGTCTGCCATAGCGGCGGTCTAAATAAACCCTATTCGACTGTAATCTTGATAGTCCCTTTATAATCCATCCCATAAAGCCCAATATAGTTTGCACCACTTTTAAGCTGCACCGTAATACTGCCACCCCCATTTTCAGTCAATACATTTTCCTCTAAATCCGAATCAATATAGACCAGCCGACAAACGCCGGAAATAGTATCAAAAGAATAGTGTATTGCTATTTTCGACAATCGCTGTCTTTGAGAACAGTATTTCCAACCAATATGTCCTGTCCGTCAAAGCCGCTCACCGATGCATTATAAGTTGCCAGAAAAGCCACATTATCCGAAGTACGGTTTCCATCAAAAGACTGATAAGGTGTAATGACAGCATTGCTTTTCCCTATGGCAACATTGTCACCAACCTGCTCCACGCCACTTCTCATGCCATCCGCCAAATTCTCAAGCCCGGAACATGCTGTACATGAGAGAATCATTATTCCGATCAAAAGAAAAGCTAATTCTTTCTTAAAAAATCCATAGCCCCTCCTGCCTACTGTATAAAAGTCAAGAACAACGCCATTGCAACAATGCCTGCCATCAACAGGCACCAAAACGCACTGATAACTGTTGACGCAATATTTACAAGGCTGCGGCTTTCATTACTCCTGACACAGACGATGGAAAGGATAATGCCTGCCAATGCACAGACAATATTGATGCCAGCCCAGACCGTACTTACCCCTTCTGGCAATGTAATATTAAGGAACACAGGAATGAGCGTTGCCAAAGGCAGAATACTGACAATCAACGATGCCTTGCTTACAGTTTTCAATTTTTTGTCTTCCATAATCATTTACCTCATTTCTTTTTTTCCAAATTTTATTACAGCAGCCACAACCATCAGTACAAAGACCAGAACCGCAACCGTCAGGAAAGGGAACAGCATAAATGCCGCTGTGCCAGATTCCACCGTAAAATCATGCAGGGAACAGGACACCAGATAACCGCTGTAGCAATACGGGTATGCTATCCATAACGGTGTATTTGCGACCAGTACGCCGGGAATGACCAGGAGCAGGTTTAGGCCCACAGAAAACAGCGGCTTTTCAAACAGGACCGTGATTGCCCACATAGTTCCCACGCACGGCAGCATTGTCAGAAACAACCACACACACCATTTCACAAGATAGAAAACCGGCAATGTTTCAACCACCCCCATTGTCCTTGTTGCAACTGTCCCGGCTATTACAAATACTGCAAAAAACACGGCCATCTCCATAAACAGATAGAATACCAGCACGCAGAATTTTGCCATGGAAAGTAAATACCGGCTGACCGGCAGAGCCAGCATTTTTAAGATCCCGTTATTCCCTGTTTCCCGTCCCTCAATCATCACACAGACCACAATCATAGAAAACGGCAACAGATAGTATGCATAAACCAGTGCGCTCTGGATGAACATGGCAGGCCATGCGTTTGTATATTCCGGAGTAATATAATGACATAAGTTTGCAACCCCGGAGGCAACCACCAGCAACGGGGCAATAAAAATCAATGGTACGATTTTCGATCGTTTCACTTTCATAAATTCAATTTTCAGAACTTCCCCAAAATCCATTCTTGCAATCCCTCCTTATTCATAGCGCAAATTCTTTGCCATCCACAGCCCTGCGCCCGGAAAAAGCAATGTCTCAATAGCAGCGGCTGTGACAACCGTCATATCCGGCTGTGCGCTCATGGCAGTTGCAGGCTTCAGCATTATGACAAAGGGATGAACCAACAGCAAGGCGGAACCCGAATTAGCCAATGCCATACCGCTCAAAAACCCGGCTACCCCAACGCCCAGCGGCATCCACATATTGACGGAGCGGGACGAGACCAAAACCATAAATGACAGTACAGGCATTGACGTCAGAAATGAATAGCCTGCAAATTTAACCAGCGCCCCCATTTCAAACGCCCCCTGCGGCAACTCCGCCATACCAATCCACATAAGCGACAGATTCTGCAAGACGACAGCTGACAGAAACATGGTTGACAAGATCAAAAATTTGCAAACGTACATTTCCGAAACACTCATAGGGAGCATATACATCTTTTTGACGGCGTTTCCCTTAAATTCCATATTATAAATCATGCAGGCGGCAACTATGATGCCAAACATATTCAAGACCATGATCATGCCGTAAAGCTGGGTCAGCAGGACATCCATCGGCGCAAGCGGGAGCCCCAGCAATGCATCCTTCCGCACAAGGAAGTTGAGGAAAGCATAAGATGCGCCCAGAATACCGACAGCCGGCAGCAACGGGATAACGCCCGTCCGTTTTTCTTTCCGAAATTCGACAGCCAACGCATTCATAGTTTTGCCCTCTGCTTTCTGCTTGTGTTATCCTGCTCCACCATGGTTAGGAACACATCTTCCAGATTAGTACTTTCTGCCTTTCCCACACTGTGCCGCAGGTCCTCCAGGCTTCCTTCAAACAGAAGGTTCCCATGATTGAGGATTCCGATGTCATCCGCCATCAGTTCTATTTCAGATAGCATATGGGATGAGATCATTATGGTGCAGTCATAAAGATCCGGCAGAGACTTCACCAGATTCCTGATCTCATGGATGCCGGAAGGGTCAAGCCCGTTCGTCGGTTCATCCAGAATCAGGACAGGCGGCCGACCTAACAGCGCACCGGCAAGGCCGAGCCGCTGCTTCATGCCCAGCGAATATTTCTTTGCCAGACGGCCTCCAAATTCCTCCAGGCCAACCAGCTCCAGAGCATCGTCAACCGAATCTTTCGGCAATCCCAAAATACGGCGGATAATATCAAGATTTTCCCGGCCGGTCAGGTTTGCATAAAAAGATGGCGATTCAATAAAAGAGCCTACCTCCTTCAGTATGTCGATCCGGTCTTCCGGAAAATGTCTGCCATCAATGGCAAAGCTACCTTTTGTAGGGGCAGTCAGTCCCAACAGCATCTTCATAGTAGTCGATTTTCCCGCGCCGTTGGGGCCGAGGAATCCGTAAATACTGCCTTTCCGAATGTGAAGTGAAACATTGTTGACAGAAACAAAGTTTTTATATTTTTTCGTCAACTGTTCAGTGGTAATGATATATTCCATAAAACCAACTCCTTTCCATGTCTCTATGGTACAGCACCAACCTGACATTAACTTTCCCGTGACCTTACTTTTTCAAAAAACGGCTTATATATAAAAAGAGTATGGTATAATGTCCGCAAAGGGCAGGATAATCTGCCAGAATCACGGAGGTTTCAACCATGGATCATTCCTTTTTACAAAATAAAAAACTTCTGCTTGTGGATGATGAACCGGAACTGCTGCAAATGGTTACATCCATCTTATCGGATGATGGGTTTGGGAATATTGTGACCGCGGTTTCTGCAAAAGACGCAGTCTCAATGTTTCAAAACGAGAAGCCGGACCTTGCCATTTTGGATGTAATGCTGCCGGACGGGGACGGCTTTTCCCTTATGCAGCAGATACGAGCCTTTTCAGATGTGCCGGTGATTTTTCTGACTGCGAAGGACGAGGCGGCAGACAGGCTCTCCGGGCTGGGGCTTGGGGCGGACGACTATATTGCAAAGCCCTTCCTGCCGCAGGAACTGTTGTTCCGCATTTATGCCGTTCTGCGCCGGTGCTATAAGGAAGATGCGCCGTTTGTCGAACTGGATGGCTGCACCGTTGACTTTGGCCGAGCTGAAGTCCGCAAAGCCGGCAAGGCCATACCGCTGACCGCCAAAGAACATATTTTTCTGGAAACGCTTGCCCGCAGCGAAGGAAGGATCGTTACCGTGGATACGTTATGCGAAGCCCTGTGGGGCGATAACCCCTTTGGCTATGAGAACAGCCTGAATGCCCATGTCCGCCGAATCCGCGAAAAAATCGAAACAGACCCGTCAAAACCCGTCTCCCTGATCACGGTCAAGGGACTCGGCTATAAACTGAACATAAGGAAGTGAAGCCATGAAAACGCTTGGAAAATATATATCAAAGTATCTGACAGCCTTTACCGGGCTGGCCATCCTTCTGCTGTTAATCAATGGCATTGCTTTTGGCTGGACATTTTATGGAGTTGTGACAAAAGATTACGGCAGCCTTTCACCGCAGAATATGTTAAACAGGACTGCCTCAGACGCTTCCTTGAAAGGCATCCCGCAGGAAGCGTCTGATCTGTTAAGGAACAGCCATATCTGGGCCGTTTACCTTGACACGGAAGGAAACAGAATCTGGGATATAGACGCACCGGACGGGATACCGGATCATTTCACTGTCCAGGATGTGGCCGTATTTGCCAAAGGGTATCTTGCCGATTACCCCGTCTTCATCAGGAACACGGATGACGGTATGCTGATTTTAGGTTATCCGCAGGACAGTTATATGAAATTGCCGAGCAACTATTATTCACTGCGCTCCATCAAAGCCTTTCCTTTTTTTATTTTGGGAATACTGGTGGCTGACTTTACTATCTTATTTTTAGCTTATTATTTCTCCAAACGGAAAATCCTTAAAAATGCCAGGCCAATCATAACCTCCATCGAAACACTCGCAGACGGCAGGCCGGCTTCCCTTCCTGTACACGGGGAACTGTCGGAAATAGCGGACAGCGTCAATAAAGCCTCCAATATCATTCACAGGCAAAACAAAGCCCGTGCGAACTGGATCTGCGGTGTTTCCCATGACATACGGACGCCTCTGTCCATGATCATGGGGTATGCGGAACGGATTACACAGAACAAAAGCGCGGAACTACGCATCCGAGAAGAAGCCGAAATTATAAGACGGCAAAGCATCAAAATCCGGGAATTAGTTCAGGACCTTAATCTCGTATCAAGACTGGAATATGAAATGCAGCCCCTCCATAAAGAGCCTGTCAGCCTGGCAGGGCTGCTGCGCTCCTATACTGCCGAATTACTCAATACAGGTCTTCCTGATGAATATTCCTTAGATATTGTAATCACACCTATGGCGGAAACAATTTTCTTTCCCTGTGATGCCCGCTTAATTTCAAGAGCCGTAGGTAACCTTGTGCAGAACAGTATCCGCCACAATCCGGGCGGCTGTGGCATCACACTGACCCTTGACTGTACAGGCAAAAATATTTCCCTTTCCGTATCTGATAATGGGGCAGGCATATCGAACGAAAAATTAAGAGAACTAAACGAGAAACCGCATTACATGGAAAACACGGATGACAGGCTGGATTTGAGACATGGACTTGGCCTAATCCTTGTACATCAGATTGTAAACGCGCATAAAGGAATTATGCAGATTGAAAGCAACGAACAAGAAGGTTGCGAAGTTGTTTTAGATTTTCCGATTGAATCTGTAAACTGAATCAATGAAACCGCAACTCCTTACACAGAAACCGCCTGTATTATCACGAAAACTCCCATCGGGTTTCCGTTATAATAACCGACTTTTGCCTGCGAGTATATACTCGCAGGCAAAAGAATCACAGAACATAAGTCCGCACCCTTGCCAATGTAAAAATGCCCTAAAAGCACACGAAAATAATGTAACTTTGAAAGCTATGTAGTGCCGAAAGTTCCGTGTTTACGGGCCTTGCAGGCTTTCCGTGTCTGTATCTGCCGGGGAAGGAGACACCCTGACAAAATATGACAATATCCTCCATAATTCAACAGTAGCTGCAGATAGACAGGTTAAACTTAAGTCTATCCGCTTTTAGATTATTTATGGCTATTCTTCCAATTCACCTAATCAAATTTGCAATATAATGATATATATGTCTGCATAAATCAGCAACTACCGTCGTACGCTCTGAAAAAATAACAAAAAATAATGTAGCTGAGATATTATTAACTCAAACTTCCCACACTACTTCCGGGAATAAAGCCTTGATAAATGCCGGTTGGGATACAAACCAGTTAATCAGT
>RAYQ01000051.1 GCA_003612395.1 Parablautia intestinalis
ATAATCTCTCCTCCTGACTTTCTGGATAGATTATACCACTCGTTCTATGTGTCTATCAAATGGGGTATAAGGCATCCATCATATGTTCCGTTCCCTTGGAGAACGATATTTTGTACTGGCTGCTTGCCTTGTGAGTGACAGCTTACACATTTTTGGTGGAAAGACAAGACTTTTTTCAAAGAAAAATTCCTTACTTATATCAATAAATTTCTTACAGCATTACTTTGGCTTCTACTCCGAAAGCTCGGCTTTCAACATTTCCAGCAATCGTTCAGCAATAGGGGTAAAAACCTGATATTTTTTCCATATTAGATACATTTTTGTTTCAAGCTTAGGGGTAAGAGGGCGGAAAGTAAGCCCACTATCGGGGCTTGTATCAATTAAATGCTCAAAAGTTAAAAGATAACCCAGCCCCTCTTTCACAAAAAGCGATCCGTTATATGATAGACGAAACGACCCTTCAAGGTGTAATTTATCCATGTTATTGCCGCACCATTTGGAAATATCATTGCTCCATCCCTGTTCGGAACAAAAAAGAGGAAGTCCAAATAAGTCATCCACACAGATGGAGTCTTTTTCTACCAATAGACAGTCCTTTGGCATGACAACACCCCATAAATCAGCATGGGGAAAGGTTAAATAATGATATTTTGCAGTATTGGGTTCCTGTGCCAGTACGGCAAAGTCAATGATACCTTTATCCAGTTTTTCTGTAACCTGTTCCGTGTCGCCGCTGGTAATATGATAATGCAGATCAGGGTAAGACTCTTTGAATCTTCTGATTGTGGCGGCGAGGCATCTGATCTGGTAAGATTCCGCCAGGCCGAAGTAAACATCGCCGCCCAAGATATCATCTAAAGCAAGAAATTCAGTTGTGATTTTGTCAGCCATTTTTATTAAGTCTTCCGCCCGTTTCCGCAGTAAAATCCCTTCTTCTGTAAGCTGAATGCTAAAACTGTGGCGCATAAACAGTTTTTTCCCAAGCTCGTCTTCAAGTGCTTTTAACTGCTTGGAGAGAGTAGGCTGAGTGACGTGAAGCAGTTCTGCCGCGCGGGTTATATTTTCTTCCCTTGCCACGGCAAGGAAGTATCTTATGGTTCGCAGTTCCATATGGCCCCCTGTGATATTCCTAAAATTCATATCATGATATGAATTATAACTATTAGTGAAATAAAAGTCAAGAGGATATAATACAGACATAGCAGGAAGGGAGGCGGTCATACGGATGATCTTATTCAGAATCTAAAGGATGCAGGCTGTGGCGCTCAGACCATTGAGAAGGTCTGTAGACTGTATGGTAACGGTCAGGTTCAGGATGCGATTAAAATGCTGCGGAAGCACCGCTGCGGCCTGATGGACAGCCTGCATGAAAGTCAGGAAAGGGTTGACTGTCTTGATTTTTTAGTATGGCGGATGGAAAAGGAAAAGCAATAATTAAAAAATAACAAAAAAGAAAGAGAGGCATTACAAAATGGAAAATACTATAAAACTGGAATTAACAAAGGAATGGGATAAGACTTTTCCGAAAAGTGAAAAGGTGAACCATCGCAAGGTGACATTCCCTAACCGTTACGGGATCACGCTGGCGGCAGATCTTTATGAGCCGAAAGGAGTGGAAGGGAAGCTGGCTGCGATTGCGGTATGCGGGCCGTTTGGCGCGGTAAAGGAGCAGGCATCCGGACTGTATGCACAGACGATGGCGGAGCGTGGTTTCCTCACTATGGCATTTGATCCCTCCTTCACTGGTGAAAGCGGCGGCACACCCCGATACATGGCTTCACCGGACATCAATACAGAGGATTTTCAGGCGGCGGTTGATTTTCTTTCCGTACAGGAAAATGTTGACCCTGAGCGTATCGGCATTATTGGCATCTGCGGCTGGGGAGGTCTGGCCCTGAATGTGGCGGCGCTGGATACCCGTATCAAGGCGATAGTTGCCTCCACCATGTATGATATGTCCCGTGTCAATGCCAACGGATATTTTGATGCAGATAATTCTGCTGATGCACGGTACGCGAAGAAAGAGGCTATGAACGCCCAGAGGCTCGTGGATTATAAAAATGGCAGCTATGCGTTAGGCGGTGGCGTTGTCGATCCTCTTCCGGAGGATGCGCCTTTCTTTGTAGCAGATTATCATGATTACTATAAAACGGATCGCGGCTATCATAAGCGCTCCTTAAATTCCAATGGCGGCTGGAATGTGATCGGCTGTATGTCCTTTATGAACCAGCCAATCCTTCAGTACAGCAATGAAATCCGCAGCGCAGTCCTTATTATGCACGGAGAGAAGGCACATTCCTGCTATTTCAGCCGCGATGCTTATGCCGCAATGGTGAAGGATAACCCTTATACAGATAATAAGGAGCTGCTGATTATTCCCGATGCAGTCCATACGGATCTGTATGACGGCGGCGGGAAGGATGCCATTCCGTTTGATAAGCTGGAGCAGTTTTTTTTGGAAAATATGAGATGACATTTATAAACTTAAAATACGAGGAGGAAGACCATGTTAGGAAATTTTATGTATTGTAACCCAACGAAACTTTACTTTGGCGAGGATTCCCTTGCCGGCTTGAATGAGGAGCTGCCTAAGTATGGACAGAATGTACAGCTTGTGTATGGCGGCGGATCGATCAAAAAGAATGGTATCTATGATAAAGTCATGGAGATTTTAAAAGCAAATGGAAAAAATGTGTTTGAAGATGCAGGCGTGATGCCAAATCCAACGGTACACAAGCTGTATGAAGGCTGTAAGATTGCCAGAGAGGCTAAGGCAGACCTGATCCTTGCGGTCGGGGGTGGTTCTGTCTGCGACTATGCAAAAGCGGTTTCCGTATCTGCATACTGTACGGAAGATCCATGGGAAAAATATTATCTTCAAATGAAAGATGTGGACAATGAGATCATTCCGGTGGGATGTGTTCTTACAATGGTTGGCACCGGCTCTGAAATGAACGGCGGCGCAGTTATCACGAACCATGAGCAGAAACTGAAGATTGGCCATGTATTTGATGAGAGGGTATATCCGAAATTTTCCATCTTAAACCCGGTATATACCTACACGCTGCCCCGGTATCAGATGGTTGCGGGAATATATGACATCATGAACCATATTACAGAGCAGTATTTCTCCGGGGAGGATGACAATACCTCTGATTATCTGATGGAAGGTCTGCTGCGGTCTTTGATTCATTCCAGCCGGATTGCTGTAAAGAATCCTACGGATTACGAGGCAAGGAGCAACATCATGTGGATTGCCACATGGGCGTTAAATACCTTGGTTGCGAAAGGAAAATCCACAGACTGGATGGTGCATATGCTGGGGCAGGCGGTTGCGGCGCATACGGATGCAACCCACGGCATGACCCTTGCGGCGGTATCCATGGCCTATTACCGTTTTGTCTGTCCGTTTGGGCTGGAAAAGTTTAAGAGGTTTGCCATGAACGTATGGGACGTAAATCCGGAAGGAAAAAGTGATGAACAGGTTGCAGTGGAAGGTTTGCAGAAAATGGAGGCTTATATGGAGGATCTGGGCCTTACGATGCATCTGAAAGAACTTGGGGTAACAGAGGAGATGCTTCCGGGAATCGTTGAGAGCACTCTGGTCATGGATGGCGGTTATAAGGTGCCGGATAAGGATGAAATCAGGGAAATTTTAAAGAACAGCTTATAAAAGCCAGTATAGCAGACCGAAGCAGGTCTTTCCAATATATAAACAGAGGAGCAGATAGGATGAATACAATAATTGACAAGGTGGTTGTAATTTTAGGGGCGTCCAGTGGGATCGGCGAGGCAACTGTCAGACTGCTGGCGGGCAAAGGGGCAAAACTTGTAATTGCCTCGCGCCGTGAAGAAAAGCTCAGGGAACTGGCAGATTCTCTTGAAGGATGCAGCATTGCTTATAAGACGGCGGATGTGGCCAGCTATGAAGAAGTAAAGGCTGTGATCGACATGGCTGTGGAACTGCATGGCCGGGTGGATGTACTATATAATAATGCGGGCATTATGCCTACGGCTCCATTAATTGAGGGAAGGAGAAATGAATGGCGTCAGCTGCTGGACACCAATGTGATGGGCGTATTGAATGGGATTTCTGCAGTTTTGCCTGTCATGGTGGAACAGCAAAGCGGGCATATTATCGCTACCGATTCTGTACTGGGGCATCATGTCTATGAAAATTCAACCGTATATTGTGGAACAAAGTTCGCAGTGCGGGCAATTATGGAAGGTCTGCGCCAGGAACACAGGATGGATAACATCAAATCCACAATCATTTCACCGGGTAATGTAGCTACTGATCTTTATAAATCCATTCAAAGTGAAAGCGCCCGTCAGGCGGAACTGGATTTCAGGAAGACGATTGATCCTCTGACTGCGGAGGATATCGCAACCGCCGTGGCTTACGCCATCGAAACACCGGACCGGATGTCCGTGAGTGAGATTATGATCCGTCCCACGAAGCAGGGGATTTAAAGGCAGCACAGACCAAATCGTTATCATGCTGTAGCGGGATGCCGTATGCCAGAGCATCCCGCTTTTGATGAGGCATTGTGGTGCCGGGCATAAAGTAAGCGAAAGTCTGGAGGTAATAGTATATGCGTATTTTAGTATTGAACGGAAGCCCCCGTCCAAAGGGCAATACGAAACAGATGGTGGATGCGTTCCGGGAGGGTGCGGAATCTGTAGGACATAAGGTGGATGTGGTTGATGTATGCAGGAAAAAGATTGCGGGCTGTCTGGCCTGCGAATACTGCCACACAAAGGGAAACGGAGCCTGCGTGCAGAAAGATGATATGCAGGAAGTCTATTCCCTGCTGGGGGAGGCGGATATGCTTGTCATTGCCTCGCCGATTTATTATCACGGCGTTTCAGGGCAGTTAAAGTGTACCCTCGACCGCTTCTATTCTGCCGCCTATCCGAGAAAGCCCCGGAACCTGAAAAAAGTGGCTATGATATTAAGCTCCGGTGATCCCGCAATGTATGATGGGGCAATGTTCTCCTACAAGGGGGATTTTCTGGAATATCTTGGCCTTGAGGATATGGGGGTATTTACCGCATACGGCATGGAGAACGGTTCTGCCTCAAAGCTGAAAGAGCTTCGGGATTTCGGAAAAAATCTGAAATAGTGATAAGAGAGGCTGTGGAATGAGAAAAATATTCAGCCTTATACTTGTTTTCTTATTGGCATTTCCAATAACAGCGTGCGGGCAAAACAGGGCAGGGGAAACCGGGACAGCCGGAGGCATTGAAACAATCCCGGCAACAGATACCATTGAAGCTGTACAGGAAACCGGGACTGCGCCCGATGATACAGGCAGCGAACCGGTGGCAGAGGAAGAAACCATTGCAAAAGCAGAGTTTGATTTTGAAAGAAGGACAGTCATGCTAAACAGCGGATATGAGATGCCGGTTAACGGCCTTGGAACATACAGCCTTCATGGTGATGAGTGTATCAATGCTGTGAAATCCGCGTTATTAAACGGTGTCCGCCTGATTGATACTGCCTCTGCCTATGGCAATGAGGAGGAAATCGGGCAGGCGGTCCGGAAAGCAATCAATGAAGGGATCATACAGCGGGAGGATATTTTTGTTGCGACAAAAATTTATCCGGGAAGCGAGATGGAAAATCCGGTTCAGTCGATACAGGCCTGTCTTGACCGGCTGGATATTGGCTATGTGGACTTAATGCTTTTGCACCATCCCGATCCGAATGATGTGGAAGCGTACAAAGCGATGGAACAGTTTGTGGAAGAAGGAAAAATCCGTTCCATCGGGCTGCCGGACTGGTATGTGGAAGAACTGACGGAGTTTCTGCCGCAGGTGGATACTGTCCCCGCAGTGGTTCAGAATGAAATCCATCCGTATTATCAGGAGAGTGATGTAATCCCGTTTATTCAGGATTTAGGGATTGTGGTGCAGGGCTGGTATCCGCTAGGCGGCAGAGGGCATACGGGAGATCTGCTTGGCGATTCCGTAATCACTGAAATAGCCGTGGCGCATGGCGTGTCTTCCGCGCAGGTGATTTTACGATGGAATCTGCAAAAGGGTGTGGTGGTCATCCCCGGTTCCAGTAATCCCGATCATATCAGGAAAAATACGGAAGTTTACCATTTCAGTCTGACCGAGGATGAAATGGCACGGATAGGTGCCCTTGACCGGGGCGAAAAACATGATTGGTATTAGGAGGAATGATTGTGAAAAAATTATTTGGTTTATGCTTATCTTTTCTGCTTGTGACTGCTATGTTCAGCGGCTGTGGGGCTTCTCCTTCCAGTAATAATCCTGCTACTGGATCAGGTAAGCAGCAATCGGAAGAAAATACAGAAACGACACTTTCAAACGAAACGGAGGGTTCTGAAAATATGGGTTCTAATTCTACAGCAAAAAATCTGGTTGTATATTTTTCCATGCCGGAAACTACGGAGCCTGAGAATATGTCGAGGGAGGAAGAACTCAGCACCGTTGTGATTGACGGTGAGGTTTTGGGAAATACCCAGTATGTCGCATATATCATTGCAGAAAATACGGGGGCAGATATTTTCCGGATTGAGCCGGTTACACCATATCCGCTGGAACATTCGGAGCTTGAAAATATTGCGCAGAAAGAACAGGCAGACAATTTCCGGCCTGAAATTGCAGGGACTGTGGAGAATATAGAACAATATGACACCATCTTTTTTGGATTCCCCAACTGGTATTATGATATGCCGATGATTATGTACAGTTTTCTTGACCAGTACGATCTGGCAGGGAAAACAGTGGTTCCTTTTGTTACATCCGGCGGGAGCGGTTTTTCTAACGCAATCAGCACGATCAAAGACATGGAGCCGGACGCAGATGTGGTTGCAGATGGTCTTTCCATTTCACGCAATGTGGTTCAGGATTCGGAATATGATATTATCGAATGGCTAACAAAAAAAGGGTTCATTTAGTAAATTACCATAGGAGGCGGGCAGTATGAAACAAAAAACAATCCTGAAAATAATAATAGATATTGGAATGACAGTTGTGCTGCTGTTTCTAATGGCTTATGAACTGATTGGTGAAGCAGCTCATGAATGGCTTGGAATCGGGATGCTTGTTCTTTTTATCATTCATCATAGTTTAAACTGGAAATGGAGCCGGAGTGTTTTCAAAGGGAAGTATATACCACTGCGCATCTGGCAGACTGTTTTTGTTATTGGAATCCTTCTTACAATAGCCGGCTCTATGTATAGCGGAGTGATTCTTTCCAAACACGCATTATCATTTATGCCAATTAAAGGTGGGCGGGCTTTGGCCAGAGAGATTCACATGGTTTCCGCCTATTGTGGTTTTGTACTGATGTCACTTCATCTTGGCTTTCATTGGAAAATGATGATGGGGATGGCAAGTCGGATTATAAAAGAACTTCCTTCTGCCGGAAGGTGGATGCTTCGTGGGATTGCCGCCCTTGCTGCCGGGTATGGCGTGTATGCTTTCATACGGCGGAAAATCGGGCATTATATGTTCTTACAAAATCAATATGTGTTTTTCGATTTTAAGGAACCGTTGATTTTCTTTCTGGCAGATTATGTGGCAGTCATGGCTTTGTTTGTATGGGTAAGCCATTATTTTTCTAAGGGGCTGGGACACATAATACAGAAAAGAAAAATAATATAAACTATTTTTAATAACAAGGCAAGCGTAACTTGCCCGGAAAGGTCAATCTGCCTTGTGTAGATTGGCCTTTTTAAGTTACATTGTCGAAATCTGTCAATAAATTTTTTTGAGAAATTTTCAAAAATCTTTCCGGTTTGCCATGCTTTCTCCTTCAAACGAAGATCGTATTTGCGACATGTTCGATTCCTTCTGCAAAACGGTGTCGTGTAACTTTGTCAGAAATTTAGACCGGGCCGAGGGCAATCGGGACAAGCATTTTGCTGACGAACCGGTAGACTATCTTCTGGAAACATTAGACCGCAGGGATGGTGTTGGTATATAAATGTGGACAGAAAAAGTTGAACAACCTATACTATCAAACAAAAGAGCAAAGGAGATGAAGGGCATGGCGAAAAATCAAAAATCTTACACTCCGGAATTTAAACAGCAGATCGCGGATCTGTATAATGCAGGAGGAACTTCGTATCCACAACCGGAACGTGAATATGGCTTAAACCGGAGTACGATTAGCGGCCGGGTAAAGCAGCTCCCCTGTCAAGGTATCAGAGGAGGAAACGGTCACCCTCAGGGAACACCCTGCAGCATCAAGCGGGTCCGGCAGTGAAAGAGGTAGAGAATGGCTGCATGGAATCCTTCCACTCTGTACTGAAAAAGGAAGAAATATATCTTCATACTTATCAGGATTCAAAGGAAGCCCGCAGAGCAGTTTTTGAATACATAGAAGGCTGGTATAACCGAAAAAGAATACACAGTGCGATTGGTTACATAACACCACAGCAGAAGGAGGATGAGGAACTTAAAAAAGCAGCATAATCTTTCGACTTTTTTGTCCAAAGTATTGAGATAGATCCAATCGTACTTCCGGAATTTACTTTGGAGGATTTTTTCAAAAATCTTCGGCGGCAGGGTAGGAGGTTGTTGAAATATATTTAGGCGAGGAGAAAAGCCCGCTGCAGCTTAATACAAAGGAAACGCTGATCCCGGAGATTAACAGACTTTCCGGACAGTATAAATTGCCGGTAGTATCTTTGGTACACTGGCAGTGCACAGGAAATCTGCTTTCCTCAGGCAGCAGTCAGAGAATAAGCATTGAACAAACCTGTGAAGGGCTGGAGATTGACGGTAAAGTCGGGGCAAAATGTACGCTGCATACTTTGGGCGCTATGACTCCGGAGCTGTACTATGATGAGGCCTATGAGAATGCCGTATGTTCCTTAAAAGAAATTGCCGCAGCGGCAGAAAAAACCGGCGTGGCTGTGGCTGTTGAATTTATGTGGAACGGATATTTGTTTAGTCCTCTTGAGATGAAGCGCTTCCTCGATGAAATTGGAAGTAAGTTCATAGGATTTTATTTTGACCCCGGGAATATGGCTGCTTTTCAATATCCTCAGCATTGGGCACGTATTTTGGGAAGTGATATTAAGATGGTGCATATGAAAGACTGGAAAGGCAATGCTTTAAGCGGAGGCTGGCCGGGACTTTATTATAGCAATGTAAAAGACCAATACCGTAGGGGACTTTATCCGGGGCTGGCTTTTATACGGATTCACAGGAGCTGTTTCGACATATATGGTAGTAACTGTTAAAGTATAAGATGGATAAGTATGTGAATATTTGTAAAAAAATGTAAATAAATCAGATAAAATGATAGTAAAGAGAAAAAAATAAAAAAATAAATAAAAATTTGAAAAAATGTGTTGACAAATAAATATTACATGCTATAATAAACTCATAAAACAAATTCACATAGATAATCTTAAAGAAAAGGAGGTACGGACCACCAAAAACATAAGATTCGTTATCTGATTTTATTAGATAACAAAATGTGAAAAGTTAAGCTTTTAAAGTACAAAAGAGTTAAGTACCAAAGAAAGCGAATTTCAATTTCGTATTTAGTACAGAAGAAAAAGTAACGAATTACAGAAGAAAAAGAAACAGACGTTACAGTACATCCGTACAAAAGAAAAAAAGTAAAAGTACGAAAGAGAAAAAAGTAAAACTGAATATTGGTATTTATCCAAAAATTTAAGGAGGTAAAAGCCATTGGATAGTGCAGTTTAGAAGCGGGTGTTGATTCGAAGGAATTGATGCCCGCTTTCGTGTTATGGCGATCATTTGACAGGCTGTGAAGTCTGAAGGAAAGAGGAATAGTTAAACTGAATAGCTAAGCCGGATAGCTAAGCTGGATAGCTTTCTTCATATAAATTTAATATAAGTTTAGGTAGAAATTGAGAAATAAATAAGTTATTATAATGATTGTATAAGACACCAGGGAGGACGTATCAGAAAAACGGTTTGTAAGAGCAGCTGCGCTATATGATAGTGGGTTTTGCGTTTGGTATAAACAAAGGTGGATTTTGTTCACCTTGCAGAAATGAGGATAAAAATGGCAAAGAATGAAGTAAACAGTGATGAAATGGAGAGAAAAATATTCAGACATAAACGAAGAGTCAGAAATCAGATCATATCTTATGTGGTTCTTTTGATTTTTCTTGCCGGACTGGCAGTGGGAGGCCTTTTGGGGGTAAAAAAAATCGTATCAATTTTTAATGAAAAAAAGGAAATGGAAGAACAAAAACAGATAGAAGATATTGCACAGGATGAGGAAGAACAGCCCATGGTAGAAGCGCCTGAGGAATTTACCGAACCGGAAGAGGAGACGGATTACTTAAGTGAAACTGTCGAAAACTGTATTGCGGTAATGTCTCTTGAGGACAAAGTGGCGGGACTTTTCATGATTACACCGGAGGCCCTTACGGATACAAACACAGTTGTAAGGGCAGGAGAAACTACCGAGCAAAAGCTCAAGGAACGCCCGGTGGGAGGACTCATTTATTTTGCCCAAAACATTAAAAGTGCGGATCAGCTGACAGAGATGCTCTCAAATACCAGAAACTGGTGCACATATCCGCTTTTTTTGGGAGTTGACGAAGAAGGAGGAGCGGTAAGCAGGGTTGCACAAAGCGGGCTTGCAGATAATGTAGGAGATATGGCAGATATCGGAAGCAGCCAGGATACTGCGGCGGCGCAGGAGGCCGGAGCTGCAATTGGCGGATATCTTGCGCAATATGGGTTTAATATGGATTTTGCCCCGGTGGCCGATGTCATTACGGATGGAAATACAACGATTGGAAAACGTTCTTTTGGGACAGATACAAATACAGTAGCATCTATGGTAGGGGCCACGGTGGAAGGGCTTCAAAGTAAAAATGTGAGCGCATGTCTGAAGCATTTTCCGGGGCTTGGGGACACAAGTAAGGATACTCATGATGGAATGGCAGGTACGGAAAAAACACTGGAGGATTTTATGCAGGTAGATTTTCCGGTGTACCAGGCAGGTATTGCAGCCGGAGCAGATTTTGTGATGGTAAGCCATCTTTCTGCGGAGCAGGTTACAGGAGACAATACGCCGGCTTCCCTTTCGGAGAAGATGGTTACGGAGCTTTTAAGAGGGCAGCTGGGATTTCAGGGTATTGTTATCACAGATGCCATGAACATGACTGCTATCACAGATTACTTTACACCGGATCAGGCAGCGGTTATGGCACTGCAGGCGGGTGTGGATATGATTCTTATGCCGGAAGATTATGAAACGGCCTATAACGGTGTGCTGGATGCGGTAAAAGACGGTACTTTGTCAGAGGAAAGGATTAATGAGTCGCTCAGGAGAATTTACCGTGTGAAATACAGAGACAGGGTTGGGACATAGGAATTTGCAGGAAAATAATTTATTTGATAAATTTTTCAAAAAAAATTAAAAAAGATTAAAAAATCAGTTGACAAAGTATATGGCATGATGTATAGTAATATTTGTCCGGTTCAAATGGACAAATAAATGCGCGAGTGGCTCAGTTGGTGGAGCGCGACCTTGCCAAGGTCGAGGCCGCGGGTTCGAGTCCCGTCTCGCGCTCTTGTTAATAGGACGGAAACGTTGATGTTTACAGCGTTTCCGTTATTTTTGTGTGTCTACAAATCGGTAGACAGTTGTAGACAGTACCTTAGTACCATTACAATGCCTTTGTTATGAGGTCATAGGTTTCTTTTTTGGTCAATGGATTGTAGATATATTCTAGGGTTGTGGAAAGGTTGCTATGCCCTAACATTTCCCTGATACAATCCAAAGGTACACCGTTCGCGTTCAGATTGCTTGCATAGGTTTTTCTCATTTTATGGGTACTCTTTGTGCGTACCCCCTGCCTTTCTGCAAATTTTTCTAATTCCTCTGTATTATAGGTCTCTGTCTTGCCGGTCTTTTTTACAACCTGTCTGTACTTTACATATATCTGTATCTTATCCATAGGATTTTCAGCTATATATTTTTTTCGGACAGCGTATGTGTACATTCCGTTTAGAATGGTCTTGACATTGCACCATTCTTTTCTTGGCAAGTTAAATTCTCTTACAATACGGTTGCACTCCTGTTCCAATATAAGTTCATCAATCTTCTTGATTTTCATATCATGCAGGACAGACGGTTCAAAATATTTGCGGTAGTGCTGTCTGTGCCTTTTAATGGTATTAGAACTGTTTGTAACAGTAGCCTTATATGCTAACCATTCCTCATAGAGTCCGTAAAACGTTAATTTGTCAATGTACGTATTAGCGAAATATATCGGAATCAACTTATCCAATAATTCCTCTTTTGATTGTGCCTTGATATTTTTGCGCTTTCCTTTTTCATCCTTATAGCAGGTCTGACAACGTCCATTTTGTGTAGCCGGCGGCGTAATCGCATAAGGGTGTATTTTTAATATAGTATCTATCTTCTTCGACATAAGCGTATCAAGCACACTGTCTATATCTAATATACCGAAATTTATGAGGTCTTGCAATAGAGACAGTTTCAAGTTGTTCGTTTTTCTATTCTCTTTCATAATCACACCACTTTTTATAATGGTGTAAGGAATCAAAATTTTCGGGAATTATTGGTGATTAGGTAGAATTATTGTTTTTTATAATAAGTAGATTTAGTAGTTTTTATAGACGTTTTTTTAATATTATTTATTGTGTATTTTTTGTGTAGTTCCTCACACTGTTATTCGTAACTTTACCCACTCCTAATTACCCGAAAATTCTTCCAATTAAAAGAAGGTACAGCATAATTCATTCG
>RAYQ01000004.1 GCA_003612395.1 Parablautia intestinalis
TTTATTGACAAAACACTTTAAAATAGGTTTTGGAAGGTGATTTTTCGGGATAATTAACTTTTCGGGATAAGTGGTGTGAGAGGTCGGCTAATCAACTAATGATTAGCCTCCTACTCGATTACAATACCGGAGCAATTTTGCTGAAAACTGGTGAATGGTGCGGCAGAGGCGTATTTTGCGCTCCAACATAACAAAAGAGAGAATAGCCTGAAACCGCGCGTGCTCTGGGGGGTTCGTGTTTACGGAGCTTAAGAAAATCCGAGGTAATTCGAGTTCGTAACCCTCACATTACCCTCGTACAACCCTCAGTCGTAACACTCAAAAAATTAAGATTACACACAATTTGTAAGGGTTTCAGTAGGGGAATCAGTTGGTGTAAGCTGTAGCGCTTCTATACTGATGTATGAAATCACAGGGCGGAGAGGAATAAATTAATAAAGTCTGCACATCAAATTTTTATGGACATTTATCCATTATTAATTTACAATAGAGAAAGATGCGATATGAAAAGAAATCAAATTTTTTATCCATTAAGTTTCACACGGCATCAGATATGGCAGATATTTGACGCATGATAATACCCTGCTGATAGGGATAATAGTTGGAGGACTAAGATGAGCGAAGAAAATAAGATGATTTATTGTACACAATGTGGAAAGGAAAATGCCGCAACCTCTAAATTTTGCAGCAATTGCGGTGCAAAATTAGAACAGCCTTCTTTACAGGAGAATACAGATTTTTTAAAGTCGGAAGGCACTTTTTCGGGAGAAAATGCGGCAGGTGAAAATACAGCTCCTATTTATGAGAGAATAACGGATGCGGAAGAAGAAAAGCCGGCTTCTCCCTACCAGGAAGAAATAAAGATAAATTATGGAACTGCGCAGTCAGGCTATTACAGCAATGACAATAACGGCAGTTCTTACTATGACTCACAGTCATCCCAATATTATGGAGGAACTCAGGGGGAAGAAAAGCAGGGGGGCGGAAATATCGGCTTTGCAATCGCTTCTTTGGTTTGTGGTATTATTTCTTTGGTCTGCTGTTGTCTTGGCCTTTTCAGCGCGGTGCTGGGGATTGCGGCGATTGTACTTGGTATTATCACTCTTTGTTTTAAATATGATGGCAAGGGAATGGCAATTGCAGGTATCGTAACAGGGGGCCTTGCGTTGGTATTTGTTATTTTCGCAATGATTATAGGAAGCACATCCGCATATACTGATATGCTTGAGCAGCTTACGAATGATCTCTATTAAATTTCAAAGCGGTAGGAAATATCGTGCGGATGAAATTTTTTATCACGTTGGGAAGGTAATATGGCTGCCATTTTGCATGGCAGGTATTTGGTTTTCTCATGGAGGATATGAACGCTTCGGAGAACAGATGACGTGTTCTATTCGGGAAATATGCGGGCTGCCCTGTCCGGGATGCGGAATCACCAGAGCATTTTATTACCTGTTTCGGGGAAACCTGTTAAAGAGCTTTCAACTTAACCCAACGGTTATTTATGGCGTTTGGGCGTATATACATTTTATGGCGTGTTACTTTTACCGCAGTCATGTAAGCGGAGTGATCCACGAAAAAGAAATACGTATTCCTTTTTATGCATATGGTGCTATTGGGGTTTTACTAATTCAGTGGGCGGTTAAAATTATAAATATTTTTTGCATAGCCCTGGAAAGAGTCTGATAAGTTCTGACTTTAAAGTTAATGTCAATCGCCTGAGAATTATTCTCAGGCGATTATTACAATAAGCTGGCTGGGGGAAGCGCTATCTGCTGCTGATATAAGGCTGACCGGGAAACGTGCTGGCCGCTGTTTATGGAAGATAGCAAATGCGCCTGTAAAAATTTATCAATATACTATAAGAATATCAGGGATTCGGTGCTTCACCATCTGCACTTTCGTTATCAGGATTTTCGGTATTATCTTCACTTGTATCTTCGTTAGCCTGATTGCTCTCGTCAGCGCCGTCATCATCGTAGGTAAAAATTTCCTCCGGAATGTTTCCATGAATAATTGAAACAATGTATTGAAATCTTATATTAGCCTGTTCATAATTCTGATAAGCCACGTCTGCATAGGAGGCGTCATATTCTCCTTCATATGCCTGATGGTAATAAGAGACCGCTTCAGACATATATGCACTGGCATCATCTGCAAGTTCATCTACGCCGGGAAAGCCGTCAGGAACCTCCAGAGCAGCCATTTGGGCAAAAGAAGTGTCCATGGAATCAAGTAATGACAAAAGTTCAGCGGTTGAGGTTTCAGAATTAGGATCAATAGCATTGATAGAAGAATCAATGAGTCGGATATTTTCAAAGAACTGATTCATATTTGCCTTGTAAATTTCCAATTCTTCCTTTTGGCCACAGCCGGCAAGGACAAATGCAAAAACAGACAATAACATTATTTTTACTTTAATCTTATATTTAATCTTAAGATGTGTTTTTTCCAAAACAAGATCTCCTGTTCTTATGTAAAAATGATTTTTAACATAATTAAAGTTATCATAGATGTAAGTTGAAGTCAACAACCTTGCAGATATGATAAGTGGTATTCTAACAGCTCAGCCGCGCCATTTGCACAGGCGCCTGCGGCACTTTCCTACTGGCGCAGACAACTTTGAACAATAACCGGGGGTATAGTCAGGGGGTTTTTATTTGCAAATTGTAGTTTTTAAAAAATTATGATAATATATAGCAGTGAATTCGGATTTTTATTTCCGCGAGCAACGAGCCAAGCGGACATGCTTGCATGTCTATTTGGCGACTGCCGCGAGGGTCAAATACCCCGCAGCTTGCTGCGTTGCAAGTTTGATGCCCCGTCAGCTTGCTGCGGGGTATTTGACTGAACTGCTGCATATGGCCAGGAGGTGCATTGTGAATATTATTGAATTTAAGAAACTTACGGAAAGAGGGCTTATTTATCTGGACGGGGCCACAGGCTCTAACCTGATGAAAAGGGGAATGCCTGCAGGGGTATGCCCCGAAAAATGGATTTTGGAGCATCCGGATATTTTTGTGGGATTGCAGAGAGAGTATGTGGAGGCAGGCAGCAACATAATTTACGCGCCAACCTTTACGGCCAACCGCATTAAACTGAAGGAATATCATCTGGAAGGAGACATAGAGAGGATAAATCATGAACTTGTTGCTCTTTCCAAAAAGGCAGCGGATGGCAATGCGCTTGTAGCAGGAGATATCACCATGACCGGCAGACAGCTTATTCCCATGGGAGATATAGATTTTGAGGAACTGATTGACGTATATAAGGAACAGATTAAACTGATTTGTGAAGCGGGAGCGGATCTCCTGGTGGTGGAAACCATGATGAGCCTTCAGGAAACCAGAGCAGCATTGATTGCGGCAAAGGAGATATGTACTTTACCTGTGATGGCAACCCTTACCTTTGAGTCTGATGGCAGGACGCTTTACGGTACAGATGGTATAAGTGCAGCAGTTACGCTTGAAAAGTTAGGTGCCTGTGCGGTAGGGGCTAATTGCTCTACAGGCCCTGATAAAATGGTGGAACTGATTCAGAGTATTTCTAAGGTGGTGTCTGTTCCGGTGATTGCCAAACCCAATGCAGGTATGCCGGGCCTTGATGAAGACGGGGAAACTGTCTATGATATGGATGCAGATACCTTTGCACTGGAGATGAAAAAGCTGGTAAATGCAGGAGCCTGCATTTTGGGCGGCTGCTGTGGAACAGCACCGGAATATATCGGAAAGCTGGTAAACGCCACAAAAGATATGCTGCCGGTAAAATCAATCGAAAAATCTGCGGAAAAACCCTTAGTCCGATATCTGTCAAGTGAAAGAAAAACAGTAGCCTTTGGGCCCGGCTCTCCATTTATGGTGGTAGGGGAGAGGATTAACCCTACCGGAAAAAAGAAATTGCAGGCACAGCTAAGAGAAGGAAATTTGGAAATGGCGCTTTCCTTTGCTGAAGAACAGGAGGAATGCGGAGCGGCTCTTCTGGATATCAATGTGGGAATGAGCGGCATAGATGAAAAGGAATTAATGCTTAAGGTTTTAGATGAGGTTACGGTAGCCACAAATCTGCCCCTGTCCATTGATTCCAGCCATGTGGATGTGATAGAAGCCGCCCTTCGCAGATACCCTGGCCGGGCATTAATCAACTCCATATCAGGAGAGTCCGGGAAGACGGATCGGCTTCTTGCGCTTGCAAAAAAATATGGCGCTATGTTTATTTTACTTCCCCTTTCCGATAAAGGGCTGCCGGAAAATCTGGAAGAAAAAATAGCAATTATAGAAGAAGTCAGTCAAAAAGCCTATAAGGCAGGGTTAAAAAAAGAGGATATCGTTGTAGACGGTCTTGTAGCCACAGCAGGAGCGAATCCAAATGCGGCAAAGGAAGTACTTGAAACCATTCGCTATTGCAGAAAAAATGGCTTCGCCACAATCTGCGGTCTGTCCAACATTTCCTTTGGATTACCGGAGAGAAGCTTTGTAAATACGGCTTTTCTTACTATGGCTATTCAGGAAGGGCTTTCAATGGCCATTGCAAATCCGTCTCAGGATTTGCTGATGAACATAGCTTTTGCAGCTGACCTTTTGATGAACAAGGAGGAGGCGGATAACCGCTACATTGAAAGAATGGCCCTTTATAAAGAAAGAGCGCCTGTTATGATAAAGCCGGGCGTAAAAAGTGAGGTGCAGTCCCGGATGTCCCCGGGACAATGCGCTGCCGGCAAGGAGGTGCCAAAGACAGAAAGCGCAGATCTTTTTGGCAATCAGATTTATCAGGATGTGATGAAGGGCAATAGAAAGCAGATTAAGGAACATACGAAGCTGTTTAGGGAAGAAGGATGGGAAGCTTCCCGGATATTAAATGAAATTTTACTTCCGGCCATTAATGAAGTGGGGGAACTGTTTGATAAAGGACGGTATTTTCTGCCTCAGCTGATTGCCAGTGCGGAGGCCATGAAGCTTTCTATTGAATATCTGGAGCCTTTTCTTGCAAACGGTACGCAAAAGGAGGAAATGCCTGTGGTGGTGATTGCCACGGTGGCTGGTGATATTCATGATATCGGTAAAAACCTTGTGGCTCTTATGCTAAAAAATCATGGTTTTCAGGTGATTGATCTTGGAAAGGATGTACCCCGGGAAATGATTGTTGAGCAGGCTCATAAATATAATGCCAGTATCATTGCATTGTCCGCTCTTATGACCACAACCATGCAGGAAATGAAACGAGTGGTGGATTATGCAAAGGAAAAGCAGGTAAAAGCAAAAATTATGATTGGAGGAGCCGTTATAACCCCTGAATACGCAGAAGAAATAGGCGCTGACGGTTATTCCAGAGATGCAGCACAGGCAGTACAGGTGGCAAAGCAGCTTACAGGACTGTAAAAAATAGCGTGAAAAAAATGGATTAAGGTCTGCGGCAGCGCGGATACAGACCTTAATATGCAGAAATTACCGCGCAGAAATGAGGAGAGATATGACAGGAGCAGATGCAATCGTAAAATGTTTGGAAAATGAAGGGGTAGAGTATGTTTTTGGATACCCGGGTGTAGCGATTTGTCCATTTTATAACAGTATTTTGGAATCGCCTGTTCAGACGGTTCTGATAAGGACAGAACAAAATGCAGCTCATGCGGCAAGCGGTCTTACAAGAGTTTCCGGGAAGCCGGGGGTTTGTGCCGTTACCTCCGGACCGGGAGCAACCAATGTAATTACAGGTATTGCAACCGCCTTTGCGGACAGCATTCCTTTGATATGTATAACAGGACAGGTAAATTCTTCTTTGCTTGGGAGTGATGTGTTTCAGGAGGCTGATATCACGGGGGCGGTGGAGTCCTTTGTGAAGTACAGCTATCTGGTTAGGGACGCAAACGATATCCCGCGCATTTTTAAAGAAGCTTTTCATATTGCAAACACAGGAAGAAGAGGGCCCGTGCTGATTGATGTGCCCATTGATGTACAAAATGCGGAGGTAAAGAAGTTTGTTTATCCGGAAACTGTTTCCATGCGCACCTATAAGCCCACAGTAAAGGGGAATATGGTGCAGATAAAAAAGGTGGTGGCGGAGCTGACACGGGCAAAGCGCCCTATTATCTGTGCAGGCGGCGGAGTTCTTTTATCCGGCGCGCAAGAGGAGCTTCTTGCTTTTGTGGAAAAGCATGAGATACCCGTGGTTTCAACCATGATGGGAATCGGGGTGATGCCTACAAAGCATCCTCTGTACTTTGGTATGGTTGGAAATAATGGAAAGCCTTATGCTAACAGAGCCATGAATGAATCGGATCTTTTGCTGATGGTGGGGGCGAGAGTAGCGGACAGGGCTGTAAACCAGCCGGACCTTATCACTAATAATAAAATATTGGTTCACATTGATGTTGACCCTGCGGAAATCGGAAAGAATGTGGGCCCGTCCATTCCTCTTGTAGGAGATGCAAAGCATATTTTTGAAGATTTTCTATTACAGGATTTTACCTGTGAACACAAACAGTGGTTGGAAACCCTAAAGGAATACAGAAAAACCATGGCGCGCAAAAGAATACCCAATCCCGCTTATGTGGATCCGGCAGGCTTTATCACTATGCTCTCCGAAAAAATGGAGGATGACGGTATTTATGTGGCGGATGTGGGACAAAATCAGATTTGGTCCTGCGGTTATCACATCGTAAAGAAGGGAAGATTTCTAACCACCGGAGGAATGGGAACCATGGGTTATTCCATTCCGGCTGCTATGGGCGCCAAACTGGCACAGCCTGAAAGACAGGTAATTGCCGTCTGCGGGGATGGTTCCTTCCAGATGTCCATGATGGAGCTTGCCACCATGCGCCAGCATCACGTTCCGGCAAAGATTGTTGTACTTAAGAATAATTATCTGGGCATGGTAAGAGAATTTCAGCATTATAATTATAAGGATAATTATTCTGTGGTCGATTTATCCGGAAGTCCTGATCTTGAGAAACTTTCTTCAGCCTATGATATGAAATTCCTGCGCCTTGAGAATATGGATGAAGCAAATGAGAAAATAGATGAATTCTTAAAACAGGATGAATCAGTACTTATGGAATGCATCATTGATCCTATGGATTTGGTATAGAAAGGGAGGAAGCAGATTTGAAAAAAATATATTCGGTGTCAGTAGAAAACCGTTCCGGTGTACTTTGCAAGGTGGCAGGGCTTTTTTCCAGACGCTGCTTTAACATTGATTCCCTTGCAGTGGGGGAAACCGATGATCCGGCCGTTTCCTGTATGACAATTGTCAGCAGCGGGGACAAGCGGACCATAGAACAGATTGAAAAGCAATTAAATAAAAAGCTGGATGTTATCAAGGTCAAAACCTTTGATGAGGCAGCAAGTATCAGCCGGGAGCTGCTCCTTATGAAGGTAAAGTATAATAAGTCAAACCGCAGGGATATTATGGAGATCTGTGAGATTATGAATGCACGGATTGTAGATATGTCAAAGACCATGATGCTAATACAAATGTGCGATACATCCGAGCGTATACAGCTTTTTATTAATATGTTTAAAACGGTAAGCATTGTGGAGGTAGCACGTACCGGAACCCTGGCCCTTCAAAAATGCAATGAAACAGAGCAAACAAGTTGACTTTTGTAAGGTAAATTGTTAAAATGTTTCTTGGTTTAATCTGTTTGGCCGTGCCGCCAGAGCGGCATATCCGGGGATTTGGACAGGTATATGATGTTTTGACCTGCCTGAATTGCTATGAAGTGAAGGAGGATGAAAATTGCGTAAAAAGGTTTTTCAGCTTATAGTTGATAATACTGCCGGCGTCCTTAGCAGGATTTCAGGCCTTTTTTCAAGGAGAGGCTATAACATCGAAAGCATTACCGCAGGCGTTACCGCTGATTCCCGTTTTACCAGAATTACAATTGTGGCATCCGGTGACGATGAGATTCTTGACCAGATTGAAAAGCAGGTGGCGAAGCTGGTAGATGTGAGAGATATCAGGGAGCTTGCGCCGGAAAACAGTGTGTACAGGGAATTGGCGCTTATCAAGGTCAGAACAAACAGTGAGCAGAGGCAGGGCGTTATCTCTATAGCGGATATCTTCCGCGCCAACATTATAGATGTGGCTCCGGACAGTCTGATTGTGGAACTTACCGGTGATCAGGCTAAAATTGACGCCTTTATCAGTCTGTTAGAAGGATATGAAATATTGGAGCTTGCAAGAACCGGTATTGCCGGCCTTGGAAGAGGTACGGAGAAGGTTGTTTATCTGTAAAAAACAGTGCGGTTTTTAATGGGTTTTACTGCAGGCCGGCAGGCTCAATTGTTGGCAAAGAGTATAACAGTTAAAAAATATTTTATGAATATCAGGATGAATCGCAAGGTGCGGCATCCGCTATTTAGAAAGGAGTCAGAAAATGGCAAATATTTATTATCAGGAAGACTGTAACCTGTCCTTACTGGAAGGAAAAACAATTGCGGTTATAGGTTACGGCAGTCAGGGACATGCACATGCATTAAATGCAAAGGAATCAGGGTGTCATGTTATCATTGGTCTCTACGAGGGTTCAAAATCCTGGGCGAAGGCAGAAAAACAGGGATTTGAAGTATATACAGCGGCAGAGGCAGCGAAAAAGGCGGATATCATCATGATTCTCATTAATGATGAGCTTCAGGCTGCTATGTACAAAAAAGATATTGAGCCTAACTTAGAGGAAGGAAACATGCTGATGTTTGCCCATGGCTTTAATATTCATTTTGGACAGATTGTACCGCCTGCATATGTTGACGTGACAATGATCGCACCTAAAGGACCCGGCCACACAGTAAGAAGTGAATATCAGGCTGGCAAGGGTGTGCCCTGTCTGGTTGCAGTTCATCAGGACGCAACAGGAAAGGCACTTGATAAGGCGCTGGCATATGCGCTGGCAATCGGCGGCGCAAGAGCAGGCGTACTTGAGACGACATTCAGAACAGAGACGGAGACAGATCTTTTTGGAGAGCAGGCTGTCCTTTGCGGCGGCGTATGCGCGTTGATGCAGGCAGGCTTCGAGACCTTAACAGAAGCAGGATATGATCCGAGAAATGCATATTTTGAATGTATCCATGAAATGAAACTGATCGTGGATTTGATTTATCAGTCAGGCTTTGAGGGTATGAGATATTCTATTTCCAACACAGCTGAGTATGGTGATTATGTGACAGGACCTAAGATTATCACAGAAGAAACCAAAAAGACCATGAAGAAGATTTTGAAGGACATACAGGATGGTTCTTTTGCAAAGGAATTTTTGCTTGATATGTCACCTGCAGGCGGACAGGCTCATTTTAAAGCTATGAGAAAGCTGGCGGCTGAACATCCTGCAGAGCAGGTGGGAAAGGAAATCCGGGGGCTCTACAGCTGGAATAATGAAAATGATAAGCTGATTAACAATTAATGCAGTATGTCTGGCAGCAAACTTTCTTATGCGGGCCTGTGGATCAAACGCTGTCACGCTGTGCGAGCCAGCTTATTGGATCAAACGCTGTCACGCTGCGCGAGCCAGCTTATTGGATCAAACGCTGTCACGCCGCGCGAGACAGCTTATTTATAAAAAGGGCTGCCGTGCGGCAGCTCTTTTTGTGTAGATATTGTGAAATTATACAGATTAACTTCTCAAATCTATGCTTTTGTGGTACAATCATAAATTGTTTATAAGAGACTTTTACAGGAGGAAATCACTATGGGGATGACAATGACCCAGAAAATACTGGCGGCACATGCAGGGCTTGAGAGCGTGGAAGCCGGGCAGCTTATAGAGGCGGATTTGGATCTTGTCCTTGGCAATGATATTACAAGTCCGGTAGCTATCAAAGAAATGGAAAAGATGAAGGTGGAAGGTGTATTTGATAAGGATAAGATAGCCCTTGTACCTGATCATTTTGTACCAAACAAGGACATTAAGTCTGCGGAACACTGTAAATGTGTAAGAGAATTTGCTCACCGCAATCAGATTACCAACTATTTTGAGGTAGGTGAGATGGGAATTGAGCATGCGCTTCTTCCGGAAAAAGGCCTTACCGTAGCAGGAGATGTGGTAATCGGAGCAGATTCCCATACCTGTACCTACGGAGCATTGGGCGCATTTTCAACAGGAGTCGGCAGCACGGATATGGCGGCCGGAATGGCAACAGGAAAAGCCTGGTTTAAGGTGCCTGCAGCAATCCGCTTTAACCTGATTGGAAAGCCTTCTAAGTGGGTTAGCGGAAAGGATGTGATCCTGCACATTATCGGAATGATCGGTGTTGACGGCGCTTTGTATAAATCTATGGAATTCGTTGGAGATGGTATTAAAAAACTTACGATGGACGACCGTTTTACCATTGCCAATATGGCGATTGAAGCAGGCGGCAAAAACGGTATCTTTCCGGTGGATGATTTGGCAATTGCCTACATGAAGGAGCATTCCCGGAAAACCTTCACTGTTTATGAAGCAGATGAAGATGCCGTTTATGATGAAGAATATACCATTGACTTAAGCGCGCTTCGCCCTACAATTGCATTTCCGCATCTGCCTGAAAATACGAAAACCATAGATGAAATCGCGGAGGATATTCCTGTTGATCAGGTGGTGATCGGCTCCTGTACCAATGGACGTATTGGTGATATGCGTATTGCGGCGAAGGTGATGGAGGGGAAACATGTGGCAAAAGGAATGCGCTGTATTGTAATCCCCGCTACTCAGAGTATTTATATGCAGGCTATGGAGGAAGGGCTTTTAAAAATCTTCATTGAAGCAGGTGCAATTGTAAGTACTCCTACCTGCGGTCCCTGCCTTGGAGGATATATGGGGATTCTTGCAGAAGGGGAAAGATGTGTTTCCACTACAAACCGTAACTTTGTAGGACGTATGGGACATGTAAAATCCGAAATTTATCTTGCAAGTCCTGCCGTAGCGGCGGCAAGCGCCATCACAGGGAAGATTTCAGCACCCTGTTAGAGAGTAGTCAGCATCCCGCAGCATAACGTTTGTTCTATACAGACGGAAATTGAGACGGGAAAATTTGTGCCTTGCGGCAAAAGGCCGCGGGCCGGAAGAAAGGCATGGTTATTGATATGAAAGCAGCAAAAGGAACTGTATTTAAATTTGGTGATAATGTGGATACGGATGTGATCATCCCTGCCAGATATTTGAATTCATCTGATCCGGCAGAGCTGGCATCCCATTGCATGGAGGATATTGATAAGGATTTTATCCATAAAGTGAAACAGGGAGATATTATTGTGGCAGATAAAAATTTTGGCTGTGGTTCGTCCAGAGAACATGCTCCTATTGCAATTAAAGCAGCCGGAGTGAGCTGTGTCATTGCAGAGACCTTTGCCAGGATTTTTTATAGAAATGCGATTAACATAGGACTTCCTATCATTGAATGTCCACAGGCATCTAAAGGCATTGAGAATGGGGATGAAGTGGAAATAGACTTTGATTCCGGTATTATTAAAAATCTGACCAGGGGAACACAGTTTAAAGGGCAGGCGTTTCCGGAATTTATGCAGAAAATTATTGCAGCTGAAGGACTGATAAATTATATTAACGCCACTGGCGCATAGTACCCCCGCGGCATCGGGCAGGATGGATACGGAGCCTTAAGTTTCGCCTGCATCCGCTCTGCTTATTGCAGACAGGAATAAATAAGAAAAATGAGGAGGAATTTTACAAATGGCAAAGAATAATGCGCCTGAGGTAAAATCTGAACAGAAGGTTCAGACCAAATATGATCGTAAAATGGAGGCGAGGAGACAGCAAAAGCTAAAGGATGCACAACAGGAAAAAATAATGAAGACAATTGGAATTACGCTTTCCGTTGTAGTGGTTCTTGCAATTGTGATTTCTATTGCCGTTCCGATTATAAAGAAAGAGTCTGCGTTAAAGGGGACATATGTCAAAGTCGGGGAGCATGAGCTGACACAACTTGAGTACGATTATTACTACAATGTGGCAGTGAACAATTATTTATCTGCCTATGCATCTATTCTTCCATATATGGGACTGGATACTTCACTGGATTATGCAGATCAGCAGTATACGGATAACAAGACGTGGAAGGATCTGTTTGATGAAATGACGGTGGAGCAAATTCGGCAAAGTAAGGCTCTTTTAGATGATGCTGCGAAGAATGGATTCACCTATGATGTATCTGCTGATTATGAAAGCTTTGTAAGTGAACTGGAAGCAGCAGCCCAGGCGGCAGGTGTCAGCGCTGCTGAATATTACAAAACCAATTTTGGCACCTATGCTACTAAAAAAAATGTGGAAGCCTTTGTGAAAGAGGGGCTGACTGCTAATGCATATCATGAGGACTTACTTGCCCAAAACGCGCCCTCAGATGAAGAAATAAAGTCCTATTACGAAGAAAATAAGCAAAGCTATGATAAAGTAGATTACAGGAGCTTTAATTTCAACACGGAGATTGCTGAGGATGCCTCTGAAGAGGATATCCAAAAAGCCATGGATGAGCTTAAGGTAAAAGCGGATGCAATGGTGCAGGCACGTAAAAGCGGCGGGGATTTTGAGGAACTATGCCTGAAAAATGCTTCTGAAAATACGAAAGAAAATTATGAAAATCCTGATACCGAATACAGCCTCAGCGAAGGAAGGAATTACTCTAATATTTCTGCCGTTATGTCAGAATGGCTCTATGATGAGGGCAGAAAAGCAGGAGATATCACCGTTTTGGAGGATGAGACTTATCATCAGTATTATGTAGTGGAATTTGTGAAAAGATATTATGATGAGGCTGATAACGCTAATATTTCAGATACCCTGGCGGGTCAGAGAGTATCTGAGTATATAAACGGCCTTGCAGAAAATTATCAGGTGACCGATGTAAAGGGAAATCTGAAATATCTGACAATCAGCACGGATGAAACCACTTCTGAGAGTGAAAGCGAAACAGATGCACAGACGGAAACGGATTCGGATTCAGAAAACAATGACAGCGAAAATTCCGGCACAGAAGAATAGAAACAGAGAGCTATGATATGTAAAGAGGGACTCTAAAGGAGTCCCTTGTTTCATGCAAAAGTTCATAAATAGAACCAAAGAGCACACGGGCTAATCACACAGGGAAGGCTTTTTCCCTGCACGATTAGCAGGCGGACCCGCAAAACAGGCCAGGGAATTAAGCCGTCCATGGGGTGGCGAAGGATCCTGCCGGAGATACAGGTTCTCCATTTGACAGCAGATGATAGACATCGCCCAGTACCTGCACCCTGAAATAAGCTTCCTGTCCCCAGCGTTCTTCGCTGGAAAGGATTGTAAGAGAGGTGGTGGGCAGAAAAAAACCGTGAACCAGCAGTGGGAATGGTATATTCAGCAGGTGGGAGAGAACCACACAGGTAATACCAAGGTGACAGAAAATAACAATGACAGGCTCCGAAACATCATCTGCCATTGCCTTAGAATAGTCCGCACTGCCGGGAAGGGGTGTAGCTGCACAAAAACGTTCACCGGAACGCTCAAATTTATAATATTGTTTTTCCCGTTTGTAGCCATAGGATGAGAGAAGTTCATCAAAATTTTTGCAGACTTCTGAGAACTTAATTGCAATATCGGGATTTTGCTTCATCACATCCGCTTCGACCCATCTTTGCGGATCCATCATAAGAGGTTCATTGGTCCAGTAAGAAGGAATAAAATCCCAGGGAACACCATGCTTTTTCGTAACAGGATCATCAATGGCATAAGAAAATTCCTGCATCCAGTCTAATGTGACGGCTTCGCGGTTCATCTTTTTCAATGTACAGGAGGCAGTATCCTTTGCGCGGCCTAAAGGGGAACAATAAAAATCAGTTACCCTCCATTTGCTGATACGTTCTGCTAAAAAACCGGCCTCACGCCAGCCTTTTTCGGTCAGACTGTCATGGGTATAATCAGGTTCGCCATGGCGGACAAAAATGATTTTCATTTTACAGCTCCTTTCAAAAACAGCATTTTTTTAGAGATAATTATATTTTATAAAGCACAATAACGGCTCTGAGAGTTCATTTAGATATTACAAAGTAATTTGTATTCTGTCAACAAATTCAGGCTGCTTAATATTAAGAAAGTCTTAACTTTTTTCCTTACTAACACTTAAATTTTATATGTTTTACTGGTTATAGTAAAGCAGGGTTTTTATAAAAACGATATAGATTATGCAGCTGAGCGCATGGAGGTACTATGACAAATATTTTAGTATGCGATGATGATAAAGAAATTGTGGATGCCATTGAGATTTATTTAAATCAGGAAGGGTATCAGGTTTATAAAGCCTATGACGGGGAGCAGGCTATTAAGCTGTTAAAAGAGCAGAATATTCACCTTCTGGTTATTGACATTATGATGCCTAAGCTGGATGGAATTCATGCCACCCTGAAAATCAGAGAGTACAGCAGCATTCCGATTATTTTTCTTTCCGCCAAATCAGAGGATACGGATAAGATACTGGGGCTAAATATTGGGGCGGATGATTATGTAACCAAACCCTTTAATCCACTGGAGCTGGTGGCAAGAATAAAGTCAAACCTAAGAAGGTACACAAGCCTTGGGAACCTGAATGTGGAAAACAATGCGCTTTTTACGGCCGGCGGACTGTGCATCAACGATGATACCAAGGAAGTGACGGTAGATGGCGAAATTGTAAAACTGACGCCAATTGAATACAATATTCTCCTGTTGCTTGTGAAGAACCAGGGAAAAGTATTTTCTATTGATCAGATTTATGAAAATATCTGGAACGAGGAGGCCATTGGCGCAGATAATACGGTGGCCGTGCACATAAGACATATCAGGGAAAAGATTGAGATTAATCCAAAAGAGCCAAGGTATTTAAAGGTAGTATGGGGAGTAGGATATAAAATAGAAAAACAATAATGAGGATAAAGCTTACGCTTTTGGTTGACAGAAATTCGCAGGGTGGGAAGAAAGCATGGGTATTATTATGGATAATCAAAAAATACGGGAAAAAAGTAAAGAAAATGCGCAGGAGAATAATGTAGAGCCGAATACATCAGATGTTTCATCAGATACTGTGCAGGAGAGCACGAAGGCGCAGGATTGCAGGCAGGATCCCAAACAGGATTCTGAAGGGCAAAGCAGGTATGATTCCCAAAGTGCTGAAAGGAAGAAGGAGGCAAAAGGCAGAAAGGAAGGCCGTAAAAAGAAGAAAAGGAGAATGTTGTTTTTCCACGGTTTTCAGCATATTCTGCTGGTGCTTGCTGTTATTCAGATTGTGTCGGTTCTTTTGAGTTCGTATGTTATAGTTGAGACAAAAAACGGGCCTAAGCCCTTTAGTCTGATAGAGCAGAGGCAGCCCAGATATTTTGAGGACTCTCATGTATTTAATACGCTTTTGGGGAACAGTGCTTCCGATCTTATATGCTATGGTGCAATCAGAAGCCAGATGGAAACAGGCGCAGGGTTTGATGCCGAAAAGAAAGTGGATGTAACCGCTTTTGCCGGAAGATATCACGGATTGCAGCAAGAATATATCACTGCGCCATATTATCTGGATGATCTGATTAAATGGGCCCAGGCCGGATTTACTTATGAAAATGTTTATATGAACGGGGAAGAAGTGGATAAGTTTTTAAGCAGGAGCAGAACTGTGACCAGGGTAAATCTGGAAGGATATAGCGGTACGGTCAGTTATTTAAACTCTGATCTTACAGGTAATACCAGAGTGGAAGATATATCGGGTAATCTTCTTGAGGCCGGGATGGTCGAAAGGGATGGAACAGATGCTACAATCCTCAATAACCGATATCTTACGGCGGATGGGAAAAATATAGAAAATTATGTATCTTCCTGGGATGAATATTATGAGCTTTGTGGAAACGTGAAAAAGGCGGCCGAAGATTTAAACATAAATTATGAAGAATACTTAAAATATAAGGAACTCTATGATTCCGACAATACAAATATAATATATATTATCAAAAGAACTGTGGGAGATAATACGCAGATTTTCACGAATATGAAAACCCGGACAGCAAACGCTTCCCAAATGGCAAAGGAGCTGAAGGCGCAGTGCAGCAAATACATTTATTATGATCCGCAGAACATGCAGTATGAGACAGATACTTTAATTGAGGAATCCACTCTGCGCTACATTTTAAACGGATATGATTATGCTTATCCGGAGGATACTGAGATTATGATAGGTGTCCGGTCAGACTATATCGCAAAGGACTGCTTTTATCAGGCCAGAGAAGGGTTTCACAATTATGTACCCTATGTGTGGCAGTATGCTGCCGGCGCTGTGGCATGTGTTCTTCTATACATTGTACTTCTCGTGATACTTACCATGAAGGAAGGGACAATCCGTAAAAAGGAGACGGGTGAAATTGTGGCAAGACTTTATCCGGAGGACCATATTCCCACGGAAATCATGGTTCTGGCGGCAGGGGGCGCTGCTTTCGGGCTGGTTTACGCAGCATCATCCATTATAAATGTGGTTTGGAGAAGTGTTGATAATGGCAGCATGATTGCGATTGCAGGGACAGCAGCATTTTTGGTGAGTGTGTTATTTTCTTTCTTTTATTACAGCTTTGTAAGACGCATCAAGGCAGGGACGCTCTGGAGAGAAAGCCTTTTAAGAGCTGTCATGGATCTGGTTAAAAAATGGGTGCTGTATTTCTGTGATCATTCCACTCTCGTCCTTAGAGTCTGGGTTCCGGTAGGTGTTCTGGCAGTGGTGAACTTAGGGATGGCCATGCTGGCCGGCTATGCCTTTGCACAAAGAGAAATGCTCAAACTTTTGATTTGCTGCTTGATGCTGTTTGCAATAGACGGGGCGGTGGGATTTATGATGTACCACTCCGCACTTGGAAAACAAAGAATACTGGAGGGGATAAAGCTGATTCGGGAAGGGAATCTTGCCCATCAGGTAAAGGAAGATGGCCTGTATGGCGAGGACCTGGTGCTTGCCCGGGCAGTAAACAGTATTGGAGACAGTGTAAGAACAGCAGTGGAGACCAGTATGAAGGATGAACGCCTGAAAGCGGACTTGATTACCAATGTGTCCCATGATATTAAAACGCCTTTAACCTCCATTATTAATTATGTTGATCTGATAAAGCGGGAAAACATTCAGGATCCTAAAATCAGAGAATACGTGGAAGTGCTGGATGCCAAGTCTCAACGGTTAAAGCAGCTGACAGATGATTTGGTGGAAGCTTCTAAAATATCTTCCGGGAATATTGTACTGCAGTGGGAAAAGATTAATCTGGTGGAGCTTTTAAACCAGACCATAGGAGAATTTTCAGAAAAGTTTGAGGAAAAATCCTTATACCTGATATTTAAGGCGCCCAGGAACAATATCTTTATCGAGGCAGACAGCAGGCGGATTTGGCGTGTTATTGAAAATCTGTTTAATAATATTTTCAAATACGCGTTAAGCGGTACACGGGTTTATGTTGATATGGAGCTTTTGCAGGAGAGCGGGGAAGGAAAGCAGGTGGTCGTTTCCCTGAAAAATATATCGGCCCAGCCTCTTAAGGTAAATCCGGAGGAACTTACGGAAAGATTTATCCGGGGGGATGAGTCCAGAACAACAGAAGGCAGCGGCCTGGGACTTTCTATTGCCAAGAACCTGACAGAAGCGCAAAATGGGAAATTTGAAATTGTGATGGACGGGGATTTGTTCAAGGTAAACTTAACCTTCCGGCTTATTGAAAAATAACGATCAGTACGCTCCGCGAACTGAATTTTATGTTAATAATTTTTAAACGGCTGCCATGCATTGCGTGGCAGCCGTTTGTCAGGATAAGCCGGCTCATTCGTTCATAACATAAAGTCTTCCCTGTTATTGTATTTCGCCAGAAACTGCTGTATTTTGTCCGTGGGCGTATAAACGTTGGCCATGGAAGAATCGTGATTCATAAAATCGATGATAGAAGCTAAGAATTTACTCATATCGGCCTCAACATAATAAGGCCGGGATATCAGTTCAGGATTTTGGTAAGTAAGGTTTGTAGTAACAACTCTGTCGAAATAGCATTTTTCATAGGCTTCATCGAAACGCGTAAGGCCTTCCGTAAAAAGGCCAAAGGTACAGCATATGTAGACACGTTTGGCATTCATTGCCTTAAGCTGTCTGGCAGTGTCAAGCATACTGCCGCCGGAAGCAATCATATCGTCAATGATAATAACATCCTTCCCGTCAATATTATCCCCCAAAAACTCATGGGCAATAATTGGGTTTTTACCGTTTATAATGGTGGAATAATCACGGCGCTTATAAAACATGCCTACATCAACGCCAAGCACATTGGCAAAATATACGGCTCTGTCTAAAGCGCCTTCATCAGGGCTTATTACAATCAGGTTGTCTTTGTCAATTAAAAGATTATCTTCTGTTGCAAGCAGAGCGCGGATAAACTGGTAAGGCGGTGTAAAATTATCGAATCCATGCAAAGGTTCCGCATTTTGGACTCTTGGGTCATGTGCATCAAAGGTAATGAAATTGCTTACCCCCATATTGTTTAATTCTTCTATTGCGTAAGCACAGTCAAGAGACTCCCGTCCGCTGCGCTTATGCTGGCGTCCCTCATACAAAAAGGGCATAATTACATTAATGCGGTGAGCTTTGCCGTTGGCCGCAGCAATGACTCTTTTTAAATCCTGATAATGATCATCGGGTGATTTGTAGTTGGTATAGGCATTTAGCGTATAAGAAATACTATGGTTGCAGACATCTACAAGAATAAATAAATCTTTACCCCTGACAGACTCAGAAAGAACTGCTTTCCCTTCGCCGGTATTAAAGCGGTGGCACACACTGTCCATGATAAAGTTATCAGACACATAGCTTTTGAAAGCCGGATCATTTTTTGCTATATTTTTAACACTTTTTCTGAAATTAATCAGGTGATGATTGACACTGTTTCCAAGCCTTGTGGCAGAATCCAAAACAAGTAATTTTAAAGGGGCAACAGGAATCGCCGCTTCAAGCTCATGTAAATTAGGCATGGTAACCTCCATTAAGTATGAAAAGAAAATCCAGGTAAGAATCCCGCTTTTGACAGCGGAAAACAAATTACTCCAATAATTATTTTATATCATTATGCTAGTGACACGTCAAGAAATTTCTAGTAAAATAGAAGGCACATAGTAATAGTTGGAGAATATAATGAACAATCAGAAATATGAAGGACATAAAATTGAAAAGGTTATCCATGGAAGTATTGCAATGGAGCTGGAAATTGCACCGGGAGACCGGCTGCTTGCAGTTAATGGAGAAGAAATAAAGGATATCTTTGATTATCAGTATTATGTGGAAAATGAATTTCTCACATTATTGATAGAAAAACAGGATGGAGAGCAGTGGGAGCTGGAGATTGAAAAGGATGAAGATGAGGATCTGGGCATCTTGTTTGAAAACGGGCTGATGGACGAGTATCGCTCCTGTAGCAATAAATGTATTTTCTGCTTTATTGATCAGATGCCAAAAGGAATGAGGCAGACTCTTTATTTTAAGGATGATGATGCCAGGCTTTCTTTCCTGCAGGGAAACTATGTTACGCTTACAAACATGTCAGATTATGATATTGACAGAATTATCAGATACCATCTCTCTCCTATTAATATATCCTTTCAGACCATGAATCCGCAGCTTCGGTGTATGATGCTGAACAACCGGTTTGCAGGTGACGCCCTGAAAAAGGCGGACAGGCTTTATGAGGCCGGAATCACCATGAACGGACAGATTGTGCTGTGTAGAGGGATCAACGATGGTAAGGAACTGGACGATAGTATCCGGAAACTGTCAGATTATATTCCCGTACTTCAAAGCGTATCCGTTGTGCCGGCAGGATTGACCAGACACAGGAAAGGTCTGTATCCTCTTGAAACATTTACGGCGGAGGATGCAAATGAGATTTTAGATACCATTCACCGTTTTCAAAAAGAATTTCATGAAAAGCACAGGATCCATTTCGTGCACGCCAGCGATGAATGGTATCTTCTTGCAGGCAGGGAGCTGCCGTCGGAGGAAACCTATGACGGATATCTGCAGCTGGAAAACGGGGTTGGAATGCTGCGGCTTTTATTGGATGAATTTGAAGAAGCTTTGTCGGAATTAAAAGAAAAGCTCCATAAGGAAAAGGCAAAAGGGAAAAGTACGCCAAATGTAACCGCAGACATTATGGGGGAACTTTCCATAGCCACCGGCAGGCTTGCATATCCCTATATCCGCCATATGGCGAAAAAGATAACGGAGCTGGTTCCGGGACTGAATATTTATGTCTATGAAATCATCAATTATTTTTTTGGAGAAGAAATTACGGTTTCGGGTCTTTTGACAGGGCAGGATATCATAGCTCAGCTTCAGGGGAAAAATCTGGGAAAAAGGCTGCTTCTTCCGCAGAATATGCTAAGAAGCGGTGAGGAGATCTTTTTGGATGATGTGACGGTTGCAGATATGGAAAAGGCTTTACAAGTAAAAACAGATATTGTAAAATCAAGCGGATATGACTTTGTAAATGCGGTTTTGGGAAAGGAAATGGTTGATTAAATGTCTAAAAATAAAAAACCTATTGTGGCGATTGTGGGGAGGCCTAATGTGGGGAAATCAACGCTGTTTAACGCCCTGGCAAAGCAGCGGATTGCCATTGTTAAGGATACACCGGGAATCACACGAGACAGGATTTATGCGGACGTCACGTGGCTTGATAAAGCTTTTACCCTGATTGATACGGGAGGGATCGAGCCGGACAGCCGGGATATTATTTTATCGCAGATGCGGGAACAGGCGCAGATTGCCATTGATACGGCGGATGTTATCCTTTTTATGGTGGATGTAAAGCAGGGAATGGTTGATGCGGATGCCAAGGTGGCGGATATGCTTCGCCGCTCCCACAAGCCAGTAATACTTGTTGTTAATAAAGTGGACAACTTTGACAAGTACATGGCGGATACTTATGAGTTTTATAACCTTGGAATCGGGGACCCCCATCCGATTTCGGCCTCTGGCAGGCTCGGAATCGGAGATATGTTAGATGTGCTGGTCAGCTACTTTGGAGACAGTGAAAGCGGGGATGAGGAAGACGAAAGAACAAGGGTGGCGATTGTAGGGAAACCAAATGTGGGTAAATCATCCCTGATCAATAAACTGATTGGAGAAAACCGCCTGATTGTCTCGGAGATAGCAGGTACCACAAGGGATGCTGTAGATACGCCGGTTGTTTACAATGGAAAAGAATATATTTTTATTGACACGGCGGGACTAAGGCGTAAAAATAAGATAAAAGAAGAATTAGAGCATTATATGATTGTTCGTACCGTTGGAGCTATTGAACGGTCGGACATTGTGATTCTGGTAATTGATGCGGTGGAAGGCGTGACAGAGCAGGATGCCAAGATTGCCGGTATTGCCCATGATCGGGGAAAAGCGGTTATTATTGCGGTAAATAAGTGGGATGCCATCGAAAAAAATAATAAGACGGTGAATCAGTATACGGCAAAGATACGCGAAATTTTATCATATATGCCTTATGCGGAAATAACATTTATTTCAGCGCTTACAGGACAGAGGCTTCCCAAGCTTTACGATCTTATTGACGTGATTAGTGAGAACCATTCCATGAGAATATCAACAGGCGTTCTGAATGAGATTATGAGTGAGGCGGTGGCTCTCCAGCAGCCCCCTTCGGACAAAGGAAAGCGGCTGCGGCTTTATTATATCACCCAGGTAGGGGTGAAACCGCCCACTTTTGTGATTTTTGTCAACGATAAAGAGCTGATGCATTTTTCTTATACCAGATATATAGAAAATAAAGTACGGGAGGCCTTTGGATTTCGGGGAACACCTCTTAAGTTTTTAATCAGGGAAAGGAGGGAAAAGAAATGACGCAGCGGCTGGTTTGTATCATCATTGGTTATGCGCTTGGCATGTTTCAGACTGCATTTATATATGGTAAAATGCATGGAATTGACATCAGGGAACATGGCAGCGGAAATGCAGGGACCACGAATACCCTCAGGGTATTTGGTACGAAAGCGGGGTTAATTGTTCTTGCGGGAGATATTTTAAAGTGTATTTTGGCGATTGTGCTAAGCGGTATGATTTTTGGCGCTTCCCACCCGGAGGAAGTTTATCTTTTAAAGCTGTATGCGGCAACTGGCGCTATTTTAGGGCACAATTTTCCTTTTTACCTGAAATTTAAAGGGGGAAAAGGAATTGCAGCAACAGCCGGACTTATTTTATCCTTCCATCCGGTTTTCCTGCCTATGGGTGTGATTATATTTTTTAGTGTATTTTTCATTACACATTATGTTTCGCTTGGCTCTTTGCTGGTTTACGCCGGGCTGATGATTGAGATGGTGATAGTGGGACAGCTTGGGGTGTTTGGCGCTTCACAGGCAGTGCTTACAGAAATGTATATTCTTACAGCATTTCTCACGGCACTGGCTTACTATAAGCACCGGGAAAATATCAAGCGGCTGCTGGCAGGACAGGAAAAAAAGACCTTCCTGACCAAAAAAAGTGAGCAGTATGACAAATAAAATATGCAGGCAGGCTTAAGAAAGGAGCATAGTTATTTAAAATGGCAAATGTGGGTATCATAGGTGCGGGCAGTTGGGGATGCGCGTTATCATGGCTTCTTAGTAATAATGGAAATCAGGTTACGGTATGGTCCATCATGGAAGATGAAGTGAGCATGTTGAGAAACTGTCACGAACATAAAGATAAGCTGCCCGGCGTGATTCTTCCTGACGATATGGAATTTACGACAGATTTGGAAAGTGCAGTTAAGGATAAGGACCTGCTTGTGCTGGCAGTGCCCTCTCCTTTTACCAGGAGTACTGCAGGCAAAATGGCGCCTTTCATAAAAGAAGGGCAAAAGATTGTGAATGTGGCCAAAGGAATTGAGGATGTCACCCTTATGACTTTATCAGAAATTATCGAACAGGAGATTCCTAAGGCAGATGTAGCAGTACTTTCCGGTCCTTCCCATGCGGAGGAAGTGGGAAAAGGCATTCCTACCACAATTGTAGTTGGCTCTAAAAAGAAGGATACTGCCGAATATATACAAAGTCTGTTTATGAGTGATGTGTTCCGGGTATATACCAGCTCGGATGTGCCGGGGATTGAGCTGGGGGCTGCGCTTAAAAATGTGGTTGCTTTAGCAGCAGGCATGGCGGACGGCTTAGGCTATGGGGACAATACGAAAGCTGCGCTTATCACAAGAGGCATTGCCGAAATTGCAAGGCTTGGCATCAGCATGGGCGGAAGAATTGAGACCTTTTATGGACTGACAGGGATAGGAGATCTGATTGTTACCTGCGCCTCCATGCATTCCAGAAACCGCAGAGCCGGTATTTTAATTGGAAAAGGTGTTTCTATGGAAGAGGCAATGAAGGAAGTAAAAATGGTGGTAGAAGGTGTATATTCCGCAAAGGCGGGCTATGCGCTGGCACAGAAATATCAGGTGAACGTTCCTGTTATAGAGCAGGTTAATAAGATTTTATTTGAAGGCCGGCCGGCTGCTCAGGCTGTAAGCGAATTAATGCTCCGTGATAAAAAGGTGGAAAATATTGATCTAAGGCAGCTTTATCTAAACAGTGCGGAAATCCCATGGTAATTTTGCGGCTTAAAGAAATATGCTGCTAAAGTGACACACGGGCCGCGCGGCGGGTAGGGAAAATCTTCTCTAACCGATTGGAGCCGGGTCATCAGTAATAGAATAGAGAATGAGCACGGGAGTGCAGAAATGAGGTTATGATGAGCGAACAATTTATAAGCACAAATGATTATGTGGCGTCCGAACAGCTTATGGCAAGCGTTAATGTGGCGATTGCCCTTAAAAAACCCCTTTTGATCAAAGGGGAGCCAGGAACCGGAAAGACCATGCTGGCCCAGGCAGTTGCCAATTCTCTTGGCAAAAAGCTGATTATCTGGAATATCAAATCAACCACAAAGGCTCAGGACGGCCTTTACATGTATGATACCATACAAAGGCTTTATGACGGACAGTTTGGAGAGGCAGGCGTGGATGATATAGCCCACTATATCAAGCTGGGGAAATTGGGGGAAGCTTTTGAGTCGGATGAACAGGTCATTTTGCTGATTGATGAGATCGATAAAGCTGATTTGGAGTTTCCAAACGACCTTCTGTGGGAGCTTGATCAGATGGAGTTTTATATCTATGAAACCAAACGTACCGTAAAGGCTAAGCAGCGCCCAATTGTAATAATTACCTCCAATGCAGAAAAGGAGCTCCCGGACGCTTTCCTTCGAAGATGTATTTTCCATTACATAGACTTTCCGGATGAAGTCCTGATGGAGGAGATTGTAAGAACCCATTATCCTGATGTAGAGGATAAGCTTTTAAAGAATGCCATGGATGTATTCTATCAGATTAGAAGCCTTCGGGATATCCGCAAAAAGCCCAGTACATCAGAATTGATTGACTGGATTAATGCTCTGCAGATTGGTGGAATACCGGCTGAGGATATTCGGGCAAAGCTGCCTTTTGTGGGTGTAGTGGTGAAAAAGGATGAGGATCTGGAAACCGTGCGGACGAAGCTTGATTAAGGGAAGGGTGTAAATATGTTTTCAACTTTCTTTTATACCTGTAAAGCAAAGGGGCTTGCCATCACCTTAAGCGAATGGCTGACTTTACAGGAAGCGTTAGATAAAGGGCTGTGTAACAGCAGCCTGACGGAGTTTTATTATCTGGCAAGAATGATTCTGGTTAAAAGTGAGACGGATTTTGATAAATTTGACATGGCTTTTGAGGAAGCCTTTAAGGGAATTATGTCAGAAAATGAAATTTCTAAAAATATGATGAAGTGGCTGGATAAATCCGAACTGATTGATATGGTGGACGAAGAAGAACGCTACCGTATGAATGAGCAGGACGGTATTGCGTTTATCGATAAAGACGAGGTGGAAGCCAAGTTTAAAGAAAGGCTGCGGGATCAGGACAGCGAACACAACGGAGGAAGCTTTTGGATCGGCAGCATGGGTAAGACTGCCTTCGGAAATATGGGCGGCTTTATGGGTGGAATCAGAGTAGGCGGAACTACCGGATACCAAAGTGCGTTCCAGGTAATTGGCGCCCGCAAATACAGGGATTTCCGTGATGACAGAATGCTCGACAACCGTCAGTTTCAGCTGGCTTTCCGAAAGCTGCGCCAGTTTTCTTCAAGGCTTGACATTCCCAAGACAGAACTTGATATAGACGGAACAATTGATAAGACCTGTAATAATGGCGGTTATCTGCAGATTGTCATGGATAAGCCCCGGAAAAATGCGGTAAAGCTTCTGCTTTTAATGGATTCGGGCGGAACCATGATTCCTTTCAGCTCTCTGCTAAACGAATTATTTCAGGCAGTGCACAAATCCAATCATTATAAGGATGTTAAAACCTATTATTTTCACAACTGCATTTATTCCAAGCTTTATAAAACGCCGGAATGTGAAAATGGGGATTGGATTGATACAGAATGGATGTTCAGGAACCTTGACAGCGATTATAAGGTGATTGTGGTGGGTGATGCCGCTATGGCGCCTGAGGAGCTTTACTCTGAGAGCGGAAATTACAGGGGACCAAACGGCGGACTTGCCGGCTGGGAATGGTTACAGCTTTTAAAACGGCATTACAAAAAGATCGTGTGGCTAAACCCCAAAATGGCGCCTGGCCATGCACCCTGGCGGGAGGCAGAGACGGCAATTAAGGGTCTGTTTCCCATGTATAAGCTGACTGTGGACGGCTTAAATCAGGCTATGATAAAACTGATGTTAAATAAATAGCGTAAAGAGAATTTCTAAGTTCCCCAAAAACGTGAACTAAGAAATTCTAAAGCTTTACGCAAGAAGAATGCCTTGAAAATCAGGCATTCTTCATCCGGATTTGTGTTGCCGCGCAGCAGCAAAATGTTGGTTAGTGTGAGAAAGTTAATACACGGAGGAATATGAAAAATGACAATTTTTGATGAATTGAAAGCCAGAGGGCTTTTGGCACAGCTTACGGACGAGGAGGAGATAAAGGAGCTGATTAATAACGGAAAGGCTACCTTTTATATTGGGTTTGACCCTACGGCGGATTCGCTTCATGTGGGACATTTTATGGCCCTTTGCCTGATGAAACGTCTGCAGATGGCAGGGAATAAACCGATAGCACTGATTGGCGGCGGCACAGGCATGGTAGGTGACCCTTCCGGCAGAAGCGACATGCGCAGCATGATGACGAAAGAAATGATTGATCATAACTGCCAGTGCTTTAAAAAGCAGATGAGTCGTTTCATTGACTTTTCTGATGGAAAAGCTTTGATGGTAAACAATGCGGAATGGCTTCTTGACTTAAACTATATAGAGTTTTTGCGGGATGTGGGGCCTCATTTCTCGGTTAACAGGATGCTTGCAGCCGAGTGCTATAAACAGAGAATGGAAAAGGGATTAAGCTTTCTGGAATTTAATTATATGATAATGCAGAGCTATGATTTTTATGAATTGTTCCAGCGTTATGGCTGTAATATGCAGTTTGGCGGTGATGACCAGTGGAGCAATATGTTAGGCGGCACGGAGCTGATCAGGAGAAAGCTGGGGAAGGATGCCTATGCAATGACCATCACCCTTTTATTAAATTCCGAAGGGAAGAAGATGGGTAAGACCCAAAAGGGCGCAGTATGGCTTGACCCCAATAAAACTAGTCCTTTTGAGTTTTACCAGTACTGGCGGAATGTGGCGGATGCAGATGTGCTTAAGTGTCTTAGAATGCTGACATTTTTGCCTGTTGAACAGATTGGCGAGATGGATAAGTGGGAAGGAAGCCAGTTAAATCAGGCAAAGGAAATTTTGGCTTTCGAGCTTACCAGGCTGGTTCACGGCCAGGAGGAGGCTGAAAGATCACAGGAAAGTGCCAGGGCGCTGTTTGGCGCTGGTGTGGCGGCTGATATGCCTACCACAGAACTTAGCGAGGAGGATTTCACGGACGGAAACCTGGACCTGATTTCCGCTTTGTGTAAGGCTGGGCTGGTAGCGAGCCGTTCAGAGGGAAGACGCGCTATCGAGCAGGGCGGTGTAACCTTTGGAAGTGATAAAATAACGGATGTGAAAGCCGCCTTTGGCAAGGATGCCTTTGCAGGTGAGGGCGTGGTTATTAAAAGAGGGAAAAAGAACTTCCGCAAGCTCGTTTTGAAATAGGGGGCATATCATTGCAGTATCAATTGTTAAGAAGTAAAAGAAAAACCATTGCCATCTCTTTTGACAGGGATGGCAATCTTATTGTGAAAGCGCCTTTGTGGGTGGCAAAGCGTGAAACAGACAGGTTCGTGGAATCCAAAAGGGATTGGATCCTGTCGACATCTAAACGGCTTCAAATGGCAAGAGAAAAAGAAGCGGCCTTGCGCCTGCAGCTGGAAAACGGTGATGAACTGTACTATCTGGGCGAAAAGAGAGTTTTGATCGTAGTAAGGGAAGACAGAAGCCGGACGAAAATAAATGATGTATGCGGCCGCCTGGTTATGACGGTTCCTTACGAGGCGGACTATGCCTATAAACGGGAACAGCTGGAAAAATGGTACCGAAAACAGGCCCTTTGTGTTTTTAAAGAAAAGGCCCGGGAGTTTGCCGGGACTATAGGAGTAAGCTTTCAGGATATACACATTAAAGATCAAAAAAGCCGCTGGGGAAGCTGCAGCAGCAAAGGAAACCTGAATTTTAACTGGCGGATATTGATGGCACCGGAGCCGGTCTGTGATTATGTAATTATTCATGAGTTATGCCATCTTGTATATATGGATCACTCGGCAGACTTCTGGCATCTGGTAGAGCAGTTGTGTCCTTCCTACAGGCAGTATAAAAAATGGCTTAGGGACAGGGCAGACCTTCTTTATAAATTTTAAGCCCGCATGAATAAATTTCTTTAGCCGTACATACATTTAATTAAGTATGGAAGGGGCCGGCCAACGCCTTTTACTGTGGGGTGTTGGCAGTATGGAGGAGTTTATGGACTTAAGTGCAAAAAAGGAGTATGACCTGTATAATGATATCCAACTAAGATGCGGCGGAGAAATTTACATAGGCGTTGTGGGACCGGTCAGGACCGGTAAATCCACTTTCATTAAAAGATTTATGGATTTGATGGTTCTGCCCAATATGACGGAATCCTATGAAAAGGAAAGGGTAGTTGACGAACTTCCTCAAAGCGCCGGCGGCAAGACCATCACCACCACAGAACCCAAATTTATTCCCAAGGAGGCGGCAAAGCTTACTTTTGGAGAGGGGATTGAAGCCAGAGTACGTCTTATAGACTGCGTAGGCTACATGGTAGATGGCGCTACCGGCCATATGGAAGACGAAGCGGAGAGGATGGTAAAGACTCCCTGGTTTACAGAAGAAATTCCTTTTACCCAGGCAGCGGAAATAGGAACCAGAAAGGTAATCAACGACCATTCTACCATTGGCATTGTGATTACCTGTGACGGCAGCTTTGGGGATATTCCCAAAGAAAATTATGAATCTGCGCAGGACCGTACAATCAAAGAGCTGAAAAAATTAAAAAAGCCTTTTGTTGTGCTGCTTAATACCGCAAAGCCTTATGGTGAGGAGGCCATAAAGCTGGCGGAGGAAATGGAAAACAAATATGGCGTGTCGGTGATGCCGGTCAATTGTGAGCAGTTAAAGAAAGAAGATATTCATCAAATCTTAGAGAACATTCTTTACGAATTTCCGCTCACTATGATTGAATTTTATATGCCAAAATGGGTTGAAATGCTGCCTCAGAATCATAAGATGAAGGTGGATTTAATTGAGCGCGTAAAAGAAATCATGTCCAAATACAATTGTATACGGGATGTAAAAAATAACCCGATTACCCTGGAAGGACCTTTCATCAAGAAATGCAAAATGGACAGTATTGACATGGCAGATGGGTGCATCAGAGTATGGCTGGATGTGGATGATGCTTATTATTACGAGATGCTCAGTGATATGGTGGGAGAAACCATAGATAATGAATATCATTTACTGTCTGTCCTGAAGGAAATGGCCAAAATGAAACGGGAGTACGTGAAGGTTTTACACGCGGTAGACTGTGTCAGACAAAAGGGTTACGGTGTGGTGACGCCTGAACGCAGTGAGATCAGGCTTGATAAACCGGAGGTGACAAAGCACGGAAACAAATTCGGCGTGAAAATCCGGGCGGTCAGCCCCAGCATCCATATGATTCGAGCCAACATAGAAACAGAAATATCCCCCATTGTAGGATCTGAGGAACAGGCTCAGGACTTAATACGGTTCATTTCCGATTCCAGCCAAAGCGAAGCCGGCATCTGGGAGACAAACATTTTCGGCAAGTCCGTGGAACAGCTTGTAAATGATGGAATAACCAGCAAGCTCACCATGATAGGGGACGAAAGCCAGTTAAAGCTCCAGGAAACCATGCAGAAGATCGTTAACGATTCCAACGGGGGAATGGTCTGTATCATTATATAAAATTTTATTTTATGGTTCACTGTATCGTTATCGGACTAAGGCACACCAGAAACTGATATATTGGTATCTACACAAGGAATGCTCTTGCTTTGCGCAGGCATTCTTTGTTTTTTACAATACGCTGAGTTTCGAAGCACTGCAACGTTTGCTTAAATGCATGGCGGGATTGCAGATTATTAATTTTTATGGTAATATTATGTAGTAAAGTTTTGCCTAAAAATAAATTATTTGGAGGGTCATATGAATCAGGTTTATGAAAAGATTGAGAAATGCTATGAAAGCATAAAGGACAGGCTTCCTTTTCTGCCTAAAGTGGCGCTTGTTCTTGGCTCCGGACTGGGTAATTATGCAGATACCATGGATGTAAAAGCAGAAATTGACTACAGCGAGATAGCGGATTTCCCGGTTTCCACAGTCCCGGGTCATGAGGGCAAGTTTATTTTTGGTTATGTGAAAGAAGTGCCTGTTGTATGTATGAAAGGGAGAGTTCACTATTATGAAGGATACCCTATTACGGATGTGGTGCTTCCCACACGTCTTATGAAAAAGATGGGGGCTGAAATTTTATTTTTAACCAATGCTTCAGGAGGCATCAATCCTGATTTCACAGCAGGAAGTTTCATGTTAATAAAAGATCATATTTCATGTTTTGCACCGAATCCTTTGATAGGGGCAAACATAGAGGAATTAGGGTGCCGTTTTCCAGATATGAGCAAGGTTTACGATCCGGCGCTTCAGAATATTATCAGAGAAAAGGCAAAAGAATGTAATATTCCGTTGAAGGAAGGCGTTTATGTACAGCTAACAGGTCCATCCTTTGAGTCACCTGCGGAGATTCAGATGCTGCGCAGTCTTGGCGCTGACGCTGTGGGAATGAGTACTGTAGTGGAGGCAATTGCAGCCAACCATATGGGAATGAAAATCTGTGGAATTTCCTGTGTGGCAAATTTAGCTGCTGGTATGACCGACCAGCCGCTTACCCATGAGGAAGTGCAGGAAGCCTCCAATAAGGCAGCTCCGTTGTTTAAACAGTTAATTACGGAGGCGATTGGCGCTTTTTAAATCTTATGAAAGGCATGGGTATTTTTATGGAAAGAGGAAAAAACGAGATGGCGGGCTTAGGAGAGATACCCGTATCGGAGCTGATACGTTCGGCAATGGATGCCAGAAAAAAAGCCTATGCTCCTTATTCAAACTATATGGTAGGGGCCGCGGTGCTTACCAATGAATTACGGATTTATACGGGGTGCAATATAGAAAATGCCGCCTATACCCCTTCCATATGCGCGGAGAGGACTGCTGTCAGTAAAGCGGTAAGCGAGGGCAAGCGCAGTTTTAAAGCAATTGCCGTAGTGGGAAGTCCTAAAGGGGAACTGATAACGCAATATGCTTTTCCCTGCGGCGTATGCAGACAGGTGCTGCGGGAGTTTGCCGACCCTGAAAGATTTTTTGTAATTGTTGCCAAAAATGAGGCAGATTACAGAATCTATCTTTTGAAGGAACTGCTTCCGGAAAGCTTTGGACCGGAAAATTTGTATTAGAGTTTGCTGTGGGAGCCATCAAATATTGGCAGGCTGGTGAAGCCGGAGAGGATTCATGTGAATATAAGATTATATAATGCTAAGATTCTTACGATGTGTGAAGATGAGGAAATTTTTGAAGGGGAAGTCTGGATACAGGGTGACAGGATTCTTTATGTGGGAAAAGGGGAAATTCCCGATGACATTTATGCTGATATGCCTGAAAAATGTATCATATGGGACAGGGAAATTGACTGCAGGAAGAATCTTCTGATGCCTGGTTTCAAGAATGCGCACACACATTCGGGCATGACACTGCTTCGCTCTTATGCGGATGATCTTCCCTTAAGCGAATGGCTGAATAACAAAATTTTTCCTATAGAGGCAAAAATGACAGCCGGAGATATCTATGAACTGTCAAGGCTTGCGGTTTTGGAATATCTGACCAGCGGGATTACGGCGGTATTTGACATGTATCTTACGCCGCTGTCTATTGCAGACGCCTTTGACGATATGGGGATGCGGTGCGTGCAGGTGGGAGCAGTCAATAATTTCAGCCAGTCTCCTGAAATGGTAGAAGAAATGTACCAGACGCTCAATCATAAAAGCCCGCTGCAGTCTTACATAATTGGCTTTCATGCGGAATATACCTGTTCAAAAAATCTGCTTGAGCAAATCTGCGCTCTTGCCCATAAGTACAAAGCGCCTGTGTTTACGCATCTGGCAGAAACGGAAAATGAAGTGGCAGGATGTGTGGAACGCTATGGGATGACGCCTTTGGCTTTCCTTGACAGCCTGGGGATGTTTGATTATGGCGGCGGTGGATATCATTGCGTTCATATGACGCCAAAGGATATTGCAATCATGCAAAAAAGGGGGTTATATGCCGTGACGAATCCCGGTTCTAACACAAAGCTTGCCAGCGGTATTGCGCCTGTCTCAGATTTTTTGAAAGCAGGAGTGAAAGTGGCAATCGGGACTGACGGACCGGCCAGCAACAATTGTCTTGATATGTTCAGAGAAATGTTTCTTGTAACCGGGTTGGCCAAGCTGAGAGAAAAGGACGCTTCCGCGGTGGATGCCATGGAAGTTCTTAAAATGGCCACAGTAAACGGCGCTTTGGCAATGGGACTTCACGAGGCGGATGTGCTCGCGGCCGGAAAGCTGGCAGATATAATTATGATTGATTTAAGCCAGCCAAATATGAGACCTCAAAACAATATTCCCAAGAATCTGGTATATAGCGGCAGTAAACAAAATGTAGCTATGACAATGGTTGGGGGAGAGATCCTTTACGAAAAGGGGATTTTTTATACAAAAGAAAGTCCGGAATGTATTTATAAAAAAACAGACAATATATTACGAAAAATAATAAAATAATAAATACCACGCAAGCACGTTCGTTTGACTCATTGCTCGCGAAAATAGAAATGTCGGATTATAATATCCTGTGCATTGTTGGAACGGAGGATTAAAATGGAAAAAAATAAAGTGTCTTTTTTTAATTCCATAAAGACAAAAATTACTTTGCTCGTTATTGTTTCAGTACTTATTACCACAGTTTTGTGTATGTGGACAGTTATCCCCCTGGTGGAGGACAGTCAGTCGGAACTGATTAAAAGCTATATGAAAGACGTGGTATTAGTTGCAGGTAAAAATATAGATAAGGAGATGGAATATCTCAGTGCGGCGGATGTGCTTTCTTCCGAAAGCCTGGGGTCCGTGATTGGAAATGTTACGGTACATAATATGGAGTCCAGCTATGCCTATGCAGTCTCTGATGACGGTACAATGCTCTACCATCCAATGGAAAGCAAAATCGGACAACCCGTTGAAAATGATGCGGTAAAACAGATCCTGGGGGAAATATCCCGTGGACGCAGACCGGAGACTGATGTAATTACATATAAATTTAGCGGCAGCATGAAATATGCATCCTTTTATGTTGGGGAAAATATGGATTTTGTTGTGGTAATTACCGCAGACGAGGAAGAGGTTCTTTCAGGCTCTGGCATTATTTTGAAAAACAGCTGCTACGCTGCATGCTTTATTCTGGTTTTATGCTCTGTATTCGGCTTCATACTGTCTATCCGCATTGTAAGGCCAATCAGAAAAATTACTTTAATCATTACAAGCTTATCGGAAATGAATTTTTCGGAAAACAAACTTCAGGCATATATAAATAAGCAAAAGGATGAAATTGGTGTTATGGGAAGATCCATTGACAGCCTGCGCAAAGAGCTTGTTGTCATGATGAAAGGGATAAGCGGTAACAGCGAAAGCTTATTTGAAGCTTCCGGCGCTCTCAGCACCAGCTCAGGGGAGACTGCCATAGCTGTGGAGCAGATTGAGAAGGCTGTCTCTGAAATTGCACAGGGAGCAACTGCTCAGGCCCAGGAGACACAGACGGCAACGGAAGATATTATCCTGATGGGCAATATGATAGAAGATACAAGCAGGGAAATGGAATCCTTAAGAGAGAATGCCGAGAAGGTGCGCAATGCAGGAAATCAGGCAATGGATATCCTTTCATCCTTAAGCAGTGTTAATCAGAGGACCAAAGAGGCAATTCAGGTTGTCTATGACCAGACGAATACCACTAACGAATCAGCGTTAAAGATTAAGGAAGCTACCGATATCATCAGTGAAATTGCGGAAGAAACCAATTTGCTGTCTTTAAATGCATCTATAGAAGCAGCAAGAGCAGGAGAGCAGGGCCGCGGTTTTGCAGTGGTTGCCACGCAGATTCAAAAACTGGCGGAACAGTCCAATGAATCTGCAAGACAGATTGACGACATTATTCATTCCTTAATTAAGGATTCGGAAGAATCTGTTGAAACGATGAAGGAAGTCAGGAACATTATCGGACAGCAGAATGAAAATGTAATTCACACCGAGCATGCTTTTAACAACGTGAAGGAAGGCATTGACCAGTCAATCGAAAGTATCGAAATGATTGCTTCTAAGACCCAGGAGCTTGACGAGGCCAGGGTAAGAGTGGTGGATGTGGTTCAGAATCTGAATGCTATTGCCCAGGAGAATGCGGCCAGTACGGAGGAGACCTCTGCATCCGCTGCCGAGGCCGGGACAACAGTGGAAAGTATTGCTGATAATGCAAGAAATCTGAATGAAATTGCAAAGCAGCTGGAAGAAAACGTACAAAAATTCATTATGGAATAAACAAAGGCCCATGTTTTCATAAAATTCGCAGTCCATGGCATTCGTGGCTGCGAAGAATGATGGGCGGCCGGCTTATTGCAGGAAAGGTTTGGTTATCGACAGAATATGGAATATATCATTTTTGCGGCGGCAATGGCGGGACTAATTTTACTTTTTATGCTCAAAGGGTTTTATGATTTTAAAAAATCGGAAAAGAAATTTGTGAAAAGCCTGTATGAGACATACGGCACATTACCCCAAAGAGAATATAAGCCAGAACAATTTGAAAGTATTTCACACTATTTTTTAAAGCACAAAGAAGGGTTTTTCGTTGATGATATTACCTGGAATGACCTGAATATGGATGAAATATTTCAAAAGATAAATTATACCTATTCGTCTGCAGGCGAGGAATATCTGTATTATATTTTAAGAAAGCCCTGTATGGATGAAGCGGAGTTTGCCCATCGGGAAGAAATGATAGAATATTTCAGGGTGCATCCTGATAAGAGGGTCGCTTATCAGCTTATCTTCAGCAGGCTGGGGAGAACAGGTAAGTTTTCCATTTATGACTATCTGGATTATTTAGACAAGCTGGGAGAACGCAGTAATTTGCAGGATTATCTTTCTATTTGTCTGCTGATGGGCAGTATTGGTTCTATGTTTATAAACATGCCTCTGGGATTGGTAGCTTTTGTACTTGTGTTGGTTTTCAACAATGTAAACTATTTCAAGGTAAAGGAGGAAATCGATCCGTATATTACAAGTTTTGCCTATGTATTCCGTATTCTTGAGGCCGTGAAAAAAATACAGTCAGTACCTTCAGGGAGAAGACACTCTGATAGGCCGGATTTCTTAAAATCGGATTCCTGCGAGCCGGATGTGCTTGCCGGGGAATTCGAAATCATGAAAAGCTGTTCGGCGGCTATGGGCGGCTTTAAAAGAGGGTCTTTTCTTGTAATGTCAGGCGGACGTATGTCAGGATCCGGCAATCCTCTGGAGATGCTGCTGGATTTTATCAGAATGGGATTCCACGTGGATTTGATTAAGTTTAATCAGATGCTGGCCCAGGTACGCAGGAATATATCAGAAATTGATGGTATGATTACGGCCCTTGGACAAATAGAGGCTATGATTGCCATCGGCGCCTACAGGCAGTCTCTTTCTGAAGGGTACTGTGTGCCTGAATTCACACTTAAGGCAGAGATTTGCGGGGAAGATTTTTATCATCCGCTCATTGAAAGGCCTGTAAAAAATGATATTTATACGGATAAAAGTGTACTGATTACCGGCTCTAATGCTTCAGGAAAGTCAACTTTTCTTAAGACGATGGCGGTGAACAGCATTTTTGCACAGACAATTCATACCTGTCTTGCAAAAAGCTACAGGGGGGCTTTATTTTATATAATCTCTTCCATGAGCCTGAAAGATGATATACAAAGTGGAGAGAGCTATTACATGGCAGAGGTGAAAGCCTTAAAGAGAATATTGGACTTAAGTGTCAGCGCTGACGCACCGGTCCTTTGCTTTGTGGATGAGGTGTTAAGGGGTACCAACACGGTGGAACGAATTGCGGCGTCCGCACAGATATTAAAGAGCCTGTCAAAGGAAAACTGTCTGTGCTTTGCGGCCACCCATGATATTGAATTAACACATCTTCTTGAGGATATTTATTACAACTATCATTTCTCAGAGGAAATTGAGGAGGATGATATTTTCTTTAGCTACAAGATTATGAAAGGGCGGGCAGGTACCCGCAATGCCATCAGACTTTTAAGCATTATGGGTTATGAATCCGGGATTATCCATGAAGCTGAGCATATGGCGGAGGATTTTTTGAAATCAGGTGTGTGGCGCAGACTTGACTGTGAAATGGCACAATGATATGATAGTAGAAGTAATGGGCAGCACGTTTTGCGAACTGCTCTTACATTAGTAAAAATAATAGTTTGAAAAGCTGAATAGTTATGAAAAAGAAAGGTCTGGTGAAGAAAATGGGAAATTTTATTTCATTTATTAATACGTTTTTGTCATATGTACTGCAGTTAGCAGTTATTGCAGCGTTGTCCGGAATTGCAATGTTTATTGGCATTAAGCAGCGTAAGCGCAAAAACGGGCAGTAAAAATGTAATATGATATATCCGGATTTGTATGAGATGAGTATAAGGATAAAGGGGCTGTTGCAAAATAGCCATTATGCATAGAATGTGGTTTACATTCGGTGCATGAACGGTATTTTGCGATAGTCCCTTTCATATAGACTCTTCCAAACACACTTTGGAGTCAGGGGGCTGAGAATATAAAAATGAAGAAATTTGACACAATATTATGGGATGTGGATCAGACGCTTTTAGATTTTGAACTGTCTCAGGCTTATGCTCTGGGCAAGAGCTTTCGGCAGTTTGGCCTTGAAATGGAGGATAGTGCGCTTTCCCTTTATGTGGATATCAATAATACTTACTGGAAACGCCATGAACTCGGCGAGGTTTCAAAGGCAGAGCTGCTTACGGGAAGGTTCAGAACGCTTTTTTCGGAGCTTGCCATAAAGGATATTGACATAGGGAACTTTGCATCCGTATATCAGGAAGCTTTGGGCTCCGTTTTTTATTTTCGGGATGATTCCTATAATTTGTGCCGAAGGCTTAAGGGCAGAGTGCGGCAGTATGCCGTGACAAACGGTGTTACATCCACTCAGCAGAATAAGCTGCATTTATCCGGACTGGACAAAATTTTAGACGGTATTTTTATTTCAGAAGAAATTGGATATCCAAAGCCCCAGAAAAAATATTTTGAGATATGCTTTAAAAAAATTCCTGATTTCAGGAAGGAAAAGGCTATCATAGTGGGAGATTCTCTTTCCAGTGACATGCGGGGAGGCAATGAAGCGGGAATCGCATGCTGCTGGTATAACCCCGAAGGAAAGGAAAATAACTTAGAGCTTAAAATTGATTATGAGATCAAAAATCTGTGGGAGGTGGAGAAAATAATATAATGGCAAAATCTGCAAATCAGAAATTGAAGCTTTTATATCTGTTAAAAATACTTACGGAAAAAACAGATGAAAATCATTGTATGTCCGTCCAGGAGCTTATCGGAGAGCTTTCAGCTTATGATATTTCAGCTGAGCGAAAAAGCATTTATAGTGATATGGAGTGCTTAATCTGTTTTGGCTATGATATAGTGTACATAAAGGCCCGAAACGGCGGCGGCTATTATCTGGCCGGCAGAGAGTTCGAGCTGCCTGAATTAAAGCTTCTTGTTGACGCCGTGCAGTCTTCCAGGTTTATAACCCAGAAAAAGTCCAGAGAGCTGATTTCTAAAATCGAAAAGCTGGCAGGGCCTTACGAAGGGAAGCAGCTGCAAAGGCAGGTTTTTGTTGCAGGCAGGGTTAAGACGGAAAATGAAAGTATTTATTATAATGTGGACCGTATTCATAATGCTATACAGGACAATGCGCCTGTCACCTTCACCTATTTGGTCTGGAATGCCAAAAAAGAGCTGGTTCCAAGGCGCGAAGGCAAAAAATATCGTATCAGCCCCTGGGCTCTGACCTGGCAGGATGAGAATTATTACCTGATTGCCTATGATGATGAGGATGAGCGCATTAAGCATTTCAGAGTGGACAAGATGAGCCGGATCTCAGAACTCTCACAGGAAAAACGCAAGGGTGTGGAGGCTTTTAAAGAATTTGACGTGGCAGAATATACCAACAGGACCTTTGGAATGTTTGGCGGGGAGCAGGAAATTGTAACATTGCAGTTTCCGGAGGATATGATAGGAATTGTTTTAGATCGTTTTGGTAAGGACATAGATATCCGCAAAACAGGGGGTGGAATAGTAAACGTCCGGATTAAAGCGGCAGTCAGCGGGCAGTTTTACGGATGGATCACGGGACTTGGAAAAAGAGTGAGTATTCTCGGGCCTGCTCATGTGAGAGAAGGTTATACAGATTTTATCAGACAAATTATGGAAAATTATTAAACAAAATTGAATTTTGTTAATCTGGCAGAAATGAGGTAAAAAATGAAATTGCAGGTATCAGACAGAATGAAAGCTTATGAGGAGGGAATTTTTCAGCTCCTTAATGAAAAGAAGGAGGAGGTGGAGAAATCCGGCAGGAAGGTCTACAATCTTTCAGTGGGCACGCCTGATTTCCCCACGGAGTCTCATATTATAGAGGCAGTGACAGAGGCAGCAAAGGATCCTGCCAATTATAAATATGCCCTTAAAATGCTTCCTGAGCTTGCCGGTGCGGTGATAGATCGGTTTAGGAAGCGTTATCATGTGGAATTAAGTGAAAAGGAAATCACGGATGTATACGGTTCCCAGGAAGGGATTGCCCACATTGGTCTGTCCCTATGTAATCCGGATGATATTGTTCTTGTGCCGGATCCCGGGTATCCTATCTTTTCCATAGGACCGTCACTGGCAATGGCGGATGTGCGCACTTATGAGCTGAAACCGGAAAACCATTATCTGCCGAAGCTTTCCGATATTGATGAGGAAATTTGCAGAAAAACAAGGTTTATGATTGTTTCCTATCCTTTAAATCCTATCTGTAAGATAGCGCCGGATTCCTTTTATGAGGAACTCATTCCATGGGCTAAAAAGCACGATATTATCATTGTTCATGACAATGCATACTCTGACATCATATATGACGGACATGTAGGGAAATCCATTTTGCAGTTTGAAGGGGCAAAGGAAAACTGTGTGGAATTTTATTCTCTGTCTAAGAGTTTTTGCTATACGGGCGCAAGAATGGGCTTTCTTGTCGGAAACGAATATCTTGTACAGAATTTTAAAAAGCTCCGCTCACAGATAGACTATGGCACCTTTCTGCCGGTGCAGTACGGCGCAATTGCCGCTTTAAAGGGTCCGGATGAAGGCGTTTTCAAGCGGTGTGCGGAATATCAGCGTAGAAGGGATGCACTTTGCGGCGGCCTTCGCAAAATAGGCTGGAACATTCCCGACAGTGAGGGAACAATGTTTGCCTGGGGAAAAATCCCAAAAGGCTATTCGGATGATGTTGCTTTTGTAATGGAGCTGCTTGAAAAATCAGGAGTTTTGTGTACCCCGGGAAGCAGCTTCGGAAAACTTGGAAAGGGGCATGTACGGTTTGCTCTTACCATGCCGGTGGAAGAAATTGAGAAGGCAGTTGATGCAGTTGCAGAATCGGGGATGATCTAATATAGATTTTTTATCTGTTGACAGCCGGTGGTTCTTTCTTTATACTAGACTATAACGCTATATTTTGATGTTATATTTGAGCTTTTTACCAGATATAGTATTTTGTGCGGTGTAGCGTTAAGAAATGTGGGTGAGAATGGAGGAATAGAAGTGAGCGAATTACAGGAAAATTCTGCTAATTATGGGGAAGAATTTCAGCCGCAGCTGAACGTGAAAGTTATTAAAAAGGATGGAAGCCTTGAAGCGTTCAACGTACAGAAGGTGGTTGATGCTGTGGGAAAGAGCGCCTATCGGGCACTTACAAAGTTTACGGATGAGGAAAAGAGACATATTTGCCAGTATGTGATTGACAAGGTAAACGAGATGGAAAATGATAAAATTCCTATTCCGATTATGCACAATATTGTGGAAAGCGCTCTTGAGGAAGTAAAACCCATTGTTGCGAAAAGCTATCGTGATTATCGCAATTACAAGCAGGATTTTGTCCGTATGATGGACGATGTATACAAAAAAAGCCAGTCTATTATGTATGTTGGGGATAAAGAAAACGCCAATACGGACAGCGCTCTTGTTTCCACCAAAAGAAGCCTGATTTTTAACCAGTTTAACAAGGAATTGTATCAGAAATTTTTTATGACCACGGAGGAGATCCAGGCATGTCGTGACGGTTATATTTATGTGCACGATATGTCTGCAAGGCGGGATACCATGAACTGCTGCCTTTTTGATGTCTCAAGCGTGCTGACAGGCGGTTTTGAGATGGGAAATATCTGGTATAATGAGCCAAAGACTCTTGACGTGGCTTTTGACGTAATTGGCGATATTGTTTTAAGCGCTGCCAGCCAGCAGTACGGCGGATTTACGGTTCCTGAGGTGGACAAGATTTTAGAGCCTTATGCGAAAAAAACCTTTGCAAAAAGCCTTAATAAATACAGAGAGCTTGGCATAGAAGAAGAAAGAGCAAGAAAGGAAGCCTATGGGGATGTAAAGCGGGAGTTTGAACAGGGCTTTCAGGGATGGGAATATAAATTTAATACCGTAGCCTCAAGCCGTGGCGATTACCCCTTTATTACGGTGACGGCGGGAATCGGCACCGGAGAATTTGCAAAGATGGCTACGATTTCTCTTTTGGATGTCAGAAGATGCGGGCAGGGGAAAGAAGAGTGCAAAAAGCCGGTTCTTTTTCCCAAAATTGTTTTTTTGTATGATGAAAACCTTCATGGTCCCGGAAAGGAACTGGAGGATGTATTTGAAGCCGGTGTAAAGTGCTCGGCCAAGACAATGTATCCTGACTGGCTTTCTTTGTCCGGCAAGGGGTATATTGCAAGTATGTATAAGCGGTATGGAAAGGTGATTTCTCCTATGGGATGCCGTGCTTTTCTCTCTCCCTGGTATGAAAGGGGCGGTATGCACCCGGCAGATGAGAAAGATACGCCTGTTTTTGTAGGCCGCTTTAATGTTGGCGCAGTTTCCCTCCATTTGCCTATGATTTTGGCAAAGGCAAGACAGGAGAGCCGTGATTTCTATGAAGTACTGGATTACTATTTAAATTTGATTCGCCAGCTTCATATCAGAACTTATGCTTACCTTGGGGAGATGCGTGCGTCCACCAATCCCCTTGCTTACTGTGAGGGCGGTTTTTTGGGAGGCCATTTAAAGCTGTCAGATAAGATCAAACCTATTTTAAAAACCGCTACCGCCAGCTTTGGAATTACTGCTTTTAATGAACTGCAGGAGCTGTATAATGGGAAATCGCTGGTGGAGGACGGCGCTTTTGCACTGGAGGTTTTGGAGCATATCAACCAGAAAATCAGTGAATATAAAGAAAAAGACGGCCATCTTTACGCTATTTACGGAACACCTGCCGAAAGTCTTTGCGGTCTTCAGGTAAAGCAGTTCCGGGCAAAATACGGAATTATTGAGGGGGTTTCTGACAGAGAATATGTTTCCAACAGCTTTCACTGTCATGTAACGGAAGATATTACTCCTATTCAGAAACAGGATTTGGAATATCGTTTCTGGGAACTGTCAAATGGCGGCAAGATTCAGTATGTGAAATATCCTATTGATTATAATATAGATGCTATTAAGACCTTAATCCGCAGGGCTATGGATATGGGCTTTTATGAAGGGGTAAACTTGTCCCTTGCATACTGTGACGACTGTGGTCATCAGGAACTGGAAATGGATGTATGCCCGGTGTGCGGAAGCAAGAATTTAACCAAAATAGAACGGATGAATGGTTATCTTTCCTATTCGAGAGTACATGGAGATACCAGGCTGAATGAGGCTAAAATGGCAGAGATTGCAGAAAGGAAGAGCATGTAACCAGATGAGATATCACAATATTACAAAAGACGATATGCTAAACGGCGATGGACTTCGTGTGGTGCTGTGGGTCTCCGGATGCTCTCACTGCTGCAAAGAATGCCAAAATCCCGTAACATGGGATCCGGCAGGAGGACTTCTCTTTGATGAGGAGGCAAGGCAGGAAATTTTTGAGCAGCTTGATAAACCTTATATTTCCGGTATTACCTTTTCTGGCGGGGATCCCCTTCATGCAGCCAACCGGCTGGATGTAAGGAATCTGATCAGGGAAATAAAAGAAAAATATCCTGACAAAACCATTTGGCTGTATACCGGTGATGTTTGGGAAAATGTTATGCATTATTCCATGATGCAGGATATTGATGTGCTGGTTGACGGTGAATTTCAAATAGACAAAAAAGACAATAAGCTTCTCTGGAAGGGAAGCAGTAACCAGCGTGTAATTGACGTAAAGGAAACGCTTAAGCAGCCTGACCCGGGGATACCGGTTCTGCATTGTCAGAATTACGCATAACAGAAAGGATTTTTTAATGGAGACAATAAAGATAAAATATTTTACGGATAAAATTGACAGGCTGGCCTATATAGACGGAAAATCGGACTGGATTGATCTGCGTTCGGCGGAGGATATAGACCTGAAAAAAGGAGAGTTCCGGCTGGTGCCTCTAGGGGTGGCAATGGAACTGCCTAAAGGGTATGAGGCTCATATTGTACCCAGAAGCTCCACATTTAAAAATTTTGGCATTATCCAGACCAATCATCAGGGAGTGGTGGACTGCTCCTACTGCGGTGATAATGATCAGTGGTTTATGCCTGTGTATGCTATGCGGGATACCCATATTTCCTGCAATGACAGAATTTGCCAGTTTAGGATTGTACAAAACCAGCCCAAAATTGTTTTTGAAGAGGTTAACTCTCTTGAGGGAGCTGACCGGGGAGGATTTGGAAGCACCGGAAAACAATAGAAGAACTTTTTAAAATTTGTATAAAATTACTCCTTTTGCCACATAATGCTAACAAAATGCTTTGTAAAAACTGCGTATAGTAAAGTGCAGCATCTGCAGGAAATGCATTTGTGACGGAAAGGAGTTTTTTTATGGAAACAAAGAAAATGAGCACCTCACTTTCTGAGAATATGAATTATTTAAACGATTATCTGTCTGTAGGTACCAACTTTGATATTGTTTACCGTGTCATACGAATCGGAGGCCGGGAAGCATGTATGTACTTTATTGATGGCTTCTGCAAGGACGAGCTGATGCAGAAGATGCTCCAATACTTTATGGATATCAAAGAGGAGGAAATGCCGGGAAGCGCTCATGAAATGTCTAAAACAAGCCTTCCTTATGTGGAGGTGGATCTGAAAGATGACTGGGATCAGATTACCTATTTTATTATGTCAGGGGTATTTGCTCTTTTTGTTGATGGATATGATAAATGTCTGCTGATTGACTCAAGGACTTACCCGGCCAGAAGTGTGTCAGAGCCGGAAAAAGATAAAGTGCTGCGCGGGTCAAAGGATGGCTTTGTGGAAACAATTGTGTTTAATACAGCATTGATCCGCAGGAGAATCAGAAGCTGTGAGCTTCGCATGGAAATGCTTCATGCAGGCAACAGCTCCCAGACGGATATCGTACTTTGTTATATGGATACCAGAGTGGACCACAACTTTTTAAATAAGCTGAAGCAGCGTATAAGTGAAATCCAGGTAGACGCTCTTACTATGAACCAGGAGAGCCTTGCGGAATGCCTTTATAAAAAGAAGTGGTACAATCCTTTTCCCAAATTCAAATTTACAGAAAGGCCGGATACCGCTTCTGCCCAGATTTTGGAAGGAGATATTGTAATTCTGGTAGACAATTCGCCATCGGCGATGATTGCGCCTACTTCCATTTTTGATATTGTGGAGGAGGCGGATGATTATTATTTCCCGCCTATCACAGGAACTTATCTGCGTCTTTCCAGATTTTTAATTGCCATTTTAACTTATTTTATGACCCCCACTTTTTTGCTGCTCATGCAAAGGCCTGAGTGGATTCCTTCAGGGTTTGAATTCATTATGGTAAAAGAACCCACCAACATTCCACTGATATGGCAGTTTTTGCTTTTGGAGCTGGCCATAGACGGCCTGCGGCTGGCGGCAGTGAACACGCCTAATATGCTGAGTACACCTTTAAGTGTCATGGCAGCGCTGGTATTAGGAGAGTTTTCCGTAAACAGCGGCTGGTTCAATGCAGAGGTGATGCTGTATATGGCCTTTGTGGCAATTGCTAATTATACCCAGGCCAGCTATGAGCTTAGCTATGCCCTTAAGTTTATGCGTATCATTAACCTGATTCTGACGGCAATTTTTGGTGTGTGGGGCTATATTGCCGCGGTTGTTCTGCTGATCCTTGCAATCGCAACCAATAAGACCATATCGGGCAAAAGCTATATCTATCCGCTGCTGCCTTTTAACTTAAAGCAGCTCTCAAAAAGACTATTCCGGTACAGACTGCCGGGGTCTAGAGAATAACAAACGCTTATTAGCTTATTGTAACAAACGCTTATTAGCTTATTGTAACAAACGCGGCCGCGCTCCGCGAGCCAACTTATTGCAACAAAATACTGCCACGCATCGCGTGGCAGTATTTGCTGCAAGATTTGCTTGTAAAAGTATAGTAAAATTATTTTTCCTGTCCGACAGTAAATTCGTCTACCAGGTGCCGGATATTTTCAATACAGGATCCGCACACAGTGCCGGCGCCCGTGGCTTCCTGCACATCTTCAAGGGTTTTCGCCCCGGCATCAATAGCTGCCTTAATCATACCATTTGTGACATTCATGCAATAACAAACTGTTTTTTCCATATCCATATTCATTAACCGTCCTTTCAGAGACAGCATGTGCAGGTAGAAATTATTTTATACCTTGTACGCAGAAACGGTAGATTATTATCCGCTGATAAAAAATCAGATGAATGATGCATCATTAAGTTGCTGCCAGTCTTTTGTCCATAATATAACTTAACAGTTCATCAGCCACATCTTCTTTGCTCATAATAGGGAGCTCTATGGTATCTTCCTTTGAAAGCAGTGTTACAATATTTGTATCTGTGCCAAATCCGGCGCCCTCCTGCCTTAAGTTATTTGCCACAATCAGATCCAAATTCTTCCGTTCCAGCTTGGCGCGGGAATTTTCAATCATATTTTCCGTTTCCATAGAAAAACCGCATAAAAACTGGCCGGCCTTTTTGTGTGCGCCGAGAAAGCCAAGAATATCCTCCGTCCGCTCCAGCTCAATATCTATATCGCCGTTTTTTTTCTTGACCTTTTGCTCTGCTACATATTTCGGACGATAGTCTGCCACAGCGGCGGCCTTGATGATAATATCCTGTTCGGAAGCAGACGCCTTAACCGCATCAGCCATATCCTGTGCCGATTCAATCTCTATGGTGTGAACATCCATAGGCGGCGTGAGAGTGGTTTTTCCGGTAACCAATGTTACTTTCGCCCCGCGCATCATAGCTGCTCTTGCAATGGCATACCCCATTTTTCCGGTAGAATGATTGCTGATATAGCGCACTGGATCAATCCTTTCACGGGTTGGCCCTGCCGTGACCAATAATTTAACACCTGTCATATCTTTGGGCTGAAGCGCTTTGACAATGTATTCAAACAGTAACTCCGGCTCCGGCATCTTACCTTCTCCGGTATCGCCGCAGGCCAAATATCCAGTGGCGGGGGTGATAACCTCCATGCCATAGCGCGCTAACACTTTCATGTTGTCCTGCACAATGGGATTTTGGAACATACGCGTATTCATGGCAGGCGCAAAGATTTTAGGACACTGGCAGGCAAGGAGGGTGGTAGTCAGCATGTCATCTGCAATGCCGTGGGCTGCTTTGGCGATTACATTGGCGGAGGCAGGGGCGACCAGAAATACATCTGTCTGCTTTGCCAGGGAGACATGTTCCACACTGTGCTGGAAATTGCGGTCAAAGGTATCAATCAGGCACTTGTTGCCGGTCAGCGCTTCAAAGGTAACAGGATGGATAAAGGAGGTGGCGTTCCTGGTCATAATAACAGTAATATCGGCCCCCTGTTTTTTCAACATACTGGCTAAAGATGCAATTTTGTAAGCGGCAATACTTCCGGTAACGCCAAGCAAAATATGTTTTCCTTTTAACATTTTCATTTCATCCCTTTCCGCACCTGCTCAGGCTTTTAAATCCATATTTTTCTTATAAATAATTTCCAGTCCTTTTAAAGTAAGCTCGTTGTCGCAGGTAATTTTTTTCTTGCAGCAGGGAACAATATGGCATGCCAGACCGCCAGTGGCAACTACCGGCGCCTGGTATCCCAATTCGTCCCATATGCGGTCAATCATACCGTCTATACAGGCGGCCTGTCCCATGATAATACCGCTTTTCATACAGTCAATGGTGTTTGTGCCGATAACCTTTTTAGGCGCCTCTAAACTGATTCGGGGCAGCTGGGAAGTGCGGTCTACCAGAGACTCCAGCGATACCTTTACACCGGGTAAAATCATTCCGCCGATATAATTTTTGTTTTTATCCACTACACTGATGGTGGTAGCCGTTCCCATATCAATCATGATAATGGGTGCGCCATAATATTTAAGGCCGGCAACCGCATTGACAATCAGATCGGAACCAACCTGTCCCGGATTATCCATCAAAATATTCAGGCCGGTTTTTACCCCAGGGCCTACGAGAAGGGGAGAGATATGGAAAAGCTTTTCCATGGCGTTTTTCACGATATTATTTAAAGGGGGTACCACGGATGCAATGATGCATCCTGTAATTTCTTTCATTTTGACTTTATAAAGCTCCAGAAGAGTTTTAAATTCTACCACATATTCCAGTTCGGTCTTGGAAATGTCGGTAGAAACTCTTTCTACAAAGGAAATTTTATCCTGGGTTATACATCCGATTACAATATTTGTATTTCCGATATCTATCGCTAAAATCATGGTAAAAACCTGCCTTCCTGAAAATATATTTGAACTAAAATTTTGGGATATATTTTTGTGTTTTAAATTTTCTGTATAAGCTTATTGGTATGAGAGTGCTGCGCTTTGATTGGTTTCACCTGTAAAAGCGCCATGCCCACACCGGCAATTAAAATAGCAGCCACAGAAGCTTCCACAATGCCGTTAAAGCTGATAATTCCCATAATTACGTCAATAACCGTATCGCCCACAATGCCGAGGGCCTGTGCATAGGCATCTTTGTATAAAACAAAAATACCGCTCATGACAAACAGCGTATTCGTAAAGGCTCCCGCGATCCCCGCATAGGCAAGGGCAGTACCTGTGACGGTCTTTTTCCAGCCTGTCAGGGTCAGTACGATAAACAAAACAGCGCCCCCGATAAGACCGGCTGCCATACCAATCATTCTGCCGGTATCATTCTTTATCAGGTTACATATAAACGCTCTCAGGGAAACAAATAAAATGAGAGAAACCGCCCCGTTAATTACAATACGCCATACTTTCTGTTCGCTTTTTAAGAGCTTTTGAATCAGAATATACACAAAATAGGGGATGACACCCACCAATATTCTGGGTACAAAGCAGATGTAAAGGCTTTTAAGGATGCCGGACGGGCCCACAACGTTTGCGGCTAATACCGGCGAAAATACAAAGGCCGATGCGGTAACTGCCTTGAAGGTGTTATTGATAAAGCTTGTAAAACCAAATACGAATCCTAAGAATGCACCTTTTTTGGGACCTAAAAATAGCGCTCCAAGGATAACCGGGATGTGGATGATGGTTGCATTGATGACAACTAACGGGATATATCCTAACGGTGTGAATGCCATTATAATAATAATGGCGGTGAACAGTGCAAGCAGCACAAGTTCATAAGTCTTTTCATTTTTCATGGTTCATTTCCTCCTGTTATTATTCTCTTTATGAGATACAATACGGTGTAATAATAACACACAGGTTTTCCCATGGCAAGAAAATGTAATCAACTTTTCAGGATAAACTCAGGCAGGAGCAAAAAAACTGTAAAAATCTACTACGGGTAGACAATTTAGAGCGAAATCATGTTTATAATCAGAGAAGTAGGTTTTTATTTATACATCTGTTTTTACCACATATTAGGAGGAATAGTGATGAAATTCAAAAGAAGAATTATGGGTATTTTACTGGCAACAGCCATTATAGCCGGCGGGGTAGGAATGAATGGCAGTGTGGCCCAGGCAAAGGATTTGAACGATCCGGACAAATACTGTACGTATGAACAATACAGACAGTTAGAGGTGGTTGATTCTAAAGCGCAAAAGATTACGCAGCTTCTTAATAAGAAAATTGTAGGCTGCCATGATTCCGGCAGTGCCTGGAAAGGTACGGAGGATACAAGATACTAGGTAACAGATGGTGAAATCAATGCTTTTTAGGATGCGGCGAGAAAATATTTATTCCCTGATAATGATAGTGATCCCGCATGGCTGCATAACTGGGGAAAAGAGGGTTTACTGAAGCCTGTAGATACAAACGGCATTTCTAATTGGAAAGAAATAGACGGGGTAACGTATCTTACAAGCATAGACTGCGATAATGCAATGGAAGTCATAAATCAAGTGAATGCGGCGGTTACGCCTTTTCAGTCAATATTGCAGGCGGAGTGGGAGAGAGAGAACAATTCAAAAGAAGCAAAAGGCCCGGGTCATTCTCACACCCATAATTACGTGGAAATGACCGTATCGGAAGCAACAAAAACCGCGGACAGGGTGGTTGCGCTGGAATGTACCATCTGCGGACAACAGCAGTCGCATGTTACTTTGATAGGAAGTGCTGTAAATGAGTTTATAAAGGATACGGTGGCAAAGTTAGAGTTTGGGGCTTTTTCGGCAGCTTTTTTCGGCAGTAGACCAAAAGCGCAATAATCCGGGTTACTATGTTGTTACCAAAAGACTGGTATGATCCGGGCCAATTACCATAATGCTCCACAAAACATATGGTTAATTAGCCTGGGTTAACCAGGGAACATTACAAAAATGGAAAGGGACAGTATGGGTATTATGAGCTTCGCCGGAAAATACAATGCAGGAGAGAAATCAAAATTTCGAGGAGCATTATTTTCAGGAGTATTCGGGGGCTATCTATGAAAAAGTTAAGTATCCTCCGGAAGAACTGAAATGCTGCCCTTTTTTGAAAAAGGAGATATGGAAACGCTGCTTCCGGCTATGGCGGAGCGAGGGGAAATTTACGATGTGATAAATATCGACCGGGTGCTGGATATGGTGGATGATGTGGATCTTTGTCTTGACAGGATAGGGAAGGTAATGGATCAACAATCTACTGGTTAAATCCTTTTTCCAATTATTATGAAAAGCCTGAAACAGGAAAGGCAGCCCATAAGACAGCCGTATGCCTTGAAAACCTGTTCCATGATATTTCCATGGAACGTACTGTGGAGACTTACCGTATGCTGGGCGATATGGGATTTGGAAGGGAGATAGTGGGAGTTTTCAAGAAGGGTGCAAATAGCTGAGCTATACACAGGCCTGTGCGGCGGGCAGGAAGAAAATCTTCCTGCCCAATGATTTTTAACATTTACACTTGTCAAACTCAGGGTTAAACGCATAGAAATTCTTGGAATCCAGCTTATCCTGGACGATGCGCAGGGCCTCACCAAATCGTTGAAAATGCACGATTTCACGAGCGCGTAAGAAGCGGATAGGGTCGCATACGTCACTGTCATGTACCAGACGTAAAATATTGTCATAGGTTGTGCGCGCTTTTTGCTCTGCTGCGAACATATAAAAACAACCTGAAAAAGCAGGCTAATGCTGTTAAAAAATCCACTGGATAAAAATTTCAGTGAATTAAAAATTCCAGTGGATTTCAACATGAACATTTCTTGTACCGGAAATACGTTTGCCGATAAATATATAATCAACCAGTATTTCAACGATTTCCAGGGTAAGGTGCTTCAAACTGATATATTGCTCAATCAATTCAGAGTGGTTATTGCCAGTAGCAATTTTTTCTTCGATTCCGGATAACTGTTTTTCCATCTCAGCGATCACTCGTTCCAACCGATTACGCTCTGTATTAAAGTTTTTTGATATTTCTATGTAATCCCTTTCAGATATTAATCCCTTTACCTTATCTGTGTAAAGCTCCCGGATACCATTTGAGTACTCTGCGGCCTTTTTTTCATAGACAGCCATATCTGAGAGAAGATTGCTTTTTTGCTTTTGTAAATCAGAATGAAACTTTATATTATGTTTTATCTGTTCTTTGTCAAGGTATTTATCTGCCAAGCGGTTAAGTTCAAGGAGAACAAGCTGCTCTAATTTATCAACGGAAATAAAGGAACCTATACAGGCATTTTGGGCTATATGGCGGTTTGAACACTTCAGATAGTGTTTGTCACGGGTGCTGGAGGAGCGCATTATATAACCACATCCTGCGCACCGTGCCTATCCAGCAAACAGTCCTATTGTCCCTGTGCGAAAGGGCTTTGTCCGCTGGGAAAGTAATCTTTGCACAGTGTCCCAAAGCTCACGGTCAATAATCGGCTCATGGGTTCCTTCCACAACATACCACTCACTTTTGGGGCGCGGCTTGTTCTGCTTTGTCTTGTAAGATGTGCTGCCATACCTGCCCTGTACCATATTTCCAATATACATTTCATTGATCAACATGTCAGAGATAGCAAAGTATTTCCATAGAGTGCTGTTTCCGGTATTGGGCTGTCTGTAGCGCAGACCGTGCAGAGCTTATACTCCGTTGGGTTTGGTATGCCTCTGTCATTGAGCATACGGGCGATTGCGGTTTTTCCATACCCCTGTGAAAAAAGGGTAAATACTTCCCGTACAGTGGCTGCAGCCTCTTCGTCAATAATCAGGTGTCCTTTTTTATCTGGATCTTTCCTGTATATCCATACAGGGCAAAAGAACCGATGTGGAGGCCGTTTACCCGTCTGTTAGTCAAAACGCTGCGGATATTTTCAGACATATCCTCTAAATACTATTCGTTGACAAGACCGTTAATCTGACGGGATTTTTTATTACCTTTGTTTGCGGTGTCAGCATTATCAACAATACTGATGAAGCGAATACCCCAAACAGGGAAAAGCCCATGGATATACTTTTCCACAAGCTCAAGTTCACGGGTAAAACGCGATTGTGTTTTACCCAGGACAATATCAAATTTGTGCTGCTGGGCATCCTTTAACAGGCGGTTAAACTCTGGACGGCGTCTGTCAGCTCCTGTATAATCGTCATCGCTGTAGATATTGTAAAGTTCCCATCCCTGTTCCATGGCATATTGCAGCAGCATTGTCTTTTGATTTTGTATGCTGACAGAATCATCAGTTTCAAATTGCTTGTTTTTATCTTCCTCGGATAAACGGCAGTAGATAGCTGCTTTCATAGGCATTCCTTTTCATCCCTCCTTAAAAGATAAAAGCAGGACTGCTCCTTTTGGTTCATTTCCAGCCTGCTAAAGAGTTGAAGCCATGCTTTGGTAAATTTGTCTTTGGAAGTGGCGCTTTTACCACCTTTAAAAATGCTTCCAGGCTCTGTTTATGCAGTGATGATTTGCATATCTGCCGGAGGATGACGAAACTTTTTCTGGTTGCATGTCAACATATGTGGAATTACTTGTACGCTATGCAGAGAAATGGTATAATAATGACCCAATATAGATTTGTGCAACAAAGCAACGTAGAAATGGAGATAAAAGTGATAAAAATACTTTCCATGAGTCTGTGGCTGATTCGGTTTGCCATAGGGGCCTGTGTGTTTCATTTTTTTTATGTGATAATCTGCAGATTTACTGCAGGGAGAGCAAGGATCCCTGACAGATATTTCCGGGGAGAGATGGCAGGAGGACTTTTCTTTATCTGCTGTGGAGCCCGTTTTGGCTGCGGACGGTGGGGGCTTTTGTCAGTACATGGTATGATAGCGTTTCTTTATCTTGGAATTTTAACAGTAATTGCTTTTATAGATTGGAACACAAGGATCATATTTGATTGTTTTCATATATTTATTGCACTTCTGGGAATTGCGGCAGTATGGTTATGGCCGGAGCATAATCTGATGGACCGCCTGATTGGTGCTGCGGCTGTGGCAGGGCCTATGCTGTTGCTGGCTTTTGTGGTGGAGGGCGCTTTTGGAGGAGGCGATATTAAGCTGATGGCGGTAAGTGGTTTTCTGCTGGGCTGGAGGGCTGTTTTGTCAGCCATTCTGCTTGGGGTTTTTGCAGGAGGCGCTTACTGTATCTGTATGCTGGCGGCGAAAAAGCTTTCCCGCAAGGATTCCTTTGCCCTCGGGCCGTTTTTGGCCTTTGGTCTTGGCATCGCACTTTTTTGGGGAGACCGGATTGCGGAACTGTACCTGATTTGATTCCGTTCTTACGAGACTGCCCCATCTGCTGCAATACTATAAGAACAACTTTTGATTAATAAGTTTATGAGTTAGAAACTCCAGTGAATTTCAATCGGAACGTCCCTTGTTCCTGGAATACGCTTACCAACGGATATATAATCAATCAGTGTTTCCACGATTTCACGGGTAAGGTGTTCCAAGTTGGTGTATTGCGAGGTAAGTTCGCGGCGGTTATCACCAGCCGCTTGTTTTTCTTCGATTTCGGATAACTGATCATGTCCGTCCGCAATCATACGCTCCAAACGGTTGCGGTCAGTGGTAAACTCCTTTGACATTTCCACATAATCGCTTTCGGATATTAAGCCCTTTACCTTATCCATGTAAAGTTCTCGAATACCTTTTGAATACTCCGCAACCTTTTTTTCATAGACTGCTATATCAGAAAGTAGGCGGTTTTTTTGTCCTTGCAAGTTATCACTAAATTCAACATTCTGCTCTAACGCGTCTTTGTCAAGATACTCCGCAGCTAAACGGTTAAGCTCACGGGTTACAAGCTGCTCCAATTTATCAACGGAAATAAAGGAACCAATACAAGCGTCTTTAGCTACATGGCGGTTTGAGCATTGCAGATAGTGTCTGCCCCGATTTTTGGAAGAGCGCATGGTATAACCGCAGTTGGCACACCGGGCTTTTCTTGCGAATAAACCTATTGTACCAATAGCAAAGGGTTTTGCTCTCTGTGAGATTAACGCCTGTACTCTGTCCCATAGCTCACGGTCAATGATTGGCTCATGGGTTCCCTCCACAATATACCATTCACTTTTGGGGCGGGGTTTGTTCTGCTTTGTCTTATAGGACACGCTGCCATATTTGCCCTGTACCATATTTCCGATATAGATTTCATTTATCAGCATATCAGAGATAGCAAAGTATTTCCAAAGGGTGCTGTTTTTGGTTTTGGGCTGCTGGTAGCGCAGCCCATGCAAACGCTTATATTCCGTTGGATTTGGTACGCCCCGGTCATTGAGCATACGGGCGATTGCAGTTTTTCCGTAACCTTGTGCAAATAGGGTAAATACTTCACGGACAACGGCAGCGGCTTCTTCGTCGATGATCAAGTGTCCCTTTTGATCGGGGTCTTTCTTGTAACCGTAAAGAGCAAACGCGCCAATGTGAAAACCGTTTACCCGTCTGTTTGTCAAAACGCTTCGGATATTTTCGGACATATCCTCTAAGTACCATTCATTGACAAGCCCGTTAATCTGGCGGGATTTTTTGTTTCCCCTGTTTGCGGTGTCTGCGTTGTCAACAATACTGATGAAGCGAATACCCCAAATAGGGAAAAGTCCGTGTATGTACTTTTCCACAAGTTCCAGCTCACGGGTAAAACGTGACTGTGTTTTGCAGAGGATAATATCAAATTTGTGCTGCTCTGCGTCCTTTAGCAGACGGTTAAATTCCGGGCGGCGTCTGTCTGCGCCCGCGTAGTCATCGTCGCTGTAAATATTGTAAAGTTCCCACCCCTGTTCCATAGCGTATTGCAGTAACATCGATTTCTGGTTTTGTATGCTGCCGGAGTCATCGGTTTCAGATTGCTTGTTTTTGTCTTCCTCGGATAAGCGGCAGTAAATAGCTGCTTTTATACTCATTCGTTTTTATCCCTCCTTAAGAGATAAAAACAAGCCTGCTCCATATATCTATTATATATGGTAATATATGACTTGCAAATTATCGTTTTCTTTAAATTGATTTATTGATAAATTCAGAGGCGGCAGGTGAAGCCTGGCATCCGTTGTTTTTCTCAAGCTGATTGATAAGGTGGATCCATGCTTTGGTAAAATTATCTTTAGAAGTTGTGCTTTCACCATTTTTAAATATATTTTTGCAAATATTTTTTGGATCTGTATTGGACAAGATATCACCTTTCTTTGAGCTATATGACAACGTATGTAGAATTACTTGTACGTTATGCTGATCTTATGAAAATGAAAGTTGCTGAAAGATTGTTCAAATTTTTGAAATTGTTCTTGAAAAATTTTTACCTTTCACTAATAGCAGACGGGAGAGGGCAAAAAGTAAGCAGTTTATAGAAAGCTTATAATTTTTATTAGTTTCTTGGTCTTTTGAATTGGGTTGTTGTTTTATAGACAAAAAATAATAGTATGTAGTGCATAGAATATGCCAAGAGCCGAGGGTATGGGGCGCTAAGCGGAGCGTAGACCGGAAGCCCCATCAAGTAAGCCAGAGTGGCTCAAAACGCACGGAGTGGGTTTTGAGTTACGCAGGCGAAACTTGCTTTTGCCTGATTTTTGGGTAATATGCTTGTCAATCTGAATGCTAATAGATTTTACAGACAAAAAATCTTTTATGCCAGGGTAAAGTTTTTGTAGGAAAAAGAATAGAAGAAATAGGAAAGCTGAATATTATCCTCCTTGGGAGCCACTAGTTTCCCGCCTGAGAGCCACCCTGGACACAAGATATAGTAGTACTGCCTCTGCTGCTTAAAAATACACCAGAGGCAATAACAGGTACAGCTTCTTCAGACGATCACGATTCCATTTCGTCAACAAGCTTTTTCAGGTTCTTTGAATCATACAGCTTTCTCAGGCTTGTTTCATTTGTAGGTAATTCACAAGCATTATGGATGAGCCTGTCCATGATGAAATCTGCCTGCGTTCCGCCGCCGGACATTTAAAGTAAGCATTCCTTTTTTATAATAATCTGCGCCTCTGACAATTCCGAATTTCTGATTGCTTTCCTTAAACTCAGTGAGTTCTTTTGCACTGTTTATGCTCCTGGCATGGGAATATATAGTCTTACAATAAGGCATATGGTATTGCCCAAGCGCTTTATCACATGCTTTTTCAAAGACTTCCGGTGTATAGATATCCACTATGGAAAGTATGGCCCCTGCTGCCTGCAGGGGTTGTTCTTTCACTTTTGTCCCGTCAAACATCCTACGGATTACTTCAAAGGTTTTGGGGCCTGTTTCCATTGCCCTGTCGCGCAGGGCATCCACTGACAGATTTTCCCGAAGCGGGAATGGCAGATGAGCCGGCTCTGTCCGCATGCCGTTTGCCATATGTCCGGGAAGTATCTGATCTCTTCCTATCTCTGTTCTGTTATAATAGATAAATACAAGATGGCTGCTAAATTTGACATCCACCTTGTATCCGATATACCTGTATGGAACGGAATACCGGCCTTTGTTCCACCATATATGGGAGTTGCTGCCGGCTTTATGCCCGTAAGACCATTCACAGGCTTCACAGGGAATAAGCGGCAGGGCTCTCAGGTATGGTTTTCTTCCGTTTCAAAGATGCTCCGGCGGCTTCCGGAAAGTCTTGTCATTGAATTCTTTTACCGCTTTTCGGATTCCGGCATTTAATGCGGCTAATGATGGGAAGGTATCATTTCTGAGTTTTGCAATGACAGCCGCAGCAGTCTTACCCGCACTCCCTTCCGCATCTGCTTTCCGCTTCGGCTTTTTGACGCCTGCCGGCATGATAGCGACGGAATAATACTGGCCAAGAGAAAGATATGCCTCATTTAGTATGATCTCACCTCTTTTAGGATGTGGGGTCACTGCGGTTTTTAAGTTATCACAGACAACTTTTACCGGTGTCCCGCCAAAAAACCGGAACATGTTTACATGACAGGAAAGCCATGCTTTTTCATCCATACCGGCTGCGGCTTCCACATAGCTTATCTGGCTGCAGGGCATAGTTGCAGCAAACAGGTATGCTGTTATACGTTCCCCGGTATCCGGCTCCGTATAGCTCGTTGCAGGGCCGGACCAGTAAACTTCAATCTCTAATCCGAGTTTGTGTTCTATGTGGCTCGTATAGTTTTTATCTGCCGTAAATTTCTTATAATTTTTAGCAAATGTAATATAAGAACATGCACTTACCCCGTCTTTCTCACATCTGGCACGGTATTCTTCCCAAAAGAGCTTGCCTGTGACGCCTGTCTTCTTTAATTCCTTATGGACGTAAGAATAATCAACCGGCGCATATCCGGGCTTATATTTAAGCTTATCCGGATAAAACAGTCCGCAGAGTCTGTCGTCATCCCGTTCGGAAATGTCATCCCACTATCTGCCTGACTGTAAAAACAATGCCTGGACTTCGGCAGCGGTGTTTCTGGATACACTTAAAACTTTTGACACCTCTCCTGCGCTTGGATTTTTTCCCGGAAGTTCCAGAATGCTTCCGACTTTTTTCATCTGTCAGTGGAGCAGGTCATGGCGGAACTGGATATTTCGAGAGCTACCGTATTTAGGGATTATGCAAAAATTAAAAGAGTTACAGGTGCATCATATGATAAAAACACCTCAACATGGACTTTATAAAATCTCAGTCTCAAGTCAGTCTCATGCAGTCTCAAACAGTCTGGACCCGCTTTGAGACTGAAAAAGTGCTTTTTTTCAAGGATTTATAGGAATGAACTATAGAAAGTATCATTCCAAGTCTCAAATCAGTCTCATTTTTTCATATAATTTTGAGACTGATTTGAGACTTAAGGAGTTGATTCGTTGATGGATTCGAAAATGAAGCAGGCCTGTTTTATCATATTTTTTCAAGTTGTTCTTACAAAATCGCCCCATCTGCTGCCATATCCTCAAACAAATCCGTAATAGCATCCCCTTTTGACTGGAATTCACAGCTGTTAAAGGGGATTCCGCCTGCCGCCATAGGCCAAATGCCGATAGTATGGTCTACATAGTAATTTGCAAATCCCGATTTTTCAATTTCTTCCATAGACAGATTTTTCGTGAGCTGGTGGACGATGGTAGAGACCATTTCAAGGTGTGCCAGTTCTTCTGTGCCTATATCTGTGAGGATAGCGGCTACTTCACTATAAGGCATGGAATAACGCTGTGAAATATAGCGCATGGAAGCCCCGAGTTCACCATCAGGTCCCCCATACTGCGACATGATGACCTGCGCTATTTTGGCGTTGGGCTCTTTGATATTAACCGGATACTGCAATCTTTTCTCATAACTCCACATAAATTAACATCCTCCTTCCCAGGGCCATGGCTGCAGGGCCCATTTCCATTCATTCTGTCTGCAGCCATTTACATCAGAAATTCTTAAAGGTCCATACTTTGCTGCATACTCCCGCATTGCCTGATTTTTCATGTGTACATAGTGGCTAAGATATTCGATTGCCTCTTTATCGGTTGGGTGAGTATCAAGATACTCGTTCATCTCAACAATCACAAAATCAATCACGCCGATATCGTGAAAGAGTCTGCTTTTTTCGCTGCTATTGTTTTCACCAATCATTGTACGCATCTCCTTCCTGTAAAAGGTTTTTCCAATTCAGGGAAAATGGTACCTGCGTTGTAAGCTTCCTCTAAATTTTCAAAAACATTTGTAAGATGCTGCCAGGGAACATACGCCATTGCAATTGGAAAACGGTCAAAGCATTCATTAAAACTGTAATCCTGCATAATTTTACCTCCTATATATCGTAAGACATGCTTTCAATACTGCATTTTCAGATACATAAATTGTAATGTTCTTTAATAGTATAGTATGATAGGAAAAATTTCTGGTTCCAAATAAATATTATTGTCTAAAAAGGCCCTCAAAAGACAGAAATATACTTGCAAACAAAGGTCCCTTATGATTTAATGTTACTGGAAATATTTTTTGACAAAAAAGAGGGAAAAGTCTGGAAATAAACTACCAGGCTTTCTATTAGCGGCAGTATCACAAGCAGAGCTTTCGATACATGACAACAGGCTGTGCCTGTTGTATGTAAGAGGTGTAGAAATGTCATTATTCGAGGGTATAACAGGAAAGTCATATGAAATCCGGGGCCTGTATGTGGAGGAGGGAATTACCCGCCGCCTGCAGGCCCTTGGTCTGAATGACGGAACAATCATTACCGTCCTAAACAGAAAAAAAGACGGGGCATTAATCATACGGGTGCGTGGAACAAGGCTTGCCATCGGCAGGCATATCAGCCAGGGGATTGACGTGGAGGAAAGAGCGCTATGAAAAACAGGGAGACTGTTCATGTTGCATTTGTAGGTAACCCTAATTGTGGCAAAACCACCCTGTTTAACGCAATTACAGGCGCTAAGCTCAAGGTGGCCAACTGGCCCGGGGTTACGGTGGAAAAAATGGAAGGCGAAGCGGAATATGAAGATGTAAGGATGACGCTTGTGGATACGCCGGGAATATATTCCCTTACCAGCTACAGCATAGAAGAAAAAGTAACCAGAAATTGTGTGATGGATGATGATATCGAAGTAATCGTCAATGTGGTGGATGCCTCATCACTTGAAAGAAATCTGTATCTGACCCTGCAGCTTTTAGAGCTGGGCAAGCCCGTAGTTCTTGCTCTTAATATGATGGATGTGGTGGAAGAGAGGGGAATGGAAATTGACCTGCACAGGCTTCCGGAACTTTTAGGGGACATTCCGGTAGTTCCGGTATCCGCTGCCAAGCGAAAGGGACTGGATATTTTGCTTCATGCGGTTATACATCATTATGAGGAGGATTCTAAAGATGAGGTTTTACATTACGGGCAGGAAATAGAAGAAAAAATAGGAAAGCTATCGGAGAGGCTTAAAACCTTTTATCCTACTCATTCCTCTATCAGGTGGCACGCCATTAAGCTTCTTGAATTTGACGAGGATGTAAAATCAGAGCATCCTATCGAAACTGCAGATGTATTTACACGCAGTTATGAAAAAGAAATCATTCAAATCAAATATGCATTTATTGAGAGCATTATAAAAGAAGTACTTTTTTACCGTAAGAAAAAGACTGATCGCACGGACCGTACAGATAAGCTGTTAACTCATCCTGTATGGGGAGTTCCCGTCTTTTTATGTATTATGGCTTTTGTGTTTTTTCTTACGTTTGCTATAGGAGACTGGCTGAAAGGATATTTTGAGACTTTTTTGGAAATTTTCTCCGGAAAGGTATCAGATGTTTTAATACATATAAATACGGCCGACTGGCTGGTTTCCCTGATTGTTGACGGAATTATAGCCGGAGTGGGAGGAATTCTTACGTTCATTCCCAACATTGCAATTTTGTTTCTGGCGCTGGCTATTTTGGAAGACAGCGGCTATATGTCCAGAGTGGCATATGTAATGGATGGCATTATGGGAAAGGCAGGGCTTTCAGGCAAGGCTTTCCTGCCCATGATCCTTGGTTTTGGATGTACGGTTCCGGCGATTATGGCCTCCCGCGCCCTTGAAACGGAAAAGGACCGCAGAAGAACCATGATTATCACGCCTTTTATGTCCTGCTCGGCGAGACTTCCGGTTTATGTGCTTTTTTCCGGAATGTTTTTTGGTAAGTATGCGCATGTTGCGGCTTTTTCCATGTATGCCATTGGAATGGTGTGCGCAATTTTGGTAGCAAGGGTGCTGCATGTATGTGAAAAGGAAAAATCTGGTGACAGCCTTTTGATTGAGCTGCCGGAATATAAAAGACCCAACGGCAGAACTATCAGAATCTATGTCTGGAATAAGCTTAAAGATTATCTTTCCAAGGCGGGAACCACTATCTTCATTGCGTCAATCCTTATATGGATTGTACTTAATCTGGGCTTTAACGGTATGGTGACAGATCCGTCTGAGAGCTTCGGCGCAGCAATCGGCAGAGGCCTGGAACCGGTTATGCGGCCGGCCGGTCTTGGCATGTGGCAGATTGTGGTTTCACTGATTGCCGGTATTTCAGCAAAAGAAGTAGTAGTCTCAAGTTTTTCTGTGCTTTTTGGAGTGGGCAATGCACAGACAACAGCAGGTCTTAACACAGTAGCGGAAAATCTGAAAAATATTGATCCATCTTTTGGACCTTTAAACGCTTACTGTATGATGCTGTTTGTACTTTTGTATGTTCCATGTGCGGCGGCAATGGCAACCATACGAAAAGAGAGCGGTTCCACCTCTTTTACGGTTAAGCTTGCTATCTTTCAAATACTGTTTGCCTGGCTTATGGCCACCATTGTTTTCCAGGTGGGGAGTCTCCTGTAACGCCCAAAAGGTTGGCTGTTGACTTCTTAACAGGTATGTGCAAAAATAGAATGGTAATGGCATTTGTGCATGAACGCACAAATCTGCACGCTGAGAAGGGAGCATGGATATTAAATGAGAGGAATAGATACTCAGGTTCGCAAAAACAGAAGACGTATTTTTAAGGAAGTGGCTGACCTTGCTTATAATTCTACAAATCTGAAAGATGACGTGGAAGCCCTGCCTTACAAAATTGTCGATTATGAAGAATCGGAATATGAAAATGTATATAGGGAAAGAGCCATTGTAAGAGAGAGAATCCGTTTGGCAATGGGCTTATCCCTGCGCCCTGAAAATGCCCCTGTTCATGTTACACAGGGCCTGGAAGAAAGCAATATTGATGAAAAGTATTATGAACCTCCTCTGATGCAGGTCATTCCTTCTGCCTGCAATGCATGTCCTGAAAATAAATATGAAGTGACAGATAAATGTATGGGCTGTGTGGCCCATCCCTGTCGGGAAGTATGCCCTAAAGGCGCTATCAGCATGAAAAACGGAAAATCTGTCATTGACCAGGAAAAATGTATTAAATGTGGAAAATGTAAATCTGTCTGCCCTTATGACGCTATTTCTCATCAGGTGCGTCCCTGCCTTGCCCACTGCGGTGTTAATGCAATAAAGAATGATAAAAAAGGGCGTGCCTATATAGATACGGATTTATGTGTATCCTGCGGACAGTGCATGGTAAGCTGTCCTTTCGGGGCAATTGCGGATAAATCCCAGATTTTTCAGCTGATTCGTGCCATGCAGTCAGGGCGGAAGATTATAGCGCAGGTGGCGCCTGCCTTTGTAGGGCAGTTCGGAAAGGACGCCACACCGGATAAAATTAAAGCAGCCCTTAAAGAACTGGGCTTTTATGATGTCTATGAAACAGCAATCGGCGCAGATATGGGCGCTATGACAGAGGCGGAGCATTATGTGGAGGAGGTTGCAACAGGAAAGCTTCCATTCCTTCTTACCTCCTGCTGTCCTTCCTGGTCTATGCTTGCCAAGAAATTTTTCCCGGAAACCATAGACAAGATTTCCAATGCATTAACGCCCATGGTAGCCACAGCGCGTAAAATTAAAGAAGATCATCCTGATGCCAGTGTGGTATTTATCGGTCCGTGTGCTTCTAAAAAGTTAGAGGCTTCCCGCCGGACAATCCGTTCCGATGTGGATTTTGTCATTACTTTTGAGGAACTGGCCGGAATGTTTGAGGCAAAAGGGCTGCTGCCCGCGCAGGAACAGATGCCGGATCCCATGAATGATGCCACAGGAGCCGGAAGAGGCTATGGTGTGGCAGGAGGTGTGGCAAGCGCCATCGAGGAATGCATCCGGGAATACTATCCTGATGTGGAAGTAAATATTGAACATGCGGAAAGCCTTACGGAATGTAAAAAAATGCTGATGCTGGCCAAGGCAGGAAAAAAGAACGGCTGTCTGATAGAGGGAATGGCATGTCCTGGCGGATGTGTGGCAGGAGCAGGCACCAATATTGCAATTCCCCAGGCTATGAAAGAAGTAGCCGGTTTTAAAGCCCAGGCAGAGAAAAAGATTCCCTCAAAAAAATAGCGCAGGAACCATTGCGGGCATCCGTAGTTTTAATCTCATAAGGAAAGGAAAGGTCAATTCATGACAAAAATAAGAACAAGATATGCGCCAAGCCCTACGGGAAGGATGCATGTAGGGAATTTAAGGACAGCTCTTTATGCTTATTTGATAGCAAAACATGAAAATGGAGATTTTATTTTAAGAATTGAAGATACGGATCAGGAGCGTTTCGTTGAAGGAGCGGTAGATATCATTTACCGTACCTTAGAAAAAACAGGTCTTATCCATGACGAGGGACCTGATAAAGACGGCGGCGTTGGCCCTTATGTACAGTCAGACAGGCAAAAGACGGGAATTTATCTGACTTATGCCAAAAAACTCATTGAAAAAGGAGAGGCTTATTATTGCTTTTGCGATAAGGAGAGACTTGCCGGGTTAAAATCCCAGATTGTGGAGGGAAAGGAGATTACTGTCTATGACAAGCATTGTCTTTCCCTGTCTAAAGAAGAAGTGGATGAGAAGTTAAAAGCAGGTATCCCCTATGTAATCAGGCAGAATAATCCTACGGAGGGTACCACCACTTTTCATGATGAAATATACGGTGATATCACAGTGGATAATTCTGAACTGGACGATATGATTCTGATTAAATCTGACGGATATCCCACTTATAATTTTGCAAATGTGGTGGACGATCACCTGATGGGAATTACCCATGTGGTAAGAGGAAATGAATACCTTTCTTCCTCGCCAAAGTACAACAGGCTTTATGAAGCCTTTGGATGGGAAGTGCCGGTTTATGTCCACTGTCCTTTGATTACGGATGAGGAACATCATAAGCTCAGCAAACGCTGTGGACATTCCTCTTATGAGGACTTAATTGAGCAGGGATTTTTGACGGAGGCAGTAGTAAATTTTGTGGCGCTTCTTGGATGGAGCCCTACGGAGAGTAATGAAGAAATATTCTCGTTAAAGCAGCTGGCCGGAATTTTTGACTATTGCCATATTTCCAAATCTCCCGCTGTGTTTGATTACACTAAATTAAAATGGATGAACGGTGAATATATTAAGGCAATGGACGAGAATACCTTTTATGAAATGGCAGAGCCTTACTTAAAGCAGGCCATCAGCAAAGATATAGATCTGCATAAGGTTGCTTCCATGGTAAAGACACGAATTGAAATATTCCCGGATATTCCCGAGCTCGTTGATTTCCTGGAGGAACTGCCGGAGTATGATCCTTCCATGTATGCGCACAAGAAAATGAAAACCACGACAGAATCTTCACTTACGGTTTTAAAGGATCTTCTTCCTGTTCTTGAAAAGCAGGAGGACTATTCAAATGATGCACTGTATGAGCTTTTGCTTTCTTATGTGTCAGAAAAAGGCTGCAAAAACGGTTATGTGTTTTGGCCTGTCCGGACGGCTGTTTCAGGAAAGCAAATGACACCGGCAGGTGCAACGGAGATCATGGAGCTTCTTGGCAAAGAAGAATCCATTGTCAGAATAAAGAAAGGAATTACTCTGCTTGAAAGCACCCAGTAAAGCACAGGAACAGGCGATTAAACATCTGTCAGGGCCGGCGCAGGTAATCGCCGGTCCGGGCAGTGGCAAAACCTTCACAATTATCCAAAGAATTCTATATATGATTACACATTATCGCATTCCGCCTGAGAAAATTCTTGTTATTACATATACCAAAGCCGCTGCAGGTGAAATGAAAGAACGCGGTACTAATCTGAGCGGTGTAACTTTTGGTACCTTTCACAGCATCTGCTATAACATTCTTCGCCAGTCAGGCGGTTTAAGGTCTGCTTCCCTGATTCAGGAAAAAGATAAAAGAAAGCTACTTGGCGTCCTTGCAGGCAACAGGGGCCTGTCCTCTCAATGCGATTATGACGGTATTACAAGACTTCAAAATAACATCAGTCGTCTGAAAAACTCAGGTCAGCATATATATAAAAACCTTATGCAGGAAGAGACGATGCAAACAGAATTTTCTTTTGAGGATCTTGTTTCCATAAAGGATGAATATGACAGCTATTTAAGGGCGCAGGGGCTTTTGGACTTTGATGATATGATTACCCTGTGTCTTAAGCTTCTTACTGACAACAGTCAGGTTCTATTTAAGTATCAGCAGACATTTCAATATATTCTTACCGATGAATTTCAGGACGTTAACCTTCCCCAATATGAGATTTTAAAACTACTGGCAGGTCCGGAAGATAATTTACTGGTAGTGGGAGATGACGATCAGGCCATCTATGGGTTCAGAGGAGCAACCCCCGGCATTATGAAACAGTTTATGGAAGATTACCCAAACAGCAGGCAGATTCTTTTAACATATAATTACCGTTGCAGAGAGAGAATTGTGGAGCTAGCCGGAAGTATGATAGACCGAAACACACAGCGGTTTCAAAAGGAATTTTATCCGGTACAAAAAGGGGGCAAAATAACGACAGCCTGCTTTGACACCCGCAGAGAGGAGGAGAGGAGGCTTTTATCTGACCTGTCCTCTTTAAACGGGGATGCGCTGGATGGCACTGCCATTATTTTAAGAACTAATCTGGAAGTGATGCAGTATGCGGAACTTTTGCGGGAATCCGGTATTGCGGTTAAGGGAAAGCGGGTGAAAGACTCTGATTTGTTTCATGGCTTTATCATGGAAGATATGGTTTCCTTTTTGGCTTATTTGTATGAAGGGAACAAACGCAGTGATTTCATGAAATTTATGAATAAACCAGATCGATTTATCTCCCGCGGGGCTCTTATCTCGGAAAAGGCGGATGAGCATACCATAAAGAAATATTATATTCAAAATGCCGCCATGCTTTCAGAGCTTCATCTTTTATTTGGACAGCTTAAAATAGCACAGAGACTTTGCCCCCATCTGTCAATATCTTTTTTCAGAAAAACCCTTGGCTATGACGAATACCTGCGCCAAAAAGCGACAGATTACAGAACCTGCAAAAGGTGGTTTTCGCAGGCTGATAAAATTCAGGAATATTTTAAACAATATAATTTAAGGGTTTCCGTAAGAAGTTTTGTAAACCAACTTTCCTGCAAGGAAACAGGAGGGCAGATGCAAATGGAGGAAGAAAGAGGTGTAAGTATTTTGACTATGCATGGAGCTAAAGGACTGGAATTTGACAGAGTGTTTCTGCCGGATGTAAATGATGGGATTATTCCCGGTAAAGAATGCCTGTCTCCAAATGCGCTAGAAGAAGAAAGAAGGCTCTTGTATGTTGCCATAACAAGAGCCAAAGATGAACTGTTTATCTATTATACCAAAGAAAGGGCACGGAGTTTGTCCAGATTTTTGGAAGGTCTTATTCTTCCTTCATAAATTCGTCAAATTCATTGTTGTCAAGGTACTCATCAAATGCATCTGAAACGATTTCATATTCTTCGTCTTCCTCAATATATTCCAGAACAGGCTCCTCGTCCGGATCGTCTTTATTTTCGTAATAGCGATAAAACCATACTTCACCATCGTTGTTTTCACCATTTTCATCTAACGGAAGAAGTACAATATAATCCTGTTTGCTGACAGAAAGTATGGTGACAATAGCACAGGTAACAGTAGTGCCGTCCATCAGGTCAAGCGTCACTGTCATTTCCTCATCTTTATTTTCCGGCTGGGAATTGAATGGATTATTTAAGCTTTCCGCTTTTTTATTTTTACTCATCTGAGCCTCCTTTTATACTTATTGTAACTATTTTACTAATAGATTCACATCTATGCAACAGAAGTTTCAATTTTTTTTTGCAAATAATGTCATAGTTATGTTATGATAAATTATAACGCATATGGATTAAATTTTAAGCATAACATGCGGATGATTCGCGCCGCGTGCTGACTGTTGTTTTTACTGGAGGGCGCATGGAAAAAAAATGGAAAGTTATGTATTTTCAGCCGGAAAAGCCGGGAACTTTTATAGAAGAGCACAAAGGTGCAGAAAACAAAGCAGAAACCAATAAAGTTGGAAAGAGCAAAGTTGTAGACAGCAGTGCTGTAGCTAACAAAGTTGTAGCCAACAAAGTTGAAACCAGCATAATGGAAGACGCCAGGTCAGAAGATAACAGACCCGAAAGAAGTACGGTAAAATTTGCAGCAAATCTGTTAACGAACGAAGACTGCGGGGTAATTTTATATGATCGGAAAGGAGCCCAGAAGCGCTTTCCGTTTCACGAAAAAGGAAAGCGGGGAACGCTTTATGGTCTTGAGCTGCAAGGTGAAGGGATAACGGACCGCACGTATAATTTTTATGAGGGAAATCAAATCATTACGGATCCCTATGCCAAAGAAGTACACGGGCTTGAAAAGTGGGGAGCCGGGAGAACCAGAAAACGCAAAACCTATGGTGTTTTATCCTGGCAGGATTTTGACTGGCAGGATGATAAACCGCTTATGATTCCGCTTGAAGACAGTATCTTTTACGGTCTTAATGTGCGGGCATTTACAATGCACAAAAGCTCAGGGGTAAAAGACAGGGGAACCTTTGAGGGGATTGTTGAAAAAATTCCTTATCTGAAAGAGCTTGGCATTACTGCAGTAGAGCTTATGCCCTGCTATGAATATGATGAGTGTATGATTGAAGACAGGAAGGGAGAAATGCCTGAAGGGCAGGATAATGCAGGTATTAACACCAGTTTGTCTTTGCATCCCGAAGACAGCGATGAAACCGCCTTTTCAGATGTATTCCTTAAGCAAACGGCTGTGAAAGCCGGCGACAGGCATGAAGCAGTGCGGTTGAACTGCTGGGGATTTCAGAAGGGATTTTATTTTTCACCCAAAGCTGCATACAGCGCTGTGGGTTCACCCGTTATTTCTTTCAAAAATATGGTTCGGGAGCTTCACAAAAACGGAATAGAAGTTATTGTGCAATTTTATTTCCCGGAGGGTATCAGACAGCTTTACATGCTGGATGTCGTAAAGCATTGGGTACTGGAATACCATATTGACGGGGTGCGGATAAACGGTTTTGGTATTCCGGTCAGGCTCTTAGCGGAGGAACCTGTTCTTAAAAATACAAAAATATGGTGTGAAAGCTACAGGGATGAGGATTTACCCTACATTACCAATCCGGTGTTTAAGAACTTTATTGCAAATAACGGAAATTTCAGAAATGATATGAGACGTTTCCTAAAGGGCGATGCAAACCTGATGAATCAGGTGGTTTACTACCAGCGCCGCAATCCTGCTGCTTACGGTGTAGTAAACTATATGGCGGATTATGACGGATTTTCGCTGTATGACAGTGTTTCTTATGGAAATAAGCATAACGAGGCAAACGGGGAGGATAACAGGGACGGAACAAACGACAATTTTTCCTGGAACTGCGGCGTGGAAGGGCACACACGCAGGAAAGCGGTTTTGTCCCTTCGCCAGACACAGATTAAAAACGCGCTTTCCTTTGTACTTCTGTCCCAGGGAATTCCTTTTATTTTCAGCGGAGATGAATTTGGAGCCACCCGTAACGGGAATAATAACTGCTACTGTCAGGATAATGAAACCGGCTGGATAAACTGGAAAAAGAATAGTTTTGCAAATGAAATACTTGCATATGTCAGGTTTTTGGTCCACCTTAGGCGTAAGCATCCAATTCTCCATATGAAAGACGAACTAAAAATAATGGATTATAAAGGATGTGGTTTCCCTGATTTGTCTTATCATGGAACAGAAGCCTGGAGACCTGATTTTAGCTATATCAGCCAGGTTATCGGCATCGTTTTGTGTGGTCAGTATGCGCCGGGGCAGGAAGATGATTCCTTTTATATTGCCTGTAACATGCACTGGACCCCGCACAAGCTGGCTTTGCCAAAGCTGGGCAAGGATAAAAGCTGGACTAAGATCGCAGATACTACTTTTGTATGGGGACAGGATGTTGATGAGCATAACCACATACAGGACAGTTCTATTATAACTATAAATGGAAGGAACATTGCAATTTTTAAGACAGAGAAAATAATTGTTCAAAGAGGAGGTCCTAAGAGGACGCCTGTCAGAGGAAGGCGTCAGAAAAAATGAAAGTCTGGAAACATTTTAAAACCATAACATATCACAAATACCTGGTAATGAAGGGCTGCTTTAAGGTGGGACTGTATAAACAGGGCCTTTTACATGATTTGTCAAAATACAGTCCTGGTGAGTTTTGGATAGGCGTAAAATATTATCAGGGGACGCGCAGTCCTAATGCCGCCGAAAGAGAAGATATTGGGTATTCTACCGCCTGGCTCCATCATAAGGGAAGGAACCGGCATCACTATGAATACTGGATTGATTATGGCGGGAAAGATATCCCTGGCGGTGTGGCGCCGGTTCCAATGCCGGTAAATTATGTGGTGGAAATGCTGATGGATCGTATTGCTGCCTGCAAGGTCTATAACGGGGTTAAATATACAGACAAATCTCCTTTAGAGTATTACAATTTAGGGAAAGAAAAAGCTCCTATGCATCCAAAGACCAGAGAGCTTTTGGAAAAACTTCTTAACATGCTGGCAAAGGAGGGGGAAGATATTACCTTTGGCTATATAAAAAAAGAGCTTTTACGATAACCCTTTTCCTGTCTCCTGCATATGATAAAGCATATGAAAAAGGAGAGATGAATGCATGAATTGTTTAATTTTGGTATTATTGCTTTTGTGCTGCGGGAATAAGGGAGGCTGTTTTTCTTCTAACTGTGATGACGGCTGTTCCCGCGACAGGAATGAACGCTGCGAATGCAGCAGTAGAAACGGAAATTGCGGTCGTGATAATGAAGGCTGTGGCTGCGGTAATCGTGGCGGCGGAAGCGGAAATTGCGGTAATGTTCGTCCGGACAATGATGACTGCGGCTGCAGAAATGATTTCCGTCCGGAGCCGCGCTTTGAATCAAGGTCATTTTCCTTTAACCAAAGCGATATGTGCGGCTGTGAGGAACCTCAAAACAATAATGACGGCAGATAATAAAACTGTACTTTACTGTCTGTAAACAATGGATGCCAGGCTTCGCCAGTCATCCTTATGTTAACAAACGCCGCTACGCTTTGCGAGTCGGCTTATTGTAAGAAAAATGTGCGGGGATAACCCGCACATTTTTTTGATAAATAAGCCGGTCTGCGAAGCGTGGCAGAGCTTTATAAGATGCCATGCTTCTCATACCATCGTGTGTTCTTAAAATTTTGATTAAAATTTAATTTTCAAAATTTGAAATGTCATGTTATAATACTGTTTGTGTCTGCATCATACATTCACAATATGACAAACGCTGTCACGCTTTGCGGGCAGGCTTGTTGTAATAGCAAATTTATGTCTGCTTGTGCCTGAGAGCACAAATTTGCAGGTTGAGAAGGGAGCATGGTTATTAAGATGAAAAATTTACTGAACCAGATTTTCCGCTTTGGTATTGTAGGACTGTTCTGCTTTTTTATTGATTATGGAATAACCACTGGATTTACCAATCAGCTTGGTGTACACTATCTGATTTCAAAGCTGCTGGGCTTTGTGGTATCGGCAGTTGTCAATTACATTTTAAGTATTAAATTTGTATTCACCCACAAGAAAGAAATGGGAAAAGGAAAGGAATTCAGTGTTTTTCTTGTTCTCTCTGTTATTGGACTTGTAATCAATGAAATTGTTATGTTCCTGTGCATAGATGGTATATATGGGCACAGCGCGGATTTGCAGGCAGTTATTTCGGATTCTCTTATGGTTTCCTTAAGTACAATTGCCGCAACCGGTGTAGTAATGGTATACAATTTCATTTCGAGAAAGCTGTTTCTGGAAAGAAAATAAATGATGGATCCGGAACGTTTTGATGAGATTAAAAACAGAATTATAGGCTCTGAAAGAGAAAGGAGCGGGATAGGCACTTTAAAGGAAAAAACGGTACATGCTGTTTTAAAGGATTACTATGCATTGGGCCGTGAAATGCAGGAGATATCCCTTGACGGATATGTGGCGGATATTTATACCGGTACAGAAATTATTGAGATACAAACTGCTAATTTTAACCGGATGCGCAGTAAGCTGGATAAATTTCTTCCGAAATATCCGGTGACAATTGTATATCCTATTCCAAAGATTAAATACTTAGTCTGGATGGATGAAGAAACCGGAGAATGTTCCAAACCGCGCAAAAGCACTGTGAAAGGGTCTGTTTACAGGGCTTTTTATGAGTTATACAAAATAAAACCGTATCTGGCAAACCCTAATCTGCATCTTTGCTTTCCTTTTTTAGAACTGGAAGAATATCGTCTTTTAAACGGATGGAGTCAGGATAAGAAAAGAGGCTCCTGCCGTTATGACAGAATTCCCAAGGCACTTTTAGGAGAAATGCGATTTGACCAATTAAAGGACTATACGCAGCTTATTCCTCCTTATCTTGCAGAACCTTTTACCGTTGTCGAATTTGGAAAAGCAGTAAAGGAACAAAAGCAGATTGCCGGCATGGTTTTACATATTTTAAATTATTTAAAGGTGATAGAACGGTGTGAAAACAGGGGAAGAAGCTATACCTATCGGATTATAAACAGTGACAACTTATTGTAATGAAAGAGCAGACGAGGGAGAAAGCCAAAAGAAATGTGTAATGAAATGAATTTAGAGAAAACAGATAACAATTTTACTCCCCTTACAAACAAGCCGCCCGCAAAAGAGCCGGACAGGCAGTATTACTTTATAGAAAAATGCAGGAACTACATAAAAAAAGAAAGCGAGCGCCTGGGCCGGCCGCTTTTTGCAGCAACCGTAACCTTTGGCTGCCAGATGAATGCCCGGGATTCGGAAAAGCTTTCAGGTATCTTAAAGGAAGTGGGCTATGAGCTTACAGAAAATGAGGATGCTGATTTTGTTATTTACAACACCTGTACTGTCAGGGACAATGCAAACCAGCGGGTTTACGGACGGCTGGGCCACTTAAACAGCCTGAAAAAAGAAAAAAAACATATGAAAATTGCCCTGTGCGGATGTATGATGCAGGAGCCCTCCGTTATAGAAAAAATCCGGAGCAGTTACCGTTTTGTGGATTTGATTTTTGGGACTCACAATCTCTATAAATTTGCAGAGCTTTTGGCGGCTATGTTTGAAACTGACGAGATGGTGACGGATATCTGGGAGAAAACGGACAAAATCGTGGAGAACCTGCCCACAGAGCGTAAGTATCCTTTTAAATCCGGCATTAATATCATGTTCGGCTGCAATAATTTTTGCAGCTACTGTATTGTGCCTTATGTCAGAGGGCGGGAGAGAAGCCGAAGGCCGGAGGAAATCATTCATGAGATAGAAAAACTTGTGTTTGAAGGTGTGGTGGAAGTCATGCTGCTTGGGCAAAATGTGAATTCCTACGGAAAAAATCTGGAGGAACCCATAACCTTTGCAGAGCTCCTTCGCAGGGTTGAGCAGATTGAAGGGTTAAAAAGGATCCGTTTTATGACCTCCCACCCCAAGGATTTGTCGGACGAGCTTATCAAGGTTATGAAAGAGTCTAAAAAGATATGCCGGCATCTGCACCTGCCGCTGCAGTCAGGATCCACCAGAATTTTAAGGGCCATGAACCGGCGCTATACCAAAGAACAATATCTTGCGCTGGTAGATAAAATCAGAAAGGAAATACCGGATTTGGCTATTACCACCGACATTATTGTAGGCTTTCCGGGAGAGGAACTCTGCGATGTGGATGAGACGATAGATGTGGTGCGCAGGGTCGGGTACGATAATGCGTTCACCTTCATTTATTCCAGGCGAACCGGAACTCCCGCGGCCGCTATGGAAAACCAGGTGCCTGATGCTGTTGTACGGGAAGGATTTGACCGCCTTTTAAAGGTTGTGCAGGAAACAGCAAGGGAGCGGGTCCGCCTGCTTGAGGGAAAGACTATGGATGCCCTTGTAGAGGAAATAAACGAACAGGATGAAAGTCTTGTTACCGGGCGCCTTTCCAACAATACAATTGTGCACTTTAAAGGAGATGCCGGACTGATAGGGCAGATCGTTCCGGTTTACCTGAAAGAATGTCACGGTTTTTATTACCTTGGCGAGAAAAAGAGATGAAGATTTTCTAAGGCGTCAAAAGACGCCGCCCAAGAAAATCTAAATCATCTCTGGAAGAATCGCAAAGCGATTCTTCTAAAATAATTTATGCATTGTTTGTGGCAATGGTATAGCAGAAGGTGTGAAAAAGAGATGAAGATTTTTGTACACTATTGTATCAGGGAAAATAGGGGATAGAGATGGCAGAATTAACACCAATGATGCAGCAGTATCTGGAAACGAAAAAGGTTTATCCTGACTGTATCCTTTTTTATAGATTAGGGGATTTTTATGAAATGTTTTTTGAGGATGCAATCACTGCGTCTAAGGCGCTGGAAATCACCTTAACCGGAAAGAACTGCGGAATGGAAGAAAGAGCTCCCATGTGCGGCATCCCGTATCACGCTGTGGAGGGTTATCTAAATAAACTGATTGCAAAAGGCTTTAAGGTGGCAATCTGTGAGCAGGTGGAGGATCCCAGGCAGGCCAAGGGCCTTGTAAAGAGGGATGTTATCAGAATTGTTACCCCCGGCACTAATTTAAATGTTCAGGGAATGGACGAGGGACGCAATAACTTTCTCATGAGTATTGCCTATTTTCAGGGAAAGACAGGCATATCCATTGCGGATGTAACCACTGGGGATTATTATTTGACAGAGGCAGAGGATGATAGGAAACTGCTTGACGAAATTAACAAATACAGCCCCAGCGAAATTATCTGCAACGATGCATTTTTAATGAGCGGAATTGATATGGAGGATTTAAAAGGAAGACTGCATATTGCGGTGTATACCCCCGGAGCTCACTTTTTTGATGAGGACAGATGCAGGAAAAGTCTGTTAAAACATTTCCATGTGACCACCCTGCAGGGCATGGGAATTGAAGATTTCCCATCGGGCCTTATCGCAGCGGGAGCTCTTATGCTTTATTTAACGGACACACAGAAAATCACTCTGGATCATTTCACCCATTTGTACCCGTACCTTACCAGCAAATACATGCTCCTTGACAGTTCCACAAGACGGAACTTAGAGCTTATGGAAACCCTTCGGGAAAAGCAAAAGAGGGGCTCTCTTTTGTGGGTTTTGGATAAAACGAAAACCGCTATGGGCGCCAGGTGCCTGCGGCAGTATTTAGAGCAGCCGTTGATCGATAAAGACAAAATAGAAAAGCGGCTTGACAGTGTGGAAGCCTTGTCCGGACAGACCATAAACAGGGATGAAATCAGAGAATACTTAAACCCTGTCTATGATCTGGAAAGGCTTCTTTCCAAAGTCAGCTACAAGACCGCCAATCCCAGGGATTTGATTGCTTTTCGAAGCTCCTTAAAAATGCTGCCGCATATCAAAACGCTTTTAGAAGACTTTTCGGAAACGCTGCTGTGCGAAATAAGGGAAGAAATAGACGATTTGTCGGACATTTGTACGCTGATTGAAAATGCAATTAACGATGAACCACCCATCACAATCCGGGAAGGCGGTATTATCCGGGAAGGCTTTGATGAAACCATCGATAATTTGCGCCATGCCAAGACGGAGGGAAAGGACTGGCTGGCAAAGTTAGAAGAGCAGGACCGGGAGAGGACCGGCATTAAGAATCTAAAGATTCGATACAATAAAGTCTTTGGCTATTATTATGAAGTGACAAATTCCTACAAGGATCTTGTGCCGGAGGATTATATCAGAAAACAGACCCTTGCCAATGCGGAACGCTATACCAACGCCCGGCTAAAGGAATTGGAGGATACGATCCTGAATGCGGAAGACAAACTTTATACTTTGGAATACGACCTGTTCTGCCGGATCAGGGACGCCATTGCGGGGGAGATGGAGCGCATCCAGACAACAGCAAAGGCGGTTGCAAAGTTAGATGTACTTGCCTCTCTTTCCTTTGTGGCGGAGAGAAATCACTTTGTGCGCCCTGCCATCAATGAAAAGGGCGTCATAGACATTAAGGAGGGCAGGCATCCGGTGGTGGAGCAGATGCTTTCCAACGACATGTTTATCTCTAACGATACACATCTGGACAATCATAAATACTGTGTATCGATTATCACGGGGCCGAACATGGCCGGGAAGTCCACCTATATGCGACAGGTGGCGTTGATCGTGCTTATGGCTCAAATCGGCAGCTTTGTCCCGGCAGCCAGCGCAAATATTGGTCTGGTAGATCGTATTTTTACCCGGGTGGGAGCTTCGGACGATTTGGCCAGTGGACAGAGTACATTTATGGTGGAGATGAACGAAGTTGCCAACATTTTAAGGAATGCAACCAAAAACAGCCTCCTTATTTTAGATGAAATCGGCAGAGGCACTTCCACCTTTGACGGGCTCAGCATTGCCTGGGCTGTGATTGAACATATCAGCAATAAAAAGCTCCTTGGCGCCAAGACTCTGTTTGCCACTCACTATCATGAGCTTACGGAGCTGGAAGGCAAGATGAGCAATGTCAATAATTACTGTATTGCCGTGAAAGAAAAGGGAGACGATATTGTTTTCCTTAGGAAAATCATAAAGGGCGGGGCAGATAAAAGCTATGGCATACAGGTTGCCAGGCTGGCCGGTGTGCCGGATATGGTCATTGACAGGGCAAAGGAAATCGCGGCCCGGTTAAGTGATAATGACATACTTGAAAAGGTTCAGAGCATTGCTATTGACCAAAAAGATACAAAGCATAAACCGGTTAAATATGATGAGGTGGATTTAAGTCAGATATCCTTATTTGACACGGTAACTGACGAGGATGTCATCAGGGAGCTAAAGGAGATAGACGTTACGAATCTCACTCCGTTAGATGCATTAAATACTTTGTACCGCCTTCAGAATAAGCTGAAAAACAGATGGTAAGAAAGCAATTGGAAAATTTAAAAAGGAATGTAAACAGAAAGAACGATTATATTAAGCAGGAGGAGTTATGCCGGTTATAAATTTACTCAGCCAAAGTACAATTGATAAAATTGCTGCCGGGGAAGTGGTGGAACGCCCTTTAAGTGTGGTAAAAGAGCTGACGGAAAATGCCATAGACGCAAAGGCAAACGCTATCACGGTGGAGATTAAGGACGGAGGAATTTCCTTCATTCGTGTGACGGATAATGGGTGCGGCATTCCGAAAGATCAAGTAAAAAAGGCTTTTTTGCGACATGCCACCAGCAAAATCACCTCTATTGAAGACCTTAGCTATGTGGAAAGCCTGGGATTCCGGGGAGAAGCTCTCTCCAGTATTGCTGCAGTGGCACAGGTGGAGGTTCTCACCAAAACACCGGACGATATAACCGGCATGCGCTACAATATAGCGGGAGGAGTGGAGGAAGAACCTGAAGAAGTCGGGGTGCCGGCAGGAACTACTTTCCTGGTGCGTAATCTCTTTTTTAATACGCCTGTTCGTAAGAAATTCCTAAAACAGCCCCAGACGGAAGGCGGCTATGTGTCGGACATGATGGAGCATCTGGCTCTGTCCCGCCCTGACATATCTATTAAATTTGTTCAAAACGGGCAGGTAAAATTTCATACCTCCGGAAACGGGGACTTAAAGGAGGTTATCTACCGGATTTATGGGAAGGATATTACACAGGCCCTGATTCCTTTTGAGAAATCCGGGGACGGCTTTGGGGTCAGCGGTTTTTTGGGGAAACCAGAGATAAACCGTTCTAACCGCAACTTTGAGGTTTATTTTGTAAACGGACGTTTTGTCAAAAATGACGTAATCACCAAAGCGGTGGAGGAGGGCTACAGGGCTTATGTGATGCAGCATAAATTTCCCTTTTTTGTACTGCATTTTACCATGGCGCCTGACAGAATTGATGTAAACGTTCATCCTGCTAAAATGGAAATCCGTTTGATCCAGGGAAGCGAATTCTATAATAAAATCAGCAAATGGGTGGGTGAAGGGCTTCACGCCGTGGAGCTTATACCGAATGTACGCCTTGTGGAAGAAAAGAACAAACCTATACCTGCCTTAAAAACACCTGAGCCATTTGAAGTAAGACGAATCGCCATGCTGATGGATGAGCCTGCAGAATATAAAACCGCTGCAACGGACAGAGCCGGTTGTATAAAGACAGAGACAATGGCTGAAAAAAACGCTTCTAAAAAGCCGAAAGCAGAGGAATTTTTGCATAAAATCGTACAAAATAAAGTTATTGGAAATGAAAATGCAGGAAGTTTCGGCTCTTATGGCAGTGAAAAAGAAGATTTACGCGCAAATGTCATTAAAGCGGATAAGCATATTCTTGTAGAAAAAGCAGAACAGCTTGGCCTTTTTGAAAATAATTTTTTGTCAAAGGATGCAAAGAATGACTATCAGATTTTAGGCCAGATTTTTGGTACCTATTGGCTGGTAGCCTTTAAGGACAAGCTGTTTATTATCGATCAGCATGCCGCCCATGAAAAAGTAAAGTACGAACGCCTTATGGGGGAGCTGGAAAAGAAAGAAGCATCTTCCCAGATGCTAAACCCTCCGGTTATTGTAGATCTTACCGGGAAAGAAGAAGCCCTTTTGGAGGAATACCTTCCCTACTTTAAAGAGATGGGGTTTGAAATAGAGGAATTTGGAGGCGGGGCTTGGGCCATACGCTCTATGCCTGTTGAGCTATATGGAAACAGTGAAAAAGAACTGTTTATGAATATCTTAGATGAGCTTGCGGTCAAAGAAGCGGCAGGCAGGCCTGAGGCTGTTTTGGAAAAACTGGCGTCCATGGCCTGTAAAGCGGCGGTTAAGGGAAATCATCAGATGAGTTTTCAGGAGATGGAGGCGCTTATTGAGGAACTGCTTTCACTGGATAACCCTTATCATTGTCCTCATGGAAGGCCCACCATCATATCTATGAGCAAATATGAAATTGAAAAGAAGTTCAAGCGGATAGTGTGAAGTTAAAATTTCACACATCCTGATTTGTACGCCCGCCTAAGCGGGCAGATGGGAGTTAGCTTGGTTATCAGGATGGAAAAAAAAGGTAAAATGGTGGTTCTTACGGGGCCTACAGCTGTAGGAAAAACGGCGCTTTCGATTGCACTTGCTAAAGAAATCGGGGGAGAAATTATTTCGGCCGACTCTATGCAGATTTATAAATATATGGATATTGGCTCCGCTAAAATTTCAAAAGAAGAAATGGATGGAATTCCCCACCATTTGATTGACGCGCTGGATCCGGCGGAGGAATTTAATGTTTTCCGGTTTCAGCAGATGGCGAAGGAGGCTGTTTGGGAGATTTATGAAAGAGGCCGTATTCCGATTGTAGTAGGGGGAACGGGCTTTTACATTCAGGCTCTTTTGTATGATATTCATTTTTCTGAGGAGGAAGATCATACGGCGCTGCGTGCAGAACTTGAAAAAATTGCTGCCGAAAAAGGGAGCGCTTATCTCCATGAACAGTTAAAGAAAGCAGATCCGGCTTCCGCAGAGCAAATTCATCCCAACAATCAAAAGCGTATCATCAGGGCACTTGAATTTTACCGCTTAAACGGTACAAAAATCTCTGATCATAACCGGGCTGAGCGGCAAAAAGAAGCCGCCTATGACTTCCGTTATTTTGTCTTAAATGATGACAGAAAGCGGCTTTATCAAAAAATTGACGAGAGAGTGGACGTCATGCTTGAAAAAGGAATTGTAAATGAGGTAAAACATCTGAAAGAAATGGGGTATCAAAGAGAGCTGATCTCCATGCAGGGCCTGGGCTACAAAGAAATTCTTTCATATCTGGCAGGAGAATGCACACTTGATGAGGCGGTATATCTGATTAAGCGGGATACCCGCCGCTTTGCCAAGAGGCAGCTTACCTGGTTCAGACGGGAGAGAGACGTTATCTGGGTGGAAAAAAATGATTTTGATAATGATCCGCAGAAAATATTATCTTTCCTGATTTCAAAAATGCAATAATTTAAACAGTAATGCAGGCAAAGCCTGCGATATGCAGGAGGCATAGAATAGAAATGAAAGATTTGTCTATAGAAATATTTAAGGACATGGGAATTACCCCCGAAATTTATGAATATGGCGAAAGTATCTGGAATTCTTTAAAGGATCGCTTTGAAGAAGTTGACGCTGTTTCCGAATACAATCAAATAAAGGTCATACAGGCCATGCAAAAAAATAAGGTCAGCGAGGCCTGTCTCATAGGAACCACCGGCTATGGCTACAACGATTTAGGAAGAGAAACCCTTGAAAGGGTTTATGCCGATATTTTTCAAACCCAGGATGCACTGGTTCGCCCTCAGATTACCTGCGGAACTCACGCTCTTGCCCTTGCTCTGATGAGTAATTTAAGGCCCGGAGATGAACTGTTATCCCCTGTGGGCAAGCCTTATGACACACTGGAGGAAGTTATCGGGATCCGGCCTTCAAAGGGCTCCTTAAAAGAATATGGCATCAGCTACAGACAGGTGGACCTGCTTCCTGACGGCAGCTTTGACTTTGAAAACATAAAAAAAGCATTGAACAGTAAGACGAAAATGGTAACCATCCAGCGATCTAAAGGTTATCAGACGCGCCCGACTTTATCCGTTCAGCGGATAGGCGAACTGATTGCTTTCATAAAAGGTATAAGGCCTGATGTGATCTGCATGGTAGACAATTGTTATGGAGAATTTACCCAGACAAAGGAACCCTCCGAGGTGGGCGCCGACCTTGTAGTAGGGTCATTAATCAAAAATCCCGGAGGGGGCTTAGCCCCCATAGGCGGATATCTTGCCGGTAAAAAGGAGTGTATTGAAAATGCGGCTTACCGCCTTACCTCCCCGGGGATTGGGAAAGAGGTAGGGGCTTCCCTTTATGCCCTTAGCGCCTTTTACCAGGGATTGTTTTTAGCCCCTTCTGTAACTGCAAATGCCTTAAAAGCTGCCATTTTTGCAGCAAATATTTATGAGAATTTAGGATTTTCGGTAGTACCGGATGGGAGGGAGCCCAGATACGATATTATTCAGGCAGTAACCTTTGGGAATCCTGAGGGTGTAATTGCCTTTTGTCAGGGGATCCAGCAGGCGGCGCCAGTAGATGGCTATGTGACGCCGGAGCCCTGGGACATGCCCGGATACGATAGCCCGGTTATCATGGCGGCAGGGGCTTTTGTGTCGGGATCTTCCATTGAGTTAAGCGCAGACGGTCCTGTCCGCCCTCCTTACAGTGTGTATTTTCAGGGCGGACTTACCTGGCAGCATGGAAAGTTTGGAATTATAAAAACCTTACAGAAATTGGTGGAAAAAGGAATTATTATAAAAGATTTTGACAGACGAAACTTATAAAAATTCCATGAAATTGGTATACATAAATTTCCAACTGTGATAATATTATGTTGGTTACAGGTTATTTTTACAAAAGAGAGGGGGAGGTACGTAGATGCATAAAAATAACTGGGCCTGTTTTCTGCTCATTTTAGCAGGCATTGTTATTGGCGGCTTTATCGGGAATTTATTTCCAAGCACCTGGCTGAACTATGGACAGACCTTTGGACTTTCTTCCCCGATTGTTTTTGACATGGGTATTATGTGCATTACTTTTGGCCTTACAATCAAGGTTACGGTGGCCAGTATCGTTGGCATTGTGCTTGCACTGGTTATATACCGTTTCCTTTAAAGTCATTTTTACAATAAGCCGACCCGAAAGGTGCGGCAAGTATCTTATTTCCAATTGAGAGAAGGGATTGGAAAGGATAGTCAATAATGATAATGACGACAGATGCAGACAAGGTGGATCTTCCCTATGAAAAGTTTTTAACGCTGGGGGCAGGCGCTCTGACGGAGGCAGAGCTTCTTGCAATTATTTTAAGAACAGGAACCCGAAACTGTCCGGCCCTTGCGCTGGCTAAGGAGGTTCTTTCGCTTGCAGGCGGAAAGGGAGATAAGCTTAATTGTCTCCATCATTTAACACTCAGGGAGCTGATGGAGATACCGGGCATCGGGGAGGTGAAGGCTGTTAAAATCAAATGCCTTTCCGAACTGGCAATGAGAATGTCCCGGGAGAGAGCAGCCGGCGGGCTCCACTTTGACGCTCCCGAAACGGTGGCGGATTATTATATGGAAAGAATGCGTCATCAGGAAAAAGAAATTATTCTGCTGCTCTTATTGGATAATAAATTAAAATTAATTGAAGAATATATGATATCCCTGGGAACTGTGCGGGCATCTTTGTTATCTCCCCGGGAGGTTTTTCTGGAGGCATTTAAGTGCAGGGCAAGTAATCTGATGCTTCTGCATAACCATCCAAGCGGTGAACCAAAGCCCAGCAGTATGGATATTGCAGTCACTCGAAAGATAAAAGAAGCCGGAGAGCTGATGGACATTCCTCTTATTGATCATATTATACTGGGGGATGGCTGTTACATCAGCATGAAGGGAGAAGATTTATTATAGAAAGGGGTATTTATTTTGTCCAACAATGTATATGGTATTGACCTGGGAACCAGCAACATTAAAATTTACAGCCGTTCTGACGACACAATTTTAGTTGAAAAGAACATGATAGCCATTGAAAACAAGAATACCTTGTTTGCCTATGGCGATTCCGCCTTTGAAATGTATGAAAAGGCACCAGGAAACATTCATATTTCTTATCCGCTCTCTAACGGCGTTATTGCGGATATCAAAAATATGGAACTTTTAATCAAGTATTTTATCAATGATTTGTCTAAAAGTAACTTAAAATCCGGTGACTATTACATTGCGGTCCCTACGGATGTTACCGAGGTGGAAAAGAGAGCCTTCTACGACCTGATAAGAGATGCAGGGGTAAAGGCAAGAAAGATACTGGTAGTGGAAAAGGCAGTAGCCGATGGCCTTGGCCTTGACATTGACGTAAAAAATTCCCAGGGCGTTTTGATCGTGAATGTAGGCTTTGACACAACGGAAATTTCCATTCTTTCCCTGGGTGGGATTGTGTTGAGCCGCCTTATCAAGGTGGGGGGACAGAAGTTTGACGATGCGGTGCGGGCAGCGGTGAGACGGGAATTTGGCCTTATCATAGGCGGTAAGACAGCAGAAAATGTGAAAATGTCCCTGACAGAGCTTGAGAAAGCAGGGAAGGGGGCTGTGGTTTATGGCCGCGACATTGTCACAGGGCTTCCGGTAGAGCGTGAGCTTCCCACTCAGCTTATCAATGAATCCCTGATTGAGCACTTTAACACAATTATAGATAATATCAAGGTGATTTTGGAGCGTACTCCCCCGGAGCTGGCTGCGGATATTTACCGTCATGGCATTTACTTAACCGGAGGCGCTTCACAGGTAAACTGCCTCGCAGAGCTGATTCAAAAGGGAACAGGGCTTCATGTAAACAAATCTGAAAATCCGGTAACCAGCGTAGCTCTCGGGCTTTCCAGGATTATTAAGGATGATAATTACAAGTCGGTTGCCTATGCAATTGAAGGAATGAGCAAATGAGTCCAATCTTAAAGAAAAAAGGAGAAAAGTTTACGTTACCCGGTAAATATCTCCTTTTTATTTTAACATTATTATGCACGGGTTTAATTGTTGTAACATTTAATACGAATTTTTTAAGCGCTCCCATCAGTGCTGTGGGAGGTTCAGCCATTGTCCCCTTGCAGGAAGGTATCAGCAAGGCCGGAAGCTGGCTTTCCACACGTTCTGAAGAACTGGTGCAGATACGCTCCCTTCTTCAGGAAAATGCGGATTTAAAAGCCCAGGTAGATGAGCTGACCATGGAAAACATCCGGCTTCAGCAGGACCGCTATGAGCTGACAAACCTGCGGGAGCTTTACGAACTGGATTCCCAGTATGATGAATATCACAAGATCGGCGCCCGTATTATCGCCAGGGATTCCGGAAACTGGTTTCATTCTTTTGTGATCAATAAAGGATCTGAGGACGGGCTGCAGATAGATATGAATGTTATGGCAGGCAGCGGTCTTGTAGGGCGCATAGTGGATGTGGGGCCTAACTGGTCCAAGGTCATGTCTATTATTGACGATAATTCCAATACCAGCGGCATGGTGCTTTCCACTTCCGAAAATTTAGTAGTATGCGGAGATTTAGAGCTCTACGCAGACGGTGTTATCCGGTTTGAAAAACTTATCGACAGCGCTGACAGAGTGGTTGAGGGGGATAAAATTGTTACCTCTAATATCAGTGACAAATACCTGCCGGGCATTTTGATTGGATATATTTCAACTATTAATATGGATTCCAATAACCTTACCAAATCAGGCCTTATTACACCGGCAGTTGATTTTGAGCATTTGGAGGAGGTTTTAATCATCACCCAGCTTAAGCAGACAGTAGAAAACAGCGGATGACAGGCTTTGGCGTCATCCATATGTTAAAAATTTGTGCCCGTATCCCAATTTGCGGGCTGCTGGCAGGAATGAGGGATTAATGTGAAGCGGTTTATTGTATGTGTATTTTTAATTATATTATGTTTTTTATTTCAGACTACAGTTTTTAAAGGAATTGCCCTGGGTGGGATAGTTCCTAATCTGATGATTATTTTAACCGCTTCCTTCGGGTTCATGCGGGGAGAAAAGACAGGTCTTATCATGGGCTTTTTTTGCGGGCTGCTGGCGGATATATTCTTTGGAAATGTACTTGGGTTAAATGCTATGATTTATATGTACATAGGTTATACAAACGGAAAATTCAACCGCATTTTTTTCCCGGAGGATATCAAACTTCCTCTTGCCCTTATTTTAGTCAGTGATTTGGCTTATGGATTTTTATATTATATTACGCTGTTTTTAATGAGGAGCCGTTTCCATATCGAATACTATTTCCTTCACATTATACTGCCGGAAGTAGTTTACACAATTTTAATAACTTTGCTTTTGTATCCTCTTGTTTTGTGGCTTAATAAAAAACTGGAAGAATCCGAGAAAAGGAGTGCACGGAAGTTTGTTTGAGCATTTGAAAGAAAATTTTATTAATATGATAACCTCCAGGGTTTTTGTTCTTATGGTTGTTCTTGTAGCTATCTCCGCTGTAATGATCAACAGAATTTTTGAGTTGCAGATTGTACACGGGGAAGAATACCTGGACTCTTTTCAGATGAAAATTATGAGGGAGCAGACCATAAAAGGAAGCCGCGGCAACATTTATGACAGGAACGGTAAGCTCCTTGCCTATAATGAACTTGCTCATTCCGTAATTATTGAAGATGTTTACGAAAGTGGAAGGTTCAAAAATTTAAACTTAAATAATACCATTTACCAGCTTATTGATATTATAGAGGGGAATGGAGATGCCATTGTAAGTGATTTTAAAATTGTGCTGGATAAAAACGGACGCTATGTATTTACTGTTGAGGGCACCCAGCTTAACCGCTTTCTGGCGGATGTGTACGGGCGTCTTACCATTGAAGATTTAGAGGAAAAGGAACGCACGGCCACTGCTCAGGAGGTGGTGGACTATCTTTGCGGCTGGGATCGGTTCCGAATAGGCAATTACACGGAAGATGATGACAAAAATACTTTTGTACCGGGGAATGGTTATACAAAGGATGAAGTGCTTAAGATCCTTACGATCCGCTATGACATGAACAATAACAGTTACCAGAAATTTATTCCCACCACCGTTGCAACAGATGTCAGTGAGGAGACAGTTGCAGTGGTAATGGAAAATTCCATGGAGCTTGAAGGGGTATCTATCATGGAAGATACCGTCCGCAAATATGTGGACAGCGTTTATTTTTCCCATATTCTTGGATATACCGGCAAGATTTCCCAGGAAGAGCTGTCCTCTCTGCAGGCGGAAAACGGCGAAGATGCCTACGATCTAAACGATACAGTGGGAAAACTCGGAATTGAAAAATCTATGGAGTCCGAGCTTCAGGGAATTAAAGGAAGCAGGGTCATTTTTGTAAACAGCATGGGAAAGGTGATTGAAACTACTGATTATGTGGAGCCTGTTGCCGGTAACAACGTTTACTTAACCCTCGATCATGATTTGCAGATTGCGGCTTACAAAATACTGGAGGAGAAGCTTGCCAGTATTCTTTATACCAATATCATAAATGCCAAAGAATTTAATACGGGTGATGTAAGCAGCAGTAAGATCAAGATTCCAATTTATGATGTTTATTTTGCACTGATCAATAACAATGTGATAAACACGGAGCATTTCAGTCAGACAGATGCAGGCGAAAACGAAAGGGCGGTATATAACAGTTATTTAGAGCGAAAAGCAGGCGTTTTTGAGAGTTTGCGCACAGAGCTTATGGAAACGCTTACCGTTTACGACCAGCTTCCCATGGAATACCAGGTATATGAAAGCTATATTGCCGAAATGCTCTATGACAATGGTATTATTGTTCGGGAGCGGGTGGATACGGAGGATGAAACTTACATCGCCTGGACCAAAGATGAGGTGATCAGCTTAAACGAATACTTAAACTACTGCATTGCCATGAACTGGATTGATGTAACCAGGCTAAAACTTGGAAGCCAGTATTCCGATTCTGAGAAAATATATACCGGAATCGTGGATTATATCTTCGATCAATTAGAAGGTGACCTTGAGTTTACAAAAAAAATATACCGTTTTATGATCAAAAATGATGTGATATCCGGTATGCAGATCTGCCGGATCCTGCTGGAGCAGGAGCTGGTGGAGGTCCCGCCTGAAGAGCTGGATCAATTTGAGCGGGGAGCGGAGAGCGCTTATACCTTTATGATGAACCGTATCCAAAATCTGGACATCACCCCTGCCCAGCTGGCTCTTGACCCCCACTCGGCCTCCATGGTCATTACGGACGTAAAGACCGGTGATGTGCTGGCTCTTGTTTCTTACCCCGGCTACGATAATAATAAGATGGCCAATGGCGTAAATGCAGAATATTACTCACAGCTTTTAAACGACCTGTCTACCCCGCTTATTAACTACGCCACAAGGCAGATGACCGCACCCGGATCAACCTTTAAGATGGTTTCCTCCACGGCAGGACTTATGGAGGGCATTATTACTCCTTTTACCACCTTTACCTGTACAGGGATTTTTGATAAAATTAAGCCTCCGCCAACCTGCTGGATTTATCCAAGAGGCAGTCATGGCTCTTTAAATGTAACCGGGGGCATCAGACATTCCTGTAACCTGTTTTTTTATGAACTGGGATATCGTCTCGGCCTTACGGGAGATAATTATTCTTCTGACACTGCCCTTAAAAAGCTGGAGACTTATGCGGATATGTATGGACTTACGGAAACATCCGGTATTGAAATTGAGGAGACTGTGCCCCAGCTGGCTACAGATGATGCAGTCCGTGCAGCAATCGGACAGGACAACAACAGCTATTCCACCGTAGGGCTTGTGAGATATGTGACTGCGGTGGCTAACAGCGGCACCTGCTATAACCTGACGCTGGTTGACCGGATAACAGACCGAAGCGGCAGCCTGATCAGAGACAACAGTGCAGAGGTGAGAAATACTATTGATATGGAGCCTGCTTACTGGGATGCCATTCATACAGGTATGCGTCAAATGATAGAAAACAATGCTTATTTTAAGGATATGTCTATTCAGGTGGCTGGAAAAACCGGTACGGCGGAGGAAAATCAAAACCGGGCAAACCACGCATTATTTGTCTGTTATGCCCCTTACGAAGAACCTGAAATTGCTATAGCCACAAGGATTGCTTACGGTTATACATCGAGTTATGCTGCAAGAACTACCAAAGAAGTCCTCCGGTATTACTTTGATTTGGCAAGTGAGGAAGAAATCATTACAGGAACCGCATCACAGATGGCCGGCAGCACAGCCGTTACCGATTAGCCAGAGGGAAAGGAGATGAGTCAATTTGAAAAACTCGGTTATCATTAAAAGCTTTCCAAATGGAATTGTGCTACACCTAAATCCGGAGATTGATTTTGATGAGCTGCTTACGGATATTGTAGATAAATTCCGGGAATCAAACAGCTTTTTCAAAGATGCAAAGATGGCCCTTTCCATTAAAGGGAGAAATCTGACGGAAGAAGAGGAGGAAGAAATCTTAAATGCCATTTCCGAAAACTCCCAGCTTCATATTATATGCCTTGTAAGCGAAGATGAAGAGGCAAACCAGAATTTTATAAGGGCTCTTAAGCAGACTGATTTTTTTGATGAGACAGGCATTAGCAGTGGAGGACAGTTCTACCGGGGAACCTTAAAAAACGGACAGGTGCTTGAGACAGAATCCAGCATTGTGGTTTTAGGGGATGTGTATCCGGGGGCAACCATTATCTCCACCGGTGATATCATTATTCTTGGCGGCCTGTATGGAAAAGCTTATGCCGGTGAGGGAGGAAATGGAAACAGATATGTAGTTGCGCTTGAAATGTCACCTGAAAGGCTAAAAATTGGTGATTTCAAATACAGAGCAAAAGGTAAATCTTCAAAATGGCCCATACGGCCTAAGGTACAGCCGAAAATTGCATACATAAAAGATAAAGAAGTTGTAATGGATCCTCTTACAAAAGAATTACTGAGTGAGCTGCCAATATAGAAGGTATTTCCAGGCAGATTTCTCAGGGGACGATTAATTATTTTATCAACATAAAAGTGCACCGTAAAGTGCGGCATCTGTTATGGAGGAGCTGTCCGCGCGGTGAAATGGAGGTAAGTATGAGTGAAGTAATTGTCGTCACATCAGGGAAAGGCGGTGTGGGTAAGACCACCACATCTGCAAACGTAGGAACAGGTCTTGCAGCAATGGGTAAGAGAGTTGTGCTTATCGATACGGATATCGGTCTGCGTAACCTGGATGTGGTTATGGGATTGGAAAACAGGATTGTATACAACCTGGTGGATGTGGTGGAGGGTAAGTGCCGAATAAAACAGGCGCTTATTAAGGACAAGCGTCACCCTAACCTTTATCTTATGCCATCAGCCCAGACAAAGGATAAAACAGCGGTAAATCCGGAGCAGATGGTTCTTATGGTAAATCAGCTGCGAGAGCAGTTTGACTATATTATACTGGATTGTCCGGCCGGTATTGAACAGGGCTTCAAAAATGCCATAGCCGGCGCTGACAGAGCTCTGGTGGTAACTACCCCGGAGGTATCAGCTATCAGGGATGCCGACCGTATTATTGGTATTTTGGAGGCTAACAATTTCAGTAAAATTGATTTGATTATTAACAGATTAAAATACGAAATGGTAAAACGCGGCGATATGATGAGTGCTGCGGATGTTGTTGACATTCTGGCAATAGGACTTATTGGTATTGTGCCGGATGATGAAAATGTTGTGATTGCAACGAACCAGGGCGAACCTCTTGTGGGAAATGGTACACTGGCCGGAAAAGCATATCAAAATATATGCTATCGGGTAACAGGGAAGGAAATTCCATTTATGGAATTCGAAAAAGGCGTTTCTTTCTGGACCAGAGTTTCGGGTATTTTCCACAAAAATTAGGAGGTGGCATATGAGAATCAAAAATTTTTTTATCAGGAGAAAATCCAGAGAAGTAGCAAAAGACCGCTTAAAAATATTACTTATTTCCGACAGAGTCAACTGCTCTCCGGAAATGATGGAAATGATAAAGACTGATATAGCCAAAGTTATTTCAAAATATATGAAAATTGATGCGGAAAGCATGGAAATCCAAATCAGTAAAACGGACAGTAAGGGGCGGGATAAAACACCTACTTTATATGCCAATATTCCAATTTTGGATTTACATAAGAATATTAACTGACAGCCCTTTTGGGCTTAACGGAAGGTGAATGGAAGAATGCTCAGACAGTATAAAATACGTTATTATGATTTTAAGCTGGCAATACTTACAATAACTCTTGCAGTAATAGGGATTGTGGCCGTAGGCAGCGCCGAACCAACGCTTCAGACAAGGCAGATAGCGGGATTTGCCTTTGGCGTGTTCCTGATGCTGGTAATTTCGCTGTTTGACTATTCCGTACTTTTAAATCTGTATTGGATTATGTACCTTGTGAATTTGGCTCTGCTTGTTATGGTTATTTTGGTGGGTAAAGATGCCGGAGGCGCCCAGAGATGGGTTACCATAGCCGGCATCCGGTTCCAGCCTTCCGAGCTTGCAAAAATATTTATCATTTTATTTTTTGCCCAGTTTATTAACAAACACAAAGAAAAACTTAACACATTTCAGTATATCGGAATGTGCTGCGTTTTGTTTGCACTGCCCGCGGTTCTTGTCTACATGCAGCCGGATTTATCCACCACTATTGTGATCTGCCTTATTTTCTGCGTCATTATGTTTACAGGCGGAATAAGCTGGAAAGTCATAGCCGGCGTGCTGGCAGTGGGGATCCCTGCCTTTGTCATATTTATGTATCTGATCATGCAGCCGGATCAGAAAATTATAAATGAGGAGCATATGTATCAGCTCAACAGGATCATTTCTTTTTTTAACAAAGAGGAGTTTTCCAACTCTTTGGGGTACCAGCAGGAGTATTCCGTCATGGCCATCGGCTCCGGACAATTGACAGGAAAAGGCTATAAAAATAATGAAATAAGCTCCGTTAAAAATGCGGATTTTATTGCGGAACAGCAGACGGACTTTATTTTTGCCGTAATTGGGGAGGAATTTGGTTTTGTGGGCGCCTGCGCAGTGATTATACTTGTACTTTTAATCAGCATAGAATGCATGATGGTTGCATGGCGGGCCAGGGATACGGCGGGAACAATTATTGCTGCGGGAATTGGGGCGATGATAGGTTTTCAGGCCTTTATTAATATCGGTGTGGTCACTTATCTGCTTCCGAATACCGGACTGCCCCTTCCTTTTGTCAGCTACGGGCTTACCTCTTTGGTAAGTTCCTTTATAGGAATAGGATTTGTTTTAAATGTGGGGTTACAATGCCAGCAAAAATGATGTATAATAAAAATTAGTATACACAAATATAAGGGTTAAGCTATATGAATGCGTCAGGAGGGGTGTATAAATGAATATAGCATTGATAGCGCATGATGCTAAAAAGAAGCTCATGCAGAATTTTTGTATTGCTTACAGGGGGATCTTAAGTAAGCATGAACTGTACGCAACAGGCACCACCGGCAGGCTTGTTGAGGAGGTTACAAATTTAAGTATCCACAAGTTTCTTGCAGGACACCTTGGAGGGGAGCAGCAGATAGGTGCCCAGATCGAACACAATCAAGTGGATTTGGTAATCTTTTTGCGTGATCCGCTGACATCAAAAACAAGCGAGCCGGATGTAAATAATGTTGTAAAGCTCTGTGATATGTATAATATTCCAATGGCAACCAACCTTGCCACAGCAGAGCTGTTAATCAAGTCCCTTGACAGAGGAGATTTAGAGTGGCGTGAAATGTACAGATAGAAATACCAGGGTTAAAAACAACGGATGTCAGGCTTCGCCAGCCATCCTTATGCTAAACAACAGATGTCAGGCTTCGCCAGCCATCCTTATGCTAAACAACAGATGTCAGGCTTCGCCAGCCATCCTTATGTTAAAAAAATTATCCTGCATCCTTTTCTTACTTATCCCATTTTGCACTGTCGGTTGCAGTCAGGCAGGGTATTCCATGCCCTATACCGCTGACAGTGAAGTGAGCAGTTTCCGGGTGGTTAATTTAGAGCAGGAGAGGGGAACAGCGATTCCTTTTGCCAGTGAGCTTTGTGTTGTAAATTCCAATACGGGATCTTCAGATGTTGATATGTCAAATGCTGAAGGAGCAGGGCTTTTTGATATTAATGGGCGCAACACCATTTATGCAAAAAATGCCCATGAAAAGCTGTACCCGGCCAGTCTTACAAAGGTAATGACCACGCTGGTAGCCTTAAAACACAGCTCCGGTGATCTGATGCTTACGGCTACTGCAAATGTAAGAAATTTGGAAGCGGGTGCCCAGGTCTGCGGTATCAAAGAAGGGGATCAGATGACTCTGGATCAGGCGCTGCATCTGCTGCTTATTAACTCTGCCAATGATGCGGCCGTAATGATAGCAGAGGGGGTTGCGGGATCTGTGGAAGCTTTTGCGGATATGATGAACCAGGAAGCGCTGGCGCTTGGCGCCACCAACACTCATTTTGTCAATCCCCATGGTCTTCCTGATGAGGATCATTATACCACTGTCTATGATATGTATCTGATTATGAATGCCGCAATTAATTATTCCGCATTTACGGAAATCATCCAGATGGATTCTTATACCACCGTTTATACGGACAAAAATGGGGCTTCCAGGGAAGTTTCGGTATCGAGCACCAACCGCTATATGCAGGGGACTGCGGAAATACCGGGGGGCATTACAATAATAGGAGGAAAAACCGGCACTACAAATGCAGCGGGCCATTGCCTTATCCTTTTATCCCGGGATGCTGCGAGCAATCCTTATATTTCTGTTATTATGCGGGCTGACGGAGGAGACTTTCTCTATTCCCAGATGACAGATTTATTAGAGGAGATAAATAAATAGAAAAACAAATAGAAAAACAAGTTTTGTTTCACAATTAACAGTTGTTTTTTACATTGTAATCACTTATAATTAATTTATGCATAATCTAAGTTTCTATGACCCAGGTTTATATGCAAGCCAATATACTTCAGGAGGTATTACCAATGGTTCAATTAATAGTTGGAAATAAAGGAAAAGGCAAGACCAAGCATTTGTTAGATCAGGTAAATGGGCAGGTACAGAGCGCATCCGGCAATATCGTGTATCTGGACAAAAGCACGAAGCATATGTATGAGCTGAATAATAAGATCAGGCTGATAGATGTATCATCCTATTTGCTCTCCGATTCAGATGAATTTGTTGGTTTTATCAGCGGCATTATTTCACAGGATCATGATTTAGAGCAGGTGTACGTTGACAACTTCTTAAAGATAGCACACCTGGAACAGGAGGGCAGTAATATAGAGCCTGTCATTCAAAAGTTAGATAAATTAGGCGAAGCATTCAAGATAAACTTTTATATAAGTGTTTCACTGGATGAAGCAGATATTCCCGCTTCAATTAAAGATAAAGTAGCTGTTTCTTTATAAATTACATACCCCCGGAAGTTTCCGGGGGATTTTTCTGTGTACAGGTCTGTGCAGCGGAAATATGCCGTGAAAGCGTTGTGCTGGCTGCACGATGAATTATTCGTTCAAAAATTCGTTCAAAAAGGAGTCTTTATTGGAAAATAGTAGAAATAATAAGGTCATAAACATAAGAGACGGGCGACCTTTTCGCATTAATATTGGTGTGGTCATTTTTGTGGTCATTTTTGTGTACATCATTATCTGCGTCTTTATGTACTTTACCCAAAAGCACATAGAGGGACACCAGGTAAAAATGGGTGCACTTTCTTCCAACAATATCTATAAAGGGATTGCACTCAGGGATGAAGAAATTGTCAATGCACAGGAGGCGGGATATGTGAACTATTATGCCCGGGAGGGGGAGCGCGTTGGTGTAGGCAATCTGGTCTATACGCTGGATGAGTCCGGAAGACTGGCAGATTATATCAGCACGGAAACGGACAGCACTACACTGACCACCAGAGATTTAAATGAATTAAGGACAGAAATTCTCGGCTTCAGAAACAGCTTTGACCCTGAATATTTTTCTTCTGTTTATGATTTCAAATATAATGTGAAAGGAACCGTACTAAAGCTTGCCAATGCCAACATTTTGGAAAATGTTGATAAAATAAACAGTTCCGGTTTATCAGAACTGATTTCTTTCTGTAATGCTCCGGCTACCGGGATCTTAATTTATTCGGTGGACGGATATGAAAATCTTACTTTAGAAGAGTTTACATCCGAATTATTTGATACGAAAAATTATGAAAAAACACAGCTGATCAGTAATGAACTGGTAGAAGCCGGGCAGCCCGTATACAAAATATCAACCAATGAAGATTGGTCTATTGTGATACAAACCGATCAGGAAAAAGCGGACGAGCTATTAAAGGCGGAATTCGTCAAGGTAAAGTTTTTAAAAAATCAGGATACCTCATGGGGAGAGGTTTCTTCCTACACAAATGCAACAGGGGAAATCTTTGTGAAGCTCACGTTTACCAATTCCATGGTAACTTTCTGTACGGACCGTTTTATTGATATTGAGCTTATTTTAGAGGAGGAAACCGGCCTGAAAATTCCCAATTCTGCCATTGTGGAAAAAGAATTTTTTATTGTTCCTAAAGAATATGTCACCCAGGGTGGCAATAATTACGGCTACGGCGTAATGCGTGAAGCTTATGGCGAGGATGGCACCGCCACCACTGAGTTTGTTGAAACTACCATATACGGAGAAACAGAGACAGAATATTATCTGGATGATATGGTCCTTCGGGTTGGAGATTATATTATCAAGCCGGAAACAAGTGAAAAAGAGGCTTTGAGCAAGCGTGGAAGCCTTACGGGCGTGTACAATATCAACAAAGGATACGCGGATTTTAAGCAGATCAATGTTTTATACAAAAATGATGAATATTCTATTGTTAAGTCCAACACCCAATATGGACTTAATGTATATGACTATATTGTATTAGACGCAAGTACCGTAGTAGATGATGAGTTCATTTATTAAGCACTGGCAGGAGCGTAGAGCATATACCTCATTATGGAAGGTCTATTCATTGCTTATACCGCAGGGGAGAATTCCTGGAAGTTCGATGGGGGACATACAGTTTTTAATAGGGAGGAAATGCTGTGGAGGAATTAAAAAAGCCTGAGATATCTAATACGGAAAAAGAGCATGGCTTTATCAGTAAAAACCTTGATTTGGTCAGCCGGAATATTGCAAAAGCATGTGAGAGGGCAGGACGGGATAAAGCAGATGTGACGCTGATTGCCGTCAGCAAAACCAAACCTGTCTCCATGCTTATGGAGGCTTACAGACATGGATGCAGGCAGTTCGGTGAAAACAAGGTACAGGAGCTGTCCCAAAAGTATGAAGAGATGCCAAAGGACATCCAGTGGCATATGATTGGCCATTTACAGAGAAATAAAGTAAAATATGTAGTGGGAAAGGCCGCATTAATCCATAGTGTGGATTCGCTAAAACTTGCGGAGGAAATTAGCCGAGAAGCCGTGAAAAAACAGCTGGAAGTTTCTATACTTATTGAGGTAAACATTGCCAATGAAGAAAGCAAATACGGCGTTGCTTTATCAGATGCGGAGAAATTAATACACGGGGCCGCACTACTCCCCAATATTCACATACAAGGACTTATGGCAATTGCCCCTTATGTAGAGGATCCGGAAGAAAATCGACATTATTTTACGCTGCTTAAGCAATTATCTGTTGACATAAAACAGAAAAACATTGATAATGTTAATATGAATGTCCTGTCAATGGGTATGACAGGTGATTACCTGACTGCCATAGAGGAGGGTGCCACGCATGTCCGTGTTGGGACAGGTATCTTTGGGGAAAGGCACTATCCCTTTCAGGATATCTAGTATAAAAGGCAGACAATAACCTTTTATATAATAAATCTGTGCTCACCAAAATGTATTATATATATGTTGGTGGCAGGAATGAGGTATTATATGAGTGTAATGGATAAATTTCTCAATTACATGAAGCTAAACGAGGATGATGACGATTTCTATGATGATGAATATTATGAAGATACTATCGTAGAGGAAAAAAATAAAAAGGTGCCTGTCATGAAAGAGGAACCTGTATACGAGGAAGAAAAACCGATCAAGAAAGCAACCCCCAAGGTTACTCCAATGCGCCAGACCCGCAAGACCGGAAACGGTATGGAGGTATGTGTGATTAAACCTACTTCCATTGAGGATGCCAGAGAGATTACCGAAACCCTGCTCGCTAACAGAACCGTAGTCCTTAATTTAGAGGGGCTGGATGTAGATATCGCACAGCGGATTATTGATTTTACATCAGGTTCTTGTTTTGCCATCAGTGGCAATCTGCAGAAAATTTCCAATTACATATTTATTATCACGCCAGCTATCGTGGATATATCAGGCGATTTTCAGGAAATTTTATCAGGCTCCTTTGATGTGCCAATCAATAATGGATTGTAAAGCTTAAAGCTTCCTGCCTTAGCGGGAAGCTTTTTTTACTAAATAAGCCGGATACCGAAGCGTGGCAGCAAAAGAATAAGTGAAAGAGGTAGATGAATGGATAGCAGACTAAATATTTTATATAATAAAAAACCTTGTTATGATATTGTATTTTCAGCTGATTTTCAGAGACTGATTCATGAATTAAAGGGATTGGAAATAGAAAGCAGGAGAGTATGTGTTGTGACAGACTCCCATGTTGCCTCCTTATACGGCGATCAGATTATGGATCTTTTGGAAGGTGAATGCAAAGAAAAGGCGTTATTTTCCTTCCCGGCAGGAGAGGAGAACAAGACACTGTCAACCGTAAAGGATATCTATACCTTCCTTATAGAAAAAAAGTTTGACAGGAAAGATCTTCTGCTTGCCTTAGGCGGCGGGGTAGTTGGCGATATCACCGGCTTTGTGGCAGCTACCTATTTAAGAGGAATTGATTTTGTACAGATTCCCACAACACTGCTCGCCCAGGCTGATTCCAGCATTGGCGGGAAAACAGGGGTTGATTTTGACGGCTACAAAAATATGGTTGGAGCCTTTTATATGCCTAAGCTTGTTTATATGAATGTAAGTGTCCTGAAAACGTTAGATGGACGTCAGTTTTATAGCGGATTTGCTGAAATTATGAAGCACGGGCTGATTAAAGACGGTATTTTTTATGAGTGGCTCCTTGAGAACATGTATGAAATCTGTGACCGGAATGTGGATATAATGCAGGAGATGGTGGAGAGAAGTTGCAAAATCAAGAAGCTTGTGGTTGAAAAAGATCCCACCGAAAAAGGGGAGAGGGCGCTTTTAAACTTTGGCCACACTATTGGTCATGCCATTGAGAAAAGCAAAAATTTCACCTTGACGCATGGTGAGTGTGTGGCTCTTGGAGCGGTTGCGGCTGCCTTTATTTCATGGAAACATTCATGGCTCTCTATGGAGGAATACTACGAGATACGGGATATGTTTGTTCCTTTTAACCTGCCGATTTCCATTGAGGATATAGATCCACAGGAAATACTAAAACTTACAAAATCCGATAAAAAAATGGAGAACGGCAGCATTAAGTTTATTCTCTTAAAAAAGGTAGGTAAGGCTGTGATTGACAGAAATGTTTCTGATGAGGACATCCTGAATGCTCTTTCTGAAATACATTATGTGGAGGATGGAGAGTAGAAATATGAGCAGACATAAATTAAAATTACTCATTTTCGATTTGTTCTTTCTGATTTTACTTGTTTTAGTGGATCAATTTACCAAGTATATAGCGGTATTAAAGCTGAAAGCACAGCCGGCCTTCAGTATTATTGACGGTGTACTTGAATTTAATTACCTGGAAAACCGCGGCGCTGCTTTTGGCATGCTGCAAAATCAAAAATTCTTTTTCATCATTGTTGCATCGGCTTTTTTGTGTGTGATTGTTTATGTCCTTTTTAAATCACCGGATGAAAAAAAATATACCAGGCTTCATGTTTTATTAATCATGATTGCAGGCGGGGCAGTGGGAAATATGATTGACAGGCTGCGCTTTGATTATGTAGTGGATTTTATTTATATTGCACTAATTAATTTCCCTATTTTTAATGTGGCAGACATGTATGTCACATTTTCTACCGCAGTTATGATCTTTCAGGTGCTTTTTGTCTATAAGGAAAATGATTTTGACTTTTTAAAATCAGGAAAATTAATAAATGATGAACGAAGATTGTAATAAATTCTATTTTGTCATAACAGAGGAGTCAGAGGATGAGCGGCTGGATAAATGTTTGGGCGCTCTGATGGAGGGTTTGTCCCGTTCTTATCTTCAAAAGCTTCTTAATGGCGGCAATATCACTGTAAATGGAAAGCAAAAAAAGCCCGGCTATCGTGTCAGAACAGATGATCAAATAGAGCTTATTCTTCCACCGGTCAGCATTCCCAATATTACGCCGGAAAATATCCCGCTTGATATTTTGTATGAGGACAGGTCTGTAATTGTAGTAAATAAGCCCAAAGGCATGGTGGTACATCCTGCCCCGGGACACTATACCGGAACGCTTGTAAACGCTCTTTTATTCCACTGCAGAGGCGAATTAAGCGGTATTAACGGTATTTTAAGGCCTGGTATTGTGCACCGGATTGACAAAGACACTACCGGTTCGGTTATAGCCTGTAAAAATGACAGGGCACACGCCTGTATCGCCGGACAATTAAAGCAGCACACCATCGTAAGAATGTATCATGCCATTGTACATGGGATACTAAAAGAAGATGAAGGAACTGTACACACCATGATTGGCAGACATCCAACAGACCGAAAACGCATGTCTGTGCTTCAAAATGGCGGCAAAGAGGCCATTACCCATTACAAGGTCTTAAAATACCTTGGCAGCTATTCTTATATAGAATGCAGGCTGGAGACGGGCCGTACACACCAGATACGTGTCCATATGGCTTATCTGGGCCATCCGCTGGTGGGAGATGTTGTTTATGGCCCTAAAAGCTGTCCTTTTCATCTGGAAGGCCAAACGCTCCATGCCAAAGTTTTAGGATTTTCCCACCCGGAAACCGGGGAATATATAGAGACAGATGCTCCATTACCCCGGTACTTTCAGGAATTATTGATTAAAATGCATTGATAAGTAAAAATTGAATCATTGAAAATTTTCAGACAATAGATTGAATTTCTGTTGTATTTTGTGTATAATAAATTTATTAAGGATGCGTCCGTTAAACTTCCATGAAGCAGTGGGAGCCGAACGCATTATAGATAGGAGGTTTGTGTATGAATACTGTAATCACAATTGGCCGTCAATTTGGCTCCGGAGGCCGTGAAATCGGAGAAAAAGTAGCAGAATATTTTGGCATTAAATGCTATGATAATGAGCTTTTAAGCAGAGCTGCAAAAGAGAGTGGTTTCTGTGAAGAAATGCTTGAAAATCATGATGAAAGACCCACTAATTCATTTCTTTATAATCTGGTTATGGATACTTATTCTTTCGGATATAACGCGTCACACTTTGTAGATATGCCAATCAGCCATAAGGTTTTTTTAGCTCAATTTGATACCATCAAGAAAATTGCCAAAGAGGAGCCCTGTGTTATCGTAGGCCGCTGTGCGGACTATGCGTTAAGTGATATGAAAAACTGCGTGCACATCTTTATCTATGGCAATGAGGAATGCAAAACAAAAAGAATTATGAAAAAATATGATTTGGATGCTGTAAAAGCAAAGGATATGTGCATTAAGAAAGACAAACAGCGCCAAAGCTATTATAACTATTATTCTTCCAAAAAGTGGGGGCGTGCTGACAGCTACGATTTATGTATCAATAGCAGTATTCTTGGCGTGGATGGCACAGTAAAGCTTTTAACACAATATATTGAAGATTTTGAGACAAAAAATGCCTGAATTGTAATATATGATATGTTATTTGCGATATTTTTCTTTAAAAACAAGAAATTATTTTATTATTAATAAAGAACTTTTGTTATTTATATCGGTTAATTTATGTATATTTTTTTAATATCAAATGTTACCATGTGATTATTAACGATACCTCGATTATTTATTATCAATAATCGAGGTGTTTTGCTACATTGAACGAAAATAATTATCTTGTGTTTTAACATTACATTTGTTTTTCTCTCAAATAAAAGATATTTTGCGTGTTATTTAATTTTTATATTATATCAAAAATTAATTATTTTAGCTTGCCATATATTTCACACATCCTGAATTTATACGCCTGCCAAGGCGGGAGTGTCAGGGTGATTATTGGGCATTATGTTTGTTATAAAAGTGCGGCTTGTAACTATTCGCAAAACACAAGTTTAACGAATAGTTACAAGCCATAGTTTTCCAAATTGCATATTAACTGTAAGTTTGGTGTTTATTATACACCTTTTGCTGTATATAGTTTTCTATCTTTATAATTCCCAAATAATAAATACAATATGATACGCTTATGCAGAAAAAATATAAATATAAAGTGTAAATCCACTTATTGTGTATGCCGCATTTTTGCCAGATATCTGAAGCGATAATTAGTACAATTGGGTGAATCAAATATAACGCAAAACTTCCATTACTTATTATAGAGATAAATTTGCTAACTATATTGCTGTGAGTTAAAGGCGGCATGGCTATTGCAATATAAATAAATATAACGAAAATGAATTCAAATGGATACCATTCAAAACGTGTAACAATTAAAAGAATGGTTATTATAAAAATGTAAGTATTTTGCTTTTCTTCTTTTATTGCCAAAAATAAAGTGCAGCCTAATAAAAAACAATACAGTTCAGATATTGGATTATTAGTGGAAAACCATTCTATGTGTGCCTCAGCCGGATAATCAATTAGCCATAACTGAATTGCTTTGATTAAAAATGGCCTCCCGACCAAAAAAATCACGGTACAGATAAAACTTGTATATAACTTATTTAAAACCTTATATAAAAAAGGAGTAATTATATAAAATGCAATAAAGGAACTCATAGTCCAGAGAGCATTATGATTATTCCATAAATCCCAATTATCTGATGGTATAATGCATTGTAATCCAAAAAAATATCTTAGAAACCTTGGACTGCACTGACTTGTAAAAATCTCCTGTATAGATAGTTTATTAATAAATATTCCCCAAACAATATCTTGTAAATAGACTAATATTAAACAAAACCAATAAGTAGGAAGTATTCTTACTGCTCTTTTTTTATAATATTCAATAGCTGAATAATTTTTGTTTGCGAATGAATAAAAGGCAAGATATCCGCTAAGGATGAAAAACAATTGTACTCCATATGCTCCAACACTAAAATCTATCCCTGTTCGTTGGGTTACATGTACAGACAGAACCATCCATGCTGCAAATGATCTAATTAAATTTAAATTCAGATTCTGGTTTTCTCTGTTCGTAATACGCTACCTCCTACCATTTTAAGTTTAAAATAAATCATTTTCCGCTTTGGAATCAGAAGCTTCTCTTATAAATGTATTTTTTTCTATATAATCTACAGAACTATTATATTTGGTAATATAATTATTGGCTTTATTTGTATCCTGAGCATCCGGAAGCTCTTTTTTTAAATATTTTTTTCTAAATTCCTCAACGGTACTGACATTGTTTTTTTTGATTTTTTTATATCTTTTATAAGTATATACATACATAATAACTAAAAAAACAAATATGCTTATGATTATCAGCTTCATCTATCACCTTTATCACCTTTCATTGATATGAGTCTGCGGACATGTCTGCAGACGTTTGACGAATGCCGCAAGGGTCATGCCTCTATGCTTGGAGCGGGGGTATTCATTTACATATCTCATCAGAATCAAGTATAACCGTAAATGGTCCATCATTTATTAGTGAAACCTCCATATGTTCTCCAAAAGTGCCGTGTGCCACATGTGGGATCTCATCTGAACATTTCTTCAGAATATATTCATACATTTCATTGGCATAGTCCGGATTTCCGGCTTTTGTAAAAGACGGTCTGTTTCCCTTACGACAGTCCGCGTACAAAGTAAATTGTGAAATAATTAGTAGCCCGCCATTCACCTTTTTTAAATCTAAATTGGTCTTTCCGTTTTCGTCTGAAAATATTCTTAAATTTAGCAGTTTACTAACCATTTTGTCTGCAATTTCATATGTATCTGTATCGCATACTCCGATAAAAACCAAAAACCCGTTTTGGATCTCACCAACTATTTTTTTTTCAACAGATACACTTGCTTTGCTTACTCTCTGTATTACAAATTTCACTACTGCTGCTCTCCTTCTTTTTTAGAATCTTTTGTTTTTTTTGCATTACTGTCCTCTGTTCCCTTACCAAGATTAAAGAAAGCATTTTTTCTGCTGTCCCTGGATAGATCTTCTTTAGGCACAAATACAGCATTTTCATTAATATATTCTACATTCAAATACTCTTTTGTTTCTACAGGTAATCCTCTTTTCCTAAGAAGATGGTTGGCAAATCGACGCAAAAATGCGTAGAATACTGCAAAAAGGGGAACGCCAATAATCATACCAAAAACCCCCATAAAACCGCCGAATACCGTGATAGAGAAAATTACCCAAAAGCCTGAGAGACCTGTTGACTGCCCCAATATCTTAGGACCAATTAAATTACCGTCCACCTGTTGCAAAACCAGTATAAATAAAATGAAATAGAGGCATTTTAAAGGATTTACCATTAAAATAAGTATTGCACTGGGAATTGCTCCTAAATATGGCCCAAAGAAAGGAATTATATTTGTCACTCCAACAATTACACTCACCAGTAAAGCGTATGGCATATTCAAAATGCTGGTACCGGCAAAGCAGATAAATCCTATGATTATTGAATCAATAATTTTGCCGCCGATAAATCCAATAAAGGTATCACTTATAAACCGGACATCTTTAATAAACTGATTGGCTGTCTTGGTGCTGAGCAAAGCAAAGATCAGTTTTTTTGCCTGCCCCGCAAAATTCTCCTTGCTGAACAATACATAAATGGAAATAACCACACCTATGATAAAATTCCACAATACCTTAAGAACGCTGATAAGGCTTAAAGAAACATGCTTTAACAGGGTTTCCATCTGTGGGACGATACTGTTGTTCAGATAATTTGTAAACTCTTCAGAATAGGTATCAAGGAAACTAATCACCATCTTTTCAATATCCGGATTATCGGCCAGAAATTCAGTTGACCAACTGGAAAGATTCTGTACATAGTAAGGAAACTGATAAGAAATACTTTTAATACTCTTCACAATATTAGGTATCAATATAGAGAAGAAGCCATATATAAGACAGCCAACAATTAATATTGTGAGAAGAATGGATAACATTCTCATATATTTTTTCTGCTTATTTGTGATGGTTTTCCCTTTCCAGCCAAATAGCGGAATTAAACAATTTCTTTCAATCCCATTGACCATAGGAGTCATGAGATATGCAAATATAATACCATACATTACAGGGCTTATTACCTTAAAAAATGCATTCACCTGAGCTGAAAAGCGATCTCCATGAAATACAAGATAATAAAAGCAGATTGATGCAGCAACTACTGCAAAGGCAGTAAAACCTATATGTAGATATCTTTTATTGAACTTTATTTTCATAGCTTTTGGACTGCCGGAAATTAACGGCGCCCTCTCCTCCTTATAACAAAATAACCATTATCATAGAGTATAACATTTTTTTTGAAAAGATACTATGGATTAACTGCAAAATATGATAAAATAAATAACAGTTTATTACTTATTCATGGCTCAGGAATGTGCTGCATAAACTGCGCATTTTGTGAGAACAGGATTGGCGGGAAAAATTTGCGGGGAAGATTATGAACTTACAGAGAGTTTTCAGCTATATACGCCGGGCTGTAGATGACTATAATATGATAGAATCGGGTGATCGTATTGCGGTAGGCATATCAGGAGGCAAGGACAGTCTTACACTTCTGTACGGCTTGCACGGCCTTATGCGTTTTTACCCCAAGTCTTATGAAATCCGGGCCGTTACCGTTGATTTGGGATTTGGCAATTTAAATTTGGATAAAATAAAGGAACTTTGCAGTCAGCTTAATATACCCTATACTATTGTAAAAACTGATATTGCCAATATAATATTTCAGGAACGCAGGGAATCTAATCCCTGCTCATTGTGCGCCAAAATGCGAAAGGGTGCATTAAATGAGGCTATTAAAGCTGCCGGATGCAATAAAGTTGCTTATGCTCATCATAAGGATGATGTGGTGGAAACCATGCTTATGTCTTTAATTTATGAGGGAAGGTTCCATACCTTCAGCCCGGTAACTTACCTGGATCGCATGGATCTAACAGTGATCAGACCGTTAATGTATATGAACGAAGCAGATGTGATTGGATTTGTTAACAAAATGGGACTTCCGGTAGTAAAAAGCCCCTGCCCTGCAGACGGTTATACCAAGCGGGAATATATCAAAAATCTTCTCAAAGGATTAAATCAGGAGAATCCGGGGGTAAAGGAAAGGATGTTTACCGCTATTTGTAACGGAAAAATGGAAGGCTGGTGTCGCAATGGAAAACAGTAAAAATTACCATGATGTTCAAAATAATTTAAATACTATGAAGATGCGGGAGGTTGTAAGTACACTCCCCTCTTTTTGTAAGGATTTTTTCAGGGGCATACAGGAATATACATCTTCCAGAACCAGACTTGCGTATGCTTATGATCTTAGGGTCTTTTTTGAATTTATTCATACGGAAAACAAATCCTGTTCCTGTATGGAAATTACAGAGTTCCAATTGTCTATTTTAGACCAAATCACCCGGGAAGATATAGAGGAATATCTTGATTACATAACATATTATATTAAAGATGGAAAAGAATATTCCAACAATGAAAGAGGGAAAAAGAGAAAGCTCTCCGCCCTGAAAAGTTTCTATAATTACTATTTTTGTGCGGAGCTGATTAAGACTAATCCGGCGGCTCTTGTTCCTCTCCCTAAACAGCACGAAAAAGAAATTATACGTTTAGATGTTGATGAAGTGGCTATCCTGCTGGATCAGGTGGAAGATGGGGAGAAACTGACTAAAAACCAGCTTAAATACCATAATAAAACCAAACTGCGGGATATTGCGCTTCTTACGCTATTACTTGGAACAGGTATTCGTGTATCCGAATGTGTGGGTTTGGATATTGGAGATATTGATTTTAAAAATAATGGTATTAAAATACGGAGAAAAGGCGGGTATGAAACAGTAATATACTTTGGTGATGAAGTTGCAGAGGCACTAAGTGATTATCTGGAAAAGAGATACCATGTGCTCCCCTTAGAAGGCCATGAAAATGCACTGTTTCTTTCCATGCAGAACAGGCGGATTACTGTACGGGCTGTTGAAAATCTGGTTAAAAAATATGCCTCAAATGTCACCGGGCTTAAGAAAATAACGCCCCATAAGCTGCGCAGTACCTATGGTACCGCTCTTTATCAGGAAACAGGCGACATCTATCTGGTTGCAGATGTACTTGGCCATAAGGATGTAAATACTACCCGAAAGCATTACGCGGCTCTTGAAGATAACAGACGCAGAATGGCCGCTAAAGCTGTACAGCTTCGAGAGAAATAAATAATGACCCACACTATAATACTATAATGAGCTATAATAAGGAAGAATCAGATGACAGCCTGTGGTGATCTGATCGCTTTGCAGGGAATTGATGTTTTTTACTTCCTGTATATAAGCATTACAATCTTCGTAATAATGCTGATCTCCATATTCCTGTGCATAATGCCAGAGTGTATCTCCTGCTTCCACCGTAATACTTTTATAATATTTATACGCTTGTTTTCCGTCATTTTTCATGTCATTTTCCTGTGCCCTGGCTCTAAAGCCAAAAAAGGCAGCTGAAAAAACAGTAACTAATATAAAGGTAAGAAAACACATTATAAGCCGGCTGCGAAGCTGGCATCTTCTCCTTGTTCGGTTTCTTATAGCTCTGCTATTCCTGTTATCTTCCGTCCTCATTTCCTTAATCTCCTTTGATTTATGCTTATCTCAATAAGATATAAAAAATATGAATTATTTCATTTACAAGTATTAACTCTGCAAACTTTTGTTGCAAACATATGTTGCGAACGTTTGTTTTGTTATGCTGATTATATCGAACGTACATTCTTTTGTCAATAGTTTATGAGAAAAAACCGAACAAATATTTGGAATATATGTTTGCCATTTGCGGATTTTTGTGCTATACTTTAGTTAATTAAAAAATGCAGTAAACATAATGGCAACATCACAAAGATATGCAGATAACTATAGCAGCAGGCTATTTAACAAGATTCAGCAGGCAGGAGGAATTTTATGGGATACGGTAAAATCAGCAGTAAACAACAGGAAATTTTAGACTATATTAAAGATGAAATTTTAAAGCGGGGTTATCCCCCTGCAGTCAGGGAGATCTGTGAAGCTGTTAATTTAAGGTCAACTTCTTCTGTCCACTCCCACTTAGAAACCCTTGAGAAGAATGGATATATCAGAAGGGATCCTACGAAGCCAAGGGCGATAGAGATCTGTGATGACAGTTTTCAAATGATGCGCACAGAGATGGTCAGCCTTCCCGTGATTGGTCAGGTTGCTGCCGGTGCTCCTATTCTTGCTGAAGAGAATATAGAAAGCTATTTTCCTGTTCCTGCAGAATTAGTTCCTAATGGAGAGTCCTTTATTTTAAATGTGAAAGGAGATTCTATGATAAATGCGGGTATTTTAAGTGGAGACAGAATTTTTGTTAATGCCTGCAGTACGGCAAGCAATGGAGATATGGTGGTTGCCCTTATTGACGATTCTGCTACGGTTAAGACTTTTTATAAGGAAGAAGGGCATATTCGTCTTCAGCCCGAAAATGACACGATGGATCCAATTATTGTAGATGATTGTCAGATTTTAGGTAAGGTTTTTGGTGTTTTCCGTGTTTTTCAGTAATAAATAATAGACCAAATTCCGTCACAGTTCAGCCTTGCCACTCATCAGTCACCGAAATATACATTTTGGCCAATCATATCACTAATTGGCTGGTGACTTATTTCATGTTGGGCTTCTGCCCTATAAAATTAACGGTGCAATTTGTCCTTAGTGATCAAGGCTCCCATGTCCAAAGTTCACCGTCAATTCTGCATGGCTGAACTGTTATTAAATTCCAATAAAAAATTACCTTTCTATTTGGCATGATACGCGGATTTATCATCTAATATGTCAAATAGAAAGGCGATTTTTAAATATATTTTGCAATACTACTTAAAACGTACATTAATATAAGTAATAATCTCATCTACGCACCGGTCAAATCCCAATTTGGAGCTGTTCAAACATAAATCATAATTACGTGCGTCTGTCCATTCTCTGCCCGTGTAATATTCATAATATTCAGCCCTGTGCTTATCTGTTTTAAGAATGAACTTCTCTAATTCCTTAGAAGGCATACTGTGTTTTTTTGCTGCCTGCTCCATGCAATACTCATGAGGTGCATGAATAAACACACTTAACACATTATCATAGTCTTTCAGAATAAAATCTGCGCAGCGCCCTACGATCACGCAGGATTCTTCTCTGGCCAGCTGCTTGATAATTTTGGCCTGATAATTAAACAGATTCTGAGTAGATATGAAATCATCACTTTCAGGCGGAATGAGCTCTCCACGGTAAATGCTGTGCGCCACCTTAAAAAGTCTGGTACTTTTCAGCTTTTCATCTGCATTGGCAAAAAGAGCCTCGTTAATACCGCTGTCTTCTGAAGCCAGTTTCATAAGCTCTTTGTCATAAAAATGAATTCCCATTTTCTCAGCAAGCATGTTCCCTATGGTGCGGCCGCCGCTGCCATATTGCCTGGCAATTGTAATCACGATTTTTTCCTTCATATTCGAACCCCCTTTGTCAGCCCCTTAAATTCAGATGCAGGCATATTCAATATTCTTAAAACATAAAATTGAGCTGCCGATACATAGCAGTTTAAAAGCAGCTTACTCCCCAAGATAAGCCTTTTTGATGGAATCGTTATTGAGCAGGTCATTAGCCTTGCCCTCCAGCACAATCTTTCCGGTCTCAAGCACATAAGCACGGTTTGAAATGGAAAGCGCCTTTTTAGCGTTCTGCTCTACCAAAAGTACGGTGGTTCCACCGGCACTCACTTCCTTGATAATGTCAAAAATTTCATTGACAAATATAGGCGAAAGCCCCATCGAAGGCTCATCCATCAGAATAATTCTGGGCTGTGACATAAGAGCCCTGCCCATGGCAAGCATCTGCTGTTCACCGCCGCTCAAAGTACCTGCAAGCTGGTTCTGCCGCTCTTCCAATCTTGGAAACCGCCTGTATACTGTTTCAAGATTCCTTGCAATTTCATCTTTATCTTTCCGGGTGTATGCGCCCATTTTCAGATTCTGCAAAACGGATAGATTTGCAAATACACGCCGCCCTTCCGGTACATGCGCCATGCCCATAGATACTATTTTGTGAGCAGGTGTTTTCGTTATTTCCTTTCCGTCAAAAGTTACGGAACCTTTTTTGGCTTCCAAAAGCCCGGTAATTGTGTGAAGAATGGTTGTCTTTCCGGCACCATTTGCACCAATCAGAGCAATAACCTCTCCCTCATTTACCTCAAAGGACACTCCCTTTATGGCCTGAATTATTCCATAATATACTTCCAGATCCTTTATTTCAAGCATTGCCATAGCTATACCTCCTGCATACTATAAGAATTCAGAAAACAAACAAACCGCCTACTCACCCAGATATGCCGTGATAACCTGAGGGTCATTAAGCACTGTGCCGGTTGCCCCCTGCGCCAGTATACGCCCGAAATTAAGTACTGTAAGCTCCTCACAGATACCAGAAACCAGCTTCATATCATGTTCAATTAAAAGAATTGTCATATCAAAGTTGTCCCTTACAAAACGTATGGTATTCATAAGCTCCATGGTTTCATTAGGATTCATACCGGCCGCAGGCTCATCCAGTAAAAGCAGTTTGGGGTCTGTGGCCAGCGCCCGGGCAATTTCAAGCTTACGCTGCTTTCCATAAGGAAGGTTTGCAGCCAGATAATCTGCCTCATTCTCAAGTTCAAAAACCTTTAGAAGCTCCATAGCCTTTTCGGTCATGGCCTCTTCTATTTTAAAAAAACCCGGCAGGCGTAAAATTCCTTCAAAGGTGGAATATTTGTAGTGATTATGAAGTCCTGCTTTAACATTGTCAATTACACTAAGTTCCTTAAATAATCTGATATTCTGGAAAGTTCTTGCAATACCTGCCTTATTAATCTCTATGGTTTTTAATCCTGTAATATTCACGCCATCCAGTGTAATAATACCTTCGCTTGGCTTATACACACCTGTAAGCAGATTAAAAACCGTAGTTTTCCCTGCGCCGTTTGGCCCGATAAGACCGTAAAGCTGCCCTTTTTTTATTGTCACCTCAAAGTCATCTACTGCCCGAAGGCCTCCAAAGGAAATGCCCAGATTTTTTACTTCCAATAATGCCGCCATATTACCGCACCTCCCCGGTTTTCTTAAAAAGCCGCCTCAAGGAATATTTCTTTCGCAGATTTATCAGCTTGGGGCTCCAGTTAAATAGCATCATGACAATTAATATAACAGAATAAATCAGCATACGGTAGTTGCTGAGTCCTCTCAGGAGCTCTGGAAGCAGTGTTAAAATCACTGCCGAAATTATGGATCCTCTTATATTCCCAATTCCGCCCAAAACCACAAATACAAGTATCATAATAGACATGTTATAACCAAAGTTTTTGGGCGTGGCCATCAGACTGCTTAAATTATGGGAGTACAGTACACCCGCCATGCCGGCAAGCGCAGCAGAAATGGAAAATGCCATCAGCTTATATTTGGTAATATTAATACCAATTGACTCTGCAGCAATTAAATTATCCCGAATTGACATAATAGCACGGCCATCTCTTGAATGGATTAAATTTAAAACCACAACCAATGTGATTATAATTAGTACAATTCCAATTGTAAAAGTTGCATCCTTTGGTGTGCCGGTAATTCCCTGAGCGCCGTTAATTATCACGTCTCCGTCTTCTGTAAGGCCAAGAGACATAGAATCCTTCATGGAAAAATGAATACCACTGCTGTCTTTTCCAACATACAATACATTAATAATGTTTTTAATAATTTCCCCAAAAGCAAGAGTTACAATGGCCAGATAATCTCCCCGCAGCCGCAAAACAGGCATCCCAATTAAAAAACCTACAATTCCGGCTGAAATGGCGCCAATGATAATGGCTATCACAAAGCGCAGAAGACTTACCTCAATTACATCTTCCATATATCTTGAAAAAAAAGCTCCTGCAAAAGCGCCAACACACATAAAACCTGCATGTCCAAGGCTGAGCTCTCCAAGAATTCCAACAGTCAGGTTAAGGGACACTGCAAGGATTACGTAGACACATAAAGGAACCAAAAGTCCCTGTAAAAGGCTGGAAATGTGTCCTGTGTTTATCATAATCTGCATAATTACATAGGCAATAATGACAATACCATAAGTAATTAGATTGTCTTTGACATTTTTATTCAGCTTAAGTCCTTTCATTTTAACCTCCTACGCAGCCGGTCTTTTTTACCGGAGACTGACATTACTTTTTCATCTTAAACCTTTTCCTGAATTTTTTTGCCCAGAATACCCGTAGGTTTCACAAGAAGGACTACAATCAGTACCAGAAATACAATGGCATCTGCCATTTGAGATGAAATATATGCCTTTCCCAGTATTTCGATGATTCCGAGCACAATTCCACCAATCAGCGCTCCCGGTATTGAACCAATTCCACCAAAAACTGCTGCAACAAAAGCTTTAATACCAGGCATGGAGCCGGTATAAGGTGTCAGGGACGGATAGGCAGAACAAAGAAGCATTCCCGCAATAGCAGCTAAGGCCGAACCAATGGCAAAGGTAAGAGAAATGGTCCCATTTACATTTATTCCCATAAGCTGTGCAGCTCCCTTATCCTCGGAAACAGCCAGCATAGCCTGCCCTGCTCTGGTCTTATTGATAAAAAGGGTAAGCCCAATCATAATTATAATACAGGAAATAATGGTCACAATCGTTTCACCGGAAATCATAATCTGCCCTTCTGCCAGCTTGATTGCAGGAACCGTAACCACAGAAGTAAATGCCTTTGTATTGGCTCCAAAGATAAGAAGTGCCATATTCTGAAGGAAATAGCTGACCCCGATTGCCGTGATAAGGACGGCAAGGGATGAAGCAGCCTGGCGTAAGGGCCTGTAGGCAATGTATTCAATCGTTATGCCAAGCAGGGTACACAGCACCACTGCCAGAAGAATTCCGGCCACCGGAGGCAGCCCCTGCATACTGACTGCAAAAAATATGGTAAATCCACCCACCATAATAACATCTCCATGGGCAAAGTTTAACATTTTAGCGATACCATATACCATGGTGTAACCCAGAGCTATGATAGCGTAAACGCTTCCCAAACTGATTCCATTAATTAAATAGGATATAAAGCTCATATAGATCCCCCATTCCTGCAAGTAAAATAAAATATTTGATTAAAAATTTATTAACTTAGTATAACAGATATAATGGCCTGCTGACAAGTTTGTGTTACATTTTTTGTCTACAGTTTATGTAAAACGCTTCGTAAGTCAGCTTATTTATGAAAGAAAGAGGGTTGGCAAACCTGCAACCCTCTTTGTGCATTTCTTTATAGAGTATTTTCGCTTATTTACCAGACGGCAGACAAGCCTGTGTTTTCTTACTGGATTAAAGAATAATTTCCGTCTACAATTTCCATAGCCTTAGGAGCCTTGTTAACCGCACCGCCAGCTTCCCAGGACATTGCCTCACCGGTAAGACCGTCAACAGAAATTTCTGTCATAGCAGCTTTTAACTTATCACAGATATCAGAAGCGCTGTCAGTCGGTGCCGCACCGCTTTGCTCAATTGCAGCCTTGATGATATAAACTGCATCATAGGCATCTGCCGCAAACTGATTCGGTGTATCGCCATACGCTGCTTCATAAGCGCTTACAAAGGATTTGGTTGCTTCATCCTCAGCATCTGCTGCGAAAGGTGTAAGCAGCATAACACCTTCTGCCAAAGCTGTATCAAAGTTTTCTACATTAAGGATACCATCAAGTCCGTCACATCCAAAGAATTCAGGCTCATAACCCATAGCATTTGCCTGTGTTAAAATTAAAGAAGCTTCCGTATAATAAATAGGAAGGAAAATAAGCTCTGCGCCGGCATCCTTTGCTTTCTGAAGCTGTACGGAAAAATCAGTCTTATTATCAGCTGTAAATGCTTCGCTGGAAACAATTTCAAAAGGCTGATTTGCTGCTTCACCTGCAAACTTCTCATAAATACCTGAGGAATATACATCAGAGCTGTCATAAATAACAGCAACTTTCTCAGCTACGCCGTTTGAACCAATATACTGTGCTGCGCCAACGCCCTGGTTAGGGTCTGTAAAGCATACCTGGAATACATTGTCATTCTTGATGCAGTCTACGGAAGAACCTGAAGGGGTTAACTGGAACAAATTATCATTTGCAGACTCAGCTGAAACTGCAATACTACATCCGCTGGTGGTAGAACCTACCAGAATCTGCATGCCCCAATCTTTCAGGGTATTGTAAGCATTAACTGATTTTTCGTTATCGCATTCATCATCCTGGAAGTTATATTCAATCATGCTGCCATTGATGCCGCCGGCTTCATTGATCTCCTTGATCGCAAGATCAGCTCCGTTTTGAACGGCAATGCCGTAAACCGCTGCTCCGCCTGTTGCAGGGCCAATAGCACCAATCTTGTAAGTTTCGCCTGAGCCTTCGGCAGGCGTTTCATCACTTCCTTCTTCTGCATTTGACGCATCTGTCTGCGTCTGCTGCGCATCATCGGCTTCCTCTTCTGTGCCAGCACTCTCAGTGCCGGCATCGGAACTGCCTGAGTTCCCACAGCCTGAAAGCATTGCTGTTACTAAGGATGCTGCAAGTAAAAGACTAACCACTTTTTTCTTCATAAATTACTCCTCCTCGAAAATTTTTTGCATCCGGCTGGTCTGCTAAAATAATACAGGCCTTTGTCCGTTATGCAGCTAAAAGATAATCCGTTACCTTTTAACTTTACGTGCAATCATAACGCAAATATGAATTATTGTCAACTTTTTAAACATTTTTTTCAAATTTAAGCAGATATTCCCTTATCTTTCTCTCATTATTATACAATTTATACATTTTTTGTATCACATATATTTAAACTGTAAGGAAAGAATAAAATAGAAAGCCTGAATTATAAGACTTCAAAATTAAAGTTAAATGAAATGAAACAAAAAAGAAGATTTATTGGAGGTGCTAAAATGAATAATAAATGTTTGGACTGTATCGCACTTACTGTTGCAATTATAGGGGCGGTAAACTGGGGGCTTATTGGATTTTTTTCCTTTGACCTTGTATCTTTCATCTTTGGCAATATGTCCTGGCTGTCCAGGATCGTCTATGCTGTGGTCGGAATTTGCGGCCTTTATCTGATTACCTTCTATATGTATGCAGGAGGTACAAGAAAAACTGCTGAACAACAGTAATCTTTGTTAAACAGTTTTGACTTTGCCGGAATCAGGCGTATCTTTATGGCTAAGCAAACCGGATGCAGGCAAAAGATAATTTCCTGCAGGCCGTCAAACGCCTGATTCCTTTACATATACTGCCCTGTTGCCGGCCGAATACAGGGAAATTTATAAATCCCCGGGTGAAATGGTTTTGCCGTCACACCATATTCTCTCAAGATCATAAAAAAGACGGTTTTCCTTGTCAAAAATATGAACAATAATATCCTTAAAATCAAGAAGCACCCAATTGGCATTGTCATACCCTTCAATCTGCTTTACAGGGTGTCCCGCCTTTCCTAGTTTTTCTTCCACTGCATCACAAAGTGTCTGAATCTGATTTCTGTTGTTACCGCTGGCAATAATGAAATAATCTGCAAGGACAGATATACCGCTGATATCAATTATTCTGATATCTTCTGCCTTTTTATCTTCCAGTGCCGCTATTGACATTTTTGCCATTTCTTTTATTTTTTCTGTAGATAAATCTGCCATTTTAATCCTCCTGCCTTTTCTCAATTCGCATGTATGCTTCATAATAATCATAGGTCCTTTTTGTCATAGGATCGATTGTTCCACCAACACTCCCAAGATATCCAAGTGTATCTTCCAGTATTTTCAGGAGAGCTTCATCCAAATCCTGAAAGGCCAGTTTTCTCACTTTCGGTAAATTAGGAGCATGTTTTCTTCCGGGCTCAATATAATCCGCAATATAAATAATTTTCTCAAGCTGGGACATGCCCGGTCTTCCTGTAGTGTGAAATAAAATTGCATTCAAAATATCTCTGTCCGAGATACAGAACTGTTTTGCGGCAATATAGCTTCCCACCTTTGCGTGAAGCAGGCATAAGTTCTTTCTTTCTATTTCAGAAATCTCAATGTTATGTTTATTACAAATTTCAAGCTTTTTTTCATTTGATATGCATTTGGCACAGTCGTGCAAAAGCCCTGCCACAAACGCTTTTTCAAAGTTTATTCCGTTACTCATTGCAAGGGACGATGCTGTATAGGCAACCCCTAAGGTATGCTCATAGCGCTTCGCATCCAGTGCCTTTTCCATTTTCTTCATGATTTTTCTTGTATCGGTCAATTTCATATTTATACCTCCGCATACCGCAAGCTGTGCCGCAGTACTGCCACCAATAGCAACTATTCAGCCCGGGACTTTGCATTTACCGCAAAGCTGAACTGTTACAAAATAAATCATTTTGAACAATATAATTAAATACATTTTCGGGCACCATATAGCGGATGGAACGCCCCTCCATACGTCTTTGCCTGATCTCAGAAGAAGAGATATCCACATATCTTACCGGAAGAAGGCGAATATCCGCCTGATATCGGCGCATAAGACTGTCCGCTTTTTGTCTTAGCCGACTCTCCGCTCCCATTCCCCGCACTGCTACAGCCATTATGCAATTTTTCAGAACCATCTCCGGGTTCTTCCAGCCCTCCAGGGTAAGAAGCGTATCTGCCCCTGCAATAAAATAAAATTCATTTTCCGGATAACTATTTTTGAGCTGTACTAATGTATCACAGGTATAAGTCGGTCCTTTTCTCTCTAATTCCATCCGTGACAGAAGATAATAAGGATTTCCTGAAATGGCAAGCTCCACCATACGGGCGCGCATTTCACCTTTTAAAATAGAAGCAGCACTTTTCATATAAGAGTTTCCACTGGGCATAAAAATAACTTCATCCAGGTTTAAAAACTCTCTGGCTTCTTCCGCCAAAAGTAAATGCCCATTATGGATTGGATTAAAGGTACCTCCCATAATGCCGGTTTTTTTACTCATTTGCTTTATTTCCTTCCCGGAAGCCAAATTAATATCCTTTAAGGCAGTTCAATTTTTTTATGATCTTTATTTTCCCTGTATAAGACAATTTTCCTTCCAATAACCTGAACTACCTGGGAATGGGTTCTGTCTGCAAGAGCGCTGGCTATTTGCGCCGGATCCTCCATGCAGTTTTTTAAAACGGAAATCTTAATTAGTTCTCTGGTGTTAAAACACTCGCCGACCGACTCAGTCAATTCTGGAGCAAGTCCGCCTTTTCCAATCTGAAACACTGGTTCTACGTTCATAGCCAGACTTTTTAAGTATGCGCGTTGTTTGCTTGTCATTGGTGCCTCCTGATAAGAATATAATACATGCAATTTTATTTATAGTAATCAAAGGATAATCCGTACATTCTGACCGTATCTCCCTCTTGTATACCTAACTCTTCAAGCTGATCTAAAATACCATTTTTCTTTAGGAAATTCTGGAAAAAGGAAAAGCCTTTCTCTGATTCAAGATTTGTATACCCCAGCATTTTTTCAATTCTGGGACCCTCTATAACATATTCCTCTTTTTCTTCGTCATAAACAACAGTATATGGATCCTCTGCGGCAGATAACATATATTCCGGAAAAAATTCCTGTTCAAACAAGACCGGCTTATCATCAATCTTGTCCAACATATTTCTGACATGATAAAGAAGCTCCCTAATCCCTTTTCCACTAATAGCCGAAATCGAATATACCGGGACACCTTTAGGTTCAAATTCATTTTTAAGCCGGGAAATCGGGTCTTTTGACCCTTCACCTGTAAAAATCATATCCGTCTTGTTGGCAGCAATCACCTGGGGCCGTAAAGCAATCCCCGGATTGTAGGCTTCAAGTTCTTTATTAATGGCATAAATATCTTCTACAGGGTCACGCCCTTCCGTACCTGCCGCATCCACAATATGGATGAGCACTTTCGTTCTTTCGATATGGCGCAGAAATTCAAACCCAAGCCCAATTCCCTCTGATGCTCCTTCGATAAGCCCCGGAATATCAGCAATAACAAAACCTTTGGCATCTGGTAAATCCACCACTCCAAGATGGGGATTAAGTGTAGTAAAATGGTAATTGGCAACTTTAGGCCGTGCATTGGAAACCTTTGTAAGGAGTGTTGACTTACCTACATTGGGAAATCCTACCAGTCCTACATCCGCAATTACCTTAAGCTCCATCAAAAGTTCTAACTCTCTGGCCGGCTGCCCTGGTTGTGCATATTTGGGTGCCTGCATGGTGCTGGTGGCATAATGCTGATTGCCGTTACCGCCGCGGCCTCCTGTAAGCAGGACAAAATGCCGGTTTTCTCCTGACATATCCGTAATGACTTTTCCGCTTTCCGCCTCCCGGATGACGGTCCCTTCCGGTACTTTTAAAATCAGGTCCGCTCCATTTTTGCCGCGGCAATTGCGCTTTCCGCCATTTTCGCCGTCCCGGGCATGATATTTTTGTACATGACGGTAATCGGCCAGCGTATTAAGGCCGTCATCCACTACAAAAATAATGCTCCCGCCATTCCCGCCATCGCCTCCGTCAGGGCCTCCGTTTGGCACGTATTTTTCACGACGGAAGGACACGTGTCCATCACCGCCCTTACCGCTTCGCACATATATTCTTGCTCTGTCTGCAAACATTTTGCTCCTCCATGCAGCCAATTAAGCCCGCAAAAACTAATTTGGTACACTAAGCTGACGCGTTTGCGGGACAGTGTTTGCTATGACAGACCTGCAAAGCGTGACAGCGTTTGTTTCATATTTTAAAGTTTAAAAAGGCTTCAAACAAAAAAGTATGTTTGAAGCCTGCCAAAATTCGTACTATTGTTCAACGGGGTATACGGAAGCCTGTTTTTTATCTCTTCCTTTTCTTTCAAATCTAAGTATACCATCCACCTTTGCAAACAAGGTATCATCGCCACCGCGTCCTACGTTGATGCCAGGATGGATCTTTGTCCCACGCTGTCTGTATAAGATATTACCTGCTTTCACGAACTGGCCGTCAGCTCTTTTCGCGCCCAGTCTTTTGGCTTCGGAATCTCTGCCGTTTTTGGTAGAACCAACTCCCTTTTTATGAGCGAAAAATTGAAGGTTCAGCTTTAACATGAATTACACCTCCTCGAATTTAAGTTTTAAATACTTTTTACCGTACTGTGTTACCACCATTTCCAATCCCAAAACCATGGAATCAAGAAGTAATCCGCCATTTTCACCCGGACTTTCCAGGAGAATGCAGTCAATGAAACCTTCTTCCTCATCACTGTCCACCTGCAGCTTTATACCTGCTAATGCATCAAGAGAATTAATCGTATTGATAACCAGTATGGAAACCGCACTGCATACAATATCGTTTCCGGCTTTTGCAAAGCCGGTATGACCTTTGCAGGTTACTCTTTTATATTCCCCATTTTGAGATTTTATAATCCGAATGCTCGTCATACGTTAAGCATTGATCTTGTCGATCTTTACCTGCGTGTATGCTTGCCTATGGCCATTTTTCTTATGATAACCGGATTTTCTCTTATACTTGTAAACAATTACCTTGGGTAATCTGCCCTGTTCAACAACAGTTGCAGTTACGCTGGCACTTGCTACATCACCGGCAACCTTAAGCCCGTTATCGCTGACAGCGACAACCTGGTCAAATGTCACAGTAGTTCCGGGCTGCGCATCAAGCTTTTCAACTTTAAGCACGTCACCCTCGGAAACCTTATACTGTTTTCCGCCTGTTGCAATGATTGCGTACATATGGCACCTCCTATTATAATCAGCCAAAACTGATTTTACTCGCTAACTTCGGCGGCGCATTAGCGCACTTTTGCCTCGTTATGCGGCATACACATGAACTATACCATTCACATATGACTTTGTCAAGATTTTTTTTAGTAATAGTTAGTTTGCTTTAAGCGGGAAAGCGCCGCAGGCGCCTTTGCAAATGGAGTACGAATTTAATGTCCGTGACGCCCCATAAATTCCACCACAAGCCCGGTAAGACAGGTATCCTCATATTTTGTTCCCGGATAAATGTCTTCTATTACAAACTCAAAATGGACGTCAACACCGTTCGCCGCTTTGATATCATTAATTGGAAGGGAAAAATACTGTGGGCGTATGGTATCTTCCAGCTCTAAATAGGCGTAAGGGGCATCTTCCACATATAGAAGCATCCTTTTGGCGCGGCTGTTTTCCTCCCATGTCTCCCGGTTTTTGGCATAGCCGTTTACAACACATATCTTGGTGTAACGCATGTAACCGTCAAAAACATCCGGTTCAATATCGCCTTCATAAAAAAATACTTCTCCGTCCCATTTATCAGAATAACTGCATCCGGATGTAATGCGGATACTCTCGCCGATGCCATAATCTGCCGCTCCCTCCGCCCAGGATGTTTCACGGTCATAAATAAGATTTTTAGCCGCATATCTGCCATCCTGAGACGCCAGCTCGGAGCTGGCGGTAATCTCATACTTACCTCCGCTCATAGCGCAAAATTCACCGCAGGGTATATGCCATTCCGGAAATCCGAAATCCGGCGCATCGTCATCATAAGTAAATGCGCAGAAAAGCTCGTCATCCGCCGATTCTCCATAGAAAAAATTTTTTACCTCCGCAGTCAGCGTATAAGGTTCCTTTGGATAGCGGATGAGAGGCACATCGCTGCAATAGTCAGGGATCTCAACCGCCTCCATACCGTTTTCTGCTGCATAGGCTTCCAGCTGCTTTAGAGCCTTGCAGGGTTCTGTTTCATAATCCGACCGGTAGACCCTGTAACATAGATATTGTTTGGAAGAACAGCCTGCAAAAACCTCCCGGCCAAAGGAAGGCGCCGCATTGTCAAGCCATATTCCCCACAAATCCGGATTATCCGCAAAAGCCCTGTCCCCAACGATGACTTCTCTTCTTTCCACACTTTCCGAAAATTCTCCCAAATCATTCTCCGCCGCCGCATCTCCTGCCAGCTCAATCTTGAAGACGCCGCAGTTTCGGAAACATTCCTTCCCCACAGATACAACACCGGACGGAAGTGAGATTGCTTTAAAGCAGCTGCCTAAATCCACATTTTGGAACGCATTTGGAGCTATTTCTTTGACAACAACCCCTTCTAAAGTTTCCGGAAGGGTGAAATAATAATAACTTTGGGTCAATTTTTTTATTTTTGCTGCAAAATCCTCTCCGAAATCGCCCCTAAAGCCCTTGATGACGGCGTAGTATTCATCGGCTAAACCATCTTTTTGTGTATCATTATTTTCAGATTCTTTTATTCTGCAAATCTCATATTCATAACAATCTTCCAACATTTTCCCGTCTGTTTTGATTTCCCCATTCATGTTATTTTGCGGTTTATCATTATCTGCATTATCTTTATCCTTACTGCTTTCAGCTTTTTTAGCATATTCTTTGGCAGAGATGACATTTATCGTTTCCTGACCGCCGGTTTTTTTAGCCAAACCGCATCCGGTCAGGCTGCATTCAATAAAAACAATTGCCATCAATAATACCGATAATAAATTTTCTTTTTTCATTGCAAAATACCTTCCTGATTTTATTACAACAAGACGTCTCGAAAAGTGTGGTGCTTACAAAATTATCCAAAATATGTCAGCAAATCATTATTAAAATGCCAGCATAACAACACGTGTTGTTATGTAAACAATAACGCATGTTTTAACCCGTATTTGTATACTTATGTGTAAAAAAGATAAGAAATTTCTATATTTTATTTAGTATAAATTTGTTTTAAAAGTTTTTTTGGGAATATTTTATCTAATTTTAAAAAGTTCACTTGTTATTGATATAAATTGTCTGAAAATTGATTGACTATTGCAAGTTGTGGGAGGGAAAAAGAAGTATTTTATGTCACTTTTTGTCTAATCAGAGCCAGTATTGCCTCCAATAATCCAGTTCGGGATAAAGTGCTTTAACTTCATCATATCCATTTTCAATGTTATGTTCCCGGACAAGTTCTTCCATTTCATATAGTATAACACATCCTTTCCAGCTCCATGTGCCTCAATCTGATATTCCGGCTTCTTCGTGAGCTCATATTCTCCCTTTACCACCTCATAAACCAGAACATATTGGTTAAAAGCTCCGGACTGCTCACAGGAAACCATCTGTTCTTTATAAAACTCCAGATAAACAGGCTGTGTGGGGAAAGATGGGTAATATTCGAATTCTTTACCATTCCAGATAAGGCCTCGGTAATTCCCTCAGTTTCCTGCGATTCCCCAATTGCTTTCTGCATGGATCAGCAAGTCATTTTTCCCGTTAAAATTAATATCTTCCCAATAAATATAATAATTTCCCAAGCTGTCAGGTGTCATTTCGTATCATGGGATAACAAGATGCTGCAACGAAACTTTTTTCCTTCCCAATTGCCTTCCAAAAGTACATGATATTGCTCCCGTTCCAGCTTTTTTACCACGAAAGTACAGCAATTCAATTCTTCCTGGTTTTACATCATTTTTAGCTTCTTTCGGTAAAAATTTCATTTCCACGGAGCAGCTGTTACTTACATGGTTATCCCGTTTTCGCTTTAAGACATAAGCTAATTTCCCAGTATTAAAATCGTAATCCTGCTTGCCATTAAAAGCATACGCTTTTGTGCCATGGCTGCATTTTCGGTTCTGCCCTGATACAAACCATATCCAAGCCCCGGGCATGTTATAAAAAATACAGCTATAATGCCATATAATATTTTGGTTTTCATTTTCCTTTATTACCTTCATTTTCATCCATGTCCGAAACTTTTTCAAGTTTGGAATTAAAATACTCATCTATAAAAGGAAAAGGATTGAACATGCCTGTCATCTCCCATTTTTCCATAGGTGAAATGCTCATATTGGAATCATTGACAGTAAAATGCTCAAAATTCCCTGTATCAAAATGCTCCTCAAAAGAAGAGGTTATATAGCGTACACACCCCTGTATATCATAATCAAAGGCGAATCCCACAAACTCTGCCTGAATATGGTCCGTCAGTTTCATACCCACGCACACTCTGCAAACCAAAGAAGGATAATCGGGGCTTATATGCCAGAGGAAAGAATAGAGACAGATTTCTCCTGTCCCATCGCCCTGATTTCTCATCTTATAATGTTCAAAACAAAAGTCTGATACCTGCGCTCCATAATTTTTATCAGCGTAATTTGTAATTTTTTGTATGCACTTTTCCCAGCCATTAACGGTTTTGGAGGTATTCTTTTCCTTATCCCGTATCAAACAGGCAACCACACCGTCTCCACGCATTACAAAGTTTGCCCAGGCCTTTCCTGCGTCCATATATCCCACCGTCCAGCCATAAGGCATATCCATGGAAAATTCGCCCATCTGAACACCGCCATATTTTGCTTCCGTTCTTTCGATATAACATGTCCGGGCTGTCTTAAGCTTCATCCCCGGATAAATAAGACTTGGATTTATGAAAAGTTCCCGGTTAGCATCCACAAGCTTCCTGTAAAGGCGCCCTTCCCCCCACAGCGAACGCGAAATTTTCCAAAGGCTGTCGCCCGGAAGAACGGTATAATCCTCCGCCGCTTCTTCCAGCACCATATAAGACTCCTCTGAATCGGGGTTTTTCTTATACGACACAGGATATTCCCGCTCATTTGCCCAAACAGCTATTTCAGGTAAAAGAACTGAAAAAAGCGCCATCCCGCACAGACAAATCAAAATCTTTTTTAATATTCGAAATTCCATACACCCGCATCCTTTCCCAGCCAGATATTTTCCATCTTATCCTCACAGGGAAGAACTTCCCCGGCCGCCTTCGAATTATCATACCTTTCCCAAAAAACACTTTCCTTGCGAAAAGGCTCTATTTCCTCCAAAGTGAGCTTTGCGCAATAGCTTCTTTTAACAGGCTTATAGGTATAAGCATATTCCAAAACCGGATCAAGAGAAACCCCAACCACAAAGTTTTTATCTTCCGTAACATAGAAAAAAGGACTGCAGAAAAAATTAGCATTCATTTCTTCGTTTTCCTGTAAAAACCACGACAAAAGCGTCTCAAGTTCCTCATCGTTCCCATAATCCTCATCCTGTTCATCGCAGTAGGCTTCATCCCAAAGCTTAATGAACCGTTTATTTATTTCCAGTATATCTTGAAGCTCATAGCTTTCTCCTGTAAGCAGATCTACCGTAAGAGCCCTTTCTGTACCATTCGTCATCCAGATAGGATGTCCGGCAGAATAATATTCCTGATAATCCATGCTTAAAAGGTATTGACTGTGAAATGTAACATCGCAATTTACATCACTGCAAAACACGGAGAAATACTCTTTTTGGAAATTTTTTACCGCATCGGAAGGCTCAAGGTGCCAGTAATTTACTCTGTCCATAGCCGTATCATACATCAACTTGTTCAGAGACTCCTGCACTGTATCCGAAGCTCCTTCCAGCCGGGGATATTCCACTGTAATAACGTCCCAATAATCATATTGTTCCGAATACTCCACATAATATTGCTCCTTTTGAACGATATAATTCTGACACCCCTTTGACGGATAAAGGTAAAGAAATGTACCGAACACCCCCATACCTATAAGAATAAATAAAAGAACCGCCAGAAACAACATGCCTTTTTGCCTGTTTTTCTGTTTTGGCAGTCCGTCCCGAATTTCCTGGCTATCAGATTCAGGGGATATTTCCACCCTGTCGTCTCCACCTGGCTGTTCTCTTTTGTCCTCCATTTATACCTCCTTGCCAGGGCATTTTTTCAAAGACCGTTATCCGAACCTTAAATTTTACCCTGCGATTATTTATATTATACTTTTTGATTGCATCAAAGTTGTATCATATTTGCATCATTTTCACATCATCTCATCGCTCACTAAAAAAAGACAGCACACTCCGCAAAATATCTGTAGCTAACAAACACTGTCACGCTTCGCGGATCAGCTTATTATAAAAAAATGTATACCTATAAACAGAATGCCAACTATTAAACTGACTTGGTCAGTCATCAAACCCGAAAACGCACATCAAAACCTTCTTCTTGACTGACTCGTTCACGCTTTTTAAATATTCTATTTTTTGAAATATCATTCAGAAATTCTGTATATAAAATAACATAAGAATGCTTATTTGCATCTAAAAGGGAGTACTATCCTTTTGCCTGATAGCATAATTGAAAAATTTTTGTGTATTTTTTGATTTAGATAATCTGCTTTTATCTTTCTTTTTATTCGTTTATGTATCTCACATGGAATTAAATTGTAACTTAATATTTTTATCCAACATTATCCAAAAACTTCTATATGCAGTCTACGCCAAAAAAAGATACCTCAGGATTAACCTGAAATATCTTTTTCAACCATACTCTGATATTCATATTTAACTTAAAACATATATTGCCGCATTTTTCGCAGCCAGTTTATAATTAGAAGAAATCCGCAAGAGGCTTTCGCACTTTTTTACGGGTAATTTCCACTATTCCCAGAGCAGTCATATCCACAAGTCTTGTCTTGACTTTATCTTCTTTCAGACATGTATCCAGATATTCAAGTAATGTCCGCTTTTCTTCCCTGGAATCCATGTTAATAAAGTCTACCATAATCATACCCGAATAATTTCTGATACGGAGCTGCCTGGCTACCTCCTGTGCCGCTTCCAAATTCACCTTCAAATAATAACTACCAGCTGCTTTGCTGCCAGCCTTGCTGCTGGCTTTGCTACTGGCTTTGCCAGTGTTTACATCAATCACCACCATAGCCTCTGTTGGTTCAATCACCAGATACCCTCCGCAGCGGAGCCATACCTTCTTTCCAAGGGCTTCCTGCAGATGGGTTTCCAGACTGTACAATTTGGAGAGGGGAAGCATACTATCCTGATAAAGCCGTATTTTCTTATCCTGAATCCCCGTAAGTTCGGCTGTAAGTAATTGATATACTTTAGCCTCATCGGTTACAATTTCATCATAAAGGTTCAGCGGAATGTTTTTGATCAGGCCAAGGATCTCCGGTTCCCGATGATAGAGGCAGGAATAAACGGTCCGATGTTTATACACATTCGTAAGGGTGTCAAATATGCTGATAAAAGCTTTCATCTCGTCCAAAAGCGGTTCCGGACTTTCCAGGTTTCCCGCATTGGTGCGGATTGTAAAATGATACTGCCTGCGTCCTTCAGTCTCCTTTGTCTGAGACGGTAATCCGTCTTTGGATGAACTGTCAGAAAGGCAGCGTTTTATCAATAAGCCGGCTCGCGCAGCGTGACGGCGCTTGATTTCCTCCCCAATCTGCTTTTTCTTTTCCTGATTCAGCTTTTGCGAAAAGGTAATTCCATTTCCAAAGTAATCACAAACACAATATTGTCCTGTCAGAGAGAGCCTTTCAGATGCCGTGGGCTGTTTCGTCTTTAACGCTTCCCCTGCAATTTGAACCACAATTTCATCTCCCTGGCGAAGAGGCGCATTTTCCATTAACTCCCTGTTTGCACACAGAATTTTCCCGCACCTTCCAAGAGACAGGAAAGCCATTTCGTTACCTGAAACTGAAAGGAATGCACCGTTTATGCCGGGAACAATATCCCTGACCTTTGCCAGATAAATATTTCCCAATATGGACTCTGCTTCGGGCAATGGCGCTGTTTCCATAAGATATGGTCTTTTCTCATCAAATACGGTAAGCAAAAGTCTGTTATTTTTTTTAGTAATGATTATTTTACCCATCAGCTCTTCTTTTCCGGACCCCAAAATTCTTTTTCTTCAAACTATTTTTTCTAAAATCCAGCTGTCTGCTATCCCGGCCGCCTGTGACGGTGACAGGTTCGTGGTGTCAAGCAACGTAATGCGGGGGGAGGTCTTATCTGCGTTTTGCTTCAGCCAGTTGTTGAAGTCAAGGGAGCTTTTAATCCATCCCTCTTCATTTACTTTTCGCCCATTACGCATACGATCTTCAAGAACTTCATCCCCGCATACGGCGGCCAGATAATAAATATCTGAAAACATTTCTCTTTCAGGCTGATTCTCAAATTGCTTGGGAATGGCGCACCCGCAAAGGACAACAGGCTTTCCTATCTGGGATATATTAGCACACATTCTCATCCACAGTCTGCGATAAGCGCAATAATCATCCTCCGGCGTATTGTACATATCATTCCATAACAAGTCGCTCTCCATCACGATATAGTCTTTCTCGTGAAGAAACAATTGTTCACAAAGAGTTGATTTGCCTACGCAGGATGCGCCAGTAATAATAAATAATGGCTGTTTGTTTGTCGGTTTCATAAAAACTTCCTCCTGCTTAATTCAGGATAACTTATCATTTTTCCACCACATACACCAAAAAGGCGTTCTCGTTAAAAATATATAGTAAAACTCTATACAATAAGCGGCACAAGCCGGCCGTTTTCTGCTCTTTTATAAGTTTCCACCCGGTGAATTCTGAAAGGATACTCAGGCAAAACCGTACCTGTCCGTTCAAAAAAGGTCTCCATCACAAATTCCGGTTTAATATTGCTGCCACTGCCTGCATCCACCAGCATGTAGACTTTGTCCCCACGGACCTCAAGCTGATAAATACTTTCCTTTAAATCAATCTCTCTCTGTCCCTTTTTGGTTTTCTTTACCACCGGAATATGAGACTGTTGATAAAAGGATAAAAACGCATCCTTCCAATTTGAAGGTAAAATGAATTTGTCGCTGAACGCTACCAGGTAAGAAGCCCCGGATACACTTGCCATGGCGTTTCCTTCCCCTTTATCCAGAAAACGGACCTGCAGAACATCGATTCCTTCCACCATTACCTGATTAAGCCTTTGCAGCATATCCGCCTCATCCGTAAAAGAGTTTACCTCCATATCAAAATATTCTCCATCACTGGTATGACCCACGGATAAGGGGGAAGCAAAGGACATAATCTGGTGTGGGCTGAAGCCCTCCGAATAAGCCACATCAATCCCCGCCCGTCTGACAGCCTTTTGAAAATAATGCATAATATCCAAATGTCCAATAAATTTAACCGGGCCATATTTGGAAAATTTAACTCTCACTTTCATAACGATTCTCCCTCCTTATAGTAAACAACATTTATGATTTCATTACTATAAGCCGGCTAACGAAGTGCAGCAGCATTTGTTTCTCCTTTCTCCACACAGACACCGGTTCTATATCTGGCTGCACCACAGTTGTTGCACTGCATCCTGCAGTTAGGAGTAACTGCTTCCTCCTTTGCCTTATGCCACTCGCGAAGCAAAAACTCCTTGGTTACACCGCAGTCCAGGAAATCCCACGGAAAAATTTCATCTTCTTTTCTTTCCCTTGCGCTATAAAAATCAGGATCCACACCGCACCTATCAAATGCACTAAGCCAGAGATCATTTTTGTAATACTCGCTCCAGGCATCATACATACAGCCCATTTCATATGCTTTCAGAATTACCTGATTTAACCGCCGGTCTCCCCTGGCAAAGACGCCCTCTAACACACTTAAATCCGCTTCATGCCAGTTATATTTAATACTCTTTTGGTTAAGCTGGCTGCCGATGCCTGCTCTTGTGAAGTAAGCCTTATCTAAAAATTCTTCTTTTGTGCACTGGGCGGCCCACTGAAAAGGGGTAAAGGGCTTCGGCACGAAAAAGGAAGTACTTGCTACAATTTGTACCCGTCCTGTCCGTTTCTCCTTGGGAACTGTCTCATAAAATACCGCTGCAATCTTGTTACATAAATCCCCAATGCCCTCAATGTCTTCTTTTGTTTCCGTAGGCAGACCCAGCATAAAATAAAGTTTTACCCTGCTCCACCCTCCGGCAAAGGCAAGACGGGCTCCATCCAGTATGACTTCCTCGGTCAATCCCTTATTGATCACATTCCGGAGCCGCTGGCTTCCTGCCTCCGGCGCAAAAGTCAGACTGCTCTTTTTAACATCCTGTACCTTATTCATCACATCCAGTGAAAACGCATCAATTCTCAGAGACGGCAGCGATATATTTACCTTATCCCTGCCGCAGTTTTCTATCAGGAAATCCAGCAATTCCGGAAGGCGGGAATAGTCGCTTGAGCTTAAGGAGCTTAAAGAAATCTCTTCGTGCCCGGTATTTTTCAGCATATCCATGGCACAGTTCTTCAGCATTTCCACATCCCGTTCCCTTACCGGCCGGTACAGCTGTCCTGCCTGACAGAAACGACAGCCCCTGATACAGCCTCTTTGAATTTCCAAAACAACCCTGTCCTGCGTAACCTTAATAAAGGGGACTACAGGCCTGCGGGGATAATAAGTACCTGTTACATCCACCGCCAGCTCTTTTGTAACCGTTTCCGGAATTCCGTCTTCCAGAGGAATCCTTTTGTTTATGGTGCCATCCAAGTGATATGTGACGTCATATAAGGATGGAACATAGATGCCGGGAATCTTCGCCGCTCTTTTTAAAAACTCTTTTCGTCCCAGCCCCTGAGCCTTGCAATCTTTATATAAATCAAGCAGCTCACGGTATCTGGTCTCGCCCTCCCCGATATAAAACATGTCAAAAAAATCGCAGATTGGCTCAGGGTTATACGTGCAGGGACCGCCGCCAATTACAATCGGATCGTTTTCTCCCCTCTCTTTTGAATGTAGCGGAATTTGAGAGAGATCTAACACCTGCAGGATGTTGGTGTAGCACATTTCATATTGAATTGTGATCCCTAAAAAATCAAAATCCTTAATGGGATCCTGGGATTCTAAAGCAAATAAGGGAATTTTTTCCTCTCTCATCACTGCATCTAAGTCTACCCACGGGGAATAAACCCTTTCGCACCAGGCATCTTCAAACTGATTGAACATATCATACAAAATCTGTATTCCTAAATGAGACATTCCAATCTCATACACATCCGGAAAACACATGGCAAACCGAATCTGCACCTGCTCTTTCTTCTTCATCACAGCATTGACCTCTCCGCCAATGTAACGTGCAGGTTTCTCCACCTTCATCAGTATCTCATCACTTAACGCCAGTTTTCTCATGAATCCTCCCTACAGTCCTGCCCTGATGCAGGAACTGTGCAAAATGCTATGCCTCCATTTGTCTCATTACCCGCCGAAAGAAAAGCAGGCTTAAAATACAGATGCCTGTCCCAAAAGAAAATGCCAGCCTTAATTCCCTTTCGGCCAGAAATCCAAAAATTAAATTTGTTTTCCCTGTCAGATAAATACAATATGCTGGTATCTACCCCTGAAAAGCCGGCAATGACAAAACTCAGCATAATGCGCTCGGCCAGAAACCAGATAAATCCATCGGCCAGCCAGAAAACAATTTTCGATATCAGGTAAATCCAACAGCAAAAAACAAGGGTTTTCCTGTAGCCAATCTTATCCGCCACAATTCCCCATGGCAGTTCAAGCAAAATACATAAAATCAATGATATACTTTCAATCAGGGTAATCTGAAAAATGGAAACACCATGAACCTGCCTGTACAATGTGGCAACAGGCCCGTAAAAAATCATGCCCTGAAGCAAGGCAATGATATACATCAAATATATATTTCTTTTCATAAAAATAGCCCTCTCTGACTTTTTTGTACAACAAACACTGACACGCTTCGCAAATCAGCTTACTGTAACCAGCAATTGCGTCCGCAATGCTTTTACAATAAGGTATCCTGCTTTAAGCCTGCCAATTATTCCCGCTGGCAACAGCCGGACAGATATGCACAAAGCCGGTAAAGAGCCGGCATTCGGCTTGCTGCGGGGATCTGTAAAACGCTGTGTACTTGTCAGATTGGACTTTTCATAAAAATTGTATCCTTTTAGTATTGATATAAGTGAATTATATCATAAGTTTTCCATTTGTTCAAAGAGTTCTTTCATTTCAAAGCTTTTTGTTATTCTTCCAAAAAAAGTATCCGTGTTTTCATCTCCGTAGCTCAGATGATTGACATCGCACAAAATAAAGCAAAAGAGAAGAATAACCGCTATGGCAAAGCGAATCCTGAAGCTCCCGAATACACTTCCCTGATCCTGTCCGGCTGTCTTTTCAGGCATTTCCAGTTCGTAAACCTCCCCACGCCGTATTTCCGGATCATCCGAATATAAAAATCCTTCTCTTGAACGGAATAATTGTCTGTTATACTGATTCTGTGTCCGAATTGCTTTGATTAATTCCAATTTTTTGTTTGCATTTACTTTACTCATAATATATATCCAGCCCCTCTTTAAGTCGGCAGGAGAAATTTTCTCCCTGCCCGCCGCGCAGGGCGCGTTATTTTCCTTATGTGCGCCCCTGTGCATAAACAACGGATGTCAGTCAGGCTCTGCCAGCCGTCCTTATGTTAAAAAATATGCACCGCATAACCGGATTATGCGATGCACATTTTTTATAATAAGTCAACTCTTATCTTTTATCTAATTCCTCCGTGATTTCCTCCCATGTTACTCCTTTTTCAACCATGAGAACCATCATATGGTACAGGAAATCCGCTATTTCATATTTAATCTCATTGGCATTGGGATTTTTGGCGGCAATCACAATTTCCGTTGCCTCTTCCCCAAGTTTCTTTAAAATTTTGTCAATGCCTTTATCAAAAAGATAATTCGTATAAGACCCCTCCTTGGGATGCACTTTCCGGTCTTTGATCACGCCTAAAACTTCTTCAAATACCATGAGGGGATTAGAATTATCATATTCTTTTTTCATGATTTCATTGAAAAAGCAGCTGTAATTTCCTGTATGGCATGCCGCACCCACCTGGGAAACCTTTGCAAGAATGGTATCCTTGTCGCAGTCCGCCGTCAATTCCTTTACATACTGAAAATGGCCGCTGGTCTCTCCCTTAACCCATTGCTGTCTGCGGCTTCTGCTGTAATAGGTCATACGGCCGCTTTTTAAGGTGTGCAGATAGGCTTCCTCATTCATATAAGCCACCATAAGTACCTCACGGGATTTATAATCCTGAACCACCACCGGCACAAGACCGCTTTCATTTGTGATCAGCTCTCTCCACTTAATAGCCGGTTCAAAGGTCTTAACCCCAATTCCGTTGCCGGCGCACAGATCTTTGATATCATTTAACTGCTTTGCGTTTGCGTTGATGGCAGGACCTGTCACCCCCACAACACTTGTGCAGGATAAAAGTTCCATAATTTTGTCTAAAGATACCTCCGGTAATGTCACTACGAGGGGGACTTTCGCCACGTCAATGGCCTGTTTGATGGTTTTTTCTTTGATTAAAATAACTTCGCCCACATATTCGGAAAGGATCTCTTCATTGGCCTCAATCTCAGAAGCCTTTGCAATACAGGCCACAATCTTATCTCTGCCAAATTTCAGGGAAACTTCTCTGGTAAGTTCCACATTGCCTTCTTTGGAATAGTTAAGAGCTGCCCTTGTGCATCCAGCATAGAGAAGCTTTTTCACATCCTCCATGCGCTTTACATTTCCGGCGCCTGTCACCGGGACCTGGGCCCTGGCGCATATATTTTTTATTTTGTCAAGGGCCGCTTCATGGCCGTCATCATCTGAGGACAAGTCAAAAACTATCAATTCATCCGCATTATTATCTCCATAAAATCCGGCAAGCGCAGCCGGATCTTCACTGACCACAGTATCATCCTGAAAGCCTGCCACAGCCTTTTCACTTCGCAGATAAATACAGGGTATAAATTTTTTATAACTATTCATGTTAAAAATCATTCCTTTTTCTTAAGTCTGTCGTAAAACTGCCTATGATATGCTGTTTCTAAAGACTGCCTTTTGTACTGAGCACATCCTTAATCCGCTCATCTTTTCCGGTGGCTTCATCAAGGGCTCTTGCAAATGCTTTAAAGATTGCTTCTATCATATGGTGGGTGTTGATGCCGGAAAGCATTTTGATATGGAGATTCATCCCCGCACTGTAAGAGACGGCATAGAAAAATTCCCGAACCAGCTCCGTATCAAGCTCTCCAGCCTTTAAAGCCGGGAAATCGCAGTCAAAGACAAAATAAGGCCTTCCGCACAAATCCACTGCGCACATGGCAAGCGCATCATCCATAGGCAGAATGCAGGATCCATAGCGCCTGATACCTTTTTTGTCACCCAAAGCTTCTTTTACAGCACTGCCGAGCACAATTCCTGCATCCTCCACGGTGTGGTGTCCGTCTACTATAAGATCTCCCCGGATTTTCACGGTGAGATCAAAAAAACCATGCCTGGCAAAGCCCTCCAGCATATGATCAAAAAACCCAATTCCTGTTTCGATACTGCTCTTTCCGCTGCCGTCCAGATTAAGCGACATTTCAATATCTGTTTCCCTGGTGCTTCGCGCAACATATGCATTTCGTTCCATAATAAGCCCCCTGTGTTAAACAAACGCCGATACGCTTCGCGAATCGACTTATTGTAACAAACGCCAACGCGCTTCGCGAATCGACTTATTGTAACAAACGCCAACGCGCTTCGCGAATCGACTTATTGTAACAAACGCCAACGCGCTTCGCGAGTCGTCTTATTGTAACAACGGATGCCAGGATTCGCCAGCCATCCTATGTAAAATAAAAATTCTCTTCTCACGAGCTCCCATCTGCCCGCTTTGGCGGGCGTACAAATCTCAACGAAGAATGCCAGCTATTCAAATCTTACTTTAATTGAATTTGCATGAGCCGTCAAGCCTTCTTTTTCTGCAAATAATTCAATATCTTTATGGGCCTTTTTAAGGGCATCCTGAGAATAGGAAATAATGCTTGTCTTTTTCACAAAATCATCCACATTGAGGGGGGAGAAAAACCTTGCGGTACCATTGGTAGGCAAAATGTGGTTAGGGCCTGCATAATAGTCTCCCAGAGGCTCCGAAGAATACTCACCAAGAAAAATTGCCCCTGCATTTTTGATTTTAGTCATGGTCTCAAACGGATTTCTGGTCAGTATTTCCAGATGCTCGGAAGCAATTTCGTTAGCTGCGTCTATGGCCTCGTCCATATGGGAGGCAACCAGAATATATCCGTAAGCTTCCAGCGACTTTTCAATAATTTCTTTTCTGGATAGCTCCAAAACAAACCGATCTACCTGTTCGGAAACCTTTTCGGCAAGCTCCCTGCTGGTGGTGATCAGGATTGCACTTGCCATCTCGTCATGCTCTGCCTGGGATAAAAGATCAGCAGCCACATATCTTGGGTTAGCCGTTTCGTCTGCCAGCACCAGAATTTCGCTGGGACCGGCAATGGAATCAATGCTCACGTAACCAAAACATGCCTTCTTTGCAAGAGCCACAAAAATATTACCGGGACCTGTGATTTTATCCACCCTTGGAATGCTTTCCGTACCAAAGGCCATTGCAGCGATTGCCTGGGCGCCTCCTGCCTTATATATTTCATCAACGCCGGCGATATCTGCGGCAGCCAGTGTACCAGGATTAACCTTTCCTTCAGCATCAGGAGGGGTTGTCATAATAATTCTTGAAACCCCTGCCACCTTAGCAGGAAGAACATTCATCAAAACACTGGAAGGATAAGCTGCTTTTCCTCCGGGCACATAAACGCCGGATATTTCAATGGGAGTAATTCTCTGCCCTAAGATAGTTCCGTCACTTTCCGGGGAAATCCAGCTGTTATGTAACTGCTTTTCATGAAACCTTGTTATATTGGCGGCAGATTTTTTCATTACCTCTATAAGAGCCGGATCCGTGTTTTCGTAAGCTTCCCGAATCTCATCCCTTGTAACCCTGATATTATCGGCCGTAATCCTGCAGTGATCAAATTTCATTGTATACTCAAACAGTGCGGCATCCTTTTGTCTGCGTACCCGCTCAATAATTTCATTCACTGTCTGCTCATACTGTCCATAGCTATTCGGACTTCTTTTTAGAAGATTTTCTAAAAGATTATTTCTGGTTTTACTGTTTAACTCAACAATACGCATTGCGCTGACTCCTTCCTGACTTTCTGATGCTCATCCTTTTTATCCAATAGTTATGCCGGACGCACAAGACTTCTCTTTTAATAATCTTTATCTACCACATTTTTAAGCTGTGAAATAAGGTTTCTGATCCGCTCTGTCTCCATCTGCATACTCACCTGGTTTACAATCATGCGGGCAGACAAAGGACAAATCTCCTCCAAAACCTCAAGCCCGTTTTCTTTAAGGGTAGAACCTGTTTCCACAATATCCACAATCACATCGGAAAGCCCTACAATAGGCCCCAGCTCCACAGAACCATTCAGCTTGATAATATCCACTGTCTGATGCTTTTTATTGTAAAAGTAATCTTTGGCAATAACAGGATATTTGCTTGCCACCCGGATTCTCTCATGATGGAGCAAAAGCTCTTTTGCAGATGCCGGACCGCACACACACATACGGCATGCCCCAAATCCTAAATCCAGTACCTCGTATGCTCTCTTGTTTTCTTCCAGTATGGTATCCTTGCCGGCCACGCCGATATCCGCCGCGCCATATTCCACATAAGTTGGCACATCAGGTCCCTTTGACAAAAAAAACCTCAGTTTTTTTTCTTCATTGACAAAAATCAATTTTCTGGACTTTTTGTCGTACATTTCCCCGCAGGAGATGCCAATCTGTGCAAGAAGCTCTAATGTTTTATCCGCAAGCCTGCCCTTTGCGAGGGCAAATGTTAAATATCTGTCTTCACTCATCTTAATAATCATGCTCCCTTCGCAACCTGCCAATTGGGGCGTAATCACAAATCCGGACGAAGGACTGTTCTTATACCCTTTGCTCTTAATTTTCTGGCTTCCAAAAGCTTTTCCTCATAGTCAGAAGCGTGATAAGTGAGAACCCTTATCTCATCTTCCTCATATGCACAGGCTTTCTGTCTCTCCAATGCGGACATTAAGTCATCCACTACTATGGCAAACCCAACAGCTGGGGCCTTTTTGCCAAAATATCCGAGCAGCCGGTCATACCTGCCGCCCTTGACCACAGGTTCCCCCACCCCATAGGTGTAAGCTTTAAAAATAATTCCTGTATAATAATTATATTTACTCAGCATTCCAAGATCAAAAGAGACATATTTCGCAACCCCATAGCTCTGTAATACACGATAAAGGTTTTCAAGCCGCCTGACAGCTTCTAAAGAACGCGGATTATTCACAAGTCCTTTCGCCTCATTAAGTACCTCCACAGAGCCAAAATGCTCAGACACCTTTAATAGCATTTTACAATAGGACTGTGCCACCCCGCGGCCTGTCAAAAGCTCCTCTGCTCCAAAAATATTTTTATCTGAAATGAGGCTTCGAAGCTCGTTTTCAGTTTGCTCGTCCAACCCCGCCTGCGCGCAGATTCCCTTAAAATATTCCATCTGACCAATACTTACCTGAAAATCCTTAAGCCCGGCCTCAAGGAGGGATTCCACCACAAGAGCAATCATCTCACCGTCTGCCTGCACGCTGCCGTCCCCAATAAGCTCAGCCCCCATCTGGGTAACTTCCTTGAGCTTTCCCTGAAGGCTGCCCGTATTGGTAAATGTGTTTCCGGCATAGCAAAACCGGATGGGTATATCTTCATCCATAAAGTATTTGGCGGCACATCTTGCCATAGAAGGGGTAAAATCCGGTCTTAGTACCAGCGTATTTCCCTCTTTATCAAAAAATTTATACAGCTCTCTGGACGACGTGGTTCCGATTTCCCTGGAAAACACATCAAAAAATTCAAAGGTGGGCGTTTGGATATCCTGATAGCCATACAGCCGCAGCCGATCATGGATCAGATCCTCCACCGCCAGTTTTCTGGCATATTCTTTTCCATAAATATCCCGCACACCCTCTGGTGTATGTAATAATTGCCGGTTCATCTGCTCCTCCATGTTCTTTAATAAATTCATATAGCACTTTATCGCTTTAATGCACTATCTCTCTGTCGCGCTGACATGCAGACTATTCGTAGTATACAAGAAGCGCCTGTGTTTGTCAAATTTGAGCCTACCGCTCATACAAATCTTTATTGAGCATATCAAGATAAGGAACAAACACGCCATGTTTTTTAGGCAGAATATATTCCGGATTCAGTTCTTCATGAAGAAAGCTCTTCCGCCCTCCCTTTTTCGCTCTTTCCCAGAAAAACTTAAAAATTTCAAATGGCAGGTAATAAAATTCATCTCTGTGGGAAAAGAAAATCAAAAAAAAAGCTACTCCTCCCTGTTTTTCAAACTGTTCCATAAAATTTACCTGATGTTCATGAATGTTTTGAAGGGCAAAACGATCTACAGCACATTCCTTGGCATCAAAGCAGACAGGAATTCCCTGCACTGCACCAATATAATCTACCGTACTTTTCTGTTCAAAATATGCCAGGGTAATATGTCTGGTAGTTTTATCTATATTTACCGGCGTAATGGGGGTTGGTATTTTCTGTATCAGGGCAAGGCCGCTTTCCAGGTATTTCTCATTTGTCCTGTTAATCATATCCTCTAAGGTAGACCCCCTGAGCCCTCTGGTACTCCATGTCGCCATCTTTTCATCCTCCGCATACCACAGGCTTTACCTGTGGTGCTGCATTATAACAAACGCCGACACGCTTCGCGAGTCGTCTTATTGTAATAAGCCGGCCCGCAGAGCGTGCTGTCCGTTGCTTTTATTGTTCCTTCATCAGCATCTGAAATTCCCCGGGAAGGGGGATTTCAATCACTCTCCTGCTGAGTCCTTCAAATGTTCCTTCCAGCTTTGGAAATTCCAGACGGCATGCGCATAAAAGCTGGCTGTTAATCTGATATTGCCGCTTATACCTGTCATTAAAGGTTCTGTCGCCGTACTTATAATCCCCAAGCACCGGATGTCCGATTCCTGCCATATGAATTCGCAGCTGATGAGGTTTTCCTGTAATCAGCTCCGCCTCCACCAATGTCCTGTCCCGGAAACGGGAAACAGGGTAATATCTGGTTTTTACGGGAGAGCCCTTCATCCCTTCATCCCCTTTTAATAAATGACTTTTGTTATTTGATTCATCCTTCACAAGGTAACCTTCCAGCAATTCCTCCTTAACCACCTGTCCCTTTACAAACATGCGGTAAAATTTTCGGATTTCCCGGTTTTTTAATAAACTGCTGATTTTCTGACTGCCTGCAAGGGATTTGGCGCAAATCACCATCCCAAAGGTATTTCTGTCCAGTCTGTTGCAGACAGAAGGCTTATAAGTGGAAAGCTGCATTTTGTTTATAGAGCCTTTTTTCAGCAAATATCCAATTAACCACTCATTAACCGATAAATCCTCCGCAGCCGCCTTTTGTGTGAGAATGCCTGAAGGTTTATATACAATCACAATATGCCGGTCCTCATAAACCACCTGAATGTCTTTCAGCTTTTTATAAGCTTCCTCATATTCATCTGTCCTTACGCTGCCCGCTTTAAAATTATGGATGGTTTCATCTGACAGATAGAGGCAGAGCACATCTCCTATAATTAGTTTTTCGTTTCCCTCCGCCTTTTTCCCATTCAAAGTTATATTCTTTTTGCGAAGCATCTTATAAAAAAAGGAAGAAGGGGCCACAGGCATAAATTTATGAAGAAATTTATCCAGTCTCTGCCCTGCTTCATTTTCATCTATCTCAATTTGCTGCATAAATTTTTACCTTTCTCCTGCATGTTAATTTTTATCTTTAAGTTAACATAATATTTTTATGTTAACTTAAAGTATCTTGTCAACACAAAATTCTTTTATAGGTTTACATAATTAAATTATGTAAACCTATATTGCCCGGCCAGTTTATAGAATGAATGCTTTTTAACCGCCTTAAAGTGAAATCTCATAGAGCAGCACCCTGACCTCATCTTCTTTCTCAGCGCTGCCTGTTCGCTCCATACAATTTAAATTGTTGAGCTGCTGTGCATATTTTTCAATATCATCCGTAAGTTTAAGGGTTATGTCCTGAAAGCCGCCCTGCTTTAGCATGGTCTGTAAATGCTCCTGACATGCCTTAAGCTCACATACTCCCTTCTCCCCATAGCCAAGAATTACCTTTCCGTCCACCACCATATGGCTTAAGGCAAAATTCTTTTGATAGGATGTAAAATACAGATCGTACATTCCTATCAGCCTCCCCTCCAGAGGCGCAAGAATCTTACGCGTTTCCTCACTGCATCCCTTCGCACGAATCAGCATGATTAATTGTACCATACTTTTACAGGCCGGAAGACAGCCTAAAACTGCCACCACCGTGAGCAGGTTTTTTCTGGTTCCTGTAGTCACATAGCCGGCTGTAAACAGCGCCAGGGAGATACCAAAATACAGAATGGTCCGCACAAGCACCTGGCGCCTTTTTACTGTAAGATAACCAAAATTTCCTTTTATCGCTTTCAAAACAAATTTCTCCTTACTTTTTATTACAATAAGCCGGCTCGTGAAGCGTGGCCGCCTATGTTTTCTTTTGATGTATGTTTCGGATTACTTTATTTTTCTTTTGACCGACTCGGTCGAATCTTGTTTTGCTTCTATTATCTTTTTTGTTGTCCTTACTCCGGATTTCTTTTTTGCCGACCGAATCTCCTTCCCGTTTTCCCGGACGGATCAGGCATTTTTCTCCAAATCCAATCAAATCCTCCCGGCCTGCCTTAAGCAGAGCTTCCCTGATCAAATCATGGTTTTTGGGGTTTTTGTACTGGATCAGGGCCCGCTGCATATTTTTTTCATGGGGATTTCTGCACACATAAACCTTATCCCCCGTTATGGGATCTATTCCCGTATAGTACATGACGGTGGAAAGGGTGGACGGCGTAGGATAAAAATCCTGTACCTGTTCCGGCATGTAGCCTAAGTCCCGCAGATACTCCGCCAGCTCAACAGCCTCCTTTAAGGTTGAGCCCGGGTGGGAGGACATTAAATATGGCACCAGAAACTGATTCTTTCCAAGCTGCTTATTCAGCTTTTCATATTTCTTTACAAATCTGTCATATACACTTCGCTCCGGCTTGCCCATCCTTTTAAGAACAGGCTCGGATATATGTTCGGGTGCCACCTTAAGCTGTCCGCTTATGTGATGTTCCACCAGCTCTCTGAAAAAAGAATCGTCCTTATCCGCCAAGAGATAGTCAAACCGGATTCCGGAACGGATAAAGACCTTTTTTACTCCGGGGAGGGCGCGCAGCTTTTGCAAAAGCAGTCTGTAATCCTGATGATCCGCCTCTAAATTGGGGCAGGGGGTTGGAAACAGACATTGCCTGTCCTTACAAACACCGCATTTAAGCTGCTTTTCACAGGACGGATGGCGAAAATTGGCCGTGGGACCTCCCACATCGTGGATATATCCTTTAAAGTCCGGATCCTTTGTCATATTCTCCGCTTCCCTCAGGATAGACTCATGGCTTCTTACCTGCACAATTCTGCCCTGATGAAAGTTAAGGGCACAAAAACTGCACCCTCCAAAGCACCCTCTGTTGCTGATTAGGGAAAACTTGACCTCGGTAAGGGCCGGCACACCACCCTTTTCCTCATAGGAGGGATGGTAACTGCGTTCATAGGGCAGAGCATAAATATCGTCCATTTCCACAGTTGACAAAGGCTTCTGGGGCGGATTTTGCACCACATAAACGCCCTGGGGATATTCCTCCACAAGGGTTCTGCCTGTAAAGGGATCCGTATTTTGATATTGAATACCGAAGCTTTGAGCATATTTCTCAGGTGTATGCACCATTTCTTTATAGGAAGGCAGGATAACCGCGTTATATTCGTCCTGCGCAGCGCCTGTAATTCCTGAAATATCTTTTGTTTTATATACGGTCCCCGGAATAAAGCAGATATCCTTTATGTCAATGCCGCTCTCTAAGGCTTCCGCAATTTCCACAATGGAGCGCTCTCCCATGCCATAGGAAATAAGGTCCGCCTGACTGTCAAGCAAAACAGAGCGTTTCAGGGCGTTGTTCCAGTAATCGTAGTGAGCAAGCCGCCTTAAGCTGGCTTCTATTCCGCCAATAATGACAGGAATATCCTTAAATTTCCTGCGTATCAGATTCCCGTAAACCACCACCGCATGATCCGGCCGTTTCCCGCAGACGCCGCCGGGAGTATAGGCATCCGCAGAACGTCTTTTTCCGGACACATAGTAATGATTTACCATAGAATCCATATTTCCGCCTGATATCAGGAAAGCAAGGCGCGGCCTGCCCAGTATGGCAATACTGTTTTCATCCCTCCAGTCAGGCTGGGAAATGATTCCCACATGATACCCCCGTGCCTCAAGTACCCGGCTGATGATAGCATGTCCAAAGGAAGGGTGATCCACATAGGCATCCCCAATCACATAGACAAAATCCAATTCCTCAATTCCCTGTTTTATCATATCCTGCCTGGAAACAGGCAAAAATCCATGACCCAATGAAAGCTCCCCCTGTTAGATTTTTTCCATGATATCCAGATAATCCTTGATAAAATAGTCTGACAAATGTCTTTTTTCCTGTTCCTGATGACGGGAATATTCATCTGCAACGGCACAAACCTTCATCCCTGCCGCCTTTCCCGCCATAATTCCCGGTATAATATCCTCAAAAACCAGGCACCTTTCAGGATCCACCCTGCACTGACGTGCCGCCTCTAAGTATACATCCGGCGCAGGCTTTCCCTTCTCCACATCGCAGCCTGTCACAATTGTGTCAAAGTAATCCAAAATTCCGTGAACACTCATCACATTTTCCACCAGCTGTCTGGAATTACTGGTGGCAATTCCAAGGCGTATGCCATTTGCCCGGCAGTACTCCACAAATTCTCTGGCGCCATCCTTTAAGGGCACCTGATGAGTGTATTTATCCCATGCCATTCGATTCCAGTCCTCTTTTATCTGATCCACATCCTCCGGTATACAAAATCTTTCTTTAAAGTAGCTGGCCGTCTCGGAAAAGCTCATACCTTCAATTTCTCCCTGAAGCCCCTCCGGCAGCGGAATATGGTATCTTCCAAGATACTCTACATCAATCTCTTTCCAGATTCCCATGGAATCTACCAGCGATCCGTCTAAATCAAACAGCACCGCATCAATGTCCTTCATCATAAGTCTGCAACCTCTTCCTGTGTTAATTCCCGTATCTGTCCTTCGGGAAGTTCCTCATCCAAAGATAATGTCCCCATAGACAGGCGCTTTAAATAAATGACCCTGACGCCCACTGTCTGGAACATCCGTTTCACCTGATGAAATTTCCCTTCCGTAATCGTAATGAAATAGGTATTCTCATCCTCTGCCTGCAAAACCGTGGCCGGCAGCGTTATTTCATCCTCTCCTATCCTGACTCCCTGCGTGAGCTGTCTTAAGCCTTCCTCCAAAACCCTGTCATCGGTTTTTACCAAATATCTTTTAGGTACGTGCTTTTTGGGCGAAAGCAGCCTGTGGGCCAGCGCTCCGTCATTGGTAAGCAGCAAAAGCCCTACCGTATCTTTATCAAGGCGCCCTACCGGGAAAATATTTTTAACCGGTATTCCCGCCAAATCCCCCTGATGCTGGCTAAGAAGCTGCTCCTTGAGCAAATCCAAAACCGTTTTGTCCCGCTTATCGGAAGTAGCCGTAACCACCCCCGGAGGCTTATTCATCATGTAGTAAACATAGGGACGGTAGCTGTACTCCTTTCCGTTACAGCAAATCCTGAAAAAGTTCCCCTCCATCTTCGTATCAGGCCGCGTAACCTTCACGCCATTTACCAGAACCTGCCCTTTTTTGATGTACTCTTTTACTTTACTTCTGGAACCGATATTCATTTCGCATAATAACCTGTCAATTCTCATAGACATTATCATAACACAAAAAAGAAAAAGAACCTATTATGAAAGCAAAAATTTATGATTATAAAATATATTTCTATACTTTTTTAGCCCTGATACTTACGACCATTATCCTCGCCTTCCCGGCAAGGTGCCTTTCTCTCGCCTTAAACGGCCTGAATCTTTGGTTTGAAAAGATGATCCCAACCCTTTTCCCCTTTATGGTGCTTTCCGGTATCATCATCCGCATGAATCTGACAGGATCCTTTGTCAAAATTTTAAATCCTGTCCTGGGAAGAATTTTTCACTTAAGACGCCCCTGCCTATACGGAATTGTTATCGGATTTCTGTGCGGCTTTCCCATGGGCGCCCATGTGACGGCACAGCTTTATGAGCAAAAGCAGATCTCAAAGGAGGAAGCATCCCTTTTACTGGCTTTCTGTAATAACATAGGCCCCGTATATTTTTTAAGCTTTGTTCTTCCAGCCTTGTCCCTGCAGCAGGTTTTTCCTTTTTTGTTTGGTATGTACGGCCTGCCTTTTCTTTATGGTCTCTTTTTGCGTTATATGGTTTATGGGCATGATATAAACAACGGATACGAAAAATTGAACGGTAATTTTCCTGTCAGGCCTGCACCTAACCTGCTTACGGCACTGGACGAGTCTGTTTTTCAGTCCCTTTTCAGCATTGCAAAGCTTGGGGGGTATATGGTATTTTTTAATCTTTTATTTGTTATACCCGGTCTTACAGCTGATTTTTTAAGTTTACCCGCAAATCTGTCCCGGTTTATCACCGGAAGTGCCGGATGCCTCCTTGAAATAACCGGCGGTATTGGAATTATACAGGATAGCGCACCTTATCTTGTTTTGTGTATCCTTCCCTTCGGAGGCTTATCCTGTATCGCCCAAACCTACAGTATGATTAAAAATACCGATCTGTCTGTGGGCGAATATGTCATGCACAAAATGATCCTCACCGCCATCACGGTTTTCTATTACCTCTTATTAGTAGAATTATCATTTTTGCCATAAAAAAGATAAAAGGATGATACAGATCAAAGGAATATCCCATTGCATCATACGGCCCCTTTTCCCCTGCAAATGCAGCTCTGTCTTTAATGCTCATCTCTTCATCCCCCTGACGGGTCAGATAAACCTCCACATTTTCATACTTTTCCAGTTCCTCCATCATGGCCCTCGTAGCGGGCCATGGTCATTTCCTTTTCCACATAACCATCGTACTTAGTCCCTTCATTTTCCCCTCCGTGTCTGGGAACAATCACAATCACCAGGTTCTCTTTTGGCTGTTATGAGCCAGCCTGCAGGTCCACTTCCAAAGCAACTTTTTTTGTCTCTCCTTTTCAAGCTTTCATGAACCTTTCTCATCTATAACAATTACCGTCAACTTCCACTTTAATAAACAATGGACAGCACGCTTCGCGGACTGTCCTTATGTTAAACAAACGCCGATACGCTCCGCGAATCGGCTTATTGTAACAAACGCCGATACGCTTCACGAATCGGCTTATTGTAACAAACGCTGTCAGGCTTGGCCTGCCAGCTTATTATGATAAATTCCACCCTTAAGGAGCACGGCAATACATCAGATCAAATCCAAATTCAGATTTTCGCCGCCGCCATTCCCGCTCTGTGCGGTATCCCCTATATCTTCTCCCAAATATTCATCGGCTTCAGGCGGATTTAATTCCACCCTGTTAGCGTTTACTACATCACTGTAGTGATTTAAGGTACCTATAAAGCTGTCATAATGCTCTTTGGTAGTACGCATAGTCTGGCTCATAAGCGTCTCAACATTGGCAAGGATATCATCCGTATACTGCATGGCGGCCATACGCATGCTGTTTGCCTCCATGGTTGCATTATCTAAAATTTCCTGTGCCTGCTGGGTGGCCATTTTCACCACCTCATTTGCCTGTGCATAAGCCTGCTGCATGATCTCATGCTCATTGATCAGCTCATTGGTATGAATGGTTGCCTCATTGACAAGCGCTTCAGCTTTGGCGCGGGCATCATTTAAAATAGCCTCTTTATTACTGATGATCTTCTGGTATCTCTTTATTTCATCCGGCGTTTTCATGCGCAGCTCTCTCAGAAGTTCATCAATCTCCTCCTTATTTACAATAATTTTTGTATTAGAGAGAGGCTGATATTTACAACCATCAATATATTCTTCAATTTCATCAATTAACTGTTCAATTCTGCTGCTCATACATTTTCCCCGCTTTACTTTCTATCAACCCCAAATTTCTGGTATACGAGATTTGCTACAAAGTCAGGCACGCACATGGAAATATCCCCGCTAAAGCTTGCTATTTCCTTCACGCTGGAAGAACTTAAATATGCATATTCCAGACTGGTGGTTAAGAAAACCGTATCTAATGTCCCTTTTGAGAGCTTTACATTGGTCTGGGCATTTTGGAGCTCATATTCAAAGTCGGTGATTGCACGAAGCCCTCTGATTACCACATGGACATTTCTGGAACTGGCATAATCTACCAAAAGTCCGCTGAAGGATTCCACCTTTACATTGGGAATATCCCTGACTACTTCCTGTAATATCTTAACACGTTCCTCCACGGAAAACAATGGAGTCTTTAGCTTATTGTTCAAAACACTGACCGTTAATTCATCGAATATTTTCGCGGCTCTCTTGATCACATCCAAATGTCCATAAGTAACCGGATCAAAACTTCCCGGGTAAATTGCTCTTTTCATAGTAACTCCCATCTGCCCGCTAAAGCAGGCGTATCAATCAGGATATGTGAAATCTTTGATTTCATACTAATTCCCCATGCTTCCAACAGCCCTCAGATTTGGGCGTTAAGCTCTTTTTATAAAGACATGCTTGTTTGTCTTATATTTTTTTTCTTTCACAATCTGATATCCCTGCCCGGTAAGGAAATCTAATTCTTTATCCTTTTCCGCCTCCAGTATGAGCAGCGTATTTTCTGTCACATAGGGCGCTGCGGCAAGCAGTTCAAACACCTTTTCCTCATCTCCTGCCTGATAAGGCGGATCTATAAAAACAAAGTCCGCCTCTTTTTCATGTATCATGGGTATGGCAGTAAATACATCCTGTTTCAGAAGTGTAGCATTATTGGAAAACTTTGTAAAGGAAAGATTTTCCTGTATACATGAAATTGCCTCCCTGTCATTTTCCACAAAGTAAGCATGGGAGGCTCCTCTGCTTAAAGCCTCAATGCCTATCCCTCCGCTTCCTGCAAACAAATCCACAAAAATGCACCCGGAAATATCCCACTGTATCATGTTAAACAGAGTTTCTTTAATCCGGTCTGTGGTAGGCCTTGTGCCTGGTCCCTGTGGGGTTTTAAGCTGTAAGCTTCTTGCTCTTCCGGCTATAACACGCATTTTTTATTTTTTTCCTCCAATAGTTGAAAACTTGAACACATGGTTTCCCATCTGCCGCCGCTTTATGGTCGCACAGGCTAAATCCTCACTCTGGTGCCTCTTCCGTCTCTTTTTGCTGTTTTTAATTTATTGAAATCCAGAGTTTTTTCTTTATATAAAACACCCTCCGCCAAGCCAATTCCGGTATAATATACCTGTTCCACATAATCTTTTCCCGTAAGTTTCATACCACGGACTCCGATTGCATTTTTCTTCTTTTCCGGTATTTCCTCCACATCAAACTTAAGAAAATACCCTTCCGCACTTTGCAAAATGATCTGACTTTGACCGTTTAGGATGGTCACACTTACTACTTCATCCTCTTCCATAAGCTTGGTTGCCGCCACTGTCCTTTTTGCCACATCGAACTCGCCGCCATCCACAATCTTCATCATGGCAAGCTTTGTCACAAATATCATGCGGTAAAGATTAAGGCTTGTCTGGCTTGCTGCCGCCACTACAAACTCTTTTTCTCCGTTAAAATTACTGATATTGTCAATCGGCACTCCTTTGTCCCTGAATCTGCCATGGGGAATATCCGTTACCTTTATGGTATGAAGCTGGCCTGTGTTGGTAAAAATACATACCCTGCCCGTATTTTTACAGGAAAACGCATATTTATTTTCTGTGTCAGCCGCTTCCTTATTCCGCTCATAGGCAGCCTGATCAATTGTTTTGGCATAGCCAAACCGATCCATCAGGAAAACAACCTCCATCTCCTCCACTTTCTTTTCCACATAAACCGCTTCCGCAATATTTTCAATTTTGGTTTTTCTGGGAACCGCATACGATCGTTTAATCTGATCCAGCTCATTTATGATGACCTGGGCCATGGAATCCCGCCTGTCTAAAATGTCCTCATAACGGTAAATGTTTGCCATTGTCTCCTCGTGCTCATGAATAAGCGCCTGAAGCTCTAAGCCGATTAATTTATAAAGGCGCATTTCAAGTATGGCATTTGCCTGTTTATCCGTAAACTGCAGCTGGGCCGCCATAACCTTTGATTCCCGCGATCGGAACCGGATTCCGTCTGTTTTTCCTTCTACCAGGCAGGCTTTTGCCATACCTCTGTCCTTAGATCCCCGGAGAATTTCAATCACCAGATCAATCACATTGCAGGCTTTGATCAACCCTTCCTGAATTTCTTTCCGTTCTCTTTCTCTGGCAAGAAGATTGGTATATTTTCTGGTGGCGGACTGAAACTGAAACTCCACATTATGCCGGATAATCTGTTTAAGCCCCATAACTTCCGGTCTGCCGTCTGCTATGGCAAGCATATTTACACCGAAAGTATCCTCAAGCCGCGTTTTTTTGTAAAGCATATTGATAAAATTATCGACATCGGCATCTTTTTTCAGCTCAATAACAATACGAATTCCTTCTTTAGAGGACTGATTGGAGATATCAACGATATCCTGGGTTTTTTTGGTCTCGGAAAGAGCTGCAACATCCATCAGAAACTTGGAAATATTTGCACCAATCATGGGGTAAGGGATTTCGCTTATCACCACATTAATTCTTCCGGCCTTCCCTTTTTCAATGTCAACCTTTCCGCGGACCTTGATTTTTCCGGAGCCGGTCTTATAGATTTCCAAAAGCTCATCTTTATTGGTCACAATGCCGCCTGTGGGAAAATCCGGTCCCTTTACATAGTGCATCAGGCTTTCCGTGGTAATGTTCTCATCCAGCATATAAGCCTTTACCGCCTCCGCTACCTCTCCTAAATTGTGGGGCGGAATACTGGTTGCCATGCCTACTGCAATCCCTTCAGAGCCGTTTACAAGCAAATTGGGAAATTTTACGGGCAGGACCGCAGGCTCCTTTTCTGTCTCATCGAAATTGGGAATAAAGTCCACCACATCTTTATCCAAATCCGCCAAAAAAGCCTCCTGAGTAATCCGCTCAAGCCGCGCCTCCGTATAACGCATGGCCGCCGCCCCATCTCCTTCGATATTCCCGAAATTTCCGTGGCCGTCTATCAGCGGAAGTCCTTTTTTAAACTCCTGGGTCATAACCACCAGTGCTTCATAAATCGAGCTGTCTCCGTGGGGATGATATTTACCCATAGTATCTCCCACGATACGGGCACTTTTCCTGTAAGGCCTGTCATATCTGATCCCCAGCTCATGCATGTCATACAGGACTCTGCGCTGCACCGGCTTAAGTCCGTCTCTTGCATCCGGCAGAGCCCTGGCAATGATAACACTCATGGCATAATCAATATAAGACTTCTGCATCACTTCAGAATACTCGGTCTTTATAATCTTTTCTTCCATATCTATAACCTCACCTGATATCCATCAGACATCTAATTCTGCATCGGTAGCATGTTCATATATGAATGCCTTTCTGGGCGGTACATCCGATCCCATAAGCATTTCCGTCACATCAGACGCCATGCGGGCATCTTCTATTTCCACCAGCTTTAAAATTCTGGTCTCCGGATTTAAGGTGGTTTCCCACAGCTGGACGGCATCCATCTCCCCAAGACCTTTGTACCTTTGCAGGGTAAAGGGGCCTTTGTGACGCTTTCGATACCGCTCTAACGCCTTATCATCATAAAGATACTCTTCCTTCCCCTTTGAAGGCATAGCTTTATAAAGAGGCGGCATGGCAATATATACATGTCCCTCATAAATCAGCTCCGGCATAAAGCGGTAAAATAAAGTGAGCAGCAAAGTGGAAATATGGGCGCCGTCCACATCCGCATCGGCCATAATAATAATTTTATTATAACGCAGCTTTGAGATGTCAAAATCATTGCCGTAACCTTCCGAAAATCCACAGCCAAAAGCATTGATCATGGTTTTGATTTCTGCATTTGCAAGCACCTTATCAATACTTGCTTTTTCTACATTCAGAATTTTCCCACGGATAGGCAATATGGCCTGAAAGGCGCGGTTTCTTGCACTCTTGGCGCTCCCCCCTGCCGAATCCCCTTCCACAATAAATATTTCGCATTTAGACGCGTCTTTTGACTCGCAATTGGCCAGTTTTCCGTTAGAATCAAAGGAAAATTTCTGTTTGGTCAGCATATTGGTTTTGGCCTTTTCCTCTGTTTTCCGGATCTTTGCCGCTTTTTCCGCACAGCCTATGATGCTTTTGAGAGTTTCCAGATTCCTGTCGAAATAGCGCACCAGCTCATCGCCTGTAACCTTGGAGACGACCTTGGACGCATCCTGATTGTCCAGCTTGGTTTTGGTCTGTCCCTCAAACCTTGGATCCGGATGCTTGATTGAGATCACCGCTGTCATACCGTTACGCACATCAGCTCCGGTAAAGTTAGCATCCTTTTCCTTTAAAATGTTTAATTCTCTGGCGTAAGTATTGATAATATTGGTAAAAGAAGACTTAAATCCGGTTAAGTGGGTACCACCCTCCGAATTGTAGATGTTGTTGCAAAATCCCAGTACATTTTCATGAAATTCATTGATATACTGAAAAGCTCCCTCCACAGAAATGCCTTCATTTTCCCCTTTAAAATAAATCACATCGCAGACCGTTTCCGTGGACTTATTCATGTCCCTGATAAAACCGATAATACCATCAGGCTCATGGTATGTAACCTGCTCTGCTTCTTCTTTTCGTTTATCCTCAAAAATAATGGTAAGTGCAGGATTTAAGTAAGCAGTCTCATGCATCCTGCTTTTAATTTCATCCTCTTTAAACCGGGTTTTGTCAAAAATAGTATCATCCGGAAGAAAATTGATTTTGGTTCCGGTACCCCTGGCTTTTCCAACTACCGGCAAAAGACCATCCTTTAGCTCTACCATGGGATTACCACGCTCATACCTGTCCTCGTAGACGAACCCGCCATTTTTTACCTGTACGGTCAAATAGGTGGAAAGGGCGTTTACAACAGAGGAGCCGACCCCATGCAGACCACCGCTGGTTTTGTAAGCGGAATCATCAAATTTGCCTCCTGCATGTAAAGTGGTAAAAACAAGTCTCTCCGCACTGACTCCTTTTTCATGCATTCCCACAGGTATGCCGCGTCCGTTGTCCTGTATGGTTGCAGAACCGTCTGCCTCTAAAGTCACACATATGGTATCACAGTATCCTGCCAGATGTTCATCCACCGCATTATCCACTATCTCATAGATAAGATGATTCAATCCTCTGGTTGAGACACTGCCGATATACATTCCAGGCCTTCTTCTGACTGCCTCAAGCCCCTCCAGCACAGTTATGCTGGATGCATCATAAACTGCTTTTGCCATTTACAACTAACCTCCATGTTACAAATCCTAAAAAACACCCTCAAATTTGTGCGTTAAGCACAATCCAATTGAAGAATGCCTGTCAAGGCATTCTTCTTACATGAAGATGGTTTGCCTGCAAACCTTAAAATTTCTTAGTTCGCGTCTTTTGCGGGCTTAGAAATTTTCTTCACGTTATTTTCTTGCAGCACGCAATTGCCAGTGACCCCGGTCCGATATGGCAGGCTACGCTCAAAGATAAAGGAGATATGACAATATCGAAACCGGAAAATTCCTTTAATAATTCCTCCTTAAGCTGGTTTGCTGCCTCTTCATTCTTTGTATGGGCAATTTCCAGCCAGATATTATCCGCTTTAGCTCCACCAAAACGGTTCTCCATATCCGCTCTTATGGCATTTATCATAATGGATTTCCCCTGATTTGATGTTCTTGCTTTTGCAAATGCATCCAGCTTTTCCCCCTGGATCTGCAGCACCGGTTTTAATCTCAGCATGGTTCCAATGGCCGCGGCGGCAGGTGTAATTCTTCCGCCCTTTTTCAGATAATACAAAGTATCCAGCATAATATAAATACTGGAATTAAATTTATCTTTTTCAAGAAAATCCTTCACTTCAGCCGCGTTCATTCCGCGTCCGGCAAGCAGCATTGCATCCAAAACGGACTGCCTCTGGGTGACAGAAATCCTCTGGTTATTTACCACCTGTACCTTTCCGTCAAATTCCTCTGAGAGCATAAGGGCGCTCTGGCAGGAACCTGACAATCCGCTGCTCATGGGAATATATACAATTTCATCATATTCCTTTAAAATATCCTTCCAAAACTCCATTACCGACTCAGGAGAGGGCTGGCTGGTTACCACATTAGCGCCGCCTTTTAATTTTTCATAAAATTCTTCCTGTGAAAGAGTAATATCCTCAAAGAAAGTCTCCTCATTAATCATAAAGGGCATTGGAAGCACCGAAATGCCAAGCTCCTTAGCCTCCATCTGGGTAATGCCACTGTTTGAATCTGTAGCTACTGCAACTCTGGTACTCAATCTGTCCACCAATCCTTCCTTATCATTTTGAATTACGCATATTATAAAACGTTAAAAAATTTATTTTAAAAAACACAAATATATCATACTTTCAGATTGATCTAAAGTCAATATAATTTCCGGCATTTTCATTCAAATACCGCCTGAGCGGTCCATACTTTTCCGTCTCCAGACGCCCCTGCGTAAGCAGATGCTCTACAGTTATGCTGATTTTGGGAATCAGCTCCGCATCCTGGTAGATATCCGCTATCCGAAATTCCATAGCGCCGCTTTGGCGGATTCCAAACAAATCGCCGGGCCCTCTTAACTTTAAATCCTCCCGGGCAATATAAAAGCCATCGTTGGACCTGTTTAGGATTTTCAGCCTTTCCATGGATTCTTCCTTGTCAGTACCGCTTATAAAAATACAGTAAGACTGGTCTTTCCCCCTGCCGATGCGTCCCCTCAGCTGGTGAAGCTGGGCAAGTCCAAAACGTTCTGCATTTTCAATCATCATCACTGTGGCATTGGGCACATTGATTCCCACTTCGATAACAGTGGTGGATACAAGCACATGAACGTAGCCGGCCCCAAAAGCTTCCATAACCCGTTTTTTATCCCCCGGTCTCATCTTTCCGTGAAGAATTTCCACGCAGATATCCGCAGGCAGCCTGTTTTTCAGTTTCTCACCGTAATCCACTACATTTTCAAGGCCGTCCTCCCCTTCCTCTCCGGCTCCGACCATGGGGCAAATCACATATACCTGCTTTCCCATACGTACCTGCTTTGTAATAAATTCGTAAGCTTTTTCACGGTAAGATGTGCCTACCACACAGTTTTTCACAGGGACACGGTTTGCCGGAAGTTCATCCACTACTGATAAATGCATATCTCCATACAAAATAATGGCTAAAGTCCTTGGAATCGGTGTTGCACTCATGACAAGCACATGGGCTTTTCCTCCCTTTTCGCTCAAAATCTCCCTCTGTCTTACCCCAAAACGGTGCTGTTCATCTGTAATGACCAGTGCCAGCTTTTGATAAACTACTTTTTCCTGAATCAGCGCATGAGTGCCTATAATAACATTTACTTCCCCTTCTTCTATCTGCTTATAGATTTTCCGCTTTGCCGCTGCCCCCACAGATCCGGTAAGCAGTGCCGGTTTAAAGGGAAGTCCGTATTTTTCTGTCATACTGCAAAGCTGTTCAAAATGCTGGGAAGCAAGCAGCTCCGTAGGGGCCATGAGCGCTCCCTGACAGCCATTGCTTACCGTAAGCAAAAGGCATAAAAATGCAAGAATCGTTTTACCGCTGCCTACGTCTCCCTGCACCAGCCGGTTCATACATCTGCCGTTTACAAGATCTGCCTTAAGTTCCTCCCACACCCGCTTTTGCGCCCCGGTAAGCTTATAGGGAAGCATCTCTAAAAGGCGTCCTGTCCATGCAGTCTCCATCATTGGATAATCAGTAGCAAGCTCTTCGTTGTATTCTTTCATTTTCCGGACAGCCAGAAGGAACAGAAAGAATTCATCAAAAACCAGCCGTTTTCTTGCCGCCAAAAGGCTGTCATAATCCTTTGGAAAATGTATCTGCCAAACTGCCTGCGCTATTCCTGTAAGAGCATATTCCTCTCTGATTTCCTCTGGTAAATATTCTTCTTCCTCAAAGGAGTTTAATGCCTGCTCCACTGCCCTGGCAACGGTTCTGTCTGTAAGACCGGCCGTAAGGCTGTAGCAGGGCTGCAGGCGTCCCATTCTCTCCTCATATTCCTTCCATGTAAAGAGCTTTGGCTGGTCCATATGATATTGACCCTGCCCTGCTTTTAACTTTCCCCGAAACAAATAAGAGCTTCCCGCTGTCAGCTTATTTTTCAGATAAGGCATGTTAAAAAAGGTAAGCGAAACATTATCCGTTCCATCACTCCCCACCCCTGTGCCAATGGTCAGATTCCGCACTTTCTTCCATTTAAAAGCGGCAGGAAGAAAAAGCTCTACAGTAGCCACATCCTCCCCAATTCCTTCTGCTATTTTAACAGGCGGTTTAAAAGCCTGGTAACTCCTTGGATAATGACGAAGCAAATCTTCCGTAGTGTATATCCCCAGGCGGTTAAAAAGCTTTGCTGTTTTTTCACCAATTCCTTTCAGCTTTATAATGTCTTGCGAATATTTCATCTGAAATTCTCCGTAATGCCAGCTTATCATAACAAACGCCGATACGCTGTGCGAATCGGCTTATTGTAGCAAACGCTGACGCGCTTTGCGAGTCAGCTTATTGTAAAAAAGGACGGGGTTCTCCGTCCTTTTTATAAGAGTGTGTTTGAATAAAGCAGCCACTCTTAATACCGTTATTCAGCCGATATAATATAGTAATAAATGGGCTGCCCGCCGTACTGCAGTTCAACATCGCAGGCAGGATATGCATCTTCAATGCGCTGCTTAAGGCTTTCAGCTTCTTCCATGGCTACATCCTCTCCATAATATACGCTGATAAGCTCAAGTCCTTCCTCCATCATTTCCTGAACCATACAGGCGGTCACATCAGAAACCTCACTGCCAACAGAAAGAATTCCCTTATCGCCAATCCCCATGTAATCCCCCTGCTTGATTTTCTTGTCGTCAATCACCGTATCTCTGACCGCGTAGGTAACCTGTCCGGTTTTCACATTGCCCATCTCCCGCTTCATGGTTTCCTCATTTTCTTCTGCTGTCAAATCAGGGACATAGTTAATGATTGCCGTGATACCCTGCGGCACCGTCTTGGTAGGTATTACTATAATTTTCTTATTTTCTACCATGGCCTTAGCCTGGTTAGCAGCTAAAATGATATTTTTGTTGTTAGGCAGGATAAAAATTGTGTCCGCATTCACCTTGTCAATTGCATTCAGCATATCTTCCGTGCTGGGATTCATGGTCTGACCGCCTTCGATCATGTAATCAACACCAAGTCCTTTAAAGATCTCATTGATTCCCTCACCTACGGAAACAGCAATAAATCCAACCTCCTTGTGAGGCATGGGCTCCTGCGCAGCTTCTTCTTTGGATTCCTGATTTTCTTTAAACAGCTTTTCCTGATGCTCTAAACGCATATTGTCAATTTTAAGATTTGATAAAGCGCCATACTTAAGGGCCTTCTGGATGGCAAGTCCGGGGTCGTTGGTATGTACATGCACCTTGACCACATCATCATCCGCAACCACCACAATTGAATCCCCAATTGACTCGAGATATTCCTTGAAATCCATTTCATGTTTGATATTGAAGTTTTTACTCAGCATAATAATAAATTCCGTGCAGTAACCAAACTTAATATCAAAATCCGAATTTGGCTCCAAATTAGCTTTTTTCAGGGAATCCCCGGACGCTTCTTCTATTGAAAAATCAATCTCCTTACCCAGATAAGCGTCATATGCGCCCTTTAACACCTGCATAAGTCCCTGTCCGCCAGAGTCCACCACACCTGCCTGCTTTAATACCGGCAGCATCTCTGGTGTACGTTCCAGAACCTCATCCGCATATTTGATAATCTCATCAAAGAAATAGCCTAAATCTTCACAGCCTTCACCTGCAAGCTCTCTTGCTCTTATAGAGGCTCCTTTCGCTACTGTCAGTATAGTGCCTTCCTTCGGTTTCATAACCGCTTTATACGCAGTCTCCACCGCTTTTTCAAAGGCATCCGCAAACACAGGAACATCCAGCTTATCCTTCTCCTTAATAGATTTGGTAAAGCCACGGAAAAGCTGGGATAAAATTACGCCTGAATTTCCTCTTGCGCCCCTTAAGGAACCGGATGAAATCGCCTTGCACAATGCTTTCATATCCGGATTTTCCATAGCCGCAACATCTTTAGCCGCAGACATGATCGTAAGCGTCATGTTGGTTCCTGTATCGCCGTCCGGTACAGGGAAAACATTTAAGTCATTAATCCATTCTTTCCTGGATTCCAGATTTTTGGCGCCAGCTAAGAACATCTTTGCAAGTTCCTTAGCATCGATTATATTAGTCACAGCAAATCCTCCTCATTAATCAATCACTCTAACACCTTCGACAAAGATGTTGATTTTTTCAACTTCAATTCCTGTGAATTCCTCTACCTTGTATTTTACGTTACTAATCAGGTTGTCCGAAACCGCAAGTATGCCCACGCCATAAGCAACGATCACATGAAAATTCAGCGTAAGCTTATTTTTTTGAATGGCAACATTGATCCCTCTGGTCATGCTGTCCCGTTTAAGCAGCTTCACCAAACCGTCTTTGACATTAATGCCTGCCATACCCACAATACCAAAACATTCCATGGCCACACTGCCTGCATAACGGGCAATCACTTCATTATCAATTGTAATATTTCCCATATGTGTATTCATAGAAGTTTCTTTCATGGAATAATTTTTCATAGGCTGCCTCCTTATATTTTGAACATATATTAAATATTATAACCGTAAAATGGAAAAAAAGAAACAAAAATTTACAATAATATATTTTTCAAAAAACATTTCTCAATTTCTGCTTGCATTTCAACCTGTTTTCTGCTATCATACAACTGTTGTGTATGTTTATTATGAATTGTCAGGAGGTGCGGTGATGGCTAAATGTGATATTTGTGGTAAGAGCGTTCAGTTTGGGAACAATGTGAGCCATTCAAATAGAAAAACTAACAGAATCTGGAAACCAAATATCAAGCGGGTTAAGTGTAAAGTTAACGGAGCTCCCAGAAGATTACATGTTTGCACAAATTGTCTGAAGTCTGGAAAAGTTGAAAGAGCTTAGATTTTGTTTAAGGCTGGCTGGCAGCATCAAATTAATACGTTATTAAGAGAACTGTCATAAATAGCTATAGTCATAAATGACTATGGTCATTTATGACAGTTTTTTACTATAATATAACTCTCAAAACGCTGCATCCGCTCTAACAAAAGGATGACTCAAAAAGTCAGCCACCCTTATGCTCTCATCTCCAGTTCAAATTCCTGTCTCAGTTCTTCATATACATTATTTATCACCAGCACCATTCCATGATCTCCTGCCACATTATCCGGATGGTACATTTTAATCAAATCCTTATATCTCTTTTTTAGAGCCAGCAGACTGTTAACGCCCTGAAACAGCATTTTGGCAAGCTCTGTATTGTTTCCCTTAGCAGAAAAGTCATCTCTGGCGTTTTTTTCCGCCTCAAATAAAACCTTTTCCTTTTCCAGCTTTTCCTGATCCGCATTTAGCTGAATAAATCCATCCCTTAATATAGCCATTTTTTTATCAAAAAAAGCCTGATCCTGCTTAAAAATTCTCTGCGCAATATCAAGCTGACGTTTTTCCTTATCCATTTCCTCCTCAAATTGGTTTCTCTCTGCCGAAAGCTTGTCCGCCTTACGCTTCAGGTCTTTTTTTTCTGCCTGAATCCGCTTATTTTCCTGGCACAGCCAGTCCTTTAACTCACTAAGTTCTTCTTCTTTGCCTTCTGCCAGTATCTTATCAAACTCCCTTTGTTCAAGGGTTCTTGCCTGATCTTCCATATTAATAACCATATGTTCCCTTCCCGAATGCGAATTCCCGACAACGAAAAGCGTCATCTTTTTCCCATACCTGCTTTTAACTATAAGTAGCAATTATATCCAATCAGTAGTAAAAGTGCAATGATAAATAATGCCGTTAAATAATGATGCGCAAGAAAAAGCATAAGCAGCATTCCTACAGCAATCCAAAATGCAATAAAACCAATCAGTCTCTTCATGCGTAACCACTCACTTATGCTTCTTGCTTTATCTTATGCGCTTCTTATGAAAATATTGTCTGTCCTTTTTGTTCATAAATTGTCACCACACCCCCTGCGGTATCATTCACATTTCACTTACTATAAGGTATCCTGCTTTACTCATCTTCCGGGAATGCAATATCAACTGCTTTTTCATCGTTTATCATTTCTTCTTTGGGCGCCGTAAATTTGTCCACAATATCCGGTACCAAATCAAGCACTTTTGTTATCGTATCCTGATTTTTAATATTTACAAGCTTGGTACTTCCATTTTTGATAACCAGCACAGCACTGGGGGTAAGCTTTCCAAAGAAACCGCCGCCGCCGCCATTTTTCTTATCCATTGCACTTGCACCTGCTCCCACACCAAAGGATACGTCCACAAGCGGCAGAATAATGGTATCGTCAATTTTGGTTGCCTCTCCAACCACGGTTTTGGTGGATAATACGGTATTCATTCCTTTCATTAAGGATTCAATTACCCCTGTAAAATTATTCTCTGACATTTACACTGCCTCCCTTTTAAATAATTTGATTAATTCACGTATATCTTTATTAAAATAAATGATCCATGCACATTTAATTAATCCGAATATCGTTATTCTCCCTTTCATAAACAGGGAGCCTTCCACAATCTGCCTCTCAAAGTCGGGCGTCACCTCTATATGATTTCCCAGCAGAGGATATAAAATACCATACGCGGCCATAACCTGTCCCGTACTGGCGGGATCTCCCGTTCCAATGAGCAGCTCTCCGGTAAATTTTCGAGGTCTTAACATTTTAAACAACAGCCCAAGCTGGCTTTTACATACCTTCCATCCACGGTCAAATCTGTCGCTTTTTAAAATTTCCACATAATACCTGATATTATTTACAATATCTTTTATCTTATCACATATCCTGCTGATTGTGTACCGTATATTTTTCAGAACAGACCATATTTTACGGAAGAAACCAATGATTTTATTCAGAAAGTTCCCATCTTCCTGTGAATAATCTTCTGCTTCTGCACTTTCCTTATCCGGCCCTGTCTGCTTTACTTCTGTCTGGTCCTGAACCAATTCAGAATTAACTTCTTTTATACTGCTTTCCGCCCTGTCGCCTTTCTTTTCCTGCCTGTCTTTTTCTGCATTTTCTTTATTATCATCAGCCTCTTTGCCTGAATGTGTTGACATTTTTTCCTCATCAGAAGAGTCCTTACTTACTTTCTTTGTGTCGGAGCGGTAAATGGTAAAGCAAAAGACCCTCACACGCAGATACGCCGCTTCGGGGTAAGAAAATGCAGCATTTACAATATGCGCAAGATATGTCACCTTTATATCTGCAGCAACCGGCCTTTCATCCTCCGTCTTTCTGTGAGCCCTTATCTTATACCGGATTGGCACAAACAAAAGAAGCAGAACCACCGTCAATATGATTCCAAACAAAACCAGCAGGGTTATGCCCAGAATTTTTAAAATAGTCAGCAGAACTGCAGCCATCTTCCACCCCCTGCACACTGCAAGTCTCACTTACAGTGCTGCTCCAAACTCCATATCACTGTTTTGTTACAATAAGCTGTCCCACGAAGCATGTCAGCGTTTGTTAGCCTTTCGCTTTAAAAATTCCTTCAGATCACAATTTCCCAGAGTTTTCAAACATTCCTGTGTCATTTTAATGACAATCTCCACTGCCTCGTTGTGGCTTGCAGCAATCCCTACAACAATCGGAGGATGATACCTGTAAAATTTTTGCTTCAAATACGCACTGTGAAAAATCTCCAGTTGATCAGGTGAAGGTGCCAGAGTAATTACGTAAACCTGCACGCCGGCATGATGCTTAAGCTTCCACTTCACCCTTCCCGGATTCCTGACTGTATCACCAACATAAAGATATCTGTAAAACTTCATAACTAATCCCCAATTCCTGCCAGCAGCCCAAAATGCCTTCAATTGCATACATCATACCATACTTCTACCCAAAATCCAAAATAAAATCATTATAAACCAAAATAAGCGTCAAATATTCTTTTCGCAATCGGAACCGCATAATCTCCTCCTGCTCCCGCCCCCTCAATAATTACCGTCACACACACCTCTGGTGCCTCGCAGGGTGCAAAACCTGTAAACCATGCGTGGCTCTCTCCTTTCACCGTGCCATATTCCGCCGATCCTGTCTTCCCGGCCGCCGTATAAGAGAGGCCTTTGAGCTTCGATGCAGTTCCTTCCTCCACCACATCCCTCATAAGTTCCTTAATCGCTAAGGCCTCGCTTTCCTCCATCAGCTTGCCATAACTGTCCGGCGTAAAACTTTTTACCTTATTTCCCGCACTATTTTGCACATAATCTATCAGATATGGCTTCATTAAAATCCCTTCATTGGCAATGGCACAGGTAATCATATTAAGGAGAAGGGGGGTTATGGAAGTAGTCCCCTGTCCTATGGAAACCTGCATCATATCCGAATCAGACGTATCCTCCGAAACATCCACTCTGCTCACATTAGACTGAAAGGCAACAGGAAGTTTTTGATTAAACAGGAGTAAGTCCAGGGTTTGCCCAAAGGCATCCCTGTCAAGAGAAAGGCCAATATTGGCGAAAGAAGTATTACAGGACTTTGCAAAAGACCGCTTAAAATCCACACCGCCGTGCACACTTCCATGATAGCACTGAATCCGGCTCTCCCCTCTTGTGATAGTTCCATTGCAGGTATAATGATAATTTTGAAATGCATCCGGATTTTCCCGGATATATTCTAAAGCTGTCACAATCTTAAAGGTGGAGCCAGGTGGGTATAATCCCTGGGACGCCCGGTTTAGCAAAATACTGCTCTCATCATCCGCTATCAGTTCATCCCACATATCTGCAATCTGCTCAGGATTAAAATCCGGCTTGGATACCATGGCCAGTATCCTTCCGGTACCCGGTTCCGTCACCACCACTGCCCCCTGATAAACCCCCAGAGCTTTAGACGCCACCTCCTGAAGATTTACATCCAGTGTGGTATACACATCATCCCCCGGATATTTTTCACCACTCACATCCAAAGCGGCTTTTTGGGAAAGGGGTGCATTTGAATTTATCAGATAATAATTTGCCTGGGCCTCCACACCCATCCTTCCGTTTACCGCATATCCCACTACGTGGGAAAATAAATTTTGATAAGGATAGACTCTTTTTTCATTTCCCTCGTCATCTAAAACAGTCTGAGCCAAAACATTACCATCCGATGCTAAAATCCTTCCCCGGGTATTTTTCGCAATTAAAATCTGCTGTCGTCCGTTGTAGCTGTTATTTATCAGCTCCTGCTGATGGGTCACGGAATAATAGGTGATGTAACCTGCCAGGCTTAGAAAAAGCAGTGTGAACATCCAGGTAATGACCATAATTTCACTGTTTTTTTTCTTCTTTTTTTTATAGGAATTTTGATTCTTTGAATTGCTATTCCTTAAATTATTATTTTTTGAATTATGATTCTTTATATTATTATTCTTTGTATTCAATGATATCTCCCGCTGACATTGCTGCCTCCTGCAAATCATCCTCCGCCAGGGCATCTTTACCTGTCCTGTGCCCTCCGCCTGCTAAAGCAGATCGTTTCTTTTTCTTTCGGGCCCGTGCCAGCCTTAGCTGCTCCTTCTCGTCCAGCCTTATCATGCAAAGTCCTTCGATGACAGCAAACATAATAAGAGTAGTAAGGACAGAGCTGCCTCCATAGCTGATAAAAGGCAGTGTCACACCGGTAAGGGGAATAAATTTTGTGCCCCCTCCTATAGTAAGAAAAACCTGAAAAATATAGGTAATGCCAAGTCCAAAGGCTGTGAGCTGATAAAATTTATCATTCAGCTGCACTGAAATATTCATGAACATAATAAAACAGCTGACGCAAATCAAAATCAGACATACGGCAAATATTATTCCAAACTCCTCTGCAATGGCAGAAAAAATAAAATCCGCCTCCACGAAAGGAATTGCCTCCGGCGTCCCCTTGCAGAGCCCAAGACCAAACCATCCTCCACTGGAAATCGCAAACAGCGACTGGGTGATCTGATAGCCCGCCGAGTCGATTACGCTCCAGGGATCCTTCCAGGCCTGTACCCTGACCTGCACGTGAGCGAACACACTGTACGCAATATAAGCCGCTCCGGCTCCCCCAAAAATACCTGCCAGCAGGTAAAAATAATTTTGGGAAGCCACAAACACCATCAGCACATACACCACAAAAAAGATTAACGCGCTGCCCAAATCCTTTGAAATCACCAGCACAATTACATGCGCCCCTGCGGCTACCGCTGTGGTAAAAACTTCAAAAAATCCGTGGCTCTCATACAGGGCGCTTGCCACATAAAAAACAAACAGAATTTTTACAAACTCCGAAGGCTGGAAGGTGATACCTGCTATAGAATAGGAAAGCTTACTACCATAAGTGGTCTGCCCTAAAATCATCACCACAGACAAAGCTAAAATGCCCACAATCACATACACCCATTTTAGCTTTTTCAGGAATTTAAACTTATGGACAAAAAACGGAATCACAAGGGCAATCACAAGAGAGCCTGATGCGATAATAAACTGCTTGATTGCTTTATTCATATCCAGCCGGGTGAGAATGCAAAAGCCAATGGCAAGCAGCATGCACATATTGTTGACCACCAGCCTGTTTGAGCCCGGATACAGCATCCTGTACAGCACAATGACCGCATAAAGCACAATCTGCTGAAAAGCGTAAAAAAACAGGTATGTAATATCCCCGGTTTCAAAACAAATTACCAAAAAGCAACTGAAATGTAAAGCAAACATCAGAAGGTTTTGTCTGGTATAAATGCCACTTCTTTCCCCTTCCTCCTCATAACGGAACACTGCAAAGCATTCATACGTATATAAAGTAATCAACAGCGCAATCACATACTTGGAAAATTCGCTGACGTATAACTCCATTAATCCACTCCTCTTTTATAGTGACCTGTGGTATATTCCTTATAAAAAGGTTCACTTTCTTTTGCCCGAAGCCCCTTAAAATACCGGATTACCTGCAAAGCCTCCTGCTTTTCCTCAACAGTAAAATCCAGACGAAAATTTGCTAAAAGCTCTGCCTGCTTTGAACCTGCAAGACTGTGAAGGGATAAAGGCACACTGTTATAAATAACGTTATAACAGCACAAGCAATCCGTATAAACGGGAAATTGCTTTTGGTACCGGTCCTTCAGCATTGTTATGCCGCCAGTCTTATTACAGCTTCCCACAGTCTTTTTTACACAATTTGCCGTAATCATCACAGGCAGCCTGCCATAAACAATAGCGCAAGCCTTCATCCCGTTTTCAGGACAGCGCTTAAGCAGATCCCTCCACTCATGCATATTACATTCTACAGGAAGATAAAATTCTCCCGCCCGGTTTTGCCAAAAAGCAGCCGCTTCCCTGTTCCAGATATAAAGATTGGCATCCAGTACAATCTGCTCTCTGGCGGCAGTCTCCCTGAAAAAAAGAAAGCTTTCAAAGTTTCTTATCAGTATACCCGTAAATAGCCCTGTTGCAAATGCATTTTCAATTTTTTTCAAATATTTAATATCTTTTTCCCTTACAATATAGGGCGTTGCCAAATAAAATTCATACTCGTCCTCCGTGCCTGCTTCTCGGAGCTGAGCCGGTTTCGCGGCGGATAATCTGGCAAAAAGCCCGCCTTCCTCTCCTTCCAAAAGGCTGTAATCCAGATAAATGCGGCATATTCCTTCTTCCAGGGCAGCCTCAAGCTGCCCCGGCGTTCTGACAACAGCATGGAACAGCTTTTGTCCTGAAAGCTTTTGCCCGGCAAATGCCCGCTGCGTAAGTTTTGGTTCCGTAAATTGAGGCTCCCGGAAAGGAACTGTTTTTCTTTCCCTGTACGCCAGGCCAGCCTGAAAAATGAATGCGTCCTCCATAGCAGATAACGCCCTTCTGCGTAGTTCATTTAAGGAACTTACCGGCAAAAAAACAGGGGAGCTCATCTCCACTTCAACCTGTACTGCCCGAAGCGGGCTCTCCCCGCTTTTCTGCATCTGCTGTCTGACTTTTTCTGCTGTAAGAGGCTGTCTGCACGCCTCTTGAACCATATCGCCGGTTATGGTAACCTGAATACTTTCCTTTTCAACAGAAACTAACGTCAAACACGCCGGTTCCCCCGGAACCAGGCGTATCTTCGCCTTTACGGCTCTTAAAAGCCCGCTTTTTATGTATCTTTCTTCCATATCCGCCAGAAGTTTCCCATCGGTTTCCCGATAGGCTGGGGAATGCATGCTTATCATTTCCCTGCCGTTATGCCTTTTATAATAACCCGCCCCGATTTCACTTCTGATATACAGAGATCGCAATATATCCATATCTTCACCACTTACTTTGTAAGAAACGGTCAAAGCCGAATGGCCGGATGATTTCTGCGTCATAAGCCGGTCCGGGGTTAGCGGAAGTCTTTGCTCTGCCCTGTTTTCATAATATCTGTCAATGTATTTCCGATAAATTGCAGTCACCCCTGCGGCGTAGGCAGGCTTTTTCATCCTTCCTTCTATTTTGAAAGAATCAATGCCGGACTCAATAAGCTCCGGAAGCAATTCTATGGTGCACATATCCCTCATGCTTAAGAGATATCCTTTTTTTCCTCCTGTCTCATAGGGAAGGCGGCAGGGCTGGGCACATCTCCCCCGATTGCCGCTTCTACCGCCCAGAATACTGCTGAGCAGGCACTGTCCGGAATAACAGTAGCACATCGCGCCGTGAACAAAGGTTTCTATTTCAAGCCCGGTTTCTTCTTTTATTTTTATTATTTCCTCAAGAGATAATTCCCTGGCAGGCACCACTCTGCTTATGCCTTCCTTTTTTACCAACGCTGCGCCCCGGCTTCCCGTAATCGTCATCTGGGTGCTGGCATGAAAAGGCAGGTCCGGAAAGCAGGACTGCAAAAAGCGTAAAACCCCTAAATCCTGTACGATTACCCCATCCAGCCCCTCTTCATAAAAGGGTTTCATATACTGATAAAGACTGTCTAATTCCTTTTCTTTCACTAACGTATTCACAGTAAGATACATCCTTCGCCCAAACACATGCGCAAGGTGTATCCCCTCACAAATTTCATCCTGTGTAAAATTATCTGCATAGGCTCTGGCACTATAAAGCGTCCCGCCTAAATAAACAGCGTCCGCTCCCGCTTTTATAACCCCCTTAAGTGCATCAAAATTTCCGGCCGGAGCCAGCAGCTCAACCTTTTTCATAATCCATCCCTAATCTTTATATGTGTTCTTATTACAATAAGCTGAAAAAGCTGTCCAGGCAGACAGCTTCTTGTGATATTAAAGTGCATTGCAGGTTTGCAGTATATTTAGGGCACGGCCCTTACACCTTATTTTTCAGCTCAGTTTCCAGCTTTACAATCTTTTTAGCGCTCTCATTAACTTCCGTCTGAAGAGCCTTTACGTTTTTTTCCATATTTTCCAGCTTGATCTGGGCTGCAATAAGCTCATGCTTTAAATTGTACAGCTCCTTTTCCTTGCCCTGAATTTCTTCTTCTATAAGACCAATCTGCCTCTTCGCCTTAAAATAGTCATCCGCTATATTTAATTGCATCAGGACATTCTGGGTATCTAAGGGCTGTCTTTTGAAAGAATCCACTTTGGCATATTCTGCCATCTTATTGTTAATGTAAGAGGCGACCTTCTGTAAATATTCTTCGCTTTCATATCCACTTAGTGTAAAAACTTTACCGCCGATGATTACTTCCGTATCCGTTTTAACCGACATCAGGCTCACCCCTCTATATACAAAATATATAGCTTATCTTTTGTCTACTATACAATATCTATTATAATCAGTTCATACAGGAATTTCAAGTCCTAAATGCTTACAGGCAAAATCTGTTACCACCCTCCCTCGGGGTGTACGGTTGATAAAACCGTTTTTCAAAAGATAGGGCTCATAAACGTCCTCTATGGTGCCGGGATCTTCGCCGATAGCAGCCGCCAGCGTATCTAACCCTACGGGACCCCCCTCAAATTTCTGTATCATGGTAAGCAGAATATTCCTGTCAATGTGATCAAGGCCCATTTTATCCACATCCATCAAATCAAGGGCTGTCATGGCAACCGCCTCCGTAATAACGCCGTCATGCTTTACCTGGGCATAATCCCGGACCCGCTTTAATATCCTGTTTGCAAGACGCGGCGTTCCCCGGCTGCGCTTTGCCATCTCCAGGGCCCCTGCCGGCTCAACAGGCGCTTCCAGGATCCGGGCTGACTGCATAATAATCACCTGCAGCTCCTCCACAGAATAAAATTCCAGCCGGTGGATAATCCCAAACCGATCCCGAAGGGGCGCTGACAAAAGCCCGGCTCTTGTGGTGGCTCCCACCAGTGTAAAATGCGGTAGTTCCAGACGAATGGATCTTGCGGTAGGGCCCTTACCAATCATAATATCTATTGCATAGTCCTCCATAGCAGGGTAGAGTACCTCCTCCACCTGCCGGTTAAGCCTGTGAATTTCATCCACAAAAAGCAGATCTCCCTCCTGCAGGTTGTTGAGGATAGCCGCCATTTCCCCCGGCTTTTCAATTGCAGGGCCGCTGGTAATCTTCATATTTACGCCCATTTCATTGGCTATAATTCCCGCCAGAGTTGTTTTGCCAAGCCCGGGAGGACCGTAAAAAAGTACATGATCAAGGGCGTCATTTCTAATCCTTGCTGCCTCTATGTATATTTGCAGGCTGTCCTTGATTTTTGATTGACCGATATAGTCGGTCAATTTTTGAGGGCGAAGGGACCCTTCAATCCGCATATCCTCTTCCTGTAAATTTGTTTCTATCATTCTTTTGGCCATAATATATGTCCCCCAAAACACATCTAAAACATATTCTTCAGGGCAAGTTTCAAAATTGCCTCAACATCCATATTCTCCTTTGGAGGAACACTCTTTACCGCCTTAAGTGCGTCCGCAGGAGAATATCCAAGAGCAGTCAGAGCCTCCACGGCCTCATTTCTCGCGCGGCTGTCCATGGACGAACTATCCATGGCTAAATCCGTCTGTGCATCCATCATCTGCCTGTGAACATCCGTATCTTCCAATGAAATTTTATCCTTAAGATCCAGAATCACTCTCTCTGCTGTTTTCTTTCCTACTCCCGGAGCCTTGGCAATTGATGCCGCATCACCTGAAAGAATGGCAAAGCGCAGAGTATCCGCACTCATCACGGATAAGATTGCCAGCCCGCCCTTAGGTCCAATACCGTTTACCGTAATCAGCTTTTTAAAGACTTCCAGGTCATCCCTGGTTAAAAATCCATACAGACTAAACATATCCTCCCGGACACAGGTGTAGGTATACAGTTTAATATCTTCTCCCAGTCCCGGAAGGTTTGCGGCCGTACCTGTGGAAATATGTACGTTTATACCAAAATTTCCCGTATCCACCACCACATTTTCCTCTGTAATATCATCAATTTTTCCTTTGACAAATGCGATCATTTATGCAGTTCCTTTCGCTGTAATTGTTTGAATATAAGGCAGTACCACCACTGCAACTATCCCATTTAAAAAACCGGTAATAAGCCCGGCTATTATCAGTACAGGCATATAATAAAAGACCCCGTAGGTTTTGACAGCAAATGCAGCTACCAGGAGCTGTCCCATATTATGTGCCACACCCCCCGCCGCACTTACCGCAGGCACATGAAAGCTCCAGCTTCTGTTTAAACCTGCCATAACTAACGCACTTAAGAAAGAACCTGAAAGGGAATAAAGAATCATAAACAGATTGCCAAACATAAGGCCGCTAAGCAGTGCTTTTCCCATGGTTAAAAAAAGCGACTCTTTCCATCCAAATAAATATAAGCACAAAACTACGGCCAGGTTGGCAAGTCCCAGTTTGACGCCCGGAATCCCTATCTGAAGGGGTATTAAGATTTCTATATAAGAAAGAATCAGTGCAAAGGCTAACAGTAATCCCAGATAAGCCGTTTTACTAACATAAGGATGGCGGGCGGAGCCTGAATTATGATCTTTTTCATTTTCAGTAGGTAACTGCATCCGGTGCGCCCTCCTTATCGGATTCTGTCTGTATTACAAGCTTGTGGGGGAGACATATAATGTTCTCGCTATTTCTGCTGATTTGTCTTTGGCGCATACACAGTCCGTCCGGACAGTCAGCTTCAACCACAGACACCTTTCCGGCACGGATAAGCATCAAATTATAATGTTCATCCCCATAAGGAATCAAAACACGCTGCTCCTCCGTGAGCGAATAGGTGCCGATTTCCCTGCCATCCTGAAAAACCCTGACAATGCCGCTTCTCATATCTGTTCTTTCATTTAACAATAGCGGAATCACCCAAACCAAAAAAGCTGCCAATACAATACCTGAAATTAAAATAATATCTTTCTTTACATCTTTTACCTTATCCATATAAACATTCTAGCATGTGCGAACATGTGTTTCAAGATTATCTCTATTTATTAAATACTTTTCTGAAATACAAATTTTACTTTCCACAAAGATTTTTGTTCAGTACCGACGGATAGATAAAAAGTTTTCTATCACCTTATCTGTAAAAGTGCTGCCAGATTTCCTCTTTTCCCCTGGCTGGCACGATGGGAAAACAAATATTCACTGTTACAGCAGGTGCAGATATCCGTAACCGCCATATGTTCCTCAAGAATCCCAGCCTTTAGAAGAATCCTCCTGTTTGCCTCCCACAAATCCAGCTGGTATTTTCCTTCCTTTTTCCCCTCCGAAAGGAAATTCCCCCATTCCTTTGGAAAGTTCTCCTTAAAAATCTCCGCAGTGTCCTCCCCCACCTCATAGCAGTCCTTACAGATAGACGGACCTATTGCCGCCGTCACATCCTCCGGTCTGGTACCAAAGGCTCTGTTCATAGCTTCAAGCATCCTTTCACCCATCCGGTTCACCGTTCCCCGCCAGCCGGAATGGGCAAGGCCGATGGCCTTATTTTTTCTGTCCACAAAATACAGGGGCACGCAATCCGCAAAGGAAGTGCACAGCACGATCCCCTGCCTGTTGGTGATAAGGCCGTCTATATCATCATAATCAACAGGATATACCACTCCCTTGCCGCAGTCCTTTTCCGTAACCAGCCAGACATTTGTGGTGTGCGTCTGCTTTGCGCAGACAAACCGGTCCGGCTTCGTTTCCATTATTTCCGCAAGCCTTCTGAAATTTTCATCCACCGCCTCTTTGCTGTCACCTCTTGCATAGCTTAAATTCATTGTCGCAAAAATTCCTTCGCTTACACCGCCCATTCTGGTGGAAAACAGATGTCTTACCATTTCCTCCCTTTCAAGCAGCGGAAATGTCAGATAAGGAATCTGTTTATACTGCCGTACTGCCATATGTTGAACCGGCATATGGTCACTGCCGGATTTTCGAATAAATTTCATTTTTACCTCCATTTCAAAACATTTTTTGTAAAGGCGGCAATCCAGACCTCACATTTCTCATCCCCTGAACAACCGCCTTTACCCTCCCAATGTCCTGATTGTGTCAACCCTCATACTGCCGGAAGCGATACTTGCCTTTTCCATGTCCGGCTACCGGCTCAATGATTTCATGCTCCACCATCTCTTTTAATAGTTCGGAAGCTCTGGATGACTTCATGTCAATCACCTTCATCACATCCGACCGGCCAAAGATCATTTGTCCTGGAAATGCCTCTCGCAGCTTTAAAATGTGGCTTGCCGTTTTTGGCTGGAAACCATTTTTAATATCCGGTTTCAGAGTTTCAATGTCCGGTTTAACTATTTCAATGCCCGGTTTTTCTATCTCTTTGAAAGTGCCGCTGATGTGCAATGTCCGGTTATGAAGCGGGTGGTTCTCGTTCAGAAGGAGATTTCGGATGAACACCTCAAGATATTCTGTCGTTTCATGAATACCGTTTTTCAGGTCATTGTAATTTGCCCTAACAAGCGAATTCCGAAAATACCATGCGTTCTCAGCAAAAGTGTCGTTCGTTATGTCAAAGCCCAGTGTACGCAGATACCTGATGAAGAATACTGCTGTTGTTCTGGTGTTGCCCTCACCGAATACATGGATCTGCCATAGTCCGGATACGAATACAGCAAGATGGTGGATAATCTCATCCATCGAGAGATTTTTATAGGAAAACTTCTTCTCCTCCGAAAAATCATAATCCAGCGTTGCACGCAGTTCTGTGGCACTGCCATAGAGCACTGTCGCTCCATTCAGTACCCATTCCTTCTTCGTGATGTTGTAGTCCCGAATACACCCGGCATGGGAATAGATGCCGCTAAACATCTTTCTATGAATAGAAAGATACTCGTTCGGTGTAAAGCTAAAGGCACGCTCGGAAAGAAGCGCAGCGATCCGGGCTGAGACCTTGTCGGCCTCCTCGGTGCGGTCTGACGCATCAAGGGTAGGATTTTCCTCGTAGTAGGTCTTCAAAAGCGCATTTGCCTCTTCAAAGGAGATCTCGCCTTCGATATTCCGAACGGCAGTATACGCCAGATATTCCGATGTCTTGAGTCCGTCAACCGCCTGCAGGCCAATGGCCGTATGCCATGCATAGCCCTTATCCCGCTTTGCCGGTTCGGATTCTCTGATATATTCCTTAAATGGATCCTTGTTCACTTCCTATCACCTCGCTGTTACTTTAGCCCTCTGTACGATATTTATGATGATTTCTAACCCCCTTTAAAGACCCTGTATCAATTACAGAAAATTCAATTTTTCAGACCACTCCGTTTCCTTAAATCCAACAAGCACAGCATCACCATTTACAACCAATGGGCGCTTTACCAGCATTCCATTTGTAGCAAGTAACTGTAATTGTTCTTCTTCGCTCATCGTAGGAATTTTGTTCTTAAGCAACATTTCTTTATAAAGAAGCCCACTGGTATTAAAGAACTTCTTAAGTGGAAGGCCACTCTTTGAATACCATTCCTTCAGCTCATTATAAGCAGGATTTGCCTCCACGATATGACGCTCAGTATATTTTATATTATGCTCATCCAGCCACTTTTTAGCCTTCTGGCAGGTTGAACATCCTGGGTAACATATAAATAACATTTCTTCATCTCCAATCAATTCTGATTCATCATCAATATCGTACAATTTTAGCATATTTTTCAGCCATTCCATATATCATATTGTGGCGATTCATCTTGTTTAGTTTCTGTGATATTTGTATATGGACAAATTTCGCATAACGAATTATTTGTATGATTCCATCCACGATGTCCACCATCATTTTGTATCTCTTTTATGAGACAGCCTTTTCATGTAGTAACATTATCTGACGTGCTGCCTTCAAGATACTCTTTAGCACCTCGCCTCGATTGCGCCTTCGCGTATATCTTAACATCCTCACTTCATCAATAAGATACTGGCTCTGCGCTTGCTCTATAGCATCTGGAAATTCTGCTTTGCTGTAAGTAGTTGAAATCATCTTATCAGAGGACAGGTCAACCAGCATTTTCTCTAACAGGATTACATGAGGCACGACCGTCCGTAGTGGCGCCTCTGATATCATATCCGTTATTATGACACAATCTCTTGATCAATACAAATTAAAATTCTTCTTATTCGGCTTATGATTATTCTAAAGCTTGAGAGCCACCACAACATATTGGACAGCGATTGAGAGAAGAAGCGGCAAAATGTCTTGCTCAATACGGTGTCCGGCGACAACAGTTGATGAAGTTGTAAAGCGTGTTAATATTCCCAAGGGAATTTTTTATCTCTTTTACAAATCAAAGGAATTGAAAATCGCAGTATACTTAAGCTTTCGCGGCTATTTTTTTCAACCCGTGACATCAATACTATCGTCTCAACATGGTCCGTCTGACAAAATCTTTTCACCTTTTACACATTTTTACCAGGAAAAATTTTTCCTTCTCACACAGTAAGGGAATGCGTTTTGGTACCAGCTCACCTTTTCCCCGCAGATTGTCACCACGTCATATCGAATCTGCCGGTCGCTCTTTGAAGGATATCGTATTCTATAATAATCCGACACAAGACAAATCTTCCTTTGTTTAGCAGGGTTCACCGCTTCTTCGGGCGCACCGGCGGCTACGCTTTTTCTGTATTTTACTTCTACAAAAACAAGGCAGTTGTCATGGACGCCTATCAAATCCACTTCTCCCTGCCTGCATCTGAAATTTCTTGTTAAAAGTACAAATCCGTTTTTCTGAAGGTATTGCGCCGCTTCTTCTTCATATTTTTTCCCGGTTTCCCTTTTATTTGATTCATTATATTTATTTACTTTATTCAGTTTATCCAAACGCGACCTCTGCTCTGCATAATAAATTACCTGTTTTTACTTTGTTTTGTCCATTTTAGCCTTGATCTTATCCATGGCATCTACAAACACAAGGATTTCCGCCACCACCTCGTAGAGCTCGGGAGGAATCATATCGCCTATTTCCAGCCGGGACAGAGTGTCCGCAAGCTTATCGTCTCTGTGTACCGGGACATCCGATTCCTTTGCTTTTTCTATAATTTTTTCCGCAAGAATACCTTTTCCACTTGCAATAACCTTGGGAGCATCCTCATCAGGATCATAAGAAAGGGCTATCGCCTGCTTTACTTTATTTTTTTCTTCCGCCAATTTCATCCCCCATTTCTCACAGTTCCTTTAAACCATCCCATTCACACTAATTCCCCATGCCTTCAACACCCCGCAAATTGGGGCAGGGGCACAAATTTGTGGTTGACAAAATCAGTCGCCAGGCTGATTTTTCAACCTATGCTCTGGCATCAAAGGATCGGCCTGAAAGCACGGAAACATTTTTCCCCTGCTTTAAAATTTCGTTCATTACATTTGTATTTTCGCTCTCATCCCGCCTGATAAACTCCGCGTTCATGGAATATCCCCTGCGGGCAAGTCTTTCATTCAGCATATCAATATTCTGGGAAATCAGATCAAGAGCGCTGTCATCCTGCAAATAAAACTTTGTGGAAACTTTCTGATTTCTTAAAGAGACATGCACATCCACGCTTCCTAAGTATTCCATATCCAGGTGAAGCAAAGCACTTACGCTTCCGTCTTTTTTTGCCAGACTTTTTTTGTTGGTATAGACAAATAGCTCTCCGTTTGCATTTTTTCCCTGCATTTTCAGAGGAATCTGGACATAAGTGAACATCTGATTCATCTGGTTCATAAAATCTATATTGTTTGAAACATTTGATACTGCTTTTGCAAGGGCCGTATCTCCTCTTGCACTCTGAGCCAAAACCTGACTTAAGCGATTCATCTGGCTGTTTAACCGCTCATAGAGCTTATCCACACTGTGTTCCTGTGCCACTTCTTCCGGGGTCAGAAGCCATTGCCTGCTCATCTCGTTTTTCAGGAGATGCTTAAAAGGCCTGCTTTCCAGCAGTTCAAAGGCCGCCTCCCGATCCGGCAAGGCATCTTCCTTAAGAAGCTTTTGTATCTCATTTAAAATCGCCTGACCACTCATACGGTTTTGGCTGACAGCAGATACAGTACTCCCTGGAATTCCTGCCTGCTTTAAGTGACTAACAAGTTCATCTCTTTCTTCTGCTGAAAGAAAAGAAAGGGGACCTCCTTCTGACTCTGTTACACCTGCGTCCTCTTTTGCCCCAATTACTGTCTGGTTTACCTGTTCTGTCTGTGCACTGCTCTCCATTCCTTTGGCATTTTCCAGTAAAGCTCCAAGTACATCCTTATAAAAGGCAAGACCCTGCATAGGACCGCTGTTTCCTGTGATTTCCTGAAAGCTTTGCGTAAAGGCATCCGCAATATCCGAAAGACTTTCGCCTAACTGATGCTGGTAGTTCTTATACGCTTCAAACTGTTCGATGCTTTCCGGGGTGACAGGCAGAGAAAGCCTGTTCATCTGAGCCAGTGTCTGAACATCTGTTTGGGGGAATGCACTTACAAGACGATTCATCTGATAAAGGGATTGCCTGTTTATCGGAAGCCCCTCCTGCATCATAGCCTTTACCATGCCGGCTGTTACACTGTTTTCCGGAATACCGGCCGCCATAAGCGCCTTCGACACATTCGGATCCTGACTTAAATTTTCAAAAAGCGGGCTCAACAAAATTTTGGAAGCGCTGTTATTTTTTATTTGAAAACTGAGCAACTGTCCGGGCAGCGCTGACATACTCCCCTCTAACTTAGCCTGTAGCAATTGGTTTTTTCCAAGCGAAATTAAAATATCGCTGCCGTCTCTTGCCAGTACCTCACCACTTATCACCTGCCCTGGCAGCTTGCCAAGTATGGCATTCATCCCGTTTCTAAGCCCCTGTTCCATGGATGAGGGGGATTCTGCTCCCGTATTTTCAACATAATTTTGATTCAATTGATTGATATAGGCCGAAAGCTTCATAAATGCTCCTCCCTTCCTGCTTCTAATCCGGGTAATTCCTAACGGTATCGTTAGCTCAAACAAAGTTTCTGATAAAGCTTTTGCGGTGTATGGGCGTAGGCCCAAGTTTCTTAATGGCGTCAATATGTTCCTTCACCCCATATCCTTTATGGGCAGCAAAGCCATATTCCGGATAAATCTTATCATACTCTACCATCAGTCGATCTCTTGTAACCTTGGCAATAATGCTTGCGGCGGCAATAGAAATGCTCCGAGCATCCCCTTTCACAATCGGAACCTGCCTGATGGTAATCTCCGGTATCGTTACGGCATCATTTAAAAGCAGGTCAGGCACAACCTCCAACTTGCTCACTGCCTCCCGCATAGCCTCATAGGTAGCCTGTAAAATATTGATCTCATCGATCCTCTCCGGCTGTACAAATCCAAGTCCTGTTGCAATGGCTTTATCCATAATCACCTGATACAACTCTTCTCTCTTTTTTTCGGTCAGTTGCTTCGAATCATTTAGGTATAAAATATCACAATCCTTTGGTAAAATAACTGCACCGGCAACCACCGGTCCTGCCAAAGGCCCCCGCCCGACTTCATCAATACCGCAGATAAATGAAAAGGAATCGTACTTTTTTTCAAATTCTTTCATCTTCTCCGTCCGTGCCAGTTCTTTATGATAATCGCTTATTTTCTTCTCAGCCTTTTTTACAAGGGCTGTTACTCCGGCGCGTTCATCTCCACCATATATTTTTATGAAAGCAGGCAGCTCGCTTACACTTGCTGCCTGCATAATTTTCTTAATTTCGCTTATCTTTTTTTCCATATTAGTAAATATGCTCTCTTTCCCAACCTGCAAATTTGTGCCATTAAGTACAAACAACGGATGCCAGGCTGATTTTTCATAAAAAGCCGGCTCACGAAGCGTGGCAGCGTTTTATCTGTCCCTGTGCATTCAGGCGGAGCTTATTGTCATATCAACAAGCAGAGCCTATTGGTGCTTGATAAGGCCAAATTTCCCTAAGGGCCAAATCCGCACCCATGCCTTTCCAATGATCTCGTCCCTGTGAATGTTTCCTACCACCGGATCACGGCTGTCGGAGCTGTTGTTCCTGTTATCTCCCATTACAAAGTATTCATCTTCCCCCAATGTGATGGCTTCGTATGCACGCCCCGGATCTGCAATTACATCCTTTCCATAAGATTCCTTCAGGATGTTTCCGTCAATATATATAAAACCGTACTCGTCAATAAATACTGTCTCGCCCGGAAGCCCGATAATTCTTTTGATATAATAAGTTTTTTCTTCATACTGAAAAGGAAATACGATAATATCAAACCGTCTGGGATCCTCAAACCGGTAGGAAATCTTATCCACAATTAAATTATCTCCGTGGTGCAGGGTTGGCTCCATTGAACCGCCGCTCACTTTTGTGCGCTGTCCCACATAAGTTACCACCAGAAAGGTAGCCGCCAGGACAAACAGTAAATACAGACTTGTACTTAATATTTCTTTCAGTTTCTTATTCATAGCCACTCCTCCGGACGCTCTAAAGTAATATTTCCAAGTTTACCACTTCTGAAATCCTCCAACACCATTGCAGAAGCCCTTACCATATCAGGCACCTCTCCTTTTTGAAAACAGCGTCTGCTGATACAGATATCCTCCAGTGTCATATATGCATCCTCATTCGTAATAATTTGATAACGCTCCTGTAAAAGAGCCGGATATTCTTTTTGCAGACAGGTAATCAGGGTTGCGGCCAGCTCTTCCATGTGAATAAGTTCATCCTTAATGGAACCAATCATAGCCAGCTTTTCACCCACAGCCTCACTATCAAATCTGGGCCATAAAATTCCGGGTGTATCTAAGAGTTCTACCTCCTTATTAAGACGTATCCACTGTTTTCCCTTGGTGACGCCCGGCTTATTTCCCGTTTTTGTGCAGGCTTTTCCTGCAAAAGAATTGATAAAAGTGGACTTTCCTACATTGGGAATACCTGCAACCATAGCCCTGACCGGCCTGCCAATGATGCCCCGCTTCCTGTCCCTTTCAAGCTTTTCCCTGCAGGCTTCCTTTATCAGCGGCCAGATATTCTTTATTCCGCTGCCTGTCCTGGCATTGACCTCCTGCACCCAAAATCCTTTTTCTTTAAAATACGCTTTCCACTGTGCATTACAGCTCTTATCCGCTAAATCCGCCTTATTTAACAGAATAATTCTTGATTTATTTCTGCCGAGTTCATCTATGTCCGGGTTTCTGCTGCTCATAGGTGCTCTTGCATCTAAGAGCTCTATTACCAGATCAATCAGCTTCAAATCCTCCTGCATCATCCGCTTCGCCTTCGTCATATGCCCCGGATACCATTGATAGTTCATCCAAAACCTCCCTGTTTTCGCTAATCTGCCAATCTATTTCACAAATCCCATTGTTTCTTCCCCGCAGCTCATTTTAAACCATGCCTTTCCGATAACGGTCTCTTTTTTCACAGGTCCTATATTTCCGGATCTGCTGTCCTCACTCATATTGCGGTTATCTCCCAATACAAAATATTCATCGCTCTCCAGCAAAATCTCAGTCTCTGCAATCCCGGCATCTGCAATTTTGTCATAAGATTCATCTTCCGCAAGAAGATCCCCATTGATATATACATAGCCGTTTATAATCTGCACACGTTCCCCCGGCAATCCAATCACACGCTTTAAATAATAATGGGAATTGGGGTTCCCATTCGGTAAAAAAGCAATAATATCTCCCCTTCCTGGTGATAGTATTCTGTAAATAAACCTGTTTATAAGTACCTCCTGTCCGTTATAAAGCTCAGGCTCCATGGAAACACCGATTGAGCTGATCTTCATCCCAACAGAAAACACGATAACAAAGGCCAGTAGTATAGCCGCAAAGCAATAGAAAAGTGTCACAAATATCTCCCGTACCATTTCCCTGCTGATTCTTTTTTTCTTTTCGTAAAAAGTTAACCCCTTATGCCTTGCCATACGCTCGTTCCTCATCTGTCAGTACAAATCAGCGCTTCCTATGCGGAAACAAACTAGTAATCCCGCAGCGATACCCGGCATATGCCGGAAACCATTTCGTCACTACTGCCACGTATCATATTATCATATTTTTGAGTATAAGAAAAGGGCAATTGTATCATCAATTGCCCTGCTCTCATCCCATAACAGTAACGGTCATGTCAAACCGTCACTTACTAAATATACACACAAATTATTTAATCATCTCTTTTACTTTCGCACGCTTACCTACACGTTCTCTTAAGTAGAAGAGTTTCGCGCGTCTTACCTTACCTCTGCGAACCACCTCAACCTTTTCTACATTGGGAGAATAAAGAGGCCATGTCTTTTCAACGCCAACGCCGCTCGAAAACTTTCTTACGGTAAAGGTCTTCCTTACTCCTGTCCCCTGTTTCTTCATAACCACGCCTTCAAAAACCTGAACTCTCTCGCGGTTACCTTCCTTGATCCTGCCATATACCTTAACGGTATCTCCTACATTAAAATCTGCAACTTCTTTAAGCTGCTCAGCTTCAATACTTCTAATAATATCGTTCATTTCCAACCTCCATTTATTTGATAACGCATCAGATGTTCTTAATACACATGTAACAGAGGACCATCACAATATCGCAACATCACTAACTTACCATATTATCGCTTAAAATGCAAGTAAAATTAAACAGATTTCATTTTCTTTTTACGCCTTCTGGCTTCCCTTTTTGCCTTCCTGATAAAATATTCCTGATTTTCCTGCGCCCATCTTTCATAAAGTTCCGGCCTTAATTCCTTTGTCTTTTTCAAGGACTGTTCCAGCCGCCATTCTTCTACTTTTTGATGGTCGCCGGATAACAGCACCTCCGGTACTTTCTTTCCCATCCAATTCTCAGGCCTTGAATACTGCGGATATTCCAGCAGATAATTACTGAAGCTTTCCGTTTCACCTGACTCCCTGTTGCCGAGAACCCCCGGGACCATTCTGGCAATGGCATCAATCATTACCATAGCCGGCAATTCCCCACCTGTCAGCACATAGTCTCCTATGGAAACAAAATCCGTAACAATTTCCTCGAGAACTCTCTCATCCACGCCTTCATAATGGCCGCACAGGAAAATCAAATCTTCCTCTCCGGCAAGCTCTTTTGCCATGGCCTGGTGGAACGTTCTGCCCTGGGGCGTTACATAAATTACCTTTGTTTCACGGCCTTTCCCACCCTTTTCGTCTATTTTGCCTGCAACAGCTTTCCACGCATCATAAACCGGCTGTGCCTGCATCAACATGCCCGCACCGCCTCCATAGGTATAATCATCCACCTTTTTATGCTTATTTATTGTATAATCCCGGATATTAACAGCTTCCAATGAAATAATTTCTTTTTCCATGGCACGTCCGATAATACTGGCCGCAAGCCCCTGTATAATCATTTCCGGAAAAAGTGTGAGTACGTGGAAATTCATAACGCCGTCCCTCCAGTTTATCCCTGCTTCTGTTTCCCTCAATTTCTGTTTTAAGGCAGCATAGAGATTCTGTGGTTTTTAATCCAATAAACCCTCAAGAACGTGTATTAACATCCTGTTATCTTCAAGGCTTACTTTAAGAATGCATTCTCTGATAGCCGGAAGCAGAAGCTCCCTTCCGTCTTCTAAAGCAATTACGTATACATCATTAGCGCCTGTCTCTATTACATCCTTAAGATTACCTTTTAAAGCTCCATCATCCGAAATGACTTCTATACCAATTAAATCGGCCACAAAAAACTCATTTTCTTCTAATTCCACCGCATTTTCTCTTGTAACTAAAAGACTTTTTCCTTTATATTTTTCAATATCATTGATATTGTCATAGCCCTTAAATTTTAAAATAGCAAACTGTTTGAAAAACTTTACATTCTCTATTTCCAGACAAATCCGTTCACTTCCCGTATTAAGCAATACCTTCTTTAATTTTTTAAAACGATTTACATCATCCGTTGTGGGAAATACCTTTACCTCTCCCCTGACCCCATGGGTAGATGAGATAATCCCCACCTGAAATAAATCTTCCATAATTAATCTCCTTTTGTGACATACTTCCTCTGCACGGGCCTGTGCATATATAACGCTGCCACGCTTCACGATCCAGCTTATTTATAAAACGCTGCCACGCTTTGCGGGCCAGCTTATTGACTATAAAAAGGGATGTTCAACATCCAAATTCCGGAAGAACATCCCTTCAAGCCGCAGTACAAAATTAAACAATTTCCACATCCACTTTCTGATTCTCTTTGGACGATGCTGCCTTCACCACAGAACGGATAGCCTTTGCAATCCTTCCCTGCTTTCCAATCACCTTACCCATATCAGATGCAGCAACATGAAGTTCAATTGTAATATATTTCCCATCTTCTTTCTGGGTTACAACAACTTCATCCGGATGCTCAACAAGTGCTTTGGCAATTACTTCAACTAATTCCCTCATAGTCCACCTCCAAAAGGTCTGTCAAGTCAATGTTATTTTTCAATGCCTGCATGCTTGAAAATTTTGCTGACAACTTCCGTAGGCTGTGCACCATTTGAAAGCCACTTCTTAGCCAACTCCTCGTTTACATGAAATGTGCTGGGATCTGTGTTCGGATCGTAGGTGCCAATCTCCGCAATTACCTTTCCATCTCTGGGCGCTCTGGAGTCTGCAACAACGATTCTATAGAAAGGAGCTTTCTTACGACCCATTCTTCTTAATCTGATTTTTACTGCCATGTTTTTCACCTCCGCGTTTCATAAATGATTTATAATTTGTAATTTATTTTGAAAAGAAACATTTCCCTGCCGGGCTGCTTCTGTTTTCAACTATTTTTTAGAAAAACAGATTTCCCACGCTTTAAAAGCCGTTTTTATCCTTCTCATCGGGATTTAATCAGAAAGGAAATCTCATCCCGCCAAAACCGCCTCTGCGCTTTCCTCCCATCATACCGGGCATCTGCTTCATCATCTTCTGGGACTGCTCGAACTGCTTCACAAACCGGTTCACAACAGCCATGTCCACACCGGCTCCCCTTGCAATCCGGCTTTTTCTGCTTAAATTAAGGAGCTTTGGATTTTTTCTCTCATCGGGAGTCATGCTCAAAATAATGGCCTCTGTTTTTGCCAGCTGCTTTTCATCTATCATGGATTCTATATTTCCAAGCTGCTTTCCCATACCGGGCAGCATACTTAAAATACTGGTAAGACCGCCCATATTGCGCATCTGCTTCATGCTTTCCAGATAGTCATTAAAATCAAATTTGCCTTTTTTCAGCCGGGCAGCCATTTCTTTTTCTTTGTCTTCATCAATAGAAATATTTTCCTGGGCTTTTTCTATCAGGGAAAGGACGTCTCCCATGCCCAAAATACGGCTCGCCATACGCTCCGGGTAAAACTGCTCCAAATCGGAAAGCTTTTCTCCCATACCCACGTACAAAATGGGCTTTCCTGTAACCGCTTTTACGGAAAGCGCCGCCCCGCCCCTGGTATCACCGTCCATCTTGGAGAGCACCACGCCGTCTATTACAATTTTATCGTCAAATTCCTTTGCCACGGTGACCGCATCCTGACCTGTCATGGCATCTACCACCAGGAGCGTCTGATGGACGTCCACCTGCTCTTTTATATTTTGAAGCTCCGTCATCATATCCTCATCAATATGAAGACGGCCCGCCGTATCTAAAATCACAACATTATGGCTGTTTTTTTTCGCATGCTCAATAGCTGCCTTTGCAATGTCCACAGGGCTTTGATTATCTCCCATGGAAAACACGTCTACCTGCTGTTTTTCTCCATTTACCTGGAGCTGTCTGATAGCTGCCGGCCTGTAAACATCACAGGCCACAAGAAGCGGCTTTTTGCCACGCTGCTTTAATTTACCGGCAAGCTTGGCCGTTGTGGTGGTTTTACCTGCACCCTGAAGCCCGCACATCATAATCGTAGTGATGGACTTTCCGGGCTGCATTTTGATCTCGGTGGTTTCCGATCCCATCAGGGTAATCATTTCTTCATTTACAATCTTGATTACCATCTGGCCGGGGTTTAAGCCGTTCATCACATCAGAACCAATGGCACGCGCTTCCACCGCCTTTATAAACTGTTTTACCACCTTAAAGTTTACATCTGCCTCCAAAAGGGCAAGCTTTACTTCCTTTAAAGCGGTCTTAACATCTTCTTCCGTAAGCTTTCCCTTACTTCGAAGGTTTTTAAATACATTTTGAAGTTTATCCGTTAAGCTTTCAAATGCCATGGACTAAAGCTCCTCTAAAATTTGATGTGATAAAAGCCTGACCTCCTGTACCAGCTCCTGCCTGGTAACATTCGGATTATTGCTTAATTCCTCCAACCTGCTTACGTTTTCCTTTACCCGCAGAAAACGCTCAACCAGATGCAGCTTATCCTCATACCCCTGCAATATATGGTTGCACCGCCTGACCAGGTCGTGCACCCCCTGTCTGGAGATACCGTTTTCCCTGGCGATCTCCGTCAGGGAAAAGTCATTGTACACAACATCCTCATATATCTTTTTTTGGTGTTCCGTAAGCAGTTCCCCGTAAAAATCATACAAAAGACCCTGCTCCACTATCTTCTCCATCTTACTCCCCATGTTTCCAACAATCTGCAAATTCAGATGTAAGCACCAATTGCCAAATGAAAATCTCTGACTATTCATCTGTCACCTAAGATACCATACTACAAGCCAAAAAGATTGTCAAGCAAATTCCCTTGACAATCTTTATTTTTTTGCAATAAACTTACTAAAGAAGCGTGGCGGCGTTTATTCAGCGGACAGCTTAAAGCAAGCAGCTGACAAATATACAAAAAATCGTTCCTGGCTATATATTAAATGTCATAATACCAAACTTGGAAAAAATAATTTCCCTTACCAAGATCCCTGCTCCTTTTTTCTTTGCCAGATTCATTCCCGCAAGCTCCTGCAGCGATAAAATCTTTTCTTTATATCCAACCTTATTCCTGCCACCCAATATTCCCTTCTTTTCCACCTGAATCTGTACCTTAATCCGCGCTTTCAATTGTCCAAAAACTTCATAAAGAAAGGTATTTTCTTCTAAATAATAAAACTGGCTCTCAAGCGTTGTCTCAGAAGATGCCTCTTTTAAAATATACTGACTGATAATGGCTTTCAGCTTAAAGGGAACCATTTCATGTACAAGCAATTCTTCATAGGAAAAACCGGATCCCAGGTAGAGGTTTCCCACATCCTGAATCACATATTTAAAATCTTCATATTGCATTACATTCCCACTTAATTTCATATTTTTACAACAGACCTTTCAAAACTCCCTTTTCTGATACAGCTTTAGGAAAGCTCTTTATGGTTTTTCCAAATACCTATTGCAAATCTTCTATTGCAAACCCGCTCATACGCATGGCATCTGTTATTTCTTTTATGGACATACCTGTTTCCGTGGACAGTTCTTCCACTGTAACCTTGCGGTTAAGGTCCCGGGCCAATTCTCTGGCCCTGTCTGCCACCTTGTTTACCCGGGCAAGTACTTTTTTATCTTTATCCTGTTGCCGGACATTCTCCGCAATACAGCTTTCCATGGCGTCCATCACCATTTTTATCAGCATTCCTTCCGCCTCCCCGGCATTTTCCAAACATCCCAGCATGGTAACACCCAGAGAAAGCGCCACATTCCCCTCTCCAATCAGGTCTTCAAGAAAAACACCCTGTCCTGCATAAAGCCTGGAAATTTCTACCACCTGCGGAAGGTACAGATGAATCAGCCGGCTCTGTGCCGCTCTCTCCCCTGCCATGGCGGAGAGAATAACCGCTTCTTTTTCTCCACCATTAACCTCCTGTGTCTGCGCCAGCTCCTTTTTATATTCTTCTAAATAATCCATTTCCGCTTCGGATAAATATTCGTCTAAATCTGCAGGCTCCCCTATACCGACTTTATGCTTTTTTAAGTAGTCGAATACCATCTGAAGCTGACTCTCTGACAAATTAAGTCCGGCAAAGCTATCCCTGACCTGCTGTTCTGAAACGCAATTTTCCTGTTCCTTCGCCAAATCCCGAACTTTTTTTAAATTGCGTGCAAATAAAATTTCCTGACTCTCTCCCATATCATAACCATGCCTTTCCGGTAAATGACCATCACTTTCACTGAACATGGGTGTGTGTGAAAATGTGTTCCTCACAATATTCATAATTTCCATTACATTTAGAGCAGAAACGGAACTGAAGCTCTGGATTTGTCTCTTCTGTTCTTCCACAGATTGCACATTTATGCCTTGTGTTACGGTTGGACTTTTTCACTTCCCTCTTAAATTCCTGTCTGCGCTTTGCCTGTTTAGGCGTCATATGCACCCTGCCTCTGCCTGTAACAAAAAATACGATAAAATTCATTAAAGAAGCGGCAATCACAAACTTATCCACAACAGAGCCTAAAATAAACTGATAAATAAGCAATGCTCCGTAAATAATTCCCAGAATTTTAATTCTAACCGGTATCATAAAAAACAGCATCACCTGCATATTGGGATAAGTGGATGCAAAAGCCAGAAAAATAGACATATTCACATAATAAGTGCTGAATCTGGTCGCCAATTGATAAAAATCACCATAAATTCCCCAGAGCGCAATCCCTGCCTCTCCTCCAATCAGTACTGTATACCCGAACAGCAAAAAAGCTCCCAGTATGGTAAAAAGCATTCCTGAAAAGATATAGACATTATATCTGTATGTTCCCCAGGTTCTTTCCAGTGTGGTTCCCAGCGAGTAATAAAAGTAAAGCATTAAAAGTGTAAAAAAGTCAAAGCCTGAGGGCGGTATGAGGATCCAGCTTACCAGCCGCCATATCTGACCGTGAAAAATAATTTCATAGGGATTTAAATAAAAAAATGTAAGCATCCAGGGAGAAACCCATTCAAGCACATATCCAATCGCATAGCATATAATCAGCACCAGGGACAGATTCTTAATTGCATATTTCCCGAATTTCTTTTCAAAACCACTCATAGTATACCTCCTGCATGCCGGCATGCGACACAAATAATACCTGCTAAGGATTTAGCATTACATCACTTAAAGCTTCATATATTCTATCATCCCCCAAACCAATTGTAAATAAAGTTATAAATAATGCTTTTTAAATTTAGAATTTGGAAATTATTCTTAACAAAATGTTTATTCTCTTACGTTGCATTTTAAAAAACCTTGTCGTATAATTACTACGCGTGTCGAAGTTGACATCCTGCGTATTTTTATTTTATATATGCGCAGGTAAAATATATGTAAGAAAGGTGGCAGCTTATGGACAATCAAAATTATACCCTGGGCATTGACATTGGTTCCACTACGGTCAAAATCGCCATTTTAGATGATGCTCACAGGATTTTATTTTCCGACTATAAAAGACATTTTGCAAATATAAGGGAAACGCTCTCTGATTTGTTACAGCAGGCATATCATCAGCTGGGTAACATCCGGCTTCATCCCATGATTACCGGTTCCGGGGGGCTCACCCTTGCCAATCACTTGAACATCCCCTTCGTACAGGAAGTAATTTCTGTCGCTACAGCGTTAAAAGAAATTGCTCCTAAAACGGATGTGGCCATTGAACTTGGCGGTGAGGACGCTAAAATTATTTATTTTGAAGGCGGTAATGTTGAACAGCGCATGAATGGTATCTGTGCCGGAGGGACAGGTTCTTTTATTGACCAGATGGCCTCTCTATTGCAGACAGATGCTTCCGGTTTAAATGAATATGCCCAAAATTACCATTTACTCTACACCATTGCCGCCAGATGCGGCGTGTTTGCCAAGTCCGATATCCAGCCCCTTATCAATGACGGCGCAGCCAAAGAGGATTTATCAGCATCTATTTTTCAGGCTGTAGTCAACCAGACTATCAGCGGACTTGCCTGCGGAAAGCCAATCAGAGGACATGTGGCATTTTTAGGAGGGCCCCTGCATTTCCTTTCCGAATTAAAAGCGGCTTTCATCCGTACCTTAAAACTGGATGAAGAGCATACCATAGAAACAGAGCATTCTCATCTTTTTGCCGCCATCGGCTCCGCCATGAACGCGAAAGAAGAAGTTTCCTTTACAATGGAAGAGATGACAGGAAAGCTCTCCAGTGACATTAAAATGGAATTTGAAGTGGAGCGTATGGAACCCCTGTTTTCCTCTTCCGAAGAATATGAAAGGTTTCAGTCGCGCCATGGAAAGCACCATGTTAAGGCATCCCCTCTTGCTTCCTATCAGGGAAACTGCTATCTGGGTATCGATGCCGGAAGTACTACTACCAAAATTGCTCTGGTTGGGGAGGACGGTTCACTTTTGTATTCCTTCTACAGCAGCAATGACGGCAGTCCTTTAAAGACAGCAATCCGCTCCATCAAAGAAATCTATTCCCTTCTCCCAAAAGGGGTATCTATTATGCGCTCCTGTTCGACCGGATACGGCGAAGCGCTGATGAAGGCGGCTTTTCTTTTGGATGACGGCGAGGTGGAAACGGTAGCCCACTACTATGCCGCTGCTTTCTTTGACCCAGAGGTTGACTGTATTTTAGATATAGGCGGCCAGGATATGAAATGTATCAAAATCAAAAACCAGGCTGTGGACAGTGTACAGTTAAATGAGGCCTGCTCTTCCGGCTGCGGTTCCTTTATTGAAACCTTTGCCAAATCCTTAAACTATACCGTAGAGGATTTTGCACAGGCTGCACTGTTTGCGCAGCATCCCATCGACCTGGGCACCAGATGTACCGTTTTTATGAATTCCAAGGTAAAACAGGCTCAGAAAGAGGGGGCTTCCGTCCCTGATATTTCTGCAGGGCTTGCTTATTCTGTTATCAAAAACGCCTTATTTAAAGTCATTAAAGTATCGGATGCCTCTGCTCTTGGTAAAAATATTGTGGTTCAGGGCGGTACCTTTTATAATGATGCCGTTCTAAGAAGCTTTGAAAAAATCGCGGACTGCGAAGCTATCCGTCCCGATATTGCAGGGATTATGGGTGCCTTTGGCGCTGCCCTTATTGCAAGGGAGCGTTACATAGAAGGTTATCAGACTACCATGCTCTCCTTTGAAAAAATATGTGCTCTGCAGTTTGAAACAAGCATGGCCAAATGTAAAGGCTGTACCAACAGCTGTCGTCTTACCATTAATAAATTTACAGGCGGAAGACAATATATTTCAGGAAACCGCTGTGAGCGCGGACTCGGAAAACAAAAGAGCAAAAATGGCGCCCCCAATCTTTTTGATTACAAGCTGAAACGTATTTTCGGCTATGAACCTCTCCTCTCTGATCAGGCACGAAGAGGAACTGTTGGAATTCCCCGTGTGCTGAACATGTATGAAAATTATCCGTTTTGGTTCACTTTCTTTACAAAGCTGGGGTATCAGGTTATATTGTCTCCACTTTCCAACCGGAAAATCTATGAGCTTGGAATTGAATCTATTCCCAGCGAGTCAGAGTGTTATCCTGCCAAGCTGGCCCACGGCCACGTAAGCTGGCTGATTCATCAGAAAGTGGATTTCATTTTCTATCCTGCTCTTTTTTATGAGCGGAACGAAGTTCATGAGGCAAATAATCATTATAATTGCCCCATTGTCACTTCCTATTCAGAAAATATAAAAAATAATGTAGAGGAAATAGGCCGGGGAGAAATTCTTTTGCGCAACCCATTCATGTCATTTCGGGATTTAAAAACGGTTTCCGAAGCTCTTGCCAAAGAGTTTAAAGAGCTTCCTCTTGAAGAAGTTATGGAGGCAGCCCGTCTTGGCTGGGAGGAACTGGAACAGGCAAGAAAAGATATTAAAAGAAAAGGTGAAGAGGTACTTTCCTATTTAAATGAAACCAGAAAACGGGGCATTGTGCTGGCTGGCCGTCCATACCATATTGATCCGGAAATCAACCATGGTATTCCGGAGCTCATTACTTCTTATGATATTGCCGTGCTCACAGAGGATTCCATTTCCCATCTTGCAAAGCCGGAACGACCCTTAATTGTTTCTGATCAGTGGATGTATCATTCCAGACTTTATGCGGCTGCAAGCTACGTAAAAGCAGTTGAAAATCTTGAACTGATTCAGCTCAATTCTTTTGGCTGCGGGCTGGATGCCGTTACCACAGATCAGGTAAGTGATATTCTCACAGGCTCGGATAAAATCTATACCTGCCTGAAAATTGATGAGGTGAACAATTTAGGGGCTGCCAAGATTAGGATCCGCTCCCTGCTCTCCGCTATCAGAGTCAGGGAAAAGCAAAACAAAGAGAGGAATATCCGTTCCTCTGCCATTCAAAAGGTGCCCTTTACAGAGGAAATGCGCCGAAACTATACTATTTTATGTCCCCAGATGTCACCGCTGCACTTTGATATACTGGAGTCTGCCTTTAATGCATGTGGCTATCATTTTGAGGTATTGCCCAATGACAACCGGCATGCTGTGGATGTGGGACTCAAATTTGTAAACAATGATGCGTGCTATCCTTCTTTGATGGTAGTTGGTCAGATTATGGATGCACTGCTTTCCGGAAAATATGACTTAAATAAAGTGGCTGTCATTATGACGCAGACAGGCGGAGGCTGCCGTGCTACCAATTACATAGGATTTATCCGCCGTGCCCTGGAAAAAGCAGGAATGCCTCAAATACCTGTTATATCCTTAAATATGGCCGGTATAGAATCTAATCCCGGTTTCCATTTAAGTCTTGAAATGCTGATGCGCGCCGCATACGCCGCAGTGTTTGGTGATATTTTCATGCGCTGTATCTACCGCATGCGTCCCTATGAAAAGGAAAAAGGAAGTGTAGAGGCGCTTCATCAAAAATGGCTTAAGAAATGTCAGGATTTTGTGTCCGCCAAACATATGAATTTCTTTACCTTCCAAAAAATGTGCCGCCAGATAATAAAGGATTTTGATGAAATTCCTATAACGGAGATTCCGAAACCCAAGGTTGGTATTGTAGGTGAAATTCTGGTTAAATTTGCACCCGCTGCCAACAACCATCTGGTAGATTTACTGGAATCAGAAGGGGCTCAGGCTGTCGTCCCCGATCTTTTAGACTTCATGCTCTACTGCTTTTATAACCAGATTTATAAGGCTGATGCTCTTGGCACAAGCAAAAAAGCCGCTTTTCTTTCAAAGCTTGGGATTGATGCCCTGGAATTTTTAAGAAGAAGTGCATCGAAAGCTTTTGCAAAAAGTAAGCATTTTACCCCGCCTACCAGTATCTACAAAACCGTAGAGTATGCCAAACCCATCGTATCAATCGGTAACCAGACCGGCGAGGGATGGTTTTTGACCGGTGAAATGGTAGAGCTCATTCACGAAGGGGTGGATAATATTGTCTGTACACAGCCTTTTGCCTGTCTCCCCAATCATGTTGTGGGGAAAGGCGTTATCAAAGAGCTGCGCAGGCTCTATCCTTTAAGCAATATTGTGGCCATCGACTATGACCCGGGCGCCAGCGAGGTAAATCAGTTAAATCGAATCAAACTCATGCTCTCTACCGCACAGAAAAATTTAAAGGAGCAGGCCGGGGACTCACCTAAAACCGCGTAAAAGCAACAGGGGGGCGAATTATTTATGATTAAACAGGAAATCAATGAGATCAAAAGACTTTATACACCAAGCCGATGCTCTATCACCCGTATTTGCGGATGCTATGTGGATGGCGAAAAAAACAAAAAAACAGATTTTAAGGAGGCTTTTCTCTCCCTTCCCGAGGAGGAGATCTTTAAGTATTTTGAATTGCTGCGCAAAACCCTCTCCGGCACCGTAGGAAAAAATATGCTGAATCTGGAATTTCCCCTTGATAGTGAAAAGCAGGGCGGTACACAGGAATTTCTTTTTCGACTGCGTGAGAGCAAATTGAAGGATGATACTCTCCTTGATGAATTCTATGACAAAGTGATTGCTTCCTATGAATATGTAGGCAATTATCTGATTTTACTCATTCATGACGCCTATGATGTTCCCGGCCAAACAGGTGATGGGCTCACCCTGGACGATGCCTCCGATACAGTGTATGAATATATACTTTGCTGCATCTGCCCGGTAAACCTTTCCAAGCCGGGTTTAAGCTATGACGCTCAGACAAATGAATTCCATAACAGAATCCGCGACTGGATCGTGGAAATGCCGGAAGCAGGTTTTCTTTTTCCAAGCTTTAATGACAGATGTTCCGATATTCACAGCACTCTCTACTATACCAAAAAGCCGGAAGAGCCTCATTCTGAGTTTGTTGACAGCGTTTTGGGTGCTGTTCTCCCTCTGACAGCAGGAAGTCAGCGAGAGACCTTTCAGGCTCTCGTTGAGGAAACCCTGGGCGAAGATGCTGAATATGAGGTTGTTAAAAATATTCATGAAAATTTAACGGAGCTTATAGAGGAACACAAAGAAATTCCGGAGCCTCTTGCTCTGGACAAGCATCAGGTAAGGGATTTATTTGAAAAAAGCGGCGTGGAAGAAGAAAAGCTTACCAGCTTTGACCAGCTCTATGATAATGCTGCCGGCGAAAACGCCTGTCTTTTGGCTGACAATGTGGCAAATACCAGAACCTTTGAAGTAAAAACGCCGGATGTTATAGTCAAAGTAACCCCCGGCCGGGCCGACCTGGTAAATACTATGACACTTCACGGTAAGCAGTGTCTGGTAATAGAGCTTAGTGAGCATGTGGAGGTAAATGGGATTGTCTTAAAAAAACACGCACCCATTATTTAAAAAGGAGCAAAAATGTGGATATTGTCTGTGTTTTTTACATCACAGACAATATCCACATTTTTGTTTCAATAAGCTGACTCGCGAAGTGTAGTATCATTTATTACAATAAGCCTGCCCGCAAGGCATGACAGCGTTTGTTTCCCAATATCTCCCAATTTGACATCTACACAAACAAATCGCGATACCATTTTAAGGACTGTACATAAGCATCATATACCTTGTCCATCTCGATATTTTTCACCAGCATCACTCTGGATACTTCCTGCCAGTTGGCGCTCTCATACTGAAGTATGAAATCCAGAACCGTTGCAAAGTCCCCTTTACCATCTATCAATGCAAGGCTGATTTCCTTAGATACCTTCACCATCTGCAATGCTTCTTCCATAGACTTGTTAAGAATTAAGTCAAGTACCGAGAAAAGTCCCATCAGGAATAATTCTGAAGCCTGCATATTCATTTCAAACAAAGGCGCCACATTTTCAGCAAATTTGGCTCTAAGCAGAGATAACCTGGTAATTTCATTAGGCTTATCCGCGTACAGCTGATTTGCCACTGCTGTGTTAATCCATTTTTTCAGCTCACGCTGTCCCAGCATTGCCGCAGCATGCCTGATAGAGGTAATTTCAGAATTTCTTGACATTCTGTTAACTATTTTAAGCAGGGAAATAACAAGCGCCGTATCCTGACCTATAACATCCGCCGCTTTCGACAGTTCAAAATCGGAAGCATTCACCATATTAAGCAATTCTATGTAATTTACCTTCAGCGGACTTACCTCAGTATCCCCCTTGTTTACCGGTACCCGATAAAACTTACCTTCATAAAATTGATAACCGCCATCTGTTTTTAATTTTTCAAAGGCTTCCTGTGTCTCAATATTTCCGGCACATAATCTGATCCTCGGGTATATATTGGTAAAGTATATTTTAGCCTTACTGATATCAATATTTTTATGATCAAGCAAAATATAATCGCATAAGGTGAGAATTCCCCGGTAAACCTCAAAATTCCTTACTGCCAGCTTACGCATTGCCAGCTTATATCCCATCTCCTTAAGCTCACAGAGCCTGTCAATATACATTTTTTCAGGCACAACCGTACTGTCAATAAGCAATACAATTCTGTCATGAGGCGCCTGGCACTGACCGGATATATCAGAAAATACGGAAATATTATTTACTTCCACGAATACTTCCTTATCCGCTGAAAGCGTATCTAATCCCATATTCTCAATAATTTCAAGTCCGGGTATCTGTGTGGCGCCATCATACTGCCTGGTTCCCTGCATGCTGGGATCCAACAGGTAATTTGTTTTCTGCGCAAACAATGAATACGCTCGCACGCTCATTTCTTCATCAAAAAAAGGTATTAATGTTACAAGCATATTTTTCTCCTTCACGTTTTTTACGTTTCTTCATGTTAAAAAAATTAAATTAATTCTTTCTTATTAGTTTACACTATTTATTCATTATACACAATAATTTGATGGGATTTCTCTAAAAATTTTAAGATTCTTAAGCTGGCTGCTGCTCAGAAACATGGGTTCTGATGTATTCCTGCAGAATTTCGGAAGCTTCATCCACATTCAGGCCCGATTCTTCCAAAATCTGATTTATCCCGTCCAGATCCTTATCTCTTTTCTCTTTATAAAGGGTCTCTAACTCGATCTGCTCTGATTTCAGTCTTGTTCGAAGCGCTAAAATAAGCTCTTCCTTTTCCGCAATTTTTTCCTCAATAGTTTTTCTCTGTCCCCTTGCCATAATTTACCTCCTGAAACTCATGATATTATAGTATATGGACAAGATTCTCTAAATATGACTCTGGAAAAAAAATATTCATAAATATTTTATAGTAAAAATTTAAATTTTAATTTTTGTCCATTTGCCCTGTTTAAAACGCACCGAGGCAAAAATGAAACGGGATACCTGATCTCCCAATACCCCCAGCCATATACCCACAATTCCCAATCCAAAAATGTATCCTCCGGCATAAGATACAACTGTACGTATAATCGTAACGCTGACAGTGGAAGCCATTGCTGTGTAAAGCGTATCCCCTGCTCCTCTAAGGCATCCCATATAAATAACCTGGCTAATCTGGAATATCACTACCAAAATGATCACATGCATGATATCAACGCCAATAGCAACAATATGTTCCTCCTCAAAAAACAAGCCAAGCAGGAATCTGGCGCCTGCAAAGTATATAACCGCAAGGCAGATGGAAATCGTTCCTCCAAGCATCCTGCATATACGTCCATATTCCTTAGCAAGATTCCGATCACCTGCCCCAAGGCTGCGTCCAATCAGAGCCACAGCTGCCGCCTGCAGTCCATCACCAAAGGAAAAGGACAGGCTCATAATGTTCATTCCAACCTGATGGGCAGCCATGGCATCGGTTCCCTGGTGAGCCGCCATTACCGCAGTCATCATAAAACCTATCCTCATTAGTATCTGTTCAAAGAACACGCTGTAGCCAACCCTGATCAAATTTATCAGGGATGAAACTGCCGGTTTAATCTTATTTTTTATTATATATGGAACACTGATAAACTCTTCCGGCTTCATAATTGACAGAATACTCATTATACATGCTACCACTGTTCCAAAAACAGTTGCAAGAGCAGCACCTCGTATGCCAAGTGCCGGAAAACCAAAATGGCCATTTATCAGCAAATAATTAGCGATAATATTTATTGTATTTGAGGTAACATTGGTACGCATGGTTATTTTGGTATTTCCAGCTCCCCGCTGGGCGGAATTTATTCCCATTTGCACGCAGTTAAATATCATTCCTCCCATAATAATCTGGAAATAGGCGACCGCACTATCATGCGTATCTGCTGTAGAACCACACATTCTGATAATTGGTCCTGCCAGTATTACAAACAGTATACTCATTACAATTGCTGCTATTATAAGAAAAACAAAAGCCGTATATAAAATCCGGTTGGCATCCTCCTGTCTGCCCTCCCCCCGTCTTCTGGCAACCAGAGCTGAAATTGAAACATTAAGAGCCACAAATAAAGAAAGTCCCAGGAATTTAGGCTGCGTAGTCAGTCCCACTGCCGCCACAGCATAGGAGCCAAGGGAGCTCACCATCAACGAGTCAACTAAGCCGGCAAAGGCAACAAAAAAAGACTCTATAATTGCCGGCCATGCCATAGATGTTGTTGTGCGTACATTTTCCTTATTGTATAAAGGTATTTTCAATAAATCACTTATACTTTTCATCATATTCTCCCATGCCTTCAGCAGCCGCAAATTCAGAAGCAGTTTATCTCCCTATCAAGCGGCCTGTACGCCACTTTAGCAGCATATCCTCTGCACAAAGCTGTGCATAAAATAGCAGGGGAACTTAATCCCCTGCCATTGTATTCTGATTCACTGACTTCATTTTCAGCTATCACATTAATTCAATACAAACTGATTAATCAATTCATCAAGCGTAACGGCCTGTGCAGATAACTGCTGGCTGGTAGCTGACGACTGCTCTGCTGTCGCAGAATTATTCTGTACAACCTCAGAAATCTGGGTTACTCCAAGCTCTGCCTGATGCATCGTCTCCGCTTCATCTGCCGCCATTGTGCTGAGTCTCTTAGAAGACTCTGCAACCTGCTTAATACCATCTACCACAATTGCAATAGAGTTAGAAGCATTCTCTGCGGCATGGTTTCCTTCTTCAATCTTCTTCAGGGAGCCTTCAATTAACTCTCTGGTATCTGCTGCTGACTTGGTGCTCTGCTCTGCAAGCTGTCTGATCTGGTCAGCCACAACAGCAAAGCCTCTTCCTGCTTCACCTGCTCTTGCCGCTTCTATGGAAGCATTAAGCGACAAAAGATTCGTCTGGGATGCTATGGACTCAATTTCGGAAATAATATTTTCGATCTCTTTGGAAGTCTCATTGATATGCTCCATAGCCTGCATCATTTCATTCATTTCCTCGCGGCTCTTATCTGCCTCATCCGCATATTTCTGTGCCAGTATGTAGGAGTCCTGCGCATTTTCCGCACTTTTTGACATCGTCTCGCCAATATTGATAATAGTTGCCTGCAGCTCCTGCACAGCGCCTGCCTGTTCTGTAGCGCCCTCTGCAAGGCTCTGTGATGCTTCTGCCATATTGCTGGCCCCTGCAGATACCTGACTGGAAGCCTCTTCAATAGAGCGAAGCGTAGAGGTCATCTGATCGCGAAGCTGCCTCATAGCATCAATCAGTTCAAAGAAATCACCTGTATATTTATCCCTGATACTGGATTGAATTGCATAATTTCCGTTTGCCATATCTTTAAGCAGTCTGCCTGCATCATTAACAATTGCATTTAAATTACCAGCCATTAAGTCTGCCTGGGAAATCACTTCTGCAAGCTCATCCTTTCTATCTACCTTTGGAAACGGAGAAGAAAGGTCACCTGCTGCAAACGTTTTAAGACGCTCACTAAAAGCATTGAGAGGATCCGCAATTGATTTTGCAATCATTTTCCCGGAACGTACAGACAGAAACATAGCAATTATCACAACTACCACAATCACTGCCACCAGTACCCAACTTAATACTTTAATCTGGGCTGAAATCTCAATGAGGTCTGCTCCGGCCTCCGCTCCGTGCTTATTAATTGTTTTAGAATACAAGTTTGACATAATTATCATAGCTACTGCTCCTAATAACGCAACAGCGGATGCAATAGCGGATACTAAAATAAAAGCTTTTTTCAGTCTTTTTTCAATCCGTTCATTCGTAAACATAAACTTTCTCCTTCTTTCCACCTTTTATCATCCGGCGCTCATAAACACCTATTTAAATATAGCACTTTTCCTAAATATATACAACATCTTTTTGCTAAATCCACACTCAATTTTCATGGATAATTTTCACAGGAGAAAAATGGAATCCGGATAATGCTGATTAATCAAATGCAAATCTGGCGCAAATTATATTTGTTTCTTCATTTAAATTGACTATAAGGGTATTTTCTGTTCCCAAAAGCTTGTTATCTTCCGTGTACCACCCAAGAAACCTGTTATCTCCCTGAACTTTCTCAATCACTACTTCCACCGGATAATCCGGAAAATACAACCCCTGCCACCATGTTTCCGGAAAATTTATTGTTGTTGTATTTACTTTAAAAGATGCAGCCCCTTCTTTATTCGACAGTATCACAAGCCAGGCCGGATCCGCATTTAATTTAAACTCCTCTTTCACATGCTCAAAAGCATAGTCTTTTCGTTCCAATAAAAACTTTTTCAGTTTATCAGTAAATTCATTTATATTTTCTCCTTCCCAAAAACGTTCTATATACATGGCATATGATTGGGTAATATTGCTTTCCAGCTCCGAAACTATTGGCAGTATCCTATCCTCCTGCCAGATATTATTGTATAAATCCATGTACGTAATAACAAATTGTTTTCTGAATTCTTCGTGCTCCATTAGTGCCTGAGCAAGTGCATCATCCTCCCACGAAAGCATATTACCTTCATGAAATGTATTTGCACTGGCATCGTACATTGTCGTTTCAACATCCCATACTCCCCATCTCCATTTTCCATCTTCGTTTTTTCCCGGTCCGGTCTTCACACTCCGATAACATCTTGCATTATAGTTCAGCCAGTCAGAATCATTTAAATATAACATAGAAGCGTAATATTCTATAAAGCTTTGAATGTCAATCATTTTACATAAATTTTCATATACTTCTGCCAAAAGATAAATTCCCCAGTATTCTCCATCCAAAAACACATTGCAGTATTTCAGGGACTGCGTTGCCATATTCCTGTCCGCCAGCATCTCCGACACCAAAACATCCCTCAGCTTTGTCCCTTCTCTGTTTGTATAAATAAAAAATTTATGGAGCACTGTATCTTCCCCAAACAGTCCTTCTATTGTATTTTCTCCATCGTACATATCTCGGGCATATACAGAAAAGCTTTTTTGCGTACAATTTCTGGTTGTGCCACCATGGATTCTGATACCTACCTTTTTAGCAAGAATACTCTCTCCTTTTTCATTAAAAATTTCTAAATTAGCAGGCCGTTCAGACCGCTTTCCCTTTATTTGATAATTACAGTCAATTGTCGTTAAATCGTGTAAGTCCCCACCTTGTGCCACATATTCATCTACTTCCTTTCCCCTAACGTAAATACCTTCCCTGTCATCAAACAAATTATAAGGATCTGTAACCAGTGAAACAGTATACATTTCCTTATAACATATTTTATCTTCCTTTCCTATCAGATACGAATTTGTTTCAACATCACTTTTCCTGCCATCAGCATCAATTGCCATGGCTCTTACAACAGTCATTTTGTCCGATTTATTTACACTTTTAATACCTGTATGTGTAAAGTAGACATCTGCATTTTCTGACATGTCTTCAATCAAAACAGGACCCTCATAAACAGTGCTTTCTATACTCGGATCGCTGCCATCTAATGTATAATAAATCGTGCTTTCATTTGGCGCGCTTAATGTAAGCTCAAATTCTTTTGCATAAAAACCCCCTGGTACCGAAAAATCAGGTGGTTCTATTTTTTCCTGAATCTGCTTGCTTTGATTATTGGAAAAACCGTAGGACAATTCAGTTCTTCCCCAATCCCCTCCTGCATCTGCCAGCCGGCTCCAAGCTGTGTTTGTGTTTAGTTTAGGAACATTAACAATATCCAATACTCCTTCTTGCTTCGACAAATATAAGGTTTCCCCCTGTGCGCTGATTTTAAAGTTAAGTATCTCTCTCTCATCCAATGGTTCATTTTCGGCCATGCTATGAATAACATAGTAGCAGCCCGGCATTAATTCAACCGCTGGCAGATTACATTTCATCAAGTCATTTTTGTCGTCTGAAAGATAATAGTTTCCAAGATTTATACATTGGTCCGATGCATTATATAGTTCAATCCAGTCGCTGGCTGGTTGTGTTTCTGCAAAAGAAGTGGGAAAATAATTGCTGCATACTTCATTTATGCAGATTCCATCAATATTAAAGACTTCATGAGGTATCGTATCCTGTACTACAAAATAGTTCATGCATATTGCCAATGCGACAAAAATAATAACCATCCCCCATAAAGCAATGTGCTTCCTGCTTTTCATATTAATTATTTTCCTCCATCTGCATATTTAACGAAATAATTATATTCTGCACTCACCATCGTGTGAAAGGCAATTAATCTGGGTCAGCTGTCCCATATCATTTAACTCCCGTAATAATTTTTCCTTACTTTTGGTGCTGATTTCAATGATTATTTCTGACTCTCCATTTTTAACAGTTCTTGCTTTTTCCTTGAAATATTTACAATTTCCTCTTATAATTTCGTATAATTCTTCATAATTCATTTCTTTTTCTATGCTGCGAAGCACCAATAACTCCGGTGCTTTCACATTTGGAATCATATTCAGCATAAACAAAAGAATTGTCATAATCACACACAGGATAATTCCCAGTATATGTAAACCTACTCCCACAATAATTCCGGTGCTGATTGACCAAAATAAATATAATAAATCTACAGGATTTTTCACTGCATTCCGAAATCTGACTATGGATAACGCGCCAACCATTCCCAGAGATACCAGAAGATTCGACTGCATAGCAATCATAATCGCCGCCACTATGACCGGCATACCGGCCATAGTTATATTTAAATCCTTTGAGTAAAAAGCTGATTTAGCTGACAACTTGTACACCATAAAAATATAAATACCCGCCAGGCATGCCATTATAAGAATTAATAAAACAGTTCTTATCGTCAGTCCGTTTCCTACGCCTATTGATTCAAATACACTATTCTTTATCACATCCTTTACTGACATATTCTTTAACCTCCATACTATATTTTTCAAAATAGGTTTAATTGATATTTTCTCTGCACAATTGATATTTCGAGTATGCAGTCTGCTGCATATTTTCAAGTTGAAGCATCTGCAAAAGAAATCCTGGTATCAGCTCGTCATATTTTATTTCCACAATTTCATCTTGTTCTTTCAAATAATCATAGGAAATATTTGAATTCCCAAATTGCTGTATCTGCCTGCTGCTTCTTATGTTTCTGTCCAACGTGATACGGACATTACCAGGTCCGTAAACAAAAGCTTTTCTTTCATATGCAACAATTACCCTGGGCCTTAATCCCTGTACCTGGATTGCAAGGTTAAAAAGCATGGCCGGATCGTCTCTTGTCCATGCACAATCTATACATTCCCCCTGCATCAGCTTTTGAAGCTCATCCTCTCTTATACTTTTTGATTTCTTGTAAATTCTGTTATCGTACTTTTCTTTAACTTCTAACTTAATTACGTTTAGAGAATTATTGTAGATTCGAATGCGGTATTTACACCGACTGCGATTTCCTTCCCGCGTATTAATTAAACTGGATTCCCTTAAATCATCAAAATATAAGCTGCTTATGCTATATCCTTCAACGCTATTTTCGTAAGAATCCGATTGCAGCACATTACCTAACCTTTTTTGAAGGCAAAACATTTCCTGTGTACTGCAGAAATATTTGTCTTCCACCCGATACATCATATTTATACCCCGCATATTAACATTCCAAATACTACATCAATAAGTAGTTTAAAAGAAACTTCCTAATCTTTCCGGATTTTACCTTACAGCGCAGGCAATATATAAATCCGGCCTTACCGGCGTGAACCCTACAGCTCATACGGCGTCACCTGGTACACGTAATAATTGAGCCAGTTGGAATAAAGATTATTGCTGTGGGATCTCCATTGTAAATCCGGCTTTTTTGTATCATCATCTCCCGGATAATAATTAAATGGAAGCTGTATGGGAAGTCCTTTACTTTTGTCGCGTATATATTCATTGTGAAGCGTATATCTGTCATACTCCGGATGTCCCATAACAAAAATCTGCCTTCCTTCCTTTGTCATGCAAAGAAGCACTCCCGCCTCCTCAGACTCGGCCAAAACCATGAGCTCCTTACAGTTGTGGATATCTTCGGCTCTCACTGCCGTATGCCTGCTGTGAGGAATCATAAAATAGTCATCAAATCCCCTTACCAACGGTATTTTTCTGTTCATAACCTTATGCTTATAAACCCCAAAGAGCTTTTCAGGAAGCAGTATTTTTTCAAGGCCGAAATGGTAATATAGCCCCGCCTGGGCTCCCCAGCAGATATGTAAGGTGGAGGTCACATGCGTTTTTGTCCATTCCATAATTTCCTTTAGCTCCCGCCAGTAATCTACCTTTTCAAAAGGAATTTGCTCCACCGGAGCTCCTGTAATAATAAGGCCGTCAAATTTCTTTTTCTTCAGCTCATCAAAAGTATTATAAAACCGGTTCAGGTGCTGAATAGGTGTGTTAAGCGAAACATGGCTGTTCATTTTCATAAAGCTGACATCAATCTGCAAAGGTGTGTTGGACAATACCCGCGTCAGCTGTAATTCCGTATCCTGCTTTACAGGCATCAGATTTAAAATGCAGATCTGCAAGGCACGAATATTCTGATGCAGGGCACGATATTCATCCATCACAAATATATTTTCATTTTCCAATATCTCTTTTGCCGGAAGATCGCTTTGTACTTTTATTGGCATATTTTTCGTTTCCTTTCATTACCCGGGCATTTTAAGCAAATTGTGCAGCGAAGGCATCTTCCGAAATAATCGGAATACCCAGCTCCTTAGCCTTTCTGTTTTTGGAAGAATTAGAAGCAAGGTCATTGTTAACCAGATAATCGGTTTTGGATGTAACGCTTCCCGTCACCTTACCGCCTTGTGATTCCACATAAGCCTTAAATGCATCTCTGTTTTTATAATGGTGGACATCCCCGGTAATCACGAAGGTTAATCCTGCGCATTTTCCCTCCCCGCTCAGCTTCGGATGCACCTTTTCTATTTTAACCTCTTTTAACAGCGCTTTCAAGGAATTCCTGTTTTGCTCATTCTCATACCATTCCATAGCCGATCCCGACTTTTCAGGACCGATCCCTTCAATATCTTCAAAGCCTTTTCCGCTCTTTAGTCTGTCTAAAAATCCCTCAAAGCCATCCCTTGCAATCATTTTTTTTCCGGCATCTGTTCCGATCATTGGAATGCACAATGCGTAAATAAAGTTTACGGGATGTGCCTGCCTGCTTTTTTCAATGGCGGCAATCATATTGGTGCAGGACTTCTCCCCGAATCCTTCCATCTGTTTGATGATTTCCGCATGCTCCGAAAGGTGGTAAATATCTGCAAACTCCTTCAGGAACCCTTCATTCATAAATTTCAGCATGGTTTGAATAGACAGGCCGTCAATATCCATTCCCTGTTTACTTACAAAACGGGTAAATTTCTTTACATGCTTTGCCGTGCAGTCAGGGTTGGTACAGTGAAGGGTTTTCGTCCGGCTTTTAGGGCTGATACGAATTTGCGTCTGCGCGCCGCAAACCGGACAGTTTGTGGGAATTTCAAAATCTCCCTTTGGATTTTTGACGGAAATGCATTTAGGAATAATTTTATTTGCCTTGATTACTTCCAAAGTACACTCTTTTCCAATCCCCAGCCTTTCCATCTCGCTGATATTGCAAAGGGACGCCCGGGAGACAGTGGTTCCCTCAAGCACTACCGGCTTAAATACAGCCACCGGCGAAATGGTGGAAGCCGCACAGGACCATTCCACATACAAAAGCTCTGACTCAGCTGATACATCCTGCCACTTGAAGGCAAAGCCTGCTTTTGTGGCATGATGTCCCGTTACACTGCCGGAAGAGGCATATTCCGTATCCTCATAGCAGATAACCAGTCCGTCCACAGGCAAATCCATCTGCCCGCTCTCTACCTTATTTGTCCACCTGGCAATGGCGTCTTCCAGTTCATCTGCGTTTACCATTTCCCTCTCAACCACAGTAAATCCTTCTTTTGAAAGAAAATCCATTCTCTCTCCCCAGGATTTTATTTCGTCCCCAACATACACCAGTGTAAATGCATTGAAATGAACATGCCTTTCCTTTACTTTCTCCGGATCATCCAAGCTGAGAGTGCCGGAAGCTAAATTCCGGGGATTGGCATATTTCTCGTCCTCATCCTCCATGGTGTCATTAATCAGTTCAAAATCCGTATAAGAGATAACAGCTTCCCCGCGCACCACCATATGTCCTTTATAATCTGTATTAAGAGGAAACCCTTTGATGGAATTCTTTAAATAAGTAATGTTTGTTCCTGTGGTCCCATTTCCCCTGGTAAGTATCCTGGTAAGTTTTCCTTCATCATAGGAAAGGACCAATGTCAAACCATCCAGTTTCCACGAAACCCAGACAGGCTTTTTTTCTGCCCATTTTTTCAGTTCGGATACCTCTTTGGTTTTGGCAAGAGACAGGGCCGGGAACTCATGTGTTTCTCTCTCACCACTACTTCCTTCCGCTCCAGTTTTTTGGGTAGGGCTGTCTGGGAGAATATAGCCTGTTTCCGCTTCCAGTTTAACCAGTTCATCAAACAAAGCATCCCATTCATAGTTGGACATAATTTCTTCTCTGCCATTATAATAGGCATCTGATGCACTGTTCAGGATTTTTATCAATTCTTCGCACCTGTCTTTATGCTTTTCCATCATTTCAGCCTCCGATTCATGCAAGTTTTCCTTCAGCATCCTGCATTTTTCTTTCAACTATATAAAAAATAAAATCTGTTTTCTTTCAAAAATAATCGGTTTTTAGTATTTTCAACCGCTTTTTTATCATTTTCCCCAAAAGTTTACATAACAATCCGAAATTACCCATTTGAAAATACGGTATTTCAGAATTGTCGAAAATAGTACGATTTTATCAGCTTTTTACGAATCATTCGAAAAAGCATGATTTATATAACACATGTAATTCATCCTCTCCCAGCCTTCTGAACTGACCTGGTTTCAGATTTCCAAGCGTGATATTTTCGATTCGATTCCGTTTTATTGCATATACATGATACCCTAATTCCCGTACCATTCTCTTTATTTGTCTGTTTAATCCCTGCGTTAATATAATTTTGAACGTAAATTTACCTGTTTTCGTTATTTTACAGGGCTTTGTAGTGACAGAAAGCTCTGATAAATAAACTCCTTCCGCCATATGTCTGATAAACTCATCCGAAATTTCCTTATTTACCCTCACCACATATTCTTTTTCATGTCCTCCACTCCCCCGCATCATGGCATTGATAAGCCCGCCGTCATTGGTCAGAATCATCAGTCCTTCGGAGTCCTTGTCTAATCTGCCCGCATAAGTTACGCGCACCGGAAATTTAACCATATCTGTAATCTTTTTATCTGCGAATTTATCCTTTTCCGTGCAGGTTACGCCCACTGGTTTATAATATGCCAGGACAACTTTTTCATCTTTTCCGTGTATGGATTTTCCATTTACCATTATCTGGTCACCGGCACTTACCTGCATTCCCGGCACGGCTCTGCCCCCGTTTACGCTTACTGCGCCTTCTTCAATCAGCCTGTCCGCCTCACGCCTTGAACACAGTCCGCATGCTGCAAGATATTTATTTAATCTTTCCTTTTCCATATATTCTCCGCTTATCCTCCATGTCCCCATTAGAATACTGCTCTATTACTTATTTGGGTCTGCCTTATCTGTCTTAATCCGGTACCTGCAGACAAATTAGTCCTTTTCATCTAAGTATTCTCTGTACTTATCCCGATCTGCCTTATGACATTTTACTTTTATCCTTGCACCTTTTTCTTCGTGTTCCAGACTATCTACATGGGCGTGATCCATAAAATAGGACAAAACACTGCCCTTATCATAGGGAATCATAAATTCCTCCCACACATAGTCTGCATAAATTCTGTCCAAAATAATACTGGTTAAAAATGCAATGGACTTCTTCTCTTTTGCACTTATATAAATCTTTTCTTTCCCCGAAGACTGCGGAAAAGGAATCGGCTCACTGCACTTATCGGCTTTATTATATACGGTGATAACCGGTTTATCTCCGACATTAAGCTCGGATAAAGTCTGATGTGTGGTCTGCATATGTTCTCTGAAACAGGGATCAGAACAATCTACCACATGAAGCAGCAAATCGGCATTTTCCACCTCCTCAAGGGTTGAGTGAAAAGCCTTCACCAGCCCATGAGGCAGTTTGTGGATAAATCCAACCGTATCAGACAGCAGAAAATCTCTGTTATTGCCAGTACAAATCCGCCTGACCGTAGTGTCCAAAGTGGCAAAAAGCATATCCTTTTCCAGTACCTTTTTCTCATTTTTCTCGTTATCTTCTGCATAAGCATCTATCATGGCATTTAAAATTGTGGATTTGCCGGCATTGGTATAGCCAACCAGTGCAACCAGCGGTATTCTGGCATCCACTCTCTTTTTTCGCTGCACCCGTCTTTCCTTTGACACTTCTTCAAGTTCCCTTGAAAGCTCCCCAATCCGCCTTTCAATTCTTCTTTTGTCAAGTTCCAGTTTCTTTTCGCCCGCTCCACGGCTGCTCATGCTTCCGCTGGTGCCGCCCTGTCTGGTCAGTGCTTCGTGCATCCCCACAAGCCTTGGCAGCATATACTTCAGCTTCGCAGATTCCACCTGCAGTTTCGCTTCCCTTGTCCTGGCCCGCCTTTCAAAAATATCCAAAATCAATGTTGTCCTGTCCAAAACAGGTTTGTTAAGCTCCTTTTGAAGGTTCTTAAGCTGAGACGGGCTGAGGGCATCATCAAATATGATAACTTCAGCCTCCAAAAGGCCGGCAGTTTCTTTTATTTCCCGTACTTTTCCTGTTCCCACATATAATCCTTTGTTTATACTCTCCATTTTCTGGGTAATGATTCCCACAGGCTCCATAAAGCAGGCCTTTGCGAGGCTTTTTAATTCTTCCATAGATCGCTCAAAATCCCCATCGGTTGTCCCGTCATCAACGCCAACCAATAAAACCTGTTCTCTCACTTCCAAACTTATACCCCCTTTCACAAGGTCGCTTAAGAATACTTCTTAATACAAATTCTCAATTATTTCAAAATAGTTCTCAAATGTCTTACGACAGCACTGAGGGTTCTTAATTGCAATTTTTCCTGTTTTCAGGCCAATTAATGTAAAAGCCATCGCCATACGGTGGTCTTCATATGTCTCAATCTCACATTCCTTTATTTCCCCCGGCATTATCCTGATTCCGTCCACATCTAAAACTTCCTCACACACTATTCCCATGCGTGAAAGCTCTGTCAAAACAGCTTTAATCCTGTCCGTTTCCTGAAAGCGTATATGCCCAATGTTGCGAATTAAGGTAGGACTTTTGGCAAAAGGCGCTAAAACCGCCATTGTCATTGTCTGGTCGGAAAAATCCTTCATAGAAATATCCTGTCCTGCATATTCCGTAATTCCTTTCCCTAAAATTCTGACCCCTTCACTTTCATCCTCAAGCCCGCATCCCATATCCTTAAGAACCTTTAAGAACTTAATATCTCCCTGCAGGGAATTCATATGAACATTTTCAACGAAAACATCTGTCCCCAGCAGCGGCGCCATTGCATAAAAATAACACGCTCCTGACACATCCGGCTCTATCTGGTACTCCTTAAGCCCAAAGGAATCCATATGGGGAACCATACAGCTTCTTCCGTCTTTCATCACAGGGATACCAAACTGTTCCATCATGGCAATCGTCATCTTAATATAAGCACCATCCGGGCGATTGCCCGACAAAAATACCTTTAATCCATCCTTAAGCAACACGCCTGACATCAGCAGTGCACTGGCAAACTGGCTGCTGATACCCGTATCAATGGAAATTTCTTTAAGAGAAACTTTCCGTGACTTCATAAGGAAGGGAAAATGCCCGTATTCCCCAAGAAATTCAAAGGAAACCCCTGCCTTTTCCAGCTCGTCCAAAAGAGGCTTCATAGGGCGTTTGCACATTTGCGGCGAGGCCTGCATTTCATATTCCCCGCCTGCCAGAGCCAGCATAACCGTCAGAAACCTCGCCGCCGTACCTGCACTTCTTACGTCAATGCACACGCAGCGATTGGGTATTGCGCCCCCTTGTCCCTGTACAATTACGCTTTTTTCCGACCGGTTTATCATTATCTCAAATCCCAGTTTTCCGAGGCAGTCTAAAAATGCTTCGGAATCATCGCTAAACAAAATCCCGTGCAAAGTGCACCGATAATCAGACAGCGCCGCCAATAATAGAGCACGGTTTGTAATGCTCTTTGATCCAGGTACCTGCACCCTGATTTCCTGCATTTTCCCCAATTTCTTTACAGAATATTTATTCCCCATATTAAGTCACCCTTTAATAAATGTATTTAAATTCTCTTTTTAACGTATAATAGAATAACAATGGAATTTGTTTCAAAAACCAAATTATTTCTTATTTCTAATGTTAATTTTCCATTAAATAACGCCAAATAATATGGTACAGGTATTATCAACCAATTATATGCCATCATCCGCTAACTATTACTATATCAACTTTTTCCCCTTCTGCCAATTAAAATTTAAAAAAGATACCGCGCCTCCCCCGGTCCTGCCGCTATTTTTACCACTCCTTATTTTTTGCTATTTTTACTGTTACCAAATAAGATATGGCCAGCGAAATTATACTAAGCACAGTGCAAAGGACAACAAATACATTAGCTGAAAATATTTCCTCTATTTTGTTAACGGAAAATCCTGTCTTTTCCCCCATCGCAACACTTAATACAAGTAATCCGGCAACTGCCAGCATGGCACAAATATTAATATACCTTGCTTTCTCTACTCCCAGTTTAAACATGGCAGGCATTGAAATCGAATTCGATAAAACAAATACTGTAATCGTAGCTGCAAATCCTTCCCTGCCAAAAGAATCCTCCATTCCGAAAGGAACCAGAAACAGGAACAATTTTATCAGTAATCCCACAATTATTCCCACACCTATCGTTATCAAAAAAAGTATATACTTTGATCTGATGATGGTACTTAAACTAATTGGCATTGTAAGCGCAAATTTATGAAAAGAGACCGCTTCATCCATGGACATACTGCTTAACACTGCCGTACTTCCCATAAGTACGAAGTAAATTACGGCAAAGGAGGCTGAACGCATTATCATTGCATATATAAACATTGCTCCAAAAATAAGTATATACTGCTTCCCATATGATTTTAACAGATATAAATCTTTTAAAATAAGACCTTTCATAAATAGTAATCCTCCATTCCTTTCTGCAATCCGTCAATTGTATCATAAATATGTGTCAGTCGGTTTTTGTATGTGTCAGCCCGCCCTTAGTCTTGATATAACCCATGCCCACTGGCCAGTTTATTATACAAAAGCAGGTCCTCTATACTTGCCCTGTCTAAAGCAACTCCGTTTTCCTTCCCCTGTTCCGCTTCTTTATAAAAGCTGCTGTCTTTCAGACGCTTTTTGTCTTTTATCAGCACACTGGTTTCAAATGCATTTTTCTCCATTCCCACAATAATATCTTTGGGTATCAGCTCCGCCTGTTCTTTTGTACATCTCACAATAGCATAATGATATAAAAGCTCATCCTTATTTTCCATTAAAAGAAGCTGTCCTTTGTGTATCAGCATAATATAATCTGCAATTTTTTCAATATCGGATGTTATGTGTGATGACAAAAGCACCGAATGCTCTCCGTCCTCAATGAACTCCCTGAAAATATCCAAAATTTCATTTCTCACTACCGGATCTAATCCGCTGGTCGCTTCATCTAAAATAAGTACTCTGCTGTCATGGGATAAAGCCATCGCAATAGAAAGCTTCATCTTCATTCCCTTTGATAAATCTTTTACTTTTTTACCGGGAGGCAATTCAAACCGGTTGATGTAGTCTGTGAATTTAGTACTGTCCCAGGTTTGGTAAATTTTTCCCATGATATTCCGGATATTTTTTACCTTAAGGCCATAAGGAAAATTGCATTCGTCAAAAACAACGCCAATTTGTTCCCTCCAGCCGCATTCTTTTTCCCCGGCTTTCACATTATGGCCAAGTACCTCTATCTCTCCCCTTTCTATAGGCGTCAATCCTAAAACTGATTTGATAACAGTGCTCTTTCCTGCTCCGTTTTCCCCAATTAAACCTACAACAGATCCTGCAGGAATTTGAAAACTAATGTTATCTAATTCAAATCCATCATATTTCTTTATTAGATTTTTAACTGTTATTATATTTTCCATATATAGTTCCTTTCATTTACATTTTAGAAAAGGTTTAAAAGTTATACTTCTTCCTGATACAGAATTTCTATCATTTCTTCAACTTCCTGCCTTGTAATATTGCTTTGTTGTGCAATCGAAACAGCTCTTGAAAGCAATTCCTCGATTTCCTTTAGCTTTTCTTCTCTTACAAGCCTTGTGTCCGCAGCTTTTACAAAGCTCCCTTTTCCCACAACAGTAGTTATAAAACCGTCCTTTTCCAAATCCTCATAGGCACGCTTTGTGGTGATAACACTGATCCGCAGCTCTTTTGCCAGCGTCCTCATGGAAGGAAGCAAATCACCTTCCTTCAGCATCCCATTCATAACCATGGTTTTAATTTGGATAGTAATCTGCTCATAAATTGGTTTATCACTTGAATTGCTTATTATGATATTCATTCCTATACCCCCTGCATGCCGTAGTACGTAAGCAGCTCTTTTGGTACTTGCATCAATAGAAGTTTGAAGCGTTGTTGTTATATGCTTATATAATGTATATATCATATATATACATTATTGTCAATATGTATTTTTTAATTTCATCTCCCGCTGTTTGAGGCGGGGTCATTGACTACATGAAAATGTACAGACACTAAAAAGCCAGGTAAAATCCTGCCTGACACTCTATGATTTCACCTGGCTCAGAATATATAATTTTAAAGATATAACAGAGGGATAATCTCCGCAGGTTTATCCACAAAGACGGCGGCTCCCGCCTGTTTTTGCTCCTTCCGTGTACGAAATCCCCATGTTACGGTTATACAATCCATTTCACTGTTTCTGGCTGTAGCAATATCTACTTCCGAATCTCCTACATACACAGCACGCTGTCCCGGAATATTCAAAATCCGCAATGCTTCTGTCACTGTATCAGGAGCCGGCTTTTTGCGGATTCCCTCTCTTGCCCCAATAGCGGTTTGCAAAAACTCCTTAAAATACTGTTCCCACAGAGCGTCCACTCCTTCCTGAAGCTTATTAGAGACGATTGCCATAAGAAACCCCCTTCTTTTAAGCTCTGCAAGCAGCTCCTCTATCCCCGGGTAAAGTCTGGTTTTATCATTACAGTGAACCTTATAATAAGATCTGAAAGATTCAAAAATCTTCTCCTGAAGCTGCAATTCTGTACCGGATGGTACCGCAAGCTCAATCAGCCTCTGTACGCCATTACCCACAAAATGTCTGATTTCTTCCAGGCTGCGCTGCGGCATACCATATTGCGCCAGTCCATAGTTTACACTGTCTCTCAAATCCTCTAAAGTATTGAGCAAAGTGCCATCCAAATCAAATATAACCGCTTCATATTTTTGACTTCGCATAAAATTATCCGTCAAAGTCTGGCATCCATTGTTTAACATCAAAATTCTTTATCCTCCATCTGCTGTTATCTATGCTTTCTTCTTCAGGTTTCTGTATACAAGAATAAAGCATACCGCATGAACAATTGCCGTAATCGTCCATGTAACGGGATAGGATATATATAAAGTGCGAAGCGTCCTGTCCCAGGCAAAAATTGTATATACCCAGATCACCCTGAGGACACAGGCCCCCATAAGAGATACAAACATGGGCATAAGCGCGTACCCCAGACCTCTTATGCTTCCCACCAGTACATCCATAATACCGCAGGTAAAATAAATCGTACAAATAATCCCCATTCTCTGCATTCCGTAAGAAATCACCTCCGGGTCTGAGGAATAAAAGCCCAAAATCTGGCGGCCAAAAAGTAATGCGCCATTGCCTAAAACAAGTCCGATTGCCGTCACTAGTAAAAGGCACTCTATCAGTATCTTACCAATTCTGTCATACTGCTTTCCACCTAGATTCTGTCCTGTAAAGCTTACCGCTGTCTGATGGACAGAGTTCATAGCCGTATATACAAAACCTTCCACATTGCTTCCCGCCGTGTTTCCGGCCATTGCCACAGAACCAAAGGAATTCACGGAGGACTGAATCAGTACGTTCGAGATAGAAAAAAGAGAACCCTGTATTCCTGCCGGAAAACCAATTGCCGCTATTTTCCCGAATTTATCCCAATGCATCTTCAATTTATGGAAATGCAGCTTAAAGCATCCTTCACTTTGAACCAGACATCTTACAATCAGCGCTGTGGATACACACTGTGAAAGCACTGTTGCCAGCCCCACTCCCGCAACACCCATATGACACTGAATTACAAAAAACAGGTTCAAAACCACATTAATAACACCCGCAATTGTAAGATAAAAAAGCGGCCTTCTTGTATCTCCGATCGCCCGCAAAATCGCGCTGCCAAAATTGAACACCAGCATAGCAGGCATTCCCAAAAAGAAAATACGCATATACAGCACGGAAAGATTGATTACATCCTCCGGTGTATCCATCAGGTGAAGTAATGGCTTTGCTGTTAAAATTCCTATAACCATTAGTATGACACCGCCTGTCACACTTACCAGTATGGAGGTATGTACCGTCTGACTTACTTCCTCCTCCTGCCTTGCGCCATAATATCTTGCTACCAGCACATTTGCCCCGACAGAAAGGCCAATGAACAGGTTAACAAGCAAATTTGTGAGTGCACCTGTGGAACCGACAGCTGCAAGAGATTCATTTCCCGCAAAGCGCCCCACCACAATCACGTCTGCTGCGTTAAAAAGAAGCTGCAGAATACCGGAAAGCATAAGCGGAAGTGAAAACAGCATAATCTTGCCTAATAAAGGCCCGTTACACATATCAATTTCATAAGACTTTTGTATTTTATTTGTCATTTTAATAACCATCTTTCCTTCCCAGCCTGCGGGTTTATGCCTTCAGGCACAGTATTGTATGCAGAGTATATAAAGTTTGGAAACAAACTTCCATACTTTCTATTGGCGGCAGTATCGCAGGCAAAGTCTGCGATACATGCAAGAAGGTGTAAAATGTCTACAGTTTTTCTTCCAGTTCGTCCAGAGAACCATATCCGTAGAGCAGCGCTGTATTTGTCATAATCATTTTGGCAAGATTCTCATCTTCTCTGCAGAGCCGGGCAATAAACCGCCCATATAAATCAAGTGTTTCATCCGAATAGGTCGAAATTTCTCCTCTCAGATACGTCTCATAGGAAGTGTTAAAGGGCGTATCCTCTGCCGTATGAATACTTCTCGCATTTTGGGCCGCTTTCGGATAACGGGCTGCAAATTCTTCCATCCATCCCACCTGAATCTTTACAATTTCTTCTATGATTTCCTTTTTTACATCAGGAAGCTTTGGCAGGGACTCCCTGATCTGCGCATACCGCAGCGGGGCCGTGCTCTCCATCATACGGCCGTATTTTTCCGTAATCAGGTTCCACCCTCTGTCATTCGCCCTGTGGAAATCTCCGATATAGCTCTTAAGCATATCATCTGTCCATGTATAATACTGGCTCTTACGCATAATGGAGAAAGTGTTCCAGTCATCCTGACAGTCCGCCCTGCCCCCTTCATTGTCAACCTTGTCAAAGGCCTCCCACTCCAGGGAAACCAGCTCGTTCACGAGGGCTGTTTTAAAGGAATCATCTTTCTTTTCTTTTTCCGGAATGCTCTTTAAAATTTTATCGGTATGGTGATCCAGATAATTATCCTCTCCGCTGGTAAGCCCCTGTTTTTTCATCTCTGCAATGATAAGGGCCACAATCATTTCAATAGTCTGGGGTATTCTCTCGTCACCATTTGGAAAATCTACCAGTGCATTCAAAATATCCCCGATTTCCGGCAGTACCATAAGTTTTTTCATTCCCTTATGCATCCACTTATAAAAAGGTGCATAAGTACGGTTTAACAGATAAACCATAGCCATGGTGTGTTTCATAAATTCCGCCAGGGCAATTGCTGCCGTAACCTTCTCTCCTCTGCCAAACATTCTGGAATAGTTATACTGGCCTGACTGAGCCATCAAAGCTGCCTCTCTTGCAATCTTCTTAATCCGCACCTCTTCAGGGTAATAGGCCAGTATTCCCCTCCTGATTCTGGTAAATTCTCCTAAGTCATCCTGAAATACTTTTCCGTTTACTGCCGTTGCAAGCCTGTAGTCCTCCAGGAAAAGCCACTGGTTCTGCGTTGTGGGTATGTCCCTAAGACCAATCAGACCTTCGTAAAAATCTCCAATCCGAAATACTCCCACTCTTTTTTGTGCCTTCACGGTAGTAAAACGGGTTATTCCCATATAGGTAGACGGGAGCTCCTCATAAGCCTTTTGCAACTCCTCCCCTATCTCATCATAAATCGGATCCGTCAGCCACATGCAAAATCCCGGCCCAAAATCATGATCTCTTGAAACCTGATCATCAAACCCAAAGCATTCGGATCCTTCCCCTACAAGCCCAACCGCTATCATATGCTCATATTCCGGAAATTTCTTCCGAATCATGGGCTTACCATATTCTTCATAAAAAGCCTGGCACAGCTCCATACCGCTTGAAAACTGCCTGTTCCTTACCGGCAGATTCTGTAACTTTTCCGTCACGGCATTCAGGTTCTGCAAGGTTATCTCATAAGCCTTGCTTCTTCCAACATTCCGTTCTATTTCCTTTAGCGCCATTTTGTAGTAACGGGCGGATTCATCCAGATTTCCCGCCATATACTGTGCCTCTCCCATGGCGGAGAGAGCGCCGCTGTAATGATAATCCCTGTCCTCATCCATCTCAAATATGGAAAAAGCCTTTTTCAGGTTTTCAATTGCTTCCTCGTATCTGCCAAGCTTTAACTGGGAAGCCGCCAGATTCGTATGCGTTACCGCTACTTCAATTCTGGCCTCGCTGTACATGGACGCAATTCCAAGAGCACGTTCCAGACAGTCACATGCACTCTCATAGTCTCCCATCTCCTGAAACAGAAGACTCATATTATTGTATAAGCTGGCATATCTGAAATCCGTAGCCGTCAGCTTCTTTTCATAAATTGCTTTTACTTCCTGGAAATATACCATGGATTCCCTAAGGAGCCCTGCCGCCCTGCATGCATTGGCCACATTAAGCAGCGTGGTAGCATAAGCGACACTGTCCTTTAAACCTGCGCCCTCCATCAAAATGAGTACCTGTCTGCAACAGGAAATAGATTTTTCGGTTTCTCCAGTTTCCCTATAATGTCCGATAATCTCATTCAAAAGTGTAATAAGGGATGCCGTATCCCCCTCTGCAGCCGCCTCATCAATCCTGCGCAGCAAAAAATCTTCCACCAGATCTACCTTATGCTGAGCAAAAAGCTCATCCAGTTGAGCCAGAACATCTTCAATTATCATACTAAACCTCCATATTTCCTACTGTCTACAAAGTTGGACGTGAGTGCATATTCAAGTCAACACCCCCGCTGTGAGCAACGGGGTATGTGACCCTCGCGGCATTCGCCAAATGTCTATGAGATGCTTTGCATCTCTATGAGCAGCCACTTAGCTCATTGCTCACGGAAATCATCTGATATTAGTATTATACTGCATCCTGTATAATTTTCAAGCACACCCACAGGGTCTCTTTACATATTATATAATAAAATATTACCTCAGGATTTGTTTTTATGTACTTTTCTATTACCATTATTATTTTTGCTCTGCTTCTTGTCATGGTATGCTCTGCCTGTCATAAGAGGTGGGCTGTCAAAAAGGTATGCTCCATGACCTCAAACGAAAAATGCGAGCTTTTAAATTATCTCATACAGCCTTTTGGGTATAGTTATGATCCCCATCAGGACATTATCTCTTCCAGAAATGATGCCTGGCAACGCAATGTCGGTTACACCGGAATATTTGACCGGGCGGCCTCCCATTTCAATATGGTCTTTGATTATTTACCGGTTTATTTTTCTTACCAAAACCGAACCTGGCTGATAGAATTCTGGAAGGGCCAGTATGGTATCAACACCGGTGCCGAGATAGGTATCTATTATGCGGATCAAATTCTGTCCGGGGACGAATTATCCTTTGCACAATTTGAGGCGGTAGATGATCGTGATATGCTTCCTCTCTCCTTTTGTCTTATTAAAGGGAACAAATCTTTGGCCTCTGTTTCCAAAAAGACCTGGTGGCTTACTGCCTTTTGTATGGGCATATTCTCCAGGCCCGGCGAGCTGACCCAAAATATTTCCATTCACTTTCCTAATTGCGAAATGCTTTACAGTTTTTTGAATTCTCTATATAAAACCGGTATCTCAAAGCAATATGTGAAAATCTGCGGCAATGAAATCTGTATTCAGTATAAAGACAGTCCGGTCCGGCATTACAACTTTTTTGCACGCATAAGCCGTGGATGGGCTCAATTCGCCAATCATATTTTCTGTCATATTTATCTGTTTATGACCCGCTGCTTTTCGCTGACCATCGATCGGCTGCTTTATCTGTATTATCTGCTTCCATTTGCTTTCCGCAAGATGTTAACCCTGCGCAGTTATTACAAATATAAACAAACGCCGACACGCTTCGCGAGTCGTCTTATTGTAAAAAATAAATGAGGGAAAAATGAGTTATCGTTCCAGAATAGAGCGGGCCTTTGAGAATGCGCCTGTCCTTCCACTAAACAGATGCAGCCGATATGTTATCATAAGTGATTGCCACAGAGGATGCGGAACCTCTAATGACAATTTCCTAAAAAATCAAAATCTGTACTTCACAGCTCTCAACCATTACTATGCACAGGGATTTACCTATATAGAGCTTGGTGATGGAGATGAGCTGTGGGAAAACAGAAAAATGAACCAGATAATAGAAATTCACAATAATGTATTCTGGCTCCTTACTTTGTTCCACAAACAAAATCGTCTTTACATGATCTACGGAAACCATGATATGGAAAAGAAAAAGAAAGGATACAGCCGTCTGACCTGTTCTTCTTACTTCTGCACTCAGACACAGCATATGCAGCCTTTGTTTCCTGACCTTATTTATCATGAAGGGATTATTCTTGAAAATACTTGTCAGAATTACCGGCTTTTTCTCACCCATGGCCATCAGGCGGATCTTTTAAACTCTGTCTTCTGGAAACTGGCCAGATTTCTTGTGAGATATTTTTGGAAGCCACTAGAACATTTTGGCGTTTTGGATCCTACCAGTGCCGCTAAAAACTATACCTGCAAGGATAAAATAGAAAAAAGGTTAAGTGCTTATGCAGAAAATATACAGCAGCCCCTGATCACCGGCCATACGCACAGGCCCCGCCTTGACCCCTCTTCTCCATACTATATGAACACAGGAAGCTGCGTGCATCCCCGGTGTATCACCTGCCTGGAAATTGAACATGGAGAAATTACTTTGGTCAAATGGACTCTGTCCACAAGAAAAGACAGGACTCTTTATGTGGCAAGAGAAGTTCTCTCCCGGTTTCCGGAGTATTTATAATAACGGATGCCAGGCTTTGCCAGCTATCCTTATATTGATAAACGCTGCCATGCAAAACGTGGCAGCGTTTATTACAATAAGCTGACTCGCGGAGCGGACAGCGTTTGTTCGATAGCCGGCTGGTGAACGTGTCGGCTTTTACATGCAACTATTATTTTACTTGTCAGTAATAGCTGTTACACCGGATATGCGGCATTCTTTGTATCAGCCTGTGTCATATCCACTTTCTCCTGCTGTGCCTGACGGTATTTGAAGAAGTCAACTGCAACCTGAGGGAACAGTGCATAGGACAGAACATCCTCATCCTGCTGCTTCCATTCCTTCATCTCTGCTTCTAACTTATCCATCTCGTTTTCAATCAGATCTGCAGGGCGGCAGGTGATTCTCTTTTCACCGGGAATAACCTTATCAATAATCTCCTGGCTCATGGGCTTAACGGTCTGGCCATATTCACCGCGCAGAACTGCCTTTGTCTCTTTGGTAGCCATCTTGTATCTCTCACCCATAAGTACGTTAAATACTGCCTGTGTACCTACAATCTGTGAAGAAGGTGTAACCAGAGGAGGCTCACCTAAATCTTTTCTTACCTGAGGAATTTCTTTCAGCACATCATAGTACTTATCCTCTGCATTCTGCTCTTTCAGCTGGCTTACCATGTTGGAAAGCATACCGCCGGGTACCTGATATAGCAGTGTCTTAATGTCAACACCCATAACCTTGGGATTAAGAAGTCCGCTTGCTAAGCACTCGTCTCTGTATGGTCTGAAATAATCAGCAATTTCAGATAAAAGATTCTGATCATAACCTGTATCATAGGGTGTTCCCTTAAAGGTTTCAACCATAACCTCGGTTGCAGGCTGCGAAGTACCCATCGCAAAAGGAGAAATTGCGCAGTCGATTACATCTACGCCTGCCTCTACTGCTTTCATATATGTCATACTTGCAACACCTGATGTATAGTGTGTATGAAGCTGAATAGGAAGTTTCGTTACCGACTTCATAGCAGAAATCATCTCAGAAGCTTTGTAAGGAACAAGAAGTCCCGCCATATCCTTGATACAGATAGAGTCAGCACCCATCTCTTCAATCTTCTTTGCCATATCCATCCAATATTCCATGGTATAAGCATCTCCTAAAGTATAGGAAAGTGCAACCTGTGCATGACCTCTGCCTTCACGCGCTTTTACTTTATTTGTAGCGTTAACTGCCGCCTGCAAATTCCTTAAATCATTCAAGCAGTCAAAAATACGAATAATGTCAATACCATTTGCAATGGATTTCTCAACAAAATTATCTACAACATCATCTGCATAAGGTCTGTAACCTAAAATGTTCTGACCTCTAAAGAGCATCTGAAGCTTTGTATTCTTAAATCCGTCTCTCAACTTTCTAAGTCTGTCCCACGGATCTTCCTTTAAGAAACGAAGGGAAGCATCGAATGTAGCGCCGCCCCAGCACTCAACTGCATGGTAACCTACTTTATCCATCTTTTCAACGATCGGGAGCATCATCTCGGTAGGCATTCTTGTTGCAATCAGAGACTGATGCGCATCACGAAGAACTGTTTCCATGATGCCAATCGGTTTTTTAGCCTGTTCTGCCATTTCTATTTCCTCCTTAAATTATTCACATACAGCTAATTGCAAATTATATACCTTTTATTCATTTTCAGATTTCACAATTACCTGTTATTAACACCTTAACTTAGAATACGCCAAATACCGCCATAAAAGTACCGGCGGCTACAGCCGTACCAATAACACCGGCTACGTTAGGCCCCATTGCATGCATCAGCAGGAAGTTGGTGGGATCCGCCTCCGCACCTACCTTCTGTGACACTCTGGCTGCCATAGGAACCGCCGATACACCGGCAGAACCAATCAACGGATTTACCTTGCCCTTTGTTATAATGCACATTAGCTTGCCGAAAATTACGCCGGCCGCTGTACCAAATGCAAAAGCAATCAATCCAAGCGCAACAATCTTAAGTGTATCAAGATTTAAGAACGCCTCCGCACTGGTGGTTGCGCCTACGGATGTACCAAGCAAAATAACGACAATATACATAAGCGCATTAGAAGCTGTATCTGTCAGCTGTCTTACCACACCTGACTCTCTAAACAGATTACCCAGCATCAGCATACCAACCAAAGGAGCTGTTGTAGGAAGAATCATGCAGACAACAATGGTAACGACAATTGGGAAAAGAATTTTTTCCAGTTTGGATACGGGACGAAGCTGTCCCATTTTGATTTTTCTTTCCTGTTCTGTTGTCAATAATTTCATAATAGGCGGCTGTATAATGGGCACCAGTGACATATAGGAGTAAGCTGCCACTGCAATAGGCCCAAGCAAAGCTGTCTGTCCCAGTTTTCCGGCAAGGAAAATGGAAGTAGGGCCGTCCGCGCCACCGATAATGGAGATTGCCGCTGCGGCTTTATCATTAAAGCCCATTGCAATCGCTCCAAAATATGCTGCAAAAATACCAAACTGTGCTGCAGCGCCAAGTAAAAAGCTCTTAGGGTTCGCAATCAGGGGACCAAAGTCCGTCATAGCGCCGACACCCATAAAAATCAGGGACGGCAAAATTGCCCATTCATCTAAGAGATAAAAATAATACAGTAAGCCACCGGAACCGTTTGCCGAGTCTTCAATGCTCATCATAATATCCGGGTATATATTAACCAGCAGCATACCAAATGCGATAGGCGTTAAAAGCAATGGTTCAAAGCCTTTAGCAATCGCAAGATAAAGGAACCCACATGCCACAAGGATCATCAGATAATTGCCCCAAGTCAGATTAAAGAACGCTGTCTGATGAATCAGGTTGGACAGGGTTGTTACGATATAATCCATTTCTTTTACCTCCTGTTGTTTTCTCAACAAATGCCTGTCATGAAACAAACCGGCACTCTATCCGCAAGTATACAATCGCTATACAATACAATTTGTTATGCGCTAACTATGCATTTTGCTTTGCATTTCACGATACATTTTACAATGTAATCTGTTATGCATATGCATTCTGCTATGCAATCTGCTATAGGTATAGCTGTCTGTATACTCATCCGCCATATTAGTTGAGAGTTGCCAACAATGCTCCTGCTTCAACTGCATCGCCAACTGCTACGTCAATGCTTGCTACGGTACCATCCTGAGGCGCCACAACGGGAATTTCCATCTTCATTGCTTCTAAAATAATTACGGTATCGCCGGCCTTAAGCGCCTGGCCCACACTGGCTTCTACCTTAAATACTTTACCTGCTGCACCGGCTTCCACCTTAACGCTGCCGGATGCCTTGGGCGCTGCTGCAGGAGCCGCTTTGGGAGCTGCCTTAGGTGCTGCTTTGGGAGCTGCCGGTGCGGATGCACCTGTGGATGCTCCTTCTTCTACTACTACATCATATACGTTGCCGTTTACGGTAATTGTATAATTTTTCATTACTAAATCCTCCTGTGATTGTCATTATATCAAAAAATCCGTGATCTTTATTACAATAAGCTGACCCGCAAAGCGTGACAGCGTTGTTAACATAAGGACAGCCTGCAAAGTGTGCTGACCATTGTTAAATCGTTCCTAAGCCCGCTGCCATTTGTTTCCGGCACGTCTTATGCTTCTTACTACGAAACTATCTGTGGATGAAGCGCCTTCACTGGCTGCAACCGCTGCCGCAATAACAGCAACAAGCTCCAAATCATCCGTAAGATCTTCTTCCGGCACCTGAGCTGCAGGAGCTGTCACCGGTGCTACCTTAACCTCCTGCTTTGCAGGAGCCTTAGTCAGCTTAGCCTGAATTTTAGGTATGAATCCAAAACATCCGATAATAAGGCTGATCAGGATAAGAACACAAAATACGGTTCCCATGCCAAGAAGCGTATTTAACGCCGCTTTTTCCATTTTCTCACCAAATGTATACTCTACATTGGTGGAAATACTGGAAATCATATTTTTATCAATTACAATCTCGACAATGGCTTCCCTGACAGAACCCTTTACCCTGACATCAATGACGCCGTCCTCTTCATCAAGTTCGGATTCAACCCCGATAATCTCTACATAATCACCCATATCCTCAGCAGCAGCTTCCCAACTGTCCATGGCACTCAATATCACCTGATCGGTCACCTGATCCCTTGCCTGCAGGATTACATACTGATTAATGGTTTCCGCGATCTGCCTTCCTAAGGTATCCGCTTCCTCCTGTGTCATAAGAGGCTTTACTTCTTCCTTTTGGGCGCACGCCGTCAAACCAATCATACAGGTAATCATACCTAATACTAATAACCATTTTTTCATATTAAGTATCATCCTTTCTAAACTGTACCGTGTTTTTTCGCCGGGCGGTCTTCCCTCTTGGAAAGCAGCATTTCAAAAGCGCCAATCACATACTTTCTTGTATCTGCCGGCTCAATGATCTGATCTACATATCCTCTCTTTGCCGCGCCCGCTGCGCTTGTCTGCAGTGCTGCGTATTCCTTTGCGCAGGCATCAATGGCATCTGCCCCCTGCCCGTCACAAATAATCTTTGCAGCCAGTTTGGCATCCATTGTGCCAATCTGCGCATCAGGCCATGCCATGGTAATGTCCGCCCCGATTGCTTTAGAATTCATGGTCACATAAGCACTTCCAAATGCCTGTCCGATGATAACATTCACCTTTGGAACAGTAGCATTAGCAAACGCATATGTAAGCCTTGCCGCTGCTTTTGCAATCTTTTTCTCGGAACATTTGTCCGCCTTGAATCCCTTCACATTAGTGAGAGACAAAACAGGAATGTTAAATGCATCGCAGAAATTAATGAAATCTGCCGCCTTATCACAGCCTGAAGGTGTTAAAACTGCATCAAACTTATCTGTTACGTTTCCATCTTCACCATATACCTCACTGCGGTTGGCAACTGCACCAACAGTCACTCCGTTTAATCTGATAAGCGCTGTTACCATTTCTTTAGCGTAGCCTGCCTTCACTTCAAATACTGCCCCATCATCAGCAAGCTGAGATAACGCAATAGATGTATCTCCCACACAGCCTGAAATATCCGCACATGCGCGGTTCAGGTCATCTGTGCACTCCTCAAAGAGCATCTCATCATCGCAATTGGCCGGAAGCATGCATATCAGTTCTCTTATTTGTGCAAGAAGCTCTGCCTCCTCTCCAACTACATCTACAATACCAACTTCCTCACTCTGGAAAGCAGCTGATGCGGTATCACATTTGCTGACTACATTTCCATCCAGCGTATTAGGTGCATTCACATACAGTTTTGCCTTCTTCTCTTCCATAAAGGTAAAATCTGTCAGCGTGGGAATCAGCGCAAGACCGCCGCCGCAATTACCAAAAACAGCGGTAATCTGAGGAATTACACCAGAGCTTAACACCTGCTTTTTGTAGATTTCCCCAAAACCGTTTAATGCATCTGCTGCTTCCTGAAGCCTTAATCCAGCGGACTCAATTAGCCCGATCACGGGTGCTCCCATTTTCAGTGCCAGATCATAGAGATTTGCAATTTTCTTTGCATGCATTTCACCAACACTTCCGTTTAACACGGATGCATCCTGGCTGTATACATACACAAGATTGCCGCCTATCACTCCATAACCGGTAATCACACCGTCAGAAGGAGTTTCTGTCTGTTTCAGATTGAAGTCAGTACTTCTTGCTGTAACAAGCGCACCAATTTCAACGAAACTGTTTTCATCGAGCAAAGCTACTATTCTTTGACTCGCCTGTGAAGTAGTACTCATTTTTCAGCCCTCCATTTTATATTAAATAAATTATAACTTTAGCCGCGGGGCACAAGTAACCCCATTATTTCGTCTATAGCAGTATACCACAAATGTAGTCAATCGCATAGAGAAAAATTTTTAAAATTTACATTTTTTTAACATTTGTTATTTTATTCCCTGTAAACGAAAGGTTTTATTTTCTTCCTGTCAAACATATAAATTAAGAGAAAATTACCCACCGGACGCAGAACATTATGAAGCTTTTCAGAAAAACTCTCTTAAAACGAACAGCCCTTTTGCTTTTTATTCTCCTGTTTTTAAAACTTCTTATCCCCCAGACCGTATATGCCAATGATGAGAAAAACACGGATTTTTCTCTTTATGCCCAGTCAGCCGTTTTGATGGATGCTGCTTCAGGGCGCATTTTATATGAAAAAGATGGCCATAAAATTCTTCCCATGGCCAGCACTACTAAAATCATGACCTGCATTTTAGCCCTTGAAAATGGAAATTTGGAAGATTATGCCATAGCCTCCTCCTACGCTGCCAGTATGCCCAAAGTAAAACTGTCCGTAAAAGAAGGGGAATACTACCGGCTCGGTGATTTACTCTATTCCCTGATGCTGGAATCCCACAACGATGCTGCCGTGGTCATAGCAGAGCATATCGCCGGAAGCACGCAGAATTTTGCCCAAATGATGAACCAAAAGGCACGGGAAATCGGCTGTCATGACACCTTCTTCATAACGCCAAACGGTCTTGATGCCACTGTTACCGCTAAAGACGGCACCGTAAAGGTTCATTCCACAACTGCCGCTGACCTTGCCAAAATCATGTCCTACTGCATCATGGACTCTCCTGAAAAAGAAAACTTTCTTGCTATTACCCGGACGCCTTCCTATTCCTTTGAAAACTACAGGGAAAAAGACGGGCAGTTTGTAGGCGGCGGCCGGACTTTTCAGTGCAACAACCACAATGCCTTCCTGTCCATGATGGACGGCGCCCTTTCCGGCAAAACCGGCTTTACCGGCACCGCCGGCTATTGCTACGTAGGCGCACTCAGAAGAGATGAGCGGACTTATGTGGTGGCTCTTTTGGCCTGTGGCTGGCCGAACAACAAAACCTATAAGTGGAGCGATACCAGAAATCTTATGAATTATGGCCTTGAAAACTACGAATATCATACCCTCAAAGAAGCTGCCTTTGACGAAGACCGGCTAAAACCAATAAAGGTTCTTGGCGGACAGACAAACAGCCTTGGCGCTGACGCATATGTGGATGTGAAAATAGACAGACCGCTTTCTGACGAAAATATCCCTGATAACGTCACCCCTCCTGCAGGTGACGGCCTTCTGCTGAAAAAAGGGGAAAGCATTCAGGTTGACTGCCAGACAGCCACAGAACTGACTGCTCCCATAGAAGCGGGAACCCGGGTGGGCGCCATCCGGTACCTGGTTGACGGAACGGTATATAAAGTAGAATATATCCTTACGTCCCGGTCTGTACCCGCCATTGACTTTTCCTGGTGTATATCACAAATTTTGCACAGATATATTCTTTGATACTCTTTCCATGCAATCCTTTATTTAAAGCTATATATCAAGCTGTACATCCGCCTCCTGCTGGGCCTGCGCCTTAAATTCTTCTATCTGTACTGCCGAAAGCTCGGGAAGCTCCTCTAAAGATTTTACCCCGAAGCTTCTTAAAAATTCCTCCGTTGTTCCAAAAAGCAGGGGGCGGCCCGGTGCATCCATCCGCCCCACCTCCGCAATAAGTCCAAACTCCACCAGTCTGTTCACTGCATGATCACAGCTTACTCCTCTGATCTTTTCGATTTCAGCACGGGTTACCGGCTGTTTGTATGCAATAATGGAAAGTGTTTCTAAAATGGTATCCGTAAGTACATACTTGCGTGGTGTCTTGGCTATTTTTACCAGATATTCATACATTTCAGCCTTAGTGCACATCTGATAAGAATCTTCCAGCTCCATTAAGGTCACTCCGCCATCTTTACTTTCATAATCCTCTTTAAGCTCCCAAAGCAATTCTCTGGTGGTTTTTTTATCCTCCTCAATTACTGCCGCCAGTCTTTCAATTTCCACAGACTCTCCCATAGTAAAAAGAACGGCCTCCAATATGGCTTTTTCCTTCTGCCTGTCCAAAGTTATTACCTCCATTGCCGTCATGCGGCATATGTAAACCGGGTACAAAATACCCATTACTTAAACGTATGAAACCGGTATTAAAGCAATGCCGGGCTGGACGTGATGACAATGTCATCAAAGGTATCCTCCTGAAAAATAGAAATTTTCCCCAGCTTCATCATTTCCAATATTACAAGAAAAGTGACAATGATTTCCATCCTGCTTGTTTGTTTTTCCAAAAGCTGCATAAAGCTGAACTTTTTGTGGATACGGACATATTCCTCCACATAAGCGGTCTTCGCATCCATATCAATTTCATCCTTTTCAATTCGCCCAAAGGTACTTCTGACAGGATCAATTTTATCCTCCTGCCTTTTCATTACCATTTTAAACAACTCTTTGAGTTTACTTAAATTTGCATCTCCTATCAGTTCCTCCAGATTAACAGGAGGCTTGTACTCCTCAATTTCTTTTGGCATTGTTTTGTCTTTAAAGAGGGTGCGCGATGCATCAATCTGCCTGTCCTTGAGTTCATAGGACATGTATTTATACATTTTATATTCCAGCAGCTTTTGAACCAGTTCTGCTCTCGGGTCTTCTTCTTCCCCTTCCTCATTTACTTCCTTGGGGAGCAGCATTTTACACTTGATATCCAGAAGTGTTGCCGCCATCACCAGAAACTCGCTCATTACATCCATATTTTCCGTTTCCATATGCTGAATATACTCCAGATATTGGGCCGTGATCTCCACAATCGGGATATCATAAATATCCACTTTGTTTTTTTCAATCAGATGTAAAAGTAAATCCAGGGGACCTTCAAATGCCTGCAGTTTTACCGATATTGCCATTTACCCGGCTCCTTTACTTAAAGATTTGAGCATTCTTTGCGGACATTTTATCATGTATCAAAAATGCCGTCAACTTTGAGAAATCTCTATCACCACAAGTTCTCCTGGATTAAAGATTCTGACAGGCAGCGTATGGGTACCCAAGCCCCTTCCCAGAATCATCACTGATTTTCCTTCCCTGAACTTCCCCCCGTCAAACCTTGGAAAAAGCTTAATAGACGGTGAAATCACGCCGCCTAAAAAAGGCAGTCTCATAAGCCCTCCATGAACATGACCGGACACCACCAGATCCGCTCCCCACTGGGCATAGTTCTTGAAATAATCCGGATTATGGGCTATCAGCACCGAAAATCCGGACTTTTCCGGTTTCCCTAAAATTCCTTCCAGATAAGCCGTATTCATTCTGGTATTTTTAAACTTTCCATAATATTCCCGTCCAATTTCCAGCCCGTAAATATTCATATTAAAATCAGGCAGATATACCTTTTCGTTGACAAGATGCCGCACTCCTGCCTTTTTTATTTTCTTTACAAAATCTTCATACATTGTCCCAAACTGTTCAGGAAAAAGCCTGGTCTTGTGCTCATGATTCCCATTGCCGTAATAAACCGGATAGCTTTCTGCCAAAGCACACACCAAATCTCCTGCCGTGTCAGTTTTTCCATCCTTATTAGAAGTATACATATCCCCGGCAATCAGGATGAGATCGGGGTGAAGTTTCTCTATGGCTGTAAGCAGCCTTCTGTTGCCCGCTCCAAAGGATTTATTATGGAGATCTGACAGAAGGATGATCCTGCCATCCTTCCGTAAGACCTGACTTTTGCATTCGTATCTTCTGATCACAAACCTGTTGCAGTCCGCTATCATCACTATCACAAAGAATATCGCAAGAACTGCCAAAGCGTAAATAAAAACTACCAAACCTCTTTTCCCTTCCTGTCTTTTAAGATATGCGCCATTCACGGTCTGAAGGCCATTCATGGCAGCAATCCGGGACCAGAGTAAAATAAATCTCTGCTCACAGACTACAGTACAGACCCCAGACTTTTTTGAGAATGTCCTTATACCCTGCCTTATCTATGGTCACGTCCGATAAAATAGACACGCTTCCTATCCTCTGTCCATTTAAAGTGTAAACAGCCTCGCCCACCGCATCCCCTCTGTTTACAGGCGCCGTAAGCAAAGGGGAAAGAGAAATCGTCTTTTCAATGCTGTTTAAATCACTGCCAGCTATATCCAGGTAGCGGAACGGCCCCTTAAAAATAAGCGCTGCCTCATCCTGTACACCTCCCTTAACGGGAATCGTGGGCAGTTTCTCCTCATTTGCGTCCTCATATAGTGCGCTGACACTGTAGCCGTAATTCAATAAGGTCATGGCATCCTGAAAGCGGGATTTATTGCTTGGAGATGCCATTACCACTGCAATCAAATCAATATTATCTTTATTGGCGGTAGCTGACAGGCAGTATAAAGCCTTGCTGGTGGATCCGGTCTTAAGGCCGGTGGTAAAGTCATACATCTTAAGCAGCTTATTAGTGCTTGATAAAGTAAAATTGCTGGTTCCCTGACGGGTCACATGGGTAATATCCTCCATCCAGATTTTCGTATAATCCAGAATCTGCGGATACTTTGTAATTAATTCACGTGACATAAGCGCCACATCCTTTGCCGAGGTGTAATGATTGTCGGATTCGCTAAGTCCGCAACAGTCTTCAAAATGCGTATTGGTAAGGCCCATATCCTCCGCTCTCTGGTTCATTAGATTTACAAATTCCTGCTCGCTTCCTGCGATAAACTCTGCTGCAGCCACGCTGGCATCATTTCCGGATGCCACGGCAATACACTTGATGATAGTGTCAAGAGTCTGTATTTCCCCTTCCTCCAGAAAAACCTGAGAACCTCCCATAGATTTGGCATAAGCGCTGGTCATGACTTCACTGTCAAGCTGCACTCTTCCTGTGCCGATGTGATCAAAAATTACCAGCAGGGTCATAATTTTGGTGATGCTGGCCGGGCTGCGTCTTTCATCCGCATTCTGCTCACAGATAATCTGGCCCGTGGAGCTTTCCATTAATATGTATGACGGCGCTTCCACAGCCGGCGCTGCGTCCACCTTAAGCGGCATTGCCAGCAAAAAAATAAAACACATCACATAGCATAGGGTAATTTTGAAAAATTTAAAAAATTTTTTCACGTATTCGCTCTCCCTTATGTATTCTATTACTATGGATATGTTTTATATGTTTTTAAAATGCAAGTACTATTTTAATACCATCTTGCCCTGAAAGAATGATAGGCATCCATAAGTCTTTCCTTCTTCTCCTTCAGGCTGACATGAAAGATCTTCATAAGCTTTGTGACATAATCTATCGTAGCCAGTAAAAGAATAATCCTGCAGGCCATAATGCCCCACTGTGCATTACACCTGTCCACCAGTTCAAGTATCCTGCTGTGAAGGAAAGTAATAATTATGATCGCATAAAACCCCCATGCAATCGTACTCTCCAGACAAATAATTCCCTGATAATTACAGGGTTTTTCATTATAATCCCACCATACTTCCCCAAATATTTTCAGCATCAGCCTTCCTACCAGATACTCAAATGTAGTTGCGAGTACTGCTCCCGCCAGATAAAGGCCAATCAGGTGGTCGCTTAAGGGGTGTAAAATCAGATATCCGACCACGCCACCAAAACCATAAATCGGGCAAAAAGGCCCCCTGCCAAATCCCCGGTTTGTAATTTTTTTATTACAAAACGACATGTAAATGGATTCCACCAGCCATCCTATCATGCTGTATATGATAAAAGCGGAAATCAGGTGGTATACATCCGTGCCAAACATTTCTCTCGTCCACATAAGCATTTCCCCGTCATTAAGTCACTATTCCAAAGACAGTCATCTCTGGCAAATTATTCCAATACATCAAGAAAGCCCTTGGTTAACCATCAAGAGCTTTCCGTACTTCCAAGCCTGTCTGTGATGGCAATTGGAGTATTAGTTGTATTTACGTTTTCTTGCAGCTTCGGATTTCTTTTTGCGTTTCACGCTTGGCTTTTCATAATGCTCTCTTTTACGAATCTCCTGCTGAATACCAGCCTTTGCGCAGCTTCTTTTGAAACGGCGTAAAGCGCTGTCTAAAGTCTCGTTTTCTTTAACGATTACATTTGACATCCTGCACCCTGACCTCCCTTCAGTCCCTTCTAGCAGCATCGACTGATTGGGTTTTTATTTACATGCCGCATTCCTACGCCATCTCAAAGACGTTTACTCTGCCTGCAACCATGTACTTTGTATCTGCATGTGTGTATTAATGCTCATCTTAACGTATATACGTTTGCACACATGCTTTCTCACTTACATAATTATACCACAAAATTCCCCAGCGTCAATCATTTCTTTACAAAAATTTAATTTATTTGGCCTTCCAGCACCTTTTTGGCTTCTGAAAGCGCCGCGTCAATTCCGGCAGGGTTTTTCCCACCAGCCTGGGCCATATTAGGCCGTCCACCGCCGCCGCCGCCAACTAATCCGGCAATTCCTTTGATCAGATTACCTGCATGGGCGCCTTTTTTAACCGCAGCCTCTGTAGCCATAGCTGCCATATTTACCTTACCGTCCTTATCGGAAATCAGCACCAGTACTCCTTCGCCCAGCTTAGCCTTTAGCTGGTCGCCCAAATCACGAAGGCCGTTCATATCAACATTGGAAACTTTTGCCGCCAGGAATTTTACATCCTTTACCTCCGTAACCTGATCCATTACATTGCCTAACGCATCCCTTGCTGCCTTGCTCTTTAGGGACTCGTTTTCTCCCTGCAGGGCTTTCAATTCTGTCATAAGATGTTCCAGTTTCTTTGTAAGATCAGCCGGAGATGCTCTGACAATAGCAGCCGCCTGGTTTAAGGTTTTCTCCATATCCCCATAATATTTTAACACGCCGTTTCCGGTAAGTGCTTCGATTCTGCGGACATTTGCCGCAATACCGCTCTCGGATATAATTTTAAACAGCATAATGGACGCCGTATTGGCCACATGGGTGCCACCGCACAGCTCTGTTGAGAAGTCGCCCATTCGAACCACGCGCACACTTTCTCCATATTTTTCACCAAAAAGCGCCATCGCTCCTGTCTTCCTGGCTTCCTCTAAGGTCATAATCTCCGTTTTAACCGGAATTGCCTCTAAAATCTTTTCATTTACAATTTTTTCCACCTGGTCAAGTTCTTCCTTTGTCATAGCGGAAAAATGACTGAAGTCAAATCTTAATCTGTCTCCGTTTACAAAAGAACCGGCCTGCTCCACATGGGTGCCAAGAACTGTCCGCAGGGCTTTTTGCAGCAGGTGGGTAGCACTGTGGTTTTTGCAGGTATCTGCTCTGCCCGCCTCATTTACCTGCAGGGTGACCTTATCTCCTTTTTTTAACATTCCTTTCACCACTTTACCGATATGGCCCACCTTGCCGCCAAGGAGCTTAACGGTATCCTCAACCAAAAACTCTCCCTCCGTGCAGGTAATGATGCCTGTATCCGCACACTGACCGCCCATGGTTGCATAAAAAGGCGTTTCTTCTACAATGACTGTGCCTTCTTCTCCATCCGTAAGGGCCTCCACAAGCTCTGACTGTGTGGTGAGAACCGTGATTTTAGAATCATGACTCAGCCTGTCATAGCCTACAAACTCTGTGGTAATGGCAGGGTCAATGGACTCGTAAACCGTCACATCAGCTCCCATGTAATTAGTAGTTTTACGTGCGGCCCTTGCTTTCTCCTTCTGCTCCTGCATGGCCTTCCCAAAACCTTCCTCCTCAACGGTAAAGCCCTTTTCTTCCAGAATTTCTTTCGTTAAGTCAAGGGGGAATCCATAAGTATCATACAATTTGAAAGCATCCTCACCGCCAAGGCAGGTTTTACCCTCCTTCACCATAGCAGCTTCCATATCGCTTAAAATGCTTAATCCCTGGTCAATGGTTTTGTTAAATTTGTTTTCTTCCTGGGTTAATACATTGAAAATAAAATCTTTCTTTTCTTCCAGTTCCGGATAGCCGTCTCTGCTCCCCTCAATTACCGTATTGCTGAGATTTGCAAGGAAGGTTCCCTCTATCCCCAGGAGCCTGCCATGACGCGCTGCCCGGCGGATAATTCTCCTGAGTACATAGCCCCGCCCTTCATTAGAAGGCATAATACCATCAGAAATCATAAAGGTAGCGGAGCGGATATGATCCGTCACAATACGGATGGAAACATCCCACTTATATTCCTTCTTGTATTCCTTGCCGGAAATCTCACATACCCTGTTTCTCAGAGCACATATGGTATCAATATCAAAGATAGAATCCACATCCTGCACTACGGCTGCTAATCTTTCAAGCCCCATTCCGGTGTCGATATTCTTCTGTTCCAGCTCTGTATAATTTCCTTTTCCGTCATTATCAAACTGGGTAAATACATTGTTCCAGACCTCAATATATCTGTCGCAGTCGCAGCCCACGGTGCAGCCCGGCCTGCCGCATCCATATTTTTCTCCTCTATCGTAATAAACCTCTGAGCAGGGGCCGCAGGGGCCGCTGCCATGTTCCCAGAAGTTATCTCCTTTGCCAAAACGGAAAATTCTTTCCTTTGCAATACCGATTTCTTTATTCCAGATTTCAAAAGCCTCGTCATCCTCCACATAAATGGATGGGTAAAGTCTGTCCGGGTTAAGTCCCACCACCTGCGTAAGGAATTCCCATGTCCAGGCAATTGCCTCATGCTTAAAATAATCTCCAAAGGAGAAATTCCCCAGCATTTCAAAAAAAGTACCATGTCTGGCTGTCTTTCCAATGTTTTCAATATCGCCTGTACGGATACATTTCTGACAGGTAGTCACTCTCTTTCTGGGGGGAATTTCCTGTCCCGTAAAGTAAGGCTTTAGGGGCGCCATACCCGAATTAATCAAAAGAAGGCTGTTATCATTGTGAGGCACGAGAGAAAAACTTTTCAATTTAAGATGTCCCTTGCTCTCAAAAAATTCCAAAAACATTCTCCGAAGTTCGTTTACGCCATAGGATTTCATTTGTTCTTTTCCTCATTTCCGCGCTGCCTTTTTACTGTCATCAGAGCCTGTGGATGCAGCGCAGGCACAGGCCCTTTTAAACTCTGTCAATATAAACTCTTTTTGATAAAAAGCCGATTGCTTTATAATTCACTAAAACGCAAGCTTTTCTGCAAAATAAGCATCAAGGCTTTCAATCGCCACCCGTTCCTGTTCCATGGAATCCCTGAACCGGACCGTCACACACCCGTCTGTCTCCGAATCAAAGTCGTAAGTTACACAGAAAGGCGTGCCAATTTCATCCTGGCGGCGGTATCTTTTCCCTATATTTCCTCTGTCGTCATACTCACAGTTATACTTCTTTGAGAGCTGTTCATAAATCTTTAAAGCGCCTTCCCCTAACTTCTTGGAAAGAGGCAGAATGCCTATCTTCACAGGCGCAAGGGCAGGATGGAAGTGGAGCACAGTACGCACATCCCCCTCTCCGATTTCTTCCTCATCATAAGCGGCACACAAAAAAGCTAAGACCACACGGTCCGCTCCCAGAGACGGCTCAATAACATAAGGTACATATCTTTCGTTTTTCTGGTCATCAAAATAAGTAAGATCCTGACCGGAAACATTCTGATGCTGGGTCAAATCATAGTCGGTTCTGTCTGCAATTCCCCACAGTTCGCCCCATCCAAAAGGGAACAAAAATTCAATATCTGTTGTAGCCTTAGAGTAAAAAGAAAGTTCTTCCTTCTCATGATCCCGCACACGCATCTCATCTTCTTTCATGCCAAGGCTCTTAAGCCAGTCAATACAGAACTGTTTCCAGTAAGCAAACCATTCAAGATCCGTATCAGGCTCGCAGAAAAATTCAAGCTCCATCTGCTCAAATTCTCTGGTTCTGAAGGTAAAGTTTCCGGGAGTAATTTCATTGCGGAAGGATTTACCGATCTGGCCGATCCCAAAAGGAATTTTCTTGCGGGAGGTTCTCTGTACATTCTTAAAGTTAACGAAAATACCCTGCGCTGTTTCCGGTCTTAAGTAAACCGTATTTTTAGCATCTTCCGTAACCCCCTGGAAGGTCTTGAACATAAGATTAAACTGACGGATATCCGTGAAATTATGTTTGCCGCAGGAAGGACAGGGAACATGGTGATCCGCTATAAAGCTTTTCATCATTTCCTGGCTCCAGCCATCTATACTGCTCTCCAGCTCAATCTCGTTTTCAGCCGCAAAATCCTCAATTACCTTATCTGCACGGAAACGCTCATGGCATTCCTTACAATCCATCAAAGGATCTGAAAAACTGCCCAGATGCCCTGAAGCCACCCAGGTCTGGGGGTTCATTAAAATAGCACAGTCGACTCCCACATTGTAGGGATTTTCCATAATAAATTTCTGCCACCATGCTTTTTTTACATTATTCTTTAACTCCACACCCAGATTTCCATAATCCCAGGTGTTGGCCAGCCCCCCGTAAATTTCAGAACCGGGATACACAAATCCCCTGCCCTTTGCCAGAGCAACAATTTTTTCCATTGTTTTTTCCATACTAATCCTCCATGCTTCCAATAGCCCTCAAATTTATAAATTATTTGTATACAACATAAATCATCTGACTTCCGTCATCCGTTCGCTTTATCGTCTTTCCACCGGAAGATACCGTCACATTATCGCTGGTATAAAGAGCTTTTCCGTCCAGAACTACCGCCTCGCTTATATCTGTCACCAGAAGCTTTTCATCCTTCAAAGCCAAAATATCCGCTTTTCCTATAGTTTCCCCAGGATCCTTTACGCTGCTTAGAACCACATCAAGATTGCAATCCATTTTTTCCGCATCCCCGGTAGCTCCCGCGAAAAAAAATGCCTGATTAAAGGCTGCGTAATCCCCGGCCCCCATATAAGTAAGCCCCACCTGTGCTATACCGTCTTTTACTTCTACTTTTTCAACTGCTATACTTTCCGTCCCTGTACGACTGTTATAATCAGCCACCTGTTCTAAAACAGCCTGCTCTAATTCATCCCTGTCATAATAGCTTTCTTCAAAGCTTTCTTCAATCTGAGACCGGATGGTGCCGTCCTTTTTAAGAGAAAGAAAAGTTCCGCTCTCATCCCCGGCTTTATCGCCGCAGGCTGAAAAGACCAGCATTATGGAAAAAGTCAGCACGCTCATCATCATTTTTTTGAGTATTTTAACCCCTCTGTTCATTGCGCCCTCCCATTCTCTTCCATTTTACCCCATCCATTATATATGACTTACCTTTGTTTTTCAACATTGAATTTCAGATAATATCTCCAGACTTTTCATTTTTCTGTCCATAAAACGTTTCCTGTAGATGTCGCTGATCTCTGAAAGCTCTGAAAGCACCTGTTCCGTGACATTGAAGGTGTAAAGCTTTTCTATGGAAGAATCCACAATAAAATTTACCGCATAAACAGCTCCCGGCAGATAGGGCTGCTCTCTTCCCGGCAGCCCCGGGTACTCCCCGTTTATGGAAAGAGCCTTTATCTCAAATATGTAACGGATCAGCCGGTTGGAAAGTCCTTTATGCAAAAGCGCCCTAAGGGATTGGTACAAAAGCTTCAGCATCTCCTTTTCATCACTGTTTTCTCTGGTATAATAATCCATCATTTCCAGAAAATACATCCCATAACAGGCCGCTTCAAAGTTTTCCCTGAAGCCTTCAAAATAATTACTGATGGAGGTTTCTGTTATCCCGTAAGCACTTCTTCCTTCATACAACCGAAATTGCCCAAAACAAAAGGGATTGGTGGAAGCTAACAGCCTGCTGCCCTGTTTTCTGGCACCTCTTGCAAACGCTGCTATCTTTCCCCGTTCCCTTGTAAGTATCACAACCCGTCTGTCATATTCTCCAACCGGCTCTGCTTTTAATATCATCCCTGTAACACTGATCTGTTCCTGCACCCTGCCTGGCTCCCTCATTCTCTTTTGGGCCTGCCGCTTCTTCTCCCTCCCGGTAGGCCAGATAATCGTTGATATCTCCTGTACTTAAAAATTGTTCCCAGTAATTTATTACTTTCATCTTGTGCCCCCTGGTATCAAAAAGTATGATATTAGGGTTTACTTTTTTCTTTTTTCTATTCGCGCTCCTTTGGATTATACCCGAAATTTTTAAGCAGGAAATCACTGTCACGCCAGTCCTTTTTTACCTTTACCCAAAGCTGGAGATTCACCCTGCACTCCAGCATTTCCTCAATATCCGCTCTGGCCGTGGTACCTATTTTTTTGAGCATGCTTCCCTGTTTTCCAATAATAATACCCTTGTGGGAATCCTTTTCGCAGACAATCGTGGCATCAATATCCACTATTTTCCCCCGCCGCTTCATCCGCTCTATTGTGACGGCAATTCCGTGGGGTATTTCCTCTTCAAGGCAGTAAAGAGCTTTTTCCCGTATCAGCTCCGCCACTATCTGACGTTCAGGCTGATCCGTAATCACATCTTCATCATAAAAAGCCGGTCCATAGGGAAGATAAGCCATAATGCATTTAATAAGCTCATCGGTATTTTCGCTTTTTAATGCGGACACCGGTACAATCTCGGCAAAGTCCAGTTCCTTTCGGTACGTATCAATAAATGCAAGTATATCCTCCCGCTTTACCTTATCAATCTTATTAATGACCAGTATTACCGGTGTGTTAATTTTTTGGAGCTGCTCTATAATATGCCGTTCCCCTGCTCCAATAAAATTAGAAGGCTCCACAAGCCATAGGATTACGTCCACTTCCTTAAGGCTTTTGCTTGCCACATTGACCATATAATCCCCTAACCGGTTCTTTGCTTTATGAATTCCCGGTGTATCTACAAAGACAATCTGCCCCTCTTTGGAGGTATAAACTGTCTGAATGCGGTTTCTCGTAGTCTGAGGTTTATTGGAAGTGATAGCAATTTTTTGTCCAATCAGACAATTCATTAAAGTGGATTTTCCTACATTCGGCCTGCCAATAAGCGCCGCAAAGCCGGATTTATACTGGTCATTCATCATATAATTCCTCTATATCTTTCTAGCATCTGGCAACCATTAAATTTAAGCAAAAGTACAAATTTGCCAGCCCTTAAAGTTTCTTCTCTGTCGGCAGTTTCTATTTTTGCGCAGATTTCTGCTCTGTTTCCGGCATGCCAGGCTTCGGATGTCCGCCAGGCCTTTGCATCATCTTCGCAAGTTTTTTCTGTTTTACCTTTTTCACCAGCCTGATAATCAGACGAACGATGAAAAAGACAATGATCAGGATAACCGCCCATAAGATAAGATACGGCAAATTAATCACACAGTCAATCCCAAAATTTAAAAGACTGTTTCCAACATCAAACAAGCTGTCCATAAAGCCTGTTGCAATTTTTTCCCATGGGGTCTGTTCCTTTACCGGCGTATATTTGGTAACTTCAGTGATATATAAACAGACCGTGCTGTAAGACACCTGATTGTCCATGGTCCTCAGCTGGGATTCCATGCTTTCAAGCTGATAGCGCACCTCTGAAAGCCTGCTCTCCAATGTAATGATGTCCTCAATGGTTTCCGCCCGCTCCAAAAGTTCCAAAAGCCTTTCCTGCTCTGCCACTAAGGCTTTCTTATGGCTTTCCATGTCCACATACTGTAAGGTCACATCCGTAACGCTTTCATTCTGGCTGATCACATTGGAACTTTCCGATACCATCGTCAGGAACTCATCCAGTTTTTCTGCCGGGATGCGGATCGTCAGATTTGCATTCCGGTTGGTTTTTCCGTAATAACTGCTCCCGTTGTAGGCAGAACTTTTTTCTATGTAGCCGCCAAACTGCTCTGTCCTTTTCTTCACATCGGCAAGCAGTTCTTCAAAGGTTTCTGTCTCCACCTCAAGATCCACATTTTTAATAAGCTTGCGCTGGGTGCTTTGCACTTCCGGTGTATCGCTGCCGCCTTCTCCGGTATCCACCTCTTCCGCTATGGCCTCCTCCATGTCATAGCTCCCTGCATCTGCATAACCGTTTTCCTGCGCGGCGCCGGCTGCAGCTGCCGTATCCGTAGCTGCTTCCATGGTTCTCGCTCCTTTAGAGGAAGCGCCGCAGCCTGATAAAAGCAATATCATCATGATAATGGCTGCCACCAGCTTTTTGCGTTTTTTATTCGATACAACAATATAATTTTTCATATTGATCCCTCCCGTTCTCTTTCTTTTCTAAAAAGAGATACGTTTGAAATAGCTATATTTATGGAACATTTAAAAATATTTTCTCAATAATTTAAAGATATTTTTTCAATATTATCTCTTTCTCTTCCCCCATAGTTTTCAAATTGGATTTCAGTTTTACAATTTCATCTTCATATTGTGAAACCTGTTCTACAATTTTTTTCTGTTCTTCAATCGAAAGGAGGGGAATTTGATAATCCAAAACTCTTTTCTTGTCCGCCCTTGGCATCTTTACATTACTTCCGATATTCTGCATCTCATACTCAAAAAACCGGTCTGATGACACATGCAAAAACACATATTTAGGAAGTACACTTGCAGTGTCAATGCATAAAACCAAAACATCCCCGGAGCTTCCACCATCATTATCTGCCAGCCATGCTTTTTTCAAATAGGGACGGATGTTCGATAGTAAAATATCATTTGAATGGTATGCAGTTACTGTTCCTGAGAATGGAACATAATCTGACTGTCGTTTTCCCGCTACATTAGGAAGTAAATTTTCTACCCCGACATAGGTGTTTTTATCGAGGTTATTTACATCGATACGTTCTGTCGAATAGTGTACCACATTTTTTAACTTGCTAAGACTACCTGCCTCCTGATAGCACTTTTGGGCTAAAGCTTTAATTGACTCTTGGGTTTTTTCGATTTTAGCATTTATTCTATATTCTTCATCTTCAATCTGCCTTAATTCATTGACAATTATTTGTTGGACATCCAGCGGCGGTAAGGGGATTTTTATATTTTGAATTGTATCTATCGCCAGCTCTATCTGCCCGCTCTGCCCGTTTGCCATAGCTTCAAGTTTATCAAATCCAATATCTGCCAGCAGATATAAAACATACTTCGGCAGCACTCTTTTCATATCAGGTCTTACTATTGTAATATGACTATCAACAACATAATTACCATCCAAATCAAATAGGGTTATCCTTCCGGCTGTACCTACTCCGGTTGAGTTAATCAGTATATCGCCGTGCTGGAGATTTCTTTCATCCGAAACAAAGTCCTTTGAAACGAAATACCGTTTGCTGAAATCAAAATTATAATAGCCGCGCGCCTGACCGGATTTAATAATTTGTATTCCGGAGTCTCCATAATCTGCCGACCTTCCACGTCTTATCATGGTAGAAATCTCATTTAAACGCTGCATAGGAAATTTTACAAATTTATTTCGCATTTGTTCCAAATAGCTTGTAGGTTTTCCTAAATTAATATTTTTTTCAAACCGGCTTGTACCATATTCAATAAAATGGCTCATGCGCGCATAAGATAAATTGTCTGCCAAGCTCTCATCAATCTCAGCAGTTTCCCCTAAAAAGGCGCGGTAGATATAACTGCTTACCTTTTTTGGATTTAGAGAATCACTTTCATCATAAAGCTTTGTTCCGCCAGATAAATGGTGCAGTCCCTCATGTCCACGCCGCTCACTAAACTCATATCCCAAAAATTTCTTTTCTTCTTTTCCCTTCCCGGTCTTAACCAAAACTATAGTCTGCTTATAGGTCAATAAGAAATACAGCATTTTATTCTTTTCATTCTCAATTGCTTTGGTGCAAAAGCCATCTCCAAATGATTTCATATAATCCTTATAGAGTTCGTGTGACCTGGCTTCTCTGGTAGGCTTTCCCTTTAATAAGCTAATATAGTCCTCAAAAGTCAGTTCATTATAGACATTCGAGACAAAGATGGAAAAAGCGCTCTCAATACCTGAAACCACAACATCTTCATAGTTTGAAAAAAATCGATCAATTGCATGGCTTATATTCAGGTAATCGTCATTGCTCCGCCTCTTTAAAAATAAGATAACGGTATTTGTATTGGTTTTCATAAAAGTATTGGAGCCTGCTTCTACGATTGCCATTATCTTAAAATACTTTAAAAGAATCGTCCGGGCCTTTGCATGAATACCACTGTTTGTCAAAATAGAGCTTGGTAAAATAACTGCAGCCCAGCCGCCAATTTTCAAAAGCTGCTTCATTCGTTCTACAAAAAGGCATTCGATTTCAGAACTATTATCGGTGAGCCCGGAATACAGTTCAAAAGATTCTTCTCCATATTTAATCGTACTCTTAAATGCATCAACTGAATATGGCGGATTGGAAATCAATAAGTCAAACTTTCCATTATCCTGTTCCTTAGCCCCCACAAGTTTGCCCCGAAAAGCTTTTGACTTTGTAAAGCTGTCAAGCCCGTTAGCCCAAATAATATTAGCCTCTCCATCCCCATTAAAGAAAGCGCTGACTTTCGCAGTTTTGACCAAACGGTTATCCAAATCAATTCCGTATACACTATCTTTAGCCCAAATAAATTTTGTATAACCCTGCCATGACTGAAAGAGCCCTTTGATCCTGGGCGATGTATTCGTAAGATCAATCTTATTGTCAATAATCTCCTGCATTCGGGACATATATTCGGTCAGAAAATGTCCACTTCCGCAGGCATAGTCAATCACAGTTGGCATCGGTTCCTCATATCTGCCTGTTACGCGCTCCTGAACAAGCTCTGCTAATGGCAAAGAAGAAATGATAAAACGCGTAATGGGAACCGGAGTAAAAAACTGTCCCGCTTCTTGTTTCATACTGGTATTTAATAAAAGTTCAAAAAAATTCCCAAGGAATTCGTGCTTTTGTTCATAGCGGAATCTGTACACCTGAAGCAGCTCGACAATTTCCTTTACAATTTTTGCATTTAGTTCAAAAGTCCTGTCATCCTGCACCTCAGCAAACGCAAAATTAGGACTTTTCTTCAGACGGGTATCTATGTACATTTTCATGATCCACTGCCTGGTCAGATCGTCATCAATGTTTGCTAATTTTGCAGAAACCTCCTGCTGCTCATAATCAATTACGGTAATCTCAAGAAAACGCCACATTCCTTTTTTGTATAGATCATTAAGGCGTAACTGAAGGCTTTCATCCGTATCGCTTTCCAGCCACTGAAAATCCAATTCATCTTCCGGATTTTTATCTGTTTCATCAATAATCTTACAAACAAAAAGATTAAGCAATTTATTAAAAGCATTGGGCTTGTCAGAAATTGCATTATGGCGCAATATTTCCATAATTTGATTATAAATTTTACCACTATGTTCTTCTTTAAGAATTTCCAATTTCCCGTAGGTAAGCGCCTTGTGCTTCACATCATAGGGATATGCGCAGCTGTCAAAAATACCATTATCCTTAAAGTTTTTGTTCCAATGATCATATATCTCCTTAACGCCGGACAAACTAATCCAGGCCGGTTCCACATCAATAACTGCACATTGGCATTCCCTTGTATCATCTATACGGGAAGTGTATAAACACAAAAACTTCGCGGCTCTGTCATTTGCATAATATGTAAACAGCTGTCCTCCGTTCCTAAGCATTCTATTATGTTCTTTTTCAAATTCAGCACCCCATGTTTTACATTCAATCATCAAAAAAGGAATGCCATCAACAGACTTAACCAGAATATCCAGTCTGCCTGAACATCCATGACCTGATGGATAGGTTTTTTCCAGTTCAATACAAGCCGGCGTATATCCTTTCTCCAGCAGATTATCTACACACTCTAAAATGACAAAATTTTCAGCCTGTGAAAAATTGCTGGTCGTTCTCTTTCCAACTGTAATGGTTGTTTGAGACAAATTTTCGGCTGAATCATATATGATCTTCTCACTATTAAAATCGACAAAAATTGTATAATTATTATGAGAAGTATAGTTTTTATAATAGCTCCCATTCTTCCCATCCTGAGGAACGAACCCGATTTTCTTTATTAAATTTTTAATACTTTCTGCATTTAGGCTCATTTGTATCGCTCCTTTAAAAATAACTATCCAAGATAAGTATATCATATTTGTCCGGACTTCGCTAATTTTTTATATCTTCAAGACTTAAGACTCAATCTTTGCGTATCAGCTGCAAATTATCAGCACCCCGTCCTTATTCCTATATCTCCCACTGCTTCCCGGTACAAAAATATCATACCATCCTTTATGTCCCATAAAACGGACTAGTAATACGTATCAAACTATTTAATATAATAAAGGGGCGTAAAGCCTGAATAAATGTCACTTCAGACTTTACACCCTTTTTCATTCAATAAACCGGCCCGCGCAGCGTAACAGCGTTTGATCCTCAGCCTATTATTTTATTTCTTACAGCTCGCAGTTGTTTACGGTCCTCGGGAAAGGAATCACGTCCCTGATGTTGCTCATTCCGGTCAGATACATTACGCACCTCTCAAAGCCAAGACCGAATCCGGCATGTCTGGTGCTTCCGTACTTACGCAGATCAAGATAAAAATCATAATCCTCTCTGTTAAGGCCCAGCTCATCCATGCGTTTTACCAGCTTATCATAATCATCTTCCCTCTGGCTTCCGCCGATAATCTCGCCGATCCCCGGCACCAAGCAGTCCACGGCCGCAACCGTTTTTCCATCTTCATTCAGCTTCATATAAAATGCTTTGATTTCCTTAGGATAGTCTGTCACGAACACGGGACGTTTAAACACCTGCTCTGTCAGATAGCGCTCATGCTCTGTCTGCAAATCGCATCCCCAGGATACCTTATATTCAAAGTTGTCATTGTTTTTATTTAAAATATCCACAGCCTCCGTATAGGTCACATGGGCAAAATCGGAATTTACCACATTGTTAAGCCGCTCTAAAAGTCCTTTGTCAATAAAGGAATTAAAAAAGTTCATCTCCTCCGGCGCATGGGTAAGCACGTAGCGGATAATATACTTCAGCATGGACTCTGCCAGCATCATATCGTCTTTTAAATCCGCAAATGCAATTTCCGGCTCAATCATCCAAAATTCGGCCGCATGGCGGGTGGTATTGGAATTTTCCGCCCGAAAGGTAGGGCCAAAGGTATAGATGTTCCTGAATGCCTGGGCATAGGTTTCCCCGTTCAGCTGTCCGCTGACGGTAAGATTCGTTGCCTTATTAAAGAAATCCTGGGAAAAGTCTACCTTTCCATCCTGTGTCATTGGAATATTCGCAAGATCCATGGTTGTTACCTGGAACATTTCACCTGCACCTTCACAGTCGCTTCCTGTAATCAGCGGCGTGTGCACATATACAAAATCTCTTTCCTGGAAAAACTTGTGAATAGCATAGGCAGTCAGGGAGCGCACACGAAAGACAGCCTGGAAAGTGTTTGTTCTCGGGCGCAAATGAGAGATCGTGCGCAAATATTCCATGCTATGACGCTTTTTCTGCAATGGATAATCCGGTGTGGAAGTCCCCTCCACACTGATCTCCACAGCCTGAATCTCAAAAGGCTGCTTAGCCTTGGGCGTTGGAACCAGGGTTCCCTTCACAATAATTGCCGCCCCTACGTTCAATCTGGAAATTTCTTCAAAATTCTCCATTTCATCATGATATACCACCTGAAGTGGTTCAAAAAATGTACCATCATTCAGCACAATGAATCCAAAGGTCTTGGAATCCCGTATGCTCCTTACCCATCCGCCAACACATACCTCTTTATCCAAATATTCTTCCCTGTTTCTGAAAATTTCTCTGACTGTTGTAAACTGCATCTTGCAGTCCTCCTTCTATTTCCACTTAATTTAAATTATTTCAAAACGGCAAAATGTAATTTTTCTATCGTTCACCGCTTTTTCATCATAGCATTTTTGGAAAAAAAGCGCAAGATAATCTAATTGTTACGAAACAGCTGCTCTACATGCATAAACATATCTTCGCTCTCTTTTATCTTTTCTCCATTCCCCACCACGCAAAGGCATTCATTTTCCATAAAGGCCCGGATATACCTGCCAAGACCCCGCAGCTCATCTATCGTTGTGGCAAGTAGCTCATCCCTTTCTTTCTGCACTTTTTCCATAGAAAGCCCTGTCAGGTAGCCGCCAAGAGAATATATTCCCTTTGTAGCCGGTGTCATAGGCGTGTCCAGCTCACTGACTGCCCCAATGATAAACTGCGTCACAGTCCTCTCATCCAGCTTCACATTCTCAATATATTCTGCTGCCTGCTCATAAACGTCAACGGTCTTTTTCAGGTTAGGATCCCTGTATGAGACAAAATATCCATCCCCATTTCTGTAAAAGCCGCACATGCAGCCATAGGCCCCTCCTTTTACCCTGACCTGGTTCCAAAGGTAATCATACCCCATCATCACCTTAAGCACTTTTAAAGCGCCTGTATAAGGCAGACCCTTGTCAATAAAATTCCCTGCCCGGCATACATACTGCACCTGTCCGGCCGTCATGAAAGCCTCATTTTTCCTTACCGGATCCGGCCTGAAACTTTCTCCTGACACTTTACCGGTATACAAATCTGCTTTCAGATTCTTTACGGCTGTTTCAAGTCCGCCATAGCTTTCTTTTGCTGCAGTATAATCCACCAGCAGGTTCTCAGGCCTGAAAATATACTGCGTCAAATCTTTCAGATTTTGCACCAGAACCGCTTTTCTTTCCTCAAACTCTTTTAACAGATCCTCTAACAGCCTGTACTGAGGGATACCGCTAATCTGCTCCGATACGGCTGCCGTAAGCGAAAAATAAGAAAGCGCACGTATACTTGCAACAGAATGCCCCGCGCCCGTCATCACTGCCTGCATTCTGGATTTTATTTCTGCTAAAATTTCGTACAGACGTTTTGTATCCTCAAAGCGTGAAGTAAGTATAATCTCCTTCATCAGCTCCATGGCTTTGTCCCGTTTTTCATAGAGGGCTTTGGAGCGGATTTCCAGCGTAACCTTATATTTTTTTAAATCATCGGCATTGGTATAGGTGTTTACTACCGTTTTGATACCGCCTGTATGAGTATTCACTTCATTAAAAAGTTCACCATAGCTGAAATGCTCCGTATCAACCATCATAAGCACGGCTTTTAGGATTCCCACGTAAGGCAGCAGCCCTGCAGGCACATCCTTTAAATCAAAGACCAGATTCAAATAGCTGATACCATTTGTAAAAATGTCATGAATAAGAACTGTGGTGCCGTCCACATTCTGTACTTCATTTATATACCCTGCCGCTTCTTTTTTCATGTCTTCCCTGGTAAGCAGAGGAATTGTCTCTAAAGCTTCCTTTGTGCTTTCTTCCTCCTGATAAGCCCGAAGGGCTGCCGTCTTATCCACAATTTCCTGCTTTTCCTGCGGTGAAAGAGTCTCTTTGTAAGCCTTAAGCTTATCGTAAAGAGCTTTATCCTTTCTGGAGGTCAGCCCCTGAACAGGCTTAACTTCCATGATCGTCTTATGGGGATTGTCCAAAATATATTTTTGAATTAATTCTTCAAAATATCCTGTGGCAATAGATGCTTTCAGCTCCCTGTAGGTCTCATTGGCCTCAATGTGCATAAAAGGCGCCTTCTCATCATAAAGCCAGCTGTCTAACGCTTCTAAACCAAGCATCAGCCCCTTGGGATAAGATCCAAAATCTGCTTCCCTGTACCGGAATTCAAAGTAGTTGATAGCTGCAACAAGCGCCTTTTTGTCCAATCCTTCTGACACTGCCTTTTTGAGCACCTCATGAATTGTAGCTACAAATTCCTCCTTCTGACTGCTATTTGCATTCTTGGCAATCACCGAAAAATAAGGCTGATAAATGCCATTTTCCAATGTACTGTATACATCCCTGCCTATGCCCTTATCAATCAGCGCCTGTTTCACCAGCGCGCCGGGAGCGGAACAGAGTACATAGTCCAGAACATCCATTGCTATATAGAGCTTCTTATCAAGGCTGGTGCCCATAGAAACATTGTAAGTCAGATAGGTATTCTCAGAAATAGAATCATCCTCCATAACAGAATACTCCTTAACCAGCTCCTTAGGCGCCGCAAAAGGCGTCTGCACGCCCACCAGGGAGTTCACTTTAAGCGCATCAAACGCTGAGAGATACTGCTCATCTATAAAAGTAAGATACTCTGCCGCATCCATATTTCCATACAAATAAATATAGCTGTTAGAAGGATGATAATATTTTTTGTGGAAAGCTAAAAAGTCCTCATAAGAAAGCTCCGGAATAAAGTCCGGATCTCCGCCGGATTCAAGACCATAGGTAATGTCAGGATACAGAGAATTCATGATTTCTCTCTCCACAACATCATCCGGTGAAGAGAATGCACCCTTCATTTCATTATATACAACACCGTTGATGGATAGTTCGTCTTCTACATCTTCCATCTCATAGTGCCAGCCTTCCTGTCGGAAAATCTTTTCCTCTTGATAGATATTGGGATAAAACACAGCATCCAGATATACATGCACCAGATTTTTAAAATCCTTATCATTACAGCTCGCCACCGGATAAACCGTCTTGTCGGGATAAGTCATTGCATTTAAAAAGGTGTTCAAAGACCCTTTCGCCAGTTCAATGAAGGGATCCTTTACCGGAAAGTTTTTAGAACCACAAAGCACAGAATGTTCCAAAATATGGGCAACACCGGTGCTGTCCTTAGGCGGCGTACGAAAGCCGATGTAAAACACCTTATTTTCATCATCATTCAGCAGAAGGGTTACGGCAGCTCCTGTCTTTTTGTGTTTTAAAATGTACCCCTCTGAATTTAAATCGCTGATCTTTCTCTTTTCAATTACCTGATAGGCATCTAATGCTTCAATCTGCTGCTTCATAGCGCTCCTCCCGAATTAGTTTACTGACTAAATTTGTTTGCTGACTAATATAGTATAACCTGTTTTTCCCATGACACTCCTGATTTGAATGTTTATAGTCAAAAGCCTCTGTTCATGCGCCGCTTTAGTGGCAAACTTCCACTGCACGGACCTGCGCATCAAACGCTGTCACGCTGCGCGATCCAGCTTATGGAATTAAAAGAGCGGGCGGAAATAAGTTTCCAGCCCGCCCAGTGTAAAAGGGGAATTTTACCAAATTTAGGCAAATCAGGAATTTCCTGACTGCAAAATTTATTATAACATGTTTATTATCCCTGTGCAAGTAAAAAATGAAATAACTTTAACCAACTTTAAACAGCAATTCAGCCCGGATTACTTTTTGCAGGCTCTGTAACCTGCTTAACATTATTTTCCATACTTATCTGACGGCAGCTGCCCAAGCAGCTTCTTGTATGCCCTGCTGAAGGTAGAATAATCTTTAAAACCGCATTCCATGCTGGCAAGTGTGGCAGGCATCCCTGTAAGAATCATTCCCTTAGCTGCCAAAATACGTTTTTCCAGGATATACTGGTGCATGGAATATCCTGTTTCCTCCTTAAACTTCCGCATCATATGGTATTTACTTAAATAAAATTTTGCCGACAATGTCTCTATTGTCAAATCCTTTGACAGATTCTCATTGATGTAATGAATCATTTCCACGATTTTCTTATCATATCTGGCCATCTTATGGAAAATTTCAGGGCTGCTGATGCAGCTCCTGTTTAATTCAATCAAAAATTTAAGGAAAGAAACCCTGCTGTACATGTCTTTCGCGTAAGCATTATCATAATTAAGCTTTTCAATCTGCTTCACTGCTTCAAACAGATTTCCGCTTATGGCCGGTGATAAATGAATCACATGCCCCTGCTCTTTTGAAGCCATCTGAAAGCATAAATCCAGTCTGTCTTTCCCTTCAGAATGCTCCTCTAAATATTCGCTGGAAATATAAAACACATATCTTTCATAGGGGCTGTCATAGTCAATAAACGGTTTATGTATTTCTCCCTTGTTCACCAGCAGGATATCATGGGGCTCTAATCTGTAGGCCCTGCCCTCAATATGGTATTCCACATTCCCTGAAATAAACCAAATGAGCTTATGAAAATCATGATAATGATAAACGTATTCCCTGCTGCTGATATCTTTTAAGTAAAACAGCCTGAACTTTTCCAGCAGATACCCGCTTTTTACTGATTCCTGCATTTCATTCATTTTCAAGTATATAATCCTTCATACAGATATTCAAATCCACGTCCCCTTTAATTCCCGCAATATCTCCTTTTGCAGAATACTGCCAGATATTAAACGCGTAAGGGAAATAAACAGCCTCATCATAATAGGCAAACCACTTCTCATAATCTTCTAACTGTTCCAGATCAAGCATAATCATAAAGGTCTTTAAATTGCCATAAATCATGGGCGTGTAGCCTGCCTCTTTTATTTTCTCACAAAAGGCAATGGCTGCTTTGGTGTATTCTTCCTTTGTCATCTTTGCAGTTCTGGCCGATGCGCTTTCTGTCTCTTCCAAATCCAGCACCACAGGATAACTCACCTCGTATGGCTCTATCAGCTCAAGTACAAACTCCGCTTCCTCCTGCGCCTCTTCCGGCGTCATGGCCTGGGTGTAAAAGTAAATTCCTATATCAATACCGTTTTCCGCGGCGCCTTCTATATTGTCTGTGAAAAATTCATCCTCCACCAGCTTTCCTTCCGTGCTTCCCCGGTAACCGGCACGGATAAAAGCATAGGAAACGCCGTCTCCTGCCACTTTGTCCCATTCAATTTCTCCCTGATGCTTGGACACATCTATCCCTTTTATGGAGCGGATATTGCTTTCCTCATCCAAATATACAATCTCTTTATTTTCCTGCTTTACAAAATTATCGTAAACATACTCGTGCTTTCTCAGAGTTTCGGATATCGGGAAAAAAGAATACCCGCCATCGGCATATACCACTATATCATCCGGAAAAAAGCTTCTTAAAAGAGAAACCGTGCTTTCCCCATCACTCACCCTCTGCTTTATTTCTGCCAGGAAGTTATTTCTTTCGTCTTCCCTCTCCCTTATGGCATTTTCCGCCAGATATGCGTTTAAATCCTCCTGGGTATATATATATTCCAGCTCATGCTCCTCTAATCTGCTCATAACCTCTCTGCCTTCATTTTGCAGGTTATAGTTTTGCAGTACAAGAACTATGCAGCCTGTAAGAGCAGTCAGCGCAATCAGGCAAAAAATAATATTACTGATTAAACTGCGCTGCTGCTTTCTTTTATTTCTCCTTGCAACCGTTTTATTCATCTTCTCTTCTGAACCTTTCTCATTTATCGTAAAAGCTTAACCTATAGCTAACCTGTTACAATTTATCATCTATCTGTCTTACCAGATAAGTATATTATGAATTCCCATCTTTTTCAATTGTTTATCCTTTCCAAATTTCATTTTACAATTTCTCCCCAAAATAGCTTTTATACCCTTCCCCGTATATCTCTGTGGCATTGGTAATAATCATGAAGGCGCTTTGATCCTCCTGTCTTACCACTTCTTCCACCTTATGCGCAATCTGTTTCCTTACCACACAGAAAATCACCTGTTTTTCCTCCTTTTTGTATGCGCCGGTGCCTGTAAGCTGGGTAACGCCTATGTTTACCTCTTTCAGAATTCTCTCCGTAATGGCCTCAGAAGAGTTACTGATAATATAAATCAGCTTTGCCTCATCCCTGCCGTACAAAATCATATCAAGTACCTGCGATGTCACCACTGCGGATATGATGCTGTAAAGCACTGCCTCCACATTTCCAAATACAATTCCGCCAATCCCGATAATAATGGAATCTACTGCCAGGAAAATCGTACCTGTTTTCAGGTGAGGCTTTTTAAGCCTCAGGCATTTTACCAGAATATCGGTTCCTCCTGTGGTGGCTCCGGCCCGCAGCACATAACCCACCCCTACGGCCACGAGCACGCCTCCGAATACAGCTCCCAAAAGGGGCTGTGTGGTAAGTGGCTCCATCATCTTAAAAAGATTGGTAGCCGCTGAAACTGCAAAGGTGGCGAACAGGGTAGATAAGATAAACTTCACTCCAAATTTCCATACGCCCAAAAGTAAAATCGGTATATTAATCAGCATAAACATTGTTCCGGTTTCGATGGGAAACAGCCGGCTTAAGATAATGGAAAGTCCGGACGCCCCGCCCGGCGCCAGATTGTTTGGATCGATAAACAGGCTGATTCCCGCACCAAAAATAAAAGCTGCTGCCGTAATTGTCAGATATTTTTTTAAATACTTTGTTATTTCCATTTTTATAACCATACTCCTTCCCCGGCCTGCGAATTCCCGGCAACGAAAAGCATAAGCTTTTGTTAATCTAAAACCGCATACCATTATAGTATGCGGTTTTTCCTGTAAAATATATACTCCGTCACATGATCGTACGAACAGGCTTAGGTTTATACCCGTTCTGCTCCAAAGCCTGCATAATCTGCCGTTTATGCTCCGTTCCAAAAGCCTCCAGCGTAATGCGCAGCTCCACGGCATCGTTCCGGTTGATGGATACAAACTGATTATGCTCCAGTTTAATTACGTTGCCATTCTGCTTTGCAATCACATCAGCCACATGGCACAGTTCGCCCGGCTTGTCCGGCAGCAGTACGGAAACGGTGAAAATGCGGTCACGCAGAATAAGTCCCTGTTGAACCACTGAGGACATGGTGATTACATCCATGTTTCCTCCACTTAAAATGGCCACCACTCTTTTCTTTCTATCTTCCAGATGCTTAAGGGCCGCAACCGTAAGAAGGCCCGAATTTTCCACCACCATCTTATGGTTTTCCACCATATCAAGGAAAGCAACCACCAATTCTTCATCCGGTACCGTAATAATATCATCCAAATTTTTACTCAGATAGGGGAAAATCTTTTCTCCCGGTGTTTTTACCGCGGTGCCGTCCGCAATAGTGCTTACCCTGTCTAAGGTAACTACCTTGCCGGCTTTCAGGGATGCCTTAAGGCAGCCCGCCCCTTCCGGCTCCACACCAATCACCTTGATCTTGGGATTTAAAAGCTTTGCAAGAGTGGAAACACCTGTGGCAAGTCCTCCGCCTCCAACGGGTACCAGTATCTCATCTACCAGAGGGAGCTCTTTAAAAATTTCCATTGCAATGGTTCCCTGCCCCGTAGCCACTGCCAAATCATCGAAGGGATGGATAAAAGTATATCCATTTTCCTTGGCCAGCTTATAGGCATGTTCGCATGCCTCGTCATAAACATCCCCAAATAAAACCACCTCAGCCCCGTAATTTTTGGTTCTGTTTACTTTAATGAGAGGGGTTGTGGTAGGCATTACAATAACAGCCTTTGCCCCAAAGCATTTTGCGGCATAGGCAACTCCCTGGGCATGATTTCCCGCTGAAGCGGTAATTAAGCCCTTTTCACGCTCCTGGGGCGTTAATGTACTTAACTTATAGTACGCTCCCCGCAGCTTATAGGCTCCGGTAAACTGCATGTTTTCAGGCTTTAAATAAACCTTGTTTCCTGTCTGTGCACTGTAGAAATCACTGTATACCAGCTTCGTTTCCTGTGTTACCTTCCTGACCGTCTCCGCCGCTTCCTCAAATTTATCTAACGTCAGCATTTTCTCCCCCATGCCCCGTTTCCTCCTTTATTTCCTTTTGTTCACGTGCCGCTTCGCGGCGCAAACAATACATAAACCAGAATCTTCATCTCTTTTCGTCCACATCAAATAAAGCGTTTACAAACTGCTCCGGGTCAAACTTCTGCAGATCATCCAGTTTTTCTCCTACGCCGATGTACTTTACTGGTATATTCAGCTCGGACTGGATTGCAACCGCAATTCCTCCTTTGGAGGTTCCGTCCATCTTCGTTAGGATAATTCCGGTCAGCTTTGCGGTTTCTCCAAACTCCCTCGCCTGATTTAATGCATTTTGCCCTGTGGTCCCGTCTAATACAATCAGATTTTCCCTGTAGGCATCCGGAAACTCCCTGTCAATAATGCGGTTCATTTTTTTTAGTTCTTCCATCAGATTTCGTTTATTGTGAAGCCTGCCTGCTGTATCACAGATTAAAACGTCCGTGTGTCTTGCTTTGGCTGCGCTTACCGCGTCAAAAACCACGCTGGATGGATCCGCCCCCTGGGCGCCTGCAATAATATCCACTCCTGCCCGGTTTGCCCACTCGGTAAGCTGTTCGCAGGCTGCCGCCCGGTAGGTGTCTGCCGCGGCAATAAGCACCTTTCTCCCCTGTGCCTTTAAAAGCCCTGCCAGCTTTCCAACCGATGTGGTCTTGCCCACGCCGTTTACCCCAATGACCATCACAATAGACTGCTGATGCTCAAAGTCATAGGCAGTTTCTTCCACTTTCATCTGTTCCTTTATGCTTTCTATCAGGAACGATTTGCATTCTTGCGGCTCCTTTAAGTGATTTTCTTTCACCTGTCTGCGGAGTCGTTCCAAAATATCTCCCGTGGCATTTACACCAATATCTCCCATGATCAGGATTTCCTCAAGTTCCTCATAGAACTCTTCATCAATAGAGGAAAAACCGCTGAAAACGGAATCTATCCCATGGACGATATTATTCCTTGTCTTTGTAAGTCCTTCTTTTAATCTGCTAAAAAATCCGGCCATCAGTCATCCAACTCCTTATCAATTAAGTTCACGCTTACCAGTGTGGAAACCCCCTTCTCCTGCATGGTAATCCCATACAGGCGGTCCGCCTTTTCCATTGTGCCGCGTCTGTGTGTAATCACAATAAACTGGGTGTTTTTTGTAAGCTTATGTAAATATTTGGCAAATCTCCCCACATTGTTTTCGTCCAGAGCCGCCTCAATTTCGTCCAGAAGGCAAAAGGGCGAGGGCTTTAAGTTCTGAATGGCAAACAACAGCGCAATTGCCGTCAGGGCCTTTTCACCACCGGAAAGCTGCATCATGTTTTGTAGTTTCTTGCCCGGGGGCTGGGCGATAATCCGGATACCTGCTTCCAGAATATCCTCATCCTCCATAAGCTCCAGTGTTCCCTTTCCGCCGCCAAACAATTCTTTAAATACCTTGTCAAATTCTTTACCAATCTCTGCGAACTTCTCATGAAACTGCTTGCGCATGGCGCTATCCAGCTCCACAATAATGCCCTCCAGGGTTTTTTCCGCTTCCACAAGATCGTCATGCTGTGTCTTTAAAAAGGTAAAGCGTTCCATCAGGTTTCTGTAATCCTCAATGGCGTTCACATTTACGTCTCCCAGCTTTTTGATCTGTTCCTTTAAGGATGCAATTTCTTTCTTCATAGCCGACAGATCTGTAAGTTCTTCATTTCTTAAGGCCGCCGCATCGGAGAGAGTGATTTCATATTCATCCCACATATAATTAATCTGATTGTCCAGAGTTTCCTGAAACTTCTCCTGCTGGGAATTTAACCGGTATACTTCCTTATCCAGGTTTCCCATTTTCTCAGCCAGGGTTTCTCTGTCCTTAAAGAAATTCTTCTGCTTTAAGGACAGATTTTCCTTTCTCTCCACATCCTCCTTAAGCTTTCTCTCCGTATCTCCCAGGGTTGTACGGGAGGCTTCAATTGTCTGTTCTATGGAAACAATATTGCTTTCCTTTTCTCTGGTATCCTCACTGCTCTTTTGAAGACTTTCCTTTATCTCGGAAAGCTCCTGCATAAGCCGGCCAATCTCTCCGTCAATACGGTCCACATTCTGCTGATGGAATTCCTGCTGCTGAAGCATTTTTTCCACCTCCACATCCCATTCGGAAACGTGGGCTGACTGTTCCGATTCTTCCCTGCGCTTTTCTTCCAGCTGCGTTTGAAGCTTTCTGATCTCCTGCTCCGTCTTTTTCTCCAAAAGCTCCGAATCTTCCAGCTCCTTTTGAATTTCCAGCTTATTTTCCCTGATTTCCTTGATCTGCTCCTCTATTTCCTGCTGTTCTTCTTTTAACTCCAAAGAGCCTTCGCTGGCTTCATCCCTGCGTTCCTGGGCCTTAATTACATTAAGGCGGGCCGTGTTTTGCTCGATAAACTGCCTCTGAAGGGCCGCCTTATCCTCCTCCAGCGAAAGACGCAGTTTGTTTCGCCTTTCTTTTGTGGCTTCTATCTCGTTTAATAGTACATCCACTTCCTTTAAATATTTTTTTACCTTACCGGAAAGCTCCTCCATCTCCCTGCGCCGCCCAAGAAGATTGCTGCTATTCTTGTAAGCCCCGCCGCTTATGGCGCCTCCCGGTGTAAACAACTCTCCTTCCAGTGTAACCATGCGGATACTGTAATGATACTTTCTGGCAATCCGTACAGCATTGTCTATATTGTCCACCACAACGATCCGCCCAAGGAGAGATTTGGCCACATTCTTATATCTGTCCGCCACCGTAACCACGCTGTCCGCAAGGCCTACCACACCATTTTCCTTAAGAACTTCTTTGTTTTTAAACTCCTGAGACTTCATAATACTGGTTAGGGGCAAAAAGGTTGCCCTTCCCGCTTTCGTCTGCTTTAAAAAGGCAATCATCCTCTTGGCAGTTTCCTCATCATCCGTGACAATGTTTTGTATATTTCCTCCCAGAGCAGTCTCAATGGCAGTTTCATATTTCTTTTCCACTTTTATGATATCTGCCACAACACCTACGATTCCCTTTTCCTGTTCCCTTGCCTCCATCACCTTCTTTACACTGCCGCCATATCCTTCATAGCGTTCTGTCAGATTTGTCAAGGCATCCAGTTTGGATTTTTCCTGATGATAGCTTACCTGCGTGTCCCTTAACTTTTGATCTTTACCGGCAAGCTCCTCCCTGATAAGAGAAAGGGCTTCTTCCTTTTGTTCCTGGGAATCATTCAATGTATGAATTTTCTGATTAATAGCCTCAAATTCTTCCTGAAGCTTTTTGATAGTTTCTTCCTGCTGCTCCTCATCCGATTTAATACGAAGCAGCCTTGAGGTAAGTTCCGCCTTGCGAATATTAACTTGCTCTGTCATGGTGTCATAGCGGCCCAGCTTTGACCGGATAGTTGCCCTCACATTCAGGGCCTCAATAATCATGTTTTTATCGGCCTCGATTTGTCCGCTCAGTTCCTCTATCCGGCGCTGAACGCCAAGGAGCTTTTCCCTGGCCTCATTTCTTACCTTCTCGATTTCTGCCACCTGGCTGTCAATTACCTTTTTATCTTCCAGAATCTTTTCCTTGTCAAGAAGCTTTGTCTCCATCTCCCTTGTGACGGTTTCTTTTCTGGTACGGAAGTGTTCTTCATTGCTTTTAGCCGACTTAATCTGCTCCCGCAGCACATTGATCTCGCCCTCTAGCTTCCCCCGCAAAACGCTGGTATCAGAAAGAGTCGTCCTCTCCGCTAAAATGGTCTCCTCTAATTCTTCAATCTGTCCCTGAATCTGCTCGTATTCCTCTTTGATCTGTTCATACTGACGGGTGGTCTTACTTAAGTCATCATCTGCTATCTCAAATTTTTCGCGGGTGTTCCTTAGCTGTTCCTTCAGGCGGTTGTGCTCAAGCAGAAACATATTAACATCTAAATTCTTTAATTCTTCCCGTTTCTTCAAATAAATTCTGGCCGCCTGAGACTGTTTCTCCAAAGGTCCAATCTGCTTTTCCAGTTCTGATAAAATATCCTTTACACGAATCAGATTTTGTTTTTCATCCTCCAGCTTTTTCTGGGCAGCCACTTTACGTTTTTTAAACTTTACAATACCGGCAGCTTCATCAAAAAGTTCTCTGCGTTCCTCCGGCTTACCACTTAAAATTTTATCAATCTGTCCCTGACCGATAATGGAATAACCTTCCTTACCGATACCAGTATCATAAAAAAGCTCGTTCACATCCTTGAGCCTGCAGGGAGCGCCGTTTAAAAGATATTCGCTCTCACCGGAACGATAAATCCTTCTTGCCACTGTTACCTCATCAAAATCAATGGCAAGCTGGTGATCCGAATTATCCAGCGTGATTGCAACGAAGGCATAGCCAAGAGGCTTTCGCATTTCCGTACCTGAAAAAATGACGTCCTGCATGGACGCCCCCCGAAGCTGTTTAATTCTCTGTTCCCCCAGCACCCAGCGGACCGCATCGGCCACATTACTTTTTCCGCTTCCGTTAGGTCCTACAATACCGGTAATACCGTTATGGAATTTAAATACGATTTTATTTGCAAAGGATTTAAATCCCTGAATTTCTATATTCTTTAAATACATATACACCTACTCTTTTGACATTTCTGCAATAAGCGCCTGATAGGCCGCCTGCTGTTGTGCCGTTTTTTTGTTCCGTCCCTGGCCTTTTCCTACCGTTTCGCCGTCAATCCTTGCTTCCACAACAAAAATTTTATCATGTTCGGGCCCTATCTCGGCTACAAGCTCATAAGACAGCTCTTTTCCCTGCTTTTGCACTCTTTCCTGAAGCAATGATTTACTGTCATAAAAAAGCTGTTTATTTTCCAAATCGGAAAATACGAATCTTGTGACAAATTCTTCCGCCGCATCAATGCCTCCATCCAGATAAACAGCGCCTATCACAGCCTCCATCACATCTGAAAGAATGGAATCCCGCTCTCTCCCTCCGGTGGCCTCCTCGCCTTTCCCCAGCAGAATATATCTGCCAAGGAAAATATCTCTTGCACAAAAGGCAAGTGCCGTTTCACAAACCATCGTGGAGCGCAGTCTCGTCATCTGACCTTCTGACATTCCCGGATAATTCCCAAAAATAAACCGGCTGGATAAAAGCTCTAAAACCGCATCACCCAAAAATTCCAGCCTCTCGTAGTTCCTGTACTTATTAATTTTCTGTTCATTGGAAAAAGAGCTATGGGTCAAAGCTTCCTTTATCAGCTTCTTATTGCGAAAAACATAGCCAATTTTTCCTTCCAATTCCTTCAATTGTCCCTGTTTATCCATACTTCTCCTAATATACCGCCAGCGGCAAAAAAGCCCTTAGCGGGCTTTTTAATTAAGTGCATTCCTTATTAGGTTCACTGCCTCTTCCACAGTTGAGATTTTTTCTGCCTCTTCAGCCGGAATTTCAATATCAAATTCTTCTTCCAGTCCCATGATAATCTGAAAAACATCTAAGGAATCAGCTCCCAGATCGTCCACAAAGGTTGTCTCCATTGTGATTTCCTCAGGGTCAACGTTTAAAACGTCCGCAATTACTTTTTTTAATTTTTCAAATTCCATCTTTTACTTTTCCTTTCTAGTTTTCTTCCATTGTTATTTTATCTTTTATTTTTTGATTGATATTCTGTTCTGTAAAGGTGATACATTGCAGAATAGAATTTTTTATCTCAACGCTGTTAGAACTGCCATGGGTTTTCACCACAAGCCCTTTAAGACCTAACATGGGGGCTCCTCCATATTGTTCCAAATCAAAAGCCTTTAATGTATTTTTTAATGCAGGTTTTACCAAAAGGGCGCCTATCTTACTGCGCAGGGAAGTCATCATTCCCTCCTTTACCTTCTTAATCAGGGTAGCTCCTACACCTTCATACATTTTCAAAATTACATTTCCCACAAAAGCCTCACAAACAACCACATCCGCATAACCGGCAGGAATGTCTCTTGCCTCTATACTTCCAATAAAGTGGATATCCGGACAGTTTTTTAAAAGTGGGAAGGTTTCTTTCACCAACGCGTTTCCCTTTTCTTCCTCGGCGCCTATATTTACAATCCCCACTTTTGGGTTCTTAACTCCCATAACGCTTTCCATGTATACGGAGCCCATCTTGGCGAACTGCACCAGATGGGAAGGTCTTGCGTCCACATTAGCGCCGCAGTCAATCAGAAGCGCGCAGCCTTTTTCCGTGGGAATAAGCGGAGCAAGCGGCGGTCTCTCCACCCCTTTAATCCTTCCTACAATGACCTGGCCTCCTACTAAGGTTGCCCCTGTGCTTCCGGCTGAAACATAAGCACCGCATACGCCGTCCTTTACCAGATTAAGCGCCTTCACAATGGAGGAATCCTTCTTTTTGCGGATTGCCATAACCGGCGGTTCTGCTGTCTCAATCACTTCCGTGGCATGGACGATTTCCACCTGATTACTATTGTATGTATATTTCGCAAGTTCGCTGCGGATAGCATCTTCCTGTCCTGTCAAATATACCTTTACATGGCTGCTCTCATTGACAGCATCCACAGCCCCCTTCACAATCTCCAAAGGAGCATTGTCCCCACCCATAGCGTCAACCGCCACATTTACAAACTCTGCCATTGTGCCGTTTTATCCTCCTTGCAATCAGTACTATTTCACTATACTAGACCGTATACGAAAAATCAAGCAGAATTTTGCTCAAAAAATTAGGAAGTCAACCGACTTCCTAATCTCTGATTTTCATCTCTGATTTTCATTTCTGATGTTGCAAAATTAATCTACACTGATGATTTCTTTTTTGTTGTAAGAACCACATGCCTTACATACTCTGTGGGGTGCCATCAGGGCGCCGCACTTGCTGCATTTCACCAATGTGGGAGCACTCATTTTCCAGTTTGCTCTCCTCTTGTCTCTTCTGGATTTAGAAGATTTATTTTTAGGACAAATAGACATCATTACACCTCCTTACCTGCGTTAAAGATATCTTTAATAGATGCCATCCTAGGGTCAGGCACAAAGGTATCGCACCCACACTCCCCCTCGTTTAAGTTGTGTCCGCACTGCTTGCAGATTCCCTTGCAGTCCGGCTTACACAACACCTTGACCGGCATGTTAATTAAGATCTCACCTTTCACGAAAGCTTCCACGTTAAGCTCATATCCCAGCATGAAATTCTGCTGCTCATCTCCGCTCTCCACCTGCCCGCTTAAATCAGGCGCAAAAATTTCCTGTTCAAACTTAAGCGCTAAAGGCACGTGAACCACCTGCAGACACCTGTCACATGGGATTTCCAGTACAAGCCGCATCTGTCCCTGTAACAGAATCTTACCAATGCCAATATTGGTAAAAATCAGATTGACAGGAGATTTCTCACAGATTTTATAAGAATTTCCCATGTAAGAAACTCTATCCGGCTCGAAAGGAATGCTCTCCCTTCTATCTTTTCCCTCAGATGTGAATACATCAGCCAGACTGATTAGCATCATAATCCCTCATGCTTCCAATAACTAATTGAAAAATCTGTGATTTTATCTATGGTTTTTATCTTTGATTTTTCAATTAAAGCTCCCTGTGAATTAAATCACACTCAAACAATTATAACGGCGGTTACTTACTTTGTCAATACTGTAAAACTATTTGATAAACAATTTGTCAACTTTTATCCTGCTAATGCAACCGTCTCCCGCGCGATGGCCAGTTCCTCGTTCGTAGGGACGATCAGCACTTTTGTTTTGCTCTCCGGTGTAGAAATGAATACTTCCTCTCCTCTTTTTTTGTTTGCTTCTTCGTCAAGCTCAATTCCCAGATATCCCAGATAAGAAGCCGTCATTGTTCTCACTAACGAAGTATTTTCTCCAATACCTGCCGTAAAGCAGATTGCATCCACGCCGTTCATGGCTGCTGTATAGGCGCCGATATATTTGGCCACCCGGTATGAAAAAGCTTTCAGGGCCCGGCCTGCTGCTTCATCTCCCCGTTCATACGCGCTTACCAGGTCTCTGAAGTCGGAGGAAAAACCACCCGAGAGTCCCAGTACACCCGATTCTTTGTTCATTACGCTTAAAATTTCCTGAACGGTTTTCTTTTCTTTATTGCATAAAAATTCTACGATGGCAGGATCTAAGTCTCCGCACCGGGTTCCCATGATGAGCCCTTCTAAGGGGGTAAGTCCCATGGAGGTGTCCACGCATTTTCCATTCTTTACGGCGGAAATGCTGGCTCCGTTCCCAAGATGGCAGACGATTATCTTTAAATCCTCATAATTTCTGCCAAGTATCTGAGCCGCTCTGCGGGATACAAAGGAATGGCTTGTCCCGTGGAAACCATACCGCCGCACCTTATAATCTTCATAATAGTGATAAGGAAGTCCGTAAAGATATGCCTCCTGAGGCATTGTCTGATGAAAGGCCGTGTCAAAAACCGCCGCCATGGGCGTATCGGGCATAAGTTCCATACATGCTCTGATTCCAATCAGGTTGGCAGGATTATGCAGGGGCGCTAAATCATTGCACTCTTCAATTGCTTTTAAAACTTCATCGTTAATGAGAACAGATGATGCAAATTTTTCTCCTCCATGAACGACTCTGTGTCCTACCGCGCCAATTTCATTAAGGCTCTTTACCACACCCGTCTTTTCATCTGTAATGGCGCCAAGCACCAGCCTGATAGCCTGGGTGTGATCTTCCATGGGAGTAACGGTCTCATATTTCTCACCGCCTGCGGGCGTATAGGATATTTTGCTCCCCTCTATACCGATTCTCTCGCACAGCCCCTTTGCAATCACTTCCTCCGATTCCGCATTTATCAGCTGAAATTTAAGGGACGAGCTTCCGCAATTAATTACCAGAATATTACTGTTTGTCATTTTTTCCTCCGCATACGATGTTTTAGAATTTTTCTTCACACTAACTCCATCTGCCCACTTTAGCGGGCGTACAAATCAGGATGTGTGAATTTTTAATTTCACATTAACCAACATTTGTTTAAGCTAACTGTGCCTGTACGGCCGTCAGCGCCACAACGCCTACAATATCCTGCCAGGAACAGCCTCTTGACAGATCGTTTACCGGCTTGGCAATCCCCTGCAGCATAGGGCCGTAGGCTTCCGCCTTGGCCAGTCTTTGTACCAGCTTATATCCAATATTTCCACAGTCCAGATTGGGGAAAATCAACACATTTGCTTTTCCGGCAACTTCACTGCCCGGTGCTTTTGACTTGGCAACCTGGGGCACCAGCGCTGCATCTGTCTGCAGTTCACCGTCCAAAGCAAGGCCGGGATACTTTTCATGAGCAATTTTTGTAGCTTCCACCACCTTGTCCACCAGTTCATGTTTGGCGCTTCCTTTAGTGGAATGAGACAGCATGGCAATAATAGGTTTTTTCCCAACCAGACTCTTAAAGCTCCTGGCGGAGGAGTCTGCAATTGCCGCCAGTTCTTCCGCTGTGGGATCCTGATTTAAACCGCAGTCGGCAAACAGGAAGGTTCCCCCATCACCAAATTCGCAGTCAGGTACACACATCAGGAAAAAGCCTGAAACCAGCTTAACGCCGGGCGCCGTCTTTAAAATCTGAAGTGCAGGACGCAGGGTATCCGCTGTTGCATGGCACGCACCTGCCACCATGCCGTCCGCATCATTTGCCTTTACCATAATCACGCCAAAGGTAAGATAATCCGTCAGTAATATTTCTCTTGCCTTTTCCGGCGTCATCCCCTTATTCTTCCTGGTCTCATATAGCAAATCCACATATTCGTCCAGCTTATCGCATGTCTCTGGATTGATAATCTTAACCCCGTCCAATTCAATCTCCAGCCAGGTTGCGCCATCCATGATCTTTTCCTCATTGCCGATCATTATGATGTTTGCAATACCTTCATGCTCAATATGCGAGGCTGCAATAAGTGTTCTCTTATCTGTAGTCTCTGGCAGGACAATTGTTTTTTTGTCCATTCTTGCTTTGTCTTTTATTATGTCAATGTATGACATCCCCCATTCTCCTTTCTAAATACCTTTTCTTTGGCTCCATGCATATGGTCTAAGTTGCATCAAGGCCGGTCCGGTGCACAAATATGCCAAAAACTGTATATATCTTCCTAAAAATTATAATTTATGTTTCCTGACACGGCAAGTGTTAGTTAATAAAAAAATGTGCTAAATGCAGTACATTGTTTTTAGCAGAAAATAATAAGCTGCCGCGTTTTACGAAGCAGCTTACTCAAAAAAACGCAGGCTCTTCATTTTAAAAAGATTCCATGATATAATTGTCCAGGTCACCCCGGATATCCGCATTACTATTAATCAGCGAGGACAATACATGAGAACAACAGCGATTATTGCCGAATACAATCCCTTCCACAACGGTCATCAATTCCAAATTGAACAGACACGCCGTCAGACTGAAGCTGACTTTATCCTTATCGTTATGAGCGGTGACTTTGTTCAGCGGGGGGCTCCCGCATTCTGCGACAAATATACCCGCACAAAGATGGCTCTTAGCTGCGGTGCGGACGTGGTAATTGAGCTGCCCTCTTTATATGCTCTCTCCAGCGCTGAATTTTTTGCCGGCGGCGCAATAGATTTATTGAAACAGCTCCAGGTGATTCAAACCCTGTCCTTTGGCAGTGAGTCTGGGGATCTTTCTCTTTTTACGGATTGCGCTCCTTTTCTGCTTCAGAATAACGCCCTGGTTCACGCCCGTCTGAAAGACCGTTTGAAATCCGGCTGCCCGTATCCGGCTGCCATGGAATATACGGTAACGGAGATTCTTTCAGAGCGCGGCCTGCTCTCATTTGATTTATCTGATACCCGCATAGGCCCTTTATCTTCCTTAAGCTCCGCCAAAATTCATGAACTGTTTTCATCTCCAAACAATATTCTGGCTCTGGAATACTGCAAGGCTTTATATGCTGCCTATGGCTGCGCTTATGAAAATGCCAGAAACCAACGTCCTGAAAGCATTAGGCAGGATTCTGAAAATATCATTTATCCTTTTACATTAAAGCGGCAGGGGAACGGCTATCACTCTCTGTCCTTTGAAGATGGCACAGCTTTTATTTCCGCTTCTGCCGCAAGAAGTATTCTTGATTCGGCCGCTTTACAAAAATATATTCCCGGTACAGTATATGACCTGCTTGTTCAAAATAATCTTCTAACGCCTCCGGTAACAGAGAATCATTTTTCAACTCTCCTGCACTATAAGCTTTTGTCCGAACAGGAAAGGGGATTTGCCGGCTATTTAGACTGTGATCCCGATCTGTCAGATAAGATTTGTAAGTGCATTCCGGACTTTAGCTCTTTTACCGGTTTCTGCGGCCTGCTAAAATCAAAGGATATCACCTATGCCCGCGTAAGCCGGGTATTAATGCATATTTTGCTGAACATAAAAACACCGGACTTTTTTAAGGCTCCTTTGCATCAGAGAAAGCTTTTTGTTCCCTACGCAAGACTGTTAGGTTTCCGGCAAGGCGCTGCCCCGCTGCTTCACGCCATAAAGAAAAGCAGCGCTATTCCGCTGCTTTCCAAACCTGCTGACGCCCGTTTTCTTTTAAGCAAAGAAGCATACTCTCTGCTAAAACAGGATTTTTTCTGTTCTTCTGTATATGAATCCGTAGCGGCTCCCTACAGAGACAGACCTTTTATCAATGAAAGGAAACAGTCTCCCATTGTAATGCCCTAGAAATTGTCTACAAATGCCCATCATCTAAAGCAATTTTCAAACACTCTCTAGCGGTTTTCATTCACATAAAGCTGGACCCTGCTTTGGATAATAACCGCAACATCCTTTGCCTTTTTTTGCCCTGAAAAGTAAGGGGCCGCTTCCTCCTCAATAATATTGAGCAGGGCCTCGTCTAACTTATATACCTGTGTCAGGCTGTAGAGCTGCTCTTTGAACGCCTCCACTTCCTCCTTTGTCATGGGAGGGATAACTATTTCATGGCCGTCTACATAATAAGAATCGTCATATTCCACTTTTTTACCATTTTCCATATAGTAAGGCCTTTGCGTGGCTTCCTCTCCAAGCTCATCAAGCCGTTTAATGCTGACAGGAAATCCATAATTAATATTTTCCTCCTGATATTCATCCGTAAGGAAAGTGCGCAGGAAAGCCCAGGCTCCTTCTTTATTCTTTGACTTTGCCGACATAGCCAGCTGCAAATCAGGCCATATTACAGTTCCGTCCTCATTGGCACAGGGAAAGCCAATCATTGTAATCTTTTCCCCATAAGTCCCCTTTTCCTCCTGATTATAAGATCTGAAATCTCCGAAACTGTTGATCGAAGCAATGATCTTTCCGTCCCGCCACATGGACTCTCTGTTTTCCCAGTATTCATCTTCATATTCCGTATCATCTATTTTCTCCGGGAAAAGACTGAGCAATTCCAGAGTCTGAATAAAGCTATCCGAATCAAAACTGCAGGTTCCCCTTTCCCAGTCGATAAACTGATCACCGGACATAGTAAGACAGAGGCGCAGCATCATATCCCTTGTGTTGTTTTCAAAAAGCATAGTGCCTGCCGGCTTTGACGCAAGCAGTTCCAAGGCTTCCTGCACAGTCCATCCCCTCTCATCCCCCACTTCTGAAGCCTTGGCAAGCACTGTTTGTATGGAATAGGAGGGCACAACGGTACATAATTTCCCGTCTACCGAAAATGCCTCGATAATATTAGGCATAAAATTGTTGATATCAAGTTCAGCATCTTCTTCAATATACGGCTTCACATCTGCAAAAAGCCCTTTGCTGATATAGCTGTCCACAGGCATCGAATCATCCAATAAAATAATATCCGGAACCTTCCCGGTTGCAATATCCGTATTAAGCCTGTTAACCCCTTCCATGTAATCATCCCCTGTACTGTACAGAGAATAATAATCTAAAATGGAAACCCGATAATCTTCATTTTCTTTGTTGAAATTAATCACATTTCTTCTCACCGTCCAGTTGGTAAATCCCATAGCCAGATTGATAACCTGTTTGTCCTTTACCTCCTCAGGCGGTACTTTCGTAAACTTCGCCAGTACACTATCCCCTGTTTCCCAGTCATCATGCATGGCAAAAAACTCATTTTCATTAATTCCCATAACATGATAAATATTGTAAAAATCAAAATCTGAGTCAATATAATTCATCAGGCAGACCTTATCCGCATCTCCCAGATGATAGCCGTACAATCCATAAGTGTCCACCATGTATAAATCATACCCGATTCCGGCATAAAAAGTAAAATCATAGGACACCCCGGGAACCTGGTATCTTTCGCCAAAGGTACCTGTTTCCAGATCTACAAGGGCAATATTCATTATATTTTCTTCATCACTAAAAACCGCAACTGTCCTTCCATCCTCAAGGGAAATCAGCGAAGAGCGATCCAAGAGCTCCTTATCCCCGCTATTAGCAGAAGCTTCAACATAGTTTCCTTCAAGGTCAAATTTAAAAAAAGTTCCGTAAGAATTAATATATATCCCTTTTCCCTTGTTTAAAAACATGTCTCCGATATAAAAATAGCCGTTTTCTTCTCCAAGCTCTGCCAAAGCAGGAATATCATTTAACTTGACAGAAAAGATCTTCTCTCCGGAAAGACTCATTTTTGTCAGGTAATATTCATCCACATACTCCTCTTCTTCCGAATACACAGCATCCTCCGTTTCCGCCGCATCCCGGGTATCTTCTTCTGCATCCTGTGTATCATCCGATTCGCTGTTTTCCTCAGGCTCCGCTTCGGTCTCCTTTTGTGGTTCTTCCTCCTCTAAAGATCCATTTTCAGAGCTCTGTCCTCCCCCGCTATCATCGGCTTCGCCCACTCCGGGTTCAGTCTCCCCTTCCTCTGTTACCGGAGCGTCATCTTCTGACGAAGAATCTTTGCCAACCATATAGAAAACATTTTCAACACAATAGATATTTCCCTCATCATCTAAACTGATATTTCTCATATTGGTGTTTTCTTTAACCGGAAAAGAGAAAGTCTCCGCAACAGTTCCATCCTCGTTTATCTTATAAAAATAAAGAACTGAACTCCCGTCATCCTGCCAGTCATTGCCATAAACATAGATATCTTCTCCTGAACGCGATATCTGCCTTACCGCTTTCACGTCCAAATCTTCCATGCGGTACACATAATCCTTTGAGGCAGTCCCCGCTGTTGTGCCGCTTTGCTTTTTTTCACCGCACCCCCAAAAACATACAGTCATAAGGAAAATCAATGTCAGTAAAATAACTCTTTTTTTCATACAAATCCCCCCGCAGGCTGTGCCTGCAATTTTTTTCTGCCTACTGCACGGCCTGCGCACCGCTTTAGCGGCATTCAGGCATCTAAAAATGCTCCCACTTATTCTTTTCTCCTTTAGCCCTCCGAATCATCTTCTCCTTCGTATCTATAAAAGTATTTAAAATATCCTTATAAGTCCAGGTTCTGTTTCTCCATCTTATGATCAAAAAAACAGTAATTATTCCCCCGGGGATCAGTAAAAATAGAATCTGTAGCAGCAAAACCACAGCCTTCACGTCCTCCCATCCCCTTCCAATGTTTTCCCAATAGGGGAATTTCACAGCGCTGTTTTGCATGGATCTTGTTCCAAAATCAAGGAGCACCGGGATCAGAGCTTCCACGGAATAACGTGAGGAATTTTCAACCACTACCATATCTTCTTCCTTTATGCCAAGCTTTTCCTTTACATTGTTATACACAAAATGCTTTACCGGATTAGGTGCGGCTATCTCATAAACACTAATGCCTTCACACTCACCATATGCAGCAAGAGATTCGTTTGAAACATACAGAACCGTCTTGTCCAGTCCTGCCCTTTTTGCAAATCTTCCTTCCTGCCTTTTCACCACTCCCGCCACAAAATGGGGGACATCTCCAATCATCACACTTTTTCCCGCAATATCGTTAGAACCAAACAGCTGCCATGCGGCATCCTCATCTAAAATAATGGAATCCTTCATCAGATCATTACCCGAAAAATATCCTCCTGATACCAGCTGAAGAGGATGAAACAGGAAAAAATCGCCCCCTATTCCCACTGCATTTGCTTCCAGTTTCCCTTTTTCACTGACTGCAGTAATAGTCCCAAGAGAGCTGTACGCATCTATAAAGAGCCGCTTTCCACCTTCACCGCTTACCTCCTCTGCAGACAAAACTTCCTTAAGACTCTGCTCCAGAACTTTTTCGTAGCTCAAAATCGTATATTCTTCCACTTCTGTGCGCTCTGCAAAAAAACAGCTTACCTGCGCACTGCCGCCGTCTTCATCCCAGCGGACAGCTGCCTGCTGGTCAATCAGTCCGGCTATCTTATGTTCTGACCAGAAGGTCAGAATTAAGAACAATGCAAGGGACAAAAAAACTATCAGGGAACAGATGATTTCCTTAAGCGACAAGCTGCGCAGCCATTCCTTTATTCTGCAAGCCATAGCCATACCTCCCGCATATCGCAATTTTACTGCGATTCATTCAGCCTTACCTGTTTGCCGGCTTCCACCGGCTTGGTAGATGTGGTAATCACATACTCATATCCATAAAGTCCCGCTGAAATAGCCGTATAATTATCATCTGAGGCCAGCACTTCCACGTCCACTCTTGTTGCAATATATCGGTTGCTTAATGGGCCGCTCTTTGACTCCACGATCAGAATAAATTTCCCGTTGTTGTCTTCACGAACTGCACTGTTTGGCACCACAAACTCATATTCCGAGCTCCGCTGTCCTACGGAAATACTTAATGCCTGTCCTGCCTGTATACTGGAACCTGTCACATTAAATTCCAGAAGCTTATTCTGTCCCGGATTATCCGGGTCCGGCTTAATTCCTGTCAAAATAACCTGCGCATCATCATAATACCAGGCGTTTTGCAGCTCCGCCGTATCTCCTACCTGCACTTTTCTCGCCTGCTCATTGGTAACAGAAACTTTTAAAGTATAACCTTTTCCCTCTACCTGCAAAACAGCAGCCGTTTCTTCCGGCTTTGTGGTCTCACCTGCCACATAAGCAAGGGAAGACACCGTGCCCGCCACAGGAGCCGTAATGGCAGCTCCCATTGACTTTTCCATCAGCTTTGCAATTTCTTCTTCCTTCTGTGCTATGTCCTTACTTACTTTGGCTAAGTCCAGCTCCGCATTGATATCCGCATTCATTTCGTCCTGTTCTTCTTTCAGAAGGTCATAAACTGCCTGAGCGTTTTTAAGAGCCGCCTCTGCATTTGCAATTTGGTTCTTATAGGCTGTCTCCGCCTGCTTATTGGCATTTGTCTGGTCCGTAAGATTTTGCTTCGCCTCGCTTAATTTATTCTGAGCACTCTTTATATCATCACCAGTCTCGTAAGTAATTGACGCTACCCGATTAAGCTCTGCTTCCTTCACCGCCAGCTGGCTATTCAGATTTTGCAGGGCCGCTAAATTTCCGTCATATCCTGACAAATTTTTTTCTGCCTCCTGAAGTTTCGAAACGGCATAGTTATACTGGGCATCCGCCATATCATAATCTTGTAGTAATATCCTATAATCTTCTTCTTTACCATTAGCGGCCACCCATGCTTTTAACTCGTTAATGTTTTTACCATTCTGGTAGCCATTGCCCGTTGCTGCCTGATAAATCTCATCTAATTTCTTATCCCTTTCTGCCAAAGCTTCATCACGGGCAGTTTTATATTCTTCTATTAGCGTCTGCTTATCTGGTACCGAAATGCCGTCTATCGTGGTAGTATTCGAACTGCTGTTGTTATCACCGCTTGAATCGTTATTAACATCAATATCTACGCTACTGTCCCCTGTTCTTTCCGTAACGGCTCCTGCACCATTTATCAATATCTGAATGTCTTCTATCCTTCTTTTTAATTCGTTGATTTCGTTGGTAATCTCTGCCTTTCTACGGGAAATTTCCTGATTAAATTCCTGCTCTGCACGACTCTCATCATTTTGAGCATTTGATAACTCCACATCGGCCCTGGTTACAGCATTTTCTGCCTCTATGGTATTTACCCCGGCGTTGTTTATGCTAATAGTGCTCTGCAGCGTCAATTTCTCCAGCGCCTCCTGACATTCCTTCACCCTGGCCTGGGCCGCATCCATCCTGTTTTGCATATCCGCAACCTTCGTCTGTAATGTAGAAAATCCGTCTGTACGGCCGCTTGCCACCTTGCTGATAATATCGGAAGATACATTATTCCCAAAAAGACCCTTCATATAGGTCAGTTTAAGCTCCTCCAAATCCTTCTGAGCCTGGGTCAGTTCTTCGCTCTCCGCATCTTCCAGATAATAAATCACCTGATCCTTTTCCACCTCATCGCCCTGTTTGACCGCCACGCTGGAAATGACCCTGGATTCCTTTGCCACTATATTATAAGGATCCGCAGCCTCCACATTTCCCGTCCCGCGCACTTTCGCTGTTATGGTGCCGCTTTCCACATACTGGGTAGCCACCTCCGGCAGAGAATAATTCATGATTGTATTTGAAAAAAAGGTGAGTACCAACATAATTGTCAAAAAGACAATCGCCGCATTTTTTACCCAATCTTTTCTCTTTCTTACTTCCTCCTGGTTCATCTCTTTCCCCTTTCCTTTTCCGCTGACTACTGCCCGCCGCTTTTTGCGTATCAGTCTCTGTGCATCCAGCCTCCCGCAAATTTGGCGTCAAACGCGATTTATCCTCCTGCGTTTTCAACCGCCTGCAAATTTGGGCACCAGGCACAAATTTTCCAAATGAAAAATCAGAGATTTATCATTTTATCCTTTAATACCTCCCTGGTAGGTAATGCCTTCCACCAGATAATCCTCACCATACAAAAACACTAATATGGGAGGTACCATATAAATTGTTGCCACAGCAAACGCCAGTCCGATTTCCCCCGCATTAATTTTTGACAAAAAAACGGAAAGCGGGTGCTTTTGTTCGTCTGATAGTAAAATCAGCGGCTGTTCCACCATATTCCAGTAATCTATAAAGATTAAGATTGCAATGGAGCACATAGCTCCTTTGCATAATGGCATACATATATGTCTGAAAATCTGCCATTCACCGGCCCCGTCAATCTGCGCCGCTTCCATAACGGAAATTGGAATTCTCCTCATGTACTTTGTCAGAAGATACACTGCAAAGGGTGAAAAAATTCCGGGCAGCCAGATGGCCCAGTTGGTATCTAAAATGTGAAGCCAGTCTGACACAAGATAGTTGGGCACAAGAGTAACCTGATAAGGCATCAGCATCAGAATAATATAAATAAAAAATATAATTTCTTTGACCCTTCCCCTGTATCTGGTAAACCCAAAGGCAGCGCCCGCTGCCACCAGCAGCTGGAAAACCACAATAGGCACCACCAGAATCACTGAATTCCAAAACTTAAAAAGATATTCAGGGCTTTTAAGTAAAACCGTTATATACTGGCTGAAGGAAACCATGTCCGGAATAAACTTGAGATTAACCGTCTCTGATATATAAACCTTTCCACCAGAATCATTTGTAGCAAACACCTGTCCATAATTTGATGAAATTTCGGAAGCCCCCATGAAGGAGTTGGTGATAGTCAGCAGAATCGGCATCAGAAACAAAATCGCAAAACAGGCAGCTATCACGGTCTTTAAGGTAACACCCACAGCCTTTTTCCGAAGCCGCCATCTCTTTTTTCTTTTAACCACAGTATCCCAACGCTCTAAAGAAATTTCATTCAGGCTTTTTCTTCTTCCAGCGCCCAGCTTCATCCTTCCACATCCTTTCCGAAGTAATTCTCGGTCAGGAATAAAATTCCTATAATAATTACCATTACAATTGCCATCATGATTGCCGCCGCTGACATCTTCTGGTAATCTAACCTGCTAAAAGTATTGTTCATAAAATGTTGCAGCATGTACATTGTATCATAAGGATAATCTCCCTTTAGGAGATAGATTTCCCGAAATACCTTGAAAGAATTAATCAGCGACATAATTGTCACAAAAAGGATAGTTGAAGAGATATACCGCAGCTTAATATGAAAAAATATCTGAAACGGCGTTGCACTCTCTAAAATTGCAACCTCAAGAATATCCTTAGGAATACTGCTCAGAGCCGCCATAAATAAAATCATATTATAGCCTAAATTTTTCCATAAAAAAAGGATAACAATTACCACCTGGGCATAGGCTGAATTCAGCCAGTCGATTTTATCCAGATCAAAAACAGCCCTCAGCTCATTAATCATACCGTTAAAATGAAACAAAACCTGCCAGATCAGTACCACCGATGCAATGGGCACCATCATGGGGCTTAAAAAAAATGTCCTGAACTGGCTTTTGAAGGGAATCCTGCTTTCCAGCATCATTGCCAGAAACAGGGACAAAACCACTGCCAGCGGAACCGCTGATATGGAAAACGTAAAGGTATTTTGGGCGGCCTGCCTGAAAGCTGCATTTTGAAAAACCATCACGAAATTATCCAAAAATACAAACTGATTGCTGATTGGATTATCAATTACGGAATAATAAACCACAATCAAAAAGGGAAGTACGAAAAACAGCAGTAAGCCAACAGCACTAGGCAGCAGATACCCTATAGATATCAGCCGCCCACGATGCCTTCTCCGATTACTGTTTATTCTTTTACCCCTTTTGTCTAAAGGAGCTGTTGCCTTTTTGTTTTTTTCCATGATGCGCAGGCCGTCTTCTTTCTTCCTGCTTTTAGGAAAATGCATCTTATTCCCCCATTCTTACCAACAGCCCGCAAATTTGGGCCGAGGCACAAATTTGTGGTTGATAAAATCAGCCTCAGGCTGATTTTTCAACCTGTCCTCCATTCTTGTCAGCAATCTGCTTTTCACCTATCTGTTTTCGTTCACATAAATCTGAATTCTGTTTTGAATAACTCCGGCTGCATCTTTCGCAGATTTCTGTCCTTTAAAAAATGGCTCTGCTTCTTCTGTTATAATATTGGTCAGCTGTGAGTCCACATTGCCCGAGAGCCTGTCGGCGGATTTAAGAAGCTCTCTCACCGCATCAACTTCTTCCTTTGACGCCGCCATAATTTCCATCTCGAAATCATCATAACCCCATGTGGTTTTGGACATTTCTACCTGATTGCCTTCCTCATCCTCATAATACTCCGGCGTCATATCTTTTTCAAACTGTTTTTCAAGAGCATCTTTTCTGATGGGAAATCCCCAGCCGTAGTTATCCTCCACCAGATTATCCTGATATTCCTCAGAAAGTATGGAACGTACAAATTCCCATGCTCCATCCTTGTTTTTGGACTTGCTGGATATGGCTATGCTTCCGCCGCTGGGCTGTATCAGGTTTCCGTTTCTTTCATTGTTTGGATAACCGATATAAGTAACCTTTTCTCCAAACATTCCATTCATCATCTGGTATTCCTGTATGGAACTTACCGTATTTTCCATAAGCAGCACTTTATTAGAGCGCAGTCTGGAAGATATTCCTTCTTCATCCCGGTTATAATCAACCTCTTCAGGGAATTTGGAGGCAAATTCTAAGGTCCTGATAAACTCCTCACCATCAAAAGAGCATTTGCCGCTTTCCCAGTCAATGAATTCATCTATATTATTGTAAATGCAAAAGCGGAATATACTTTCTCTGTTTCCATACATAAATACATTTTCCGGATTATTCTTTTCTACGAAATCCAGCATTTCCGAAAGCGTCCAGCCGGTTTGCTCCCCCACAAGAGATTCTTTGGCAAGAGTAGATACAATATAAAACTGCGATGTAATCCCATACAATTTGCCATCCTGCTCATATGCTCTCAGCACATTCTCAAGATAATCCTCCTTGTTTAGTCCGCTCTTTTCCATATAGGGATACATATCTTCCATTATGCCCTTGCTGGCATACTGCGCGAAGTCAAGCCCTGTAAGGCCAATCAGATCCGGACAGTTCTGGGTAGTCAAATCTGCGTTAAACTGGGCCAGCTGGCTTCCGTCATAATCATTTCCATACTCTTTCACACTGATATGATACTTCTCGTTTGATTTATTAAAATTAATAATTGCTCTGCGCGTAAGGGAATCAAACCACAATGCACCATAGATAAGTTCTTCCTTTTGAGGTACTTCCGATGCCTTTTTGCGGGTTAAATAAACCAGCTCATATTTGTCCCCCGTTTCGGAATACTCTCTGGAGATTGTCCACATCCGCCCATCGGAAAGCTCTCCCACTATATCCACATTATTTCCATCTATATCTACATCCAGCCAGTCAAATAATTCCTCGCTTGTTTTTGTCTCCAAATCAATCAGAAAAAGTTTATTCGCAGTGCTCTGCATCAGGCTTTTGCTGGTGCTGGAAAAAAAGTTTACATTCCCGGAGCCGCTTTCTATGCCTTCCACAGGATCCCCGAGCTTTTTCGCCGCCAAATCCACCTTCTTTAACACCATGCCATTTTCGCCATAGGTAGTGATATACACATCCCCCTCTTTTGAGGCCGCCATACTGTTAATCCATCCGTCAGCGTTTATATCGCACAGCTTTTTAAAATCTTTATCCACAACATGGATTCCCTGCTCTCCATCACACAGGTAGATATTTCCCTGCCCGTCTTCACACATATTCTGAATATAAGAATTCTCTATATTGGTAATCACATTCGCCAGATCCTGGGAATTGATAACGGTTCCATCCTCAGGGGAGATCCTTCGAAGCTCCATTGTCATATTTACATCGGTTGCTTCTCCGTTTTCATCCTCCTCATACTCGTACTGGTTTACCGCCGTCACAAGATTTCCGTCCGCGCTTACCAGGAGGCTGTTGACATTCACATCGTCATTTAAGTTAGCGGCTATCTCCCGCGCCGTATTTTCCAGCAGATCATACTCATAAAACGCGGTTCTATAGGTATCTTCCTCTCCCTCATCCTGAACCATTGCAACCGCATACGCCTTATCGCCTGATGCCGTAATCTCGTTTAAATACCTCATTTTCACGGCAAATTCCTTATACTCCGGCACATATACATATCCATCTTTATTTTCCGCCTGCTCCGCCCCTCCTTTACTGCAACCTGTAAACGCTGCCATAAGACAGAGCGTAACAGCAGTTATAATAATAATTTTGAAAATGCCTTTCCTTCCTGACGGCATATATATTTTTTTCACTCTGATACCTCCCACATATAATAAGCAAAACTTATTATCCTTTATTCGTAAACGGTTAAACCTTTTTATACTACCACATAAATATATCATACTATACTATTTGAAACAACGAAGATAATCTTAATTTTTTCCTAACCCATAAGAATAATTCACAATATAACAAAATTATTTTTGTTTTACGATCCATGCCTGAGTTTATAGATTTGCATTACCTGATACATAAACACCGCTACACTTTACAAGCCGGCTTAATCTACAAAAAAGCTCATAAAAAAAACAAAACCAGGCTTTTTAAGAACTTTTTTAAATTAGTATGAATATTAATTTTTGAAGCTGTGAATGGGAGCCGGAATTCTTCCCTCCCGGCTTACAAACGCATCGCAGGAAAAAGAATTTACAGGCATAATCGGAGCATGTCCCAAAAGTCCGCCGAACTCTACCGTCTCCCCTACGCCCTTGCCAACGACAGGGATGACGCGTACCGCTGTTGTTTTCTGATTCACCATTCCTATGGCCATCTCGTCCGCAATGATACCGGAGATAGTCGTCTCCTTCGTATCTCCCGGAATTGCAATCATATCAAGCCCCACGGAGCATACGCATGTCATAGACTCCAGCTTTTCCAGGGTAAGGGCACCGGCCTTAACCGCATCAATCATACCCTGGTCCTCACTAACCGGAATAAACGCTCCGCTAAGGCCACCCACATAGGAGGATGCCATTACGCCGCCTTTTTTCACCTGATCATTTAAAAGCGCAAGAGCCGCCGTTGTTCCCGGCGCACCTGCATACTCCAATCCAATTTCACACAAAATATCCGCCACACTGTCACCGATTGCCGGAGTGGGCGCAAGGGATAAGTCCACAATGCCAAAAGGAACTTTAAGACGCTCTGAAGCCTCCTGTGCCACCAGCTGGCCTACCCGGGTTACTTTAAAGGCTGTTTTCTTTATGGTTTCACACAGCACCTCAAAGCTCTCTCCACGCACTTTGCTGATTGCATTTTTTACAACCCCCGGCCCACTGACTCCCACATTGATAATCTTATCCGCCTCCGTCACGCCATGAAATGCCCCCGCCATAAAAGGATTATCGTCCGGTGCATTACAAAAGACCACCAGCTTGGCACAGCCAAGGGAATCCTGTTCTTCGGTATACCTGGCGGTTTCTTTGATAATCTTTCCCATCAGCCTTACTGCATCCATGTTGATACCTGTTTTGGTAGAGCCTAAGTTGACGGAACTGCACACCCGTTCCGTACAGGACAAAGCCTTGGGAATTGACCGGATCAAAAGCTCATCTGCTCCCGTCATACCCTTGGAGACCAGGGCAGAGTAACCCCCAATAAAATTAACACCCACCTGACGGGCAACCTGATCCAGCATGCGGGCAATGGACACAAAATCTTCCGTGGACTTACAGGCCGAGCCTCCCACTAAGGCAATGGGCGTTAAGGAAATTCTTTTATTTACAATAGGAATTCCAAATTCCCGGGAGATTTCCTCTCCGGTTTTCACCAGATCCTTTGCCGCCTCATAGATTTTATTGTATATCTTTTCCATTAATTTCTTTAAATCAGAGTCTATACAGTCAAGCAGATTGATTCCAAGGGTTATCGTGCGGACATCTAAGTTTTCCTTGGTAATCATTTCGTTGGTTTCAACCACTTCAAATAAGTTAATCATATTTATCCCCCTTACATCGCAGGCCTACCTGCACCGTCTGCCTTATATCCGATGCATTTTATCAAATATTTCTTCCCTCTGGCACTTAATGTCCACACCGATTTCTTCACCCAGCCTGTGAAGCTCGTCCGCCATTTCTCCAAAATGCTTCTCCATACGATTCGTATCCACAATCATCATCATATTAAAATATTCCTGAACAATGGTCTGGGAAATATCCAGAATATTGATTTTATTCCCGGCAAGATATGTACAGACTCTCGCAATAATCCCCACCGTATCCTTACCTACCACCGTAATAATTGTCCTGTTCATCCTAATCCTCCCTGTTTCCGACAGCTCTTAAATTATGCTATATGTATTACCCCGGACGGCTCGCTTCTTGCCGCAACATACATAGGAAAATCTGACAGCTTCATCGCCGGCTTTTCGTCTTCCATTTTACTCACACCTGCCATAGTCACTTCAACCCGCACAGCCTCATACGCCAGCTCCGGTAAATTATTTTCCTTGCTCAAATGTCCTAACACAACTGCCTGCAGTTTTTCGTGCATAAGCTCCCGCAAAAGCTGCCCGGCCCTTTCATTAGACAGATGACCCCTGTCTCCCAAAATACGCTGCTTTAGATAATACGGATAAGGTCCCACCTGAAGCATATTCACATCATGGTTGGCTTCCAGAAGCAGGGCGTCCATCCCTTTTAAGGATTCCACCGTATAGTCATTATAATTGCCAAGGTCAGTGACAATTCCCACCTTTTTTCTTCCATGAGAAATCCTGTAAGCCACCGGCTCCGCCGCATCATGAGATATTCTCATAGGGTTGCAGGATAAGTCCTTGATAATAATCTTTTCATCTGCCTGAACCGGGCAAAACAAATCCTCCGGAATTTTTCCTACGGAAGTATTTCTTTTAATCGCCTCAATTGTACCCCTCGTAGCATAAACCGGCACTTCATATTTCCGTTCAAGTACGCCAAGCCCTGCTATATGGTCTGCATGCTCATGGGTGATAAGTATTCCGTCAATTTCCCGCATGGTAAGGCCAAGCTCTTTAAGCCCTGCCTCCGTTCTCTTTCCACTAATTCCCACATCCACCAGCAAATGAGTGGCATCTGAACCCACATAAATACAATTTCCGCTGCTTCCGCTGGCAATACTACAAATCCTCATTTTGTACCTTTAAGCTCCCTTTCTGTCATAATAACCTCCATGTTGCCGCTCTGCACCGACACAAATCAGGGCGAAGAATGCTGTTTTTCAAGGCATTCTTCTAAGTGTGAAGATAGTTTGCAATGCAAACCTTAAAAGTTCTTAGATGGCATTTTTTGACATCCTAGAACTTTTCCTCACACTATACTGTTTAAAGCCTCCATGGCAAAATAAATAGCCCTGCAGCTTACAAATTCTGCTCATCTACGACTTCCAGTATACCTCAAGCACATCTCCTGAATGCAGCGGCTCCATATACTGGGCAGACCGTCCGTTTAATGTGGTAACAATGCTTTTTCCCCTGGGCCTTGTCAGGTCAAAATCAATTGCTTCAAACACATCCACATAGATATACTCGTCCTTGCCGCTTAAGGCAACAGGTTTTCCGTTGACCATAAGCTCCAGCGTAATCTCCTGTTTTTCTGGCAGTAATTTTACCTCAGATCCATCACCTGCCGCATCGCTTTGGTATCCGTCACCATTTTCCCCGGTATCTTCCTCATCCCCCAAATCCATATCCCCTGTTTTTCCCTCCTGCCACAAATCTATGGCATTCGGCAGCGTCTCAAGGGTCCAAAGCACAGAGAAATTCTCATATACCGGCGTATCCCTGTCCGCAAGTTTGTTATTTACATACAAATTCATATTAGGATCAAGCACCACATCCATAAACTCTATAATCTGTCCCACCGTATAGTAATTCAGAATTACGATCTCATCATCCTCCTGAATTTCATAATAATTGGATTGAAGACTTCCGTTAACACTTGCAAATCTGGGAACAATGATCTTTTTCTCATTTACATATATAGTAAGGCTCTCGGAGGTTTCCGCCAGCGTACCAAGCATTAGGCGCCCTTCCTCCCCGGCTGTGGATTCCACCACCTTAATCACATCATTTGCATGAATTGGTGTATGAATATCCGCCGCCTCGCCATTAACCGTAATAATTGCAGCCTCTCCAAGCTGTCCCCTTGCCATTCGCTGTTTCCCGTTTACGGTAAAATTAAGCGCCTTCCCTCTCTTAGGGAACAAACCATCATTGGGGAACTGCACTTGGAGGGCAGCATCTCCCACACTGAGCCGGTTATTATCATATATTTTTATTCTGTTTCCATTAAAGCTTACAAAAATAAAATTATTACTTTGCTCATAAAAATTCAGACAAATTCCAATAGGTGTAACCAATACACTGTCCTTTTTCACATCCTCCTCAAAGACAATCTGTTGCATAACTTCTTCTCCCCGAAGCGCCACGCGCTCTTTCGCAATTCCAAGCTTTTCGGCAACCGCCTCCGTATAGCCGGGCATTTTTCCGCCACCGCCTACCACAAACACGGCGCTAACCGCCTTGTCGCCGTTTAGCTCTTTTATTTTCTCCGCCGCCTGCTCGGCCATATCATCTATTATAGGGGCGGTTACCTCCTTAATCTCCTTGCTGCTGACGGTCTGGGGCAAAAGCATAACATCTATATAAGAAATCATTTCCATTTCTCCGGCATCACGCTTGATCTGCTCTGCAGTAGCAAAATCTACAAGGCAGTGTCTGGCGATTACCTCCGTAAGAACATCCCCCGCAATAGGAATCATGCCGTAGGCTAAAATACACCCGTCATTTGTGATGGAAATATCAGATGTCCCGGCCCCCACGTCCAAAAGCGCAATATTGAGCATCCTAAAGCGCTCGGGTATTGCAAGCTGAATAGCTGCTATAGGCTCCAGGGTAAGGCTGCTGACGGAAAGCCCGGCTATCTCCACCGCTTTGTAAAGTCCGTCCACAACATCATCCGGCAAAAAGGTGGCTATCAAATCAAGGCCAATGGTCCTCGCCTTGTGCCCCTCCAAATTACCCATAAGGTACCCGTTTAAATAATACCTGACCACCGAATACCCCACACAGTAAAACTTAAAGTCATCTTCCTCGTTTCGTTCAATAAACTCCTGATATGCCTTCTCAATCCCTGCAGAGATCAGTCCGTAAATGTCCTCCTGGCGCACCTCCTGATCTCCTGTAAAGGGGTATTCCACATGAGTAGTCACTGTCCGGAGAACGCGGCCTGCAGCTGCAATGCAGACCTCCGATAAAGGCCGCCCGACTACTTCCTCCAACTGCGCCTTTACATCTGCAATTGTTTCCCCTACTCTGTGAATGTCGTGAATCTGTCCATCCAACATGGATCTGGTATCATGTTCTTTCACCCTGTGGGCAATCACCACAAACTGGTTTCCACTTTTGTAGCCTACAGTTCCCACAACACTCCTGGTTCCTATGTCAAGCCCAAATACCAGTTGTCCCGCATACCTTTTACTATCCATACAGATATTCCCCCAATTTTTCATCCACCTGCTTATAACCAGCCTCAGGCTCTTTGCTGTTATCAATCACAACTCTGCAGTGCTTCCTGAATTCCTCCTCTGTAAGCTGGGATTTCATAATGGAAGTTATCTTTTCATCAGAGTAATTTCTGGCGGCTCTAAGGCGGCTTCGTCTGACATTCTCTAACGCATAAATATACCACATTTCATCTACAATGTCCAAATATCCATTTTCAATCAAAAGAGCTGCTTCGACAAAAAGGAAATCCAGTGCTCCTTCCTTTCTTTCCCTTTCTATTTCCTTTAAAATAAAATCTTTTACTGCCGGATGAATAATTTTGTTTGCTTCTTCTAACAGTTTATCCGAACCAAAAATACGCGCCGCCATCTTTTCTCTGTTTACAGTACCATCCTCATTTAAAATATCCTCTGACAAAAGCGTAACCAGTTTTCTGTAACATGGCTGCCCCGGTTCCTCCACCTTATGGGCTGCCTTATCTGCCAAAATTACCTTACAATTATATTTTCCGGCTATATATTCGAGCAAAGCGGACTTTCCTGCTCCCACTCCGCCTGTAATTCCAATCACCTTCATCTTTATTCCCCCTGCATACAACAGGCAAAGCCTATTGCCATGTACCGCAGACTGTGACTGCGGTACTGCCGCCCTGCAAAAAAAGATTTATTTGGCGTTATCTGCAAAGTATGCTTTAGTCGTTTCTACTTGGCTTCATACCAGTCATTTCCCTCATGTAAATCAATTTCAAGCCGCACCGAAAGCTGCGCCGCACGGCTCATTTCTTCTTCCAGAATCAGCTGCACCTTATCCGCTTCTTCTTTCTTCGTCTCTATTAAAAGCTCATCATGAACTTGAAGGATCAGCTTTGACGCCAGTTTTTCCTTCTTTAACCTTTGGTGAACCTTAATCATGGCAATTTTAATTACATCCGCCGCCGTTCCCTGTATAGGAGAATTCATTGCAACTCTTTCTCCAAAGGAACGCTGCATAAAATTACTTGAACTAAGCTCCGGCACCGGTCTTCTTCTGCCAAATAAAGTGGTCACATAGCCCTTTTCTCTGGCATCCTTCACTGACTTATCAAGGAAATTCTTTACACCGGGATAGGTTGCAAAATATTTTTCTATATACTCCGCCGCTTCCTTCTTTGTAATGCTTAAGCCCTGGCTTAACCCAAAGGAACTGATTCCGTATACAATGCCAAAATTCACTGCCTTTGCGTTGCGCCGCTGCAAATCCGTTACCTCGTCAAAGGGTATATGAAAAACCTGAGAAGCCGTGATCCTGTGAATATCCGCATGCATCCGGTACGCGTCAATGAGCTGTCCGTCTCCCGACATATGCGCCAGTATCCGCAGCTCAATCTGTGAATAATCCGCGTCCGTGAAAATACAGCCCTCCTTAGGTATAAATACCTTTCTGATCTGTCTTCCCAGCTCCATACGCATGGGAATGTTTTGCAAATTAGGATCCGTTGAGCTGATACGGCCCGTGGCCGTAATCGTCTGGTTAAAGGTAGAGTGAATCCTGTTATCTTCCCCAATATAAGCAGAAAGCCCCTCCGCATATGTGGATTTAAGCTTTGCCAGACCTCTGTATTCCAGCACATCCGCCACAATAATGTGATCAGGTGCAAGCTTCTCCAGCACATCCGCTGCAGTGGAATAGCCTGTCTTTGTCTTTTTTCCCCCGGGAAGTGCTAATTTATCAAACAAAATTTCTCCAAGCTGCTTAGGAGAATTGATGTTAAATTCTGTTCCTGCTTCTTTATATATTTTCTGTTCAAGCTCGCTAATGCGCCCTGTCAGAGCTTCTCCATAGGCTTTAAGCTCCTGTGGCTTAACCAAAATGCCTTCTTTCTCCATATCATACAGAACATACGTAAGCGGCATCTCTATTTCATTCATGAGAGTAAGCATTCCTGCCTCATCTAATTTCTCCCGTAGTACCGGAGCCGCCTTAAGAGCCACATAAGCAAGGAAACAGGCATACTGCGTAAATTCCTCCGGCTTTTGTGAAAGAGCCTCTAAGAGAGATGCTTTTCCAAAACGCTGGGCCTGTTCCGGTATCATAAGCCCCAAATGCTCATTGGCCACATCTGCAATGGTGTAATCATTCTTCAAAGGATTTAGCAGATAGGCGGCCAAAATTACATCAAAAAACCGCTGTGTGTCATCGCACATAAGATAATCATATGCACCCTTGATGTCTCCGCAGCAAAGCTTTGTACAGGAAGATACTTCTGCCATTTTTCCTCTCAGATATTCTTCCGTCACCAGCCCGGTGCATTGTATAAAAAAACATCTGCCGCTGTCAAAACCAAGGGCAATTCCTGCAAATCCGCCTGTCTTTCCACCTTTTGACGAATTATTTTTTATGGTACTGTCTTTTAATATGGCAAATCCAACTTCCCCGCCGCTCTCAAGCGCTTTCCCAAAAACCTCTTCTGCTTCCGGCAACCCGCTTACCATCTGAAAACCCGCTATAATGGAGTCATTGGAAATTCCCTTTTCAAAGCGGGACAATAAATTCTTAAATTCCAGCTTCTTAAAAACCACATAGGCTTCTTCCGTATAAAAATCGTGTACCCTTGCCTCCTCAAAAGAAAAATCAAGGGGGCTGTCCACATTGATTTCAGCCAGCGTTTTACTTAGATATGCCAGTTCTTTATTGTTTATAAGAGATTCCCTGACAGATTTTTTCCCCACCTCGTCCACATGGGTATAGAGATTCTCAAGCGTTCCAAACTGAACCATCAGCTCTGTTGCCGTCTTCTCCCCCACCTTTGGAACGCCCGGAATGTTGTCGGCAGTATCTCCCATCAATGCTTTAAGTTCAATAAAGGCAGTGGGTGTAACCTGATATTTTTCTTTCACATCCGCTGCGTAATAATCCTCAATTTCCGTCTTTCCGCCCTTTGTCTTTGGTATTCTGATCTTAATCACATCAGTGGCTATCTGAAGCAAATCCCGATCGCCGGACACCAGCGAAACTTCCATTCCTTCCTTCTCCGCCTTTTTGGCCAGCGTCCCAAGAATGTCATCCGCCTCCAGCCCTGCCTTTTCCATCATTTTAATTCCCATGGCGGTAAGGACCTCTTTTAAAGCCGGTACCTGCTGTCTTAATTCCTCCGGCATGGGTTTTCTGGTACCCTTGTATTCCTTATAGATTTCATGTCGGAAGGTAGGCGCTTTCACATCAAAGGCCACCGTAAGATAATCCGGACTTTCTTCTTCCAATATTTTAAACAAAATATTTAAAAAGCCGTACACCGCATTGGTATGAAGCCCTGCACTGTTTGTCAGGTCAGGTACCCCGTAAAATGCTCTGTTTAAAATGCTGTGTCCGTCTATTAAGACAATTTTTTCCATATTTATACCCTCCTGCATATGACAACATTTTTATGCCGGATAACGGCTTCTATACTCTCCGGTATTATTTTTTTCTACAGGATGAGCAAAAGCGCCACTAAAGCAGCGGCTGCTATCACCACCAGGCTTTCCAGTATATATAAAAATCCCCGCATGCCTTCCCGCCGCTTTAAGTTATGTGCTGCCTCATCAAGCCTGATTTCCAATTCATTTTGAAGGTCGAATACATTGCCTGTTTCCAGTCTTGCCAGTCCCTCCAGCACGAGAAACTGAATGGAAAGCTCCTCCATACATTCATCACAATTATCCACATGCTCCATAAATTCCCGTAGATCATCCGTATCCAAATCATCTGCCAGAAAGGAAGGAATCATGTTCTCTATCTCTTTACATATCATGACAGCTCCTCACTGTAATGTCTTTTCCCGCCCACTTTAATAAATATACACTAAAAGCAAGCCAAAGTAAACACTAACAATACCAACTGTTACGTATAATAAAAGAACTGCTATAAAATGCAGTGCCTGTGTAATATCAGGAATGATTCCTGTAATATTACATGGTCTTGTCATTTTATAACAGTCCCTTTTGTTAAATTCTATATAAGAGACAACGCTGCCTCATCTGCCACAATGGTGACATTCCTGTGTAGCTGGAGTACAGAAGCCGGTACCTTTGGCGTAATTGCTCCAAAAAAGGCTTCTTTTATAATCTGTGCTTTATCTTCGCCACTTACTACCACTAATATCTTTTTAGCACGCATTATTGTACCAATCCCCATAGTATATGCCTGCCTAGGGACATCCTCTATTGAAGCAAAAAATCTTTGATTTGCTTTGATGGTTGATTCTGTCAGGTTTACACAGTTAGTCCGCAGTTCAAAAGCATCTCCCGGTTCGTTAAATCCAATATGCCCATTGTGTCCCAGTCCTAATAGCTGTAAATCAACACCGCCTGTCTGTTCAATTATTCTGTCATAATCCCTGCAGGCCTTTTCACTGTCCGGCTCCATTCCATTCGGAAGAAAGGTTCTCTCCGGGTTAATATTTACTTTGCCAAATAAATTGTCATTCATAAAATAATAATAACTCTGGTCATTGTCCCTTGGCAGTCCCCTGTATTCATCCAGGTTCACTGTTGTCACCTCTGAGAAATCCAGATCTCCCTTGTTGTACCGCTCCACCAGTTGGGCATAAGCTCCAATCGGTGTAGAACCGGTTGCAAGGCCCAGCACACAATTTGGCTTCATAATTACCTGTGCAGCCAAAATATTGGCCGCCTTCCGGCTCATGTCTTCGTAATCCTTTGCCCTTACTATTTTCATTTTTCCCTCCATTTCCGAAGCTGTCATGCTTCATATTTTTTATCCACTGTTAATCGAGCAGGGAATCAAGTTTGGCGCCCCGCTGCTTGCGGCAGGGTATTTGACTAAAAAAACAACGGATGCCAGGCTCAGCCAGACATCCTTATGTAACAAACGCTAACACGCTTTGCGAGTCAGCTTACTGCAATAAAAGGCCTGAAACACCTAGTCTACTGGATTTCCAAACCTTTTTCGTACTGCCGGCGGTGGGACTTGAACCCACACGTGGTTGCCCACAACAGATTTTGAGTCTGCCTCGTCTGCCATTCCGACACGCCGGCCTATATAATTTAACAGCCGAATATAATTGTAGCATATCCGGCTGTCATTTACAAGTTTTTTCAAAAATTTTTTTATAGCAGAACTGTTTGTTCCTTTAAATAGCAAGCTTATCATATATATCAAAGCAATCCAGCGTTGCGAAATAATCTCCGGGCGTCTCCGCTCTCCTGATCATCTGAACGTTTCCGTCCTCCTTCAGCAAAAGCTCCGCCGATCTCAGCTTACCGTTATAATTGTACCCCATAGCATGGCCATGGGCCCCCGTATCATGAATCACAAGATAATCCCCTTTATCTATCTTGGGAAGCATCCTGTCTATGGCAAACTTATCATTGTTTTCACAAAGGGAGCCCACAACGTCATATTTGTGATCGCAGGGCGCATCTTCCTTCCCCAGAACCGTAATATGGTGGTAAGCCCCGTACATAGCAGGCCGCATCAGGTTTACCGCGCAGGCGTCTACACCAATATATTCCTTGTAGGTATGCTTTTCATGGATTGCCTTTGTCACAAGCTGTCCGTAAGGCCCCATCATAAAACGGCCCATCTCTGTGTAAATAGACACATCTCCCATACCAGCCGGCACAAGCACTTCCTCATAAACCCTGCGTACCCCTTCTCCGATGGCCCTGATATCGTTTGGCTCCTGGTCAGGCGTATAAGGAATTCCTACTCCGCCTGAAAGATTAATAAATTTTATATCGGCCCCTGTCTCCTTTTCCAGCTGGACTGCCAGTTCAAACAGTTCCTTAGCCAGAATCGGGTAATATTCATTTGATACCGTATTACTTGCAAGAAAAGCATGAATACCAAAATTTTTAACACCTTTTTCCTTAAGAATACGATAACCCTCAAACATCTGCTCTGTAGTAAATCCGTATTTGGCATCTCCCGGATTATCCATAATGCCATTGCTCATTTTAAATACACCGCCGGGATTGTATCTGCAGCTCATTGTTTCCGGCAGCTTTCCCAAAATACCTTCAACAAATTCAATATGTGTGATATCATCCAGATTAATAATTGCGCCCAGCCGGGCGGCATATGCATATTCCTGCGCCGGCGTGTCGTTAGAAGAAAACATGATATCCCTGCCTTTTATCCCGGCGGCATCACTCAGCATCAGCTCTGTCATGGAAGAACAATCACAGCCACAGCCATAATCCTTCATAATCTGAATCAGATAAGGATTTGGCGTTGCCTTTACCGCAAAATACTCTTTAAATCCCGGGTTCCATGAAAATGCTTCCTTCACAGCCTTTGCATTGTCGCGAATCCCCTTTTCATCATACAGATAAAAGGGGGTAGGATACTTTTGGGCAATCTCCTGTGCCTTTTCCTTTGTAATAAACGGTATCTTCTTCATAATTTTCTCCTCTCTGTAACAGCAATTATTTTAACTATATCCATTTTGTAGCATGTCATTTCTGTAATTGTATTAATTTTATTTCATTTCGGAGTGTCTCTTTAAAAATGCTGATAAAATTTCTCTGTCCCGTGTACAGACATGTGTCGTCCCTGCTACCGGTTATCTCTCCTGTCAGCGCATATTCGGAATCAATAATAAGCCGTACATTATTTCCCTTAGCGCTTCCCACATAAATAATACTGTCCCCCCGCATCTGTTTTTTCAATTCACTGACAGCATTCTCTTTTAAAGAGGCGCTCCTGTGCTCTGTTCTGTCAGTCAGCAGGTCCGATGCCGCTTCTGCTTTTCCAACGCCACTGTCTGTGATAATCACAAGCTTAATATTTGTTTCAAGAACCTGACAAAACTCCGCCTGCAGCTTTTCTATGATTTCGTAAGACGCGGAAAAATAAATCCTCATCCGGGCCTCATAAATCATATGAATGATTTTATTCCAAATATTTTGAGCACCCGTAATGGTAATATAGCCGGCCTCTCTTTTCCTGGCGGAGGGGATATTCTTAATCAGATATTCCTTGTCTGTACCCAAACTCCTGATCTTACTTTCACAAAATTCTTCTATAGGAACAGCCATATATTTATTAGAGCTTCCCTCTATCAAATAAGCAGCTCCCTTATCCGTAAGAACAGAAAGACCGCTGTAAACATTAGACCGCGATATGCCTGTAAGCTTGGCAACCTCATATCCATTTAACTCTCCCTGCTGGTATAAGCACAGATAAATATTAGCCTCCTGCCTGGTAAGTCCAAAAGCCCCCAGTTTCTCTAACACTATATTTTCTTCCATTACTGCCTCTATTCCGAAGCGCTTTGCGCGAAGGATGTGAGCGAAATGTCGGATTTCGCTCTGCCATCATGGAATTTGTGACGCTTCGGCACAAATTCTAACTGAGCTTCTTAAGTTTTTTCATCCTGCAAATTCAGCAAACCGGAATTTTCAGGCACGTCCGTCTGACCCATTGTCTTCAGCGGCCTAAATATTCAGGTAATCCCCGGGTCTGGTTTCTCCCAAAAAAAACGCCTGATTTTATTAGTGGTTCTTTACAGGAACACTATAATAAAATCTAAGCGCTTTGTCAATAGTCATATTATGATAATTTTTAAGTTATAAATTTTCAATCTGCCAGTCAATGGGAGCAATGCCATGTTCTGAAAGGAATTGATTCGTCTGGCTAAAATGCCTGCATCCAAAAAAACCTCTGGAAGCCGATAACGGACTGGGATGGGGCGCTTTTAAAATGAGATGTCCGGGATTCGTAAGCATCGGTATCTTGCTCTGTGCAGGTCTTCCCCAAAGCAAATATACAACAGGTCTCTCCTGGGCATTCACCACCTCAATAATAGCATCCGTAAACTGCTCCCATCCTTTCCCCTGATGAGAACCTGCCTGATGCGCACGCACTGTAAGCACAGTATTTAGCATCAGCACGCCCTGATCGGCCCATTTTTTCAGGTATCCATTGTTGGGAATATAGCATCCCAAGTCATCCTGAAGCTCCTTATAAATGTTCTGCAAAGAGGGAGGGATTTCCGTCTGGTCAGGCAAAACGGAAAAACAAAGTCCATGGGCCTGATGATTGCCGTGATAGGGATCCTGTCCCAAAATCAAGACCTTCACCTTGCTAAGAGGTGTAAAATGAAAAGCATTAAAAATATCATCTGCAGGCGGATAGATTACCCGCGTACTGTATTCCTGCCGCACAAAGTTATAAAGTTCCTTATAGTATGGTTTGTGGAATTCCCCCTGAATGTATTCAAGCCAGTCGTTGTCAATCATTGCCATAATATATACCCCGATTTATCCTGTGTATTGCTGTATATTGATACCACTTTATACCGTCATCCCTTAGCATTCTTTCACGCATTATGCTTTTTATCAACTTTAACAAAAGTAGTCTATCCTACAGCCTGACAGATATCCCTTTCTCCTTCAAGTATTCCTTTAACTCCCGTATTTCAAGCTCTTTATAGTGGAAAAGCGAAGCAGCAAGAACTGCCTCCGCCTTTCCTTCCTTTAAAGCCTCATAAAAATGCTCTTTTGCTCCGGCACCCCCTGAAGCAATTACCGGAATGGAGACACTTTCCGCCACCGCTTTTGTAAGAGCTATATCATAGCCTGCTTTAGTTCCGTCACAGTCCATACTTGTAAGCAGGATTTCTCCCGCTCCCAGTTTCTCCGCCTTTACAGCCCATTCAACGGCGTCAATTCCCATATCCAGCCGGCCGCCGTTTTTATAGATGCTAAAACCGTCTCCATTTTCTCTGCGTTTGGCGTCAATCGCCACCACCACACACTGGCTTCCAAATTTATCAGCTGCTTCGCTTATCAAATCAGGATTCATTATGGCAGCGGAATTAACCGCCACCTTATCTGCCCCTTCCCGCAGAATCATCTTAAAATCGTCAACCGTCCGGATGCCTCCTCCCACCGTAAAAGGGATAAAAACCGTCTCCGCCACCTTGCGTACCATATCTGCCCTGATTTCCCTTGAATCAGATGAGGCAGTAATATCCAAAAAGACAATCTCGTCTGCTCCTGCCTTATCATAAAGCTTTCCTACTTCAACCGGATCACCGGCATCCCGCAGATTTACAAAATTTGTTCCTTTTACCACCCTGCCATTTTTCACATCAAGGCAGGGAATGATTCTTTTTGTATGCACCCTTCACTCCTCCATCCGCCATCTTTTCACCGTTTCTCACACAAATTAATCACTCTCTCCTGCGATTCAGCTTATCGCAATAAAATTCCTAAGAATCTTAAGCCCTGTCTGTGAGCTTTTTTCCGGATGAAACTGACAGGCAAAAAGATTTCCTTTTTCCACTGCAGCATGAATAATGGTTCCATATTCTGTAACTGCCGTAACAATATCTTCTTCTTTTGCCTTCAAATAATAGGAATGAACAAAATATACATAAGCTTCTTTATTATCCTCTTCCTGTATTTTACGAAACAGCCTGCCCTGATTAGGAAACCTCAGAGAGTTCCAGCCTATATGAGGAATTTTTATTCCCTGTCCTTCCGGAATGCGCAAAATTTCTCCCTTCAGAAGTCCAAGGCCCTTAACGCCGGGGCTCTCCTCACTTCTTTCAAACATAAGCTGTAATCCCAGACAAATGCCTAAAAAAGGGATTTGTCTGCGGGCCACTTCGCCAATCACGTCTGCTAGACCATAAAAGTGCAGCTTTTCCATAGCATCTCCAAAGGCTCCTACCCCTGGCAAAATCACTCTGTCAGCCCTTAAAATCACATCTCTGTCCCTGGTAATAACTGCCCTCTCACCCAGATAAATAAGCGCCTTTTCCACACTTTTTATATTCCCTGCATCATAATCAATTATCGCTGTCAACCCCTATTATCTCCTCTTCCTCTGGCAAAATATCCTGAGGCGTAAGCGCTTCCTCCTGCGCCCCATCTTCTTCCGGTGCAGTAAACCCCGTACCATTTACAAGCGAAGTCAACTGTTTTGTATATGTAACATCATCATAAGCATTGATCTCCATTGCATCTTCAGGGGTAATTCCATACCTTCCAAGGGCCCCGCAAATCATTTGGTATAAACTGTCTAATTCCGCCTGAGTCTCATACTCCACGGTTTCTGACAGACTATGGTAATAAGCCACACCCTCCATAAGCGCATGCAAAGCTTCCAATTCCTGATTCAGCAGCATATTATTCTGATAGGATTTCCATTTCCTTTCAAGCTTGAAGATAAGCTCCGCCCGATCATACATAATTGTCTCATTGCTGTTACGATTTTTATTATACAAAAATTTGTATACCGTCTCATAATCTCTGTCCTGATAAGCACTGCGAACTCTCTGCCGCTGTTCATAATCAGGCAGAAGACTGCTTAAGATAAAAATGCTTGCAAGCAGTGTTGCGCAAAGTGCAACAAGCAGTATTAAGACCTTTTTGCTTAGTATAGGTCTCTCAAATACCACCTCTCTGGGTGCCTTTTCCTTCTTTACTTTCTTTGCTTTCTTTTTCTTCTCAGGTTTTTTGGATGCTGCCTTTTCTTTTTTATTACCTTTCTTTTCTTTTTTCTCTTTCTTTTTCTGAGCCTCCTTCTTTATTTCTTCCCTCTCTGCCTCATTTATTTCTTTCAGGCCTCCCACATTATCCTGATTTTCCGAAGATTCGCCTTCTTCCTCTTCCAGAAGACCTTTCAGTTTTGAAAAGAAACCGGGTTTCTTTTCTTCCTTCTGCCTTATAATATCTTCCTGATCAGCAGCACCGTTATCTGAAGCACTTGTTTTCCCCTGCATTTCCTTATCTGTATCCGCGGAAAGTTCCTCCTCGTCCGCAGCCTCGGCTTTCTTTTTCTTTCCAAATAATTTCTTTTTTAAGCCGCCCCCGTTTTCAGGTTTTTCCTTTTTCTTTTTTTCTTTCTTTCCACGCTTTTTCTTTTTTGAGGGTTTTTCCGGAATACTTTCCAATTCCTCGGCCGAATTAATGTATTGACCTCCGTCACGCAAAACTTCTTTCAGTTCATGCTCATCAAAAATATCAAAAGCCGAGTCGTCCCCATCCTCACTATTATCTGCCCTGACACTTTCAAGCAATTCCAGGATATCGTCATTTACACTTTCATTTCTCTCTGCATTTTTTAGCAGACCATTAATTTCCGCCAGATCCGCATCCGCACCGTCCATATTATCAATTAAATCCGTAACATCCTTTTTTTCCATATTTAAAACATTCCCGGAATTAGTATCAGCAGAATTTCCAACCTCAGTATCCGAACCAGCAAGTCTGCCATTGTCTGAGCCAATATCCACAGAATCTGACTCCTTCAGACTATCACCTTCAAAATCTGAATCTGCATGTGTACTATTTAAATTTACAGCATCAAAGTTCTCTTTAAATAAATTCGCAAGATCTTCATCAAGTTCTCCATCACCTTCAAATTGCGTATCGATCTCCATTGAATCCATTGATTCAATCAGCTCCTCCAAATCATCCTGGGTCAGATCATTTGCCTGTGTCACGTCCTTTGCTTGTGCCAAATCGTCATCTTCAGGCTCATCCGTCTCATCCTGCATATCAACCTGTGCCAGAATATCATCCAGACTGGCCTTCCAATCGTCAGAATCACTGGAAACAGTATCACTTTTTATTTCAGGAATATCGGCCGCCTTGGTAATTTCCTTTACCTCATTTGAAATCCTCTTTACATCCCGCATGGCATCGTTCATAGTTCTGTTTTGCTGTTCATTATTGGTCATACTCTCCAATAAATCATCCAAATATTCTTCATCTGTATCCATTCTGCAATCCCCTACTTTCTTTTCATTAATTTATTCATAAATTCTTCCGGCTTTTGGCATATACCGTGCCCTTTTCCCTGAATTTCCTCCGTGAGATGGTACAATCTGCTATGCACTCTAAAAAGTTCTGCTTTTTGATTGTAAAAAGCAATTTTCTCAAAAGGCCATCTTATGACCGTAGGATAGTTCATTCCAACTCCTATTTCAAGAAGACAAACCCTTTTGTTCACTGTCCCCTGCAGCCATTTTTTGTAGGCGGACCACTGCGTTAAATATCCTTCTTCCACATAATTTGAAGCTTTTACATTGTTGAAAACCAAAGGTCTGCCACAATGTGGACAAATAGGTTCCTCTATTTCTTCCAAATCCTTCAGCTGTCTTTCAGAACATGAGAGCATTTGCCAATCTCTTATCTGATGCAAAATCTTTTCAGGAACATCATATAGTTCATCACTGCATTTCTCACGGCACTGCATCTTTCCATATCCGCCGCAGGGCTCAACAATACGCCTTTCATCCAGTCCAGCCTCATGAATTTTACTATCCATGCAAACTGAAACAATGAAATAATTTTTGCCTTTTAAGCAATCGGCCAGTTGACTATAAAACGCCTTCTTTTCCTCCGTTCGCTTCTCTATTTCTACTTTTTCAATATAAGGAATTAACCATGATTTTTTTATTTTTTCCAATTTCTTCTGATATTCCGGATCATTTTTAAGCCCGGTGAGTATATCCAGCTCTTCCCCAAGGCCAACCAGCACCAGATCCGCCTCATTTATTTTATCAATAACCTGTTTCATCTTTATCCCTGTCTCACGTTGCCTTATCGCACAAAGCCATATATACCTTAATTTCTCTCCTGCACCGCTAACTTTATAAGTCAGTTTATTGTAATAAGAGCCGGAATTACTTCCGGCTCCGCTTTACATATTCTTTATGAGAAGCTTTAATTTGTCTGCGCAACCAATTCATCTATCACTCTTACTAAATTTCCTATTTCGGGTTTGGATAATTGTGCGTTTGCCCCTAAAGACTCACCTTTTCTCTTCATTTCATCATTTACAAGAGATGAGAAAATAATAATAGGAATATTCTGCGTTTCTTCGTCCTCTTTTACAAGCTTAGTCAGCCTGTGTCCATCCATAATAGGCATCTCTATATCCGTAATAATACACTGTACTGTTTCTTTCAAAGTACCGTTTCTCTTAGCTTCAAGAATAACATTATAGGCTTCCTGACCGTTTGCCGTATGTGTAAGATTTTCATATCCGGCCTGCTTAAGTGAATCCACAATTAATCTGTTTAACAATACGGAATCTTCTGCAATAAGAATTGGAATATTACTTCTGCCTCTAACACCCATTTCATCAATTTCACTGATCTTTAAACCTGTTTCCGGATTAATGTCTGTCACTATCTTCTCAAAGTCAAGAATAATAACTAATCTGTTATCCAGTTTAACAATTCCCGTAGAGATACTCTCCTCCGCACTTGAAACCGTTGACCCCGGCTTAATAATGCTTTTCCATGACACTCTGTGTATACCCCGTACAGCATCAACATGAAAAGCTATATCCAATTTATTAAAGTTCGTAATTATAAATAATCCGCCTGCCTCTGATACACCTCTTTGCAGACAGCTTTTTAAATCAATTGCAGTAATCATTGTATCTCTAGGCATAAAAATGCCTTCAATACTTGGATGCGAATTGGGTACAGGTGTTATTGCCTGATAAGGTATAATTTCCTTAATCTTCGCAACATTAATCCCATAAGCATTTCCATCCACAACAAACTCTAAAACCTCTAATTCATTTGTTCCATTTTCAAGCAGAATCTTCGTATCCATTTCCTTCACCTCATCCTTTTAACAGGCTCTATTGCTATATACTTAATAAGCAATTTAGCCGTTTTATATACCCTCCAGCAAATTATAACATATATATTCATTTCGAACAATAAAAAAAAGCAGTTAAACTGCTTTTTATATGCCATGCCCTCAAAACCGGACACCAGATTAACATCCTTCCATCTTTTCGGTTAAGCTTCCGGCCTATTAGTACCTGT
>RAYQ01000052.1 GCA_003612395.1 Parablautia intestinalis
ATGTACAAATATATTTGCATCCAAAGCCAGAAATTTAAAGGTTTTCAGCTGGTTTGGAGTGTGGGAAGTTTGAGTAAATAACTATAAGTTGCATCACATAGAATGTCTGGTTTAATCTTATTTTTTTGCGATTTTAAAATGCATTTTTTGTTGAAAGTTGTAAAAAGCAATATTATACTATTTTATTACAAAGCTGGCTGGAAAAGTGCGACAGCGTTTGTTAACATACGGGTGGCCGGAAAACGTGACATCTGTTATTATAGTGTAAAGCAGGAATAAATATGACGGAATATATTTTAAAATTTTTTTCATGGATTTGGAATAACATCTCTAACATTGATTCAACTATAAGCATCATAGTCCTTATTGGGGGGACTGTAATTTCTTTGGCGATACGTTTAATACGTTTCTTGGTAAGACATAATCAGTTAAAATATTTCGTTTTAGACAGGCAGACCAAACAAGCTATAAAAAATTATGTTCCTACAAGGGGAACCGGCACAGACCCCTGTGATCAGGAAGAAATTGACGATGAGTCTGGGTTTGAATTAATTCCATTTTTTATGAAGGAATTTAAAAATCCCGATTCGCAGTATTTTATTATCTTAGCTGATTCGGGAATGGGAAAAACCACTTTTTTACTGAAGCTGTTTTTTAAATATAAAAGAAAAATATTGAAAAGGTATAAAATAATTTTAATTCCTTTATCTCAAAAGCAGGCACTTGATGAGATAAAAAAGGTTAAAAATAAACAGAAAACAATATTGCTTTTGGATTGCTTTGATGAAGATACACGTGCAATGGAAGATTATATTGCACGGTTAACGGAGATCTGTAATGAAACAGAGCTATTCTTTAAAGTGATTATGACCTGCAGAACCCAGTTCTTTCCTGATAGTGAAAATGAGCCCAGAATTACCGGGAAAATGAAATTTGGGGTCGGAAAGAAAAATGTAGAATTTGAAAAATATTATATCTTACCTTTCAGGGATTCTGAAATACGCATGTATTTAAAAAAGAAATATTATCCCTTTAAAAAAAGTAAGTTTGAACGTTCATTCAAATTAATATTAAATTGTCCACAGCTGGTCGTAAGACCTATGCTGCTATCCTACATAGATGATTTGCTGGAAGATACTGAAAGGAAATATGACAACGTGTATGAAATCTATGAGCAGCTGGTACGCAAATGGATAGAAAGAGAAGCGCTGAAAAATAATAAACTTTTATATGAGTTCTCCGAAAAGGCAGCGGAATATATGTATTTAAATAAGACAATTTACATAGGAGGAACACAGATTGAGAATTTATGTAAAGAGTATAGTATTAACTTACGGGGTATTGAAGCAAAATCACGGTCTTTACTAAATAGGAACGCTGGCGGCGATTATAAATTTGCTCACAAAAGCATTCTGGAATTTTTTCTGTACGAAAAGGCATATAAAGACTTTGAATTTCGCAAAGTAATTGTATCAAACGGATTCAGCGGATATGAAATGCTAGAGTATTTTATTATAGAAAGGAGCTCCTGCTTTATAAATAATTTATTAAAGGATAATTCCGGAGAAATAAGATCAATTGATTTTAAATGCTTTATTTTACCTAAAATCGATTTTTCGAGAATTGACATTGTAGATTGTAATTTTGAAAAATGCATATTTATTGAACCGAAATTTAGTGCATCAACCTTAAATAATGTAAATTTTAATGATACACATCTGGAGAAAGCCAATTTTTTGGGAGCTAATTTTGTAAATACAAGCCTGAATAATGCAAATTTGAAAAAATGTGAATTCCGTGATGCGGATTTTGAGGGAACGAATCTGGAAGGGGCAGATTTAGAAGGGGCCAGATTGGAGAGAGCTAATTTTGTAAATGTAAATATGAAAGGGGCAATTTTAAAAAAAGCATCGTTAAGCTGGGCAAATTTATATAGAGCAAATTTGAGAGGGGCAGATTTAAAGGAAGCAATTCTGATAAATACAAATTTTGGAAGGGCATTTTTAGACGAGGCAGATTTGAGCGAAGCATTTTTATTTTATTCAGAGCCAAGGGAATTTTGGAGATACGATAAAGAGGAAGAAGATAAAGCGGAAAAGGATCTGGAAGGAGCATATTTAACCTGTGCGAATTTAAGCGGGATAAATGTAGCAGGAATAGATTTAAGGGAAACCGTACTGAATAATGCAATTTTAAATAATACAATTTTCGATGAGAACCAGATTTCTTATTTGGAAGAAAAATATGATTTGCAAAATGCTAGTGTTTATCGCAATGAATCCCATGATATTATTACTTATAAAGAATACCGTAAAAAAGTATAAATAAGAGATAGCAGCGAGAGATACTGTCAGAGCTGCTAATTTCTTGAATTCGATGAAAATGTATTATAAAATGAAGCTATATAAAAATACTGATAATAAAGAAAAATTCTCCAACCCCCTTGATCTTACAGTATTTTCGTGATATTCTAATACACGTAAATAAAGAAAAGTTCTTCGGGGCAGGGTGAAATTCCCATTTCTGAAAACGTGATAAACAGGGCATTTGCGAGGTGTGTATAAGAGGATTTACACAAACTTTACACAAAATGAATTGTTTAGAGCCTTAATATGATAATTTTATATTTGGACACATGCATAAGTTCATTATTAGTTATAGAAATATGACCAATAGTGGGCTTATTTTAGTGCCTAAATAACCAATTCAATAAAATCCACACAACCATTCTTAAAACCTCTGTATGAGCCTATCAGAGCCTTACAGAGGCATTTTAAATGCAGCTCGCAACATCTTCTATGTATAACTTAAAACAGTGATTTCATGTCCAATAACAAATTTCAAATAGTAAATCAAAAAGGAGGTCTGATTATTGTACGGAAAGGTAACAAGATACCTGCATGACAGGAAATTCGGATTTATCAGAGGTGAAGATGGAAATACATATTTTGTCCATCAATCAAAACTTAACGGAGAGTACATTGACACAGGCTATTATGTATTCTTTAAACCGTTCCAAAATGACAGAAGCGATTATAACGCAAAAAATATTATGGTGATTGAGGCACCGGAAAGGAAAAGAAGATATGGCAAAACACATAAGAAACATAAATGAGCTTGCAAGAGCCTTACAGCCTACATTATTACAAATGACTGACATATTAGCAGAACGGGTTTATGAAACGTTGAACTATTTTTTACAGGATTATTATTCAGGATATGATCCTAAATCCTACCAAAGGACAAAAGATTTCCTCCATTCAGCTGTAAAAGTAGATGCACATCCATATAAAGGCGGCGTGAAAGCAAGTGTATATATTGATTATGAAAGTATGAACAATTATGTAAATGCAACCGGATTTCAGGTAGCAACGTTCGCCAATCAAGGTACGCATGGGGGACTGGAAGTAGAGCACAAGCCGCATGTATGGGATGATACAATGCGTGAGACGATAGAAAACGGGGAACTTTTAAGAATGGCGATAGATTATTTAAAAAGTCATGGATTTTCAGTGAGAAGTTAGGAGGATAAAAAAGTGTCAGTATTGAAAAAAGAATTTATAGACAGGATGGCAGAAACAGGCGGCATTACCAAGAAAGAAGCCAGAAGGGGACTTGAATTATTTATGGAAACACTCATTGATTATATGAGTGAGCATGAAAAAGTGATGTTCAACAATTTTGGAAGGTTCGAGATGAAAACCTTGGAGGGAAGAAAGAGTAGATTGCCATTAGGAGGCGAGTGTATCATACCAGAACATAAAAAGATGAAGTTTTATCCAAGCAGGGCATTGTCCAAAAAGATAGAGGAAATGAGAGAGGAAGGATAAATACATATGGGATTAATAGAAAATAGAATACAGAATTGCGCTGAATGTGAATTTATGGGAAAGTATGATTATGGTAAGAAAATTTATTATTGTGACCACGAAGACAGAACTGACGATATGGGGAAGTTAAGTGTAAATGAGTTGCCGAAGAGAAGCCCTGAATGGTGTCCGTTAAGAAAAAATTAGCATAGGAGACATTATATGCAGTTCAAGGATTTAGAATGGAAAGATATTATATCAGATAGTGTGACTATATACAGTCATTGTGAAATCAATTTATGCGGTGTGATCAAAATGGAATTCAGGATTAATCATGAACCAAAAGAAGATAAATATCTTTTATATTGTTTTGGTAAAGGCAGTCTTAGGAGATTACAGCCTGACAAGTATGATTCTGTAGAATTAGCGAAAAATGCGGCATACAGGATATATAGTAATGAGATGGCGAGGATAAAGAAAGCGGTTGATTATCTGGTAGCAGATGATTGTTATTAGAGGACTGCTGCCGAAATAAACATATTGATTAAGATAATTGCCATTACAAGGCAATCAAAATAATCTGTAAAACTGAAATTCAAGAAATTCTAACTATTAACTATGTCGATTGTGTGTATCTACACAATAATTCCATTGTATAAAAATTGAATATTTCAAAGAATGATAAGGGCTGAATGAAATGTTCAGTCCTTATTACAATATAAAAATTTAACATTTCTGGTCAGAGAGTGTAACAAGATTCAAAAGTCAAATAATGAATTTTTGTTAAGTTTTTGTAGAAGAGTAATTATGTGATGTCCCGAAAATGGGATGTCACATAGAAAAAGAGAAATAAAAAATAGAAGTATTATTTTGATGATTATTTAGAGGAGGCTTTATCTATGAATAAGAAAAAAGTAATTTACAACTATAACATTGAACAGAGTAATCAGTTGATTAAGAAGGGGATGTTTCCTATTGGTTGTGGCATAAATCCAAAGTCAGGAGGATTCTTTCTGGTATTCTCTGGAACACCTGGATATTTCAATACATTGGATTTGATAGCATTGGAAAACAAACAAAATGAACAGATACAAGAGTAGATTTTATATGCTGAATGTCATGAAATATTTGTGGAATTTCACCGTGGTATCAAATCGTACAGTTTGATGTACATTCTACTCCACTGGAAAGGGGAAAAGTGTACATGAAAATGTACAACTTGATACTGTTATTATATATGATGAATCCTATTATATAAGATTAATAAATGCGTACTCAATTACTACCGTAATTAAGTACTCCTTAAATATTTTAATGATTGTTCAATATTCTATTTTGATTTTTGAAAGGAACGAAAGTTATTATGAAGAAATTGTTTTTAAATAATGCAGTCATAAGAGATACAAATTTAAGCGACTATGAGGTAGCTGTTTATGTAGCGTTGAGAAGTTTATATGATTCTCAAAAAGAACTACAGTATGTTGATTATAATTCAGTTGTCTTTGAATTGTATAAGAATTTACAGATTTCAAGAAGATATTTGAATCATATCAAATCTTCTTTAGATTCACTGGTAGAAAAAGGACTGATAAAAAAGGTAGATTCCATTTCCAATACAGAATTTATTATTGATATGAGCAATTTACATTTTGAACAGAATGCAGGAAAAGGCATATTCTATACAGTTATCACACTTGAAGAGGTGCATAGGATAATGAATATTGATACAAAGAAAGATAACTTTGCAATACTACGATATTTTATCATCCTGATTAGTTCTATCTGCTATGATAAAGGTACATATGACCATTCTGATTGTTATGGTGCTCATACCGATTTTGTTGGATTTATGACACTGGATACATTGGCTGATTGGTGTGGAACAACAAAAGCGCGTATCATTGAGTATAATTCCATCCTTGAAACTGAGAAAATGATTTATACTTATCGCCATAGCCAGAATAAGAAGGATAAGAAAACAGGACAGATTATGAGTTTTTCTAATCATTATGGCAGATATGAGGATAAGCAATGGATTATCCAGTTTGCAAATGAATATGTAGCTACTTATAATCTGAAGGAGACAGAAACACTTGTAAAAGCAGAAAAATCCAAAATAAATAAAAGATATGCTGCTATTTTCAATTTACTGGTTAAGGATTTTGATAAGTACATAGATAATTTTTTGGATGCAGAATTGATTGGAACATATAAATATATTCATAATAAGAACCTTTGCAATGAGAAAAAGTTGAGGGAAATAGAAGAAGGTACTGTTGTCTATGATGATATTATTGGCAAGATTAAGAATGAAGATCTGTTTGACGATATTCCATGTGTGGTAGCTTATGTCAATAGAATAGCTGATAAGAAAAGAAGTATGGAGAAGCGAAAACAAAATCTGGCCAATGCTGTATCTGTTGATGATAATTGGGGAGAACCTGTTTCAATGAAGAATGATTATTCCATAGAAGAAATATTGAATATGCCTGTAATGGGTGAGGTTCAACCTGATTATATAGAGACTAATAATTTTTCGCCAAGCGTCAGAATTGGTGAACCGAAAGTTTCGGCTGACAAAGAGCAAAATCTGAAAATTTCAGATATAGCAGATGATGAATCTCATGATAATAGTAATCATGGGATATTTTGTGTTACTGGAAAAGATTTGGACTGTATTGATATAGATGATCTGTATTGATAGCTTCAACAGAATTGACAAAGTAGATTAATAGGGCTATAGCATTTCACGACATACCTTAAAAGAAAAAGCTGTATTGTGTCCATAGTGGACACTTGTTTTCGGTGGGTAACAAAATGTTACATACTTTCAAGGGTGACTATATTGTATGTATCCTAAAATTGGGGGGTACTCCTTATAAGTGCGATTTTACACTTATCTCATTAAGTGTGTCGTATTTCACGACATACTCATTATAGGCGTATCCTTTGAAGAACACGGTTTATACTTGTTTGGGCAAATTTATCCATTCAAGTGAAGGTCACTGTTAGTTACCTTCATTGTGACAATGGCATATTAAAAAGTTTTTCATTTGGCATATTAAAAATCGCATGGTGAAGATCGAAAATCAAGTGAAAAAGTTTTTAACATGAAAATCAGAAGGTTATAATGACACTCTGATCGTATTCCTATCATGGGAATCTGACTCGAGTACCATTTTGGTATTCAAGATAAATCATACGATTTCGGTTCAAACAGATTCCATAAAAGTGGAAAGTGTTGTCCGCTGTGGACAACGTTGTAAAGTTATAGGATGCCTGTTGCCATTATGAATATTTAAGGTATACGGTATTTCACCGTAGACCCGTGGAACGGTGGTTCCCCGCGGGGAATTGATGTGTACTTATAGGTACGGTTGTTTTGAATAAGTCTTATAAATCTTTACTGAATACCCACATTATTTAAATGAATTGAAGTTTCATATCATTTTCAGGCAAAGTAATCAAATTAATTTCAATATACATGATGTTTGGTGAAAGTGATAGCGAACGCTTTAAAACGTTTGCTTATAAAACTTTGCGATTGGTTTAAACCCATCGCCTATAAGGGGATGAGTTTTTTACAGAATCAAGCAAACACTTTAAAAGGTTTGGATCATATTCCCCACAAGTGGAGGAAATCAGCGTCTCCCGTTTTGGTGCCGCTATATTACGGTTTCGCAGAATTGAGTTTTCGTCATTGAGAACGAAAACCTACAACTGAATACAGCATTTTACAGAGGCAGTATGAATCAGTCGTATTGTCTCTTTTATTATGAATAGGAATCGGAGCATACAATCGGGATGCTCAATTATTAACTTGGCACAATTTGGTGCTGAGTTATCTAAAAGACATATCGAAAGGAAGTATCTAAATTAACAATGAGCAATACAAGAGTATCAGAAATTGAAACAACAAAAATATGTAAGAAATGTGGCAGGATATTGCCAATAGAAAAATTCAGATTAGTAAAGGGGCAGTTTTATAATCCATATTATTTAAGTCAATGTAAAGAGTGTGAATATAAATATCAGCGTAAATATTTGGAGGAAAAGAATAAGATTGAATTTACGGATAATCTGGAAATACTGATCCATAGGCACTACAAAGATATTAAGCCTGAAAGAATACTGGATATTTCACATTTTAAGTTTATTCCATTAGGGACAGATGAAACCTTTGTAAAATTGATGGACTATAAGAAGACATGGTTATCAAATTATGGAAGGGTAATCAGGTTTTCGGATGGTAAATATAACCTGTTACAAGGAAGTTATGATAAATATGGAGCTTTATTCTATTCGTTAAGGGAGAATGTATTTTATGATGGAAAATGGATATATAAAAGCGTACATTTATATGCGGCTAAAGCAGTAGTAGAAGAATTTATTGTGAATCCTGATAAAGCGAATAATGTTTACATATGGCACAGCGGATTTGATAAGCAGGATCATTACTACAGAAACCTATATCCATTAAGCCAGGAACAATATAGGGTTGTAAAAAATCATTTTAATAAAACAGGCGATGATTCAGAAGAATTTATCTTAAAGGTAATGAATGATATAAGATACAAGCCTGATGATTGGAGCAGAAGCGCAATGGAGCCTGTTATGTGCGGTATCGGTTATCGTGGGAGTGAGAATGTAGACTGTACATCAGAATCTTATTTGAAATGGCATGATATGATTAACCGATGTTATAATGCAAAATTCCACGAGAAACAGCCACAATATAAAGGATGTACAGTTTGTGAGGAATGGCTGAATTACAATAATTTCAAGGTGTGGTATGACCAGAATAAGATAGCTGGTATGATATTGGATTTGGATAAGGATATTCTTTTCAAAGGGAATAAAGTGTATAGTCCGCAAACATGTTGTTTTGTGCCTCATGCAGTCAATACGTTATTTCTGAATGGTAAGAAAAACAGGGGTGATTTTCCTTTAGGCGTTCATTTTGATAAGAGTAAGGGGAAATACCGCGCTGAAATGTCATTCATGGGTAGGCAGATTAAATTAGGGACATTTGATACGGCTGAATCTGCTTTTGCCAGATATAAGGAATATAAAGAAGATTTTATTAAGGATATAGCGGGACAGTATAGGAATGTTATACCAGATAAGGTATATGAAGCAATGATGGACTGGAAGATTGAAATTGATGATTAAATTACAGGAGGACATTTTAACTATGACAGATTTTGAAAGAAGAATTAAAACCAGACTGATTGAGGATGAATATGCGGAGAAGTTTCACCGTTTAGATACGGAGGAAACCATAGCGCATATCAACCGTGATAATCAGGAATTATGCAGAATCAATGAAAAAAGAGTACAGCTTGAAGCAGAGATGGAAGTAGAAAAGAACTTATTGAGATATTAAGATTGGAGGATTTTTTACAATGAACAAAACGAATACAACAGAATCATCATTAAACATGATTAAATCCGTATGTGCGGAGCGTGACCGCAAAGAACGTGACAGGTTAAGGGCAAACAGGATTGAAATGGATAAACGGGATGAAGCCGAGAGGGAAAGAGTGCAGCAGAGTAGTAATCTTCTCAATTCTTATATTGAAAAAGCAATGGCAAGAGAAGAACAGCAGAAAGAGAAACATAATCAGATTTTACAGAATATCCATGAAGAGGGTGTACAGAGAAAGTCAGAAGAAGCATACAGAACAAAAGAGATGGTAAGTGCAGTAAACAAAGGCTTCAGGAATGCGGAGAAAAAAGAAGAAGATAGTAAATCATGGGATGCTTTTATGGATCGGAATAGAAGATTGATGGATAAGGGGATTGAATCGGTAAAGAGGGAACGGAATAAGACGTATTTTAGTTGATTGGTTAGTAGAGTAGGGGGGATTTATTATAAGGCATATCGGATAGGGTGACTTATCTGGTATGCCTTATTTTTTTACGATTTAGCAGTGTACCCATTTTTATCTAATAATTATAGAGTAAAACTCGTATATGTGTTATCATTAAATAAACGATTGATGTAGATATAATTTAGATAAATATTTGATGCACAAGGGGATAAGAGAATGGGAATTGCAGTTAGTATTGTATCAGCGGTATTAAAATCGGTAACAGAAGATAAATTTGGGAATGGATTAGCTAAAGAACTAATAGGAATTTCGATAGATGGAATATCTGAAAAAGGCATAAATGAGATTACTGATTTTATTAATGGGGCAAAATCTAAAATTGTTAGTATTCTTTCCAAAGAGAATATGAAATCTATGGGAATTTCAGAAGATATTATTGATTATGTAGTAACTGAGATAAAGGATTTATTGTCAAAAGTTGAAATTACTGATGAAGTACTTAGACAATGCAAATATGACAGTATGAATTTTAGTGCTTTTTTATGGAATAAATATTGTGAGTGTAAAAATGATTATATAGAATATGAAAGAGAGATCAAGAGATGCTTATTTGAAGTTGCGGAAGCATTAATTAAATTAGTGCGTGAAAGTGAAAATTTTGAAAGTGATGTTTTGATACATATAAGTAATTCTGTTGATGATGTCATGATAGGATTGCAAAAAATATCTGATTATATGAAAGAAAATTTTGGTAATTTAGATTATAATAGTCAAATTGTGCTAAATTTATTATTAGTGATTTTAGAGCAAATTCAAGAAATGAATATGCAATGCAATGAAACAAAAAATACATCTGATGAGAAGAAAAAGTTTAAAAATAATAAAAAAGAAGACTATATTGCTAACTGGAACAACAGATTATTTCTTCATATTGATAATGATGAAAATCCTATAACTTTGAAAGATGCTTATATCGTGCCTGACTATGAAATGTACAAAAGTATTAAGCGAATAAGGTTTTCTGATAATGATACTTTAGATCAGATAATAGAGAAATTTGTAAATTTTGGAAAAACATCTACTATGCTCATAACAGGAGTTCCAGGAATTGGAAAATCAACCATAACTTCATGGATTGCGAATAAGTATAAAGATAATGAAAGAATTATTGTCTTGAGATTTCGGGACTGGAAAAAAGTTATATTGGAAAAGAAACTATTAGAAGCAATTTGTAAGAAACTTGATTGTGAAGAAGAAGATTTGGAAAGCAAGGTATTAGTATTAGATGGTTTTGATGAGATGAAAGCGTTAAATATTCGTGATAGATTACTTAATGAATTTTTTGCTGATATTAAAGACTTTGAAAATTTTAAGTGTATTATTACATCAAGATTAGGTTATATTGATTCATCTCAATTTCATAATGTTCTTATACTTAATAAATTTGATATTAAGAGAGTAGAAGATTTTGTTAAAATTATCACAGGTGATGTTTTAAAAAAGCGAGAGAGAATAGAACCCAATTTAGAGGTTTTAGGAATACCAGTAATTTTATATATGGCGGTAATGTCTAATATAGATATTAGCGAGAATCCTACAAAACCAGAGTTGTATAATCGTATTTTTGCGGAAAAGGGAGGTATATTTGATAGATTCTCTTGTGACGGGTTGGGATATGATAAAGGCGTACAAGTATTAAGAAATGGTGAGAATATAAAATCATATTTATCTTTTTTGCAGAAAGTTGCATTTTTGATGTTTGAAAATAATAGTTTAAGTCTAAAAATGGATGATTGCAATGTTCCTGAATTGGAGTTTCAAGGGGATAAAGTGAGTGTTTTGGAATTTCCAATAAAGCATTTGTTTGAAAATACGGAAATTAATGTTGAATTTATCCATAAGTCTATATATGAATATTTTGTTTCAGAATATATTTTTTCATCATTATTAACAGCAATAGATTCATCTACAGATGAATTGGCAAAAATTTTGGGATATTTATTTAAATACAATAGTATAACTAATGAGGTACTTGAATTTTTAGGGTTTAAAATTATAAATAGTAAATTAAATAAAGAATTTAATGCAATGGATAAAGCTTTTAAATTAATGTTACAGGATGGAATGATCTATTATACAAAGGAGAATTATAAGAATGCATTTAAACGAGAAATGGATGTGTTTTCTAATATGTTGGAAATTCTTCACTTATGGAAAGTTGATTACCTAAAATTTGACAATTCAATTGCTGGATATTTGAGATATAATAGAAATAGCCACTTAAATCTAAAAGGAGCAATTCTAAGAGCGGGGGAAAAAGATAATGATGGAGTATTAAGTTTAACAAAAGGTTTGTATTTAAAAGATGTATATTTAGAAGGAGCAAATTTAGAAGGTGCAAATCTTACAGGAGCATACTTATATGGAGCAAATTTGAAAGGCGCAAATTTAAGAGAAGCGGATTTAAGAGAAGCAAATTTAAAAGAAGTAGATTTGCGGGGGGCAGATTTATCGTTAGCAAAAATTCAAGATATAAACCTTGAAGATGCGAAATTAGAGAAAGCGACATTTGACCAAAAGCAATTTGAGTATTTAAAGAATAAATGTGATTTTCGAGGTGTGATTAAAAATGTTTTATAAGTTTATAATTTCAAATAGCCACTTTCTTCTTTAATAATCAATGATATATCTTTAAATTTCAGATAGAATAGCCATAGGCGATAAGTTGCTTTGATAATGACGTTGCATCTGAAATTCTAACGTGTACATTAGATTATCGGCATTATTAGAGGACGTATTTTTATACAGGGGTATACCCTTATATATGGGATTTGATTTTTTGGATGAAAACATACCCCCTACCCCATATACAGCTAATTCATGTGCCAGCCTATTCATGACCGATAATCAATCATACATCTTTAATTTCTGTATGAAAATCATAAAGCTGATAAATTGGTAGGGTAAAAAGTAAGCGTCAAACCATACGCCACAGAATAAAGCAACGCCGCTTTTCAGCGGCGTGGTTTTCTGCATATATCGGGTAA